>NZ_JBVYHY010000014.1:0-41561 GCF_056033865.1 Bacillus sp. FAU20
ATGTTTTTTTATTACTTGGTTAATCGAACCGGGTGTTTAACACACACTGCCATGTATCAAAGTACGGTTTTCGCATTTATCGTGAAACGCTTTTCGCGTTTTTCGTGCGCGCTTAATGCCCCGAATACTAAAAATTTTATAAAGTGTGCAACTAGAACCATTTGCAATGAAATCATACAAATGCCAGTTATATAAATTGCATACAACTCTTTTTTACACATCACTTCTTTTAACTGCATCCAAAAAGAAAGTTTACTACGTTCTTGTTTAACTTTCTCTTGAGTATATGGTTCCTTATAAAATATAAAAAATAAAAGCCCTCCAATTATACAAATGCATGCAATACTATTTACCGCATAGGCCATATTATATTTTATTGTAAGAAACGGGATCAATACTCCCGCTAATGTACCACCAATCGGTATACCGGCTTGTCTAATCCCCATCGCTAACCCGCGATTTTCTTTTGAGAACCACTTCATTATCACCTTACTTCCTCCTGGCTGCGAAACACTATAAAACGTTCCTACTAATAAAAGTACGAAAAAGTAACCCATTAAATCCATTGACCATATTAGTCAGTAAAAACGAACCTCCTAGTAAAAATGAACTTATCGAAATTAACAACTTTTCATTGTATTGATCAAGTAGCCGCCCGACAAAAAGCATACAAAATAGCGGTCCTATATTTACAACACTTACTAACAATCCAATCTCCGTATTCGTAAGTGCATATTCTTCTTTCCAAAATAAAGCAAACGCTCCAACACCATACGTTATAAGTGTCGCTGTTGTTTTGAGCAACCGTCGCAAAAATTAACATAACCCACTTATAAGTACTATTCACCCTTTCTTCCATTAACACAATAATCCCTCCACCCCCTTCCATTGTATGAAAGTTCTGATATCATATAAAATAAAGATTTATCATGTGATCCATCAAAAAAAATGATACCTTTTCTGGAGGGATGATACTTGGATATAAAAGATTTAACTGTATTTTACGAAGTTGCGAAAGAAGAAAACATATCTCACGCAGCTAAAAATTTAAACTATGTACAGTCTGGCGTAACAATGCGTATGAAACAACTAGAAAACGAATTAGGTGTGCCTTTATTTTACCGAAACGGAAAAGGTGTAACTTTAACTTCTAACGGTGAGATTTTATTAACATACGCCAAACAAATTATCCACTTAATGGATCAATCTGTTAAAGCAGTTCAAAGTAATGGGATCGAACCAAGAGGCACTTTAAAAATTGGATGTACAGAATCTACAACCGCTGTAAGACTTCCATCTATATTAACGGCCTATTATGAAAAATATCCAAAAATCGAATTGATTTTAGAATCAAATACGACGGAACAATTGATTAGGCTTGTACTAGAACGAAAACTGGACGGAGCGTTTATAGCTGGCTCTACTCAGCATGCCGAACTTCATACAAATATATTTCGTGAAGAAGAATTAGTTCTCATTAGCAAAAAGCCTTTATCTTCCTTTAAAGACATAGGAGACATGAATTTACTTGCATTTAGTCACGGGTGCTATTATAGAAATTTATTAGAAGATTGGCTTCAAGAAGAAGGAATTTCACCTAAGCGAGTATTAGAGTTTGGAACAATTGAAGCGATACTCGCATGTGTAAAATCAGGTATGGGCATAGCAATTATGATGAAGTCTATTTTAAATGGTCATCAACATGACATATCATTCAACCCTTTACCAAATAGCTTCAAAAAAGTTCCTACTACTTTTATTACTAGAAAAGATATATATCACTCTGCTGCATTACAAAAATTTATGGAGATGACTCACAATGCGTGAAAAGAAAATACGTGGTATGAAACGAAAAACAAACACTGTGATAAAGCAAATTGAGGAACATACAAAAACGTTCCCTTCTACTTTCTATAACGATGAATATTGGAATATGCTATTGCCAGTTTCGCAAGCTTTTATTGACTCTCGTAAAACACCTAGAAAAGTAAAACGGTTATGTATTCAAACCTTATTAAATCAAGCAAATCATTTAATAAATATGAAACCGAGCGATACACATACATATCGAGTTGTTGTTTTGATTTCTATAAATAATTTGTGGGATTCGCAAATCATTATATTTAAAAATGAGGACTACTTTCATAATTTCTTTAATAGAGATAGTGAATTTCAAAAATGGATTCTTCTTTCAAATGAAATTGATTTTTGGGAGACATGGGAAATTTCAGTTTATCATTCCTTCAAAACGCTTCACTTTCAAGAAATTATTTATGATGCAGATGAATGCTATGAAAAAGAGATTACGTTTATCGGGGAGTTAGATTAAAAAGGGTATACCTAAAACACTGGTATACCCTTTTCCACTTATTTTTCCTTCAATACACTATGTAATCGATCCGGATAATTTGTAAACATTCCTGTAGCACCCCATTTGATTAACAGTCTCATATCTGGTTTCTCATTAATTGTATAAGGGTGAATTAACAGTCCATTTTTCCTAGCCATTTTCATATATGACTCATCAATAATTAGTTCTCCGTTATCATTACGTAAGTTTGGTCCAATACCAGCTGCATACTTTTTAATTTCTTGAAAATCATCATTCGTTACACTTTTCGGTTCATGTGTAATGCCAGACCATTCAACAATTTCATTGTTTTCATTTGGATAATACCAAAGCAATTGAACTAACGGAATATTTTCATTCATACTATGAATCTTTTTCAAACTATCTTTACTAAATGATTGAATCATAACACGGCTAGATGACATGTTTGGACCTACTAAATTATATTTATTTAACAATGCTAACAATTTCTCTTCCATTCCTGGATACACATCTGGTGATTTTGTTTCAATGTAATACTTCATGCTTCTTCCATACTTTTGGAAGATTTCTTCAAGAGTCGGAACTTTTTGCCCAACATACTCTTGCTTAGCCTTTTCTGGATACGCTTTATTAAACCACGTTCCTGCATCTAAACTCTTTATTTCGCTTAACGTTTTATCACGTACTTCGCCTGTTCCATTTGTAGTGCGATCAACTGCTGTATCATGCATTGCAATTAATTGGCCATCCTTTGTTAATTGAATATCTAACTCTAAATAATCCGCTTTCATTTTTTTCACTAAATCATAAGAAGCAAAAGTATGCTCAGGTGCATGTCCACTTGCTCCGCGATGTGCAATATTTAAAAACTTATTCGTATTCCATTCATGCTTCCCTTCTGCTTTCGCATGAACAGCTCCCCCAGCAAAGATACTTCCCGTCATAAAGAAAATAACTAAAACGCTAATAATCTTTCTCATCCTTCTAACCCTTCCTACGTTGCAAATTTCAACAAGCTAATGAGATTTACACGAAATAGAAGACACACTTTCATTATTTTTATAAACCTATATTAAAATTCCAATCTTACAAATATACTTTATCTATATTATTAATATAGAAAACTAGTATTATCCTATTTAATTTTTATAGCCCTCCTTTTCACATGTAACTCCCTATTTTGTACGGTTCATTCAATAAAAAAAGCCATAAATTATTTAGAATACACTCCTGTGTCCCTAAATAAATTTATGGCTTTTCTCAAATATCTCCGGCCTCTATTAACTTGTCGAATTTAATCATATCAAACCTATTGAAATTTGTGAATATTTTTTTCAGTACAGTGAAGCACATAAAACAATATTTCTGTAGTTACTTAAAAATCACATAATAAATTTCTCATTACCTCTTCCAATACTATATCTGGATTTACTACCGTTTTTTCCGAACGCCATCCGATAAAGCCATCTGGTCTAATTAATACAGCACCTCCATTCTCTATACCATATAATTTGCTAAAAATATCTTCTGGAGCAACAAAGTCTCCACTTAAACCAACACGATACCCTTTTATATTTATTCCTAATTTAGCTGAAACAGTATGTGCTGCCTCAGCCCAAGAACTATTTTCTACTCCTGTAAGTAATACAAAACTGTTACCGAATAAGTCTAATGTAGAAACTTTCTTCCCTTCATACGTTCCCCATAAATGTGGCGCTCGCGTTCCAGGTCTTCCGTTCAACTCTATGCTATCCATTCTATACGGAGTTACTGAATCATCTATAATCGCCTCTGAACAATACTGATATCCAACTGTAACAGCTAAACCATCCATATTATTCAAACTACCTTCCTCTCTATTCGCAGCACGAAACAGTAAACTACTTGCATAAGCTGTCGTTAATTTTGCAACAGAGTGTCTCTCCTCGTGATATGTTTCTAACAATTTTGGTTTTGCCTTCCCTTTTATAACAGCCGCTAATTTCCAAGCTAAGTTATGTGCATCTTGTATTCCTGTATTTGAACCAAACCCTCCTGTTGGCGGCATAATATGTGCTGAATCTCCAACTAAAAAGATTCGATTTTCTTGAAATTTCACCGCTGTACTTTCGGCCGCTTCCCACGGTAAAACACTTAATATTTCTGACTCAATATTTGTACTTCCAATTGCTATTTGAATAATTTGTTTACAACGTTCTATAGTGAAGTCCTCTAACCCCTCTCCTTTTAATGGATCGTAGGCTACATGATAAATCCATTTTTTTACGTTATCAACGGGGATAAGTGCACCAAGAACCTCCGGATGAAGTACCATCGAAAAACCGAATGCATATCCTTGTATAAACTCACTTAAATCAGCTTCAAAATAAATATTCATATAATAGCCACCAATGGTTCCACGACCCTCAGCTTTAATCCCTAACTGCTCACGTATTTTACTTTTCGCTCCATCCGCTGCAATTACATAGTCACAATGTATGACACTTTCTTTTTCTGTTTCACGATTTCGAATCGTTGCTTTTACCCCGTTTTCATTTTGTTCAAATGAAACTAATTCATGATAAAAAGATAGTTGCCCGCCTAGCGTTTTCGCTTCTTGTAACATCATTTCTTCTAAAATAATTTGATAACACGCAGTTTGTTTTGATGGACTAATCTTTTCTATTTTTTGAAGTAATTCTTCATCGTTTCCGTATTGCGTCGCTCTCATTTGTTCCAATTCTTCTTTATTCGCCTCAGCTATTGTATGAACTGCTATTCTTCCTCGGCAGTTCTCTAATGCTTTACCTGCCAATTTAATTTTTTGTTCCAAACCTAATTCTCGAAATAACTCCATTGTACGTAAAGTAAGGCCGCCTGCTTTCGGATGAATGGCAGTAGACGGATGCTTTTCAATAAGTAAGTACTCAATGTTATGTTTTGCAAGAAATAACGCAGACGCTAACCCAGATAATCCCCCTCCAACAATTAAAACTGGTACATAATTCGATTTCATATATTTACCCTCCACATCATTGTTCTGAGCTCAGTGTCATAAATATAATCAAAAAAAACATTAAAATATAGACTTATATTTCATTTTGAATTATCATATAGATAGATTACGCCCCAAAATCCTTTTTACCTTTTCATACATCTATAATCCACCTGAATTGTGTCTGTATGAAAGTGTAAAACAAAAGAACGTACTTTACGTTGAACTATGTTCTATCGTAAAAATCAAAAATAATGCAAACATTATAAGCGGTCGTAACCTTATCGATTATACAAGGTTACGACCGCTTATTTTATTGTTACATCATTTTTTGTTTTTAAAACTTCATCTATTGTGTTATATAGTCCTTCCAATCCCTTTTCTATCTCCCTATAATTTTCAAAAATAAAAAATTCATTCGTCTCGATTTTCTTTCCCAATATTGCACCTCATACAACAATCATGTAGCATTACCGTATCGATGTAATGGTTCATCATCTTAAACCTTTCGACTAATTACCAGGAGGTAAAGTGATTGAAATGAATAAACAAGAACAATTAAATGTTATAAAAAAAGATTTTATTGATTCTCAAAAAGTATTATTGGCAATTGGCGATGAAACACGTCAAGCTATTTTGTTAGTTCTCATGGAAACGGAATGTCAAACCGGATTACGTGTAGGAGAAATCACGAAACAAACACACCTTTCTCGACCAGCGGTATCGCATCACCTTCGGATTTTACGAGAAGCTGGTATTATTTTAATGCGAAAAGAAGGTACAAAAAACTTTTATTATATTGATATACGTACAAAATTAAGTTTATTAAAAAATCTTGTATTAGATATCGAAAAGCTATTACACAACTTTTATTGAAATGTGGAGGTATAAGAAATGAAAGCAATGATAATTGATAAATACGGGAAAGTTCCAATGCGTATGGCAGAGGTACCTACTCCTGAAATAAATGAGCATGAAGTGCTCGCAGAAATTCATGCAGCTAGTATTAACCCAATTGACTTTAAAATACGTGATGGAAAAGTAAAGATGTTACTTAAATATGAAATGCCCCTAATCCTTGGTAATGACTTTTCCGGTGTCATCGTGAAGGTTGGATCGCAAGTAACTCGATTTAAAGTCGGCGATGCAATATATGCACGTCCAAGAAAAAATAAGATCGGTACTTTCGCGGAATATATAGCCATTCATGAGGATGATATAGCTTTAAAACCAAAAAATTTAAGTTTTGAGGAAGCGGCGTCGATTCCACTCGTTGGCTTAACATCCTATCAAGCACTACATGATATTATGCATTTACAAAAAGGACAAAAAATATTAATTCACGCTGGGTCTGGTGGTGTTGGTACTTTCGCAATTCAGTTAGCAAAAATAATGGGCGCTACCGTTACAACAACTGCTAGTGAAGCTGGTTCCGATTTAGTAAAGTCTCTTGGCGCAGATCAAATTATTAATTACAAAACAGAAAAATTTGAAGAAATACTCAAAAATTATGATGCAGTATTTGATACAATCGGCGGAACAACACTTGAAAAATCATTCGATATTATAAAAAGCGGCGGCAACATCGTTTCCGTTTCAGGTATGCCGAATGCTCGCTTCGGTAAAGAATTTGGTTCAGGATTCTTTAAAACTCTCTTATTTTCATTAGCCAGCAAAAAACTTACTGCACTTGAAAAAAAGCATAATGCTCAATATTCATTTTTATTTATGAAGCCAAGCGGGGATCAATTACGTACTATTGCAAACTATATTGAAGCCAGAAAAATCAAACCGGTAATCGATCGAGTTTTCCCTTTTGAAGATGCGCAAAAAGCAATGGAATATTCAGAGTCTGGAAGAGCAAAAGGAAAAATAATTGTAAAAATTAAATAATAATAAAAACCTCCATTTTCTTAAAATGGAGGTTTTTAATTTGCTGTTAAATAGACATAGTGCAATGAAGTCCTTACAATAGATTGCAAGGGGAAATATTATATTATACTTTTAGTTAACTTTACAAAGAATACATACGTACAAATACATAACTTAAAATATAAAAAGGAGGAGATACAATGACTAAAATTAATGAAACAGGTTGGAATTTAGATAATAGTTATACGACTTTACCACAATCATTTTATACAGAAATCCCCCCTACTCCCGTAAGTTCACCGGAGTTAGTTAAACTAAACCATTCATTAGCGATATCTCTTGGCTTGACCCCTGAAGAACTGAAAAAGGAAGCTGAAATTGCTATTTTCGCTGGTAATGCACTCCCAGAAGGAGCTCATCCATTAGCTCAAGCATATGCTGGTCATCAATTCGGACATTTTAATATGTTAGGCGACGGTCGTGCTCTTTTAATTGGCGAACAAATTACTCCTTCAGGTGAGCGTTTCGATATTCAACTGAAAGGTTCTGGCCCTACTCCCTATTCACGCCGAGGAGATGGCCGTGCTGCACTCGGTCCGATGCTACGTGAATATATCATTAGTGAGGCAATGTATGCACTTGATATTCCGACTACTCGCAGTTTAGCAGTTGTCACAACTGGTGAAGCAACATATCGTGAAACAAAGTTACCTGGAGCAATTTTAACTAGAGTAGCTAGTAGCCATATACGCGTCGGTACATTTCAATATGCTGCAGCTCGTGGTTCAATAGAGGACCTGAAATCACTAGCTGACTATACGATAAAAAGGCATTACCCAGAAATTGAATCCCATGAAAACCGATATACTGCATTACTACAAGCAGTCATTAAAAGACAAGCCAGTCTTATCGCAAAATGGCAACTTGTTGGATTTATCCACGGTGTAATGAACACTGACAATATAACGATTAGTGGCGAAACAATTGATTACGGTCCTTGTGCATTTATGGACAATTACGATCAAGGAACCGTATTTAGCTCTATTGACACACAAGGCCGTTATGCATATGGAAATCAACCATATATGGCCGCATGGGATCTCGCACGACTAGCAGAATCTTTAATACCGATTCTGCACGAAGATGATGAAGAAGCACTAAAAATCGCTCAAGACGAAATTTCGAAATTTAGCGTACAGTATGAAAACAATTGGTTCCTTGGAATGAAAAAGAAATTAGGACTATTTAGCAACGAAGAACAAGATCAATCACTTATTGAGCAACTTTTAAAAATGATGGAGAAATATAAAGCAGATTACACTAATACATTCCGTTCATTAACTCTTGATACGTTAGAAAATACCCCTCTATTCGATAGTCCTGAATTTAAAGAATGGTACAAACTGTGGCAATCTCGATTAGAAAAACAAGAAGAATCGAAAGAAAACGCCTACGAGATGATGAAAAATAATAACCCATCAATCATCCCGAGGAACCACCGTGTAGAAGAAGCACTAGAAGCAGCTGTTACAAATGACGACTATAGCGTAATGGAGAAACTTCTTGAAGCTTTATCAAACCCTTATGCGTATTCTACAGATCAAGAAGAATACTGCATTCCGCCTGCACCGACGAATCGCCCTTATCGTACTTTTTGTGGGACTTGATTGTTTAATATATAAAAAGGTGCGTTCATATAAATTGTGTGAACGCACCCTTTTTATATCCCCCTACTCAACTAAAACTTTAAAATGCACATCCCCCGATGCCATTTCTTTAATCCAAAATAAATTCTACACTATTCCAATAGACTTACTCGTAAGCTTGTTAAACAAATATTGAGAAATATAAAACATCATTTCTAAATATTTTTATTTTTGATACTATATTTTATAAGAATATTCAAAAAGTGAGGGGATTTCATGAACGTTCAACTACAAGGTAATGAACAAATTACAAAATTATTTAATGACTGGTATAGAGCTATGTTACAGCATCAAACTACCCATGCAACAAAAATAAAAAAAGATATTGAAAATATCATCTCTAATTCAGAAGAAGATACAAACCTACAATTGTATTATTCACTTTTTAATTTCAGATACAAAATTTTAACAGATGGTTTAAATATTAATAAAGATGATTTTAATAAAATTGATTCTTTCCCACTTCCAGAGAATGGGCTATTTTCTTATTATTATCATTTTTTCAAGGCTATTCACAATACAATTATTGGAAACTACAATGCAGCAAAACACCTTTTCGAGAACGCTAAAAAGCTGCTAATACACGTATCTGACGAACTAGAGAATGCTGAATTTAACTACCGCTTAGCTTCCTATTATTATCAAACATATCAACCACTAGTAGCAATCCAATCTGCAAATGAAGCTAAAGCGATTTTTTCAAAACATATAAACTGTGAAATTAATGTTGCTTTGTGTGATAACATCTTTGGTTTATCTTGTATTGATTTAAAACAGTTTGAACAAGCTGAAATTAGACTTAATTCAGCATTAAATATTCTACAGAAGTATTCAGAGGAGACTTTATCATTAAGAGTACGACATAATTTAGCTTGGCTATATGCAAGTCAAAACCTTTCAGAGTTAGCAATGCGTCATATTTCAGAGGTTACAACTAAGCAACCAAATCACTTTAAAGCACTTTTTGTTGAAGCACGTGAATACTACAAGCTTGGAGAATATACTCAGGCTAAAGAACTTATAAAAAAAGGATTAAACATTTCAAATAAACTAGAAAACAAAGAGTTTCAATATCGTTTCATGATTTTAAGAGAACTAAATAATAAAACTTCTATAAATGATTTAGAAATGATAATTTTGGAAGGAATTTCTTACTTTAAAACAGAAAACCTTTGGGAATGTATACAAGAGTACACTGATGTTCTAGCAAATATGTTTTATGAAAAAGAAGACCATATAAAAGCTAGTCAATACTTTTACATGGCCAATCAAGCAAGAAAAAAACATGAAGAAAAGGGAGCTTTGATATAATGAAAAAGATTAAATTGAGCATCATTGGCTTAGCTGTTATTAGCATCACAACTCTTGGATTAAGCTTCACCTCAGAAACACCGAAAACACAGTTAGGATATGTAGCATTAAACATTGGGGACACCCCTGCACCACAAAGACCTGACCTTGTTCAATCCGTTGACGTAAGTAAAGACTACAACTCAACAACAACTGAAAAAGCACTTTAAAAAACGGAAGACCTTCAATTAAGAAGGTCTTTTTAAATACGCTTATTTAGAATATTTCCCTTTCATGTAGGCTTTATTTTCTCATCAACTCCGCAATCCTCTTACTCTCCTCACTACCAACTTTCTCAAGTTTCTCCACAACTAAATTCTGTCTCTCTACAGAATGATTTTGACTTAACTTCGCTTTTCCTTCTATTTTATTTATCTTTATTTTGAATCCAACTATTCCCTTACTTAATCCTCCCATATAATTCGGATCTACATCATTAAGTGAGTAGGTGCTCTCTGGATCTTCATATTTATTTACTAAATCTTGAAGAGAATCTACTAATGTCTTCTCATCTTCAACAATTTCTAATTCACCATATACATGCACTGCAACGTAATTCCATGTTGGTACTGCATTGTTTGTTTCATACCATGACGGAGAGATGTAACTATGTGGTCCTTGAAATATAGCTAGTACTTGCTGAGTCCCAATATCTTTCCACTGTTCATTCGGCCGTGCGAAGTGACCATGTAAAGTAAGGGTCTCCCTATTTAATAACAACGGCAAGTGCGTTGCATATGGTTCTCCGTTATGTTGAGAAAATAATGTCGCAAAGCTATTTTGTTCCATTATTTCGTACTCCATCTCTTCATCTTGTATTGCGAAATATTTTGGTATGTACATAAGCTCCCTCTTTTCCGCTCTTTTCTATTTTATTTCCTATTATATTTAGTAACCGCATCAATCAACAGGGCCAGTTTGTATTTGTTTTATAATGGCAGCTTTCTATTTCAAAACAATAGGCAGCATGTATTCCATGCTGCTTTAGTTTATTTTTTCTAATATATTTGTAATAAATACGGTCTTACCCTCAATATAACTAGATCGATTTTTCATCTCTCTCGCTAACTCTTCCTTTAAACGTCCATATTCAGCAGCAACATCGTCATGTTCACGAAGGTAATCTCGAAACGCTATATGCCTTCTCAACTCTTCACTATTTTTATCACACACATATAAATGATGTTCCATCCAAACTGTATTTCCCTCGTTCCATGGAACGAACGCATCCTTTCTTCCAAACGCCTCTCTTCCTTTAAATCTCCATTCTAACTGATGATAGTACCCTATCTTCTCAAGTTTTTTTACTACCTCATGAAAAATTTCGAACTCTTCTATTACAACATCAATATCTAGTATTGGTTTTGATGCAAGCCCTTTAACAGATGTACTCCCAACATGTTCAATAGATACAATGCTGTCTTCCATTACATTGTTAATAAGAGTGTGTATTTTATTAAATTCACTTTCCCATTTGACATTATATTCTTCGATAGCAATTCTCTGCTTCAACGTACCCCTCTTCTCAAAACAAATTATAACCGTTGAATATGAGTATCCTTAAAATCCGTCTCATATTTCAATCCATATCCAAACATTCGATCCATTCCAATATGTGCTGTCCATATTAAGCCAATCATTATAACGGTATCTATCTTAAAATAGACACCTATTAGAACAATTAATATGGATATGATATATGTGTGACATACATTATATATTTTCGCACCAACGTGATTATTGATCCCATACGCTAACATGGATAAATCTGGCGCTAAAAGGAATACAAAAAATATAATCCAACTAAACTCATATATCAAATACATATAAATCGTGGCTAAAAATACAACCATTCCTTCAAAATGTACAATACGTTTTTGCATTATTTATCATTCCTATTTTTCTATATTTATTAATACATTTTCATCGCTGAAAGTATTCTTTGCATTTTTTGACCAGATGGTTGCTAAAATTGGTCCTGCAATGTTATGCCATACCGCCGCTAATACACTTGGGAGTGCAGCAGCAGGTCCAAAATGCGCTGTCGCCAGTGCAACACCTAAGCCAGAATTTTGCATTCCTACTTCTATTGAAATAGCCCTTCTTGTCCCTTCGTCTAGTCCAAGTACGAACGCAGTTATATATCCGAGCAAAAAACCGAAAGCATTATGGAGCATCACTGCAATAAAAATAAGAAGTCCTGAAGAAGTAATGCTACTTACATTTGCTGAAACAACTGCGGAAACAATAATAATAATTGCTACAACCGATATTAAAGGAATAACAGTCATTCCTTTATTAACGATACGAGGGAAAAACTTTTTCACTACTAGTCCTAAAATAATAGGCACAATAATGACTTGTACGATAGAAAGAAACATGGACATAGCATGTACTGGCATCCATTGCCCTGCAAGTAATAGTAAAATGAGTGGTGTAGCAATTGGTGCTAGTAATGTTGATAATGAAGTCATTGCAATAGACAACGCTAAGTTCCCTTTTGCTAAATAAACCATAACATTTGATGCAGTGCCACCCGGTACTGAACCGAGCAACACTAATCCAGCTGCTAATTCCGCTGGTAAATTCATAACGTAGGCTAGTACGTATGCGACAAGTGGCATAATAATAAACTGAGCACATACACCGATAATAACTGGCAATGGTTTTGTAGCGATGATTTTAAAATCAACAGCCTTTAATGTTAATCCCATCCCAAACATTACAATCCCAAGTAAAATCGTTATGTAACTAGTTAACCCTAGAAATGGCACGGGAATGAAGTATGCAATAGCTGCCATACAAATAACCCAAAATGCAAAATACTTTCCAGCTATATTACTTATCGCTTCTAGTACTTTCATCCAATCAGCCCCTATCTTTTAATTGAAACACCTTATTCGGATTCAAAATATTTTGCGGATCAAGAGCTTTCTTTATTTTCTCCATTACAAATAATGCCGCCCCATGTTCTTCTTCTTGATACTTTCGTTTTCCGATTCCAACGCCATGTTCTCCTGTACACGTTCCTCCTCGTTTAAGAGCATACAGAACGATACTTTCGTTTATTTCGTCCGCCTTCTTTACTTCCTCTTTATCATTTGTGTCAATCATTAAGAGTACATGGAAATTCCCATCTCCAACATGACCTAGAATACCGCCAATAAGCCCTACTTTATCTAATACCTCTTTCGCATGTTGAATCGCTCCAGCTAATTCCGAAATTGGCACACATACGTCTGTACTCATTAGCTTTTTACCAGGATAACTATGCACGTAAGAGTACGCTAAGTTATGTCTTGCATCCCACAGTTTATTTCTCGCTGCTGTTTCCGTCTCAAACGCAATTTCTATACATTTATGATCAAGAACGATTTCTTTCGTAAATTCAATATCTTGCTTTAACCCTGCTTCATTGCCGTGAAACTCTAAAAACAGTGTCGGTTCTTCTCTGTAACTTGTTTCATTGTAATAATTTACTTGTTTCATAGATAATTCATCAACGAGTTCAATTCTCGCAATTGGAATACCTGCTTGTAATATGTTAATTACAGCTTCTACTGCATCATTTATAGTTGGAAACGATGCCCTCGCAGCCATAACATGTTCTGGTATACCATATACTTTTAAAGTTAACTCCGTGAAACATCCAAGTGTTCCTTCTGAGCCTACGAAAATACCATTTAAATGATAACCTGATGATGACTTCGCCGCTAAATTCCCGGTATGTATTACTCCTCCATCAGCAAGAACGACTTCTAAATCTCGAACTTGATCACGCATTACCCCATACTTTACCGCTGTCGTTCCGCTCGCATTTGTAGCAGCCATTCCTCCTAACGTTGCATCAGCTCCTGGGTCTACACTAAAAAATAATCCATACTTTTTCAATTCTTTATTAAGCTGAGAGCGCGTCACCCCTGGCTGTACTCTCACAAGAAAATCCTTTTCTCTTATTTCAAGTATTTTGTTCATAAGAGAAAAGTCCATTGTAATTCCTTTTTCGTAAGGAATTACATGTCCCTCTAAACTGGACCCTACTCCAAATGGAACGACAGCTGTTCCGTGCTGAATCGCTATTTTCATTATCGCGCTAACTTCTTCGGTCGTTTTTGGAAAAACAACTACATCAGGTAAACTACTACTATGGTAAGATTCATCTTTACTATGTAACTCTCGTACTGTCATATTTATTACTACTCGATCTTCAGGAAGTATGCCTTTTAATTCATTTACTACATGTTCAATTGTTATTTCCATAATCAACTCTCCTTTTTAATTTTAAAACAAGTATACCATCTTTATACAAAATAATTAGAAAAATAAGATTATTAAACCTGAACATACAAAAAAGAACCTGCAGCAGACGCTACAAGTTCTTTTTCACTACATTTTAAACGATTTCTTTATTAACAACATAAACCAAATTAAAGTAACTGCCATCAACGAATGAGAAAATCCTACAATATAAGTTAACCCTTTAAAGTCAGCTCCATTTAACTGAAGAAGCCCTCTCGCTGCTAGCGAACCTAACATTAATGTTAATGCAATATTATGTAAAACAAACCACTTATTAAACCCTTGCACTTCATGAAACGCGAATACTTTTGCTAATCCTAAAGCAATTAAAAAGAAGAAAAAGCCAAGTACAAGTGTATGTGTATGCAAAAGATTTAACAAAGTAGATCCTAAAATCCCTTTATACTTACCATACTCCCTAGCGAAAATCCCTGATAATAAACCGATAATCAAATACGTAAACGATGCATTATATAATTTCTTCATTATGTACCTCCTTGAGTAGAATGTGTAGTGTGTCATATTTAGTAATAATGATAGTTATATAGTAAAAACTCCTAGTCACCTAGGAGTCATTGTATAAGCATCTCACTCTTTACAATCAGTCCTAATTATAAAATATCTCTCTATACAAAACAAACGAACTTTATGTGAACAAACAAAGCCCCACTAAAATATGTTGCACTTTTGTTTTACACAATCCATACTAATTGTTATAACTTTTTAAAGGTGGTGTAATCATTGATAGTTCTTGAAACCGAGCGTCTTAACCTTCGTTGGTTTGATATAAAAGACGCTCCTTTTATTCTTGAGTTAGTAAACGATCCTGCATGGATTCAGTTTATTGGTGACAAAGGAGTTAGAAACTTAGAAGATGCAAAAAAATATATTGTAAACGGTCCCATCGATATGTATAACAAACTCGGATTTGGCCTTTACTTAGTAGAACGAAAAGAAGATCTCACTCCACTTGGTATGTGTGGCCTTATTAAAAGAGATTCATTAGAAGACGTTGATATCGGATTTGCCTTTTTAGAGACATTCCGTTCAAAAGGATATGGCTACGAGTCAGCTTCTGCGACAATCGAATACGGTGTACAAAAGCTCGGCATGAAACGAATTGTAGCAATTACTTCTGTAGATAACATCGCCTCAGGAAAGCTTTTAGAAAAAGTAGGATTACGATTTGAGAAAATCATTTCAGATTCAGGAGAAGATTTAAAATTATTTGGGTATAACGCATAGTAAAGAAGGTCGCCGTGAATCGCGACCTTCTTTACTATTTTACTGATCTCGTCATAATACTTTTAGTTCCATTATAGTTTTGCAGTAATTCTTGTGATTACTACTATGCCTTTCATATCACATTTTTTGGAAATTCATAGAAATATAACTTTCACATTTAAATAAATTATATTAATATATTAAATAAAGGAAGTGAGAATAAATGGAACAACCGCTATTTTTATTAGTTCTTCAATTCATTGCATTCATATTAATCATTTGTATCGTATATGGAATCTTGTACAGTACCGTATTGAAATTAAATATGCCTAAATGGACTGCACATATAGTAGCTACGGTATTTTCATTTGGTATCGCCTATCAAGCTTTTATAAATTTTATTTGAAAAAATTTTTTAGCAATTACTTCTACAAATATTGTTGATGCAGTAAAATTTTTAGAAAAAGTAGGATTGTAATTTGAAAGGATTATTTCAAGATCAGGAAATGTAACCATTTTTTATAAAGTCTGTCTAGCGCAAAATAGTAAAGAAGTTATTTCCGCTGAAAATGTGTTTGCATAACAAGGAATGAATTTAATCGATCCTGCAAAAATTTTATTTTAATTCTGGTTCTATTGTTTGGAATCGTTCTAGGGTACCATTTGTGTGGACTTTAAAAATTTTCATTTGCGCACCAAAATGTTGCGTTAAGTAAAATGTATCACTAGTTATTAAATTTCCAATCTTCCAATCAGGTTGATATGTACTTTCCATGGAACTTTCTAAATCCCCAATCATTATTAAATTTATATATAAGGAAATTTCATAAATCTTCAATCACAGTTTCTTAGTTCACCTAATAGAACGTATAAAGACTCATATCATCTTTTGATTATTTTTGGATGTTTTATTCTACGTATATTCGACACAAATTGATTGTTTTTTATGAATTTTCTTGAAAAATATTGTAATATCACTCCATTTTTTCTTCTATTTTGTTATGATGTTTATAATTAAATTGGATTAGGATTTTTTTAGAAAATGGGGGCGTATATTATGAGTGTCTCAGTAAAAGGAAATGAGCAATTAACCTCTCTATTGAACGACTGGTATCGATCTATGCTATCTCAGCAAGTTATAAAAGCTACTAATCTAAAAAAGAAAATTGATGAAAAAATTAATAAGTTAAGCATTGAACCGGATCAAGAGCATCAGGATCAAAATTTGTTACTATACTATTCACTACTCGAATTTCGTTACAAGGTCTTAACAGATAGCCTTGGTATTCAACAAAATAGTTTTGATACTATTAGCGATTATGATATGCCTACAGATCAATTTCTACAATTCTATTATCATTTTTTCAAATCCATTCATTCCACTTTTATATCAAATTATACTGAGGCAGAGGAACATTATAAACTAGCAGAAAAAATATTGGTAGCTATACCAGATGAAATTGAACACGCCGAATTTTACTATAGAATTGCTACTTTCTATCACCATACCTATAACAATCTCGCTTCTATCGAATACGCAAATAAATCGAGAGCAATCTTTTCAAAGTATGAAGGTTATGAAGTAAAAACAGCCTTTGGTAATAGTTTGCTAGGTGGTTGCTGTATCTATTTAAAACAGTACGAACAAGCAGAAGAATATCTACATTGTGCAATTGATTTACTACAAAAAAATGGGGAAGAAGATTCCTTGTTATACGTAAAAAATACGATGGGTTGGTTGTATTCTGATCAAAGTATGTCTACTTTAGCTATTCGTCATCTTTCAGAAGTAACAGAGAAAATCCCTACACACTTCAAGGCCATCTTCCTACAAGCTAAGGAACATTATAAATTAGGAGAACAATCAACGGCCAACCAACTCATTGATAAGGGATTACAGATTTGCAGAAAAATTCATAACGAAGAATACACACACCACTTCTCTATTTTAAAAAGATTAAACGAAAATATTCCATTGGAAGAATTAGAAAAAATCATTCAAGAAGGAATCTTATACTTTGAGGAAGAAGAGTTATGGGAATATGTTGTCGAATACGCCGAATTATTTGCCACAAAATGTAGACAATTAGAGAACCACCAAAAAGTAAGTGACTATTTCCATATTTGTTATCAAGCAAGACAAAAATCAATCGCAAAAGGAGTGTTAAAATAATGAAAAAAATTAGCTTATTATTATCAGGCATTGCTTTTATTGGGGTATTAACGGTGGGAATTTTTCAGTTTTCTAAAACAGATCAGCTTGCTACTCATGGGCATTATCCTGCTCCTTCATATAGTTTTGGCGATTATGGTGGTGCGCCACCACAAATTTAATGTAAATGTATTTAAAAACCCTCCAAATGGAGGGTTTTTAAATGGCTTATCTGCCTGTTCAATACGCATAGAGATTACATATTATACTTATTTACTATGTTATAAGATTTTTCATTTCCACTCTGTAACAAGATTCTAGCATTCTCTCCTAGAATCTCAACTTAAATCTTAAATCCACCAATTAACTCTTGAAGTTCTTCCGCCATCTGTGCTAATTGTATTGCTGAAGAATTTATCTCTTCCATAGAAGCATGTTGTTCCTCAGATGAACCAGCTATCGTTTGCATACTTGAAGAATTTTCTTTTACAGCCATAGCTATTTGATTAATCGATGTATCAACTTTCATTGCATCAGTTGTCATTTTATTTGATAGTTCTACCATACCCTGCACTTTTGATACGATATCATTTGCAGATTTTGAAATCTCATAAAAACTTTGTTTTGTATCATTCGCAACCTTAATTCCCGACTGTACTTCTACGCCTACTTCATTCATAGCTTTTACAGTCTCATGTACGTCTGCTTGTATTTCCTTAATTAAACTTCCAATTTCCATTGAAGATTCGGATGATTGCTCTGCTAGTTTCCTAACTTCATCAGCAACAATTGCAAACCCTCGCCCCTGTTCTCCTGCTCTAGCTGCTTCAATTGCTGCATTCAATGCTAATAAATTTGTTTGTTCCGCAATATTTTGAATCGCTTCTAATATACTTCCAATTTGTTGCGATTTCTTATCTAATAATTTTATTACATTATCGGATTGAGAAACAGAGTGATGGATAGATTGCATTTGTGCTACAGTTTGTTCTACTAATTGTTCTCCTTCATTGGCTTTTTGTTTTGTGTATATGGATGAAGCCGATACTTCAGATGCATTCTCAGCTACATATTGAATATTTCGTGTTACCTCACCAATTAATTCAGCTCCAGACTCAACTTCATTATTTTGAACCTCTGCACTGTTCGAAATTTCTTCCATCTCTTTTGTAATTTGTTCTGTCGCAACACTTGCTTGCTCTACACTAGCAGTTAGTTCCTCAGAAGACGCAGCTACATGTCCTGCCGATGTGTTAATTTGAGAAATAATATTACGTAACGACTCTGCCATTGTATTGAAACTACCACCCAATTGACCAAGTTCATCCTTTGAACGAATATCTATTTTCTCGGTTAAATCTCCTTGACTAATTCTTTGAGCTGAAATGACTAATTGTCTTAGTGGAGTAATTATAGATCTGAGTATGAATAGAATTACAATCCCACCTAACAATAATGAAGCCCCTATTATAGTGAGCGTTTTATAAAAAATAGGATTAGTAGCTTCTTCAATTTCTTTCGTAGGCATTACGCCAGCTATTTTCCAACCTATTTTTTTGTTTGTCTTAAAGCTTATGTTTCGATCTTCGCCATTGAGGCTATAAGTAATTACTCCATCTTCTGTCTTATACAATTCATCCGCTAAAGTTTTCTCTAATTTCTCTCCAGGCTTTAGTGATGGATGAACAACTATAGTTTTATCTTGACTAACTATAGATACAAATCCTTGTTTACCAATTTTTATCATTTTGGATGTTTTTACGATATCTGTAATATTCAAATCTACGCCAATGACACCACTTTTATCTGCATTTTGCTTTGCAATTGCAATTACCATATTTCCTGTAGACTTTGATTTATAGGGAGATGAAACAATAATCTCTCCATTTGCTTTTACTGCATCCTTATACCAACTACTTTCTAACGGATTAAACCCTTCTGGTATTTTACCAACCGGTGCATGAATAAATTGATTGTTACTGGATGCCGTATAAATCGTTTCTATCTCTGGATGTAACTGTATATATTGATCAAATTTACTCTGTACATTTTGCGATTGTTCAGGATTATAATCCCCTTGTGTAAGTACCTTTGCAAAATGAGTGACATCTATATGCTTATTTTCTAATTCATCATCAACAATCTTATCTAAAATACTTATATTATCTTTTGCTGATTGTAGAATTGTTTCATTAAGATCTGTTTTTGCTTTATTATAAGATGATACTCCTACGATAAGGCTTGGTATAATTAATATTGCTATAAATGCCATAGACAACTTCGTTTTAAGCTTTATTTGTCCCAATCTTTCTTTTATATTAAACACTAGATACTTCTCCTTTTCATTTTTACTACTTATATAGTTTATTTAAATTTTTCTCCTTTATTTTTCCACATTCATTTATGGTACCATTCGAAATGAAACCACAATTACATCCTATTATCTTCACTTTAACATTTAACGATTTAAATTTCACAGGCAGAGTTTTATCTGTCCTCCTTTCGAATATGTTATTTTTCTAGATTCAGCAATTATTAGACTACGAATTATTCCAAATAAACTGGATGCAACATATACTTCATTTAAAAATAATTATTGGATTTGTTTGGATAAAAATCTAGTTTAGCGCTAATCCAATCGGATGAAATTCTTACCATAATACATTCACTCAATATAACTAAGTACATTTATTTCTTTAAATACTTATATTTAACTGTCTTTTAACCATTCTAACTGTATTACTTCATCGTTTTATCTATTCATTACAACCACTTTTATTTTATTGAATCACTAAACCATAAATTCTAAATAGGAGAATAAAATAAATTAGAGAATTATATTGTAACATATATATATAAGTTTTTAATATTAAAATTTAAAAACTTTACTCTTTTTTTATATGCAATATTACATGCGAAAAGCCATAATTTTTTTGTTATACTATGCATGTGGATTTTTCATCCAAAATCCACATGCATATTTATGTATATGCCACCCTAATTGATGAAAGTGAGAAGAGTGTTTATCATTTTTCTCACTTTTTTATTTAGGCTCTGTTAATATTGATTATTGATAAAAAGTATTAAATAAGGGAAGACACCTTAGAGTTGGTGCTTCCCTTATTTGTTGATTATTCAAATCTAAAATAGGTATTTTCTAAACCTATTCTTTGCTTTAATGTTCTGCCCAAAGCATAATTATTTGGTAATTCTTTTTCAATGACACAAATAATATAACCTGCTTTTCCTGTTGTTAAATTAGTTAGTTGTAAGTAGTTAGTGTTGTCGTAGATATAAGAAATAATATATTCATAGAAATTATTTTCTTTATCTTCTCTATTCATACCAACATTGTACGACCTAACTCTTGCTCCTACCCAAATTTCCTCATCATCATCAACATTACTTAAAGGCATCCATTTCGAGTTATCCAATATTTCACCCTTTTCTTAATTCATTCGTTTATACACGAATGTTGCTAGACACAAACTATCATAAGCATCCGTCATTTCATTGATTAGACGACCACCGACAGAGAAAAAAGACTCAACATAGCTTTTTACCCATTGAAACACTTGCTCTTTTAGTTATTTTTACATTTTGAATCTACGAAAATGAATTCCCTTATAAAAACTCTAACAGAGAATCTTCCTTCCAAATTTCACCTAGGGAATTATTTGTTTTCCAAAAAACCTACCAACATCTTTATCAACTCATTTTAGAATATTTAAACAATAATTCCATATACATTACCTGCATAAATTATTCATTTTCTTTTATATAAGACCTACCTTTTTACTTTTGATAGATTATTAGACATTGGATTATTATACATAAATCCCAAAAACATGCGGTATTTTGTAGAATTTTGTCTATCAATATGTATGTACACCCTTTTGTAGTGGATATAGACTGTGAGGTGTAAGGAGATACCTTACAAAATAATAAAAAGGAGATTATAGAATGAGTAGATTAACAAAATTCTCAAAGTTAGTATTTGCAACTTTAATCGCGGGAAGTAGTCTAAGCACCTTTGTTTCGTCACACAGTGTACAAGCTGACACCTTAGATCCTAATTACCAAGACAATGTAAAATTCATACCACCTTCTAGTGCTAGGCCAAAATTGGAACAAAAAAACACTATTGTTCCAGAAGCAAAAGTTGTTAAAAACCATTATGTAAAGTACTCTAAAGCACATTTCCAAACTAAAGAAAGTATACCAAAAGAGATTTATTATTCTTCAGAAGGCTTTAAGGGCTATATACAGGCAAGTACCGTTTGGGATATGGGAGATCATTTCGCAACACTATATTCCGGAACCGTTATTCGATGTTAGACTTTTAATCCATTCTCCCCTAATGCTTAAAATGATTAATAACTCACTGCCAATACTGTAATATCTATTGTTCATAAAATAAACCACAAAATCTTTCGATTTCATGGTTTATCAAATATAAAGATAATGCTAAACGAATACTCTAACATTACCTTCCCCAAAGTTAATTATAGAGTATTTTCAAAAAAAAGACACTCTTGTAGTGTCTTTTTTATAGTATTTTAAAAAGAATTCCACCTACTAACACCTTTTTGTTGCGCCTATTCGTTTATTTCAATATGATACTTTTCCATCTCGTATATGCAATAGACAATGATAGCTAAACTCCAACTGACACTATAATAATTATGTGTGTAGAAGTCATAGCCCGCTTTAATACCTTTCTCTATTACAACTAATGTAAATCCTAAAGCCACCCATCTGTTAATTTTCATCTTTATAAACGTTAAAGAGATAATTATTAAAAATAAAATATTTGTAAGATGATTTATCATTAGCTCATATTTTTGAATGTATACTGCCATTATACAAGCAACGATATTAGTCGCAATGCCAAAGGCAATCACCGCTCTCCAAACCCTGTCCGAAAGTCCCACTCCTGAGTCAGTCCCTTCCTAAACAAATATCCCTTTCTTTAATTCGTTCCTACACCCTATTCAAGATATGCTAAATTATCCTTGTCTGATGAATATCTATTTATCTTTTCATATAGAGCAAACAAAATTTCTACTCATAATTTTTTCTTTATTAGACAAACTATGTCTAAACCGTTTGAACTAGCGGCTTCACTCTTCTGGTAATGGGATAGCACAATTTATTGAATTGACTAACTCATTCACCCCACTGGCACCGGCAGGCAATAAAATATTTGTCTGCCATTTTCATGTATACTTTTTCTAATTTCATTTCAAACCAAGTGTGTGCTGTACTGATTTCAAAAGGACAGAATTTCATTTTTTAAAATGTAAAAAAGATAAGATCCTGTCTACTTTTGGTATAGAACTTTTTCTTTTCACACATACTATTTTTGAACCTGTTTACCAATACGTGTCCTAATGGTGTCTTGAATTCCTCCTAAAAAGGGCTGCAGATACGACTGCATGCCCTTTTATTTACGTTGTTTCTCTATACCCAATAAAGCAATTAAAAGCTAAAAACACACTATTACACATTCTTTTAATTCCAGATTATGTTAAAATTTCTTAAGTTGCTTATTTCATAGTCGAATTATGATTTCGTATCTAATTCAGCAATATCTGAGCTGTATCTATTATAATTAACAACATAACAATTGAAGTACCAAGGCTCACACTCCCTTCTACTGTAAAAAAAGGTGATGTTCTTATTATTGAGTTTAATAAATATGCAATTGATAAAAAGGAAACAGAAAAAAGCAGACGTGAAATTCAAAATTTATTGGATAAACTATTTGAATAGTAATATTAATTCATCAAACAAGAAGAGCTATCCAATAGGACGGCTCCTCTTTATTTCACATACACATAGGCTTTGTTCGCAATAATATAGCATGTTTTTCTTTTGCTGTTGTGAAATATACAATTAAAAAAGTGAGCAATATAGTTATATTGTTCACTTTTTTGATACATTTATGAAACATTCATGTGTTATCTTCATTACGTTTTTTCTTTTTATAAAACCATGTGCACTAGAAGCCCTAGAGCCCTAAACTCTAGGGCTTCTTCATTTACAATGAGTATATTTTGTCTTATTTACTATTCATTACCTTTATAAATAATTTCTAGCACTCCTTTGTGATTTCCATTTTAACATTAGAATAATTATGAGCAACTCAGAGTAGTCATTGAGCACTTTTTATGGCGCTTTTTATTTCTAACTAGATTAGGACTTTGTTAAAGAACTAAATAAAATCCAATATTCTACTAATAATCACAATACAATCTGTTTGTTACTCAAGTTGTATTAAAAAGAGCAGTTATTACAACTAACTGCTCTTTTTTATTTTGGTTTCTTGCATTTCTATATAAATTTTTTAATCCTATTCGTACTATTTTTGCAACTTAAAATATCACTAATACGTAAACCTGTATTGTATAACAATTTTACTACATTGTTTGGGACAAATTTTAATTTAAACCATATATTATCTATATTTATTAAACCTTTTCTGTTTTTGGAAAAGAGATACCAAAAACTGTTTTATTCCATGGACTACTTTCAACCCATATCCTGCCCTGATTTTTTTCTACTAAGGATTTAGCAATAGCAAGCCCTAATCCACTACCTCCATTAATAGAATTTCTTGATTGGTCACCACGATACATTCGTTCAAATACATGATCTAAATCATGTTCCGCGATTCCCTGTCCTTTATCCCAAACAAGCAATTGGAATTCTTGATTTGATTCCATGAGTTCTATCCCAAGTACTTTTCCTTCTTTCCCATATATAATAGCATTTTTTATTAGGTTATCTATAATTCTTATAATACTTAGATAATCAGCCGTGATAAAACATTTTGTTTTTGGTAAACTAAGCTTTAACTCCAAATTATTCTTCTTGATTTCAGGCAAATACTCAATTAATACTTCTCTGGTAATTTCAGTTAACTCTAGAAATTCAGGATTTATTAAAACTTCATCTGCATCTAACTTTGCCATATTAAATATTTCATTGATTAATTGCTTTAAGTTGCTGGATTTTTTTGAAATAATTTCAAGATACTCTTTTTTTTCTTCTCGAGAAACAGCTATATCATCTTTTAAAGCATCAATATATCCTATAATAGATGTAAGAGGAGTTCTGATATCATGAGAAATACTTGATAAGAGCCTTTTTCTCGCATTTTGAGATTTAATGGATTCGATTTGAACTCTCTCTAACTGTTCAATTAATTCATTCACAGAAAATATCATTTTATTAAATACATTATCTTCATTTACAATTAACCTTGTTGTTAAATTCCCTTTAATTACACGTTGTAACCCCTCAATCATTATTTTCAAACGATTAACGAAGTGAAACCTTATCAGTAAGAGAAAAGTCGTAAAGAAAAATAGTACTATGTACAAAACAAGTTTATTTATTCCTAATAGCTGATTATTTAAATCTGTAAAAAAAAGTCCTATAATACATAATAATTGAAGAATATTAAGTAAGATAATTTTATCGCTATACATTTTGGTCACCTACAAACTTATATCCTATTCCCCAAACTGTTTGTATTAATTGAGGATTAGAGGGATCCACTTCTATTTTTTTTCTAAGTTTTCGAATATGGACCATGACAGTATTATCATCTTCTAAATAGTTGTCCCCCCAAACATTACGGAATAACTGAGATTTAGTAAACACTTGCTCCGGATTTGAGGCAAAAAACCTTAGTAGTTCCATCTCTTTTGCAGTCAAAGGAATCTCTTTCCCCTCTTTGAAAACAGTATATTTTTTCATATCAATTGAGATTTCTTTAAACTCTATACGTGTTTGTTCTCTATCCCCTGCCTCACTTCCTAAAACTAAAAATCTCCTCATAAGAGCTTTAACTCTAGCTACTACCTCATTTATACTAAAAGGTTTTGTAATATAATCATCTGCGCCCATACTTAAACCTAATATCTTATCAGTTTCATGATTTTTAGCAGTGAGCATTAGAATAGGAACATTCGTTTTTTCTCTTAACTTTCTGCAGACCTCAATCCCATCAATTTTTGGCATCATAAGATCTAATATAAACAGATCATATTTGTTTTTATTAAATAACGAAAGAGCGTGCTCGCCATCTATAGCAACATCAACCTTATATAATTCTCGCTCCATATATTTTTTTAATAAATCTCTAATTTCTTTTTCATCATCCGCTATAAGAATTCTAATTTCTCGCAAAATAACACCTGCTTTCATAATTTCTATTATACATGTCCAAAATTATTGCGCTTATTCTCTTTAATTTACAAGTCATCAAAATAAGAAAATTGGCATTTCTTTAAAGAAATGCCAATTCTCAAAAATTAAACTGTTTCAAACGCCAATATGTCGTTTATTATATTAGCATTCTTTTTAAGAATATCTAGCTTTGAATTTGATAACATTTCCATATGGGTTCCGTACCCTTGAATTATCCTGAAATTCTTCGTAGTAGCATTCTCCCACAGTAAATTATTTTCATCTTCTTTTTCTTTTACTGATTTTATATAACTTATATTTCCATCAATACTGCCATTTGTTGTTGTACTCTGTACATACATATAAGACTTCATAATTAATTCTATCAAATAATCACTAGCTAATTTTTCTAAATCTTTATATTTTTTCAGATTGAATTTTTCATGAAGTTCTCTCTTACACTCTTCCTCTGTATAAAGATTCTGTTCTACAATCGTACGGTATTTTGAATCAATAAGAATAAGATTTTCTACTTCAAAACCTTGTCTATTCAATTCTTTTGCCACATCGAATGCAAGAATTCCACCAGCTGAATATCCCACTAATGTGTACGGTCCTTCTGATTGAATATCTTTTATTATTTTAACATATTGTGCAATTCTATTTTCAGATTTAATAAAATTAAAACTGTAAACCGAATATGACTCAATATGCTTTGCTAGCCCCATATATGCTATTCCTATTGAAGCAGCAGGTGGGAAACAAAATAGTTTTTTATTGGTGCTTGTTGAGCTACTAAGTTGAATACAATCCTCTGTATAATCCTTTAACATTTCTTTTGCACCTTCTAAGAACGCTGAAAAACTTCGGACTGTAGGTTTATCAAATACATCTTTAAACGGTACTCTAAAGTTTAACTCTGCAACTATCCTTGAAACAAATGTCATAACGTTTAAAGAATTCGCTCCGATATCAAATAAATTAGTATTCATACCTATTTTTTTGATATTTAAAATTTCTTCCCATATGCTAACAATTTTTTCTTCTAAATCATTTCTTGGCGGTTCGTATTCTAATCCATATTGGACATTTCCATCTGGTGCTGGTAATGAATTTATATCTATTTTACCATTTGTTGTCAACGGCAATTCCTTAAGCTGTGTAAAAAATGCCGGTATCATATAATTTGGAAGTTCTTTTGATAAATATCTTCTCATCTCTGTAACAGTAATTGCTTTTTCTTTATTCTCTAAAACAACATATGCACAAAGATACTGACTATCCTCACCGTCTATTCTTGCAACAACTTTTGTTTCTTTTATATTATCTAATTTTAGAATTTGATTCTCTATTTCTCCTAATTCAATTCTATAACCACGAATTTTGACTTGATGGTCAGTTCTGCCTATAAATTCGATATTTCCACTAGGCAACCATCTTGCAAGATCCCCTGTTCGATACATCTTTGCTCCAGGTACATATGGATTTGATATAAATTTTTCTGCTGTCAATTCAGGTCTATTTAAATAACCTGTAGCAACACCATCTCCACTTATATAAAGTTCTCCTTCTATTCCTACTGGTAATATCTTTTGATTATCATCCAATATATAAATTTGAACATTATCAATTGGCTTCCCAATAGGTACCGATATGTGTTTATCGTCATTAAGGCTATATTTATAAATCATACAGCCAATTGTTGTTTCTGTTGGACCATACTCATTATAGATTTCAACATTATGATTGAAACTTTTTAAAATCTCTCTTGCTAACTCAGTCTTTAAATCTTCTCCACCCACTATTAATCGTTTTATACTTGAATTGCTGTTATCAATATCTCTTATCAACCTTAAATGGGATGGTGTCAATTTTACTATACCTACTCTATTATCCTTAAAGATTTTTCTTATAATTGGTTCATCCCCATCATTATTGTAAATAACTATTTTATTTCCAGAAATTAATGGTGTGAAT
Source organism: Bacillus sp. FAU20 (assembly GCF_056033865.1). NCBI lineage: Bacteria > Bacillati > Bacillota > Bacilli > Caryophanales > Bacillaceae > Bacillus > Bacillus sp. FAU20. The sequence continues at coordinate 28,086 of NZ_JBVYHY010000014.1, forward strand.
AATGATGTAATTGTAAGGTCAAATGAGAAAGATGAATACAAGGCAAAATCTAAGGCCTCTCCTTTGACATATTCCTTATTCGCCCATGTTATATAATTGACTAGGCCTCGTTGCTTAAGCATAGTTCCCTTTGGCATACCTGTAGAACCCGAAGTATAAATCATATAAGCCAGATTGTTAGTATTACTTGTTACTTTTATATTTTCAGTAGAATAATGATTATACTCTTCATCTAAAAATACTATTTCTTTACTTAACCTCACTGCATCTTTACCTTTTGTAAGTATTATATTTGTTCCACTATCCTCTACTATATATTTAATTCGCTCTTCAGGATATTCAGGATCTATTGGTAAATATGCTGCTCCAGATTTTAAAATCCCCATAATTCCTATAATCATCTCTAGAGAACGTTCAAGCATGATACCTACAACTGTGTCTGGTTGAACTCCTTTATTCTGGAGTAGCCTAGCTATTTGGTTAGATTTTTCATTAAGTTCTTTATAAGTAAGTTGCTGCTTATCAAATACCACAGCTACCTTATTTGGAGTCCGTTCTACCTGTTCTTCAAATAAGCGATGAATTGTTTTTTCTTTTGGATACTCTGCCTTTGTTTCATTAAACTCATTCAAGAAATAATGCTTTTCTTCTTTTGAAAGGATTTCTAATTGATTCACATTTTTATTTTCATCTTGCACAACTTCGTCCATAATATTTTTTAGATGATTTGCTATGTTCTGGATGAGTTTTTCTGAATAGAGATTTCCATCATATGATATTTTGAGAACAAGCTGTTCACCTGGAACGACAACTATTGTAAATCCATAGTTGGTTTGTTCAATCCCTTTAATATCCTTAAACACGAAACTACTCTTACTTTCTTCTTCCTGAAGTAAACGTTCATCAAGTGCATAATTCTCAAAAATCATTACATGATCAATTAAATCCCTTTTCAAATCACTAAGAGACTGTATATCTGAAAGATTCATATAGTTGTATGCTTGGCTTTCTATTGCTTGTTGCTGTACCTCTTTTAAAATATTTTTAAAGCTCTTCTGTTCTTTTATATTAATTCTCGTTGGAATTGCATTAATGAATAATCCAACCATTTTTTCAATTCCAGCTACTTTGGCATCTCTACCAGAAACGACAGAACCAAATACAACATCGTCTGTATGATTATACTTGGCTAAAATAATCCCCCATAAAGTTTGTAGCACAGTGTTTAACGTAACATTATTTTGATTAGCCAATTCAGTCATTTTTTTCGTAAGTTCCCTTGAAAATTCAATGAGCGTCTCTTGTCCATGGTACTCTCTTGTACTATCAATTTTGAACGATGGAACTTTCGCAGGTTTTTGATATCCTGCTAAATATTGTTTCCAATATTGAATTCCCTCTTCTTTTTCCTGTTCTCCTAACCATCTAATATAATCACTATATGGTCTTGGCTCTTCTAAATTAGGATACTGTCCTACTTGTTTGTTTCCATAGATATGGAACAATTCTCCCAAAATAATACCTCTGCCCCATCCATCGAACAAGATGTGATGATTACTCCATATAATTGTATAAGCCTTATCATCAGTTTGAATAAGTTCCAGTCTAATTAAGACATCTTTACTAAAATCAAAACCTTTTTCTCGATCTTGTTCAATGTAGGTTGTTATACTTTCTTTTTGCTGATCTATTCCTTGCTGTCTAATATCTCGATATCTAAAGCCAATCTTTCGACCTTTTATAATTACATTTTTTGGTTTTTCTGTAATTTCATATTCAATTGCTGTCCGAAGGATTTCATGTCTTTTCATAATATCGTTCAAGCTTTCCTCGAATAAGTTGACATCAATAAACCCTTTGACATCAATGACAAGTTGTTCAAAGTATGCACCTGATTGTGGATCTTCTAATGCATGGAATAGCATACCCTGCTGCATATTAGCTAATGGATAAATCTTTTCTATTTCTCCCCACCTATTTTTCGCCTTTATTTCCTCTAGTTGTTCGAAGCTTAATTCTTTGTCTCCGTAGTCAAATGGTGTTTTTTCAGCCTGTTCCTTAGAAATGCAATGGTGGATTACATCAAGAAGAGCAGCCTTGAAAGCTTCCGTAAACTCCACTACGACATCCTCTGCATATACTTTTGTATTATAAGTCGTATCAATAGTGAGCTTTCCATCTAAGACAATAGCATTGATTTCTATAGGTGTTTCTCTTGTATGTTTACCTCCAATCGACTCTCCTGCCGATATCCAAGAAGAAGAAAAGATTGTATTATTGAGATCTGCATCCATTTGACCTAAGTAATTAAACAAAATAGGTGGCTGTTCAATACTCCATAAATCTGAATCTCCACTCAATTGTTTTAAAACCCCATAGCCTATTCCCTTATTCGGAATTCTTCTAAGAGACTCTTTCACTGTTTTAATAGTCATTGAAAGGTCCTTTTCATCTCCTAAATTGATGTATACAGGATATTTGGTTGTAAACCATCCAACTGTTCGGCTAATATCTACATTTTTTATAATCTGTTCTCTACCATGGCCCTCTAGATTAATCCTAATTTTATTTTCACCAGTTACTCTCCTTGTAGCTATTAAAAGAGCACTAATCAGTAAATCATTGATTTCAGTATGATATGCTTGATTTGTTTCTCTTAACAATCGGCTTGTTTCCTCTATTCCGAGAGCGGTACTAAAAGTATCACTATCCTCATATCGGAATAGTCCAACTTCCTCTTTTTTCTCTAAAAAGTTAACATTATCCTTTAATGTGTTCACCCAATATTGCTTTTCTCTAAGGATTTTTGCACTCTTAGCATACTCGTTGAGCTGAGTGGCATACTCTTTATAAGAAGTCGTTTTTGGATAAAACGCTATTGGTTCTCCTTTCATTAGCTGGCTGTATCCAAGTGCAAAATCTTCAAATAGGACTCTCCAAGAGATTCCATCCACCACAAGGTGATGAATAATAAGTAACAGATGGTCTCCAACATTCGTCTTAAACTGTGCTACATTTACAAGCGGTCCTTCTTGTATATCAATTTTCTTCTGTAATATTGTCGCAAGTTCTTGAATTTTCACATCTGGATTATCTTCTCTCGAAACGTCATAAACATAAAAACCAAATTGATTCTTTTCCACTTCTCGATTGAATTGAAGTACTTCATTATTCTCCTCTTTATAAATCATTCGTAAAGCGTCATGATGTACAAAAATTGCTTCCATAACTTCTTGTATCATTTCCTCACGGAATCCATCTTTCCTATACAACATAACTGCATGATTATAATGATTTACATCTTCTTTTCCATTCATAAAATACGCTTTTTGAATTGGAGTGAGCAACACATCTCCTGTTTCAATTTCATAAGAGCCTTCTTGTATTGTCTCAATATTGACATAGTTGCTTAAAAACTTGATTTCCGGATAGGTAAATAGATCTTTCATCTCTAACGTGATACCTTCTCGTGATAAACGTGAGATAATTTGTAAAGCTTTAATAGAATCTCCACCCGAAGCAAAAAAGTTATGGCTAATCCCAATTGACTTGACTCCTAATATATCTTCCCATACCTTCACAAGTTTTTCTTCTACCTGATTTCTTGGTTTTTCATAATCTACTCCCTTACCCACATCTGGCTCTGGTAAAGCTTTTTCGTCTACTTTTCCATTTGCCGTAAGTGGAATACGCTCCATTTGAACAAAATAAGATGGAATCATGTATTCAGGGATTTCTACTTTTAAGTACGCTCTTAATTCTTCAAATGATAGGTCCCTCTGGGATGTAATATATGCACATAGATATCTTCTTTCGTCCTGACCTTCTCGGTCAATCACGAATGCTTCTTTAATTTGTTCGTGTTTAACTAAATGACGCTTAATCTCTTCTGTTTCAATTCGATAACCTCTTATTTTCACTTGACCGTCAATCCTACCTGCAAGCTCAATTCTACCATCTGATAGTCTTCGAGCAAGATCCCCTGTCCGATACATTTTTTTATTTGGTTCAAACGGATTTTGAACAAATTTTTCTTCGGTCAAATCTGCTCTGTTTAAATATCCACTTGCTACGCCATCTCCTGATAAGCATAATTCACCATAAACACCTTCTGGGACAAGTTTCATTTGTTGATCCACTACGTAAGCCTTCATATTCTGAATTGGTCTTCCAATAACAGGGCATTCTTTGAAAGCTGCCATTGTATCATATTCAATAACTTGATATACCGAACCAATTGTCGCCTCTGTAGGTCCATAGTGATTCATTACCGCATGATTTGGGTAATGTGTATAGAATGTTTCAACATCTATTGGATTGATTTTCTCTCCACCTAACACGACTAATCTCAAAGTTTTACAGCTCTGATTATTTGAGAAACTCGGATCATTCACCAAGACGTTAAAGAGAGACGGTGTTAATTTCAAATAAGAAATCCCTTGTTCTTCTATATACTGTAATGCTTTCTGAGCATTAGTATATACTTCTTTTGTAACGAGATGCAGTTCACATCCATTTAAAAGTGATGAATATAGACTTGTATAGCCCAAGTCAAATGCATAGGAAGATACTAACATTGCCTTATCTGTTTCTTTTAGATTCGCTTCCTTTGTAAACCAAGTCATGTAGTTTACAACGTTGTTATGCTGAACACATACACCTTTAGGTGTACCAGTCGAACCTGATGTATAGATGATATATGCATTATGATTCCATTTATAATTGACTAATAAATTTGATGTATCCCTCTCTTTTATAGAATCATCTTCCATGGAGATTACTTCTGCATTAAATTGGAGAGTTTCTTTCCTTTCTCCTTTTACTATCAATAGGCTAGCATTACTGTCCTTTAAAATGACATTCGTTCTTTTATCCAGTTGTTCAGGATCTATTGGTAAGTAAGTAGCTCCTGCTTTTAATACGGCCATAATTCCAATAATCATTTCAAGAGATTCTTCCACTAACATACCTACTGTTATCCCTGGCTTTGCTCCTTTTTCTTGAAGCAACCTTGCCATTTGATTCGCTCTTTCATTCAGTTCCAGATACGTAAGTTTCTGATTTTTAAATACCACGGCTACATGGTGAGGTGTTCGTTTCACCTGTTCCTCAAATAATTGTGAAATTGTTTTATCTTTCGGATAATCAGCTTTTGTATCTTTATCATCCTGCAATAGCATCTGCACTTCTTCTTCTGAAAGCAACATAATATCCTGAATGCTTTGTTCTGGCTTCTCAATAATTTCTTTAAAAACCTGGATTAAATGTTTAGCTAATCTTTCTACAGTTTCCTTCTTAAATAATTTAGTTCTGTAATTTAATACACATTTGATACTACGCTCTTCTTCAACAGCGGTAAGTGTTAAATCAAATTTAGAAACATGCGCCTTCATTTGATATGGTGAGAAAGTTAAACCTTGTATTTCAAAATCATCATAGTCAAAGTTTTGTAAGACGAGCATTGTATCAAACAAAGCACTTCTGCTCATATCTCTCTTTAAATCTAATTTTTCAACTAATTCATCAAATGGATAATCCTGATTTTCATAAGCTTTTAAAGCATTGTCTTTAACTTCTTTTAAATAATCCTGGAATGAAACGTCTCGTTTTGGATAATTTCTCATTGCAAGAGTATTAACAAAAATACCCATAATCTGTTTCAAATCATCATGAGGTCTTCCTGCGATTGGAGATCCCACTACGATTTCTTCTTGCCCCGTATATTTTGAAAGCAGTGTTGTGTATCCCGCTAACAGAAGCATGTACAGCGTCACACCATGTTCCTTCGCCATCTTCTTAAGATTAACATATATGTCACTATCGATTTCAAAATGTACAAGGTCACCTTCTGTACTTTGAATTGGCGGTCTTTTATAATCTGTTGGCATATTTAGTACTGGTACTTCTTCTTTAAATACATGCATCCAATACTCTTCTTGTTTTTTCATTTCTTCTTGAGTAAACAATTCTCTTTGCCATACAGAATAATCTTTATATTGAATGCTTAATGGAGATAATTCTTTCCCGTTGTATAACTCAGCTAATTCCTGTGTAAAGATCCCCATTGATACACCATCTGATATGATATGGTGCATATCTAATACAATTACGTGCTCATCATCTGTAACATGTATGATTTCAACCCGTAAAAGAGGAGCCTTCTCCAAATCAAACGGTTTAACAAATCCATTGATTATATCATCTAGCTTATTGGTACCCATTTCTCTATACGTCACTTGGAAATCTATGTCTTTCTCAATCTTTTGAACTGATTCACCATCTACCATTACAAAAGAAGTTCTTAAAGCTTCATGTCTTTCGATTAATTTATGGAAAGCCTTCTCAAGTTGCTGAACATCCAAATCACCTTTTATCTTCATGGCGAACGGTATATTGTAAGATACTCCGTTACCCTCTATTTTGTTTAAAATATAAAGTCTTTTTTGTGCAGATGAAAGTGGATAATAATCTTGTTCTTCTACTTTTTTGATCGATGCATATACACTTTCTTTTGTAGAGTCAATAAATTCTCCAATCCCTTTTATAGTAGGTGTTTGGAAGATTTGTCGTAAAGGTATCTCCACCATAAGTTCCTTATGGATTTTAGAAACCATCGTAGTTGCTTTAAGAGAATGACCTCCTATTTCAAAAAAGTGCTGGTTGATACCGATTTTTTCTACTCCTAAAATTTCCTGCCAAATGGATACAAGTCTTTCTTCGACTTCATTCCTTGGTGCCTCATACTCTACTCCCACAACTGCACTTTCATCAGGTTCTGGTAAGGCCTTTCGGTCCACTTTTCCATTTGCTGTAAGTGGTAGTTTATCCAACTGAACGAAAAACGCAGGAATCATATACTCTGGAAGCTCTTGCGCCAAATCCTTCCGAATTTCTTGTAATTTGGATTCTTTCTTACGTGTTTCAGACGTAAAATAAGCACATAAATATGGTTGACCATTATTATCCTCTCTTGCGATGACAACGGCTTCTTTAATCTCTTTCTGTTTGAAAAGTTGATTCTCTACCTCACCAAGTTCAATCCTGAAACCTCGAATTTTCACTTGATGGTCAATTCTACCTAAAAATTCGATATTCCCATTAGGCAATAACCTTGCAAGATCTCCTGTCCGGTACATCCTTTCCCCTGGAATGAATGGATTTGGAACAAACTTCTCCGCTGTGAGCTCTGGTCTGTTTAAATAACCACGTGCCAAACCTTCCCCACTTACACAAAGTTCACCTGCAACTCCTAATGGCACTAAATTATTTTCCATATCAAGGATATAAACCCTGTTATTACTTATTGGTTTACCAATAAGTACCTTCTGATCTTCCTGTTTTAATTCACATATTGTAGAACAAACACTATTTTCTGTTGGACCATATTCATTAAACAATTTTACGTGAGGTATTTTCTGAAAATGTTTTGTAATTAGATTTTCATTAAAACCTTCACCTGCAATTGTCACAAATCTCAAATCTAATAAAGGCTTATCAATAGTGTTTAATAGATTATTATAATAGCTTGGAACGGCTAACAAATTAGTTACTTTATTATTTTGAATAATATTTATAAATTTACTGAAATTCATTCTTATATCTTCTATTAAAATTAATTTACCTCCAGAAAGCAAAGTAGTAAAAATATCTTCAACAGAGCTGTCAAAAGAGAAAGAAGGCATCTGTAACGTAATATCACTGTCACTATATTGATATGATTCTATTCTCCAACATAACGTATTGAGAATAGATTTATGATTCACCATTACACCCTTTGGTTTTCCAGTTGAACCTGAAGTGTATATTATATAAGCCATGTCAGCGGACTTATTTAGACTAGGCAAGTTTTCTGTAAATCTATCCTTAATCTTTTGTACATTTATATCAATACAAGTTAAATCATAATCTACTTGTTTATTTTCTTGTTTTAACAATATTTCTATACCACTGTCTTCCAACATATATCTTCTTCTATCCTCTGGATACTCAGGATCAATTGGAAGGTATGCTCCCCCGGCTTTTAATATCGCCATCATACCAACTATCATTTCAATCGAACGTTCAACCATAATACCAACCACAGTATTAGATTTCACACCTTTTTCTCTTAGCAGAGCAGCGACTTGATTAGATTTTTCGTTAAGTTCCCAATAAGTCAATTGTTTATTTTCAAACACAACTGCAATATTTTCAGGTGTCCTTTCTACCTGTTCTTGGAACAATTGATGGATCGTCTTCTCTTTTGGGTAATCTACTTTTGTATCATTAAATTCATACAATAAAGTTGTTCTTTCTTTTTCTGCAATTATGTCTATTTCATTTATTTTCTTATTCTCATCTGCAATCACTTGTTCAGTTACTTTTTTAATGTGCATTTCGATATTATCTATTATTTTGTCATCATAAATATTTCCATCATAAGTCAAAACTAAATTTAACCGCTCACCTGGAGTTGCAGCAATACTAAAACTATAATTGCTCTGCTCTTCTGCATGTATATCTTCTACCTCAAAACCTATATCCATTTTTTCATTTCCGGCAATACGTTTATCAACAGCATAGTTCTCAAACACAATTATATGATCTATAAGATCATTCTTTAATTTACTCATTGCTTGAACTTCAGCTAAATTCATATAGTTATAATTATTACTAGCTATAGCTTCACTCTGTACAACCGTTAAAACCTCTTTAAACTTCTGATTCTTTCCAAGGTTTATTCTAGTTGGAATGGCATTAATAAATAAACCAATCATCTTTTCAATTCCGTCTACTGGTGCTTCCCTTCCCGATACAATAGTTCCAAATACTACTTCGTCTGTATTATTATACTTCGCCAAAATAATACCCCAAATACTCTGGAATACTGTATTAAAGGTTACGCTATTCCTATTAGCAAGCTGTGTAATCTTATTTGTTAATTCGTTCGAAAATTCAATTACTTTTTCTCTTCTTAAATACTCACTATTATTCTTAGTAATCTGTAATTTTGGTATTTGCGCTTTCTCTTCATAACCATCTAAATATTGCTCCCAATAACTTTTACCTTCTTCTTTATCTTGCTCTTCCAGCCATTTTATATAATCGCTATAAGGTTTCGTTTCTTCTAACTCATATTCTTCACCATTTATTAATTTTCCATATACAGTGAATAACTCACCTAATACGATTCCAAGACACCAACCGTCCAATAAAATATGGTGATGACTCCATACCAATTTATATAAGTTTTCATCTGTTCTAATCAAACATACTCTCATTAAAGTATCTTTACTTAAGTTAAATCCCTTTTCTGTATCTTCTTCTCTATAATTTTTTATGAATAACTCTTTTTCTATAGTTCCTCTTTCACTTATATCGCAATATTGAACACCTATTTCTCTATCCGCTATTATTATTTGTCTAGGCTCCCCAACTATTTCATATTCAAATGATGCTCTTAGTATTTCGTATCTTTGCATGATTTTATTAAAACTTGTTTTTAATATCTCTACATCAATGTATCCTGTTATATCCATGACAGTTTGTTCAAAATATGCTTTTGAATTTTTGTTTTCCAAAGCATGGAACAGCATTCCTTTTTGCATATTTGCTAACGGGTAAATCTTTTCAATTTCGAAATCTTTATACTTTTCTTTAATATCCTTAAGTTCACTTAGAGTTAATTTAGTATCCCCATAGTCATAAGGCGTTTTTTCCACCTCTATTTGACTAACACAATGATCAATTATAGTTTCAAGACTTTCTTTAAACTTATCATTTAATTTCCTGATTGTTAGTTCATCAAACTCTAGCTCATTAAAGGTAGTATTTATAACCAATTCATTATTAATAATTATCGAATTGATTTCTATCGAATTATTTCTTGAAATCTTTCCTCCAATTGTTTCCCCATAAGAAAATTTTGATTCAGAAAATTCATTTCTGTTAACATCATTATCCATTTCACCTAAATAGTTAAATGAAATTGGTGCTTTTTGTTCATTTAATAGATACTTCTCTTTTGATAAATATTTTAGTATACCAAATCCGATTCCCTTGTTAGGAATTTTCCTTAAAGTTTCTTTTACCATTTTTATATTAGTAGCAAGATCGGTCTCATTGCCTAAATCTATAAGTACTGGATACATAGTTGTAAACCAACCTACAGTCCTACTAATATCTACATTTTCTAAGATATCTTCTCTTCCATGTCCCTCCATATTTATTTTTATACAATTTTCACTTGTTATCTCTCTAGCACCTAATAATAAGGAAGTTAACAATATATCATTTATTTCTGTATTGTATGCTCTATTGGATTTTCTTAATAAACTTATAGTCTTTTCCTTATTTAAAGAAATACTAACTGTTTTACTATTTTCGAATGTGTCACTTTTGAGCTCTTTTTTTCTAGGTATAAATGCAACCTCAGTATTTGCTATCTCTTGCCAATACTCTTTTTCCTTTAATAATTTATTGCTACTAGCATACTCCCTCAGCTTAGAGGAAAATTCTTTAAAGGATTCAGTCTTGAATCCAACGTCTAACTTCTCACCTCTTAAATCCTGAGAATATAGAGTTTCAAAATCTTCTAATATTATTCTCCATGATACTCCATCTACTACAAGATGATGAATGGTAATAAGCAGATGATCACCTTGATTCGTTTTAAATAAACAAAGATTAACGAGTTTACCATTTTTGATGGAAGATTTCTTTTGGATATTTGTCGCTAATTCATATATTTTCTCTTCCTTATTCTCTACTCCCTCAACATCATGAACGTATAAATCAAAGAGGTTATCCTTATAGCCTCTATTATACTGAATGATCTCTCCATCATTTTCTCTATAAATCATTCTCAGGGCATCATGCTGCTCTAATATCTTATTAAAGACTCTCTCTATTCTCTTTTGATCAAATCCATCTTCCCTAAACAGCATAAATGATTGATTAAAATGATCTAGTTCTTCTTTATTTTTCTCAAAATACCATTTTTGAATTGGAGATAATATTACTTCTCCTGTAACTATTTCATAAGGTTTTAACCGTTTGTTTTGCTTTTTTACATACTTACTAAGATCTTTAATTTTAGGGTTTGCAAATAGATCTTTCACTTCTAACTTAAGATTTATTCTAGACAATCTGGACACAATTTGCAGAGCCTTAATAGAATCTCCACCTGATACAAAGAAATGATGATTTATCCCTATATCCTCTATGCCTAGGATATCCCTCCAAATCTCAACAAGATGTGTTTCAACTTCATTTCTTGGTGCCTCATATTCTACCCCTGATTGACTACTTCTATCTGGTTCTAGAAGTGCTTTTCGATCCACTTTATCGTTTGATGTAAGTGGTAACTGGTCAAGTTGAACAAAATAAGAGGGAATCATGTAATCAGGAAGTTCCTTTTCTAAAAATTCTCTTATCTTGGCTGAAGATATTGCTTTTTCAGACACAATATAAGCACTTATATACGTATGATTTTTCTTATCCTCTTTTGCTACTACTACGACCTCTTTTATATCTTGATGTTTTAACAACTGGCTCTCTATTTCACCAAGTTCTATTCTATACCCGCGTATTTTTACTTGATGGTCAATTCTTCCTATGAATTCAACATTTCCATCGGGCATCCATCTTACAAGATCACCTGTACGATACATTTTTTCTCCACTGACGAAAGGATTTCCCACAAATTTCTCGGCAGTTAAGGCTGGATTATTTAAATAACCTCTTGCCAATCCAACTCCAGATATACATAACTCTCCTGTTACTCCAATTGGACAAAGCTGATTATACTTATTTACTATATAAACTTTAGTATTATACACCGGTTTTCCAATTGGAATATTATCATCATTTTTATTCATTAAGAAACTTGTAGTTACTACTGTATTTTCGGTTGGACCGTAGGCATTTACAAGTTGATAGCGAGTATTCTTATTTAAAATTAACTTTTCGCCACCGGATACTAACATTCTTAAAGAATGATTATCTTGTAATATAAATTGTTCACTTACCTTAGATGGGAATGTTGCAACTGTTATGTCTTTACTATTCATATATTCATTTAATTTATCTAGATCAAGCCTCATATCTTTGCCTAAAACGTGCAAAGTAGCTCCGGTGATTAAACAAGGGAAAATTTCTCCAATAGATGCATCAAATGAGACTTTCAAATAGTTTGTAATTCGATCTCTTTCTGTTATTTTATGAAAATCTACATACCAATTACATAAATTGACTAAGGAATGATGTTCCACTAACACCCCTTTTGGTAAACCCGTGGAACCAGACGTATAAATGACATAGGCTAAATCATTTCTATTATTACGCCTTTCCATATTAATTTGCTCTTGATTTTTTATTGTTTCATCATTAATTGAGATTTTAGTTATACATTCATTATTGATAAAATGAAGTTTATCGTATAAATGAGTCTGCGTTAATACGAATTTTGCGTTACTATCTTCTACCATATATTTAATTCGCTCTTCAGGATATTCAGGGTCTATTGGTAAATACGCTGCCCCTGATTTTAATATACCCATGATACCGACAATCATATCTAAAGAACGTTCCACCATAATTCCTACAATCATTTCTGGATGAACACCCTTATCATAAAGTACTCTAGCTACTTGATTGGATTTTTCATTGAGCTCCTTATAAGTAACTTGTTGCCCCTCAAATTCTACGGCAACCTTGTTTGGAGTTCTCTCTACCTGCTCCTCAAATAATTGATAAATGGTTTTATTCTTTGGATAATCCATATAAGTTTCATTAAATTCATTCAAAAGAATGTGCTTTTCTTCTCCCGAAAGCATATCTATTTGACCTAAACAAACTTCCTGATTATTAGTAATTTCTCTTAAAATACTAACAAAGTGCTCTGATATTTTAGCTATTGTCTCTTTCTTAAACAATTTTGTACAATATTCTAAATCAAATTTTATGATGTTATTAGTTTCTACTGCTGATAATGTTAAATCAAAATTTGCTATATTAAGTTCACTATCATATGTTTCAAAACTTAACCCTTTAATCTCTTCATTAGAGGTATCTAAGTTTTGTAGCACAAACATCGTATCAAATAATGCACTTCTACTCATATCTCTTTGTAAGTCCAACTTTTCAACCAGTTCATCCAAAGGATAATCTTGATTTTCATAAGCCTTTAATGCATTTTCTTTTACTTCTCTTAAATAATTACGAAATGTTTTATCTTCATTTGGATAATTTCTCATCGCAAGGGTATTCACAAACATTCCGACAATATTTTCAAAATCATGATGGCTTCTTCCTGCAATTGGAGATCCTACCACAATATCATCTTGACCCGTATATCTTGAAAGTAAAGTTGTATATCCAGCTAACAGAAGCATATACATGGTAACCCCATTTTCTTTTGCAATTCTATTAAGGTTCTTTGTCAACTCACTATCTATTTCAAAACTTCTTCGAGCCCCTTCAACACTTTGTGTCGGC
>NZ_JBVYHY010000015.1:0-9259 GCF_056033865.1 Bacillus sp. FAU20
ACTCTACGAGCGAATGAAGATATTAGTGCTGTTGGTCAAATGTGGGCGAAAGCATTTAACCCTACGTCTGCTAGAAATATGAAAGAGAATATAAAAGACATTCCTTTCTCGGCTCTTGATAAAATCATGAGTTTGGCTATAAAGCAGTACAATTTTAGAGACGACATGTATGATCTGTATCAAATGCGTGTGAACAAACCAGAGGAACAAACAAAACCATATACAACAAAAGAAATTGAAACGTATTTCGGTATGATTGCGGATGATACGGAAGATATATTTACAGATAAAGAGAAACGAGCCATTAATTTATATAATACTGTTTCTATTCTTATTGCAGCCTTCCAACAGCAGTATTATGAATTTAACGAAGAGTTAACTACCGTTAAAGGTGATAATAAACAATTAAAAGAGCAGGTTGCGATACTAACAAACGATGTGTCTACATTAACAGAATTAGTACAAAAATTAATAAATGGGAAACCAGAGCAGCCATAAGCTGGTCTGATTTTTATTATCTAAAAAAGGAGGGGAAAAGATGGATCGTATTGATGTATTATTAAAAACCTTTATTGCCACTTTTGGTGGCTTCTGTGGGTATTTCTTGGGAGGATGGGATGCAACATTGAAAGTCCTAGTAATCATGGCAGCTATTGACTATATCACAGGAGTGGTCGCAGCAGGATATAACGGAGAGCTAAAAAGTAAAGTTGGTTTCAAAGGTATCGCCAAAAAGGTGGTGCTTTTTCTTTTAGTTGGAGCGGCAGCTCAATTAGACACAGTGTTAGGGAGTAATAGTGCTATTCGTGAAGCAACAATTTTCTTCTTCATGGGTAATGAATTACTTTCACTTTTAGAAAATGCTGGTCGAATGGGTATTCCGTTGCCACAAGCTTTAACAAATGCAGTTGAAATTTTAGGTGGTAAACAAAAACAAGAAGAGAAAAAGGGAGATGTTCAATAATGGGACACATTGTAGATATTTCAAAATGGAATGGTAATATTAACTGGCCTGTAGCAAAACAACACATTGATTTCATCATCGCTCGTGTACAAGATGGTTCAAATTATGTAGATCCATTATATAAGAGGTATGTACAAGCTATGAAGCAACATGGAATTCCTTTTGGTAACTATGCATTCTGTCGTTTTGTTTCTGAAAATGATGCACGTATAGAAGCTCGTGACTTCTGGAATCGCGGAGACAAGAGCGCAACAGTCTGGGTTGCTGATGTGGAAGTAAAAACAATGAATGATATGAGAGCGGGCGCGCAAGCGTTTATCAATGAATTACGTCGATTAGGTGCTCAGAAAGTTGGTTTATATGTTGGCCATCATATGTATGCTCCATTTGGAATGGCAAATGTAATTGCTGACTTTGTATGGATTCCTCGTTATGGCGGGAAGAAACCTGATTATCCATGCGATATTTGGCAATACACTGAAACAGGTAATGTACCTGGTATCGGTAAGTGTGATTTGAATGAATTAAATGGAGGTAAGCCACTATCTTGGTTTACAGAAGAGAAGCAATCAGAACAAATTGATTCTAATGGCGGATATCAATTTGTTAAATCTGGTGGATTTGGCGTTTCATTGGTTCCAGAAGTATTAAATGCTATGGTTGAACGCGGAACTAAAGGTCAAGTTATTTCTGATCCATCAACTGGTATCGCATACTTACAAACGGAAGTATTACCTAATGCTGAATTAGATAAAATCACTTGGTGGATGGATACTAGACCTGAAGGTAAATGGTTCTACGAGTATATTAAAAAATAAACAATAGCCAAGGTAAAACATACTATGTAACAGCAAATGAAGCCTATGTGTATGTGAAGTAAGTAAAAGAGGGTCTGCTCAACTTTGAGTAGACCCTCTTTTTTTATTCAGTGCTATCGACAATTTCATAAAATTTAAACATTAATTGAATCTTTTGAATATTTACAAATGTTTTTATAAATTTTATAATATTTACATTTTTGTGATATTATTGTAAATTGTTGGTGAATTAGGGAAACGAAAAGGGGGATTTAAAGTTGAAAATGGTTAAAAATTTTACAAGAGTTGCTCTAGCTGGGGTCATTGGATTAAGTGGATTAGGATTAATTGGAGGTACTGCAGCTAGTGCAGAAGAAAATAATTTACCAACAGTAAGTTCAGCAAATGCCCTTAACAAAACAGATATCAAACATAATTTTGCTGCTTTAGGTGGTTTTTCAGTTTATGCAGATTTAAATTCAGATAATAGAGAATTTGATACAGATAATGCAGGATCTGGTGATGCAAAGGCCAATGATGTGTATTATTTCACTGTAACACCATTAGGTGGTGGAACATATTCGTATGTTAATTTTTGGATGGATAAATACTCTACTAGTAATAAAATGACTTTTGAAGTTTATAAAAATAACAATTTAATACAACGAGCTACATCACAAGGACGATATGCTGAAGTAAGAGATTTAAGAGTTACAAGCGGTACCTATGTTGTTAAAGTTTTTGATCCTACTGGAAGTAACGACAGTTCCGTACGCTTGAGAGCTAGAATTTATTAATATAAAATTAAAACTAGCCGCCTCATATGAGATGCGGCTAGTTTTTTTATTATTATAGTTTATATTCGTTCTTTAAATTTACAACAATATAAAAAGCTAACTACAATTGGTCAGCTACATCGACAATTTCATCAAATTTAAATTCCGTATGTAAATTAAACGCATCTGTGCAATGTACCGTATTAGTATGTAAATCAATTCGTATAACAGTTATGTACATATTACTAATAAATCCATCCCGATAAAACGAAATAAGTATATCTTCCTGCCTCTGTGCAGAATCAATTAAAACACGTTCAATCCGCTCTTTTGTATCCTGCGTAAGCATTGGTTTAGGTACTTTGTTCAACTCACCCATTATCTCCCTAATCCCCGCGAATTGCTCCGGCATGCTGGCAAACGGCTGCCACTTGATCATACCGCGTCCTTTAATCTTTGGTGCGCCCCAACTCAGATTATCTATGGTGATCCCCCGATTCGTGTATGTAATTTATGCTCATTATACACGAACGTACGTTCTTTTTAAACTGCTTTTTTTGACTCGTTGTTCTCCTCTAATATCTTATTTAAAAATTCTATTCGTCGTTGGATAAATTCAATTTCGCTTCGGCGAGCTGCATTATATCCTTTAAAATGACCTTTTGCATATCCATCAGCAGATTTTATTTCCTTTTCGAAATCATTAATGCTATCTGTTAAGAATTGAATGCGTTCATTCATTACTTCTATGAAATATTCAACTGACTTTCGCTCCATACTCACATAAACAACTCCTTTTGTAAAATTGCACCATTGCTTTACATATCCCAAAAGTCATCTGCTTTTGCATTTGGTTTTACATCACGAATGGCTTTCAATATTTTTTTCATAACAGTTGGACTAGGTATGTACTCTTTATCATTACATGCTTTAGAAACAGTAGGGCGGCTTAACTTAGCAGTTTTTTCTAAATCATGTTGATTAAATCCGTTCCGATCTAAAAAATCACCTAATTTTGTACGTTTCTTTCCTCCGAACTTCCAAAACACGTTTATCCCTCCCGAACTTATTTTCAACATTCTCGTCAAAAACGTAAAAAAATATTCGCGTAGACCGTAAAAGTTTTTTACATATTGTCCAAGCTGTGCCCCATATGATTTATCAAGGTCGCTATCAAATTAGTTATCAAAGCAGCTATCAAGTTAGCTATCAAAGTAATACTACCAAGGTTTTCAATCAATAAACCTAAGTATCATCAGGATTTTAAATTCTGTTTATAAAGGGGAGTTTTCTATGTTAACTACATTTATTTCATTAGGAGTATTAGGAGTAACGACAATTGGAGGGGCGATATTAGAAAAGCATCTTGTAAAAAATGATCACGTTGCAGCAGCTAAACTTTTAAGTGATGGAATGTATCACGGAATGAGAATAGGTGGAGTTTGTTTCATCGGCTATGTATTTATCAAAATCTTAATCATGTTCTAGGAGGTATCACATGGAATTCATCAAAGAATGGCTTCATAAACAAGGTTTGAGGAATCAACTTATGGAGGTATTTGGAAAAGCGGGGTTATTTGTGGACCATCAAACGAGAGGCGGAAAAGTACCAATTTATCCAAAGATACATTCCATTTCTTCCACACAAGAAAATATTCAATATGTATTTACCATTCCGAATGGTTTGGATCCTAAGACTATTGAAAAGAAATGGTTTTGCTTTCAACAAATATTAGGTCGTAATGTAGCAATTGAAGGTGATATTAAAAAGTTTGTGCTTAATGTATTTCATTCAGATGCTGGATTAAAGCGATACAATTACAACTTTAAACAATGGCAGCCATTACTAAAACATCACCGTCTTCCTGTTGTGGTAGGACGGGACCAATTCGGAAATATGATTGTGTATGACATGGTTGATTCAAATACACCACATCTACTTATAGCGGGGGAAACAGGGAGCGGGAAAAGTAGCATGGTGCGTGTTGTTCTGTCCACACTCATTCAACACATGTCCCCAGATAAATTACATTTGTACCTGGGTGACTTAAAAAACTCTGAATTTCATTTCTTACGAAGAGTAAAACACGCAAAAGAGGTTTGCATGGAAGAAATCGAAATGAAGATTATGCTTCAGAAAGTGTGGAAGGAAATACGTGAACGAAGAAAGCTAATGGAAGAGTATGAAGTGGATCATATTGATGAATACAACAAATTAAATCCTGACAACCAGAAACCGTACATTTTACTAGCAATTGATGAAGTGGGCATGTTGCAGGATGAAAAAGAATGTATGGCTACAATTGAAAAGATATCGGCAGTCGGCAGGGCACTAGGAGTATTTTTGATGCTTTCTATGCAACGTCCTGATGCAAAAGTATTAGATGGTAAGTTAAAGCTGAATATGACCGTTAGAATGGGCTTTAAATGCGATAGTACGATTAACAGTAATATCATGGGTACACCTGGTTCAGAACACTTGGAGCAATTGGGCCAAATGATATTGAAATTAAATGGATTAAAGAAAGTGCAAGCTCCTTATTTAGAATTAAGCAAAGCAAAACAAATCGTTGAACCTTATCGCATTCCCAAAGAGGATACAAAGCTTCAGAATCCTCCACAAGAAGAGAACCAATTGTTCGGGGTGTTAGATTATGAAGAGTAGAGACAGAGCGATAATAAGCAATCTGAAGCGCTTTAGATGTATGTCTCGTGACGATATAATAGATTTACATTTTAATGGGTTAAAAAACGCAGTTACTTGCTGCAACACGGTGATGAAAAGATTAAGGAGAGACGGTCATGTGGATGCAAATATCACGCAGCAGCCATTTATATATTTCCCTCAACCTAGCACACTTCGAAAAACTAGCCAAAAGATTCCCCACTTCCTCGGCATTGTGGACGTATACAAACAACTGATTCATTATGAAAAACCGAAACTATTTAAAGTTGAACCGAAATATGGAAAAGAATTTATGGAACCTGATGCATTTACAATATGGCGCAGATCGCCATTCTTCATTGAAGTTCAAAAGTCAGTTTATAGTAAAAAGATGATGCAAGATAAGATAAATAGGTATGAGTTATATTTTCATAGTCAGGAATGGCATAACGAATCGTGGCAGCCCAAAGGAACTAAATACTTTCCATCGATTCTCATCATTACTGATAAGCAGTATGATATTAACTCTTCTAACTTACGAATCTTTCAAGCTTCTTCAATTAACAATTTCATGGAGAGTCTTGCTGTAAAAGCATAATAACGAGAGTTTTATTAGTGGGAATTGTATCCGTCATAGCGTTATGCGGTGATTTGTTCATTATGTTTGATAGTCAGGAACGAGGATTCTCGCTAATAGGTCGTGCAGGGATTGGTTTGTAGTAGTTCAAATGATCCCGTTGTTTATGAGATTACTTGTTGAGATTGCTAAAGCTATATAGTTTTATTAATAAAGTATTATAGGGAGGAATTTGTTTAAATTCCTTCTTTTTCTAATAGTAAAATAGTTATATAATGATTTTTGGAATTATATTACTGACGTTTAACATTAAAGGGAGAGAATAGTAATGAAGAAAATAATTATTTCAGGTGTATGTGCAGCGGTATTTGGTACAACTTTTTTTGCAGATAACTCTATGGCCGAGACATTAGGTAATAACGTAAACCAGGGAATACAAGCTGCAAGTGCTCAAACTAGTAGTTTTATAGATGTGCCACAATCTCATTGGGCATATAAAGAAATTAAATATATGGTGGATCACAATATAATGTTGGGATACGGCAATGGCTATTTTGGAGCTACAGATAAAGTAACACGTGAACAATTAGCGGCATTTTTATATAGAACGGTGAAAGTTTCGGATTATGATATGTCAAAACCGCTTCCGTTTAATGATATAAATGATTCAATGTTTAAAAAGGAAATTGTAGCAGGATATCATGATGGACTTTTCTATTATGCAGCTGATGGTCGCTTTAATCCAAAACGAATCTTAACTCGAGCGGAACTTGCTCAAGCTTTCAACAACGCCTTTTGGTTAAAAAAGAAATCTGATCACCAATTTAATGATATGCAAGGACACTGGGCAAATGAAGCCGTAAAAACCTTATATAGTAACGGTATTACTAGTGGTGTAGGAAATAATAACTTTGATCCAAATGGAACTGTGACGCGTGAACAATTAGCAGTATTCCTATATAGAGCCATTCCAGTAACAAGCAGAACTCTACGAGATAGTGCCAAATAAAAAAAATGACTCAGCAGAGTCGTTTTTTTATTTGCAGGATTTTTTTTACCATCATGGAATACTCTCACTAGGAGGTGTTGTGACGTTATGACGGACGAAATTGTTTATTCTGCTAGTGAAGTATACAAACGACTAGGAATTTCCGATAGCACCCTTAGAAAGTACATGGAAGTATTGTCACGTGAAGGATTCGCAGTGAAGAAGGATAATCGTGGCAGACGCCAATACACAGACAATGACATTATGGTGATTGAGAAGTTAATTGAACTGAGTAAGCATGACGGTATGACGCTAGAGAAGGCAGCGAAGATGATTGCGCAGCAAATAGAAAAGGTTAATCCGGATCTGATTCAAGAAGAGCCTGAGGAAACGGACTTAGTGCCATTCCACATTAAACAACAACTACAGGAACAGTACAGCGTTATGACGCAAGAAATGAATCAGAGTATGTTAGCGATGGAGAAGCGATTAAGCGAGCAGGCCAAGCAAAGCAATGAGGAAATCAAAGCAAGCGTAGAAGCACATAATGAACGAGTGGAAAAACGATTGGAAGCGCGAGACGAGACGCTTATGAAGACACTGCGTGAGATGCAGGAAACGAAGAGAATGATGCAAGAATTTCGTGATGAGGTTGCTGCTGCGAAAGAGAAGAAAAAGCCGTGGTGGAAGTTCTGGTGAGAATAAGGAGGTTCCCTTGTGAGAGTAGGGTTCCTCTTTGTCTTTGCTACCGATAATGATGCGCTTTGTTAAACACACTTCAAATAAAACATTAGGAGGAATGTACTTATGTCTAATGAAGTTTTGCCTTTCACAGTAAGACTAGCCGCTCCAGAAGATTTTTCGGATATATCAAATATAAACAAGCAAGTTCAACAGTTACATATAGAGGGAAGACCAGATATTTATTCTGATACTACAGCTTCTTTGGATCAAAATGCATACCAAGAGTGGTTTAAGGATAAAACCATAGAGATATTTGTAGTAGAGGACAATAATAAAGAGATTCTTGCTTACATAATCTTAGATATTAAAGAACCATCTGAAAATCCAAAGTTAGTTGAGCGAAAAGTACTCTTTATCCGCAATATTGGTGTAAGCGAAATATGTCAAGGAACAGGAATAGGAAAAATATTAGTACAAAAAGCATTTGAGTATGCTAAAGAAATACAAGCAACAAGTGTAGAATTAAATGTTTTAGAATTTAACAAGAAGGCTATACGATTCTACGAAAAACTTGGATTTAAAACACAGAGTCGGCAAATGGAATTTGTATTACCTGATGCTTAAAACTATTTCCTATATCGATAATCGTGTAAATGAGCTAGTGGTGTTAGTTCTGATGAGAGCAAGAAGAGGAATCGTTAGCCCAGGTTAGGAATGTAGGAAAATAAAGTTGTAGAAAAAAGAAAGATGGCATCCCTTGTAAGAGTAAGGATTCACTCTTTTCTTGCTATCAATAATGTTAAATTTATATGAATATCCTATTCCTCCAACTTTACACAAAATTGTCCTTGCTAATGGTACAATTAGGATAGTGGAGGAATATTATGGGATATCTTAATCAACTTTATGTAATACTGTATTTTATAAGCGGCATGGCAGTATTCGCATTCTTTAATTCTGATTCACCAAAAACTAAGGATAAAAATTTAACATTCATAATGGTCAGTTTCTAGGGGCAAACCTATGCACAATTCCAGTGGCTTTATTTATAGGTGTGATGGCAACGTTTCTCCATATAGTACTGTACTTGATTTTTGGGGAGGATTTCTCTTTATTCAGGGAATACCGCTCCTTCTACTACTTGTAGCTTTAATATGGTGGTTTATCCAAAAGGTGAAAGGTAAAATCGACACATCAAGTTTAAAATGCCTTCCGCTAACGATGGCGGTTTTAATAAGAGGGGACATAAAAAAGAAGTATCCTTAATGAAAAACTGGGATACTTCTTTTTTCTTTATTTATTCTCTAACGTCTCATAGAGGCGCTTATACATGTCTTTATATGCTTTAGAATGTCGGTTGACTAGCTGAGAATCTACATAATGCTCAACTAGCATGTCAATGATGTTATTAATTGATGTTTTATCCATACCTTCTTGTTCCTTAATAAATGGTTTAAGGGTATTTAGCTTTAGCAAAACAGCAGGTGAAATTTTAGCTGTTTTAGATGGAACTAAACGTTGATCTGGTTTCTCTGGTATCTGTATTTCCTTTCCGTGTTAGTTTGATCGTTTTGAATAACTAAATCTGAACTCTCCGTAATAGGTGTCACAGTTACTACAAAAGATTTACTTTTATTGTCCAAAGGTACCACTCCCAGTTAGTTTTTCTATCTTAAACGGTTAAAACTATCTAGCATTTGTATAGGTAACGATAATGTTATTATCAGCTGTTTTCCCAGTGTATTCAAGTAAGTTAAAGAAGATTGATTAAGTATAGATATATTAAAAAAGTGGAAATATTCAAATAT
>NZ_JBVYHY010000016.1:0-40673 GCF_056033865.1 Bacillus sp. FAU20
AAATTTTTCTCAATAATTAAAAATGAAGTGATTTCCATAGAATGAAAAATGTATATTTACGAATATATATATTTCGAATTAAATAAAGTTTATTGACTAACAAGATAAAGATAAAAAAGAATGCCCATATATCTATCAATGGACATTCTTACAAATTAAATACGACAGCAATTTGAATTTTATTTTTTTTACGGTGCCGCTGAACTTTTGCAATGGTGCCACATGATCTACCTTTAGGTTCAGATGCATACATTCCACACCAACGTTTACTTGCATTGCGAGAATTATCATAAAAAACCCAACGACAGTCTGGACAGGCTTTAAGCCGTTTCCACTTATTTTTTGCAATACTTTCGATGATAATTATCAATATCTCACTAAAAAAGTCTTGTTTATTTTTAGGATTATATTGAATATTTTCAGGATTAACAATAGATATTTCTATAGGGTACTGAGTTAACCATTTATTTAAACTATTAGTTGTATTTAACTCTATTGATATTCGTAAATCCTTACGAAATTGATGCAGTATCTCTAAATCTCTAGAAAAATGAATATCTCCAAAATACTTAAAAATAAAATCCTCTACATCTTTTTTGGTATTCAAACGATCAGTTGGTTTACGAGTATCATTGGGAATTTCCCAAGTATTTAAGAAATCACGAATGATCTCTAATCTTCCTGGAGCTATTTGATTATTAATCAATACCACTCACCTCATAATTTTTAGGATTGACTTTATTATACAACTGTTGATAACATAATAAAAGATAGTTGTTAACCACTAAAATAAATAGATGGTTAATAAATATCTTTCTATATTCCCAAGTGCTTGAAAGGTGGTGATTATTACCGTTGTAGTAGGTAATTATGTTCAGTGTAATAAAAAGAACGTTTTAGTGAAAAATGCGAACATAAAAAGCTGTCTATCAAGATTACTCTATATAAACAGTCCTACATATTATCATTTACTATAAATTTACTTTTTATTAAAAAAATCAAACCTGTTTTGTTTCGGTGTATTGTTTGCATTGATAACAATTTAATTTTATTAAACAATGTTAAGGAGGTTCTACAATGGAAATCAGTTTCACTTCAAATACACAAAAAATACCTACTAATTTAAATAAATCACCAAAACTTATTATTGGTAACGTAGGGGCCGAATTTTTAGTTGGTGAGCCTGATAAATTAACTGAAAAGGCTGGATCAATGTGGTCATCATTTTCTTATCGCTTAGCTTGGTTACTTGAAAAGGGTGATATTTTACTAATACCTAGAGAAATCTCTAATGATTTTTTAACTTATATACTATCCATTAAAGGATTACAACTGGATGACATACATGTAATAGTACCTGAAAGTGTACATAAAAAAGATTTATTAACTTATGAGACTTTAAATAGCCCTAAATTAAAAGAAAAACTCTTAGGTCTAATGGGAGGAGCTGATTGGGAAGTTATACCTTATTTTTTTGACAGGTCTGTGGCTCAATTAGTAAAAAACTTACCAGTTAAAATTAAATCTCATACTTTGGATTATTTTCGACAAGGTGGATCAGAAGTTTTAAATAGTAAGATTGAATATCGTAGAATTGCGGGAGCATATAATATTCCTGTGCCAGAGGGAATAAATTGTTATACATCAAAAGAATTGAATCAGGCTATGAGAGAACTTATTGATATAACAGGGTCAATAATTGTAAAACAAGACACGAATGCAAGTGGTCAAGGCAACATTGTCATTACATATGATAAGAGAACTGAATCACCTGGTGCATACAAAACATTATGTATTAATCAAGAATCCGAATTAGAAGAAATATATTCAGGCATTTGGATGCAATTGATAGGTGAATTAAATACTAAATTAGTAGTTGAAGCTTATTACGAAACATTTTCAGTGTTCTATGCTGAACTAGAAGTTAAAGAAGGTGTCCTTAGACCTTATTTGTTGAATTTTGGAGATATGAGAATGGAGCCAGTATGGAATGGATTTGAAATACCAACCGTATCATTAAGACCATACGCTATAGGTGAATTTATTTCTAATTGTACAAAACTTACTGAAGTTGTTATGCAAAGAGGGTATATTGGATTGATAAATATTGACGGTATTTTAACTAGTGATGGAAAAATCATGATTTCCGAGATTAATGGACGTACAGGCGGCTCTACCCATGTACATGTCGTTGCTCATCATTTATACGGAGATAATTATGGAGATAATTACACAATTTTGACTCAAAATAAAGTTAGTATAGGTAACAAAACATTTGGTGAATTGTTGAAAGAACTTGAAGTAAATAGCTTATTAGCTTCAAAGAATAAAGAGGGTGTCGTTCTTTTAAATGATGAAAATCAAAGCAAATCTATCGAATATATGATTATAGGTGAGACAAGAGAAAAAGCTTATGATTTAGAAAAATCTTTCAGGGCATTTTTAAGTGAATTTACTATTTAATATCTATAGAGGAGCGTATTTCAATGAGTACATTCAGCCTTTCAAAATCATCCGTCTTAAAACCGAATATTTCCAAATCATATCCTATTGTAAAGTATGGAAAAGGAGTTTACATATATGATCAAGAGAATAAGAAATATTTAGATGGCTGCTCTGGAGCGATAGTGGCTAATATTGGTCATGGTGTAAAAGAAATTGCAGAAATTGCATACAATCAGCTCTCAAAAATTGCGTTTACATATAGAACACAATTTACTAATTCGCCTTTAGAAGAGCTAGGTAATAAAATTACGCAACTCTCCCCCAATCTCAATCATATCTTTTTTTCTAATAGTGGATCAGAAGCAACTGAAACGGCATTACGTTTAGCTATTCAATATTGGCAAGAACTTGGAAAAGCAAAAAAAAACATAATATTATCAAGAAAGATTAGTTATCATGGAGTAACTTTAGGTGCCCTTTCGATGTCGGGGAGTGATCGTAGAATAAAATTTGAAGATATTCTAACTTATAAACCAGCTATTCCAACACCATACTGTTATAGATGCCCTTTCTCTAAGGATCCTGAAACTTGTAATTTAGAATGTGCAACCGCTATAGAGTCTGTAATTAAAGAAATGGGAAGCGAGAATATTGCTGGGATTATCATGGAACCTGTTGTAGGAGCATCAGGTGGAGCGATTACACCATCTGAGAGCTACTTTAAGATAGTTAAAAAAATATGTGATAAGTACGATATTCTGCTAATATGTGACGAAGTGATGACGGGTTTAGGTCGAACTGGAGAGTGGTTTGGAATCAACAACTGGAATGTTGAGCCAGATATTATTGCTCTTGGTAAAGGGATGAGTGCAGGCTATACCCCAATTTCAGGTGTTTTGTTTAATCAAAAAATTTATGATGCAATACATGCTGGTTCTGGAATAGCAGTATATGGGCACACATACAGTGGAAACCCAGGTTCTGCTGCCATTTCATTAGGGGTATTAAACTATATTGAGTCTAACGATCTTATAACAAATGTTCGTAAAAACGAAGCAATTATAAGAAAAAACCTAAATGAATTAAAGAATAGATTTGAATTTATTGGCGATGTAAGAGGCATAGGTTTACTTTGGGGGGTAGAATTAGTCTCCAATAAAGAAAAACGAAGTCCTTTCCCACGGAATCTTAATATTGCAGATATTATTGTAGATATTGCTTTAGAAAAAGGACTATTAATATATCCTGTTAAAAATATGATTAACTATTCAGAGGGTGATGCTTTCTTAATAGCTCCCCCATTTACTATCACAGAAAATGAATTAGAGGAATTATTTAATATATTGACAGATTCATTATTAAGTTTAGAGCAGCACATATTAGAGGTAGAGAAAAAATAATAGAAATAAATCTGAGCGACATTGAAATTAAATACATTTAAAAATTCCATATTTAACCTACTATTTTATACGTGTTCCAGTTCCATGTGGATTGAGACAAAGATGGTGGTAAATCTAATACACAAAAAAATTAACTCTCTAAATAGGAGGAATTAGATTATGAACTTTCAAGTTGATTCTTTAGGAAAATATGAATATGTAGTTCAAGAAAAGGACTTAGCAAACAACTGGGAAAATGACGTAGAAGTATTAGCAACCCCCGTTTTACTCTGGTTAGCAGAAGTATCTTGTATGGATGCTATTAAAAACCAAATTGAAGAAAATTATATGTCTTTAGGGCTAGGTCATTATGAAATGAAGCATTTGGCCCCATCTCTTTATAATGAGAAAGTAACAATTCATTCAAAATTAATTAAAGTTGATAAAAATAAATTGCTTTTTGAAGTTGAGGCATTCGATGAAAGTAATAAAATATTAAGTGGTTTTCATGAAAGAGCTGTAGTAAAAAAAGAAAAATTCTCAAAAAAATTAGAAGAAAAAAAGAGAGGCAATCAAAGTCAATGGTTAGCGAAAAAATTCCTGTTCCCATCAAGATTTTGCTTACAGCTGTTTTATTTATGAATACAGGAAGTTTTATGATAATGCCTTTTTTAGCAATACATTTAACTAATGATCTCCACTTCTCTTCTTGGGAAGTGGGGACCATTTTAACTACAATTCTTATTTCACAAAGAGGGTTGCCAATATTCACGGGTTTTATAGGTGACCGAGTAAGCCATACAATAAATATTCTTCTAGGAGTTGTAATAAGAGCGGTAGGATTTGGATTATTTGTTTTTGCTAGTGATTTTTGGTCAGTAAGTATCGCCTCATTTTTTATTGGTTTTGGAGGAGCATTATTTGATCCATCTATTACTGCTTTCTTTACTACTCAAAAAGAGGCGCTACGAAAGAAAATATTTACTTATTTTAACCAAATGCTTAATGCAGGCGTAATTGTGGGGCCTTTAGTTGGGGCCTTATTAGTTCAATTTGATCCAGTATATCCATTTACGATTGCAAGTATCGCTATGCTACTTTTAGCATTTGTTCTTTTTGTATATCGTAATAAGTATCCTAAGACGTTTAAAGATACTAAAAAAATATTGGCAAGCTTAAAGGATACAGCTTCAAATAAGTTATTTTTACTATTTATGTGTATTATGCCTTTATTTTGGATTATGTTTGTTCAATTAAATATTTCTTTTCCAGTCAAAGCATACAATTTAACTGACAATAAACAATTAGTAAGTTCTATTTTTATTTTAAATGGTGTTTCCGGATTATTATTAATGTTCTTATTAAGAAAAATATTTATTAGTAAGCATCCCTTGATTATGGTAAAACTAGGCGTTTTGATTATGGGACTCTCAATTGGTGCTATTCCACTAATTTCATCAATTTATTGGATGTTATTTTGTATATTTCTTTATACTCTTGGAGAAACACTTGCCCTTCCAGGTGCTGAAATGACTGTTGCCCAGTTTAGTAACAATAAACCTGCAGGCTTATTTTTCGGTATTTTCCAAGCCTTTTGGGCCTTTGGAGGCACTATTGGTAACTATCTTGGAGCTTGGTTAAATAAATTTAATCACATATCGGTCTACTGGTTAATATTTTTAGCGATTGGAATTCTAGCTTCTCTATTGTTCCATATAGTTCATCAAAAGATGGAACAACCTATTTCTTCTTCTAAAAAACATAATATGAGTATTTAAATATAGTTAATCAAAGGAAATCAGTGCTTCAAAACCTTGAAGTACTGTGTTTTTAGAATAACAGATCATTCAGTACCCTTACCACTTTTAGTTTACTATAAAATAAGTATGTATATCAAAATGATTTAATAATCCATACAATTAACAAGAATGACGTAGATACAATAGACATAAGATTCAAATTTTATAAGTAAGTTACCTAAACGATAGACTTTCAATAAAAACTATCTTTTTAAAAATACAGCTCATAATAAGTTATTTTTTCCATTGTTATAATAAACAAAATTCGTTAATTGCATCAATTCATTCACCAGTTATTCAACAACTGTCTGGTAAAAAAAGAAAAGGTATAATGTCAGCTATATCCTTTGGTTCCCTCAACCTATTATCGGTCGATAAACCTTCAGTATGTTTCTGACTGGCTTTATTTTCAAATATCTCAGTATTCAATTCTATATTAATTACACATTGAATTATTCTCTTTATATATTTTACGTATCTGTTCCCTTTGAACCCTACTATTATAGGGTTCCTTTTTTTATAATCATATATTTATTAATTAACTTATCAATTTCCTGACTTAAATGGAGGACTTTCGTATGACTAAAGCAAAGTTTATTTACCAGTTCTACTAATTCTAATTTTCTATTAGATCATTTAACTTCGCTGTCATAAAGTCGTTAGAAAAATCTTTCAATGCATTCTTCATTACATTTAATTCTTCTTGTGATTTAATTTCAATACTGTTTAAGAAATCAAATACTTTTGATTGTTCCTCTGCAACAAAGTTTTGTGTCATATAATCATCTTGGAAGTCTTTCTTCGCCTTTTCTTTTACTTTATTCATTGCCTCTGTTTTGTTTATGCTTTTCATTGGATTTTCGAATGCTCCAGTAGGTTGTTCCGGTTTTGGCTCTTCTTTCTTTTCCGGCTGCTGCGCTACTTGTTGCTCTTTTTTCGCTAACTCATCTTTTAACTTCTTCACTTGCTCATCAAGAGATTTTTTTTCAGTTTCTAACACACTCATATCACCTTTCAACTTTTGCGTTTCTTCAAAATGTTCATCTACTAATTTATTATATTCTTTCTCAGAGTACATTTTTTCACTGGTTGATGTCGTTTTCTCTTTCGTAACAACTACATTAATAATTACAAATAAGGCTACAATTCCTATTAACGCAGCGAAAATCTTATTTTTATTCATGATTAATCCTCCAAAATGTAAAATTTCAAAAATTATCATAACAGACCAAATCCCTTTCACTTGGCACATTCTGTCGAATTAATACAATAAAAAAGCATCTAAAACAGATGCTTTTTTTCATTCTTAATACGTAAACGTAATCGTCACTAAAGAATATCCTTCTTTCGCATTGTAAGGCTCCGCTTTATAAGAAACTCGATTTGCCCCTTGCGGATAACCGATTTCCCCAATTGCCTTTTTCACATCTTGCAGTGCACCGTTCATTGATTGCTTATAAAGTACTTCTATCTTTTCTGGCTTTGTACTATAGCGCTGCTGCATTTTATTTTTTAATTCAGTATAGTTATTTGCGATATATTCATTTCCTAAATAATTTAACTTTGTATCTTTTAATATTTGCTGATATGCAGGCGTTTTCGTACTACCTGCCGCAATTTTATTTGTCAGTGTACTATAATAATTTGTTGTAGCTTGCGGGTAGTCTCCGCGGTTCCACTCATGATTTTTTGCGATTTGTTCATCTGATAAATTGAAATACGAATACGTTACGCGGCCCTGCTCATCTGGAACCGGATCATCGAATGTTGTATCAAGATGATACCATTTGTTTTCGATTTTCACTAAATTCCAAGCATGGGGTTGTCCGTCCCCAGTTCCTGTCACGAAATGATTTTCAATTCCTGCTTCTTTTAATAATTGATAGGTTAATAGTGCGTAACCTTGGCAAACTGCAGAACGATTTACAAGTGCTTCATATGCTGTGTAAGCTTTATAAGACGTATCATAAGAAACATGTTTTACTACATAATCATGAATCGCCTTCACTTTTTCGTGATCATCCATTCCAACTTGAGTAATAGAAGAAACGATTGCTTTCGCTTGTTTCATGACATATTCCGTCTGTTCTTTCGTTTCACGATATGTAATCTTAAGCGTAAACGTATAATTTCCAGGTGATCCAGAAAGTCCATATGAAACATTCGATCTATTATTATTTGTATACTCATTTTTACTTGCAACTTCTTTATATGCGTTAAAGAGTGTATTCATCACTTCTTCTGTATTATTATTTTTCGTTTTATATGGAAGTGTAATATTCGTTTCATACATATTAATACGCTTTTGTACTTCCTCTTTAAACCCTGTTAATAATGCCGCATCTCCTGTATCTTTCACATTAGCATTTTTATATTTTAAAGTTTTATATAAAAATTGCGCATACTGTTCACGTGTTACTGTACCATACGGTTCAAAATTTCCGTCTCCTGTGCCATCTGCGATTCCATTTGACTGCACTGCACTAATTGCGTTTTCTGCCCAAAACGGATTTGGAACATCTTTAAAGGTATGTTTTTGTTTTGCCGCAAGATGGAAAGCATTTGTAAGAATTTGTGCCATTTCCGCACGACTCACAGAAGCTTTCGGTCTAAATTGGCCATTTTCATCACCTTTAAAAACTCCTAAATTTGTTAAAGTTAATACCTCTTCTGGGAACATTGTAGAACTTTGATTAATATCACCGTAAGGATTTTTAAACGTAGACCCATCCTTTAATACGAAACGAGTTCCATCATTACTAAACGAACCGCCTTGTTTATTCGGTACTAACACTCGATAAATTAAAGCCGCAACTTGCTCCCTTGTCGCAACATCTCCAAAACCAAATATCCCATTTCCATAACCGGAAATAATATTCTTACTCGCTAAATCTTTAATTGCAGGATATGACCAATGTGATGTCGGCACATCAGAAAAAACACCCACTTCAGCAGCTTTCACATCACTGCCATTTGTATATAACAACGCACCACCAATAAGTGATAATGATGTAATTGATTTTAATAATTTTGTATACATAATGTCTTCTCCCAATACGTTCTCTATTTTTGTTGGTTTATGTCGAAAAATCTAAAAATATGACAAAATATATTATACAATTAAAAGTTTTTGAGGGATATATTGAATTTTAAAATATGCAAAAATTCATATTAATATATTTTTCCGTATTAATATTATGTTGTTTCGCTTGTGAATATATATAAGTAGTCAAGTCAACACAAATAATAAAAAGACAGCTATCCATAGATAACTGTCTTTTTATTGAATCCAATTTAATTATTTTGAAAATCTAGCATACCCCAAGAAGTGCTTTTGAGTGTATGAACTATTTATCTTACTTTTAATTACACCTGTTGTTTCGTCAGCAGCATGAATATATTCACCATTCCCTAAATATATTCCTAAATGAGAAGGACCCGCTTTATATGTATTCTGTAAGAATACTAAATCTCCTGGTTGAGGATCACTTATTTTTGTAACCATTCCCCAATATCCAGCTACGCTTGTTCTTCCAATATTGTATCCATTATTTTTAAATACATAATAAATAAAACCGCTACAATCAAATGAATTAGGTCCACTATTTCCAAATACATATGGTTTTCCTAATTGTTTTAAAGCAAGATCAACCACTCCAGAATTACCAGAATCTGTTTGGTTAAGATTAATCCACTTGTCGCCTTCCCATGTTTTAATCTTCAACCATCCACTAGTTGTCCCATCTATTATTCTAAAATTCTGCGGACTATATAATGCTCCAGCGTTTGCTTTTGCTGAACTAAATGAAGGTTCATTATATGCATAGAATGATTTATTTATAAATCTTTCTTCTCCATCTGGATTCAGCCATTTCTCGCCTTCCCATGTTTTAACCTTTAACCATCCATTAGGTGTCCCATCCACAACTCTAAAATTCTGCGGATTATATAATGCTCCAGCATTTGCTTTTGCTGCATTAAATGAAGCTTCGTTATACGCATAGAATGATTTGTTTATGAATCTTTCTTCTCCATCTGGATTGATCCACTTATAACCTTCATAAGTACTTACTTTCATCCAGCCATTTTCTTTTTTTTCTACTACTCCCCAATTTTGTGGGTTAAATGGTGCTCCATAATTTGCTTTCTTTGCATTAAATGAAGGCTCATTATATGCATAAATCGTTTTGTTGACGGTAATTTGTTCAGCCGCAGGATTCATCCACTTGTCGCCTTCCCACGTCTTAAATTTAAGCCAACCATCTGTTGTTCCATCTACTATTCTAAATGTTTGTCGTCCGTACTTCGCTCCAGCATTCGCAACCTTTGATGAGAGAGAAGGTTCATCATATGCATAGAAATCTCCCATGACACGTTCTTCCCCATTTAAATTAATCCAAACTGGACCTTCCCATGTTTCAATCTTCCACCAGCCATTATCTCTTTTTTCCACGACTCCTACATTTTGAGCACCATACTCTGACCCACCATTTGTTTTAGCTGAATTAAAAGATGGCTCCTTATACCCATAGAATGATTGATTCACATATTCTGAACTACTAGCAGCGTGAGTTACTATACTAAATGTAGAAATAGATAGAATTAAAAACAATAAAATTCCTATACTTTTCTTAAACATAAAAATATCCTCCCTTTTATTTTCTCTAATATATAATTTTCAAAGCTAAGAATAGATATATCCTATTTCATTATTTTAATCTTCACTTTTTTACGTCCCCATTCAAGTGCTTGCTTTTCTGTAGGAAACAGAACGTCAATTCTATTCCCTTTAATAGCTCCACCTGTATCTCCAGCAATTGCTTCACCATATCCTTCAACCCAAACTTTCGTTCCTAGTTTAATAACTTTAGGATCAACTGCAATTAACTTGATGTTAGGATTTTTTCCTATGTCTATTCCAGCTGCCGTAATTCTTTCATGTGGTGGACTACCTTCTACGCTATATGCAGTAGCTTCCACGTAGAATTCTAAGCCTGTATCTTCCGCATTTAAATTAATCCACTTGTCGCCTTCCCATGTTTTAATCTTTAACCATCCACTAGTTGTCCCATCTATTATTCTAAAATTCTGCGGACTATATAATGCTCCAGCGTTTGCTTTTGCTGAACTAAATGAAGGTTCATTATATGCATAGAATGATTTATTTATAAATCTTTCTTCTCCATCTAGATTCAGCCATTTCTCGCCTTCCCATGTTTTAACCTTTAACCATCCATTAGGTGTCCCATCCACAACTCTAAAATTCTGCGGATTATATAATGCTCCAGCATTTGCTTTTGCTGCATTAAATGAAGCTTCGTTATATGCATAGAATGATTTGTTTATGAATCTTTCTTCTCCATCTGGATTGATCCACTTATAACCTTCATAAGTACTTACTTTCATCCAGCCATTTTCTTTTTTTTCTACTACTCCCCAATTTTGTGGGTTAAATGGTGCTCCATAATTTGCTTTCTTTGCATTAAATGAAGGCTCATTATATGCATAAATCGTTTTGTTGACGGTAATTTGTTCAGCCGCAGGATTCATCCACTTGTCGCCTTCCCACGTCTTAAATTTAAGCCAACCATCTGTTGTTCCATCTACTATTCTAAATGTTTGCCGTCCGTACTTCGCTCCAGCATTCGCAACCTTTGATGAGAGAGAAGGTTCATCATATGCATAGAAATCTCCCATGACACGTTCTTCCCCATTTAAGTTAATCCAAACTGGACCTTCCCATGTTTCAATCTTCCACCAGCCATTATCTCTTTTTTCCACGACTCCTACATTTTGAGCACCATACTCTGACCCACCATTTGTTTTAGCTGAATTAAAAGATGGCTCCTTATACCCATAGAATGATTGATTCACATATTCTGAACTACTAGCAGCGTGAGTTACTATACTAAATGTAGAAATAGATAGAATGAGAATCAATAGCAATGATACGCCTTTTTTAAACATATAAACTTTTCACCTCTTCCTTTTTTTAACAATATATTACCATAAGTACATTAACATAAATTTCTTTATTTATCTATAATTTACCATATTAATCGACAAATAATTTAGATTATTATATTTCTTTTAAACCCTCTCCATTCAAGGCATGATTGGGTTAAATGTAATATGAAATACAAGATATGCAATATTGCATATCTTGTATTTTGTATATTAAATTATCAATTTATTCCTTTCTTATACATCAGTATCTAATTTTTGCTAGTTGCTCTTCTTTTTAAAATAACTATTTTGTTCAATTTTTTGATACATTTACGAAACATTTCTCTGTTATCTTCATTAAGTTCTTTTCTTTTTATAATGTCGTGCGAGATATACCAACACAGGAAGCCCTAGCCCCCTAATCCTAGAGCTTCTTTTTTAATAAGGATTTTATGTATTTTATTATTCCCACCAACTTTCTAAATTTTATATTCAATATATAATTATACTAAATTTATAATATATTAATGGAACGTCACGTGTTTCAAATACAACATTTTTTGATGACCTTTAATACATAAAATGTTGTTATCAAGTCGGAGTAAAACACCTTTGGGTGTCTTTTCTTTTGTACATTATATTCATTAGGGCTCATTTATTTTTTACAAAACCCACCCTTTTGCTTCCGACAACGATGAGGAGTGGTTTTTTTGTTATCTTTTTCTAAAATTTGTTTCCTAAAACATACGCAGAAACTTTACGTACAATGGTTTTCACAAATTCTTTTAGAAGTTCAAACAAAACTCCATTAGAGATAGTTTTATTAAATTTTTCACTACTAGCCACAAAAATATCTTATAATCTTTATATAATAAATTAATGTATTAGGGGTAGATAAAATGCCAGTTACACTCGAACTTATTCTTTTCATTCTTATAGCAATTAGTGCTGTTGGCTATTTAATAAAAGAATTTCAAAAAACTAGGAAACGAACACTTGGAATTTCACTAGAATTTTTAGTTCTTTTCTGGTCAATATGGAGAATATCAACTCTCATAATCTAATTTATAAAACATGAATTCCTTCGAATGAAGTGAAACTTTAATCAGTGGGAGTTTTATTCATCCCCCACTGATTATTAGTTAAACCAATCGGGATTTTACGGGATAAATTTACCAGTATTTTTACCACAACATTCATGTTAAAATCCCTTGTGAGTACGACATAACTCGACCTTATGAAGCTCCGCAGCTTTTATCGCGGAGCTTTTTTTATTTAAAATAACTTTTTTGTTCATTTTTTTGATACATTTACGAAAC
The DNA here is from genome assembly GCF_056033865.1 of Bacillus sp. FAU20. Lineage (NCBI taxonomy): Bacteria > Bacillati > Bacillota > Bacilli > Caryophanales > Bacillaceae > Bacillus > Bacillus sp. FAU20. Next base: position 12,889 of record NZ_JBVYHY010000016.1, read on the forward strand.
ATTCATATGTTACGTTATATAAGTCCTTTTTTAAATCATATTCATTCTAGCAAAAAGTCCTAGTCCCCCTAGGACTTTTTGCATTCAAATAATGAGTTGTCTTTTTTCTCAATAACCGAAACTATTTAAGGTGGTAAAATAATAATTGGACTGGCATCCAATACCATATTACAATGGAGCAAATCTCAAGAAGGCACCTTAGGGTGTCTTTTTTATAGAGAATCAGTTTAAAAACTAAAAATAAAGGAACCTCAATAAATGAGGTTCAAAAAATCTACTATTTTAAATTACCTTCGTAAAAAGCAACTCCATTTTGAACATGTTTTAAATACCACGTAATCGTCCCGCCACAAACATTTTCATTAAAACTATTAGCATATACTCCATTTGAGTAATAAAGAGTTCTTTTGAATTTCCCATTAGAATACTCATAAGGAATTGAGCATGTTGCTTGCTTCGGAGAGCTCACAGCTTTTTGTGTATCAGCTGAAGCTGCACCAATTCCTCCTGTTAATGCAATACCTGTTGCTAACGCTCCTACTACTAATTTCTTGAACATAATAAATCCCCCTTTAATAGTTTTTATTGATTACAACTTAAATGTATCACTTTTGTAATTTATGTAAATATCTTGAATATGTAGAAATATTTATTTAATTATTGGTAATATTAGGATTTTATTTTATCAAATGGAAAATAGAGGGATTATTAGATGAGCATGTGAAAATACAGATAGGTTTATATTAAATGAACGTGGTCCAAGTCGGCGAAAGGCACCTTTTGGTTTCTTTTTTTACATAAAAAAATCTCACCATCTTATAGAAACGATAAGCCCTTTAAAACAATAATTGCAACTATATTAATTTTACATTACATTAAGGTTAGAGAATGTTCTTATATTAATAAAGTGCTAAATAGTAGGTGGCAAAATGGAATTTAACGATTTGGGTATTACCATTAAAGAACTTAGAATTAAAAAAAATATATCACAATCCGAATTATGTCATGGAATATGTTCACAAAGTCAAATTAGTAAGATTGAAAAAGGTATGATTTATCCATCTAGTATATTGTTATATCAATTATCAGAAAGACTTGGTATTGATCCAAATAACATATTTGCACTAACTCAAAACAAAAGATTAAAATATGTAGAAAATGTAAAATATGTAATAAAAGATTGCTTAAAACAAAAACAATATAAAGAACTTTATGAAATAGTAAAAAAAGAGAAAAACTTAAATAATTTTCAAACAAAAGATGAGAAACAATTTCTAATATGGCATGAAGCAATTGCTATATTTGTGGTGGATAAATCAATAAAAACTGCTTTAGATTTTTTAAATAATGCATTAAAACTGACTTTAACTAATTCTGATTTTTTATCAGAAAGAGAAATAGATATTATGCAAACAATGGCTATATTTTATGCGGAAAATAAAGAATATGAAAAAAGTATTAATATATTCAAAAAATGTTTAACTAATTTTAATAAGCTAGATTTTCCTAGAGATAAAGAAATTAAATTAAAACTCATGTTAAATTTAGCAAAATGTTTCGACTTCACATATCAACATGAAGAGGCAATAAAGTACATTGATAAAGGTATCAAATTAGCAATTAATCTAAATACTTTATACCTACTAGGTGAACTATTCTATTTAAAAGGTCAGTGTTTATTAAAAATTAAACAACATAATGTAGAAGAGGTTATTTATAACTGGAAAAAAGCATTATTTATATTTGAACTAACAGAAAAAGAATATTATACAAAAGTGATACCAGATGAACTTATTGAAATACAAAATAAAAAACACTCATAATTTCGTAAAAACTACTTACAAAACCCACAGAAAAAATCCCTATAGCTTTTAAACTTAGATCGATAATATTAAAATAATTTAAGCCGGCGGAAGGCACCTTTTGGTGTCTTTTCTTTATTTTTACAAGGACCTGCTCAATTAATTCTTAAAAACATAATAGGGAATATTGTTTTATTTATCTCATTTTCATTCATGCTATATATAAAATTCGCTAATAAATCCACCTCAAACATACTTATATGCATAGGAGTATGTTTGAGGTGGAACTCCTTCAAATACTAATTCCTTTTATAAGCCGTTTTTTTGATGTAGATGACATTATTCTCAATACAATAGAATGAATTATGGGAACATATTTAGCAATATATATCAAAAAACAATATTAAGACCCTCCCTCCACCTTAAGGTAGAAGGTATCTTCTAATTTCTATTTCAAACTACTCGCAATCTCGGTAAAGATAACCCAAAGCGCATACGCACTTGCATCTAGATATCCTTAACTTCTTTCACCAACTACCGCTCCTCTGCCGAACGATCTTTCACCGATAGATTGTATGCCGTGAAGTGCTATTTGTAACATTTCAATTCAGATATACGACAGTAAAGAATACATCATCACGGTGTCAGCAAGCAAAAGTGTATTCTGCATTTCTGAAAACAGTAGATGGCAGATTATGACCTACTGAATCTGCTAAGAAAGAATATACAAGAGCATCCTTAACATCCTCTCTATTTCCACTAATGATGACATCAAGGAAATCTTCTACTTGGAATTCTGGAGTAAACAACACAATCTTAGTTGTTCTGTTTGGTTCTAAAGAAACAAAAGTACGAGAGATTTCAACTAATTCATTTTGAGTTGGGAAAAAAGTGTTTCGGCTTCTCTTAACAGTTACCGTTACATTACTAGTATGGCAACGTGAATCATTGTTTAACATAATGTTGAGAGCAGTTGGAATAATCCCATTTCCAGAAACTAGAACTCGAAACACTCCCGTAGATTTATAAGCCATATAATCACATTCTTTCAAAATAAAATATATTTACAATATATTAGATGCAAAAAACGTTCATTTTGATATGGACAAATTATATGATTAATATATTTATAACAACCCTCGGTATTACTAAGCCAAAGTTTTAAAAGATTAACAAATAATTACCTCTGCAAATTTAGAAACCCTTTGCATTTTTATAATCAGATAAACTAAATCGTTACCGCATTAACAAAGGGACTCCAATTATGGAGTCCCTTTGTTAATTAGCAATTAAAAATGATCAGCATGTGAGTATTGTATAATTTCTTCCTTTTTTAGAGCATGTTGTGTATCACCTGTATTGTTACTAAATGATAATGTTATCACTAATCCTAACGCCGCTAATATAAGCTTCTTCATTATTTTAACGCCCCTTTTCTTAGTAATTTTTGTTTCGCTTCGTAACATACATTGAAATAATCACTAACTTTTTCATGCTTATTCAATTTGCGGAAGCGAACCGCTAATACTTCTGCATATTCTTCTACGAAATCCCATAAATCCTGCTTTTCGAAGTAAGAAATACTTTTTTCCACTTCTTCTTCTAAGAGTTCAATTGCTTCATCTTCATTAAGAGAACGTAAAATATTGAAATGATATACATACTCTTCATTTCCTAATTCTATACAAACTGCTAATCCTTTTTCAATAAGTTCTTTTGCAATATTTATTTCTCTTAGCTTATAGTGTTCACGTGCTTGTAAGAACAATGCTTTAAAATGGGCAGGATTCTTCTCTGTCACTTCTGATAAATGACGAATCGCTAATGTAGATAAGTTTTGAGTTGCGTATAATAATCCTAAATTATGCCTTACTACTAAAATCAATTTTTCCACATTATGTTTTTGCAAAAGATCAATGGAACGATTCAAATGTTCTTCCGCTTTTTCAAATTGCTTTAAGAATATACAAGCTGTCCCTAGTGTGTTTTCACAAGAAGCGACTTTCACCTCGTATCCAGCATGTCTTTCAAAGATTTCTTTCGCTTTATTTGCGTATTCAATAGATATTAGCATACTAGACATATGATGATTTAACACCGCATATTTTTGATAAAACTCTGCATGCTCTAGTTCGTCAGAAATATGTTCTAATAGGCTCTCAGCTTCTTCATATTGTCTTCGGGCTTCATTATAGTTACTAAACATTAAAGCATGTTCTGCTTTAAAAGAATGATAGTAATAAGCTGTGAGTGTATCTGTCGATTCATCGAATGTATCAATTGCTTCAAAACTATCTTTTCGAATACTTACTCGATCAGTTAGCATTCTATATTTTAGGTCTAGTAAAGAATAATATAATAATAAATTTTGATTTTCTTTTTCTTCTGCATGTTTAATCTGTTCAATTTTTTCATCTATTTCTTTAATTCAGTTGCTTTTATAATTTGCTGCGACAACATCATTTGATAAAAATCATTAAGTTGTTGCATAACTGCTTCATGCATTAAAATATTTGTGCTCATATCACTACGTCCTCCTCAACCACTTCTATTTACCTAAATATTACCATAATTCCGCAAATTATATAACAATTCACCCCGCAATTATAAATTGATAAAAAAAATAACAGAATATTCTAAATTAAAAAGGGGACTGGCTGACACATGGTTACTGTATAAAAAATAAAAAACTTATGATATTTGATCTTATTTATGGTTCTGTTACAAAGTTTTCTAAGTTAATATAAACTCTAGAAAAAATGAATACAGATCACCAAAAATGAGTTATCTTTAATCCGAACAATAATTATAATCGTTATAAAAATTCTCATTATTGTTAATAATAAAATATTTTGATATTCCATTTTTCCTAAAAGTGTACTATACTGTAAATTGCTGAGGGGGTATTTTTAGTATTTTATGGTAACCATTCAATTTGTTAGGTTGTTATTAGTATTATGGTAACGAAAACCTTATATTTCCCCTTGAAGATAAAGCATTAGCAGCAATCACATCGAAATATCATAATAATAATTATGTTCTTAACATATATCAAGGAGTTTTAATTCAGAAAATTCTAATTATTAACTGATATAAAGTGCTAAATAAAATATTTAGACAATTGAAGTCCAATAATGATTAGAAGATATATATATTAGAAAAGGAATTTTGGGAGATCTTATCCTATATAACTAATACATATAGCGTTGTATCTTTAAATCAATAAATTTTTCGATAAGCTAGTTAATAGATTATTGAATTTAATCTTTTGATAGAGTTAAAAAAATCAACTTTATATTCTAATTTAGAAATTACTAGGTGGTGTCGGTAGTGTTTGAGTACCTTTTAGTTAAAGCCTTATTTACTATTTTCTTAATTAGCCTAATCGTGTTAATCAGTGTAATATGGACTAAAATAGAAAAAATTATGGACGAGACTGTATTTAAAAACGTTTCTGAAAAAACCAGATATGTAGGAACTATGATAATTGTTATGGTGGGAGAATTTGTTCTCATAGTCATTACTTCATTAAATTGGAAAGCTTCAATTATTGACACACTCTTTTTTGGTAGTATTATTTTGTTCTGCTGTATATGGCTAATACCTTATTTTGTTAATCAACAACAAAACGTCGCTAAAGTTATGGATAAGCATTTTAGTGGAGGGGTAGATTTAGGTGAAATTCAAGTTCATCGTGCGAAACTTTCTGCATTTAATTTAGGAAGTATTGTATTTTCTATAGTGGGAATCATTATACCTATTTGTTATTATTTTAAATACTTTTTATAACGCTTTATTGGTACTGTTGCAAATTTTTTAAGATATAGTAATAGGTGAGATTACAGATATTTATGTAGAAACAACTTAGATGTATAAGACAATCCATTTGAGCGAAAACAGTAAAATACCCTACAAGTAAAAAATGATACTCATTTCCAAAATCTTAAACTTGGCTGCCGCTATTTCTTCCTGAGCTGATACATTAGTACGTTTAGCATCGTGAATCTCCCTGACCATCTTCATAAGATTATCATCCCTTAGCTCTAACTTCTTTTCTATCTTTTTTTCCCGTTCCTTCATATCTTCCATTATTAATTTATTCCTTTTGAAGTACTTTTTATCAATTGAGAAGTTTTCCAAAACACAATTAAACAACCTAAACTCCCTATTTATAGGAACTCACGTTTCTTCTTTTAAAACTATTATCTTAGTATTTATAAACATACATATCTTTACAGAGAAAACATCTAACGAAATTATATATTAATCAATTATAGAAAAGTCCCTCCACCTTAAGGCAGAGGGACTTTCCAATTCCTATTTCAAACTACCCGCAATCTCCGTAAAGATAACCCCAAGCGCATGTGCACCTGCATCAGGGTATCCTAAACTTCTTTCGCCAACTGTACCAGCGCGGCCCATGCGAGCTACGATTTCTTTCGTGTACTCTGCTCCTTTAACCGCTGCTTCTGCACCTTTTTCAAAGGCAGTTTTTACGTCTACTTCGTTTGAGGCGCTATCTAACCAAGAGTCTACACATGGAGCAAGCGCGTCAACAAGTGTTTTGTCACCAACTACTGCTCCTCTGCCGAATGATCTTTCACCGATCGATTGGATGCCTTGCAATGCTGCTTGCAGCATTGCAGCGAATTCTTTCACTGTTAACTCACGCTTCTCGCCTGCTGCTTTACTAGCTGCGCGGAATGCTCCGCCCCAAATTGGACCAGAAGCGCCGCCGCAATGTTCCATAATAATCATAGAACAACCGTCAAGGAATAATCCGATCGTTACGTTCTCTTGATCTACAATCGAATGCCACTCACGTTTTAATTGCTTAAATCCTTTTGCTACACTCATTCCGAAGTCGCCGTCACCAGCATGCGTATCTAGCTCACAGAACGGTACTTCATTTTTAATAATAATATCGCTCATTTTATCAACGAGATAAATCATGTTGTTTAATGTAATGACATTATTTTTAATAACAGCGTGTTCTTCCGCAGTTTCTAGTTCAAAGGAAACTTCCTTCTCTTCGGTCTCTTCCAGTACATTTACATACTCTACACTTTCAACTGGACCGTCTACTTTAAACGCGGGTGTATTACATTCTTTTGATAGTAATGTTTTTAGCTCTTCATCTAACTTCATTACCGTTAAAGACATACCAGCCATATCAATACTCGTCATATAGTTACCGACAAATACTCTATTAATTTTAATGTTTCTTGCAGCTAGTTCTCTCGTAACTGCGTTGTTAAATAAGTAGAGCTCTTGCAGTGGTGTTCCGCCAAAACCGTTAACTAGAAGTGCAATTTCTTCGCCTTCTTTTACTCCTAAATCTTTTACAAGATCGTTTGTCATACGGTTCGCTAGTTCATCTGCTGACAACATTTTTTCACGTTTAATTCCTGGTTCGCCGTGAATACCTACGCCGTATTCCATTTCATCTTCCGCAAGTGTGAAAGTAGGTGATCCACTCGCTGGAACGGTACAAGAAGTTAATGCTAAACCGATTGTGCGCACGTTAGCAGCTGCTTTTTCCGCTACAGCTTTCACCGCTCCTAAATCCATCCCTGCTTCCGCTGCTGCGCCGGCAATTTTATGAACTAAAATAACTCCTGCAACGCCGCGGCGTCCTACTGTATATAGGCTATCTTCTACCGCAATATCATCATCCACTTTTACGTAGTCGACTTCAATTCCATCTTCCGTCGCTAAATGAGCTCCGTTTTTGAAATTCATAATATCGCCGCTGTAATTTTTAATAATTAATAACGTTCCTTTTTTACTAGCTGTCTCTTTAATCGCTTGATACACCTGAATTTGTGAAGGTGACGCAAACACATCTCCGCACACCGCCGCATCTAACATTCCTTTTCCGACTAATCCTGCATGTGCCGGCTCATGGCCACTACCGCCGCCACTAATTAACGTTACTTTGTTTTCGTTCATTTCTTTCTTCTTAATAACTTTATATTTTTTCAAAAGTTCAAGCTCTGGGTGAGCCATAACCATTCCGTTACACATTTCCATTACTAATGTTTCTGGTTTGTTTATAATCTTTTTCATTGTGATTATCCCTCAATTCCTTTAATATATTGTGATATATTTGAAATCTTCTTCTTACTACTCATGTTAAAATGAAAGCGTTTTATAGTAAACGGACAAAATGGACAATCTGTCTAAAGACACCGCTCTCATTTATAGATAGGATTTTTATATTACTAACATTCTAGGGATGATTCAGATGACCTCTTCTATAATTTCTAAAAAAATAATCGCGAACTCATTGAAATATTTAATGGAAACAGAATCGTTTCATAAAATATCAGTGAGCGATATTATGTTACACTGTCAAATGCGTAGGCAAACTTTTTATTATCATTTTAAAGATAAATTTGAACTATTAAGCTGGATTTATAGAGAAGAAACGAAAGAAAACATTATCGACTTTCTCGATTATGAAACATGGGAAAACATTTTCGATTTATTATTTGATTACTTTTACGAAAATCAAAAATTTTACCGAAATGCTTTTAAAGTCATTGAACAAAACTCGTTTAATCACTATTTATTTGAGCATACGAAAAACTTATATATGAAGATTATTGATGAATTATCTGTGAGCTGTGGATTCAGCCTTTCTGATGAGACAAAAAATACGATTGCCTCCTTTTATAGTCACGGCTTCGTCGGAACGATAAAAGATTGGATTGAAAGCAAATGCGAAGTAGATCCTTCCATTATGTCTTCTCTCATGAAAAATATGATAAACAATCAATTACTACTATTACTGGAGCAATCAGCAAAGTAATTAAAGGGTGGCAAAAGCAATGAAAAAGATTATGAATGATGTACAAAATATCGTTCAAGATATGATGCATGGCTTTTATTTTGAACATAACGACAAAGTAAATTACGACGAAACAAATAACATCATTTATGTAAAAGATATCCAAAAAATGAAGCAAGACGTCGCTATTATAAGCGGCGGTGGTAGCGGACATGAGCCTGCTGATATTGGCTATGTAGGAAAAGGAATGCTTACAGCGGCCGTAAACGGCAGCATTTTCACTCCGCCTACAGTAGAACAAATTATAATGGCAACTCGCCTTATGCCGAAAGATAAAAGTATTTTATTCATCATTAAAAACTTTAAAGATGACGTTGAAAACTTTCTAGCGGCAAAGCAAATTGCTAAAGAAGAAGGAAGAAAAATTGACCACATCATCGTAAATGACGACGTTTCAATTGAAGATGATGTTTCCTTTAATAAAAGAAGACGCGGCGTCGCTGGTACTGTTTTCATTCAAAAAATACTTGGTGCAGCCGCTCTTGAAGGACATTCTTTAGAAGAACTGACTGCACTCGGCCGTTCTATCACTGAAAACTTACACACATTAGGAGTCGCCCTTTCACCTGCCAACGATCCAGTGAAAGGACAAGCTTCATTCACATTAAACGAAGATGAAGTCTTTTACGGCGTCGGTATTCACGGTGAAAAAGGTTACCGCAAAGAATCGCTGTCCTCTTCTGAAATATTAGCGATTGAACTGATGAACAAACTAAAAAGTATTTATCGCTGGAGAAAAGGCGACAACTTCGCCATCCTTATTAACGGACTCGGTGCGACACCATTAATGGAACAATACATTTTCGCAAACGACATTCGCCGTTTGTGTGAACTTGAAGAATTGCAAGTTACATTCGTAAAGGTTGGTACGCTGTTGACTTCTTTAGATATGAAGGGTGTTTCGCTTAGTTTGCTTAAAGTAGAGGACTTGGATTGGGTGAAGTGGTTGAAGGCGGATGTTAGAGTGGGTAATTGGTAAGTAAAAATTATGATGATAAAAGCCTTTAACTATAACGTGTTAAAGGCTTTTTGCAAATTGAAATATCGTACAGGCGTTAACAAGAAATTCTTAATCACCTCACTGAATAATTACCGGTCTTCCAAATAAAGCTGGATAATAAATTAACATCGCACCTACAAATGAACACACTAAACAAAAAACAGCCTCGTATTTTATGACTAGAGAAGAATTCGTATCAAACTTTTTTTCATCTCTTTTACATATCATTTTAAATAAAACGCTATATAATAAATACCCAATAATCGCCCCGAGGGTGTTCGTAAATAAATCATCAATATCTGTAATTCTATTATTTAGTAATTGATTTAACTCAATTGCCAATGAAAAAAAGAATCCCGCGCATACGGTGTTTTTCATTTTTTTAAACTGCGGCCAAATAGTCGGCAATAAAAAACCTAATGGCATAAACAGTACGATGTTCAAAAGATACGTAGTACTACCCGCCGTATCAAATAGAGTCAAATTGATTTGATTTACACGAATCCACGTTTCATATCTACTTATATCCCATACAGTCGCAATCTGCGTCACCTTATACACTAGCGAAAGATAGAATAGAAAAATATATACCCATAGAAAATGCCGAATAGATATGTTTCTTTTCGCTTTAAAATAAAATCCAATTTGAAACATAATACAAAACATAATAGTAAAAAAATAAGTATATAAATAACTCATCAAAACTCCTGTATGCATGTGGAATCCCCTAACTTTACATTTTCATCTATTATTTTAGAACATAGTTCAAGAACTGGTACTTTGTTCATATATTTAATCTTCTACTTTGTCTTCGAATATAGGGAATATATTAAAAATATAAAATCCCCACTTCTTCATTTTCAGTCTCCTCCTTGATGTAACTTGTTTATAGGATAGGAAAAACTTTTAAAATAAAAAGTGGGGTAAATATAAAATTTTTCTTAAATCTTATGTTGGGTTTAATTATTGCTCTTCTTAATAATCCGCTATTCATTGTTAGGCAACAGTATGCTTAAACTTAGTTTTCACTCTATTCCTTCGCATCCCTCATACTGTAATACCCCAAATTAATAATAATCAAGAAATACCCACCCATAATTCCAGCTGCAAATGTCCACATGAATTCATGATGTTCAATTTCATACATAATAATCGCGCCAAGTATTGCCGCTGCGAACCGATTTATCATTCCGAGCATCGGTGCTTTTTCTTTTTTTACAATGCTATCTCCGAACTTTTCAATACGCCTTCCTAAAATCCAGGCGCAGTACATACTCACCAAAAGGCCAATGCTTATCCCGACAAACTGGGCTGAAAAAGGTGTCACGAGCCATCCCAATAACATTACGCCTAGCAAACAATACATTTGTATGTTGAATGATCTTAATGCCATACGAATCATGTTATTCTCCTTTATCTTTCTCATTGTAGTTCCGTATCATCAATCCAATCTTCCAAGCTTCAAGCTTTCAGCTATATCTTTTTTTAAATGAGGGAATTTGATTTTGCTCACCATTAAATAAGCGAGTACGCATGTACCAAACGCCACGGAAACTGGATTCTTTAAAAAACATAAAATAAGGAGACACATTGCCGCGAATGGAATCGGCATTCCGATAAATGTCGGGAGTTTGCTTTGCTGTGTGTTAAATCTCGCAAGCCGAAGCATTCCGCAAATACTATAAGCGAGCGCGCATATCATCCCAATAGACTGCAAATCTTTTAACGAGGCATTATATGCAAGAATAGATGGTGCCACACCAAAAGTAACTAAATCCGCAAATGAGTCCAACTCTCCACCAATTTCTGAAACAGAATCAAGTTTCCGAGCGACCATGCCATCAAACAAATCAAGGACCATACCTGTAATAATGAACATAACTGCACCGTACATATCGTCAACGAAAACAGCATGAATAGCCAAAAGCCCACACACAAAATTTGCTATCGTAATCATATTTGGTATGTAACTCATCACATGCTTCCCCTCCTTTCTACTAATTGCTTCATCTAAGTTCTTACTCATTACAATCAAGATCCTTCTGCTTTTCTTCCAATATTACTTTATTTATTTTCGTTAACGTCTCTGTCATTTGCTCTAGGGCATTTATATCGATTTTAGAAAAGTATTTCTCAATTAATACATCATCTAACTCAGACAACCGCTCTATATACTTACTACCGTTTGGACCAAGTGTAAGAAAATACTCCCTTTTATTATTAGGGTTTACTTGTTTTGAAATCATCTTCTGTTTCTCCAATTTCGATAAAACTTGGCTAACGGCACTTTTGGATACATTAAAGGTAGTCGCAATGTGATTTGCTGTCGTGTTTTCATTTAAATTAATATGAAATAGCATGCTCTCTTGCTGTCCTGTAAGACCGAACTCATCTTTTAACTCCTGAAATAGTAAAATGTAGAATTCATTATAAGCTCGGTTCATTTCATTAATTACTTCTTTATAAGTTCTAGTCATAGCGTTATTCCTCCATGCTTTTATTTCGTTTCGTTTAATAGTTAAGTTTACTTAACTTAACTATAGTATACCGTTATCTTCGTGTAAAGGGAAATATAACTCTACACTTTACTCACAATGATACAAAAAAGAAGACACTCTTCTAAAACAAGTTTAGTCGCTTCTGTCTCACTGCTTTCCTCATCCAAATACTTGGTAAGTCATTCTGAATAATCAAAAAGAAAATCAATAAAATTCCATATAGACCCATTACTGGTTAAAATGTTATAATAGAATTACCCTACATAGTTACTCATAGCCAGACTGAGGAACTAGCGTCTTATTAAGTAATGCGCATAACTAAAATAAAAAAGACACTTTACGGTGTCTTTTTTATTTATATTCATTGCAATTATCTCTTTTATAAACAGACTCTATCAAACAGTAAAGGAAACTAACAGATGGAACATCCTGTTGCAAGAGAACTACGTTTCATACGTGTATACCTCATCATTTTGATTATTGTCATCGCGTTTTGGGATCGTGAGAAAACTGTGGAAATTACTGATCACGGTAGCGATCCTATCTTAAATACCAGCAATATGACCCAAGTTGGTGAGTATACATTTGCATACAAAGGCGAATCTAATCAAATTAAAATATTTAAGTTTAATCCAGATACGAATGAAATAAAGTGAAACTTTAATCAGTGGGGGGGTTGTTTATCCCCCACTGATTATTAGCCTTCACCAATCGGGCTTTTACGGGCAGCCCGCCCCCCCCACCTAACTTCTTTGCTTTCGCTGAGTTTTGAGGTGGGGGTCTTACTGCCAGTTAATGCAGGATAAAACTAATACAAGAGTTTTATGCTAACGAATATGAACTACATACAATAAATAATTCAAATCGATAAAAGGCACTTTAGGGTGTCTTTTCTTTATGGAGTAGGATTATGAAAAGACAGATTTACAATTCTAAGCGACTCGTTGGTACTACCCCATCACCATCAAGCTAATATTTTCATATCCCCCTAAATTAAAATTTTCTTTCTCTACAGATAGTTATTCTGAGAAGCTGCTCATTTTTTCGTTTTGGGGGCATTTCTTTTTCTTAAGTTGATGGGCGTATATGGTGACCCCTATTAGACGATAGTAAATTAACAATTTCGGGGTTCAGTTCAACTTTATTCAAAATAAGATTTTTTTTGCAGTAAAATCAATGTTAGTGGAAATTTTTTAAAAATTAACATAAATACTTGCAATATTTAAATTAGTACTATATAGTTCTAGTTATGACAAAGGTAAAATTAATGAATCAAAAACGTGTGATTGAAGTAGCTGCAACATTATTTTTAGAAAAAGGGTTTGCTTATACAAGTATGGATGAATTAGTACGTGTAAGCAAAGTTTCAAAGTCTAATGTGTATTATCACTTTTCTAATAAGGAACAATTATTAGAAGGGGTCGTTGATTATTGGATTGAAATGTATCAATCTGCAATTGATGACGTACTTTCTCAGAACCAATTTTTAGTTGAAGATCGTATCCAACTGTTTTTAAAGCAATTATCACAAGGAGTTCAGTCGAGAGAGTATAAGGGGAGCTGTCCATTTATTACTCTTTATATTCAAAGTCCTACACAGGCCACGCAAATAAAAGAAAAAATAGGTCTTTTTTTTACAGGATTACAAGAGAAAGTTTCTCTATTACTTAAACAAGGGGTAGAGAATGGAGAATTCAGAAATACGATTCATATTGATGAGGTTGCATCACTTTTTATTACAAATCTTGAGGGAGCGTTATTTATTTCAGAAACATTGAAAGATGCAACTGTAATCACGAAAACAGCAGATCATTTTTTTAAATTGCTTCGATAAAAGAAGCTTTTTTTTTACATCAAATTAGTACTAATTAGTACTACAAAGGGGATTTTATATGAGAACAGTATTTTTAACTGGTGGAACAGGCTTTATTGGAAAGCAATTAGTGAAAGAATTAGCCAAAGAGGATGTTAAAATTCTTCTTTTAGTAAGGTCGAAAAGTAAAGCAATACGCCTTTTTCAAGAAAGAGGCATCTTAAAAAAGAAAGTTATGCACTTTATTGAAGGTGATTTGACGAAAATAGATTTAGGTCTAAGTGCTGAAGATAAGGAGAGGGTATTGAAAACGGATGTGATTATTCACGCAGGAGGCCCCATGGATATTCAAGCGACAAGTAAAGAGGCAGCTTCCGTATTTTTAAATGGCGCCAAACATATTAGTGAATTAGCTAAAAGTATTCATCAATTGAAGGGCTTGCAACAATTTATTCATGTTGTAGGTTATATGAGTCCCTTTGATGATAAAAATAGCAAGATTGCAATTGATGTGTTTACAGAAGGAAACAATTATTTAAAAATAAAAAATCCATATGAGAGAACAAAATTTTTAGCAGATCTCTATATCCGTCAGCAGGCATCCGCAGTAGGTTATCCGCTTTCTGTAATTAATCCGCCAACTGTAGTCGGTAGTAGTAAAACAGGGAGTACAGAGCAGATAGCAGGATTAGGTTTGCTTGTGATGAGTATGCGAAGAGGGCTCATGCCAATGATTCCTGGAGGTAAGGGATATAGGTTACCACTTATTTCAAACGATGAGCTTGCGAAGTTTATTATGCAGGTTTTCAGATTGGAGCAACCGACTATTCAAACATATACACTTGTTGAAGACAAACAGTACGATCAGAACATTGCTGAATTATTAAATATTATGTCGGAAAGTATGAATATGAGGGCACCAAAAATCTCTGTTCCAATGCCACTTATGAAAGCAATTATGAATAGTGGAGTAAGTAAAATAACAAAAATTCCTTCTGATGGATTGAATTTTATTACAAAACAAAATTTCCCAAATGTTTCAGCGAAAAAAATTATGGGAGGAGATTGGTTTAAGAAGACGAGTGTAATAAAATTTTTGCCTGCCGTAGTAGCTGATCTGGATTATCGAATGATGTATCAAAATGGCCAGCATAATCATTTATTTAAACGAACATTATGCGATAACACTACCCTTTACCAATTACAAGGAGAGGGTAAACCGTTTATTTTATTACATGGTTTATTGAGTGATGGAGAAGATTTATTTCCTTTAGCACAAGAGCTTCATGAAAAAACTGGTCAACCTATATGGATCTTGGATCTTCCAGGTTTGGGACGTTCTCCTTTTAAACGAGAGAAAAATCTTCTAGATATCTATTTGAATGTAGTGAAAAAGTTATTGGAGAAAGCTACGAATGGTGCACATCTAATTGGCCATTCATTCGGTGCGTTTATTCTTCTGGAAGCATTGGTACAAGAGTACATAGATAAGAAGTATGCAATCACTTTACTTCAGCCACCTGTTGCTAAAAAAAATGCTAAATCACTAAATGTTCCTCAATTTATGAACAAATGGACATTAAAATTAGCAACTACTAATTTGATAGAGCGTTATTTATTAAGTAATGGTTTGTTTGAAAGTATGGAGAGCATCCCTGAACATTATATTGAAAAGATAAGTAACAGTTTTACTTCTCCTAGAATTTTAAATACTACGGTTCAGCTTAACAGTTTACTACTGAAAAACGATCAAGGTGATTTCAATGAAGTAACAAAGTATAATCTTCACATTATTTGGGGGGATTATGACAGAGCCTATTCTGCTCCATCGCATCTTGGTAAGGTTGATTTTGTTCCATATGGCCATCATTTTCCTCTTAGCCATCCGAGTGAAACGGCAACATTAGTAATAAAAAATAGTAATACTAGCAGATGAGAGTGTGGGATAAATAAAAAGTGTGTAGTAAAATCGTTGTGTCTTTGAAATAAAATCGTACTGTTTTGGGTCCCACCCTATGCCCATCAACTTCAAGATTTTATAACACCCCAAAACGAAAAAATGAGATTTTTATTGCAAGTAAGCACAATTTTTCGTTCTGAGGGGTAAAATAATATTCGGATGGGAGTCCAATACATATTATTAAAATTAAGATGGTTCAAGTCGGAGGAAGGCGCATTAAGGTGTCTTTTCTCTTTAAATTAAAAAGTTTGAGACATGGAGTCTTTAGTCATAATTACGACTAAAGGCTTTTTTCTATAAAAAAATTAAAACATAGTAAAAACGACATACTTACTTAAATTGTTTTTCGCTTTATAAACTAAATCCAAAAAGTTGGATAGCTTCTTTTACTACTCATATTATTAATGAATAAAGCAATAACTACAATAACAACGGAGCCAATTAAAACTGGTGTTACTAAATAACTCCAACTATTTGCCCCTAAAATAACGATAATCGGATCGGCCCCTGCCGGAGGGTGCGTCGTTCTCGTTAACATCATAACGGCTATTGCCATCCCCACTGCTAAAGCAATTGTCCAATATTCATTCCCAAACAAATGATATATTGATAGACCAATGAAAGTTGAAATCAAATGTCCTCCAATAATATTACGCGGCTGAGATAATGGCGCATTCCAAACTCCAAACGCTAATACACAACTCGCCCCAAATGGAGCCATTAATAATTCTGTAGAGGTTATGCTCGTTAAATATGTTAAGGTAATAATTGTTAAAAATCCCCCTAGTAGTCCTGTTAAAGAGTCCTTTATATTTACTTGTAATGGACTTCTTCCTTTCCCTTTCATTTTTGTAAAATATCGTACACTTATTGGTTGAGGATCTTCCTGCTTAGTTGCTGTTATATTATCCATCATTCTCCTCCTTTATTTACCAACAATTATAACTCGACATAACTAACCTGTAAATATTAATTTTATAGGTTAGTTAAAGAAGAAAAAAAAAAGAATCAACTGTTATAAGTTGATTCTCTAGACTTCTTCAAATTTTCGATCCTGAAATTTTGCTACCTTTTTCCGGTTCCCACATATTTTCATAGAACACCATTTTCGTTTCCCACTCTTATCTATAAATAATAAAACACAGTCAGGATTTGAACACCTTTTAAGGAAAATAAGCTTATTTTCTGCTATTAACGTTAAAGCATCAAATGCAATTAACGATGCGAGTACATCCTCGATTTCTCCAACCGGGATAGATACTAGCTGCTGTTCAATGATTTTATATGTAAATGGTGCTTTCTCAATTTGTGTTTCTAAATACGTAACAAAATCATTGGAAATTTCGTGCTGATCAGCAATTACCTCAAACTGTTTTCTCAGTACCTCTCTTACTTCCAATATAATAGATGTCACTTGATTCGTGCGCTCTTGAATCCTTATAAATGTTTTTTCATTCCAAAAAGGAAGACTAACCTTTATTACATGTAGCCATTCTAATACATCTTCATTTGTTATTAATAAATCATAACGTTGTCCACGCCTAACTAGCTCTGTATTTACTAAATCTAATGAGAGATTTCCAGATATAAGCGGGAATTGTTTTTTGTCCTGCATGTACTCATCACCTTCTCTTTAAATAATCATATTCCAAATTAATACAGAAGTGCAACTTTTTTATAAACTACAAAGTATGAAGATCCAAGCCTTTAGCCATAATTACGACTAAAGGCTTTTTGTAGATAAGTAAATGAAAAGGAGCTAATTTTATGGAACATAATAAAAATGGAGTGCTTGCTTTAATCGTTTTGTTTGTAGGACTAGCATTTTTTGTTATCGGTATGGTTTATCATTTATGGGGAACGGTTTAAAAATAAATAATAATTCATTTAAGAAAAAGTACTCGTATGAGTACTTTTTTTAATGTCATATAAAAACATTCTAAACTTACTTACATGCATACAATCATCAATTATAGTTATATAATTGGGAAGGTTGTAAATTATCAATCTATATCTATATTGATTAGGAAAGGAGCTAAAAATGTTAGAAATCATTTTTGTTGCTGTATTACTTTTATCTAGTATCATTCCCATCTTTATCAAACGGGGTTTGACGAAAAAAAATGGAGTCCTTTTACTAATAAATTATGCATTATTATTTGCCACCATCATTGTAATTGGTGCAAACTGGCGTATGATTCCCGCCTATTTCTTATTGTTCGTTTTAACATTACAAGTTTTTTTGAAACCAAAAACTACAGCCGTTTCTAAAAAGTTAGTGATGAAAGTTTTAAAAGGTTTAGGAATTATCGTAACTGCTATCGCAATGTTTACATTACCTTTACTTTTTCCGATCATAACACTCCCAGAGCCTACTGGAAAATATACAGTAGGAACGAAAGCTTTTCATTTAATTGATACAAATCGAAAAGAAACCACTGTACCAAATAATCATGGAAATCGTGAGTTAATGATACAAGTATACTATCCTGCCGCAAAAGGATCAGGGAAGCCTTCTGCCTATTTTGAGAACATAAACGAGCTGGCTGAACAATTGGCAGTAACAAACGGTGCTCCATATATCGTAACGACACATTTAGGGCTGACAAAAACACATTCTTATCAGAATGCTAAGCCACTTCAAGATAAAGAAAAATTCCCCCTCCTTTTATTCGGCCATGGGATGGGATTATATGGTCAACAAAATACATTCCAGTTAGAGGAATTAGCTAGTCAAGGCTATGTAGTAATCGCTCTTAATTTTACAGGATATGCAGCAACAACAATTTTCCCTAATGGAAACCGTGTAGACTCTATACCAATTGAATATACACCTACCGCCTTAAATACCATAGTTCAAAAATGGGAACAGGATACTACTTTTGTTTTAAATGAAGTAATAGAAGGCAATTTCGATAAAAGTTTTAAAACTATTGCAGACTTAATTGACTATGACAAAATTGGAATGTTCGGTCACTCTTTTGGTGGAGCAACTGCCGCACAAATGTTAGTGAAGGATACGCGTATTAAAGCTGCAATTAATATGGATGGTGGATTGTATGGCGATCCAATGCCTAAAGACGGTCCTCAAAAACCATTCATGTTGATGAATGCTGAAGCTACGATTCATTTTATGAAAGAGGCTGAGAATCCAAAGACAACCGGAATCCAAAATGAATTATTGGAAATAGTCTATTTAAGAAATAAAACCATTGAAAAACCGGGCGTGTACACAGTGGTAATTCCAAAAACAAACCATACTAGTTTTACAGATTTAGCAGCATTTTCACCTATTATTAATGAACCTGGCGAAGATGTAGCCATAAACTACAAACTAATTAATAAACTAGTAACTAGCTTTTTCGATCAAACTTTAAAAGGCAAAAGCGAAAATCATTTAGAAGAAATTCAGAAACAACACCCTGAACTTCCTCTCATTAAACACAAATAACTATTTTCCTAGTTATGTAACCCCTCCTTATGCTTGAGGGGTTTCTACTTTAACACAATTATAAAAAGGCCCCATTACTGGGGCTCTTAAAAAATAATAAGAATAAATGAATTAAAACAAATAACAGACAACTAAAATATATATGCTTAACATTATATAATCTATATATTTATGTAAAATTACATATATATATAGATTATTATACGCTATACTAAAATAGGAGTCGACAATCGTTATTTTCTTCTTATTTTTAAAGCAATATGGATATACCTTCTTAACTCATTTGGATTGGATAAGAAAAGAAAAGAAGACAGCTTAATTGATGTCTTCTTTTTTTATAATTTTATGAATTTTTTTGAGCAGCTGCTCTCCAATCACGAAAAGATGTTGGGCGTCCAGAAAAAGCTCTTTGCTTTGTAACAGATGGTTTTTCTTCAGGAGTCATTGTTTTTTCTTTAAGAGTCGCTGGTTTTTCTTTAAGCGTCACTGATTTTTCTTCAAGAATAGTCACAGCTGTTTGCATTTTCTCTAACTGTTCTTTCAACAATTGTTGTTCAATCTTTAAATCCGTAAGTAAACGTAAAATCATCTCAGAATTAGCCATAAGATCCTCCTTCCCCCAATACACAGAATAAAATACAATATGTAGCAGACGAAATACCGGTGACAAAAATAAGGTCGTCAACTCTTTTTAACTTCCAAAATCCTTTTATTTTTTTAAGGACCTGCTCCATTCATCCTTAAAAACATAAAGTAAATTAAACCCATTAATAAATGGTCTTTATGGAAGGAGGAGTTAATATGGGCTATGGCGGTAGTTGTGGTGGAGGCTGTGGTTTCGGCGGCGGATTTGCCTTACTTGTTGTGCTCTTCATCTTATTAATCATCGTTGGCGCTAGCTGTTGGGGCGGCGGATTCGGCTGCTAAGGAGAGGCACTCTTGAGAGTGTCTTTTTTTAATATGTGGCTCGTATACATATTGCTCAAAATTTCCGTTCTAGAAGTATTATAATATTAGCTTAACATGTCAGTTTCCCCTAATTAATAGCTGGTTCTAGCCTATAGAATTCTTTTAAATATAAAATGAAACTATATTTCTCAATGAATAAAACAATTTAACATGGTAAAATAATATTTGGATGGGAGTCCAATATATTATTAAAATTAAGATGGTTCAAGTCGAAGAAAGGCACCTTAGGGTGTCTTTTCTTTTTTATAAATAATTATAAATTAAAATTATAAAGGATGCTTACTACTTACAAGGAACATTTTCTTCCGTACAACTATTTATTTGAAACTAATTACTATTATAAATATAAAGAAATTATGGATAAAGTAGTGAGGTAAATAAAACAAAATATAGATTTAATTCATGTTTCTCAACGAGGTACTACCAGCATTTTCAAAAAAATACGCTAAGCAAAAAAATAATCAGCTGTCCATATGGACAGCTGATTTACATCATTACATTTCTATTATTTATCTTACCACTTGTACAGATACTGGTTTCCACCCCTGATTTTCTACCCAATCAATATTAACCTTATATTTTTTATTATTTTGCTTATCTCGTACATTACCGTAGGCTTTATTATTACCATTATTCCCAATAAAATCGAAAATCAATTGGCTCTCTGGAACATCAACAGCATAAGAAATTGCTTTTTTCATCTCACTCCAATCTACTGTTCCTTCTTTAAATTTCATTTCAGGTTTTGCTCCTTGCTCGGTACCAATTGGCTTCCAAGAAGGATTAGTTTGAGAACCCTTTTCTTGAGATGTCGTTTTTTCTTCCTCATTATTTTCAGTTCCGTTCGTTTTTACCGATTTTTCTGTTTTTGATTTCTCTTCTAGCTGTGCTGCCTCTTTATCTTCAGTTTTCTTTTCTTCTATCTTTGCTGTTTCTTTATCTTCAGTTTTCTTCTCTTCTATCTTTGCTGTTTCTTTATCTTCAGCTTTCTTCTCTTCTATCTTTGCTGTTTCTTTATCTTCAGTTTTCTTCTCTTCTATCTTTGCTGTTTCTTTATCTTCAGTTTTCTTCTCTTCTATCTTTGTTACTTTCTTTTCTTGAGCAATTGCTTTCTTTGATGTATTAGAAGCAGTAAATAACTGGTATGTCACTATACCAACTGTCACTAATACCAAAGTAAATGCAATATTAAAAATTGCCTTTTGACGACGATTCTGTTGTTTTTCTTGAAATCTGCTTACTTGTCCCATTCTTCAAACCTCCGTGTTTACTTTCTCCTCTACTCTTTATGTATTATCCCTAAAATTCTTAATATTTTTATTAAACAATAGAAATAAACTACACTTTCCATACAGGATTTCATATCATAATAAAATTTGTGTTTTTTCAAGTATCTGACATATGTTATTCAAAATAGTTTAATACATTAAAAATTGATAAGCTTCTGCACTTAAGAAACCTTCAATTTTATTCAAAGGTGATTCCAATTATGTCCATATTAGATCTCCTGTAGAAAGTTTTTTAACAATTAAACCTCTTCTTCCCTTATTTATAATTTTTAAATTAAATTTCCCTCTATAGTATAATAAAGATGTTTCGTTTTCTAATGGGGTATGTCGTAAAATTAAAAGGGATTTTATCTCTTTTACCTTCTTTTCAGAGTAAATTTCACCACTAGGAAATTCTATTATTCCTAATGTAATCTTTAATTCGCTCTCATCGAAAGGCCACTCCTTATTAAGTTCCCTTATCTTTTGTATAAAGCTTCTTTTGGTTTGCCCTATATATAGCAATGTTACACTCTTAGCACATACTCTAGAAATTGCAAATATCCCCTTCTTAGAAGCTTCTTCCCTATTATAAAAATCATTTATACTATACATTCCATACCATTTAATATGTACTGTTTCTATGAATCTCACCTCATTTTTAGACAATATTATAATTTCTGAATGTTCAAATTATAATAGGCGCATAGTCCTGATTACTTGAATTATAAATTGTGCTTTTCAATAATACATTTTATTATTACTAATTTCAATAATACAAAAAAAATACAATATTATAGTTTAATTACAAAACTTTATGAAAAAACAAAGTGATGTCGTACCAAATATTATATTTTTTCAATATCAGACTACCATGAACAAAAGTTAGAGAGTTATGGAATAAAATATAATTTGTATGTACATACATTTCTTTAAAAAGAAGTTTTGTAGTTTGCAACTGAATTAAAAAAACATAGATTTTTATGACTCTTTTTGGGATATAGCAAAGTGGGATCTTTTATATGCACGTTACTATACCGAACTTTCGGTATAGTATTTTTTTGCAGCTCCTTGATTTTTCACCAAATACGTATAAAAATTAATAGTATGAAAATAAACTGCTGGCTAAAAGTTTACTTTCGATAAAATAAAAAAGGACCTACTCCATTCATTCTTAAAAACATAAAGTAAAGTGAACCCGTTAAAATACATGAATGGCCCTTAGTTTTAATCCTCTTATCTAAAGGAGGAACTATTATGGGCTATGGTGGTAGTTGCGGAGAAGGCTGTGGTTTTGCTGGAGGGTTTGCTTTGCTTGTTGTACTCTTTATACTATTAATCATTATCGGATGCAGTTGCTTCTGCTAAAAAACTATTAGAAAGGCCACTCTTATATGGGTGTCTTTTCTTTATGAAAAGTATCTATAACCTTTTCCTTATGACTTCTAACATCAACAAAGGGTGATACAAATTATTACATATGTTTGTACCACCCTTTATTGATGCGTTTAAACTTCACAAGTGTTGAAGTTTTAGACTTCTCCCTTAGTGCACCCATATTATTAGAATATCCTGTAATCTGTAGACAAAATGTAGCTAATAAAAACAATATTAATAATTTCTTCAATAAATCCTCCTACATACATAAAACACCATATATTACAAAACAAACATAACATCAACTCTTTATAAAAACAATAAAATCCTCGGTCCTTAAGCTATCTCTTAACATAGGAGTACCGCTACAAATCCATTTTTAAAATATCCTCTACTTAAGGAATTTGTAAGTATCAAGTAAGAAAAACGAGAACTTTGCTTCGTATAATCAAAATATAAAGTGAAGGAAGAAAGATTATTTCTGAAGTTTATATGCATGTGGAAAAGGAGAAATCTACGTTTGTTTAGAGTAATAATATAAATGTGTCCAAGTTTTGGAGATTAATTGTAAATATTTTGAGGTTTTTGTACCAGAATTCTAATTACCGTACTTGTTTTTTACCAGCACATATTGGAGGTTAAAACATGAATAAAAAAAAAGAAAATACAAAAATCAGTACTTACCTTTACCCTACTCTTTTCTTTAGGCGTTTCATCTTTCCCGCTTACAACAACTATTCACGCAGATACACATGAGGAACAATCTGCTGAAAAGAAACTAGTCTCTTTAACGGAGCGTACATCATTATTTTTTGAATATCTCCAGAAAGGTAAGTATGCAGAGGCACTACAGTTGACGTCTGCTGCTTTTCAATCCAAGTTTACAGCAACCACATTGCAAAACTGGTAGACACAAAGTGGCTGGAGCGGGATAAAAAGTATGGGAACCCCCGTGATAAAAGAACGAAACTTGGTCCATCAGACGGTGGAAATTCCAGCAGATACCGAAGGAACTACCATACCGCTACTCCTTAAATTCACACCTGGCGGGAAAGTAGATGAAATTGGAGAAAGGCCACCCGAGGAATCTTATACCATCCCGCATCCTAGCTATGATCAACCTGACTCCTATCAAGAACGTGAAATCGTCATTGGAAATTCTACCTATCCGTTACCAGCGACATTAACAGTTCCGAAACATAAGCGTGGTGAAAAACTACCCGTAGTTGTTCTTGTTCATGGTGCTGGCATCCATGATCGCGATAGCACATATATGGGAACAAAAATCTTACGAGACATTGCGGTGGGCCTTTCATCCAACGGAATTGCAGTGTTGCGCTATGAAAAACGCACCTTAGAACATGCATTAAAGATGAGTACAGAACCTGTTACGTTAGACCGTGATACTACAGATGATGCTATATTTGCAGCAAAATCAGCAGCGCAGCAGGAAGGCATTGATCCAAATAATATTTTCATTCTTGGACATAGCCTAGGAGCTGGCACAATGCCACGTATACTAAGCAAAGCACCTTCCACACTTGTCCGAGGAAGCATCTTACTCGCACCACCTGCACGCCCTTTGACTGACATTGCTATTGATCATTCTCAATACCTTGGGGCGTCAAAGGAAGAAATCGATGAACTAAAAAGGCAGGTCGCTTTTATTCAGGATTCTACTTTCAATCCTGACCATCCTCCAGCTGGCTACAATTTTGGGTCACCTCATTTTATGTATGATGTTTCTAGGTGGCGTCCAGTTGAAGAGGCAAAATCACGAAAAGAGCCTTTACTCATTCTGCAAGGAGCACGTGATTATCAAGTAACAGTAAAAGATGAATATACAAAATGGCAGAAAGGACTTTCAAACCGCGGGAATGTTCAGTTCAAAAAATATCCGAAATTGAATCATTTCTTCACGGAGGGTGACGGAGAATTAAGCCTCCCTAGTGAATATGAAATCCCTGCTAACGTTCCCGAATACGTCATCCAGGACATTATTACATGGGTTAACGAGACAAAAAAATAAGCAAACATCAAAAGCCTTCATGCAATCATTATTGCGTGAAGGCTTTTTGAAACTAGTGATTCAGAGATAGCTATTATAATGCACCAAAACGAGAATTATATTTTTCTACGTACTAAATAAAACGCTAAGGAACCCATAATAACAGGTGCACCGAAGTCAAAGAAATGTGAAAAAGTAAAAGTAAAAAGAAAAAGAAATGGTATAAGTGTATAGATAACTGCTAGTCCTATAAATAAAGGAATTCCAAATTGAAACTCTCTACATCGTTTAATTTTCCTATATAAGACTTCCCCAATTAGACAAGCTATAAGAGCTGGTATACTACCATAAGTGACGATAGTTTTTATGAATCCATGTAAAACGTCCGGGTGAATAAAGCTAGGATTAAAAATATATGAAATTAAGAACCATCCAAAAATAAAAGCAAACAGACTTGCAGCATAACTAACTACAAATTTTATCAAAGTAAGCAAAGTAATCATCCCCATAATTCCCCAATATTATCTTCATTGTATCATTTTCTCTTAAAAAGATTCCAAAAGAATTACTTGCCCTTCAGCTTTCTTTTTTCATACTTGTTCAAGACGTATTTTTTGATGTTATTTTGTATAAAAACCTTTTGCTATCAACCTTAGGGCGCTAAGAGGTTATATGTGAGGATTATTCCTTTAAATTTCTACGACTGTTCTAAAGGTAGGCATAACAAATAAACCTATTAACTAGGCATTTTAAAAAATATTATGCAACCTTGAAACTTTTTGACAACATATAATCATACACAACACCTAAAATATCAAAAACGGTTTTCTTTTCATACCGATGAGATTTTCTCCCGTTTTTCTCTAAAAGGTAAAACAAACGCAGCAAAACTTTTAATAATTCATGAATGCTCTTTTGTAGTCCCTCATAAAACAATTGATAATAATTCTTTATCATATAGATGGATTTGTATTCACTTAACTCTTTCTTTTTCTTATCCAAGAGTAACTGACGCATTTTAAACATCGTTGATGAACAGAGTAAAATACTAATGAGTTGCCCATATAAATGGCATTCTAAGCGTTCTTTCTTAATTTCTTTGCACCTGTCAATTTTAAAAAAAGATTTCCATATTTTGAACAAAATTTCAATTTGCCAGCGTAATGAATACAAGTCATGGATATGTTCCGTTGGAACATTTTCTGTAGAAAGACTCATAATATACACGTTGATCCCACTCAACCGTTTACTTCGTTCTTTGTAGGTAATACCTTTCTTCTTTTCTTTTTTTGCTTGTTCCTTTAACCTTTTCTCTGTTTGTTCTTTTGTTAATCGATGAATAATAACACGAGCTGGGAATTTTTGATACTGTCCAATGTGTGCCTCTGAAATCTCCGTTGTTTGAACAGGGGACAATTGATTCATGAGTTCTTCCATATCTAACTGAATATAGAGTGTCCCTTTCTTTTTTCCAAAATCAAATCCACTCACATGTGCTGATTCACATAAAAATACTGGTTAAATTCATTAATAAAACTTCATTAATAATGACTGTTACTGATATCGGAAGATTAATGGGTATCTTCCGTAAAGATAAAGCTACTGTATCTGAATAAAATAGGCACTCGAAAGAGTGCTTTTATTTTTTCTCAATGATCAATATTAATTAACGTAGTAAAATACTATTTTGAAGGGATTCCAATACATATTATTAAAATTAAAGCGGTTCAAGTCGGAGGAAGGCTCCTTAGGGTGTCTTTTCTTTATGAATAGAAAGCACGCCTATTTCCGTAGGTGTAGTAAATGGTAACCCCTATTACCATTTATTCAAATATTTCTAAGTTAATATTATATAATTTAGATATACTTAAATTGTATTTTTATTATATAATTAGTGCAAAAGAAGTTAGACTTTGTTATCATGTTCTACGAATTAAAATTATTTCAAGGAGGATTTTTTGTGTTTGGTATATTAAAAAAACAATGTCGATTCAATAAAATGTCGGCAATATCGTTAGGGATTTTTGTGTTTTATATGATTTTAAAGCAACTTATCGCACTAGTTTATTTCATTAGTGATGAACAGTTTGGCGGGATGAGCATTTCGTTTGACGCAATTGATTTGTTAGTTGTTCTAATAATTTATTTTTATTATCATAGATCTAAAGAGCCTTTTACAAATCAAAATAATTTTACGATGAGTTTGCCAAAAAGCTTACTTTTAGGTCTAGTACTAACTGTAGTATGTAAATCCCTACCGCTGTTACTAGCAGACTTTATAAGTTTTCAGTCATCTAATCAAGTTGAATTAGAAAGCCAAGTAACGTTACCTATTTTAGTCTTTGCATTTTCTATTGCTCTAGTAGCACCCATTGGTGAAGAAATTGTCTATCGTGGTGTTATACAGCATGGAATTTTTAAAAATTCCTGGTTAGGTGTACTTGTTTCTTCAGCTATTTTTGCAGGTATGCATGTTAGTCTTCTTTCTTTAGAAACAATTCCATATTTCCTTTTAGGAATTGGTTTAGGTTGTACTTATAAATTAACCGGGCGTTTATATGTGGGAATTATAATGCACATGATTAATAATTCGCTAGCAGTGATTGCTATTTATTATTTTTAACTAAAAGAATAAGAGAGAATATGCTACAGGTGAATATTAAGAAAATTAATTTGTTAATATCTTAACTCTATTTCAGACCGAACCGTCCGGTCTGAAATATTAATTCAAGTCAGAAGACACCTTTGGGTGTCTTTTTTCTGCATTAAAAAGCCCACCTATTTTC
>NZ_JBVYHY010000017.1:0-37500 GCF_056033865.1 Bacillus sp. FAU20
ATCTTAATCCGTTATGTGTATAATCGCATAACGGATTATTTTTTTGAAATATCTTTGACAGGAAACGCGTTTCATACTTTATAAAGGAGTTAAACCGGTTTGTAATAATCCATGGATTCTTTTCAAGTGTTAATGCAATGAATAGAATTTGGAGGAATATGCATGAATGAACTTTTATCGAGTATGAAAAAGTATGTAGATGATGATGAAAAGATTCTGGCTTTTGTGGTAGGGATCTTTGAGAAGGATAATTTCATGTTATGTTATCAACATGGAATTTTTGTTGCCACTACTAGACGTCTCCTTTTTTACGGGAAATTTCCGTACTATCCTTCAACATTTAAAGAGTACTCATATTTGCATATAGATAGCATAGATTTTCATTCGTACTTTGAGTTTACTTATAATCATGAAACCATTCGCGCTAAGCATATTCAGAAAGGGAATGTGGAGCAATTTATCCATGCAGTTAGAGCAAATATGAATAATTAATCAACCCTCTGTTTAAACATAATATTTCAATTTTTAAGAGGGAAAATGCGGAATAAAAACCACTTCTAAACCTCTAGGAGATAGTGATACAATGTCAAATGGGGGGAGGGTATGAACTATGGTTAATCAACGTATAAAGGAAATAACACTAATTACAATTGGTTCATTATTATTCGCAATTGGTATTAATTACTTTGCAATTCCAAACCGTTTATCGGAAGGTGGAATTATTGGTTTAACGGTTGTTACGTACTACTTATTTGATTGGTCACCAGGGATTGTGAATTTTGCTATAAATGCAATTTTACTAGCTATTGGTTATAAATTTTTTGATAAGAAAACAATGATTTATACAATTTTAGGGATTGTAGAAACATCTTTGTTTTTATACGTTACAGAACATATTGAGTATCATGTAAATAGTGATACATTATTAGCAGCTTTATTTGCTGGTTTATTTGTGGGTATTGGATTAGGCTGTATGTTCAAAGCTGGAGGTACATCGGGAGGATCGGCAATCTTAGCTCAGTTAGCAAATCAATATTTAGGTTGGAGTGTAGGTAAAGGCGTACTAATTATTGATATTGTTGTAATTGCTGGTTCAGTATTTATAATAGGGCAAGAAAAGGCAATGTATACACTTGTAGCTGTGTTCATTGGAGCGAAGGTGATTGATTTCATTGTAGAAGGAATGGACACAAAAACGGCTGTTACGATTATTTCGAATCAACCAGACTTAATTCGTGAAACTATTACGAAAAATATGACACGCGGTGTTACTGTATTAGAAGGGCGCGGCGGATATACTGGTAAAAATAAAGAAGTTTTATATGTTGTTATTAATAAACAAGAGCTTGTTAAGTTAAAACAAGTTATTAGCCGGGTAGATGAAGATGCTTTCGTTGTTATACATGATGTACGTGATGTACTTGGCGGTGGCTTTAAAGCAAGCTAAAAGGTGAACGAGTAAATTCGTTCACCTTTTTTAATTCTTACAAAAATGTAAGTGTAATGTAATGAGATTCAATAGTAGATTTTATTCCCCTTTTTAAAATGGATGTATATATATCCTGCAGAGGAGGAATGTTTATTATGAGGAAAAAAATGATCACTACTATAATAGCGATGATAGTGATAGTAGTAATGTTACTGCCTACGAAACTTGGACCGGTTATCGATAAATATAATCCATTTTATAAGACGAAAGAATACTATACGGTTGTGAATACAATTGGTCAGCATATTGGTGATGAGTGGTATGAATATGAATTTATTGCATTCGATGAACGTGGTAGAGAGCAGAAAATAAAGAAAACAGTTAAGCATATGTTAAAGAGAGATGAAGCATTAAAGGTTTTTGCAAAAGGACGTTACGGTGAATCGATTGAAGAGATTGAGGTTGCAAATATTCCTATAAATGCGAAGAGCAAACTTTTAACGATGAGATAGTGAAATATACCCCCGGCTATTTTTTGTCGAAAATAAAAATACTGGGTAAGGGTATTTTTGAGGTTAATAAAAAAACCTTAGTCTATATGGACTAAGGCTTTTTTTATTATATAAAAGGGAAGGGGGTACATTGTAGTAGCATAGGTGAAAGGTATAAGAAGAGTAGCTACTAGCAATGTAATTTGGTTATGTGATTGTTCTTCTTATTTGGCTTACTTTCTAACTTTATTGTACGAAATATAAGTAAGGAGAACTATCGAATTACATTACACATAACTTACAAACATGTAAGCCTTCTGTAATGTAATTCGATAGTTAAAAGATAGTAATTTTCATATAGTGTAACTAGAAAGTCTCAATGTATTACTTTCTGTTTGTAATGAAGAATGAAAAACCAACTAATTTTTAATAATCCTCATCTGAGTAAAGATGAGGATCCTTTTTTAAACCTTACAACATTGTAAGGTTTACGTAAGTTAATTCGATAGTAAATTTGTCATATTTTTTGCATAATAGATACAGATAGAAAAATAATTAGGGATCTAGTAAGAAGGGAGAAAAATGGGATGCGTAAAGAAGAAGTAGTGAAGTTACCAATTAAAGATTTCTGTAGCTACTTTACTGTTGCCGTAGTGTGTATTGGATTATTTGATATCATAACAAACTTAATTGTTAAATAATATAGATGATAAAACAAGAAAGGAAGTCCTTTCTTGTTTTTTTTATGGGGGCATAAAGATGAAATGGATTGATAGTCATATACATGTTGATCAATATAAGGATGAAGAGAAGAACAGATTACTGAAAGAGGTGGAAAATAGTAATGAAATAAAGGGGCTTATTGCAGTATCTATGAATTATCAATCTTGTAAGGAAACGTTATCTTTAGCGAAGAACTATCCTTTTATATATCCAGCGATAGGGTTTCATCCAGAGCAACAGATTCATAAAGAAGAGTGTGAACAGATTTATAAACTTATTGAACAGAACGCAGAGGAAATTGTTGCGATTGGTGAAGTAGGTTTGCCCTATTATTTGAGGAAAGAAGATGAAAGAATTGCTGTAAATCCATACATAGTTGTATTGAAAAAATTTATAGAACTAGCTAGTAAGTATAATTTGCCGATTATATTACATGCAGTTTATGAAGATGCTGACATTGTATGTGATTTGCTAGAGAAATATAAAGTTTCACGTGCACATTTCCATTGGTTTAAAGGAAGTGATGAAACAATGAAACGGATGATGAAGAATGGTTATTATATTTCGATTACACCGGATGTTTTACATAAGGAGAAGATTAGAAAAATCGTTTCGTATTATCCACTTGAATATATGATGGTAGAAACAGATGGACCGTGGGAATTTCAAGAGGATGTTATAACGCATCCAAGAATGATTCGAGAGGTATTAAAGGAAATTAGTGTTATAAAAAACATATCTATTGATAAGGTCGCAGAAACAATATATGAAAACACAAGTCGATTTTATTTGAAAGGATAGAAGAATTATAATTTTAATAATGTAACGGAAAAAGTAAAAGTTGAATTTATTTAATAAAATGCCACGGTTTGATATATGACAAAACCACCAAGCGTTCCGCTCGGTGGTTTTGTATTAGGATTCTAATTTTTTTACACGTCTTAATAATAAGAGAAAGACAATGACGAAGAAACCAAGTATAAGGAAGAATCCATATTGTTTTATATAATCCATTACGTCGCTTGCGCTTGTTGGTTTTTCAATGTGAATGCCGTCTT
Organism: Bacillus sp. FAU20; assembly: GCF_056033865.1. Lineage (NCBI taxonomy): Bacteria > Bacillati > Bacillota > Bacilli > Caryophanales > Bacillaceae > Bacillus > Bacillus sp. FAU20. The sequence goes on from NZ_JBVYHY010000017.1 coordinate 3,702, forward strand.
TATTAGTAGTGATATGAATATCTTTCATTTTCACTTCATTTGTTTCTTTTTGTAAATCAATCCATTCTATATTTGGAATGCTTTCTAGGTCCTTTAACACTTCTTTTAATGGTTTCACACCTAAGTAAGGATGATAGAATGCTCCAATAACTCCATCGGATAATTTAGAAACAGATAGAGCACGTTCTTTCATTTTAGCAATAGTTTGTGGTTTATTTTCTTCAATAAATCCGACTGTTTCAGGCAATATTTTCATTCCATGTAAAAATGACGGAGTACTTGTATAATATGGTGAGTGCATGGATTTCCAAGTTGTATCATTTAACTGTAGTTGTCCTACATAAGTTGAAAAGTATCTTGATAATATTTCATATCCTTTTTGAGACATCGTGTAATGAGGTGCTTCAAAGGCAACAGGATATAGTTTAGCAGCTACAAGTTCTTGAATTCCTTTTTCGATATGATCTTTCGTATATTTTTCCTCAAACTCTTCCCCTTTTTTTACATATTGGTTATATGCCTCTATATTTGGAAAGTCATCTTTTGTCTTCGGTTTTTCATGTTTCGGTTGGCGAATTGGTTGATCTGTCTTTACGTCCCAAAATTCAAACCCTTCACCGGTTTCACTGTCATAAAATTGGTGAGTATAACCATGCAAAATAATTGCTGCCCCATCATTTTGCATAGAGCGTAAAAGATCGACTAGTTCGGGTTTATCTTTTAGATGTATTGTCTTTCCCGTATTTGGATCTTTATATACAGGGATGACCGTAATCATATAAGGAATTTTTTTCCCTTTTAGTAATTCAGCAATTTCTTTTAATTGATTTATATCTGCGGCCGGATGAACGTCCTCAAGACGTAAATAAGCTTCTACTTTATTTGTCGTTGGCTCTTTTCCGAAGTAAGAAAATAACATTTCACCGACGTAATGAGACATCCAGTCAAAGAGATTTGGCGTTGCAGCGTAATAAGATGTTTCATGCTGAACGATTAGTGGGTTAGTGTTATTTGAGCTTAAGGCGCTAGCAAGCACAGTTCCATTCGTATCAAATGATTGAATTAATCGTTCCGCTTCTAAAGTATTTTTTAGCTTCTTGTCTGGATATTCAATTTTATTAACTCGTATATCATCACTCTTCAATGTAATGAAAGAAAAACGCTTAGATAATTGTTCAACATTTTGTCCTAATACTAATACAGGGCCGGAGAAGTTTTCTAGAAATTGTTTCGTTTCATCGGAAAACACTTCTTTTGTTTCACCGATATAAACAATATGTGTATAGGAGGATACGTTATTAATTGAAGTTGCTTCTTTTAAGTTTTTTACGGTGATATCATTTGTAAAATGTCCTAATTGAGTATTAAGGATTTGGACATTATTTGAAACTTTATCGTCTTGTGTACTATACAAAACAAGTACTTTTGGTTTTGATGATGTTTGTGCAGAGGTGTAGGTAGGGATGAGTAGTAAAATGCTGAACAAGAGTGTTAGGCATTTTTTCATTTTGAATGCTCCTATTCTATATGTAGAGTTCAGTTTACAATTATATACAATAAATGCGTTATAGTCTATGAAAGTTACATTTTTGTACGTATTTACCAGCTGTTTTTTCACAAAATCGGTCTAAAGCATGATGATAATACGCATAGTTATTTGCTATGATAAAAGGGTAAGAGAATGATAGAATGTGGGTAATTGTAAAGGGAAGAAGGCTGAAAGGGGACAAATTTCAGCGGAGAAAGAGGTAGAGGTAGTGAAGAAATTCTTTGTAGGATTTTTAGTTGTTCTTGGAGTATATTTATATTTCCAAGGAAAGTCTGAAGGAATGGATAAGCTAGTGAATGGAACAAGCTATGTTGATTCAGAAGAAGCAAAACAGATGAAACAAATCATTATAGAGGAAGCGAAGAAAGTAAATCTTCCAGAATGGATACCTCTTGCAATTGCCGAGCATGAAAGTCGATTAAATCCAAGAAGTGTTGGAGATAATGGAACTTCATTCGGATTGTTTCAACTACACCGCGGCGGCGGGCTTGCACCAGAACATTTAACTGATGATGAGCTGAAAGATCCACGTACAAATGCGCAAATTGCAATGCCGCATTTAATGAAAGGATATAAGCGTGGGGTACAAAAAGGTTTGACTGATTTTGCATTACTGAAATATATAGCGAATACATCTGGATGGCCAGGGAATTTAGGGCCAGAGTGGACGGATAATAACATGAAGTATAACATCGGATTAGAAGATGTATACTATCGAAATAAAGGTGTAATTAAAGAGTAGGTTTTCTATACCTACTCTGTTTTTTTATGAATAATTTCATCCTTTTCTTTCGTGAAATACTGCGTGAGTTGTATTTTCACCTCTTCTAGTTTTGTAGAAACTTGCGGTATTTTATATCCTACATACAATGGTGAAACGACAAATCTAGGTACAACTTTACAAATGATTTTTCCATTTAAGTAATAGAAGAATAAGTTATAACTACTGCATCCTTTATGGAAATCTGTCAGTATGTAACGTACAGTTTGTTGAATATAAGTTGCTAGTTCATCCGTGGATTCAGTATCTTCAGTGATAATATTAAATTCAGTAAAACCGATAATAGGACGATCTGAAATATTGAGTTCAATGTGTTCGTTCTTTTGTACAATTACTCCTTGGAAGTTGTCCGGTTCTACGTTATCGAGGTAGTTTACATATTTCATTCCAATAATCTGCATGTGTGCATGATGCAAACTTCCACCTGAGAAGGGACCATGATTTTTGTATAAAATCACAGATGTGAATTCTTCATTCTTCTGTAAGTCTAACCAATGTTTAATGGAGAAACGGATTAGCGATCTCATATGTTCTTCTGTATATGTCGCAATATGATCTTCACAATTATCTGTTTCGATTAGCACTGTTTGAAATGTATCTTGTAATGTAGGAAATTTATTTTTTAACCAAATAATAGAACCATCAGTTGCTAAAATATCCGTTAAATGTTCTTTATCGCAAAATGGACATGCAGCGCTTCTATTCCGAATGCTTTCTGGTTTTTGTTTACCGATATCGTTTAAAAAATATAGTTGTTGTGTATCCATTTGTATATATGCCCCTTTAAAATATGTGTAAAAATCCCGCTTAATACATTCGGGAACAGGAGAGGGAAATCCTCTAAAGGAAATGTGGAAAAAATAAAAGACAAGATATCCTCATTACGATAGGGTACCTTGTCTTTTATTTTTTCTCTAATAGCGTGTATGGATAATATAGAACATTTTCATTATTTTTCTTTTTTCTATTTTTTATTGTGTATAAAGTAATTGCTGTGCTTGCAATTATAATAATGGCTTTCTTCATATTCATATACCCCTTTTTATTGTTGGTTTAATTCTTGGCTAACTGCTTTTGCATCGACTAAAGCGTGTAAAATCATTTTCACCATGTTCATCATATTTCTTCACTCCTTTTTATAGTTCATTTAGTTCGTTTACAACTGCTTGTCCGTTCACTAATACCTCAAAGATTGCTTTTACGATTTCTTTCATCATGTTTGTTTCCTCCTTTTGTTTGTCTCGCTTGTTTACATCTTTATTGTATAGGGAGGCATCTTTTCGTACTATCGCTTTCCATTACGTGAACATAACAGTTTTGTAAGATTTGATGTCACTTATTGAAATGTTTAGTCTATCTTCATTATTTTCAGAAAAATGACTATTCAAACATGAAATTGGAAAGTATAATAAAGAAGTAAGTATTAAATTCCGTACGAAAGGGGTGAATGAGATGAAACGTTCTTTAGCTGCGCGTGCCAAATTTTTAGATTTTATTTATTTTTGTCGTGCGATTTTTCATGATGTAGTTGTTAACGGGATACGTATGCCCTTTTTTAACAATTGCATAGTGACTATTGAACGATAGAAATCTCTTCACCCATTTTTAATAAACGTGTGAAAAGGGAGCTATTTGGCTTCCTTTTTCTATGCCGAAAACCATGGGGAATGTTTCTTTCTCATGGTTTTTTATATTGAAAGGAGTACGGAAAATGACTATTTGTAGTGTAAATAATGTAATGAAATCTTTTGGTGGAAACATCATATTTGAAAATATATCGCTTGAAATAAAGAATGGTGAACGTGTTGGGTTAGTTGGTCGTAACGGTAGTGGGAAGACAACAATCTTTGGACTTCTAACGGGAAGGGAGAGTTTGGATGCAGGAGCCATCCATATGAAGAAAGGTACACGTATTGGTCATGTCGCACAAATTCCGAAGTTTGATGAGGTCATGAATGTATATGATGTATTGAGTTCCGCTTTTAAAGTAGAAAAGGAATTAGAAAAAGAAATGCATGCTCTAGAAAAAAATATGGCGGAGGAGCAGGAACAATCTTCATTGCAAAAGCTAATGGAGAGGTACGGAATAATTCAAGAAAAATTTGCATTTCTCGGTGGTTATGAAATAGAGGCAAATATAATGAAGGTAGCAAATGGCTTACAAGTAACAGACTTATTTCCAAGAGTATTTACGGAATTAAGTGGAGGAGAACAGACGAAAGTTAGCCTTGCATATATGTTATTGCAGAAACCAGATTTACTTCTATTAGATGAACCAACAAATCATTTAGATTTGTTTGCAGTTGAATGGTTAGAGAAATTTTTAAAAGAATATATTGGAACAGTTATGGTTATTTCACACGATCGCTATTTCCTTGATGAAGTTGTAACGAAAATTTTTGATTTGGAAGATGGAGAGATTCACGTGTACCATACGAATTATTCTCAGTTCGTCGAGGAGAAGGAAGAAAGATTACTTCAAGAGTTTCAAGCTTATCAAGAGCAGCAAAAGAAAATAAAGAAAATGAAAGAAGCAATTAAGCGCCTACGTGAATGGGCAAATCAAGCGAATCCTCCGAATGAAGGATTGCATAAGAGAGCAAGAAGTATGGAACGTGCACTGGAACGGATGGAGAAACTAAAAAAACCTATTTTAGAACGAAAACAAATGGGACTTCAGTTTGAAGGGCAAGAGAGAAGTGGGAAAGATGTTGTTGTAATGAAAGAAGTGAGTAAGGGATTTGCTGACCACCCCTTATTTAACGAAGTGAATTTACATGTTCGTTTTCAAGAGCGTGCGGCCATCGTTGGTCGTAATGGTACAGGAAAGACAACGCTACTAAAATTATTATTAGAAGAAATAGAACCAGACGCGGGAGAAATTCTAATTGGTAGTAGTGTGAAAATCGGTTATTTATCCCAGCATGCGTACGGAAATATGAAGAGTAATGTATTAGAGGCTTTTAGAGAATATGTAGCTGTAACAGAGGGAGAAGCGAGACATATATTAGCTAAGTTTTTATTTTATGGTCCAGCGGTGTTTAAGAAAGTAACGCAACTGAGCGGTGGAGAAAGAATGAGGTTAAGACTTGCGCAACTTATGTATCAAGACATCAATTTTCTAATTTTAGATGAGCCGACAAACCATCTTGATATTGAATCAAGGGAAGTTTTAGAGGAAGCCCTTGAGCAATATAATGGGACGATTTTAGCTGTTTCACACGATCGTTATTTTTTAAATAAGTTATTTGAAAAGACGTACTGGATTGATGGATGCCAATTATTTGAGTTTGCAGGAAACTATGCATGGGCTCGTCAAAAGTGGGAGGAAAAGCTTGAGAAGCAAGTAATAAAGCAGAAACGCCAAGGGAGAAAAAGTGTTGAAACGGTTCTTGTAAAAGAGAAAGAAGCTAGGAATCTTGAAGAGATTGAAAATGAGTTAATGCATGTAGAAGAAGATATATATGCAATAGAATGTGAAATGGAACATGTAGCTGATGTTGAAAGACTTGAAAAATTATATGAGGAAAAAACGAAGAAAGAGTTGTTACGAGCGAAGTTATATAGTGATTTAGAGAATATTGTGGAGTAAAGAGTAGAAAGCCACTTCCTTTCATTTTTGTTGGAGGAAGTTGCTTTTTTCATAATGATATTTTGCTTTAAAGATTAAATGAAGCGGTGTGTTTCACGTGAAACAGTAACTTAGATAAATCCGTGTTCCTCAATTTGCATAGTTTGTGAAACATATGAAAATGATAAGGTGAAAAAGAAATGTCATTAGTGGCTTTTCGATAGGAGTAATTACAAAAACAAAGGCTAATTATTTCCCGAGAGATAAAGTGAAACTTTAATCAGTGGGGGTTTTACTGCCCGGCAAATAGCGGGATAAATATGTATAAAAGAGACTAGTGAATGAAAACGAAAAGAGAGCAAAGTTACAGCTTTACGCGCTGAACTCTGCTCTCTTTTTGCGTGGCATCTTCTCTCGTTGAAATTATAATAGCGATCCCGAGCATGATAAAAAAAGCTAAAAAGAGGACGAACTTTGGGAAGAACGGGAATAGTAATAGCGCTCCGACTATCATAATTGTTAATAATACGTAGTGCAGGACGTATTGGAATAGGTTGTCCATATTTTCGCCCCCTTTTTGGTAATTGGTTATTAGTATTCTATGTTTCATGTTGAAGGAATAGAAGTAGATTTTTAAGTTTTTTAATACGAATTATAGCTGAGTTTTCTTAAAGTATAAATGTAGAGTGATAATTTTGTAAAAATTCTCAAAATATTTATTTAGAAAGAATTGACAAAACATAATGAACGATATAAGCTAATAACCATAAAGTCTACCGGAAAGGTCGGAATAAGATTGTTACCCCTCAAAAACATCTATTTTTTTACGATTAAAACCGACTTTTCCGATTGGCTATAAATGTTGCTGTGGGAGGCATACATAAGGTAATTCGTTCAGAGGGTATAATCATAAAAAGTTAGGGTGGGGACAATGAAGAAAAAGACAAAAAAATGGGCTGGTGTATTTTCGGTATTAATGAGTAGTTCGCTTGTGTTGTCTGCTTGTGGGGGACAGGAGGACGCGGCTTCTACAGAGCCGGTTAAACAGCAGGATTTAAAAAATGTGAAAATTGAAAAGATCGCTGCGACAGATAAAACGAAAGTGCCAGACAAAGCGAAGAATAGAAAAGATACGTTAGTAGTTGGTATTAGTAAGCCAGGCGGCGTATTTTTGCCATACTTCCAACAAAATGGTTGGGATGGAAACGTAACTTCAGTTATTTTTGCATCTCTCGTATCAACCGATAAACAAGGGAAACCAATTCCAGAATTAGCTGAGAAGTGGGACGTTTCTTCTGATCAGTTAACATATACATTCCATTTACGTAAAGATTTGAAATTTAGTGATGGATCGCCATTAACGGCGGATGATGTAGCTTTCACATTGACGCTTTTACATGATAAGGCATATGAAGGTGAAGTAGATATCTCTCAATATGCGGTTAAAGGTGGTAAAGAATATAAGGAAGGAAAAGCAACTTCAATTGAAGGTATTCAAGTTGTTGATCCACAAACAATTAAAATTACAACTGAAAAAGTGAATTCACAAGCTATATTTGTTTTAGGAGGTACAGTACTATCAAAAGCTTATTATGGAAAAGATTATAAGCAAAATACAAGCTTAGATTACTTAAAAGATTTATATGGAAAGCCATTAGCTGCGGGTCCATATAAATTTGAAAAGTATATTCCAGGTCAAGAAGTTCGTTTTGTAGCAAACGAAAATTATTATGCGGGTAAACCAAAAATTCAAAACTTCATTTATAAAATTACTTCTGGTGATACGAAGCTTCAGTTATTCCAAACAGGAGAAGTTGACCATACTGGCTTAGGTACTGGTGATGAGGTTCTTGAACAGGCTAAGGCTTTAGAATTCGCCAATATCCAAATCGAAACAGCACCGTCATTTAGTTATATTTATATGAATAATAATAAGCCTTACTTAAAGGATAAAAAGGTTCGCCAAGCACTTATTTACGGATTAGACCGCAAAAAATATGTTGATACAGCGTTAAAAGGATACGGTACAGTAGCCAATGTACCAATTCATCCAACTTCTTGGGCTTATACGGAAGAAGGAGTTAATAAATACGAATACGATAAAGAAAAAGCGAAAAAATTATTAGATGAAGCAGGGTGGAAAGTTGGTTCGGATGGAATTCGTGAAAAAGATGGTCAAAAATTAAAACTTTCTTATTTCGGTCCAAGTTCGGCTAAAGATAGTGATTTATTAATTCCGATTGCGAAAGAGAATTATAAAGAAATAGGTGTAGAGTTTAATCCTGAATTTATGGACTTTAATACGATGCTTTCTAAGGTAAACAAAGGGGATTATGATTTAGCTTCTGTTTCGACACCGATTACAAGTGATCCGAGTGAAACAGCTGGTGAATATTTGTCTACTGCAAATGAAACTAGTCTTGGTTATAAGAATGCAAAAGTAGATGAGCTAATTCAAAAAGGTATTGAAACTGTAGATATCGAAAAGCGTAAACCTATTTATAAAGAATTGTATAAAGAATTAAGTGATGATCCACCAGTAATTCTATTAAACTACCGTAGAACAATTACTGGTTATAACGGGAATATAAAAGGAATTGATCCTGAAAAGTACAACAGTATTAGTGCAAACTTACCAGTATTATCATTTGAAAAATAACGATAAGAATGTATAAGTAGAAGACATTTTTTCATTCGGTTAGTAATGTGCCGCTTTGAAAAAATGTTCTTCTATTTTAAGCATAAGATTGGAGAGAAAAAGGGTGAAAACATATATTGTTCGTAGGTTGTTACAAATGATTCCTACACTGCTTGGTACATCAATTATTATCTTCGTCCTGTTCGCACTTCTTCCTGGGGATTATATTGATTCAAACCCGAAAATTACACCGGAAAGAGCAGCTGAACTGAGGGAGTTATATGGGTTGAACAAACCAATTGTTGAGCGTTATTTTCATTGGTTAGGTAGTGCATTGCAAGGGGACTTTGGCTTCTCGCTTCAATATCAAGAGCCTGTAACGTCATTATTAAATAAATTTATTTGGAATTCTTTTAGTGTAGCAATTATTGCATTGTTTTTTATTTGGCTAATTGCACTTATTATCGGTGTATTCTCGGCGACGAAGCAACATTCTTTATTCGATAAACTTGTAACAATCGGTGTTTTTGCAGCAATGTCATTTCCTTCATTCTTTATCGGTTTGTTTTTAATTAAGGTGTTTGCGGTTGACTTTAAGTTATTACCGATAGGTGGAATGATTGATGTTGGCAGTAATTCAACAGGATTTGCTTACGTGATAGAAGTTGCAAAACATATGATTTTACCAGTATTTATTTTGACACTTCTTGGGGTCGGCTCGCTAACTCGTTATTTTAGAACAAGTATGTTAGAGGTTGTAAGACAAGATTACATACGAACAGCAAGAGCGAAAGGTTTGAAGGAGAAGACGGTTATTTATAAGCATGCATTAAAAAATGCAATTTTACCGGCAATTACGTTATTAGCATTTGAATTACCTGGATTGTTTTCTGGGGCAATTATTATTGAACAAATTTTTAACTGGCCAGGGATTGGTAATATTCAATTAGAAGCATTAAATTTCCGTGACTATACAGTATTGATGGCATTTACGATGTTTCTTTCTTGTTTAACAATCGTTTCAAACTTTTTAGCAGATATCGTATATGCAGTTGTTGATCCAAGAATTCGGTTGAAGTAAGGGGGGAAAGAAATGGAGACTGTTACAGTAATTACAGAAAAAAAAGAAAAAAAGAGAAGAAATGAATCATCACCATGGCGACAAGCTTTTAAAAAGATAAAGAAAAATAAGATGGCACTTGTAGGGTTTTATGCATTAATTTTTATGTTTTTATTTTGTTTTATCGGTCCGTTCTTTTCTCCATATGCATCAGGAAAAATACAAGTTGCGCTCATTAACAAACCACCTAGTTTTTCTCATTGGCTTGGTACAGATCAATTAGGAAGAGATATTTTAACAAGGCTTATGCAAGCGGGACGTATTTCATTAACCATTGGTTTAGCTTCAATGGTTTTATCGGTTATACTTGGAGCTTTATTAGGAGCGATTGCAGGTTTTTATCGTGGTATTGTGGACAATATTATTATGCGACTTGCAGATATTTTAATGTCGATGCCAGGATTACCGTTACTTATTATAATGGGTGCGATTTTATCAGAGTGGAAAGTACCGTCTGATTATCGTTTGTATGTCATTATGATTATTTTAAGTTTAGTAGGTTGGCCAGGGCTTGCACGCCTTGTAAGAGGGCAAATTTTATCACTTAGGGAGCAAGCATTTATGCAAGCTGCGGATGTGTTAGGAATAAAAGATTACCGGAAAATTATATATCACTTAATACCTAATGTTTTACCCATTTTAATTGTCGTATCTACATTAGGTGTTGCAGGTTCTATTTTGGGAGAATCCGCACTAAGTTACTTAGGTCTCGGAGTCGTTCCACCTACACCATCATGGGGGAACATGATTAGCGCAGCTAACTCATTAATCGATTTCCAAAAGCGTCCATGGTTATGGATTCCGCCTGGTTTTGCAATCTTTATAACAGTTGTATCAATTAATTTACTTGGTGATGCACTTCGTGATGCATTAGATCCAAAGATGAGACGGTAGGTGAGGAGATATGAGTAAAGCGGTAGTAGAGCTGAAAGATTTACAAACACACTTTCAGACAGAAGAAGGGACAGTAAAAGCTGTGAATCATGTTAGTTTTTCTGTTCGAGAAGGTGAAACTGTTTGTGTTGTAGGTGAATCTGGTTGCGGAAAAAGTGTAACGGCGTTATCTATTATGGGACTTATTGCTGAATCAGGCAGTGTAGTAGGTGGAGATATTTTATATGAAGGAAAAAGTCTTTTAGGAATGAAAGAGAAAGAGCTTCGTAGTTTACGAGGGAATGATATTGCGATGATTTTCCAAGAACCGATGACATCGCTAAACCCCGTCTTCACTGTAGGAGAGCAAATTGTAGAAACGTTAAGGGAGCATGAATTACTTAGTAAAAATGAAGCATATAAGAAGGCAATTGAGTTAATTCGTAAAGTTGGCATAGCCCGCGCTGATGAAATCGTCCATTCTTATCCGCATGAACTGAGTGGCGGGATGTTACAACGTATTATGATTGCTGTTGCACTTAGTTGTAATCCTAAGTTATTAATTGCGGATGAACCAACAACAGCTCTTGATGTTACTATTCAGGCTCAAATATTGGATCTACTAAGACAAGTGAAAGAAGAATTTAAAACGTCGATTTTATTAATTACACATGACTTAGGTGTCGTAGCGGAAATGGCTGATTATGTTGTCGTTATGTATGGCGGGAAAGTTATTGAAGAAGCCCCAGTACTAGAGATATTCCAAAATCCAAAACATCCTTATACGAAAGGATTATTGAAATCAAAACCAGTAATGGGAAAACGAATAGATAAACTATATTCTATTCCAGGGCAAGTTCCGAATTTAGTTGGTTTAGGTGAGTTTTGCTACTTTAGTGGGCGTTGTGAGCATTGTATGGAAATATGTGAAAAAGAAGCCCCAAATCTAAATGTAAATGATGAAAATCATAAAGTAGCTTGCTGGCTATATGAGGAGCGTGCGGAACAATGAGTGAACCATTATTAGAGGTGAAAAATCTAAAGACATATTTTCCAATCAAGGGTGGCGTATTTAGTAGAACAATTGGGCATGTAAAAGCGGTTGATGGAGTAAGTTTTACTATTAATAAAGGTGAAGTGTTTGGTCTCGTTGGCGAATCAGGGAGCGGAAAAACAACAATAGGAAAAACAATTTTACGCCTCGTTCAAAAAACGGAGGGAGAAGTGAAGTTTAAAGGGAAAGATGTTCATTCTTTATCCAAGGATGAATTAAGAAAACATCGCCCTAATATGCAGCTCGTTTTCCAAGATCCATTTAGCTCATTAAATCCGAGAATGAGAATTGGAGAAGCGCTTGGAGAGCCAATGTTGGCCCACGGATTAGCGACGAAAGAAAATGTTCGTGAAAAGGTAATTGAAGTATTGGAGTTATGTGGGTTAGCTCCTTATCATATTGACCGGTATCCCCATGAGTTTTCTGGTGGACAACGTCAGCGTATCGTAATCGCAAGAGCTATGGTATTAAATCCGGAATTTATTGTAGCTGATGAACCTGTGGCGGCACTAGATGTATCTATCCAAGCACAAATTATTAATTTATTTAGTGAGTTACAAGAGAAAAAGGGATTATCTTATTTATTCATTTCGCATGATTTAAGTGTAGTAGAACATTTATGTACGAAAATCGGAATTATGTATTTAGGTACGATTGTGGAGACAGCACCGCGTGATGAGTTATTTACCAATCCGCTACATCCTTATACGAAAGCATTGTTATCAGCTGTTCCAATACCAGATCCAACAGTGAAGCGAGAGCGAATTATACTAGAAGGGGATATTCCAAGTCCAGCAAATCCACCTTCGGGCTGTCGTTTTCATACACGTTGCCCATTTGCAACGGATGTTTGTAAAAAAACAGTACCAGAATTCCGTAATGTTGGTGAGGAGCATTTTGTTGCTTGTCATCACGTATAAAAGAAAAGGACCCTTTCAAATGGAAAGAGTCCTTTTCTTTTATTTACTAGATGAAGTTTGTTTCAATACAAATTGCTCAATTGCGTGAGCAACACCATGTTCATTGTTTGTTAATGTTACAACATCACATAGTTTTTTTACATCTTCTTCAGCATTTCCCATCGCAACTGATAAGCCAGCTACTTGTAACATTGGCACATCATTAAAGTTGTCCCCGATTGCAATAGTATCTTCAATTGGTATATTGAAATAAGCAGCCATTTCTTGTAGACCGTTTCCTTTATGACCAAGCTTATCCATAATTTCTACATTAGTAGGAGCTGATGCTGTAACCGAAATATCAGTGTCTTCTTGTAACATACTTAATAGCTGTGCACGATGCGTTGCATTAAATGTCAAAATGAAGAATTTAGATATTTCTAATTCTGGATTATTTACAACATCTTCAATTTTTTGGAAATCAGTAATTAAGTTTGATTTCTTTTGTTTTTCTGTAATTCTCTCAAGCTCCTCAAGTGTAACATCTAATGCATGCTTGTTCTCTTCGAAAGCTTGCATGACTTGATCTTGCCATGTATATGGAGAATAAACTCCTTTATTCGTATATAGCTTATAAGGAAAACCTTCAGATTCTAGTAATTTTGCAAGCTTGTATACTTTATCGTTTTGTAAACAACGCGAGTTAATTACTTTTCCATCCACATAAACAATTGCCCCATTGCTTGCTCCGACTGGAAGAGATAATTTATATTCTTCCAATAGTTTTAAAGCATCCTCTTTCGCACGACCAGAACAGATCATTACAATATGACCGGCTTCTTGTGCAGTTTGGATTGCTTGTAGGTTTTCTTTGGAGATTTCAAGATTAGATGATAGTAGTGTACCATCCATATCTAATGCGATTAATTTCAAAATGACCACCTCTTTGTTTTTATTATACATAGTTATATAGAGGAAACATATAAACTTATCTTGGAAAGACGGTATTTTATCTCATATTAAAAGTAAGTAAAGATTAGATAGGTTTAGTGGCACTAAATAAACAATTTGTAACAAAAATAGAGAGGAATATGGATACATTTCACTTTATGACTGTAATGTTACGCGAATGTTACAAACGTGGACTTAGTGAAAAATGCATTAAATAAAGGTTTTTGAGGGTTGTTATAAAAAAACGTAAAAAAAGTGTAATAAATTTTACGTAATTATATTGCAACGTAATAATAGTTATGTTACATTAATGTTACAAACATTACGTTATCAAATTTAATGTAACGTTAACATAAAAACTATGAAATAAACATTTCTTAGAAATTACATATAGATAACTTATAAAAAAGGAGAATGAAAGATATGAAAGAGCAAGTATTACAAGTAACAAAAGGTGACTTCGTAGGATCAGCAAGTGGAGCGGTAGTATTAACAGCATTAATCGTATTTTTATCAAGCGTATTAGTATAATAGAAGTTTTGTAATAAAAGAAAAAGAGAGGAGAATGAAAGATATGAAAGAGCAAGTATTACAAGTAACAAAAGGTGACTTCGTAGGATCAGCAAGTGGAGCGGTAGTATTAACAGCATTAATCGTATTTTTATCAAGCGTATTAGTATAATAGAAGTTTTGTAATAAAAGAAAAAGAGAGGAGAATGAAAGGTATGAAAGAGCAAGTATTACAAGTAACAAAAGGTGACTTCGTAGGATCAGCAAGTGGGGCAGTAGTATTAACAGCGTTAATCGTATTTCTATCAAGCGTATTAGTATAATAGAAGTTTTAAATCAAACAAAAAAGGAAGGAGAATGAGGGATATGAACAGTGAACAAGTGTTTCAAGTAACAAAAACAGATTTATTAGGATCCTTAGGTGGAGCGGTAATAGTAACATCATTTATTCTATTCCTTGCAAATGTATTAGTATGAGATATATAAATACAATCATTCAAAAAAAATAAAGACTCTAACGTATTGGTAAGTAGTTAATATGTTGGAGTCTTTTTTATATTCTTCTTATATACCCTCAAGTATTAAAGTTACCTCATTATCCAGCATTCAATGCTAATTAAACGCTGCGGTTGAAACTTGATTCAACGAATAATCAAAAATCCATTGAATAAAATCAAGCTGTATTTCAAAGAGAAAAAAGTCGAATTTTATATGTAAGAAAAAAAAGAGGAATTTGACAGAAAAGATAGAAAATTTTAAAGGTCAGAATTTGTTAGCTTGCTAACTAATTTCTATTAATTAATGTTGGAAGCGTTTTCGGTTGGTTTTAAGTATGGACCATTTAATCTATTTACAGGGGGATGAAGATATTATGAAACAAAAATCTATGGATACGCTAGCTGCACAAATGGAGGACTTTTTTCCAGTACGTGATGTAGATCATTTGGAATTTTACGTAGGGAATGCAAAGCAATCGAGTTATTATCTTGCGAGAGCGTTCGGATTCAAAATTGTAGCTTACTCTGGATTAGAAACTGGAAACCGTGAAAAGGTATCTTATGTTCTTGTGCAAAAAAATATGCGTTTCGTTGTGTCTGGAGCTTTAAGTAGTGAAAATCGTATTGCAGAGTTTGTAAAGACTCATGGTGATGGCGTGAAGGATGTGGCACTACTTGTTGATGATGTTGATAAAGCATACTCAGAAGCAGTGAAACGTGGTGCCGTCGCAATTGCTCCACCACAGGAATTAACAGATGATGAAGGTACATTGAAAAAAGCAGTTATTGGTACGTATGGTGATACAATTCATACGCTTGTAGAGCGTAAAAATTATAAAGGGGCATTTATGCCAGGATTCCAAAAGGTAGAATTTAATATTCCATTTGAAGAGTCTGGTTTAATTGCTGTTGATCATGTAGTTGGTAATGTTGAAAAAATGGAAGAGTGGGTTAGTTATTACGAGAATGTTATGGGCTTTAAACAAATGATTCATTTTGATGATGACGATATTAGTACAGAGTATTCGGCGTTAATGTCGAAAGTTATGACGAATGGAAGTCGTATTAAGTTTCCTATTAACGAACCAGCAGACGGAAAGAGAAAGTCACAAATTCAAGAGTATCTAGAATTCTATAATGGAGCTGGTGTACAACATCTTGCTTTATTAACAAGTGATATTGTTAAAACAGTTGAAGCGCTTCGTGCAAATGGGGTGGAGTTTTTAGATACACCTGATACTTATTATGATGAGTTAACTGCACGAGTTGGAAAAATTGATGAAGAAATTGATAAGTTAAAAGAATTAAAGATCTTAGTAGATCGTGATGATGAAGGTTACTTACTACAAATCTTTACGAAACCAATTGTAGATCGCCCGACTTTATTTATTGAAATCATTCAACGTAAAGGTTCTCGTGGATTTGGTGAAGGAAACTTTAAAGCGTTATTCGAATCAATTGAAAGAGAACAAGAGCGTCGCGGGAACTTATAAGATTTGTATCCACCAGCAAAAGTCCCTTTGCTGGTGGAAATTTCATTTTTATAAGGAGGAATCAGGATGAAATTTGTTACATTTCGTCTTCCTTCAAAAGAACTACGAGCTGGATGGCTTGAAGGTGACAAAGTAATAGATATGAATCTTGCTAGTGAAGGAGAAATCCCTTCTTCTATGATGGCTTTTTTAGAGAAAGCAGATGAGTATGTAGAAGTAGTGCGGAATATTAAGAATCCAAATAAGGGTATATATGCTTTAGAAGAAGTACAATTGACAGCTGCTCTTCCTAATCCGAGTAGTATTCGAGATTTTTACGCATTTGAACAACATGTAAAAACAGCTCGCGGACGAAGAGGATTAGATGTTGTGCCTGAATGGTATGATATTCCGGTTTTTTATTTTACTAATCATCGTGCTGTAATTGGTTCCGGTGATTTTGTAATTGGTCCGAAAAAGTCTAAAAAGCTTGATTATGAGTTGGAGATTGCTTGCGTAATAGGAAAAGAAGGGCGAAATATTTCTCGTGAGCAAGCAGAGGAATATATTTTTGGTTATTGTATTATGAACGACTGGAGTGCGAGAGACTTACAAGCAACAGAAATGAAAGTAGGTCTCGGTCCAGCGAAAGGAAAAGACTTTGCAACTTCTTTAGGAGCACATCTCGTTACGAAAGAGGAATTAGACGTTTATCGTAATGGTGATCGATATAATTTAGAAATGACTGCTCATGTAAATGGAAAACTATTATCAAAGGGAAACTTCCAAGATATTTACTATACATTTGCTGAAATGATTGAACGTGCTTCAGAGGACGTTACGTTATATCCAGGAGATGTGATTGGTTCTGGGACAGTAGGAACAGGATGTATTTTAGAACTGGGTACAGAAGAGTGGCTACAAGATGGAGATGTTGTAGAACTGTCGATTACTGGTTTAGGTACACTACGTAATACGATCAAAAAAGAAAAGGAAGCGGGTGATGGGCATGTTTTATCGTCACATGGGAGAACTACCTCATAAACGACATGTACAATTTCGTAAAAAAGATGGATCGCTTTATCGTGAACAGGTAATGGGAACAAAAGGTTTTTCTGGTACGCAGTCTATTTTGTATCATCATTATATGCCAACAGAAGTAGGTCATTCTGCATTATCGCATTCTTGTCAGTTGCAGTATGAAGAGGATGTTGCTCTTTCTCATCGCCACTTTCGAACGAAAGAAAGTAAAAAAAGTGGTGATGCAATAAGTGGACGGAATTTCATACTTGGAAATGAAGATTTGTTAATTGGAGTAGTGAGTCCAACAGAAAAAATGGATTATTTCTATCGTAATGGTGATGGCGACGAAATGTTATTTGTTCATTATGGAACAGGAAAAATTGAAACGATGTTTGGAACGATTCACTATAGAAAAGGCGACTATGTAACGATTCCAATTGGAACGATTTATCGTGTTATTCCAGATGAAGGAGAGACTAAGTTTCTTGTTGTAGAGGCAAATAGCCAAATTACAACGCCGCGTCGTTATCGAAATGAATACGGACAATTGTTAGAGCATAGTCCGTTTTGTGAAAGAGATCTTCGTGGTCCAGAAAAATTAGAGACATATGATGAAAAAGGTGATTTTGTCGTAATGACAAAATCAAGAGGCTATATGCATAAACATGTTTTAGGACACCACCCATTAGATGTTGTTGGATGGGATGGCTATTTATATCCGTGGGTATTTAATGTAGAGGATTTTGAACCAATTACAGGGCGCATTCATCAGCCACCGCCAGTACATCAAACATTTGAAGGACATAATTTTGTTATTTGCTCTTTCGTACCACGTTTATACGATTATCATCCAGAGTCAATTCCAGCACCATATTATCATAGTAATGTTAATAGTGATGAAGTTCTTTACTATGTAGAAGGAAACTTTATGAGTCGCAAAGGTGTGGAAGAAGGTTCTATTACACTTCATCCGAGCGGGATTCCCCATGGACCGCATCCGGGGAAAACAGAGGCAAGTATAGGGAAGAAAGAGACGCTTGAATTAGCTGTTATGATAGACACATTCCGTCCGCTTCGTATTGTAAAACAAGCACATGAAACAGAAGATGAAAAGTATATGTATAGCTGGATTGAACAAGGTTCATATACTGTGAAATAAGTAAAAAAAGCATGCTCTCAATAAGGGAGCATGCCTTTTTTGTGGAATCGACATGTGTAATAATACCAAAAAGAGTTGTCGAAAGATATATAGAAAGAATGATAAGGATCGTGCATATTTAGAAGAATTTCTACTTGTTTCGACAAAAGTATTGACTAGGAAAAGCGTAATGAGTAAAATAAAAAAGCGAATTAAAAATTTTCAGAAAATTTAAAACTTGGAGGAGTGAAAGATGAAGCGAATTTTTCAAAAGAAGCCAATTGCAAAGTTAATGCAAGAAAGTAAGCAAAAAACGTTAGCAAGAACATTGGGCGCGCTAGATTTAACTATGCTTGGAATCGGAGCAATTGTTGGAACTGGTATTTTTGTTCTAACGGGTGTTGTGGCAGCGAAACATTCTGGGCCAGCTATTATATTATCATTTGCGATTGCCGCTCTAGCTTGTGCCTTTGCTGCATTTTGTTATGCTGAATTTGCTTCTTCAGTTCCTGTCTCGGGCAGTGTGTATACGTATACATACGCGACGATGGGGGAAGTATTCGCATTTTTAATTGGCTGGGATTTAATGCTGGAATATTTACTTGCTACATCTGCTGTAGCGAACGGTTGGTCTGCATATTTTCAATCTTTATTAAAGGGGTTTGGAATTCATATCCCGACTATTCTCTCCTCGGCTCCTGGTACAGGTAAGGGTGGAATAATTGATCTACCTGCAGTTCTAATTATTTTAGTGATGACAGTTCTTTTATCTAGGGGTGTTCGTGAAAGTGCACGAGTAAATAACATTATGGTATTTATTAAAATAGCAGTTGTTCTTATTTTTATCTTTGCTGGTTTTAATTATGTGAAACCTGAAAACTGGACGCCTTTTATGCCATTTGGTTTAGATGGTGTAATGGCTGGAGCGGCTACAGTATTTTTCGCATTTATAGGATTTGATGCAGTTTCAACAGCGGCAGAAGAAGTGAAACGTCCGCAACGTGATTTACCAATTGGTATTATTGCATCGTTATTAATTTGTACAGTTCTTTATATCGTTGTTTCGCTTATTTTGACAGGAATTGTTCCATACGGGCAGCTAAATATATCAGATCCAGTTGCTTTCGCACTTCAATTTATTGGACAAGATGGTTTAGCGGGGGTAATTTCAGTAGGAGCAATTACAGGAATTACAACAGTAATGCTAGTTATGATGTATGGGCAAGTTCGTGTTTCTTATGCGATGAGCCGAGATGGTTTACTGCCGAAGCGTCTAGCTAAAGTTCATCCGAAATTTAAAACGCCATTTTTAAATACATGGACAACGGGAATTATTGCGGCACTGATTTCAGGATTAATAGATTTAAATGTTTTAGCGCATCTTGTAAATATGGGGACATTGTCAGCATTTGCACTCGTAGCTGTTGCGGTAATCGTAATGAGAAGAACTCATCCAGACTTACCAAGGGCATTTAAGGCTCCGCTTGTACCATTTTTACCAGCATTAACAGTGATTTTCTGTTTATACTTAATGCTTCAATTATCGGGGACAGCGTGGATTAGTTTTGGGATATGGATGGTTATTGGTATAGCGGTTTACTTCTTATATAGCCGAAAACATAGTGCTTTAAATAATAGTAAAAAAGAAGAAGATGTTGCAAATTTATAAGCGAAAAAAATCCATTCTAATTCTGTTAGAATGGATTTTTTATTTGAAAATTTACATTTTTCTGAACTTATTATAAGATAATTGTTGGCTAACTAAAGGGGTGGAATGATGAAAAATACGTGGCGTGAGTTAAGGGAGATGGACCGTAACGTATGGATTCGATTTATTGGAGAGACGTTAAATGGAATTGCAATGATGATGTTAATGCCTTTTTTTGCATTATATTTAAAAGATAAGGTAGATTCGTTGTTGGAAGTTGGGGTTATTATGGCGCTTTCTCCAATTGCTGCAAGCTTTGGATCACTTATAGGAGGGAGAATTGCTGACATATATGGAAGAAAGCCTATTATGATATTTTCTATGGCAAGTAATGCATTATTAATGCTCGGTTTTCTATTTATAGAAGGATTTATTCCATATGCAATTTTATCTATTTTTTTAGGGTTGAGTAATTCTTTATTTCATCCAGCTGCATCAGCTATGGTCGCAGATGTAACGGTACCAGAAAAAAGAACAGAGGCATATGGTTTATTACGAATGGGACACAATATAGGTGCTGCGATTGGTCCGATAATGGGAGCATCAGTAGTTGTGTTGTCAAAGAACCTTGTGTTTATTATTGCCTCTTCTACAATGCTATTTTATGCGTTACTTGTATTACTTCTTATTCAAGAGACGATGCCAAAAAGGACAGATAGGGAAGAACATAAAGAAAAGGAATCTGGAGCAGTTTGGAAAATTGTAATGCAAGATAAGGCATTAATGATTTACTTATTAGCAGGTATTATCATTTCGATGGGGTTTTCTCAAACCGAAGGCATGTTGCCACTACATTTTGATAATGAAATGAAGCGTATTTTTGGAACGAATAATCCATATCCATATTTAATGGCGTTAAACGGACTATTAGTTGTTTTATTCCAGTTTCAAATTTCAAAATGGGCTACGGATAAACCAGTCGGGAAGACGATGTTATATGGTGCATGTTTATTCGGGATTGGATTATTTTTTATAGGGTGGTTACCGAAGTGGTTTGGAGAATTTAATACAAATGCTACAATTATTTTAATAACACTACTGTTCGTTTATGCTATATATACGTTAGGCGAAATGATTATGTCGCCTGTACAGATGACATTTGTAGCAAATTTGGCCCCTGAGCATTTGAGAGGGACTTATATGGGAGCTGCAAGTTTGCAGTGGATTACAGGAAGCGCATTTGGTCCACTTTTGGGAGGTTTTTTATTAGATCGATTACTTGGTCACTTTCTATTTACAATTTTAGCTGTAGGATGTGTAGTTGCAGGTATTGTATATGTTTCTTTAGATCGCCTTGTGGAGCAAAGGCAAAAAGACACACTAACCAAACAATCTTCTTAGTGAATAGGTGACATACACAAAAAAGGGGATTTCTACATATTTTAGGTACATAACTAGATTAGATTGCCATTTTATTTTGTGTAGCTATATAGAAAATGAAATGAAAAACCAATAAGTGATGTTATTTAATTATTTATGGAAGTTACATTTTATTTCAAATAGGAACTACCTATTTTTATAAAAAGTGCTAAAATAGAAAAATGAAAACAATTGGTTAGGGTGATTTCATTGACGAAAATTAAATTAGGTTTATTATATGGTGGAAAATCAGCTGAGCATCAAGTTTCGCTACAGACGGCTCTTGCTGCTATTAAAGCGTTAAATCAAGATAAATTCGAGATTCATCCAATTTATATTACAGAACAAGGTCAATGGGTACGTGGTGAGCGTATTGAAGGCGAAGTAACAGATGTTGAAGCTTTAAAAATGAGCGGTGCAGAAAATGCGATTTCTCCGTTATCATTAAGTACAGAAATTATCCCATCTGCAGCTTCTGAGGAGAACGCTATTGACGTTATTTTCCCATTACTACATGGACCAAACGGTGAAGATGGAACGGTTCAAGGACTATTAGAATTAATGAATATCCCTTATGTAGGAAATGGTGTTCTAGCATCATCTGCTGGTATGGATAAAGTTGTTATGAAAAACATCTTTGCAGAGGCTGGTTTAAAACAAGCAAAATATGCATCCTTCATTCGTAGTGCATGGGAAAAAAATCGTGAGGAAGCTTATTCTAAAGTAGAAGATAAGTTAGGATATCCTTGCTTCGTAAAACCAGCGAACCTTGGTTCAAGTGTTGGTATTAATAAGTGTAAAAATCGTGAAGAACTTGAGGATGCATTTGTAGAGGCATTCCAATTTGATCGCAAAATTATTGTAGAAGAAAATATTGTAGGTCGTGAAGTAGAAGTTGGGGTACTAGGTAATGATGAGCCGAAATGTTCAGTTGTAGGTGAAATCGTTCCGAAAAAGGACTTCTATGATTATAAGTCGAAATATATCGATGGTGATACAGCGCTAATTATTCCAGCTGAAATGACAGAAGAAGAATCTAATGTAATTAAGCGTGATGCGATTATTGCATTCCAATCATTAGACGGTGCAGGTTTAACGCGAGCTGATTTCTTCTTAACGAAAGATGGAGAAGTGTATATTAACGAAGTAAACACAATGCCAGGATTTACACCGTTCAGTATGTTCCCTCTATTATGGCAACATACTGGGTTACCGTATCCAGAATTAATCGAAGAGCTAATTCGTTTAGCGATTGAACGTCACGAAGAAAAACAAAAAATTAAATATACAATCTAACAAAAAAGGAGGAAGCACTATTCATAGGAATAGTGCTTCCTCTATGTAAGGAGCGTTTCTATATGATAAAGCGAATGTTAAAGCAAGTGGAACAGATGGTAAATGGTACTGGATTAGCAGAGCAATATGAGGGAATTACTATTCAAGGCGTGTCTATTGATACAAGAAAAATTGAAAAAGGAAACTTGTATGTTCCGATTCAAGGGGAGCGCTTTGATGGACATGGTTTTGTAGATAAAGCTGTTGAAAATGGAGCTGTGGCTACATTATGGATGAAAGATGTAGCGAATCCACCTGAGAATCTTCCGGTTATTTTTGTGGAAGACACGCTATCGGCATTGCAAATGTTAGCGAAAAACTATCGTGATCAATTGGATGTTAAAGTTGTAGGTGTAACGGGTAGTAACGGTAAAACATCTACGAAAGATATTGTAACAAGTCTTCTTGCGACTAAATTCAAAGTGCAAAAAACAGAAGGGAACTTCAATAACCATATCGGATTACCTCTTACCATTTTAAACTTAGAAGAAAATACAGAAGTAGCAGTATTAGAGATGGGTATGTCAAGCCGAGGCGAAATTGAATTCTTATCTAAGTTAGCTCGTCCTAATGCAGCTATCATTACGAATATCGGTGAGGCACATTTAATGGATTTAGGATCTCGTGAGGCAATTGCTGAAGCGAAATTAGAAATTGTTACAGGGTTACAAGAAGGTGGCGTGTTCGTATATAACGGAGATGAGCCTTTATTAACGAATCGTGTTCCTGAAATGAATTTAGCAGCAGAAACGGTTACGTTTGGTGATGCAAGAGCAAACGATTATTATCCAACGACTGTAACATTACAAGCAACTGGGACACATTTCAAAATGAATAGAGATGAAAATATTTCATTCTACTTACCTGTGTTAGGAAAACATAATGTGTATAATACACTTGCTTCAATGGCAATTGCGAAACATTTTGGTGTAACGTGGGAAGAGATGAAAGAAGGTTTAGTAACACTTCAAATGACGGGCATGCGTATGGAAATTGTGAAAACAAATAGTGGTTTAACAATTATCAACGATGCTTATAATGCAAGTCCGACGGCTATGGAAGCAGCATTCCATTTAATGAATGGTTTAGATGGTTTTGCTAAAAAAATCGTTGTGCTCGGTGATATGTTAGAACTTGGAGATCAAGAAGTACAGTTCCATTATGAGGTAGGAAAATTAATCGATCCAGCAAAAATCTCGTATGTATTCACATACGGTAGATTAGGGGCTCAAATTGCTGAAGGAGCGAAAATTAATTTCCCTAATGAACGTGTAAAGGCGTATGATAATAAAGAAGAGTTAGTAAAAGATTTACAAGCAGTAGTCGATGTGAAAGATGTTGTATTAATAAAAGCATCTCGCGGTATGAAATTAGAAGAAGTAATTACGATGTTGAAATAATTGGTGTATATAAATAGGGATGATAGTTACGAAAATAGAAGAAACTTATAATAAGCGCTTACAGTAAATATAAAAAAATAAAAGTGAAGAAAAAAACTCTGAATATGAAAATAAGGTAACAGTTGGGTTTGCTTTTTACACATACAAAACTTATAATTGATAAAGTGTAATAACGTTTAGAAGTATTTTCGTGAAGAATATACGCCCGTTTATATACGTGAGCATTCAGGAAAAGGGCTTTTCCGCAAATTCGGAAAACGCCTTTTTTTAAATGATAAGTATAGGATAGAAAAGGAGAAGTAACATTGACAACATTTCGAGAATTAGGATTAAGTGATTCTTTACTGCAATCTGTTGAAAGTATGGGCTTTGAAGAGGCTACACCAATTCAAGCTGAAACAATTCCACATGCATTGCAAGGTAAAGATATTATTGGGCAAGCGCAAACAGGTACAGGGAAAACAGCAGCATTCGGATTACCACTATTAGATAAAGTGGATACACATAAAGAATCGGTTCAAGGTATTGTTATCGCGCCAACGCGTGAATTAGCAATTCAAGTTGGAGAAGAATTATACAAAATTGGTAAGCATAAACGTGTTCGTATTTTACCAATTTATGGTGGTCAAGATATTAACCGCCAAATTCGTGCTCTAAAAAAACACCCACACATTATTGTTGGTACGCCGGGTCGTATTTTAGATCATATTAACCGTAAAACACTTCGTCTGCAAAACGTAGAGACAGTTGTTCTTGACGAAGCGGATGAAATGTTAAACATGGGCTTCATTGAAGACATTGAAGCAATTTTAACAGATGTTCCAGAAACACATCAAACATTACTATTCTCAGCGACAATGCCGGATCCAATCCGCCGTATTGCTGAGCGTTTCATGACTGAGCCTCAACACATTAAAGTAAAAGCAAAAGAAGTAACAATGCCAAACATTCAGCAGTTCTATTTAGAAGTGCAAGAAAAGAAAAAGTTTGACGTGTTAACACGCTTATTAGATATTCAATCTCCAGAGCTTGCAATCGTATTCGGTCGTACAAAGCGCCGTGTTGATGAATTATCAGAAGCATTAAACTTACGTGGTTATGCTGCAGAAGGTATTCACGGTGATTTAACTCAGGCGAAACGTATGTCTGTATTACGTAAATTTAAAGAAGGTTCTATTGAAGTTCTTGTTGCAACAGACGTTGCTGCACGTGGTCTTGATATTTCAGGCGTAACGCACGTATATAACTTCGATATTCCACAAGATCCAGAATCATACGTTCACCGTATCGGTCGTACTGGTCGTGCAGGTAAAAAAGGTATTGCAATGCTATTTGTAACACCACGTGAATCAGGACAATTAAAAAATATCGAGCGTACAACAAAACGTAAAATGGACCGCATGGATGCACCGACACTTGACGAGGCATTAGAAGGTCAACAACGTTTAATCGCTGAAAAGCTTCAAAGCACAATTGAAAATGAAAACTTAGCATACTACAAGCGTATTGCAGAAGAAATGTTAGAAGAAAATGACTCTGTAACAGTAGTAGCTGCTGCTTTAAAAATGATGACTAAAGAGCCGGATACAACTCCGATCGCTTTAACATCAGAACCACCTGTTGTTTCAAGAGGCGGCGGTTCTAAAAAACGCGGCGGTAACGGAGGCGGATACCGTGATGGTAACCGTAATCGTAGTCGTGATGCACGCGGCGGTGGCGATGGACGTAATCGTGACCGTAACCGTGATGGACGTAATCGTGACGGAAACCGTGATCGCAATCGTGATGGTAACCGCGATCGTAATCGTGATGGTGGTAGTCGTGGTCGTAGAGGTGAAGGCCAAGGTCGCCCTGGTTCTTCAAATGGACGCGGCGAAAGAAAACATCATAGCCGTCCACAAGCTTAATAAAAAAAAGAGAATGCCCTTTGCGGGCATTCTCTTTTTTTATTTCTATAATTGTGCATACTACATAATAGTTATGATAGAAAAGGGGCTGTTATATGCTTGTAAGGCTTGGTTACGTTGCGATGAGTGTACATTTGAAGAATGCATCTCCATCTCAAACGATGACGTATGCACAGTTTCAGAAATTAGATGATCGTGCTGCTGCAATTCGTAAACTTGAAAGAATTGCTAATTCCAATTTAGAAAATTGTTTACGTTTATTAAAGCATAATAAAGGGCATGACATATCTTTCTTTCGGCTCAGTTCAAAGCTCATTCCTTTAGCGAATCATGAGGAATTGATAGAGTGGAACTATATTCGTCCTTTAAAAGAAAATTTAAAAAAACTAGGTGAATATGCAGTTCATATGAATATGAGAATTGATTTCCATCCAGATCATTTTGTTGTACTAAATTCACCTGAGGAGAGTGTTTTTAAACAATCTGTAAAAACATTGCAGATGCACAAAAAATTATTAAAAGGTATGGGGATTGAACATAAGCAACGATGTGTACTGCATGTTGGAGGAGGATATAAAGATAAAGAACTTGCATTAGAGCGCTTTATAGAGAATTGGTCGAATGTCCCAAGGGGTATTCAAGAAATGATTATATTAGAAAATGATGATACAACCTTTACGTTAGAGGAAACATTATATTTAGGAGAAAAATTAGATATTCCCGTCGTATTTGACTTGCATCACCATATGATGAATAATGAGCAAGAAGATTGGTATGAAGATTGGGCACGTGTCGTTCATACGTGGGAAACGTCTTTGTTGCCGGTTAAAATGCATATCTCTAGCCCTAGAGAGGGAAAAGATCCAAGAGCTCATGCAGATTATATTAATGTAGAGGCATTTTTATCTTTTTTAAGAAGGATAAAGGGAAGTGTTCCGCAAATTGATTGTATGATTGAGGCGAAGATGAAGGATGAGTCTTTATTTCAATTAATGAGAGATTTAAGTGAACAAGTAGATGTAGAAATTATCGATGGTGCAAGCTTTTATATTAAATAAGCTTTGCACCATCGTTTTTTTTTGTTAAAAAAGGGGTTAAAATGCCACCGGTTATTAAACCTGTTAAATGACTGATCGGATTGGCAGAAGGATTAAAGAAAGTAAATAGAAGTAATAGAAGTATCATAATTGAGAAAATAGCAATTTCTTTTGGTTTTGAAGAGCGGTATCGATTGTACAATAAAAATAACTGTGCACCTAATAGTCCGAAAATACCACCTGATGCACCTGCGTGAATATATTCAAGTGGCATAATAATATAAGAAGAAATATTTCCTGAAATTCCAGAGAGAAAAAATAGAATAAAAAAAGAAAAGTGTCCGAGTTGCTTTTCGATAGAAGAACCAAGAGCAAACAAAAAAATAATATTAGAAAGAAAATGTTGTAAGTCTACGTGTACAAGAAGAGAAGTTATGACACGCCACCATTCTCCTTTAGCGATATATTCATTAGAGGCTGCCAGTGGGAAGAGAAAAAAGTCGCCTAATATCATCATGACTAGATGAATAAGAAGTAAGGTAAGAATAGTCGGTTGTAAAGAAATATGGGTGGATCTTATTAGCATACGGTTACTTTCACCCCTTTTGCATCAGAAAGATTCTCTGTTATTCTTATCAATATGAAAGAAGAAAGTTAAATAGAAGAAGGGGATTTCGAAATGATTATAGGGATTGGTATCGATATTATTGAATTAAATCGTATTGAAAAAATGCTAGATGGAAAGCTTAAATTTATGGAACGTATTTTAACGGAAAATGAACGTAATGTTGCTATGGAGCTGAAAGGAAGTCGCCTTACAGAGTTTGTAGCTGGAAGGTTTGCAGCGAAAGAGGCGTATTCAAAAGCTGTAGGTACTGGTATCGGAAAAGAAGTGAGTTTTTTAGATATTGAAGTGAAAAATGATGAAAGAGGTAAGCCAATTCTGATTACAAGTACAGAGTATATTGTTCATTTATCAATTAGTCATAGTAAGGAATTTGCTGTTGCTCAAGTTGTTTTAGAAAGCTCGTCACGCTAGTCTGCATATTTTATATCTTTGTCTCATATATTTGAGGTAGCGATAAGGAAGGTACATCTTCCATTCATTTATAGGGGCAAAGGGGCTGAATTGATGAAAAGGCGTCTGTTTTTAGTTCTTGTCGGTTTGTTGACCGTTTTTGTGTTGGCGGGTTGTATGGAAAAGAAGCAAGATGATGTCGTGAGAGATTTAGAATCAAAAGTAAAAGGGATGAAAAGTTATCAAGCTGAGGCAAAATTATCTATTAAAACAGGCAATGAGCCTCAAGAGTATAACGTAGAGATTTGGCATAAGGAACCGTCTTTTTATCGTGTGAATTTAAAAAATGCAAAAAAAGATCAAAGCCAAATTATTTTGAGAAATGAAGAAGGTGTATTTGTATTGACGCCAGCACTTAATAAGAGCTTCCGTTTTCAAAGTGATTGGCCGCAAAATAGTAGCCAGGCTTATTTATATGAATCACTTGTAAGAGATATTTTGCAGGACAAGAAAAACCTTACTTTTGAGAAAACAGATAAGTATTATATTTTTAAAACAAAAACAAATTATCAACATCAAAATATGTTGCCTAGACAAGAGATTACATTGAATAAGAGCGATTTGACTCCAGTTTCAGTGAAGTTAATGGATAATGATCAAAATGTTCTTGTGAAAGTAGATTTCTCTAAAGTGAAATTTGATGCGAAATTTGATAAAGGTGCATTTGATACGAAACAAAATATGTCTAGAGCGCAGGTAGATGTTCAAACTACAGCGAAAGAAGACAAACCGTTTGCTATTTTGTATCCACTTGATACACCACAAGGTATGACTCTGCAAGATGAAAAAGAGTTGAAGACAGACAGTGGCAAGCGTGCGATACTCACATACACTGGAAATAAGAAATCCTTTACTTTAATACAAGAAAAGGCAAAAGTTGCAGAGGCTTCATCAGCGGTAAGTGTAAGTGGAGAACCAGTTGATCTTGGGTTTACGATTGGTGCATTGACGAAAGACTCTGTAACGTGGTCGCATAACGGAGTAGAATATATGCTCGTGTCTAAAGGTTTAGAGCCGAAGGAGCTGTTAATGGTTGCTCGTTCAGTTACAGCGAAGCAGGTGAAGTAAACTTCTTAGACGTGGTGATATATGTGCACCACGTCTTTTCTTAGTTTGAAGGTGGATTTCATAAAAGAAGCATATAAAAGAATAAGCTTCGCATATCGTGTATAAGGAAGTGTATTTATGGAAGAAGCACCATTTTACCGTGACACTTGGGTGGAAGTGGATTTAGATGCCATTTATAACAACGTTACACATATTAAAGAGTTCATCCCAAGTAATGTAGAGATTTTTGCTGTAGTTAAAGCAAACGCATATGGGCACGATTATGTACCGGTGGCTAAAACGGCATTAGAAGCAGGTGCAACAAGGTTAGCTGTTGCTTTTTTAGATGAAGCTTTAGTGCTTCGGAGGGCTGGTATTACTGAGCCGATTTTAGTGTTAGGTCCCTCGCCGCCACGTGATGTAAATGTAGCTGCTGAAAATGATGTAGCGCTAACTGTTTTTCAAAAAGAATGGGTGGACGAAGCAATTGAACTTTGGGATGGTTCATCTGTAATGAAATTCCATATTAACTTTGATAGTGGTATGGGGAGAATTGGAATACGTGAAAGAAAAGAGCTAAAAGAATTTTTAAAGAGTTTAGAGGGTGCACCGTTTTTAGAGTTAGAAGGAGTATACACGCATTTTGCAACGTCAGATGAAGTTGAGACTTCGTATTTTGATAAGCAATATAACACGTTCTTAGAGCAGTTAAGTTGGTTGAAAGAATTCGGAGTGGATCCTAAGCTTGTTCATACAGCTAATAGTGCTGCGACGTTACGTTTTCAAGGGATTACATTTAATGCAGTGCGAATTGGGATTGCAATGTATGGATTATCTCCTTCTGTAGAAATACGTCCTTTTTTACCATTTGAATTAGAACCGGCGCTATCACTTCATACGAAAGTCGCTCATATTAAACAGGTAATTAAAGGTGATGGAATTAGTTATAACGTCACCTACCGAACGAAAACTGAAGAATGGATTGCGACTGTAGCGATTGGCTATGCAGATGGGTGGCTTAGAAGGTTACAAGGATTTGAAGTGCTTATAAATGGTAAAAGGGTACCGATTGTAGGGAGAGTAACAATGGATCAGTTCATGATTCATCTTCCTTGTGAAGTGCCACTTGGTACGAAAGTTACGCTTATTGGAAGGCAAGGAGATGAGTATATTAGCGCTACAGAGGTTGCGGAATACTCAGGGACTATTAATTATGAAATTATTGCAACGATTAGTTTCCGTGTGCCAAGAATATTTATACGGAATGGTAAGGTTGTAGAGATAATTAATTACTTGAACAATATATAGAAGGTAGTATGATTGCTTCTTGTCATTGGAGTGACTGTTCATTGCTGGATAATAAGCTCTTTTTGATGAGAAGCTTTTTACTTATAATCATTTTTTATATAAGTTGCACGTAAGTTTTGAAGAGGAGTTCTATTGTTTTTAGTTAGTTATGAGATAAAAAATTTAAGAAGATGAATGTTTTGTTTGTGAATTGGAAAACATAAGCAAGGAATAAGGAAGTCTTTGCAACAGGCTCCATACAATGGTATTATTACAATAGGTGTCATATATATATTTGGGTGTGTAGTTGACGGTGGAGGTGTATTTTTGTGTCCGAATCAAGTGTAACTACTGAAATCGTGGTTCGGTTGCCAAAGCAAATGGTAACGGAATTGGACGGAATTGGAAAACAAGAGAATAAGAATCGCCATGAACTAATTTGCCAGGCAACACAATTGTTATTGCGTCAACATAAGACGAAGAAACGCTACCAACATGAATCAATGCGACGTGGGTACATTGAAATGGGAAAAATTAATCTTGGTATTGCATCTGAAGCTTTCTTAGCAGAGTATGAAGCAGCTCATACAGTAGAACGCTTAGTTAGCGGGGGGTAATATTTTGATTGTAAAACGCGGCGACGTGTATTTTGCAGACCTTTCCCCAGTTGTTGGTTCTGAGCAAGGAGGCGTTCGTCCGGTTCTTGTCATTCAAAATGACATCGGAAATCGTTTTAGTCCAACGGTGATTGTAGCGGCTATTACTGCACAGATTCAAAAAGCGAAATTACCCACTCATGTGGAAATTGATGCGAAAAAGTATGGTTTTGAGAGAGATTCTGTTATTTTACTTGAGCAGATTCGAACAATCGATAAGCAACGCTTAACGGACAAAATCACTCATTTGGATGAAGTGATGATGAGTCGTGTAGATGAAGCGTTACAAATTAGTTTAGGACTAATAGATTTTTAAATCGGCAGTTTAAGTTGCTCTCTTTGAAGGGCAACTTTTTTTATTATAGAGGAGGTTACGGTTGTATATGGAAATGGTAGATAATCGACAAGCGTTAATGAAAATGTTAGTGAAAGAATTAGGCTTTACCGAAAAGCAAGTTCGTCATGTTATTCAATTAACAGAAGAAGGTAACACAGTTCCATTTATTGCTCGTTACCGAAAAGAATGGACAGGCTCTTTAGATGAGGTGCAAATTCGTACGATTTTAGAGAGATGGCAATATATGATGCAACTTGAAGATAGGAAGGAAGAAGTTCTTCGTCTTATTGATGAGAAGGGGAAACTGACAGAAGGGCTACGACAGCAAATTGTTAAAGCTACAAAGTTGCAAGAAGTAGAAGATCTATATCGTCCATATAAAGAGAAAAGAAGAACGAAAGCGACAATTGCTAAAGAAAAAGGATTAGAACCATTAGCTGAATGGTTATTGTTATATAAGAAAGAAGATCCGGCTAAAAAGGCAGTGGAATTTATTAATGTAGAGAAAGAAGTGCAATCTGCAGAAGAAGCTTTACAAGGTGCACAAGACATTATTGCAGAAATGGTTTCAGATGAAGCTGCGTATCGTAGTTGGATTCGAAATGTTACTTTTAGAAAAGGTGTTATGTCTTCGTCCGTGAAAGATGAAGAAAAAGATGAAAAGAATATATATGAAATGTATTACAGTTATGAAGAACCATTGCAAAAAGTAGTACCACATCGTGTATTAGCAATGAATCGTGGCGAGAAAGAAGATATATTGAGAGTTGCTGTTGTTCCGCCAGTAGATGAGATAGTAACTTTCTTAAATAAGAAAGTAATTCGTGATAACGATTCGAAAAGTGCACATTATGTACAATTAGCGATTGAAGATGGTTATAAACGATTAATTCAATCTTCAATCGAAAGAGAAATTCGTAAAGAATTAACAGAAACAGCTGAAGAACAAGCGATACATATTTTCTCTGAGAATTTACGTAACTTATTATTACAACCTCCGATGAAAGGGAAAGTCGTGCTAGCGGTAGATCCGGCATATAGAACTGGTTGTAAATTGTCTGTAGTAGATGATACGGGGAAAGTACTACATATCGATGTTATTTATCCGCATCCACCTGTTCGTAAATATGATGATGCAAAAACGAAAGTTCTTTCTATTATAGATAAATATCAAGTTGAAATGATTGCAATTGGTAATGGGACAGCATCTAGAGAAACAGAAGAGTTTATAGTAGATGTATTACAAAGTGTGAACCGAGATGTCTTTTATATTATTGTAAATGAAGCGGGTGCGAGTGTGTATTCGGCTTCTGATTTAGCCCGTGAGGAATTCCCAAATTTACAAGTTGAAGAGAGAAGTGCCGTTTCTATTGGAAGACGTCTGCAAGATCCACTTGCTGAACTTGTGAAAATTGATCCTAAATCAGTTGGGGTTGGACAATACCAACATGATGTATCTCAAAAGAGACTGAATGAGTCATTAACATTTGTAGTAGAAACAGCTGTTAACCAAGTTGGGGTTAATGTAAATACGGCTTCGGTTGCATTGTTACAATATGTTTCAGGTTTATCGAAAACTGTTGCGAAAAATATTGTGGCAAAGAGAGAAGAAGATGGGAAATTCACGAAGCGCACGGAATTAAAGAAAATCCCGCGTTTAGGTGCAAAGACGTATGAACAATGTATAGGTTTCTTACGTATACTAGAAGGAGCGAATCCATTAGATCGAACAGGTATTCATCCAGAGCAATATAAAAATGTTGAATTGTTATTGAAGAGTCTAGGGTTATCGATAGATGACGTAGGACAACCGCAATTACAAAAGAGATTGGAAGAAGTAGAGATTTCTAAGTTATCTCAAGAAACAGGAGTTGGGGAGCCGACGTTAGTTGATATTATAGATGCGCTTATTAGTCCAGAAAGAGATATGAGGGATGAGTTGCCTAAACCACTTCTGAAAAAAGGGATTTTGAAATTAGAAGATTTAAAACGTGGTATGGAACTAGAAGGAACAGTTCGTAACGTTGTTGATTTTGGTGCTTTTGTTGATGTTGGCGTAAAGCAAGATGGTTTAGTACATATTTCTAAACTTAGCAAACAGTTTGTAAAGCATCCGTTAGATGTTGTATCAGTAGGGCAAATTGTAAAAGTATGGGTAGATGATATTGATACAAAAAAAGGACGCGTTGCACTATCTATGTTGCCGATTGAATAGTAAGAGAAGAGAGCAGATGAAACTGCTCTTTTTTTATGGAATAAAAAGTGTAATGGATTATGAGCTTTGATGTATTTTGCTATAATAAAACCAGCATTCATTTAATAATTTAATTTGATACCGGTTTTTTTCGAAATATGCACGTTGCATTTGTTTTTTTAGCCACGTAGGCATAGGAATCCCTCCTTGTTTAATCCTGCTCTCAAAAATCTAAAATGCTATTGATGAGAGGTTGGTGAGTGGATTTCTATTCATGTTTTGTTTTTAGAAACCACGCTTCTTACATGAGGATGGGTATATGTACTATTTAATATATGTATAAGAAGGGAGAAAAGTGTAAAAATATTTTTTTGTTTA
>NZ_JBVYHY010000017.1:42500-60000 GCF_056033865.1 Bacillus sp. FAU20
GCAATGGAGGGACGCAGAAGGATAGAAGAAGCGTGCGATTGGTTGTGCACGTCCAAGCAGTTAGGCTGATAAGTAGGCAAATCCGCTTATCGTGAAGGCTGAGCTGTGATGGGGAAGCTCCTTATGGAGCGAAGTCTTTGATTCCCCGCTGCCAAGAAAAGCTTCTAGCGAGATAAAAGGTGCCTGTACCGCAAACCGACACAGGTAGGCGAGGAGAGAATCCTAAGGTGTGCGAGAGAACTCTGGTTAAGGAACTCGGCAAAATGACCCCGTAACTTCGGGAGAAGGGGTGCTTTCTTAACGGAAAGCCGCAGTGAATAGGCCCAAGCGACTGTTTAGCAAAAACACAGCTCTCTGCGAAGCCGTAAGGCGAAGTATAGGGGGTGACACCTGCCCGGTGCTGGAAGGTTAAGGAGAGGGGTTAGCGTAAGCGAAGCTCTGAACTGAAGCCCCAGTAAACGGCGGCCGTAACTATAACGGTCCTAAGGTAGCGAAATTCCTTGTCGGGTAAGTTCCGACCCGCACGAAAGGTGTAACGATTTGGGCACTGTCTCAACCAGAGACTCGGTGAAATTATAGTACCTGTGAAGATGCAGGTTACCCGCGACAGGACGGAAAGACCCCGTGGAGCTTTACTGTAGCCTGATATTGAATTTTGGTACAGTTTGTACAGGATAGGCGGGAGCCATTGAAACCGGAGCGCTAGCTTCGGTGGAGGCGCTGGTGGGATACCGCCCTGACTGTATTGAAATTCTAACCTACGGGTCTTATCGACCCGGGAGACAGTGTCAGGTGGGCAGTTTGACTGGGGCGGTCGCCTCCTAAAGTGTAACGGAGGCGCCCAAAGGTTCCCTCAGAATGGTTGGAAATCATTCGTAGAGTGCAAAGGCATAAGGGAGCTTGACTGCGAGACCTACAAGTCGAGCAGGGACGAAAGTCGGGCTTAGTGATCCGGTGGTTCCGCATGGAAGGGCCATCGCTCAACGGATAAAAGCTACCCCGGGGATAACAGGCTTATCTCCCCCAAGAGTCCACATCGACGGGGAGGTTTGGCACCTCGATGTCGGCTCATCGCATCCTGGGGCTGTAGTCGGTCCCAAGGGTTGGGCTGTTCGCCCATTAAAGCGGTACGCGAGCTGGGTTCAGAACGTCGTGAGACAGTTCGGTCCCTATCCGTCGTGGGCGTAGGAAATTTGAGAGGAGCTGTCCTTAGTACGAGAGGACCGGGATGGACGCACCGCTGGTGTACCAGTTGTTCTGCCAAGGGCATAGCTGGGTAGCTATGTGCGGAAGGGATAAGTGCTGAAAGCATCTAAGCATGAAGCCCCCCTCAAGATGAGATTTCCCATAGCGTAAGCTAGTAAGATCCCTGAAAGATGATCAGGTTGATAGGTTCGAGGTGGAAGCATGGTGACATGTGGAGCTGACGAATACTAATAGATCGAGGACTTAACCATATAATATGTAGCAATGTTATCTAGTTTTGAAGGAATATGCCTTCAATAGTTTGGTGATGATGGCAGAGAGGTCACACCCGTTCCCATACCGAACACGGAAGTTAAGCTCTCTAGCGCCGATGGTAGTTGGGACCTTGTCCCTGTGAGAGTAGGACATCGCCAAGCTATTTATATTGTCGCGGGGTGGAGCAGCACGGTAGCTCGTCGGGCTCATAACCCGAAGGTCGCAGGTTCAAATCCTGTCCCCGCAACCAAATGGTCCCGTGGTGTAGTGGTTAACATGCCTGCCTGTCACGCAGGAGATCGCCGGTTCGACCCCGGTCGGGACCGCCATTTCATATAAAGAAAAGAACGAAACAAGTTGTTTCGTATTTTTTTATTTGTTTTAACAAAAAACTAATAAAGACAGTCAAACTATCCTTAGGACAACTCCTAAGGACTTTTTTATATATTCAAAACCTGTATAATAAAGAGCAGAGAACATTGTGAGTAAAGTAGGTGAAATCTGTGAGTAAATATGAAGTAACAACAAAATCTTCTGAGGAAACACAAAGGTTATCAGAAAAACTAGGTGAGCTCGTAGAGGCACAAGATGTAATTATTTTAGAAGGAGATCTTGGAGCTGGTAAGACGACTTTTACAAAGGGACTAGCAAAAGGTCTTGGAGTGAAAAGAGTTGTAAATAGTCCTACCTTTAATATCATCAAAGAATATAAAGGAAGATTACCGCTATATCATATGGACGTGTATCGCTTAGCAGAAAGTGAAGAGGACTTAGGCTTTGATGAATATTTCTACGGTGAAGGAATTACGGTAGTAGAATGGGCTCATTTAATAGAAGCATATTTACCGAATGAAAAGTTACAAATTAGTTTATTCCATGCTGGAGATGACACAAGAAAAATTATACTCGAGCCAATTGGAGATCGCTATATTAGATTATGTGAGGAGCTATTACAAGATGAAAGTACTAGCAATTGATACTTCAAATTACGTAATGGGTGTATCCCTTATTGAGGAAGGAAACGTAATTGGGGAAATCATTACAAATTTAACAAAAAACCATTCTGTACGTCTTATGCCAGCTGTAGAGAAACTGTTAAAAGAGTGTGGCGTAAAACCGAAGGAATTAACTAAAATCGTTGTAGCTGCTGGACCTGGATCCTATACAGGTGTTCGCATAGGCGTGACAGCGGCGAAAACATTAGCTTGGTCACTTCAAATACCAATTGTAGGTGTATCAAGTTTAGAGGTAGTAGCTGCAAACGGTGCTAACTTTAACGGATTAATTTGTCCTTTATTTGATGGAAGACGTGGGCAAATTTATACTGGGTTATATACATATGAAGGAGAGCAGTTAACTTCAATAGAAG
Source organism: Bacillus sp. FAU20 (assembly GCF_056033865.1). Taxonomy (NCBI): domain Bacteria; kingdom Bacillati; phylum Bacillota; class Bacilli; order Caryophanales; family Bacillaceae; genus Bacillus; species Bacillus sp. FAU20. The sequence goes on from NZ_JBVYHY010000017.1 coordinate 45,331, forward strand.
AAGACCGAATTATTCTTATTGTAGACTGGTTGCAAATGTTAAAAGATAAAGGACAGCCTGTTTTATTTATCGGTAACGATGTTAAATTGCATAAAGAAACAATTATAGAACATTTAGGTGATCAAGCTGTATTCGCTCCATTTACTAAAAATAACCCAAGACCAAGTGAGCTAGCATTCTTAGGATTACAAAAAGAAGAACAAGATGTGCATACGTTTGTTCCAAGCTATCTTCGTTTAGCTGAAGCTGAAACAAAGTGGTTAGAAAGTCAAAACAAGTAGGAGCTTGCAGAAGATGGATATGATATTTAGAAAGATGGAGCTTGATGATATTGCTCAAATTGTAGCTATTGAAGAAGCGTCTTTTTCAACTCCTTGGACTGCAGATGCCTTTCACCGTGAATTAACGATGAATGAACATGCACATTATATTGTGTTAGAAAAAGATGGTCGTGTAATCGGGTATTGTGGATTGTGGATAATTATTGATGAATCACATATAACAAATATAGCTATTTTGCCAGAATACCGAGGTCAAAAGTTAGGAGATGCCCTATTGAAAGCAGTTATTTCTGAAGCGAAAGAACTAGGGGTAAAAACAATGACACTTGAAGTACGTGTATCAAATGAAGTAGCAAAGCAGTTATACAGAAAATACGGATTTCAAAATGGTGGGATTCGTAAACGATACTATGCAGACAATCAGGAAGATGGTCTCGTAATGTGGGTGAATATATAATGGAAAAAAATACGATTATACTTGGTATTGAAACAAGTTGTGATGAAACAGCAGTAGCAGTTGTTAAAAATGGAACGGAAATTATTGCGAATGTCGTTGCATCACAAATTGAAAGTCATAAACGTTTTGGCGGCGTTGTACCAGAGATTGCATCCCGTCATCATGTAGAAGAAATTACAGTTGTGTTAGAAGAAGCTTTAAAGGAAGCAAACATCACATTTGATGATATTGATGCAATTGCTGTAACAGAAGGTCCTGGTTTAGTAGGAGCACTTCTAATTGGAGTAAATGCAGCGAAGGCAGTAGCGTTTGCACATGATATTCCGTTAGTCGGTGTTCATCATATTGCTGGTCATATTTATGCGAACCGTTTAGTAAAAGAAGTTCAATTCCCGTTATTATCACTTGTTGTATCTGGTGGGCATACAGAACTTGTTTATATGAAAGAACATGGTTCATTTGAAGTAATTGGTGAAACACGAGACGATGCAGCTGGAGAAGCATATGATAAAGTAGCTCGTACGTTATCTATGCCATATCCAGGTGGTCCTCATATTGATCGCCTTGCACATGAAGGAGAACCGACAATTGATTTGCCTCGTGCATGGCTAGAACCGGATTCATATGATTTTAGCTTTAGTGGATTGAAATCAGCAGTTATCAACACTGTGCATAATGCAAAACAACGCGGTATAGAAATTGCGCCAGAAGATTTAGCGGCAAGTTTCCAAGAAAGTGTAATAGATGTACTTGTAACGAAAGCAGCTCGTGCAGCAGAAGCTTATAATGTAAAGCAATTACTTCTTGCTGGTGGAGTAGCTGCTAATAAAGGACTTCGTGCGCGATTAGAAGAGGAATTTGCACAAAAAGAAAACATTGAATTAATTATTCCGCCGCTATCTTTATGCACAGATAATGCAGCGATGATTGCAGCGGCAGGGACAATTGCTTATGAACAAGGTAAGCGTGCAACATTAGCCTTAAATGCAAATCCAGGATTAGATATTGAAGCATAGTTATGCACATAATTAACCACAGGTTGTGGATAAAACCCATATTGTCTGTTGATAATATGGGTTTTATTGTGTATATAAAATGTTGATAACTTTTTTGTTGATTGTGGATAATGTGGAAAAGTTATTTTAAGGTTTATTTTATAAAGGTGGATATGTGTATAAACTTGTGGATAAATAGGATGATGTCAGACCTTTGAATTTGTTCTTTTTCGGGAAATAAAAGGCAAGAAGATATCCCCGAAAAACATTTTGAAACATCACCCCATTATAGAAGATGCTAATATTGTCAATCTTTGTCGTTAAATCGATATTTCGTGTCAAATTGTTAATATATATAGGGTTACGATAGATATATTTGAAAAATCGTTAGTATATTCTAAGTTACGATTGATATACTCAAAAAATTGTTTCTGTATTAAAAGAAAAGAAGATGTCGCATAGTCAAAAATCCTGACTTATGAGACATCTTCTTTATTTAAATATGCTTATACATGCAGCTCTTCCCATTCTGCCATACAAGTTTCAAGTTGTTCTTGTAGCGTTTGCTTTTTAGTTGTAATTTCACTAGCTTTTTCATAATCTGCATATATTTCTGGTAAGCAAAGTTGATCTTCTAACGTAGCAATTTCTTCTTCTAATTCTAATATACTTTGTTCTAGCTCTTCAATTTTTCTAGTGCGTTGACGCTCTAGTTTTTTACGCTCTTTTTCTTCTAAATAATTTAATTTCTCTTGTGCAACCACCTTTTGAACAGGAATGTCACTTTCTTGCTGTTCAAGTTCTGCACGTTCAATCATTTCATTTTTCTTTTCAACGTAGTAATCGTAATCCCCTAAATATTCCTGTGCACCTTCTGTTGATAACTCAACCACAGTCGTTGTTACACGGTTAATAAAGTAGCGGTCATGTGAGACGAATAGAAGAGTCCCTGGGTAATCAATTAAAGCATTCTCCAAAATTTCTTTACTATTTAAATCAAGGTGGTTCGTAGGCTCATCTAGAATTAATAAATTTGATTTTTGCATCATAAGTTTTGCAAGAGCTAATCGAGCTTTTTGTCCACCACTAAGGGAAGATACTGGTTTCAGTACATCATCTCCTGTGAATAAAAAATTCCCGAGTATAGTACGGATTTCTTTTTCAGGTTGCAGTGGATATTCATCCCATAGTTCATTTAAAACCCGTTTAGAAGATGTTAAGTTTGCTTGTTCTTGATCATAATAACCAACAGATACATTTGATCCGAAAGAAACATCACCATTTAATAGTGGTAACTTATTCACAATAGACTTTAATAATGTGGATTTCCCAATTCCATTTGGACCAACTAAAGCAACACTATCTCCGCGAGTTAAGCGCATAGTTACATGTTCAATTATAGGGTTCTCATCATAGCCGATGGTTGCATCATTTACTTGTAAAACATCATTTCCACTTTGCTTTTCAATATCGAAGTGGAATGATGCTGACTTAGAATCCCCTAATGGTCTTGTTAATAATTCCATTCTGTCTAGTTGTTTACGGCGACTTTGAGCCCGTTTCGTTGTAGAAGCGCGAGCTATATTCTTTTGAACGAAGTCCTCAAGTTTTGCGATTTCATCTTGTTGTTTTTCGTAACGTTTCATTTCTTGCTCATATAATGCTGATTTTAAGTCTAAATATTTACTGTAGTTACCAACAAATCGTCTGCTTTCTTTATTCGAAATTTCATATACTTGTGTAACGAGTTTGTCTAAGAAATAACGGTCATGTGAAACGATTAATATTGCGCCAGGATAACCTTGTAAATATTGCTCAAGCCACGTTAATGTTTCGATGTCTAAATGGTTTGTAGGCTCATCCAAAATAAGTAAGTCTGGTTTTGTTAATAATAATTTCCCGAGAGCTAATCTTGTTTTTTGCCCGCCGCTTAAAGTAGAAATCGTCGTCTGGTGCGTTTCAACTGGGAAGCCAAGGCCGCTTAAAATGGAGCGAATATCCGCTTCATATTGATATCCACCTTGATCTTTATAATTGAGTTGCAATTGGTCATACTCAGCTAACAATCTTTCATATGTAGCTTCGTTTGAAAAGTTTTCTTCTTTTCCCATTTCTTGCTCAAGCCTTCGAAGTTTTGTCTCCATTTGCTGTAAGTGGGTAAAGACGGTTAGCATTTCATCCCAAATTGTTAAAGACGTTTCTAGTCCAGTATTTTGAGCTAAATATCCGATTGAGACATCTTTTGGTTTTATAATTTCGCCACCATCATGAGATAATTCACCAGCGATTATTTTTAATAATGTAGATTTTCCTGCTCCATTCCTTCCAACTAATGCGATACGATCTTTTGTTTGTACTTCCAATTTTATGTTTGCCAGAATTGTTTCTGCACCGTATAATTTCGAAAGCGCGTTTACTTGTAATAAAATCAATGTTTTCACCTCAAATAATTTCTTAACTTTGCCATGTTTATATTTCTCAATCATACTAAAAATAGTGTATAGTTTAAAATAAAGAGAGAATACTTCTTCTCTTTATTATACAAGGAATTTAATGAGTGCTAAACTTCTGTATTTGATTAAAGTATATGAATAATGATAGGAAGAGAGGAGAGGTCATATGGATCAGCAAAAGATTCCACAAGCCACTGCTAAAAGATTGCCTCTATACTATCGATTTATCCAAAACTTATCTCTTTCTGGTAAGCAGCGTGTTTCATCGGCCGAATTGAGTGAGGCAGTAAAAGTAGATTCCGCAACAATACGAAGAGATTTTTCGTATTTTGGAGCGTTAGGGAAAAAGGGATATGGATATAACGTAAATTATTTATTATCATTTTTCCGCGAAACACTTGATCAAGATGATATAACACGTGTAGCACTTATTGGAGTAGGTAATTTAGGGACCGCTTTCTTACATTATAATTTCACGAAAAACAATAATACAAAAATTGAAATGGCATTTGATGTTAGTGAAGAGAAAGTTGGAACAGAAATCGGGGGCATTCCTGTATATCATTTAGATGAATTAGAAGAGAGATTATCAAATGATATACAAGTGGCAATATTAACAGTACCAGCCACAGTAGCACAAGCTGTAGCAGATAGATTAGCTGAAACGAGCGTGCACGGTATTTTGAATTTCACACCAGCGCGATTAAACGTATCAGAGAATATTAGAATTCATCATATTGACTTAGCTGTAGAGTTACAAACATTAGTTTACTTTTTGAAAAACTATCCACAATAAAACGCAGAGGAAGCGACCTCTGCGTTTTATTATTGTTTCTTCTTTGTGAATTTAACTAATATAAGGCGAAGTGCCAAATTAAAATCAATTGTTGCCATAACTGCAAATAGTATTGTCCACATATTCCAGATTGTATCTGTCACGTTCGTAATGGCCAAGCGTGTAAAGATACATCCAAGAAGGAAGTATAGTGCAGCCATGAACAATGGTGAGTTTCTCATACAAAAAATCCTCCGATAAAGCCTTGCATTTTTTCAGCTTCTTTAATCATTTCTTGAATTTGCTCATTGCTCATAAAAATTTGCCCAATAGCAACTAATGTATTCATCGCAACATGAGCTGCAATCGGAACGATAATACGTTTCGTCTTCACATATAAGAAGGCGAATACGAGCCCCATAGCAGTGTATACCAATAAGTGAGTAAAATCAAAATGAATTGCTGCGAATACAAGCGAACTAATGATAGCTGCAATAAAGAAGTTAAACTTCTTATAAAGTGCACCAAATAAAATTTTTCTAAATACGATTTCTTCTAAGATAGGTCCGATTATAGATACGACAATAAGGAACCAAGGTGTCGTTCTTGCAATTTCCATCAGTTTCATTGTATTTTCTGAACCTTGCTTAATTCCTAGTAGCTGCATCTCGATCATACCGGCAACTATTTGTGAAAAGAAAGCTAAGAAGAACCCGATGAAAATCCATCCAATAGTAGCTGGGACAGAAGAGCGCATTGCATCTAAATGCCTGTCACGAATATCTGTTCTAAGTAACCAAAGTATGATACATAATGCAACAAAGAAGCTAATAATTGCCCAGTGTCCCATTATGATTTGTCCTTTTTCCTCAATGGTAAATCCTCTATTATCATAGAGTCCTGTTTTTAGGAGAAGTGGTAATCCAACAACGCCAGATAACTGCATTAAAATGTATGTAACGATAATCCACCAGTATTGTTTCTTCAAATGGTTTAACCATCCTTTCTAACTCTAGTGTATGAGATAAGGTAGGATAACATGTAAATATGTTATCTACGATATAAACTTTCATTCGAATTATGATTTTTTTGTAAATCTTTATTTGAAATTAAAGTAGGAGACAGGAAAAAGTTGTACGTTTAGCGAAAACAACTTAGGGTGTCTTTCATATTGTAACATACGAGTAGGGGAAACAACGATTCATATAGTAAAGGCGGTATTCTATATAGAAAGTTTATATAGTAATTTGCGAAAAAATTATGATTTTTTTACTTGCAAAAGAAATTGAGATTATTTATTATTATAAGTGTGTTAGCACTCGGATGACTTGAGTGCTAATAAAAGAAATTTACATAACAAAATGAGGAGGTTATTGTTCATGCTAAAGCCATTAGGTGATCGCGTTGTAATTGAGCTTGTTCAAGCAGAAGAAAAAACAGCAAGTGGTATTGTATTACCAGATACTGCAAAAGAAAAACCACAAGAGGGTAAAGTTGTTGCAGTAGGTACTGGTCGAGTGCTTGAGAATGGTGAGCGTGTTGCTTTAGAGGTAGCAGCAGGTGATCTTATCATCTTCTCAAAATATGCAGGTACTGAAGTGAAATATGAAGGTACAGACTACTTGATTTTACGTGAAAGTGACATTTTAGCAGTTATCGGTTAATTATATAAATCTTAAAAAATCCAAGGGGGTCAATTATTATGGCAAAAGATATTAAATTTAGTGAAGAAGCACGTCGTTCGATGCTTCGCGGTGTCGACACTCTTGCAAACGCAGTAAAAGTAACACTTGGACCAAAAGGTCGTAACGTTGTACTTGAGAAAAAATTTGGTTCACCACTTATTACAAATGATGGTGTAACAATCGCAAAAGAAATCGAATTAGAAGATGCATTCGAAAACATGGGTGCGAAGTTAGTAGCAGAAGTTGCTAGCAAAACAAACGATGTAGCTGGTGACGGAACAACAACTGCAACTGTATTAGCGCAAGCTATGATTCGTGAAGGTCTTAAAAACGTAACAGCTGGTGCGAACCCAATGGGTCTTCGTAAAGGTATCGAAAAAGCTGTTACTGCTGCAATTGAAGAATTAAAAACGATTTCTAAACCAATCGAAGGCAAATCTTCTATCGCACAAGTAGCTGCTATTTCTGCAGCTGACGAAGAAGTAGGTCAATTAATCGCTGAAGCAATGGAGCGCGTTGGTAACGACGGCGTTATTACTTTAGAAGAGTCTAAAGGATTCACAACAGAATTAGACGTAGTAGAAGGTATGCAATTTGATCGTGGATATGCATCTCCTTACATGATTACTGATTCTGACAAAATGGAAGCAGTTCTTGATAACCCATACATCTTAATCACTGACAAAAAGATTTCTAACATTCAAGAAATCTTACCAGTATTAGAGCAAGTGGTACAACAAGGTAAACCACTTCTTATCATTGCTGAAGATGTAGAAGGCGAAGCTTTAGCTACATTAGTAGTGAACAAACTTCGTGGTACATTCAACGTAGTAGCTGTTAAAGCTCCTGGATTTGGTGACCGTCGTAAAGCAATGCTAGAAGATATCGCAATCTTAACAGGTGGCGAAGTAATCACTGAAGAATTAGGCCGTGACTTAAAATCTGCTACAGTTGAATCTTTAGGACGCGCTGGTAAAGTTGTTGTAACGAAAGAAAATACAACTGTAGTTGAAGGTGTAGGAAGCACAGAACAAATCGAAGCTCGCATCGGTCAAATCCGTGCGCAATTAGAAGAAACAACTTCTGAATTCGATCGTGAAAAATTACAAGAGCGTCTTGCAAAACTTGCAGGTGGCGTAGCGGTAATTAAAGTAGGTGCAGCAACTGAAACTGAGTTGAAAGAACGCAAACTTCGCATTGAAGATGCACTTAACTCAACTCGTGCAGCAGTAGAAGAAGGTATCGTTGCAGGTGGTGGTACTTCACTTATGAACGTATACACAAAAGTAGCTTCTATCGTAGCTGAAGGCGACGAAGCAACAGGTATCAACATTGTACTTCGCGCACTAGAAGAGCCAGTTCGCCAAATCGCAATCAACGCTGGTCTAGAAGGATCTGTAGTTGTAGAGCGTCTAAAAGGCGAAAAAGTAGGCGTTGGTTTCAACGCAGCTACTGGCGAATGGGTTAACATGCTTGAGTCTGGTATCGTAGATCCAGCTAAAGTAACTCGCTCTGCACTTCAAAACGCAGCATCTGTTGCAGCTATGTTCTTAACAACTGAAGCTGTAGTAGCTGACAAGCCAGAACCAAATGCACCAGCAATGCCTGACATGGGCGGCATGGGCATGGGCGGTATGGGCGGAATGATGTAATTCCGTTTGCCCTAAAAAACATCCATTTCTATATAGAAATGGATGTTTTTTTATGTTTTTTAAAAAAGGAAATGAATTTCTGTAGAATTTTGTCGCTTTCTCTCTTGACCATATTGATACTTCATTGTTAGAATCTAGGAAGATAATATAAAACGATCCTTCATATATCCTCAATGATATGGTTTGAGAGTCTCTACCGGGTTACCGTAAACAACCTGACTATGAAGGCAGTGTGTCTTATATTTATAAAGAGCGGAGACTATCTTTCTTTATAAAGCCAGACCCCTGCCTTTTCTTTGTTATGAGACTAGAGGCGGAGGACTGGCTTTTTTTATTATATTGGTAATGCTTTTCGCCAAATTGGTGAAAATATTTATATACGAGAACTAACGTTGGGGTGATTATTTTGAAGAAACAACACGATACAATTATCGTTTTAGATTTTGGAAGTCAATACAATCAGTTAATAGCACGTCGAATTCGTGAGTTCGGTGTATACAGTGAACTTCATCCACATACAATTACTGCAGAAGAAATTAAAGCAATGAATCCAAAAGGGATTATTTTCTCTGGTGGACCAAATAGTGTATACGGTGAAGGTGCATTACATTGTGATGAAAAAATCTTTGAACTAGGTTTACCAATCTTCGGTATTTGTTACGGTATGCAGCTTATGACGCAACACTTCGGTGGTAAAGTAGAGCGTGCAAATCACCGCGAGTACGGAAAAGCTGTTCTTAAAGTAGAGAACGAATCAAAATTATATGCGAACCTTCCAGAAGAGCAAGTTGTATGGATGAGCCATGGTGACTTAGTAACTGGTTTACCTGAAGGATTCGTAGTAGACGCAACAAGTGAATCTTGCCCAATTGCTGGTATGAGCAATGAAGACAAAAAATTATACGGTGTACAATTCCACCCAGAAGTACGTCACTCTGAGCACGGTAACGATTTAATTAAAAACTTCGTATTCGGTGCTTGTGGTTGTTCTGAAGGATGGAACATGGAGAACTTTATCGAAGTAGAATTAGAGAAAATCCGTGAAACGGTTGGAGACAAAAAAGTACTATGCGCACTTAGCGGCGGTGTAGACTCTTCTGTTGTAGCAGTGTTAATTCATAAAGCAATTGGTGACCAATTAACATGTATTTTCGTTGATCACGGTTTACTTCGTAAAGGCGAAGCGGAAGGCGTTATGAAAACATTTAGCGAAGGCTTCCATATGAACGTTATTAAAGTGGATGCAAAAGACCGCTTTATGGACAAGTTAAAAGGTGTAGAAGATCCAGAACAAAAACGTAAAATCATCGGTAACGAATTCATTTACGTATTTGATGATGAAGCGTCTAAATTACAAGGTATGGACTTCTTAGCGCAAGGTACACTTTACACAGATATCGTTGAGAGTGGTACAGCAACTGCACAAACAATTAAATCTCACCATAACGTTGGTGGACTTCCAGAAGACATGCAGTTCAAATTAATCGAGCCTTTAAACACGTTATTTAAAGACGAAGTACGTGTATTAGGGTCTGAACTAGGAATTCCTGATGAAATCGTATGGCGTCAACCATTCCCAGGACCGGGTCTTGGTATTCGTGTATTAGGTGAAATCACAGAAGAGAAATTAGAAATCGTTCGTGAATCTGATGCGATTTTACGTGAAGAAATTATTAAAGCGGGCTTAGACCGTGAAATCTGGCAATACTTCACTGCGCTTCCTGGTATGCGTAGCGTAGGTGTTATGGGTGACGAGCGTACTTACGATTACACAGTAGGTATCCGTGCGGTAACATCTATCGACGGTATGACAGCTGACTGGGCACGTATCCCTTGGGACGTATTAGAGAAAATCTCTGTACGTATCGTAAACGAAGTAAAACACGTTAACCGTATCGTGTATGATGTAACGAGTAAGCCACCAGCAACGATTGAGTGGGAATAGTATTTATAAAAAGGTCCATCTATTGCTTATGCATAGATGGATCTTTTTTATTTTGGTATTAATACGAACGAAACTATAAAATTTTATAAAAATGTTCGTTTTTAAATTGACAAAACTACTTCGTCGAGTTAATATGATTATGTAATTCAAACGAAAAGTGAATATTATAGCCGTCGTATAATATCGGGGATATGGCCCGAAAGTTTCTACCTAGCTACCGTAAATGGCTTGACTACGAGGCGTTTGTATAAAGATGAGGGGAAACTTGTCTTTGTTTATAGAACGCTTCCATGTATAAATGCAATGGAAGCCTTTTTTATTTCTCGGGATAAAAGAGGGCTAGGAGAAATGCGGCGAGTAATCATATAACGGGGGAAACGTAAGATGAAACGCTATTTTCAGTTTGATGAGCTCGGTACGAATTATAAGACTGAGTTCATAGCAGGGTTAACGACATTTCTATCTATGGCTTACGTACTATTTGTCAATCCTGCTACGCTGTCGCTTGGAAATGTTAAAGGGTTACCAGCAGGTACAGGGATGGATCCAGGTGCAGTATTCGTTGCTACGGCATTAGCGGCAGCGATCGGTTCGTTAATTATGGGTATTTTCGCGAAGTATCCAATTGCTTTAGCGCCGGGTATGGGAATTAACGCGTTCTTTGCTTATACAGCAGTGTTAACGATGGGTATTCCGTGGCAAACGGCCATTGCTGGAACATTAATGTCAGGTATTATCTTTATTATTCTTACTGCTTCAGGTATTCGTGAAAAAATCATTAATGCAATTCCATCGGAGTTAAAGTTTGCAGTAGCAGCAGGTATTGGATTATTCATTGCTTTCCTTGGATTCCAAAATGCCGGAATTATCGTGAAAAACGATGCGGTTCTTGTTGGGTTGGGGGACTTAACAAAGGGCACAACGTTACTAGCAATCTTCGGGGTTGTTACTACGATCATCTTCATGATTAAGAAAGTTAATGGTGCAGTATTTTACGGTATGATTCTTACAGCGATCTTAGGAGTTGCAACAGGATTAATTGATACTCCGAAAGCTGTGGTGGGAGCAATACCGAGTCTAGAACCAACGTTCGGCGTGGCGTTAACGCACTTCGGCGATATTTTCACAGTTCAAATGGGGATTGTTATTATAACGTTCTTCTTTATAGATTTCTTTGATACAGCAGGTACGCTTGTAGCGGTTGCGAATCAAGCAGGATTAATGAAGAACAATAAATTACCACGTGCAGGAAAAGCGTTATTTGCAGATGCGATTGCAACTGTAATTGGTGCGATCTTGGGTACATCAACAACAACGTCTTACATTGAATCTTCTGCAGGGGTAGCAGCGGGAGGGCGTTCTGGATTTACAGCAGTTGTAACAGCAGGATTCTTCTTACTGGCACTATTCTTCTCGCCATTACTAAGTGTTGTAACGCCAGCTGTAACGGCACCGGCTTTAATTATTGTAGGAATCTTGATGGTTTCTTCCTTAGGGGAAATTGATTGGAAGAAATTCGAGATTGCAGTACCAGCATTCTTTACAATTATCTCTATGCCACTTACGTATAGTATCGCAACTGGGATTGCGATTGGATTTATCTTCTATCCAATTACAATGGTTGTGAGTGGTCGTCGTAAAGAGGTTCATCCGATTATGTATGTTATGGGAGTTTTATTCGTACTATATTTCATCTACGTTCGTAAATAAAAGGGGTTTTTTGAAAGGTCTAGACTTAAGGGGAGTCTAGACCTTTTTTGCGTCTTCAGAAAATCTTAAGGATTTCCGAGCGTTTTTCTTCAGAAGTTTTCCTATAATAGAAGTTAGGGATTAAAAAAGTGATGGGGGAGATATTGTGGCACACGAAACAATACTTGTCGTAGATGATGAAAAAGAAATTCGGAATTTAATTACAATCTATTTAAAGAATGAAGGATATAAAGTATTACAAGCAGGAGACGGAGAAGAAGGATTACGTTTACTAGAAGAAAATGAAGTACATCTAGTCGTATTAGATATTATGATGCCGAAAGTGGATGGTATTCATATGTGTATGAAGGTAAGGGAAGCGAAAGAAATGCCTATTATTATGCTTTCTGCGAAAACGCAAGATATGGATAAGATTTTAGGGTTAACAACGGGTGCAGATGATTATGTAACGAAACCATTTAATCCGTTAGAGTTAATCGCAAGAATTAAATCTCAGTTACGCCGTTATATGAAAATGAATGGTTTCGCTATACAAAATGAGGACGAGCTAGAAATTGGAGAGATGAAAATAAACATCTCGACCCATAAAGTTATTGTGGACGGAGAAGAAGTGAAACTGACCCCAAGGGAATTTTCAATTCTAGAATTACTAGCTCGTAATCCGGGTATGGTCTTTAGCGCGGAACAAATTTATGAAAAGGTTTGGAACGAAAGATCTTTCCAGTCTGATAATACGGTAATGGTGCATATTCGAAAAGTACGTGAAAAGATTGAGGAGAATCCAAGGAAACCTAGATATATAAAAACAGTATGGGGAGTGGGGTATAAGATTGAAAAAGATATTTAATCCGTTTACTTATGTTAGGAAAATTCGAGAATTAATTAGGAAGATAATAAAGAGTGTGAAACGGAGTATACGAATTCAACTTATTACTGCATTTACTGCTTGTGCGTTATTAGGACTCTTTGTATCAACGAAGATAGTAGCACCTGTTTTTGAAGATGCTAGTCGACATGCTGAGATTAATTATAGAGATGGTATGGAACAAATTAATCGTAAAGCGCAAAGTACCGCGGAAATGATGGTTGATGCAAATAAATTAGATGCTGTACAAAGTATGATAGAGCTAGAAAATGAAAATTTAGAGCAGAGGCAGGATGCTTTTAAAATATTAGTTACGGATGAAAGTGGTAAGGTTTTGTATAAAACGAAGCAGGCGCAAGAAGAACAAATTAATTTGCATAATACAATTCGTAATGCAACTTCGTTTGCTATCAATTATTCAAATAATAATGATATTGAAAGATCTAGAAAAGAGTTTATTACTTTCTCACCTATTACAATTGAAGGTAAAAATTTGTATATGTTTGTGAGTGGAATTCCTCAAGGAGAAGTAGTGTATTATAAAGTAGAAGGGCCATTCCCATTTTTAATTGGTGTACTCGTATTCATTTTCTCTTTCTTCTATATAACAAAGAGAAAGATGAAGCAAATTGAAGCGATGGCACAAGGTGTAAAGGAAATAGAAAAAGGAAACTTAGCGTATCGTATAGAGAAGAAAGGTGAAGATGAGATTGCATCTTTAACAGAAAATATTAATAATATGGCAGAAGAGCTTATGAATAATATAGAAAAGGAACGTAAATTAGAGAAGCAAAAGAACGAGCTTATTACAAATGTATCTCACGATTTGCGTACACCACTGACTTCTATTATGGGTTACTTGCGATTGCTTCGAGATTCTAAATATGAAAATAAAGAGCAACACGATGAATATACGAGAATTGCTTTTGCGAAGTCAGAGCAGTTAAAGAATTTAATAGAAGATTTATTTGAGTATACGAAGTTAACGAATGAACAAGTTGTATTAGAAAAACAAGAAGTATGTGTAAATGAGTTATTGGAGCAATTAATAGAAGAGTTAGTACCGCAAGCGGAAGAGCATGGACTTACGTTTGTTAAGAAGTTTCCTGAGGAACATGCTTATGCATCGATTGATTCGGAAAAGATGGTTCGTGTATTTGATAATTTACTAATGAATGCAATTAAGTATAGTAAAGATGATGGAGAGATAAAAGTTTCTCTTCAAAGGCAGCGTAGGGATATACAAATTGTAATTGCGAATCATAGTGAAGATTTTACGAGAGAAGAGTTAGCGAATTTATTTGAACGTTTCTATAAGAAAGATCAATCTCGAAGTAGAGTAACGGAAGGGTCGGGACTCGGTTTAGCGATTGCGAAAAGTATTGTTGAGTTACAAGGTGGTAGTATTCGAGCGGAATATAGGGATGGTATTATTCAATTTATCGTCTCGTTACCAATTATAGAGAAATAATAAATGAATAGAATGATATGTGATAAAAAGGCTTATTTTAAAAGAAATAAGCCTTTTTATATTTTTTATAAAAACGTATTGACGATTATACTTTAGAGGTGTAATATAGAACAAGTCGCCGATGACATTAACGTCGCAAGCGACAAACAAAATGAGTTCTTTGAAAACTGAACGAAACAAACAACGTGAAACGTCAATTTTTATTTTAGATGCTAGACAAACTAACTTTATTGGAGAGTTTGATCCTGGCTCAGGATGAACGCTGGCGGCGTGCCTAATACATGCAAGTCGAGCGAATGGATTAAGAGCTTGCTCTTATGAAGTTAGCGGCGGACGGGTGAGTAACACGTGGGTAACCTGCCCATAAGACTGGGATAACTC
>NZ_JBVYHY010000017.1:62500-122500 GCF_056033865.1 Bacillus sp. FAU20
ACTCCGAATGCCAATGACTTATCCTTAGGAGTCAGACTGCGAGTGATAAGATCCGTAGTCAAAAGGGAAACAGCCCAGACCGCCAGCTAAGGTCCCAAAGTGTGTATTAAGTGGAAAAGGATGTGGAGTTGCTTAGACAACTAGGATGTTGGCTTAGAAGCAGCCACCATTTAAAGAGTGCGTAATAGCTCACTAGTCGAGTGACTCTGCGCCGAAAATGTACCGGGGCTAAATACACCACCGAAGCTGCGGATTGATACCGAATGGTATCAGTGGTAGGGGAGCGTTCTAAGGACAGTGAAGTCAGACCGGAAGGACTGGTGGAGTGCTTAGAAGTGAGAATGCCGGTATGAGTAGCGAAAGACGGGTGAGAATCCCGTCCACCGAATGCCTAAGGTTTCCTGAGGAAGGCTCGTCCGCTCAGGGTTAGTCAGGACCTAAGCCGAGGCCGACAGGCGTAGGCGATGGACAACAGGTTGATATTCCTGTACCACCTCTTTATCGTTTGAGCAATGGAGGGACGCAGAAGGATAGAAGAAGCGTGCGATTGGTTGTGCACGTCCAAGCAGTTAGGCTGATAAGTAGGCAAATCCGCTTATCGTGAAGGCTGAGCTGTGATGGGGAAGCTCCTTATGGAGCGAAGTCTTTGATTCCCCGCTGCCAAGAAAAGCTTCTAGCGAGATAAAAGGTGCCTGTACCGCAAACCGACACAGGTAGGCGAGGAGAGAATCCTAAGGTGTGCGAGAGAACTCTGGTTAAGGAACTCGGCAAAATGACCCCGTAACTTCGGGAGAAGGGGTGCTTTCTTAACGGAAAGCCGCAGTGAATAGGCCCAAGCGACTGTTTAGCAAAAACACAGCTCTCTGCGAAGCCGTAAGGCGAAGTATAGGGGGTGACACCTGCCCGGTGCTGGAAGGTTAAGGAGAGGGGTTAGCGTAAGCGAAGCTCTGAACTGAAGCCCCAGTAAACGGCGGCCGTAACTATAACGGTCCTAAGGTAGCGAAATTCCTTGTCGGGTAAGTTCCGACCCGCACGAAAGGTGTAACGATTTGGGCACTGTCTCAACCAGAGACTCGGTGAAATTATAGTACCTGTGAAGATGCAGGTTACCCGCGACAGGACGGAAAGACCCCGTGGAGCTTTACTGTAGCCTGATATTGAATTTTGGTACAGTTTGTACAGGATAGGCGGGAGCCATTGAAACCGGAGCGCTAGCTTCGGTGGAGGCGCTGGTGGGATACCGCCCTGACTGTATTGAAATTCTAACCTACGGGTCTTATCGACCCGGGAGACAGTGTCAGGTGGGCAGTTTGACTGGGGCGGTCGCCTCCTAAAGTGTAACGGAGGCGCCCAAAGGTTCCCTCAGAATGGTTGGAAATCATTCGTAGAGTGCAAAGGCATAAGGGAGCTTGACTGCGAGACCTACAAGTCGAGCAGGGACGAAAGTCGGGCTTAGTGATCCGGTGGTTCCGCATGGAAGGGCCATCGCTCAACGGATAAAAGCTACCCCGGGGATAACAGGCTTATCTCCCCCAAGAGTCCACATCGACGGGGAGGTTTGGCACCTCGATGTCGGCTCATCGCATCCTGGGGCTGTAGTCGGTCCCAAGGGTTGGGCTGTTCGCCCATTAAAGCGGTACGCGAGCTGGGTTCAGAACGTCGTGAGACAGTTCGGTCCCTATCCGTCGTGGGCGTAGGAAATTTGAGAGGAGCTGTCCTTAGTACGAGAGGACCGGGATGGACGCACCGCTGGTGTACCAGTTGTTCTGCCAAGGGCATAGCTGGGTAGCTATGTGCGGAAGGGATAAGTGCTGAAAGCATCTAAGCATGAAGCCCCCCTCAAGATGAGATTTCCCATAGCGTAAGCTAGTAAGATCCCTGAAAGATGATCAGGTTGATAGGTTCGAGGTGGAAGCATGGTGACATGTGGAGCTGACGAATACTAATAGATCGAGGACTTAACCATATAATATGAAGCAATGTTATCTAGTTTTGAAGGAATATGCCTTCAATAGTTTGGTGATGATGGCAGAGAGGTCACACCCGTTCCCATACCGAACACGGAAGTTAAGCTCTCTAGCGCCGATGGTAGTTGGGACCTTGTCCCTGTGAGAGTAGGACGTCGCCAAGCAACTAAACACGAGTCAAATGACTCGTGTTTTTTCGTATTTTCTTTTATAATCCATAGTAATTAAAAAAATGTGCTTAAATAATTACTATTTTGATTAAATGCAGGGGAATGTGGCTAGGATAGTGAATAAGCAAAAGAGTTGCAAATTTTATTAATACGTATATAATTAAAGTCAAAGATAGTCAAAGTCAATAAAGGTGGCGGATAAATGAGAAATATATCTGATATCATTGAGCAATATCTAAAGCAAGTTATTGACTTAAGTAATAATAATGTGATTGAAATCAAAAGAAATGAGATTGCGGATCGCTTCGAGTGCGTACCATCTCAAATCAATTATGTAATCAATACCCGTTTTACATTAGAAAGAGGATTTGTAGTAGAAAGTAAACGTGGTGGAGGAGGTTACATTCGCATTATAAAAGTCAAACTGCATGATGATATAGACATTATTGATCAAATGCTTCATATGATTGATCATAGCGTTGCACAAGGGAATGCAGAGAGTATGATTATACGTTTATTAGAAGAGGGAATTATAACAGGCCGTGAAGCAAAACTAATGTTAAGTGTACTAGATCGTTCTGTATTATCAATGGATATTCCTTCTCGAGATGAACTTAGGGCTCGAATATTATGCGCAATGTTAAGAACACTGAAATATAAATAAATACAGCTTTTGTAAAAGAATGATAATTAAGATAGGGCAGTTAAATATTGTAGAAGTTTTGAAAAAGAGCATGTACTTTTATCTAAATGGATTAAGGAAAGAGGACAATCTAGTAATGTATGAAAAGTATCATGAGGTAGATCGTTCCTGTTGTAAAGGTGGGGATATTGATGACTTGTCAAAACTGTAATATAAGACCAGCAACTTTACATTATACAAAAGTAATCAACGAGAAGAAGGCGGAAGTTCATCTTTGTGAGCAATGTGCAGAGCAAAGTGGCTATACGTCTTTCTTTCAATCATCACAGTCTAACTTTTCATTTCATGATGTATTTGCTGGTTTATTACACGGTGAATCAACAATGTTTGGAGAAGGAAAAAACGGGTTTTCAAATACAAATACAGTAAGATGTCCAGGTTGTAAGATGACATATGAACATTTTACAAAGGTGGGACGCTTTGGTTGTGCTTCTTGTTACGATACATTTAAAGGACACTTAAACCCATTGTTAAAGCGACTTCATGGTGGACATACAGAACATTGTGGAAAAATTCCGGAACGAATGGAAGGAAATATCCACTTAAAGAAAGAATTAGATGAACTAAAACTTATTCTGAAACAATATGTACAGAATGAGGAGTTTGAGAAAGCTGCTGAGGTAAGAGATGAAATTCGAGGGCTTGAAACTCAGCTTAGTGAGCATAGAGAGGGGGAGTAGTTCTATGTCACTGGACAAAATTATGAATGAAGCGATTAGTCCATGGATGAAGGGGGATGGCCCTGATTCTGATATTGTTTTAAGTAGTCGAATTCGTTTGGCTCGTAATTTTAAGCAATATCAATTTTCTACTATGCAAAACGAAGAGGAAGCTCAAAAGGTTCAAGAATTATTTAAAAAGAAATTTATAAATAAAGCGGTAGAGCCCTTTGGGAAGTTTGGACTATTAAAAATGAATGAATTAACTCCTCTTCAAAGGAGAGTTTTAGTTGAAAAGCATTTAATTAGTCCAAATCTAGCAGGGACTGAATATGGAGCATGTCTGTTATCAGAAAGCGAACACATTAGTGTGATGCTTAATGAGGAAGACCACATTAGGATTCAGTGCCTATTTCCAGGACTACAGTTATCAAAGGCGCTTCAAAGCGCCAATCAAATAGATAATTGGATTGAAAAAGAGGTTGAATATGCTTTTGATGAATCACTTGGATATATTACGAGTTGTCCTACTAACGTTGGTACAGGATTAAGAGCTTCTGTAATGATTCATTTACCAGGGCTGGTTTTAACAAAAAGAATTAGCCGTATTATACAAGTAATTCAAAAATTAGGTTTAGTAGTAAGAGGAATATACGGTGAAGGTAGCGAAGCGTTAGGTAATATATTTCAAGTATCAAATCAAATGACGCTAGGGAAATCCGAAGAAGATATTATTGCAGATTTAAAGAGTGTCATGCAGCAAATCATACAACAAGAAAAATTGGCCAGAGAATTAATTGTACAAAATTCGAGTATTGAGCTTGAAGATAAGGTTTATCGTTCTTACGGTATACTAGCAAACAGTCGTTTAATTCAATCTGCAGAAGCGGCAACTTGCTTATCGGATGTACGACTCGGTATTGATCTAGGATATATAAAAGGTATATCGAGAAATATTTTGACTGAGCTAATGGTTCTTACGCAACCTGGTATTTTACAACAATATGCAGGAGGACCTTTAGGACCAGAAGAAAGAGATTATCGAAGAGCAACCTTAATCCGTGAGCGATTACGTATTGAAAAAAACTAAGCGCAAGTAGGAGGCGATTTCTATGATGTTTGGAAGATTTACAGAAAGAGCACAGAAAGTATTAGCTTTATCTCAAGAGGAAGCAATTCGCATTGGGCATAATAACATTGGAACAGAACATATTTTACTTGGGCTTGTACGCGAAGGTGAAGGAATTGCAGCAAAAGCGTTAATTGCTCTTGGATTGAGCCCGGAGAAAGTGCAAAAAGAGGTAGAAGCGTTAATTGGACGTGGAACAGAAGCTTCTCAAACTGTACATTATACACCTCGTGCTAAAAAAGTTATTGAATTGTCTATGGATGAAGCGCGTAAGCTAGGACATTCTTACGTTGGAACAGAACATATTTTACTTGGCTTAATCCGTGAAGGTGAAGGTGTAGCGGCACGTGTATTAAATAATTTAGGTGTAAGCCTCAATAAAGCAAGACAACAAGTGTTACAACTTCTTGGAAGTAACGAAGCAAGTTCAGGTCACCAAGGTGGTTCATCGACAAATGCAAATACACCGACACTAGACAGTTTAGCGCGCGACTTAACAGTTGTTGCACGTGAGAATCGTTTGGATCCTGTTATTGGACGTAGTAAAGAAATTCAACGTGTAATTGAAGTGTTAAGCCGTAGAACAAAAAACAATCCAGTGTTAATTGGAGAGCCTGGTGTAGGTAAAACAGCAATTGCTGAAGGGTTAGCACAGCAAATCGTAAATAATGAAGTTCCTGAAACGTTAAGAGATAAGCGTGTTATGACACTAGATATGGGAACAGTGGTAGCTGGGACGAAATATCGTGGTGAGTTTGAAGATCGTTTAAAGAAAGTAATGGATGAAATACGTCAAGCAGGGAATATTATTCTATTTATTGATGAACTTCATACATTAATCGGTGCAGGTGGAGCAGAAGGTGCAATCGATGCATCAAATATTTTAAAACCATCTTTAGCACGCGGAGAATTACAATGTATTGGTGCGACAACTTTAGATGAGTATCGTAAATATATTGAAAAGGATGCAGCTTTAGAGAGACGTTTCCAGCCAATTCATGTTGATGAGCCGAGTCTAGAAGAATCAACTCAAATCTTGAAAGGTTTACGCGATCGTTATGAGGCCCATCACCGTGTGTCTATTACAGATGATGCAATTGATGCAGCTGTGAAACTTTCCGATCGTTATATTACGGATCGTTTCTTACCAGATAAAGCAATTGATTTAATTGATGAAGCTGCTTCAAAGGTTCGCTTACGTTCTTATACAACACCACCAAACTTAAAAGAGCTTGAAGTGAAGCTTGAGGAAATTCGAAAAGAAAAAGATGCGGCTGTACAAAGTCAAGAGTTTGAAAAGGCTGCTTCCTTACGTGATATGGAACAACGCTTACGTGAGAAATTGGAAGATACAAAGCGTCAGTGGAAAGAACAACAAGGAAAAGAAAATTCAGAGGTTACGGTAGAAGATATTGCAAATGTCGTTTCTACATGGACACGTATCCCTGTTTCTAAACTTGCACAAACAGAGACTGATAAATTATTAAACTTAGAATCCATTCTTCATGATCGTGTCATCGGCCAGGATGAAGCGGTAGTGGCTGTAGCGAAAGCTGTTCGTCGTGCAAGAGCAGGACTGAAAGATCCGAAACGTCCAATTGGTTCATTTATTTTCTTAGGACCAACAGGTGTAGGTAAAACAGAATTAGCAAGAGCATTGGCAGAATCTATGTTCGGTGATGAGGATGCAATGATTCGCATTGATATGTCTGAGTATATGGAGAAACATTCAACTTCTCGCTTAGTTGGTTCTCCTCCAGGATATGTTGGGTATGAAGAAGGCGGACAATTAACAGAGAAGGTTCGTCGTAAGCCGTATTCAGTTGTCCTATTAGATGAAGTAGAGAAGGCGCATCCTGATGTATTTAATATTTTACTACAGGTATTGGAAGATGGTCGTTTAACTGATTCTAAAGGACGTACAGTTGACTTCCGTAATACGATTGTTATTATGACGTCTAACGTTGGTGCTGAGGCGTTAAAACGTAACAAACATCTTGGATTTAACGTACAAGATGAAAGCCGTGATTATTCGGATATGAAAGGTAAAGTAATGGATGAGCTGAAAAAGGCATTTCGTCCAGAATTCTTAAACCGTATTGATGAAATTATCGTATTCCATATGCTTGAGAAAAAACATATTCAAGAAATTGTGACTCTTATGGTAAATCAGTTAGTGAATCGCTTAAAAGAACAAGAAATTGAATTGCAATTAACAGAAGGGGCGATTGCAGCTATTGCTGATAAAGGGTTTGATCGTGAATATGGTGCTCGTCCACTACGTAGAGCAATTCAGAAGCATGTAGAGGATAGACTATCGGAAGAACTTTTAAAAGGTGCTATTGAGAAAGGACAAAAAGTTATCTTTGATGTAGAAGGGGAAACATTTGTCATTCATAGTGCTGAAAAGGTAAAATAAGTATAGACAAACTAAGAGGGCTACGAGATAGCCCTCTTTCTTGTACGAGAAGGTCAAATGTTTATAGATGAAAGCGAAGTGAAATATAAAAAGATATGGCTAAAAAGAAAACAAAATTCACATGTCAAGAGTGTGGTTATCAATCACCAAAATATATGGGTAAATGTCCAGGGTGTGGTCAATGGAATTCGCTTGTTGAAGAGATGGAACCAGTTGTATCATCCAGACGCCTAAATTATGCAAATGCAATTCAAACAGAAGTAACAAAACCAAGACGTCTTACAGAAGTAGAAACAAAGTCTGAGGCACGTATTGAAACAAAATTTCAGGAGTTTAACCGTGTACTAGGTGGCGGAATTGTAGATGGATCTTTAGTACTTATTGGTGGGGACCCTGGGATTGGAAAATCAACGTTATTATTACAGATTTCCTCGCAATTAGCAGATGCTTCATATGATGTATTGTATATATCAGGTGAGGAGTCAGCAAAGCAGATTAAACTTCGTGCAGATCGTTTACATGTAAATGGTAGTAATCTATTTGTTGTATCAGAGACAGATTTACAGCGTATTGCAGCACATATTGAAGAGATGAATCCTGCTTTTGTTGTTATTGATTCTATTCAAACGATACATTTACCTGAGGTGACATCAGCTCCTGGTAGTGTGGCGCAAGTACGTGAATGTACAGCAGAATTAATGAAACTTGCAAAAACAAAGGGAATCCCAATTTTCATCGTAGGGCATGTGACAAAAGAAGGTGCAATTGCGGGACCGCGTATGCTAGAACATATGGTCGATGCAGTTCTTTACTTTGAAGGAGATCGACACCATACATATCGTATTTTACGAGCTGTAAAGAATCGTTTTGGTTCTACGAATGAAATGGGTATCTTTGAAATGAAAGAACTTGGCCTTGCAGAAGTCTTAAATCCTTCTGAGATTTTCCTTGAGGAAAGACCAGTTGGAGTTGCAGGTTCAACAGTAGTTGCCTCAATGGAAGGAACAAGACCAGTTTTAGTAGAAATACAGGCATTAATTTCCCCTACTAGTTTTGGAAACCCTCGAAGAATGGCGACAGGAATTGATCATAATCGTGTCTCGCTTATTATGGCGGTACTAGAGAAAAGAACAGGTTTACTATTACAAAATCAAGATGCGTATTTAAAAGTAGCTGGTGGTTTGAAATTAGATGAACCGGCAATTGATTTAGCTGTTGCCTTAAGTATAGCTTCAAGTTTTAGAGATAAATCTACGGCACCAACTGATGCGGTAATAGGAGAAGTTGGATTAACTGGAGAAATAAGAAGAGTATCAAGAATCGAACAACGTGTACAAGAAGCAGCTAAATTAGGATTTCAACGTGCTATCATTCCTAGAAAAAATTTAGGGGGGTGGACAATTCCAGAGGGGATTGAGGTTGTAGGTGTTTCTAATTTAGGAGAAGCGCTTCGTTTGACATTAGGAGGCTAGGCTATGGAAGAAAATAAGCAACGTGTCAAAAGTATAATTAATATTTTACAGCTCGTGGCCCCGGGAACACCACTGCGCGAAGGGATAGATAATGTACTTCGCGCACAAACAGGGGGACTAATTGTTCTTGGGTATAATGAGCAGATTAAAAGCATTGTTGATGGTGGTTTTCATATTAATTGCGCATTCTCTCCTGCTAGTTTATATGAATTAGCAAAAATGGATGGAGCACTTATTTTAAATGAAACTGGAAGTAAAATTTTAATTGCAAACGCACAGTTAGTTCCGGATTCATCTATTGATTCTATTGAAACAGGTATGCGTCACCGAACAGCAGAGCGTGTAGCAAAGCAGACGGGCAGCCTTGTTGTGGCCATTTCACAAAGACGTAATGTAATTACGCTATATCAAGGGAACTTACGTTATACATTAAAAGATATAGGTGTCATTTTAACAAAAGCAAATCAAGCAATTCAAACGCTAGAAAAATATAAGGCTGTATGGAATGACGGCATTACGAATTTGGGCATTCTAGAATTTGAAGAGGTCGTTACAATGTCCGAGGTGGTTCACGTTTTACATAGTGTTGAAATGGTGCTGCGTATAAAAAATGAAATATTGAGCTATATTCATGAGTTAGGAACAGAAGGTAGGTTAATTCGTTTACAGCTTACAGAATTACTAGCTGATTTAGAGGCAGAGGCAGCATTGTTAATTAAAGATTATCACCAGGAGAAAACACAAGACCATCATCAAATCTTGAAAAAGTTACAAGATCTTGCAAATACACAACTTTTAGAGGATAGTGATTTAGTTAAATTACTTGGCTATCCAGGACAAACAAGTTTAGAAGAAAGTGTGACACCTAGAGGGTATCGAATTACAAGCAAGATTTCTCGTGTTCCGCCACTTATTATAGAGAATTTAATTAATCGATTTAAAACATTGCAAGGTGTTTGCCGAGCAACTATTAATGAATTGGATGATGTGGAAGGAATTGGAGAAGTGAGAGCGAAGAAAATACGAGAAGGTCTAAAAAGAATTCAAGAGCATCTCTATATGAGTAGACACAATTAAGAATATTACATTGATTCTATAATATAACGACACTAGAACATTTTTGGTATATGATATGATATATTGGTAAATAAAACTATTTACAAAAAAACACGTCCGCTTTTGCATTCGGCGTTTTGATTAGCGAAACAATGGTTAATAATGAGTAGGAGGTGGTTGGATGTTAAAACGGATTGTACAGCTCTTCTTTTTAGTGATCGGGGGAGCGTTAGGGATTTACTTAATCCCAAAAATTATTAATGTATTAGATATCGGTGCGGTTCCTTTGTTGGAAGGATCGTATGTTCGTGCAATTATTGGTGCAATTATTTTATTTTTAACAACATTTTGGCTTGTAGATTATATTGTTCAACTTATTAAGCATATTGAAGAGGCTCTTGTAAAGGCGCCTGTAGCAGATGTTTTATTTGGTACATTAGGATTAATCTCTGGTCTTATTGTTGCATATTTAATTTTGATACCAATTCGTGAATTTACAATTCCAGTTATTAGTACGGTGTTGCAAGTGTTCTTCACCCTTTTACTTGGATATTTAGGATTCCAAGTAGGATTTAAAAAGAGGAATGAATTGCTAGGATTATTTACATTACCCCAACGCGGAGGTAAGAAGAAAAACAATAGTGAGAATGAAGAGGTAGAGGTCGAAGCGGAAAAATCTACGACTCATTGGAAAATTCTTGATACGAGTGTAATTATTGATGGACGTATTGCAGATATTTGCCAAACAAAGTTTTTAGAAGGAACAATTGTCATTCCGCAATTCGTATTAGAAGAGCTTCAGCATATTGCCGATTCTTCAGATGCTTTAAAGCGTAATCGTGGCCGCAGAGGACTAGACATTTTAAATCGTATTCAAAAGGAGATGCCAATTCCGGTAGAAATTTATGAAGGCGATTTCGATGATATCCAAGAAGTAGATAGCAAGCTTGTAAAGTTGGCAAAAATCACTGGTGGAACTGTAGTAACAAACGATTTCAATTTAAACAAAGTTTCTGAATTACAAGGGGTTACGGTGTTAAACATTAATGATTTAGCTAATGCGATTAAACCAGTCGTACTCCCTGGTGAAGAATTAAGTGTTTATGTTGTGAAAGATGGTAAAGAACAAAATCAAGGTGTTGCATACTTAGATGATGGTACGATGATTGTAGTAGAAGATGGTAGAGAGTATGTGGGTTCACAACTTGACGTACTTGTTACTAGCGTATTACAAACATCGGCTGGTCGTATGATTTTCGCAAAACGTAAATTGCTAGAAAAAGCATTATAAGTAGAGGATTATTAATATGTATACATTAATTATTCCGGCAGCGGGCCAAGGAAAACGAATGGGTGCTGGTAAAAATAAGTTATTTTTACTTATAGATGAAGTACCAATTATTGTGCACACATTGCGTG
This sequence comes from Bacillus sp. FAU20, assembly GCF_056033865.1. Classification (NCBI taxonomy): domain Bacteria; kingdom Bacillati; phylum Bacillota; class Bacilli; order Caryophanales; family Bacillaceae; genus Bacillus; species Bacillus sp. FAU20. Next base: position 73,495 of record NZ_JBVYHY010000017.1, read on the forward strand.
CTTTTGAAAAAGATAAAGCGTGCAAAAGTATTATTATGGCAATTAACGAAGAGGAACGCCCGTATTTTGAAGAGTTAATGCAGAAGTACCAGATTGAAAAGCACGTACAATTTATTCAGGGTGGAGCCGAAAGACAAGATAGCGTATATAACGCACTTCAGTATGCGAGTGGTGTCGAATATGTTCTTGTGCATGACGGGGCGCGCCCGTTCGTAACGAATAAAGTGATTCGCGATGTATTAACTGCAGCAGAAAAATATGGAGCTTCCATTTGTGCAGTGCCAGTAAAAGATACTGTTAAGAAAGTAGAGCGGGGTGTTGTTGTAGAAACGGTAGAGCGATCTCAACTTAACGCTGTACAAACACCACAAGGATTCTCTGTTTCTCTTTTGCTAGAAGCTCATAGAAGCGCAAAGCAAAGTTGTTTTCTTGGCACAGATGATGCAAGTCTCGTAGAACGTGTTGGGAAGCAAGTAGGTGTAGTAGAGGGGAGTTACTATAATATTAAAGTGACGACTCCGGAAGATCTATTAATTGCTGAAAGTTTCCTACGTGTTCAGAAGAAATAACGTTGATGATGTGTTAATAAAGAAAAGCTCGGCAACAGCCGGGCTTTTCTTTATAAGGATAGCGATATAATATAGAGTCATAAAGCTCAGTAGTTTAGCTTAAGGAGGAAGTAAGGATGTTTCGAATTGGACAAGGTTTTGATGTACATGAATTTGCGGAAGGGCGCCCGTTGATTATCGGTGGAATTACAATTCCACACGAGAAAGGATTAATCGGTCATTCAGATGCAGATGTATTGTTACATACGATTGCTGATGCATGTTTAGGTGCGATTGCAGCAGGAGATATCGGAAAGCATTTTCCTGATACAGACCCAGCTTTTAAAGATGCAGATTCAGCTGTATTGTTACAAAAAGTTTGGGAATTTGTACGTGAACAAGGTTATGAGTTAGGAAATTTAGATTGTACAATTATTGCTCAAAAACCAAAAATGGCACCACATATTGAGAGCATGCGTAAGCGCATTAGTGAACTGTTAGAAACGTCTATCGATAACATTAATGTAAAGGCAACAACAACAGAAAAATTAGGATTTACAGGTAGAGAAGAAGGGATTGCTTCTCAAGCAGTTGTTTTATTACAGAAAAAATAATGGTTTTTAATTCGTAAGATGGATAATCACATTTTTTTGGTGTACAATTATAGAATGTGTTGACATTAAGAATGGAAGGTGTACCAATTATGGAAAAGCAAGTGAGAGTACGCTACGCGCCAAGTCCAACAGGACACTTACATATCGGAAATGCGCGTACGGCATTATTTAATTATTTATTTGCTCGTCATTTAGATGGCAAGTTTATTATTCGTATTGAAGATACTGATGTAAAACGTAACGTGGCTGGTGGAGAAGAAAGCCAATTAAAATACTTGAAATGGCTCGGTATGGACTGGGATGAAGGTGTTGATGTTGGTGGTGAATTTGGACCATATCGCCAAACAGAGCGTTTAGATATTTATAAAAAATTATATGAAGATTTATTAGAGCGTGGTTTAGCTTATAAATGTTATATGACAGAAGAAGAGCTTGAAGCAGAGCGTGAAGGACAAATCGCTCGCGGTGAAACACCTCGTTACGCAGGTAACCACCGTGAATTAACTGCAGAACAAGTGAAAGAATTTGAAGCTGAGGGACGTATTCCAAGTATTCGCTTCCGTGTACCAGCTGATCGTGACTACACATTCAAAGATATTGTAAAAGATGAAGTTGCGTTCCATTCAAATGATTTCGGTGATTTTGTTATTGTGAAAAAAGATGGAATTCCAACTTATAACTTTGCAGTAGCAGTAGATGATCATCTAATGGAAATTACACATGTACTTCGTGGTGATGATCATATTTCAAATACACCGAAACAAATGATGATTTATGAAGCTTTCGGCTGGGATATTCCACAATTCGGTCATATGACTCTAATTGTTAATGAAAGTCGTAAAAAGTTAAGTAAGCGTGATGAATCTATTATTCAATTTATTGAGCAATATAAAGAGCTTGGGTATCTTCCAGAAGCAATCTTTAACTTTATTGCACTACTAGGTTGGTCTCCGGTAGGAGAAGAAGAAATCTTCTCTAAAGATGAGTTTATCAAAATGTTCGATGCAGCTCGTTTATCAAAATCACCTGCATTATTTGATTCTCAAAAACTAAAATGGATGAACAACCAGTATATGAAAAAGCAAGATTTAGATACGGTTGTAGAGTTAAGCTTACCGCATTTAGTGAAAGCTGAACGTGTGGGAGAAACTTTAAGCGAACAAGACCAAGCTTGGATTCGTGATGTAATTGCTTTATACCATGAACAAATGAGTTTTGGAGCTGAAATTGTAGAGCTTTCTGAAATGTTCTTTAAAGATCATGTTGATTATGAAGAAGAAGGACAAGAAGTATTAAATGGTGAACAAGTACCTGAAGTACTTCGTGCATTTGCTGGTCAAATAGAAGCTCTAGAAGCGATGGAGCCAGCAGCAATTAAGGCAGCGATTAAAGCAGTTCAAAAGGAAACAGGACATAAAGGTAAAAATTTATTTATGCCAATCCGTGTTGCAACTACAGGACAAACGCATGGTCCAGAGCTTCCGAATGCTATTGCACTTCTTGGAAAAGAAAAAGTTTTAAATCGTCTTCAAAAAGTAATTGGTTAACATTTTCTAGGTTTAGAAATATAATAAGTATACCTAAAACCTAATAAGGAAAAGCGACGAGAAGGAGAAGTAGAAAATCAGGCTTTTTACAGAGAGAACCACCTTTAGGCTGGGAGTGGTTTATAAGCGGATTTTTGAAATGCCCCTTCGAGTCTTCTGCTGAACAGTGAATTGCTTCGTGGGATGTCTTAGGCCGCAAAGTAAGCAGAAGCGGTGTACACCGTTATCATGGATGAGTTTGAGGCTTTTTTAAGCCTAAACAGAGTGGAACCGCGCTTAAAAGGCGTCTCTGTCAATATGACAGAGACGCCTTTTTTTTATACCGTGTAAATAGGTATGAATATGGAATTTATCTCCTTATATAAAGAATTAGGGGAGAAGTGATGGGTTAGGGGAGTTAGTTTGCTTGACAAAAAAGCAGCCCATAAAGGGGAGGGAACACCGATGTTTAAGAGGCTTCGGGAAGATATTGAAGTCGTTTTTGAACAGGATCCAGCGGCAAGAGGTTATTTCGAAGTCATTTTAACTTACTCTGGATTACATGCAGTTTGGGCCCATCGAATTGCACATGCTTTTTATAAAAGAAATTTTTTCTTTCTTGCACGTTTTGTTTCACAAGTGAGCCGCTTTTTTACTGGCATTGAGATCCATCCAGGAGCAACTATTGGTCGACGCTTTTTCATAGATCATGGAATGGGAGTTGTAATTGGAGAAACTTGTGAAATTGGTGATAATGTAACGATTTATCAAGGGGTTACATTAGGTGGTACAGGAAAAGAAAAAGGGAAGAGGCACCCAACAATTCAGGATAATGTATTAATTGCGACGGGTGCTAAAGTTCTTGGGTCTATTACTGTGGGAGAGAATTCTAAAATCGGAGCAGGGTCTGTCGTATTAAAAGAAGTTCCTGCACATTCTACAGTTGTAGGTATACCTGGCCGTGTCGTTATTCAAAATGGAGTAAAGATTGGTCAAGAATTAAATCACTCTGACCTTCCAGATCCGATTTTTGATAAATTAAAGGCTATGGAAGTAGAAATTGATAAATTGAAGAAACAATTGGAATTAAAGGTAGAAAGGAAGGATAAAAATGACTATTCACATTTATAATACGTTAACACGTCAAAAAGAAGAGTTTATTCCATTAGAAGAAAATAAGGTAAAGATGTATGTATGCGGACCTACAGTTTATAACTACATTCATATTGGGAATGCAAGACCTCCTATGGTATTCGATACAGTGCGTCGTTATTTAGAATACAAAGGATACGATGTGCAATATGTATCTAACTTTACGGATGTAGATGATAAATTAATTAAAGCGGCAAATGAATTAGGTGAAGATGTACCGACAATTGCTGATCGTTTTGTTGAAGCGTACTTTGAAGATGTAACAGCACTAGGTTGCAAACACGCAACAGTTCATCCTCGTGTAACAGAAAATATGGATATCATTATTGAATTTATTCAAGAACTTGTGAATAAAGGGTATGCATATGAATCAGAGGGTGATGTGTACTTTAAGACGAAGGAATTCGAAGGTTACGGTAAATTATCACATCAACCAATCGCAGATTTACGTCACGGTGCTCGTATTGAGGTAGGGGAAAAGAAACAAGACCCTCTTGATTTTGCTTTATGGAAAGCTGCGAAAGAAGGAGAAATCTTCTGGGAAAGCCCTTGGGGGCAAGGACGTCCAGGATGGCATATTGAATGCTCAGCAATGGCGCGTAAGTACTTAGGGGATACAATTGACATTCATGCTGGTGGTCAAGACTTGGCGTTCCCACATCATGAAAATGAAATTGCGCAGTCAGAGGCATTGACTGGAAAAACGTTTGCACGTTACTGGATGCATAATGGATATATTAATATTAACAATGAGAAGATGTCTAAATCGCTTGGTAACTTTATTTTAGTTCACGATATTATTAAGCAATACGACCCGCAGTTAATTAGATTCTTTATGTTATCAGTACACTATCGTCACCCGATTAACTTTAGTGAAGAGTTATTACAAAGTACGAATAATGGACTGGAAAGAATTAAAACAGCTTATGGAAACTTAAAGCATCGTATGGAGAGTAGTACGGATTTAACGGACCATAATGAGAAATGGTTAGCTGAAATAGAGAAATTCCAGACTGCATTTGAAGAGGCAATGAATGATGACTTTAACACTGCAAATGCAATTACCGAATTATACAACGTAGCAAATCATGCAAATCAATATTTACTTGAAGAGCATACATCTAAAGTTGTAATTGAAGCATACGTAAAACAATTGGAAACGTTATTTGATATTTTAGGATTAGAATTATCAAAAGAAGAATTACTGGATGAAGAAATTGAAGAGCTTATCCAAAAGCGCATTGAAGCTCGTAAAAATCGCGATTTCGCATTGTCTGATCAAATTCGTGACGATTTAAAAGAACGTAATATTATTTTAGAAGATACCGCTCAAGGTACAAGATGGAAAAGAGGATAAGGATGATTGATGCAAAGCAATTAAACAGCTTGGCGTTAGCGTATATGGGTGATGCGGTATATGAACAATATATCCGCTATCACCTCCTTCAAAAAGGAAAAGTTCGCCCTAATCAATTACATCGCTTAGGGACGAGCTTTGTTTCAGCAAAAGCACAGGCGAAAGTTGTTTATCATTTATTAGAGACGGCATTTTTGACAGAGGAAGAAGAGGCGGTATTAAGAAGAGGGCGTAATGCAAATTCAGGTACAGTTCCGAAAAATACGGATGTACAAACATATCGACATAGTACAGCCTTTGAAGCACTAATTGGTTATCATCATTTATTAAATAATCGTGAAAGATTAGATGAAATTGTATATAAGGCAATTGCAGTTTTAGAAGAAAAGGAAGGGGGCACATCATCATGACTAGTGAATATATTATCGGACGTAACCCTGTAATTGAAGCGTTAAGATCAGGGAGAGATATTAATAAAATTTGGATCGCAGAAGGTGCTGCCAAAGGACAAGTACAAATTGTACTAGCGTTAGCGAAAGAAAATAAGATTATTTTACAACATGCACCAAAGAAAAAGTTAGATCAATTAGTTGAGGGTAATCATCAAGGTGTAATTGCTCAAGTAGCTGCATATCAGTATGCAGAGTTAGAAGATTTATTCAAAGTGGCAGAAAAACGTAATGAAGATCCATTCTTCTTAATTTTAGATGAGATTGAAGATCCGCATAACCTAGGTTCTATTATGCGTACTGCTGATGCAACAGGAGCTCATGGAATTATTATTCCGAAGAGAAGAGCTGTGGGACTTACAGCATCAGTTGCGAAAGCATCAACAGGAGCGATTGAATACATTCCTGTTGCGCGCGTAACAAACTTATCTCGTACAATTGATGAATTAAAAGAGCGTGGACTTTGGATTGCTGGTACAGATGCCAAAGGGAAAACGGATTACCGTAATTTAGATGGTACAATGCCGATTGGATTAGTAATTGGTAGTGAAGGAAAAGGTATGAGTCGTATTATTGGTGAAAAATGTGATTTCCTAATCACTCTACCGATGGTGGGGAAAGTTACATCCTTAAATGCTTCAGTAGCCGCAAGTTTGTTAATGTATGAGGTATATCGTAAACGTCACGAAATTGGTAAATAAAAAATGAACGATATTTTAATCGTTGACGGTTACAACATTATCGGAGCTTGGGGAGATTTGAAGAAACTGCGGGATGTAGATTTACAATCATCAAGAGATGCGCTTATTGATAAGATGGCGGATTATCAAGGGTATACAGGCACAAAAGTGATGATAGTCTTTGATGCCTATACAGTCCATGGTATTGAAAAAAAGATGAAACAATCTCGTGTAGAAGTCATATTCACACGAAAGAATCAAACTGCAGACGAAAAGATAGAGCAACTTGCAATAGAGCTTAGAAATATAAATACACAAATATATGTTGCGACTTCTGATTATACAGAACAATGGGTTATATTTGGGCAAGGTGCCCTTCGAAAATCTGCGCGTGAATTAGAGTTGGAAGTACAAGCGATGGAACAACAAGTAAGAAGGCGTACAAAAGACACGAAAGAACAGCAGCCCGCCATGAGAAAGATATTTAGTAAAGATATTACAGAAAAATTAGAAAAATTAAGAAGAGGAGAGCGTTGAAGCATTGACGCTCTTTATCTTTTTACTGTATAATATTGCTAAATAAATAGCGGTCGGAGGGATCAAGGTGGAAGCAGGCTTCGTAAGTATAGGCGACGTTACATTTCGTGATTTAGAGGATGAGGCAATCGTTGAGTTAGTTCGAAAAGGTAATACTGACGCTCTAGAATATTTAATTCACAAGTATAAGAACTTTGTTCGTGCGAAATCAAGATCTTACTTTTTAGTGGGTGCCGATCGAGAAGACATTGTTCAAGAAGGTATGATAGGGTTGTTTAAAGCAATTCGTGATTATAAAGAGGACAAGCTGTCTTCATTCAAAGCATTTGCTGAACTATGTATCACTCGACAAATTATTACCGCTATTAAAACGGCAACAAGACAAAAACATATTCCTTTAAATTCGTATGTGTCTTTAGATAAGCCGATTTACGATGAGGAATCTGATCGAACGTTATTGGATGTTATTTCTGAAGCAAAGGTGACTGATCCTGAAGAGATGATCATTAGCCAGGAAGAATATACAGACATAGAATCAAAAATATCTGAATTATTAAGCGATTTAGAAAGGAAAGTGCTTTCTTTATATTTAGATGGTCGTTCTTATCAAGAGATTTCAGAACAGTTAAACAGGCATGTGAAATCTATTGATAACGCTTTACAACGAGTAAAGAGGAAATTGGAACGATATATGGAAATGAGAGAAAGTACAACTTTAAATTCATAAGAAGTAACAAGTGCTACAGGTGTAAAATAAATCACCTGTTTTCTTTTGTAGAAAGTACAAATGCATGTCATTGACATTGTCTTTTATTGTATGATACATTTTTAGGGACATAATGTTACAAGGTTGGTGTAACTAATGAGGAAAAAAGTTGTACTCTCATGTGAAGAGTGTAAAAATCGAAACTACTCTACTATGAAAGATACGAGCTCAATAGAGCGACTTGAAATAAAAAAGTTTTGTAAAACATGCAATCAGCATACAGTTCACAAGGAAACAAAATAAATAATTGAAATAATACACTGGAGGTCCCGCAGATGCGTTTAACGAACTTTTTCGGCGATGTAGGTCGCGAAATGAAAAAAGTAAGTTGGCCTAAAAAAGATGAATTACTCCGCTCAACAGCGACTGTTGTTGCTACAGTTGTGTTCTTTGCGATTTTCTTCGCAGTAGTTGATATGGGCATTTCTTCTTTAATTCGGTTAATTCTTGGTTAATTCTTGAATAAGAAGCACTTATCCATGATATAATGTTATTTATAAGAACTGTGTAAAAGCCCGGTGAACGGGTTTTTTCATTTGCGCAAAAAAATGTACGTCAGGGAGGGAAGGACGCTCGTCCTAAATGAATGGAAAAAAGTTGGTATGTTGTCCATACTTATTCTGGATATGAAAATAAAGTAAAAGCAAACCTAGAGAAACGTGTAGAATCAATGGGTATGCAAGATAAAATTTTCCGTGTTGTTGTCCCGGAAGAAGTAGAAGTAGAAATGAAAAACGGAAAAGAAAAATTAATGAAAAGAAAAGTGTTCCCAGGTTATGTATTAGTAGAATTAATCATGACTGATGACTCTTGGTATGTTGTACGTAACACGCCAGGTGTAACTGGGTTCGTTGGTTCTTCTGGTTCTGGATCTAAACCATCACCTCTATTAGAAGAGGAAGTTGTTACCATTATGAAACATATGGGCATGGATAACGAAGTGGTTGATTTCGACTTTGAACTTCATGAGACAGTACGTGTAAATGAGGGGCCATTCGCAGATTATACAGGTGCTATTGAAGAAATTGATGTGGAGAAGAAAAAGGTTAGCGTACTTGTGGACATGTTTGGTCGCGAGACTCCAGTTGAACTTGACTTCCATCAAATTGAAAAATTATAAAATGAAACTTGAAATGAATTGTAAAAAGTGATAATATCTTTTAAGTCAGTACGTCTTCGTTATCGGAGACGTTTTTTGAAAGATTTTATCCTTACAGATAAAATATGACGTGGGAGGGCAAATCACTGTCCAATTGACCACATCACGGACTTAAGGAGGTGTGTCTCGTGGCTAAAAAGGTAATTAAAATGGTAAAGCTTCAAATTCCTGCAGGTAAAGCTAACCCAGCTCCACCAGTTGGTCCAGCATTAGGACAAGCAGGTGTTAACATCATGGGCTTCTGTAAAGAGTTTAACGCTCGTACAGCAGATCAAGCTGGTCTTATCATCCCTGTTGAAATTACGGTATTTGAGGACCGTTCATTCACTTTCATTACTAAAACTCCTCCTGCTGCTGTTCTTCTTAAGAAAGTAGCTGGTATTGAGTCTGGTTCTGGTGAACCAAACCGTAATAAAGTGGCAACTGTTAAGCGTGATAAAGTACGCGAAATCGCTGAAACTAAAATGCCTGACCTAAACGCTGCTAGCGTAGAAGCTGCAATGCGTATGGTTGAAGGTACTGCACGCAGTATGGGCATCGTTATCGAAGACTAATTCGATTTGTTTTTAAAAAAGGTTGCGGGTCTGGAATTCCAATTCGCAACCTTTATTATCGTAAATGATTATCGTTTTTAAATAAATGGATGGCGCTCATCCTCAGGTTATACCTGAAAACAGGCGTAAACGTGGGAGGTTATTCCGCTAAAACCACATTCGAGGAGGAAATAAAAATGGCTAAAAGAGGTAAAAAGTACGTAGAAGCTGCAAAGCTTGTTGATCGTGCAGCTGCTTACTCTGCAACAGAAGCAGTAGAATTAGTAAAGAAAACAAACACAGCTAAATTTGATGCAACTGTAGAAGCTGCATTCCGTTTAGGTGTTGACCCTAAGAAAGCTGACCAACAAATCCGTGGTGCAGTTGTTCTTCCACATGGTACTGGTAAAGTACAACGTGTATTAGTATTTGCTAAAGGTGAAAAAGCTAAAGAAGCTGAAGCTGCTGGAGCTGACTTCGTAGGCGATACTGATTACATCGGTAAAATCCAACAAGGTTGGTTCGATTTCGATGTAGTAGTAGCAACTCCTGATATGATGGGTGAAGTTGGTAAACTTGGTCGCGTATTAGGACCTAAAGGTTTAATGCCAAACCCTAAAACTGGAACAGTTACTTTCGATGTAACTAAAGCTGTTAACGAAATCAAAGCTGGTAAAGTTGAATACCGCGTTGATAAAGCTGGTAACATCCACGTTCCAATCGGTAAAGTATCTTTCGAAGATGCTAAATTAGTAGAAAACTTCAAAACAATTGCTGACACTTTACAAAAAGTTAAGCCAGCTGCTGCAAAAGGTACTTACATGAAGAACGTAACAGTTGCTTCTACAATGGGACCTGGCGTACGTGTAGACGTTTCTACATTAGCGTAAATTTTGGAAGTTGACTTCATAAAGAAGTTTTAATATAATCATTTATGTTGTGAATTTAATTAGTGTACCGTAGACAGTAGGTGTCAATAGACTTAATTTCCTACCTAGGTGTTAATATACGAAGCGGAATCTTTTTTCTGTGACTATATGCCTCCATGTCTACAAGTTGGGCATGGAGGTTTTTAGTGCACTTTCGGTACATCTTCTATATAATCTACAGGAGGTGTAATAACATGAGCAAAGTAATCGAAACTAAACAACAAGTTGTAACTGAAATCGCGGACAAACTTCGCGCTAGTAAATCTACAATCGTTGTTGACTACCGTGGTTTAACAGTTTCTGAAGCAACAGAATTACGTAAGCAATTACGTGAAGCTGGCGTTGAGTTCAAAGTTTACAAAAACTCTCTAACTCGTCGTGCTGCAGAATCTGCTGAAATGGCTGAGTTAAATGAATTCTTAACAGGACCAAACGCAATCGCGTTCAGTAACGAGGATGTAGTTGCTCCTGCGAAAGTATTAAACGACTTCGCTAAAGATCATGAAGCTTTAGAAATTAAAGCGGGCGTAATCGAAGGTAAACTTGTAACACTTGATGAGGTTAAAGCAATCGCTACTCTTCCATCACGTGAAGGCTTACTTTCTATGCTTCTTAGCGTTCTTCAAGCTCCAATCCGTAACCTTGCACTTGCTACTAAAGCAGTTGCAGACCAAAAGGAAGAGCAAGGCGCTTAATTTTTTAAAAGATAATTACGTATTATCGATAAAACAATACAAACCTATTTAAGGGAGGATATTTACAATGACTAAAGAACAAATCATTGAAGCAGTTAAATCTATGACTGTATTAGAACTTAACGACTTAGTAAAAGCTATCGAGGAAGAATTCGGCGTAACTGCTGCTGCTCCTGTAGCTGTAGCTGGTGGCGCTGGAGAAGCTGCTGCTGAGAAAACTGAATTTGATGTGGAACTAACTAGCGCTGGTGCACAAAAAATCAAAGTTATCAAAGTTGTTCGTGAAATCACTGGTCTTGGCTTAAAAGAAGCTAAAGAATTAGTTGACAACACTCCAAAAGTAATCAAAGAAGCTGCTGCTAAAGAAGAAGCTGAAGAAATCAAAGCTAAACTTGAAGAAGTTGGCGCTGCTGTAGAAGTTAAGTAATTAACTTTTGATGCTTTAAAAAAAGCTCGCTCTCATGCGAGCTTTTTTTTTAACTGTAAAGAAAAGAGGTGGCCATATGGCAGACCATTATTTTTCTAACGACCCTTCTAGTAAAAGTGATCGCAAGCGATGGGAGTTTGTCCTTCGTGGATCTCGATTTACTTTCTTATCTGACCATGGGGTGTTCTCGAAAAACGAAGTGGACTTTGGTTCCCGTCTTTTAATTGAAGCGTTTCAAATGCCAGATATTAAAGGTAATATATTAGACGTAGGTTGCGGATACGGTCCTATTGGTTTGTCGTTAGCGAAAGAGTTTCAAGGTCGTGAAGTTCACATGGTGGATGTGAATGAGAGGGCACTTGGGCTTGCGAAAGAAAACGCCGCTAATAACAAAATCGAGAATATACGTATTTTTCAAAGTAGCGTCTATGAAAATGTAGATGGTAAGTATGCTGCTATTCTATCTAACCCTCCGATTCGTGCGGGTAAAGATATCGTACATGAGATTTTAGAAAAAGCTGTGGAGTATTTAGTTCCAGGTGGAGAACTTTGGATTGTTATTCAAAAGAAACAAGGTGCACCGTCTGCGCTAAAAAAACTAGAAGAAGTATTTTCTGAAGTTGAGGTTGTAGAAAAGAAAAAAGGATATTATATCATAAAATCAAAAAAACGTTGACGGTTATTTTTGGCTATGTTAACATTATACAATGCCAATATATGATTTTCTGCGTTGAGAAAGATGTATATTTTTGTTTCTCTTGGAAAAGATAGTAAAATCAGCAGATTATGAAACAGAATGATGGTTTTCTTATAGAAGCCATTTTTCTTTTTTGAGCAGGTAGAAAGACTCAACGTATTTATCTTTAAGAGAAAGAGACTACGCTAATAGCAGTAGTTGTATTTATTTGTGATTTTGCACAAATTTTTTTGTGCATTTATAATACTCATGATTTGAGGGGTGAAGCAGTTGACAGGTCAACTAGTTCAATACGGACGCCACCGCCAACGAAGAAGTTATGCCCGTATTAGTGAAGTATTAGAGTTACCAAATCTTATCGAAATTCAAACCTCTTCTTATCAGTGGTTTCTTGATGAGGGTTTGCGAGAAATGTTCCAAGACATTTCTCCGATTGAAGACTTTACGGGAAATCTATCGCTTGAATTTATCGACTACAGCTTAGGTGAACCTAAATACTCTGTAGACGAATGCAAAGAGCGTGATGTGACGTATGCAGCACCACTTCGTGTAAAAGTGCGTCTAATCAACAAGGAAACTGGTGAAGTAAAAGAACAAGATGTGTTCATGGGAGATTTCCCACTCATGACAGAGACTGGAACATTCGTAATTAACGGTGCAGAACGTGTTATCGTTTCCCAGTTAGTTCGCTCTCCAAGCGTATACTATAGTGGCAAAGTGGATAAAAACGGAAAACGTGGTTTTACTGCTACTGTAATTCCAAACCGCGGAGCTTGGTTAGAGTATGAGACAGATGCTAAGGATGTTGTATATGTGCGTATTGACCGTACGCGTAAACTTCCTGTAACTGTTTTGTTACGCGCATTAGGGTTTGGCTCTGATCAAGAAATCACCGAGCTTTTAGGTGATAACGAATACTTAAGCAACACATTAGAAAAAGACAACACAGATAGCACAGAAAAAGCATTGCTTGAAATTTATGAGCGTCTACGTCCTGGTGAACCACCAACAGTAGAAAATGCTAAGAGCTTACTTGTGTCTCGTTTCTTCGATCCAAAGCGCTACGATTTAGCAAATGTAGGTCGCTATAAGATCAACAAGAAGTTACACATTAAAAACAGATTGTTTAATCAACGTTTAGCTGAAACATTAGTGGATCCAGAAACTGGTGAAATTTTAGCGGCAGAAGGAACAATCTTAGATCGTCGTACACTTGATCGCATTTTACCTTACTTAGAGAAAAACATTGGATTCAAAACAGCGAAACCAATGGGTGGAGTGGTAGAAGGCGATGTTGAGCTGCAATCTATTAAGATTTATGCTCCTGAGTCGGAAGGCGAACGCGTAATTAATGTAATTGGTAATGCAAACATTACTCGTGATGTGAAACACATCACACCAGGTGATATCCTTGCTTCTATCAGTTACTTCTTCAACCTACTATACAAAGTAGGGGATACAGATGATATTGACCATTTAGGAAACCGTCGTCTGCGTTCTGTTGGAGAACTATTACAAAATCAATTCCGTATCGGTCTTTCTCGTATGGAACGTGTTGTTCGTGAGAGAATGTCGATCCAAGATACAAATGCAATTACACCACAGGCACTAATTAATATTCGTCCTGTTATTGCATCTATTAAAGAGTTCTTCGGAAGTTCTCAGTTATCTCAGTTTATGGACCAAACAAACCCATTAGCAGAGTTAACTCACAAACGAAGACTATCTGCATTAGGACCTGGTGGTTTAACACGTGAGCGCGCAGGCTTTGAAGTGCGTGACGTTCATTACTCTCACTACGGTCGTATGTGTCCGATTGAAACACCAGAGGGACCAAACATCGGTTTGATTAACTCGTTATCTTCGTTCGCGAAAGTAAATGAGTTTGGTTTCATTGAAACACCATACCGTCGTGTTGACCCAGAAACTGGTCTTGTAACAGGGCATGTTGATTACTTAACAGCAGATGAAGAAGATAACTATGTTGTAGCCCAAGCGAATATGAAATTATCTGACGAAGGTGAATTCCTAAGTGAAGATATCGTAGCTCGTTTCCGTGGTGAAAACATTGTCACAAATAGAGAACGCATCGACTACATGGATGTATCTCCAAAACAAGTAGTGTCGGCAGCGACAGCTTGTATTCCGTTCTTAGAAAACGATGACTCTAACCGCGCACTTATGGGAGCGAACATGCAACGTCAGGCGGTTCCGTTAATGAATCCGGAATCTCCGATTGTAGGTACAGGTATGGAGTACGTATCAGCAAAAGACTCAGGTGCTGCAGTAATCTGTAAACATCCTGGTGTTGTTGAGCGCGTAGAAGCACGTGAAGTTTGGGTACGTCGCTATGTAGAAGTTGACGGTCAAACAGTAAAAGGCGACTTAGATCGCTATAAAATGCAAAAATTCATTCGTTCTAACCAAGGAACTTGTTACAACCAACGTCCAATCGTAAGTGTTGGAAATGAAGTTGTAAAAGGTGAAATCCTTGCGGATGGTCCTTCTATGGAATTAGGTGAACTAGCACTTGGACGTAACGTGCTTGTTGGCTTCATGACTTGGGACGGTTATAACTACGAGGATGCGATCATCATGAGTGAGCGCCTTGTAAAAGATGATGTGTACACTTCTATTCATATTGAAGAATATGAATCAGAAGCTCGTGATACGAAGCTTGGACCAGAAGAAATTACACGTGACATTCCAAACGTTGGGGAAGACGCATTACGTAACCTTGACGAGCGCGGTATCATTCGCGTTGGTGCTGAAGTAAAAGATGGAGATTTACTTGTTGGTAAAGTAACACCTAAAGGTGTAACAGAATTAACAGCTGAAGAACGTCTATTACATGCTATCTTTGGAGAAAAAGCGCGTGAAGTACGTGATACATCACTACGTGTACCACACGGTGGTGGCGGTATTATCTTAGACGTAAAAGTATTCAACCGTGAAGATGGCGATGAATTGCCACCAGGCGTGAATCAACTTGTACGTGCATATATCGTTCAAAAACGTAAAATTTCTGAAGGTGACAAGATGGCCGGACGTCACGGTAACAAAGGTGTTATTTCTCGTATTTTACCAGAAGAAGATATGCCTTACTTACCAGACGGTACGCCAATCGATATCATGTTAAACCCATTAGGGGTACCATCTCGTATGAATATCGGTCAGGTATTAGAGCTTCATCTTGGTATGGCAGCAAGATACCTTGGCATTCACATTGCAACACCAGTATTCGATGGTGCTCGTGAGGAAGATGTTTGGGGCACAATTGAAGAAGCTGGTATGGCAAATGACGCGAAAACAATCCTGTATGACGGACGTACTGGTGAACCATTCGATAACCGCGTATCTGTTGGTGTCATGTATATGATCAAACTTGCGCACATGGTTGACGATAAACTTCATGCTCGTTCTACTGGACCATACTCACTTGTAACGCAGCAACCTCTTGGAGGTAAAGCTCAGTTCGGTGGACAGCGTTTCGGTGAGATGGAGGTTTGGGCACTTGAAGCTTACGGTGCTGCTTATACTCTTCAAGAAATCTTAACAGTGAAGTCTGATGATGTTGTTGGACGTGTTAAGACTTATGAAGCAATTGTTAAAGGCGAAAATGTTCCAGAACCAGGCGTTCCTGAATCATTCAAAGTATTGATTAAAGAGCTGCAAAGTTTAGGTATGGACGTTAAAATGATGTCTAGCGACGATACAGAAATTGAAATGCGTGATACAGAAGATGACGATGATCATCAATCAGCAGATAAATTGAATGTCGAAGTTGAGACAACTAAGGAATAATTGGGATAACCTGTAGACTAAAAGGGAGGTAGGCCCCTTGATAGATGTAAATAACTTTGAATATATGAAGATTGGACTTGCTTCACCTGACAAGATTCGTTCTTGGTCATACGGTGAAGTTAAGAAACCAGAAACTATTAACTATCGTACGTTAAAGCCTGAAAAAGATGGCTTGTTCTGTGAGCGTATTTTCGGACCACAAAAGGACTGGGAATGTCATTGCGGAAAATACAAACGTGTACGTTATAAAGGTGTAGTTTGTGATCGATGTGGCGTTGAAGTAACGCGTGCAAAAGTACGTCGTGAACGCATGGGTCATATCGAATTAGCTGCTCCTGTATCTCATATTTGGTATTTCAAAGGTATCCCGAGCCGCATGGGACTTGTCTTAGACATGTCCCCTCGCGCGCTTGAAGAAGTAATTTATTTCGCTTCTTATGTTGTAACAGAAAGTGGAGATACACCACTTGATAAGAAGCAATTACTTTCTGAAAAAGAATACCGTGCATATCGTGATCGATATGGTAGCACATTCCAAGCTGCTATGGGTGCAGAAGCGATTAAAAAGCTACTACAAGACATTGATTTAGATAAAGAAGTAGACTTCTTAAAAGAAGAATTAAAAACAGCACAAGGACAACGCCGTACTCGTGCTATTAAACGTCTAGAAGTATTAGAAGCATTCCGTAACTCTGGAAATGAACCATCTTGGATGATCTTAGATGTTCTACCAGTAATCCCACCAGAACTACGCCCAATGGTACAGTTAGATGGTGGACGTTTTGCTACTTCTGACTTAAACGACTTATACCGTCGTGTAATTAACCGTAACAATCGTTTAAAACGTCTATTGGACTTAGGTGCACCAAGCATCATCGTTCAAAACGAAAAACGTATGTTACAAGAAGCTGTAGACGCATTAATCGATAATGGTCGTCGTGGCCGTCCAGTTACTGGACCAGGTAACCGTCCATTAAAATCACTATCTCACATGCTTAAAGGTAAACAAGGACGTTTCCGTCAAAACTTATTAGGTAAACGTGTTGACTACTCTGGTCGTTCTGTAATTGTTGTAGGACCGAACTTAAAGATGTATCAATGTGGATTACCAAAAGAAATGGCGCTTGAACTGTTCAAACCTTTCGTAATGAAAGAGTTAGTTGAAAAAGGATTAGCACATAACATTAAGAGTGCGAAACGTAAAATCGAGCGTGTACAACCTGAAGTTTGGGACGTTTTAGAGTCTGTGATTAAAGAACATCCAGTACTTCTAAACCGCGCACCAACACTTCACCGTCTTGGTATCCAGGCGTTTGAACCTACATTAGTAGAAGGTCGCGCAATCCGTCTTCACCCACTTGTATGTACTGCATACAACGCGGACTTTGACGGTGACCAAATGGCCGTTCACGTACCTTTATCATCAGAAGCTCAAGCTGAAGCTCGTCTTCTTATGTTAGCGGCACAAAACATCTTGAACCCGAAAGACGGTAAACCAGTTGTTACTCCATCTCAGGATATGGTATTAGGTAACTATTACTTAACACTTGAGCGTGAAGGTGCAATCGGTGAAGGTATGGTCTTCAAAGATGCAAACGAAGCATTACTTGCATATCAAAATGGATATGTTCATCTTCATACACGTGTTGCAGTAGCTGCAAGTGCAGTAAACAACGCAACATTTACTGAAGAGCAAAAGAGTATGCTTCTATTAACAACAGTTGGTAAATTAATATTTAACGAAATCTTACCAGAGTCGTTCCCTTATATTAATGAACCAACAAATTCAAACCTTGAAAAAGAAACACCAGCGAAATACTTCGTTGAAAAAGGTGCGAACATTAAAGAAATTATTGCTAGTCGCGAAGAAGTGGCGCCATTTAGCAAGAAAATCCTTGGTAACATCATTGCGGAAGTGTTCAAACGTTTCCAAATTACAGAAACGTCTCGCATGCTTGATCGTATGAAAAACTTAGGATTCAAGTACTCTACAAAAGCTGGTATTACAGTTGGGGTATCTGACATTCTTGTATTAGGCGAAAAAGATGAAATTCTCCACGAAGCACAAGCAAAAGTAGATAATGTAATTAAACAATTCCGTCGCGGTTTAATCACGGAAGAAGAACGTTACGATCGTGTTATCTCTATTTGGAGTAATGCAAAAGATGTTATCCAAGGAAAACTGATGAAATCCTTGAATAAACGCAACCCAATCTTCATGATGAGTGACTCAGGTGCCCGTGGTAACGCATCTAACTTTACTCAGCTTGCTGGTATGCGTGGTCTTATGGCCAATCCATCTGGTCGTATCATCGAACTTCCAATCAAATCGAGTTTCCGTGAAGGTTTAACAGTACTTGAGTACTTCATCTCTACGCATGGTGCGCGTAAAGGTCTTGCCGATACAGCACTTAAAACTGCCGATTCTGGTTACTTAACACGTCGTCTTGTTGACGTTGCACAAGATGTAATCGTTCGTGAAGATGATTGTGGAACAGATCGCGGTTTATTAATTGGTGCGATTAAAGAGGGTAATGAAGTTATCGAGTCATTATATGATCGTCTTGTTGGACGTTTTGCAAGAAAAACTGTAAAACATCCTGAAACAGGTGAAGTATTAGTTGCTGAAAATCAATTAATTACTGAAGATATCGCTCATATCGTTGAAAATTCGGGTGTTGAAACTGTAAACATTCGTTCAGCGTTTACGTGTAACACTCGCCACGGTGTATGTAAGAAGTGTTACGGTCGTAACTTAGCAACTGGAACAGACGTAGAAGTAGGAGAAGCGGTAGGTATTATCGCAGCTCAATCTATCGGTGAGCCAGGTACACAGTTAACGATGCGTACATTCCATACAGGTGGGGTTGCCGGAGATGATATCACTCAAGGTTTACCTCGTATCCAAGAGATCTTCGAAGCTCGTAATCCGAAAGGTCAGGCAGTTATCAGTGAAATCGACGGTGTTATCGCAGCGATCAACGACGTTAAAGATCGCCAAGAAGTAGTTGTACAGGGTGAAGTTGAAGCTCGTACGTATGCTATTCCTTACGGTGCTCGTCTGAAAGTAACTCCAGGACAGCCAATTAGCCACGGTAAAGAGTTAACAGAAGGTTCTATTGATCCGAAAGAATTACTAAAAGTAACGGACATTACAGCGGTTCAAGAATACTTATTACGTGAAGTTCAAAAAGTATACCGTATGCAAGGGGTAGAAATTGGTGACAAACACGTAGAAGTAATGGTACGTCAAATGTTACGTAAAGTTCGTGTAAGTGATGCAGGTGAAACAGATGTATTACCAGGAACATTACTAGATATCCATCAGTTTACTGATGCGAATGCTAAGGTCTTACTGCAAGGTAAGCAACCAGCAACAGCTAGACCTGTTCTGCTTGGTATTACAAAAGCTTCACTTGAAACAGATTCATTCTTATCTGCAGCATCGTTCCAAGAAACAACTCGTGTCTTAACTGATGCAGCAATTAAGGGTAAACGCGATGAACTTCTAGGATTAAAAGAAAATGTTATTATCGGTAAACTTGTTCCTGCTGGAACAGGTATGAATCGTTATCGCAAAGTGGATCTTGTAAAAACAACACAAGATGACATGAATGTAGAAAACGATGAGGTTTATGTGGAACAGTAAAATTTTCCGGCATAAATTTTGTATAAAAACAATTAATCTTAGTTGACATTGTATGAGTCAAAATGTTACTATAATCAAGGTTGCTCCTGAACGATGCTTTGGAGGATATTTATATGTCTTATCAAAAAGTATCAACTGCTGAAAATGTAGTCGTTGGTCATAAACGCACATTGGAGGCAATCAAAAATGGTACAGTTAAAGAAGTTGTCATCGCAGAGGATGCTGACATGCGGTTAACCCATGCTATCATTCGTGTTGCAATGCAATATAACGTGCCCATAACAAAAGTTGAATCAGTTCGTAAGCTTGGTAAAGCTTCGGGGATTCAAGTGGGAGCTTCAGCAATAGGAATAATAAGTTAAAACTGTTTTTGTGAGGAGAGAGCATTTGCTCTTCCTTGCAAAAACTTTGTTTTCAACTAATAATGAACCACCTGGATATGTGGTCATACAAACATGCGAAGGGAGGATAATCAAATGCCTACTATTAACCAATTAGTGAGAAATGGTCGTACTGATAAAGTATGGAAATCTAAATCACCTGCGTTAAACAAAGGTTTTAACTCTTTAAAGAAAAAATCAACTGATATCTCTGCACCTCAAAAACGTGGTGTATGTACTCGTGTTGGTACAATGACTCCAAAGAAACCTAACTCAGCGTTACGTAAATACGCTCGTGTACGTTTAACAAACGGTATCGAGGTTACAGCTTACATCCCAGGTATCGGTCATAACCTACAAGAGCATAGCGTAGTATTAATTCGCGGTGGTCGTGTAAAGGATTTACCGGGGGTACGTTACCACATCGTTCGTGGTGCGCTTGACACAGCTGGTGTTGACAAACGTATGCAAGGACGTTCTAAATATGGTACTAAGAGACCAAAACCTGCTAAAAAATAATAACTTTAAAATGAAAGGAGGAACTCAATATGCCTCGTAAAGGACCTGTTGCGAAACGTGACGTGTTACCAGATCCAATGTACAATTCGAAGCTAGTAACACGCCTTATCAACAAAATGATGGTTGACGGTAAAAAAGGTAAATCTCAAACAATTCTTTATAATGCGTTCGATATCGTAAACGAACGTACTGGTAAAGAGCCAATGGAAGTATTCGAGCAAGCTCTTAAGAACATCATGCCTGTTCTTGAAGTACGCGCTCGTCGTGTTGGTGGTGCTAACTACCAAGTTCCAGTTGAGGTTCGTCCAGAACGCCGTACAACTTTAGGTCTTCGTTGGTTAGTAAACTACGCTCGTCTTCGTGGTGAAAAAACTATGGAAGAGCGTCTTGCTAACGAAATCTTAGATGCAGCTAACAACGCTGGTGCATCTGTTAAGAAACGTGAAGACACTCATAAAATGGCAGAAGCTAACAAAGCATTTGCTCATTACCGTTGGTAGGATTCAACGTAAAATAAATGTAAGCATAAACCGCTTTATTTGTCGCTTATGGAAGTGTGGAGAGGGAGAATGCCTCTCCCTTTCATCGGGCGCTCGTTTTACATAATGAGAGTACTGGACATACTGACATGTGTAACAATATAAAGTGGCTTTTTTGCTACTTAAAATAAAAAAATCCAATCCATATATGGAAGGAGCAAGACACCAAATGGCAAGAGAGTTCTCTTTAGAAAACACTCGTAATATTGGTATCATGGCTCACATCGATGCTGGTAAAACAACAGCAACTGAGCGTATTCTGTACTACACAGGACGTATTCATAAAATCGGTGAAACTCACGAAGGTGCATCTCAGATGGACTGGATGGAGCAAGAGCAAGAGCGTGGTATCACAATTACTTCTGCTGCAACTACAGCACAATGGAAAGGTCATCGTGTAAACATCATTGATACTCCAGGACACGTAGATTTCACAGTAGAAGTAGAACGTTCTTTACGCGTACTTGATGGTGCTGTAGCAGTACTTGATGCGCAATCTGGTGTAGAACCACAAACAGAAACTGTTTGGCGTCAGGCTACTACTTACGGCGTACCTCGTATCGTATTCGTTAACAAAATGGATAAGATCGGTGCAGATTTCTTATACTCTGTAGGAACAATCCACGATCGTTTACAAGCAAACGCACATCCAATTCAGTTACCAATCGGTGCTGAAGATGAGTTCAATGGTATCATTGACCTTGTTGAAGAGTGTGCTTACATGTACGGTAACGATTTAGGAACAGACATTCAACGTGTTGAAATTCCTGAAGAGCACAAAGAATTAGCTGAAGAATACCGTGGAAAACTTATTGAAGCGGTAGCTGAGCTTGATGAAGAAATGATGATGAAGTACCTAGAAGGTGAAGAAATCACTGTAGAAGAGCTTAAAGCTGGTATCCGTAAGGCTACAACTTCTGTAGAATTCTTCCCAGTAATCTGTGGTTCTGCATTCAAAAACAAAGGTGTTCAAATTCTGTTAGACGCAGTTATCGACTACCTTCCATCTCCACTAGATGTACCTGCTATTAAAGGTACTCTACCGGATACAGATGAAGAAGTAGAACGTAAGTCTAGCGATGAAGAACCATTCGCAGCTTTAGCATTCAAAATCATGACTGACCCTTATGTTGGTAAGTTAACGTTCTTCCGTGTGTACTCTGGTGTGTTAAACTCTGGATCATACGTGAAAAACTCAACTAAAGGTAAGCGTGAGCGTGTAGGTCGTATCCTACAAATGCACGCTAACAGCCGTGAAGAGATTTCAACAGTTTACGCTGGTGATATCGCTGCTGCTGTAGGTTTAAAAGATACTACTACTGGTGATACTCTTTGTGACGAGAAGAGCCTTGTTATCCTTGAGTCTATGGAATTCCCAGAGCCAGTTATCTCTGTAGCTATCGAACCAAAATCTAAAGCTGACCAAGATAAAATGGGTACAGCATTATCTAAGCTTTCTGAAGAAGATCCAACATTCCGTGCTCACACTGACCAAGAAACTGGCCAAACTATCATCGCTGGTATGGGTGAACTTCACCTTGATATCATCGTTGACCGTATGCGTCGTGAATTCAAAGTGGAAGCAAACGTTGGTGCTCCTCAGGTAGCATACCGTGAGACTTTCCGCGCTGCTGCGAAAGTTGAAGGTAAGTTCGCTCGTCAATCTGGTGGTCGTGGACAATTCGGTCACGTTTGGATTGAGTTTGAACCTAACGAAGAAGGTAAAGGATTCGAATTCGAAAACAAGATCGTCGGTGGTGTAGTTCCTCGTGAATACATCCCAGCTGTTGGAGCAGGTCTTGAAGATGCACTTAAAAATGGTGTACTAGCTGGTTATCCACTAGTTGACATTAAAGCTGCATTAGTTGACGGATCTTACCATGATGTCGATTCATCTGAGATGGCGTTCAAAATCGCTGCATCTATGGCACTTAAAGCTGCGGTTTCTAAATGTAGCCCAGTAATTCTTGAGCCAATGATGAAAGTTGAAGTTGTAATTCCTGAAGAGTACATGGGTGACATTATGGGTGACGTAACATCTCGTCGTGGACGTGTAGAAGGTATGGAAGCTCGCGGTAACGCACAAGTTGTTCGCGCTATGGTTCCACTTTCTGAAATGTTCGGTTATGCAACGTCATTACGTTCTAACACTCAAGGACGCGGAACATTCTCTATGGTGTTTGACCACTATGAAGAAGTACCAAAGTCTGTTTCTGAAGAAATTATCAAAAAAAATAAAGGTGAATAATTGATTTTTATCGATTGTTCAAGTATAACTACTTATGTAAGCTTAGAAAGTGGGACGTAAGTTTCACTTTCTAGTCTAAATATAAAATAACCTATATAAACTAAGGAGGAATTTAGAATGGCTAAAGCTAAATTCGAACGTTCTAAACCCCATGTTAACATCGGTACAATCGGCCACGTTGACCATGGTAAAACTACATTAACTGCTGCGATCACTACAGTTCTTGCAAAAGCTGGTGGTGCTGAAGCACGCGGATACGATCAAATCGATGCTGCTCCAGAAGAAAGAGAGCGCGGTATCACAATCTCAACTGCACACGTTGAGTACGAAACTGAAACTCGTCACTATGCACACGTTGACTGCCCAGGTCACGCTGACTATGTTAAAAACATGATCACTGGTGCTGCTCAAATGGACGGCGGTATCTTAGTAGTATCTGCTGCTGATGGCCCAATGCCTCAAACACGTGAGCACATCCTTCTTTCTCGTCAAGTAGGTGTTCCTTACATCGTTGTATTCTTAAACAAATGCGACATGGTAGATGACGAAGAATTATTAGAATTAGTAGAAATGGAAGTTCGCGACCTATTATCTGAATACGGATTCCCAGGCGACGACATTCCTGTAATCAAAGGTTCTGCTCTTAAAGCTCTTCAAGGAGAAGCTGATTGGGAAGCAAAAATCATTGAATTAATGGCTGAAGTTGATGCTTACATCCCAACTCCAGAACGTGAAACTGACAAACCATTCTTAATGCCTGTAGAGGACGTATTCTCTATCACAGGTCGTGGTACAGTTGCTACTGGTCGTGTTGAGCGCGGTATCGTTAAAGTTGGTGACGTAGTAGAAATCATCGGTCTTGCTGAAGAAAATGCTTCTACAACTGTAACTGGTGTAGAGATGTTCCGTAAACTTCTTGACCAAGCTCAAGCTGGAGACAACATCGGTGCTTTACTTCGTGGGGTTGCTCGTGAAGACATCCAACGTGGACAAGTACTTGCAAAAAGCGGTTCTGTAAAAGCTCACGCTAAATTCAAAGCTGAAGTTTTCGTATTATCTAAAGAAGAAGGTGGACGTCACACTCCATTCTTCGCTAACTACCGTCCTCAGTTCTACTTCCGTACAACTGACGTAACTGGTATCATCCAATTACCAGAAGGTACTGAAATGGTAATGCCTGGTGACAACATCGAAATGACTATCGAACTTATCGCTCCAATCGCTATCGAAGAGGGAACTAAATTCTCTATTCGTGAAGGTGGACGTACAGTAGGTTACGGTGTAGTTGCTACTATCGTTGAGTAATCTTAACTGATATAAAAAAACCTAAGGGATTTTCCCTTAGGTTTTTTGTTTGCGTTTATATAAGGGAGAAGAGAGTGTTTTTTTGTTTTGACGAGTTTCTTCTATAGTATATAAAAACAACAAAAGATAATCCAGAAATTGTAAAATGAATTCTGTTAGATGAAAACTTGAAATTCTTTAAAGTGCCATGTATAATAGCAAAAGTAGAGAAAAGCGGATGCAAACAAAAAGATGCTTGCATCTAGACGAATAACATTGTATAATAGACAATGTTGGTCTTTGACTGCGATGAAGTGGAAGGTTGCTGACACACCCGGCCGCTTTGCCATGGCATGGTGTGGGGAAATTTCCATGGAGAAGGTCTATTTTAGAAATAGGCGAACGAAGGAGGGAAAATAATGGCAAAAGAAAAAATTCGTATCCGTTTAAAAGCTTACGATCACCGTATTCTTGATCAGTCAGCTGAGAAAATTGTAGAAACAGCTAAGCGTTCTGGGGCAACAGTTTCTGGTCCGATCCCATTACCAACTGAAAAAACTGTTTACACAATTCTTCGTGCTGTTCATAAGTACAAAGATTCTCGTGAGCAATTCGAAATGCGCACGCACAAACGTCTAATCGACATCGTGAGTCCTACTCCACAAACAGTAGATTCATTAATGCGTTTAGACTTACCATCTGGTGTAGATATCGAAATCAAACTATAATTTATATAACTTAAAAATGTAGGAGGTGTAACTCATGACCAAAGGAATCTTAGGAAGAAAGATCGGTATGACTCAAGTATTTGCTGAGAACGGTGAGTTAATCCCAGTAACAGTTATCGCTGCTAATCCAAACGTTGTTCTTCAAAAGAAAACAACTGAAACTGATGGCTACAATGCAATCCAGTTAGGATTTGAAGATAAACGTGAAAAGTTAACTAACAAACCTGAACAAGGCCACACTGCTAAAGCATCTACAACTCCTAAGCGCTTCATTCGCGAAATCCGCGATGCAGACGTGGACGGATTAGAGGTTGGTCAAGAGGTAAAAGTTGACGTATTCGCTACAGGTGAAATCGTTGATGTAACAGGAATTTCTAAAGGTAAAGGTTTCCAAGGTGTTATCAAACGCCACGGACAATCTCGCGGACCTATGTCTCATGGTTCTCGCTATCACCGTCGTCCAGGTTCAATGGGCCCAGTTGCTCCGAACCGTGTATTCAAAGGCAAAAAACTTGCTGGACGTATGGGTGGAGACCAAGTTACTATCCAAAACTTAGAAATCGTTCAAGTTGACACTGAGCGCAACTTATTACTAGTAAAAGGTAACGTTCCAGGTGCTAAGAAATCTCTTGTAGTTGTTCAAGGCGCTGTGAAGGTTAGCAAATAATTCACAATAGGAAGGAGGAATTCCAATGCCAAAAGTTACTGTATATAACCAAACTGGTTCACAGGTTGGTGAAATCGAATTAGCTGAAGCTATTTTCGGTATCGAACCAAATGAAGCTGTACTTTTCGAAGCTGTAATGATGCAACGTGCATCTTTACGTCAAGGTACACACAAAGTAAAAACTCGCTCTGAAGTTCGCGGTGGTGGTCGTAAACCATGGCGTCAAAAAGGAACTGGACGTGCTCGTCAAGGGTCTATCCGCTCTCCTCAATGGCGTGGTGGTGGTACGGTATTCGGACCTACACCAAGAAGCTATGCGTACAAACTTCCTAAGAAAGTTCGTCGTTTAGCAATCAAATCTGCATTAGCTACTAAAGTAGTTGAGAACAACATTGTAGTTCTTGAAGACCTAGTGTTAAATGCACCAAAAACAAAAGATATGCTAGCAGTACTTAAAGGATTAACTGTTGAGAAGAAAGCTCTTATCGTAACTGCTGATGCAAACGAATCTGTAGAGTTATCTGCTCGCAATATCCCTGGAGTAACAGTAATCACTGCTGATGGCGTAAACGTTTTAGACGTGCTTCATCATGATAAGCTAATCATGACAAAAGCGGCAGTGGAAAAAGTAGAGGAGGTGCTTGCATAATGAGAGATCCTCGTGATATCATTAAGCGCCCAGTTATCACTGAACGTTCTATGGAAATGATGGCTGAAAAAAAATACACGTTCGATGTGGACGTTAAATCTAATAAAACAGAAGTTAAAGATGCTCTTGAAGCGATCTTTGGTGTTAAAGTAGAAAAAGTGAACATCATGAACTACAAGCCGAAAGCAAAACGCGTTGGTCGTCACGCTGGTTTTACTAGCCGTCGTCGTAAAGCAATCGTTAAGCTAACTGCTGACAGCAAAGAAATCGAAATCTTCCAAGGCGTTTAATTCTTACTAAAGAAGGAGGGAAATTGAGATGGGAATCAAAAAGTATAATCCAACTACTAACGGTCGTCGTAATATGACTACGAATGATTTCGCTGAAATCACGACTGATAGACCCGAAAAGTCATTACTTGCTCCTTTAAGCAAGAAGGCTGGTCGTAATAACCAAGGTAAAATCACTGTACGTCATCAAGGTGGCGGACATAAGCGTCAATACCGTATCATCGACTTTAAGCGTAACAAAGATGGAATTCCAGGACGCGTTGCTACGATCGAATACGATCCAAACCGCTCTGCGAATATCGCATTAATTAACTACGTTGACGGTGAAAAACGTTACATTCTTGCTCCTAAATCTTTAGAAGTAGGTATGGAAGTTATGTCTGGCCCAGAAGCTGACATTAAAATCGGTAACGCATTACCATTAATCAACATTCCAGTAGGTACTGTTGTTCATAACATCGAGCTTAAGCCTGGTCGTGGCGGACAATTAGTTCGTTCTGCTGGTACATCTGCTCAAGTACTTGGTAAAGAAGGTAAATACGTACTTGTACGTTTAACTTCTGGTGAAGTACGTCTTGTATTATCTGCTTGTCGCGCTTCAATCGGTCAAGTAGGTAACGAACAACACGAACTTATCAAAATCGGTAAAGCAGGTCGCTCTCGCTGGTTAGGTAAACGCCCAACAGTTCGTGGTTCTGTAATGAACCCGGTTGATCACCCACACGGTGGTGGTGAAGGACGTTCTCCAATCGGACGTAAGTCTCCAATGTCTCCATGGGGTAAACCAACTCTTGGATTCAAGACTCGTAAGAAAAACAAAGCGTCTGACAAATTCATCGTTCGTCGTCGTAAAAAATAATGGGATTGTAGTACGGTTCATTTCTAGAACCGTACGCCAATCACGAAGGGAGGCACCAAAATGGCTCGTAGCTTAAAAAAAGGACCATTTGTCGATGATCACTTAATGAGCAAAATGGAAAAATTAGTTGCATCTGAGCAAAAACAAGTTGTTAAAACTTGGTCTCGCCGTTCAACAATCTTCCCTCAGTTCATCGGACACACAATCGCTGTATATGATGGTCGTAAACACGTACCTGTGTACATCACTGAGGATATGGTTGGCCATAAGTTAGGTGAATTCGCACCAACTCGTACGTACAAAGGTCACCTTGCTGACGATAAGAAAACTAGAAGATAATGAGAGGAGGCACTTCAATGCAAGCTAAAGCAGTAGCGAGAACAGTTCGTATTGCTCCTCGTAAAGTTCGTTTAGTAGTAGACTTAATCCGAGGTAAGCAAGTGGGTGAAGCGATTGCTATCCTTAACCACACACCAAAAACTGCTTCTCCAGTTGTAGAAAAAGTTTTAAAATCTGCAATCGCAAATGCAGAGCACAATTATGAGATGGACATTAACAACCTAGTTGTTGAAAAAGTTTTCGTTGACGAAGGTCCAACGTTAAAACGTTTCCGTCCACGTGCAATGGGTCGTGCAAGCCAAATTAACAAACGCACAAGCCACATCACAGTTGTGGTATCAGAAAAGAAGGAGGGATAATCGATGGGTCAAAAGGTTAATCCAATTGGTCTTCGTGTCGGCGTTATCCGTGACTGGGAATCTCGTTGGTTCGCTGAGAAAGATTACGCTACATTATTACATGAAGACATCAAAATCCGTGAGTACATTAATGTACGCTTAAAAGATTCTGCTGTTGCTAAAGTAGAAATCGAACGTGCAGCAAATCGTGTAAATGTTACAATTCACACTGCAAAACCTGGTATGGTAATTGGTAAAGGTGGTACTGAAGTTGAAGCACTTCGTAAAGCTCTTAACCAATTAACAGGCAAGCGTGTACACATCAACATTTTAGAAGTTAAGAGAGCTGATCTTAACGCTAAATTAGTAGGCGAAAACATCGCTCGTCAATTAGAAAACCGTGTATCATTCCGTCGTGCACAAAAGCAAGTTATTCAACGTGCTATGCGTGCAGGTGCTAAAGGTATTAAAACACAGGTTTCTGGTCGTCTTGGCGGAGCTGATATCGCTCGTGCAGAATCTTACAGTGAAGGAACTGTTCCACTTCATACACTTCGCGCTGATATTGACTATGCAGCAGTTGAAGCTGATACAACATACGGTAAATTAGGCGTAAAAGTATGGATCTACCGTGGAGAAGTCCTTCCTACAAAAAAGAAAGCTTCTGAGGAAGGAGGAAAATAATATGTTAATGCCAAAACGCGTAAAATATCGTAGAGAGCATCGTGGTAAAATGCGTGGTCGTGCTAAAGGTGGAACTGAAATTGCTTTCGGTGAATTCGGTTTACAAGCACAAGCTGCTTCATGGATTACAAACCGTCAAATCGAAGCTGCTCGTCGTGCAATGACTCGTTACATGAAACGTGGCGGTAAAGTATGGATTAAAATTTTCCCTTCTAAACCTTACACTGCAAAACCTCTAGAAGTACGTATGGGTTCCGGTAAAGGGGCACCAGAAGGCTGGGTAGCAGTAGTAAAACCTGGGAAAATTATGTTCGAAATCGCGGGTGTATCTGAAGAGGTAGCACGCGAAGCATTACGTCTTGCAGCTCACAAGTTACCTGTGAAATGTAAATTCGTAAAACGTGAAGAAAATGGTGGTGAATCTAATGAAAACTAATGATATTCGTGAATTAACCACTGCCGAAATCGAAACAAAAGTTAAAGCTTTAAAGGAAGAGTTGTTTAATCTTCGCTTCCAACTTGCTACAGGACAATTAGAGAATCCAACTCGCATTCGTGAAGTGCGTAAAGCAATTGCTCGTATGAAAACTGTAGTTCGTGAAAGAGAGATCGGAATTAATCGATAAATTGAGGGGAGGTTTGCATAGTGAGCGAACGTAACCAACGCAAAGTTTATACTGGTCGTGTAGTGTCTGACAAAATGGACAAAACGATTACAGTTTTAGTTGAAACTTACAAAACTCATTCCTTGTACGGAAAACGTGTTAAGTATTCTAAGAAGTACAAAGCCCATGATGAGCAAAACCAAGCGAAACTTGGCGATATCGTTAAAATCATGGAAACTCGCCCGCTTTCTGCTACTAAGCGTTTCCGTTTAGTTGAAATCGTTGAAGAAGCGGTTATTATCTAAATAGACGAATCGGAATTTTTAGTCCGAAGGGAGGTTTCATAACATGATCCAACAAGAATCTCGTTTGAAAGTTGCTGACAACTCTGGTGCACGTGAACTTTTAACAATTAAAGTATTAGGCGGCTCTGGTCGTAAATATGCTAACATTGGTGACATTATCGTTGCTACGGTAAAACAAGCAACACCAGGTGGCGTTGTTAAAAAAGGTGACGTTGTTAAAGCAGTAGTGGTACGTACGAAGAGCGGAGCTCGTCGTCCGGACGGTTCTTACATCAAATTTGATGAAAACGCAGCGGTTATCATTAAAGACGATAAGAGCCCACGTGGTACTCGTATCTTCGGACCAGTAGCTCGTGAATTACGTGATAGCAACTTCATGAAGATCGTTTCTTTAGCTCCAGAAGTTCTATAATTTAAGGTATTGCCTTGCTAAGGAGGTGCAGAATTAAGATGCATGTAAAAAAAGGTGATAAAGTACAGGTAATCACTGGTAAAGACAAAGGAAAACAAGGCGTTATCCTTGTGGCTTTCCCAAAGCAAAACCGTGTTATCGTTGAGGGTGTCAATATCGTTAAGAAGCACTCTAAGCCATCTCAATTAAATCCACAAGGTGGAATTATTACTAAAGAAGCACCTATTCACGTTTCTAACGTTATGATTTTAGATCCGAAAACAGGTGAACCTACTCGTGTAGGCTTCAAAGTAGAAGATGGTAAAAAAGTTCGTATTGCAAAAAAATCTGGTGAATTATTAGATAAATAATTTTCTTAAGAAAGGAGGTCACTTCATTGAATCGCCTTAAAGAGAAGTTCCAAAAGGAAATTACTCCTGCTCTAGTGAGCAAGTTTAACTATAAATCTGTAATGCAGGTACCAAAAATCGAAAAGATCGTAATCAACACTGGTGTTGGTGACGCGGTATCTAACTCAAAAGCGTTAGACAACGCAGTAGAAGAATTAACACAAATCACAGGTCAAAAACCTGTTGTAACTCGTGCTAAAAAATCAATCGCTGGTTTCCGTCTTCGTGAAGGTATGCCAATCGGTGCGAAAGTAACTTTACGCGGCGAGCAAATGTATGAGTTCTTCGACAAATTAGTATCAGTTTCTTTACCACGTGTACGTGATTTCCGTGGTGTTTCTAAGAAATCATTCGATGGTCGTGGAAACTATACATTAGGTGTTAAAGAGCAACTTATTTTCCCTGAGATTGATTATGATAAAGTAAGCAAAGTCCGCGGTATGGACATCGTAATCGTTACTACAGCGAAAACTGATGAAGAAGCTCGTGAACTTTTAACACAATTCGGTATGCCATTCCAAAAATAATGGAAGCCAACGCTAAGTAGAGGAGGCGAAAACGTGGCTAAAAAATCTATGATAGCGAAACAAAAGCGTACTCCTAAGTTTAAAGTACAAGAGTATACACGTTGCGAACGCTGCGGTCGTCCGCATTCTGTATACCGCAAATTTAAACTTTGCCGTATTTGTTTCCGTGAACTTGCATATAAAGGTCAAATTCCTGGTGTTAAAAAAGCTAGTTGGTAAAACCCACAAATGGGAAGGAGGTAAAACACATGGTGATGACAGATCCAATTGCAGACATGCTTACTCGCATCCGTAATGCGAACATGGTACGTCATGAGAAATTAGAGGTTCCTGCTTCTAAAATCAAAAAAGAGATCGCTGAACTTTTAAAACGTGAAGGTTTCATTCGTGATGTAGAATACATCGAGGATAACAAACAAGGTATCCTTCGTATTTTCCTGAAATATGGTGCAAACAATGAACGTGTAATCACTGGATTAAAACGTATCAGTAAACCTGGCTTACGCGTTTACGCTAAAGCTGACGAAGTACCACGTGTACTTAACGGATTAGGTATCGCTCTTGTTTCTACATCTAAGGGAGTAATGACAGACAAAGACGCTCGTCAATTACAAACTGGTGGAGAAGTAGTAGCATACGTTTGGTAATATATATTTAAAACGAACGGAGGTGTGACCACATGTCTCGTATTGGTAAAAAGATTCTTGAAATCCCTGCAGGTGTTACTATTACAGTTGCAGAAGACAATACTGTAACAGTAAAAGGCCCTAAAGGTGAATTAACTCGTACTTTCAATGCTGATATGCTTATCAAAATTGAAGAGAATACATTAACAGTTGAGCGTCCATCTGAACAGAAGGAACACCGTGCATTACACGGTACAACTCGTGCTTTAATCGGAAACATGGTTGAAGGTGTAACTGAAGGTTTCGCACGCGGACTTGAATTAGTCGGTGTTGGTTACCGTGCTCAAAAACAAGGTGATAAACTTGTATTAAGCGTAGGTTATTCTCATCCAGTAGAAATGACTCCGGAAGCAGGTCTTGAAGTTGAAGTACCTGCACCAACTAAGATCGTAATTAAAGGTATCGACAAGCAACGTGTTGGCGAATTCGCTGCTAACATCCGTGCTGTACGTGCTCCTGAGCCTTACAAAGGTAAAGGTATTCGTTACGAAGGCGAAGTTGTTCGTCGTAAAGAAGGTAAAACTGCTAAGTAAACCCGTTAGGTGAGAGAAAGGAGTGACAAGAATGATCACTAAAGCTGATAAAAATGCGACTCGTAAGAAAAGACATGCACGTGTACGTGCTAAACTTACTGGTACTGCAGAGCGTCCACGTTTAAACGTGTTCCGTTCTAACCAACATATTTACGCTCAAGTTATTGATGATGTGAATGGTGTAACGTTAGTAAGTGCATCTACTCTTGATAAAGACCTTGCTCTTAACGGTACTAGCAATATTGAAGCTGCTACGAAAGTTGGAGAATCAGTTGCTAAGCGTGCTGTAGAGAAAGGCGTTAAAGAAGTAGTATTTGATCGCGGTGGTTACTTATACCATGGCCGTGTTAAAGCTCTAGCTGAAGCTGCTCGTGAGGCTGGATTACAATTTTAATGGTCAAAGGAGGGAAAATTGATGCATCGCATTGACCCAAGTAAATTAGAACTTGAAGAACGTGTAGTTACGATAAATCGTGTCGCGAAAGTTGTTAAGGGTGGTCGTCGTTTCCGCTTTGCTGCACTAGTTGTAGTTGGCGATAAAAACGGTCATGTTGGATTCGGTACTGGTAAAGCACAAGAGGTACCAGACGCAATCCGTAAAGCTATCGAAGACGCTAAGAAAAACTTAATCGCTGTACCATTAGTTGGTACAACAATTCCACACACAATCAACGGTCATTTTGGCGCTGGTGAAGTATTCTTAAAACCTGCTGCTGAGGGTACTGGTGTTATTGCTGGTGGACCTGTTCGTGCGGTCCTTGAATTAGCTGGTGTACAAGATATTCTTTCGAAATCTCTTGGTTCTAACACACCAATCAACATGATTCGCGCTACTGTGAACGGATTAAGCGAACTTAAGCGCGCTGAAGATGTTGCAAAATTACGCGGTAAATCTGTAGAAGAGCTACTAGGTTAAGGAGGGAAAACAAATGGCGAAAAAGTTAGAAATTACCCTCACTCGTAGTGTAATTGGTCGTCCACAAGATCAACGTGCGACGGTAGAAGCTTTAGGTCTTAAAAAGTTGAATTCAACTGTAGTTAAGGAAGAAACTCCTGCTATTCTTGGTATGATCAACAAAGTTTCTCACCTTGTAACTGTAAAAGAAGCTTAAGGATAACTCATTAATATAAGGAGGTGCCTGGGAATGAAACTTCATGAATTAAAACCTGCAGAAGGTTCTCGTAAAGTACGTAACCGTGTCGGTCGTGGTATCGGTTCTGGTAACGGTAAAACTGCTGGTAAAGGTCATAAAGGACAAAACGCACGTTCTGGCGGCGGTGTTCGTCTTGGCTTCGAAGGTGGTCAAACTCCATTATTCCGTCGTTTACCAAAACGCGGCTTCACAAACATTAACCGTAAAGAGTTTGCTATTGTAAACTTATCAACGTTAAATCGTTTTGAAGATGGTACAGAAGTAACACCTGAATTATTGCTGGAAACTGGCGTTATCAGCAAGTTAAACGACGGTGTTAAAGTTCTTGCAAGCGGAGCAGTAGAGAAAAAACTAACTGTTAAAGCGCACAAGTTCTCTTCAAGTGCTAAAGAAGCAATTGAAGCAGCTGGCGGATCAGTTGAGGTGATCTAATGTTTCGTACAATCTCCAACTTTATGCGCGTTGCTGAGATAAGACGTAAAATATTATTCACTTTAGCGATGTTAATCGTATTCAGGATTGGCACGTTTATCCCCGTGCCATTTACAAATGGAGACGTACTGAAGGCACAAGATCAATTAAATGCTTTAGGTATTCTAAATACATTTGGCGGTGGAGCCTTGAAAAACTTCTCCATCTTTGCGATGGGAATCATGCCGTATATTACAGCATCCATCATCGTGCAATTATTGCAGATGGATGTTGTTCCTAAATTTTCGGAATGGTCGAAGCAAGGTGAAATGGGCCGTCGTAAATTAACGCAATTCACGCGTTACTTTACAATTGTTCTTGCGTTTATTCAGGGGTTTGGTATGTCAATCGGTTTTAACGGTATGGTAGGTGGACAATTAATTTTGAATCCAGGTTGGAGCACTTATTTATACATTGCTACGGTACTGACTGCTGGTACTGCATTTTTAATGTGGTTAGGTGAACAGATTACAGCTAAAGGTGTAGGTAATGGTATTTCCATCCTTATCTTTGGCGGTATTGCCGCGGCGATCCCAAGTGTTATATCTCAAGTGTATCAGCAACAGTTTCAAAATATCGGAGATCAATTGTTCATGAGTATCGTTAAAGTTGCATTGATTTTACTAGCTGTGCTAGCAGTTATTGTGGGTGTTATTTTCATTCAACAGGCTGTTAGAAAGATCCCAATTCAATATGCGAAGCGTGTAACAGGAGGAAATGGTGGTTATGCTGGAGCACAAAACACACATTTACCGCTTAAGGTAAATAGTGCTGGTGTTATTCCAGTAATTTTTGCTGTTTCATTCTTAATTACGCCTCCGACTATTGCACAGTTCTTCCCGAAACATGATGTATCGCAGTGGATTATTGCAAACTTTAACTATTCTCACCCAGTGGGAATGATCATATATGTTGCGCTCATTGTAGCCTTCACATATTTCTATGCATTTGTTCAGGTTAATCCAGAGCAAATGTCAGAGAATCTAAACAAGCAAGGTGGATATGTTCCAGGTATTCGTCCGGGTAAGAATACGGAACAATATCTAACAAAAATCTTGTATCGTTTGACCTTTGTAGGATCAATTTTCCTAGCAGCGATTGCAATCTTACCAGTTATCTTTACGAAATTGGGAAATCTTCCTCCATCTGCACAGATCGGTGGAACGAGTATGTTAATCGTTGTCGGCGTTGCTTTAGAAACAATGAAGCAGCTAGAAAGCCAACTGGTAAAACGCCATTACAAAGGGTTTATCAAGCAGTGAGTAAGTGGGAAGAATTGTCTTCCCTACATGCTCATGTACTCTGAGGGGGAACAAGGATGAACTTAATTTTAATGGGGCTTCCTGGTGCTGGTAAAGGTACACAAGCCGAACAGATTGTTGCCAAGTATAACATCCCTCACATTTCAACAGGAGACATGTTCCGTGCAGCTATGAAGGCTGAAACTGAAATGGGTCTACAAGCAAAATCTTTTATTGATAAAGGTGCACTTGTTCCAGATGAAGTTACAATCGGAATCGTTCGTGAACGTTTAAGTCAAGACGACTGCGTAAGAGGTTTCTTACTAGACGGTTTCCCACGAACTGTTGCACAAGCATCAGCTCTTGAAGAAATTATGAAAGATCTTGGCAAAAAAATCGACTATGTTTTAAACATTAATGTGGATTCAGGGTTGTTATTAAAACGCCTTACAGGCCGTCGCATTTGTAAAGAGTGCGGTGCGACTTACCACTTAGAATTCAATCCACCAGCAAAAGCTGATGTGTGCGATAAATGTGGTGGCGAATTATATCAACGCTCTGATGACAATGAAGAAACTGTAGCAAATCGTTTAGATGTAAATATTAAGCAAACAAAACCTTTGCTTGATTTCTACGAAGAGCTTGGTTACTTACAAAGCATTAATGGTGAGCAAGATATCAATAAAGTATTTGCTGATATCGATGTTCTCATCGGAGGCTTAGCGTAATGATAATCTGCAAAACTCCTCGCGAGATAGAAATCATGCGAGAAGCTGGCAGGATCGTTGCTTTGACTCATCAAGAGTTGAAACAGCACATTACTCCAGGAATTACAACGAAAGAGCTCGATCAAATAGCGGAAAAGACGATTCAAAAATATGGTGCTACGCCATCTTTTAAAGGATACAACGGATTTCCGGGGAGCATATGTGCTTCTGTAAATGAAGAGCTTGTACACGGAATTCCAGGGAAGCGCAAGCTCAAAGAGGGCGATATCATCAGTATCGATATTGGTGCGAAATACAATGGGTACCATGGAGATTCTGCATGGACGTATCCAGTTGGAAACATTTCTGAATCTGTTCAAAAGCTACTTGATGTCACAGAAAAATCGTTGTATCTTGGTCTAGAACAAGTAAAACCAGGCGAGAGATTATCAAATATCTCACATGCGGTTCAAACCCATGCTGAAGAGAATGGATTCTCGATCGTTAGGGAGTATGTTGGTCACGGAATCGGGCAAGACTTACATGAGGACCCTCAAATCCCGCACTATGGTCCACCAAATAGAGGCCCTAGATTAAAGCCGGGAATGGTCATCTGTGTTGAGCCGATGGTGAATCAAGGAAGACGATATGTAAAAACACTATCTGATGACTGGACAGTGGTAACGGTAGATGGTAAATGGTGTGCCCATTTTGAGCACACGATTGCTCTTACAGAAGCAGGATACGAAATCCTTACCACTTTATAAGTAGCTGGCTCTCCGGGATTTCAGAGCAGTGTAAAATGTTACTGATTTGAAGAAGGGAGAACTATTGAATGGCTAAAGATGATGTAATTGAAGTCGAAGGTACCGTTCTTGAAACGTTGCCAAATGCTATGTTCAAAGTAGAATTAGAGAATGGGCATGTCGTATTGGCTCACGTTTCTGGTAAAATCCGTATGAACTTCATTCGTATTTTACCAGGAGACAAAGTTACGGTAGAATTATCTCCGTACGATTTAAATCGTGGTCGTATTACGTACCGTTTTAAATAATATAGCACTCCGTAATCTTTAAGGAGGTTCGAGACATGAAAGTAAGACCGTCAGTTAAACCAATCTGCGAAAAATGTAAAGTTATTCGTAGACGTGGAAAAGTAATGGTTATTTGTGAAAACCCTAAACATAAACAAAAACAAGGTTAATCAGAAGGAGGTGCATTCGTAATGGCACGTATCGCAGGTGTAGATATTCCTCGAGACAAACGCGTTGTTATTTCTTTAACTTACGTATTCGGCATTGGTCGCACAACTGCTGAAAAAATTCTTGCTGAAGCAGGTATTTCTGAAGAAACACGAGTTCGTGATTTAACGGAAGACGAATTAGGACGTATCCGTGATATCATCGATCGTATTAAAGTTGAGGGAGACCTTCGTCGTGAAGTATCTCTTAACATTAAACGTCTAATGGAGATCGGTTCTTACCGTGGTCTTCGTCACCGTCGTGGCTTACCAGTTCGTGGTCAAAATTCTAAAAACAATGCTCGTACACGTAAAGGTCCACGTCGTACAGTAGCAAATAAAAAGAAATAATAAGTAAAGGAGGTTGAACTAACAATGGCACGTAAAACAAACACTCGTAAAAAACGTGTGAAAAAGAATATTGAAGCTGGTATAGCTCATATTCGTTCTACTTTCAACAACACAATCGTAACTCTTACAGATACTCACGGTAACGCACTTTCTTGGTCTAGTGCTGGTGCACTTGGTTTCCGTGGATCTCGTAAATCTACTCCATTCGCTGCGCAAATGGCTGCTGAAACTGCTGCTAAAGCTGCAATGGAACACGGTTTAAAAACTTTAGAGGTTACTGTTAAAGGTCCTGGTGCTGGTCGTGAAGCTGCAATTCGTGCTCTTCAAGCTGCAGGTCTAGAAGTAACAGCAATTAGAGATGTTACTCCAGTTCCTCATAATGGATGTCGTCCACCAAAACGTCGTCGTGTGTAATTTTTCTGTATAGAATTTTCCCTTTTGTCTATAATGGATATGATGCATTATCGAGAAATTTCGTACAGAAACATCGCTTGTTGTGCACAATCGGGAACTGCCTAAGGGGGACTTTCGGTTAGACAGGGGTTGTACCTTTGTTTAACCGGGGTTTCGACGTTTTGAAGGAGGGTTTAGTTAATGATTGAAATCGAAAAGCCGAAAATCGAAACGGTTGAACTTAACGAAGATGCTAAATATGGTAAATTCGTAATTGAACCGCTTGAGCGTGGATATGGTACTACGTTGGGTAACTCCTTACGTCGTATTCTTTTATCTTCACTCCCTGGTGCCGCTGTTACTGCTATCCAAATCGATGGCGTATTACATGAATTTTCAACAGTTGAGGGCGTAGTAGAAGACGTTACAACGATCATCTTAAACTTGAAAAAGTTAGCTCTTAAAATCTACTCTGAAGAAGAGAAGACGTTGGAAATTGATGTGCAGGGCGAAGGTATTGTCACAGCTGCTGATATTACTCACGATAGTGATGTAGAAATCTTAAATCCAGATTTACACATTGCAACGTTAGCAAAAGATGCGCATTTCCGCGTGCGTTTAACTGCAAAGCGTGGCCGTGGGTATACGCCAGCTGATGCAAATAAAAGCGAAGATCAACCAATAGGAGTAATTCCTATTGATTCTATTTATACTCCAGTATCACGTGTGACTTACCAAGTGGAAAAGACACGTGTCGGACAAGTGGCTAATTATGATAAGCTTACGCTTGATGTATGGACGGATGGAAGCATCGGGCCAAAAGAAGCTATCTCTTTAGGTGCCAAAATCTTAACTGAGCATTTAAATATCTTTGTTGGTTTAACTGATGAAGCACAAAATGC
The DNA here is from genome assembly GCF_056033865.1 of Bacillus sp. FAU20. Classification (NCBI taxonomy): domain Bacteria; kingdom Bacillati; phylum Bacillota; class Bacilli; order Caryophanales; family Bacillaceae; genus Bacillus; species Bacillus sp. FAU20. Next base: position 112,456 of record NZ_JBVYHY010000017.1, read on the forward strand.
TGAGATTATGGTTGAGAAGGAAGAAGATCAAAAAGAGAAAGTTCTTGAGATGACTATCGAGGAACTAGATCTTTCTGTTCGTTCTTATAATTGCCTTAAACGTGCAGGAATTAATACTGTACAAGAGCTTGCGAACAAAACAGAAGAAGATATGATGAAAGTTCGTAACTTAGGACGTAAATCCTTAGAAGAAGTTAAACATAAACTTGAAGAATTAGGTTTAGGTTTACGTAAAGACGACTGAGGATTTAAACCCATCAACAAAGGAGGGAACTACGAATGGCATACAGAAAATTAGGCCGTACAAGTGCGCAACGTAAAGCTATGTTACGTGACTTAGCTACTGATTTAATTATCAACGAGCGCATCCAAACGACAGAAACTCGTGCAAAAGAACTTCGTTCTGTAGTGGAAAAAATGATCACTTTAGGTAAACGCGGAGATCTTCATGCTCGTCGTCAAGCAGCAGCTTTCATTCGCAATGAAGTAGCTAACGCTGAGACTGGTCAAGATGCACTTCAAAAATTATTCGCTGATGTAGCTCCACGCTATGCTGAGCGCCAAGGCGGATACACTCGTATTGCAAAAATTGGTCCACGTCGCGGAGACGCAGCACCAATGGTAATTATCGAGTTAGTATAATGATAATTAAAAGGGCAGGACAGTTCTTTTCAAGAAACTGGTCATGGCCCTTTTTTTTAAATATAAAAATAGGCTAACTTGGCGAAGGAAAGGGTGCCTTGTATTGAAAAAAGAGAAACTTCGGACAGAAAATATATCCTTTCAATATCCTGGGGCAGCCACTTATGCATTAAAAGATGTTTCATTTTCCTTATATGAGGGAGAATGGGTATCTGTTATTGGACAAAACGGTTCAGGGAAGTCTACACTTGCAAAATTATTGAATGGTTTGTTTTTGCCAGAAGCAGGAACTATTACAGTAAATGATACAATGGTTTTATCAGAGGAAACGGTATGGGATGTTCGAAAACAAATTGGGATGGTATTTCAAAACCCAGATAATCAATTTGTTGGAACGACAGTGCAAGACGACGTTGTTTTTGGCTTAGAGAATATCGGAATGCCAAGAGAACAGATGGTAGAAAGATTAGATCAGGCTCTCAAACTTGTCCGTATGGAAGATTTTCTTAATGATGAGCCTCATTCGTTATCTGGTGGGCAAAAACAGCGAGTGGCAATAGCAGGCGTTTTAGCACTTCAGCCATCTATTTTAATATTAGATGAAGCATCGTCAATGCTAGACCCCCAAGGGAGACGTGAAGTAGTAGAAACGGTTAGACAACTTGTTAATCAAAAAGGTATTACCGTGTTATCAATTACGCACGATTTAGAAGAAGCGGCACAATCAGACCGTGTCATTATTTTAAATAAGGGAGAGATATTAGAGGAAGGGACTCCAGAACAAATTTTCAAATCCTCTCATATGCTCCAAGAAATTGGATTAGATGTACCATTTTCAGTGAAAATAGCAGAATTATTAAAAAGAAATGAAATTCTCTTGCAAAATACGCATCTTACAATGGAAAGCTTGGTGAACGAACTTTGGAGATTACATTCCAAAAAGTAGAACATCGTTATCAATATAAAACTCCATTTGAAAGACGCGCACTTTATGATGTAGACGTGTCGTTTCCAAGTGGGGGTTATTATGCCATTATCGGTCATACTGGTTCAGGTAAGTCGACGATGATTCAACATTTAAATGGTTTATTGCAGCCGACAAATGGTACAGTTCAAATTGGTGAACATTTGATTTCGGCAGGAAAGAAAGAAAAAAAGCTAAAGCCACTACGTAAAAAAGTAGGGGTTGTCTTTCAATTCTCAGAACATCAGTTGTTTGAAGAGACTGTGGAGAAAGATATTTGTTTCGGCCCTACTAATTTTGGAGTATCTGTAGACGAAGCAAGGCAAAAGGCTAGAAAGGCAATTGAACTTGTAGGGCTAGAACCGGAACTGTTAACACGTTCTCCGTTCGAATTAAGTGGTGGACAAATGAGACGTGTTGCTATAGCGGGTGTACTGGCGATGGAACCTGAAGTGCTTGTATTAGATGAACCTACAGCAGGACTAGATCCAAAAGGGCAGAACGAACTTATGGAGATGTTTTATAAGCTGCACAAGGAGAAGGGTCTTACAGTTATCCTTGTAACGCATAATATGGAGGATGCTGCTCAGTATGCGGAGCAGATTGTAGTTATGCATAAAGGAACGGTCTTTTTGCAAGGAAGTGCAGAGGAAGTATTTTCACATGCTGATGAACTAGAGAAAATTGGTGTGGATCTTCCTATGTCATTAAAGTATAAACGTGCAATTGAAGAGAAGTTTGGTATTTCAATTCCAAAGGCTACCTTATCTTTAGAGGATCTTACTCATGAAGTTGTGCAGGTGTTACGAAAAGGTGGTCATGAATCATGCAGCAGTTGATTATTGGGAGATATATCCCGGGGAATTCACTTATTCATCAACTTGATCCACGTACGAAGCTGCTGATTGTCTTTTTATATGTATTTGTTGTTTTCTTAGCAAATAATGCGATTTCATATGGATTTTTATTTTTATATGCACTCATTGCTTTATTTTTTGCAAAAGTGCCGATTCGTTATGTACTTTCGGGCTTAAAACCAATTTTATGGATTTTTCTTTTTACATTTTTCCTGCATATTTTTACAAATAAAGAGGGGGATGTACTATTCCAGCTTGGTTGGTTTTCGATATATGAAAAAGGATTAGAGCAAGGGATATACATTTCTGTACGATTCTTCGTTATTATTTTAATGACGACATTATTAACGTTAACGACGACACCTATTGAAATTACAGATGGTTTGGAGACGTTATTAAAGCCGTTGAAGCGTATAAAGGTTCCTGTTCATGAAATCGCATTAATGATGTCAATTTCTCTTCGTTTTATCCCGACATTAATGGATGAAACGAGTAAAATAATGAAAGCACAAGCGTCACGTGGTATTGATTTTGCCGGGGGACCGATAAAAGATAGAATGAAAGCTATTATTTCACTGCTCGTTCCTCTGTTTATCAGTGCTTTTAAGCGTGCAGAGGACTTAGCCATTGCGATGGAAGCTCGTGGATATCAAAGTGGTGAAGGACGTACTAAATTTAGGCAACTACGCTGGAAAACAAGCGATACAGTAACGATTGTCAGCTTATTTTGTTTAGCTTGTATTTTGGCATGGGTGCGATCGTAATGGAGAATAGAGAAATGGATAGAATAAAATGTACGGTTGCATATGATGGCATGCATTTTTGTGGTTATCAAATTCAGCCGAACCATCGTACTGTTCAACAGGAGATAGAAAAAGCATTGCAGAAATTGCATAAGGGAGAACTTGTTCGTGTTCAGGCATCTGGTAGAACAGATTCTACAGTTCATGCAAAAGGACAAGTAATACACTTTGATACCCCTTTGTCTCTTGAAGAGTGGCAATGGAGTAATGCTTTAAACACAATGTTGCCAGATGATATTGTTATAAGGCAAGTAGAGAAAAAAACAGAAGAATTTCATGCACGTTACGGTGTTGAGAAAAAAGAATATCGTTATCGTGTATTATTATCAAAGACTGCGGATGTATTCCGTAGAAATTACGTATATCAATATCCATACCCGCTCGAAATCAACTCTATAAGAAAAGCAATTCCTTATTTTATTGGAACGCATGATTTCACTTCTTTTTGTTCGGCAAAAACTGACAAAAAAGATAAAGTGCGAACAATTTATGAAATTGAGTTAATTGAACAAGATGATGAAATAATTTTTCGTTTTGTAGGTAATGGATTTTTATATAATATGGTCAGAATTATTGTTGGTACGTTACTTAGCATAGGACAAGGAAAGCTTGATCCTGATAGCATTCCAGAGATTTTAGCGAAACAAAATCGTCAGTTTGCTGGAAAGATGGCTCCAGGTCATGGGCTTTACTTATGGGAGGTAAACTATAACAACTAATCCTGGTGTAACATTTGCTTGACATTAGAAACTCAAAAGTATATCATAACATATGGTATTGTTTCTAAAACCACGATTAGCCCCGGAAGGAAATCGTGTTTAAGATAAACAATAGATTTTTTCTATGGAAAAGATAACGAGGAGGGAAACACATGCGTACGACTTTTATGGCAAAAGCTAACGAAGTTGAGCGTAAATGGTATGTGGTTGATGCTGAAGGTCAAACTTTAGGTCGCCTTGCTAGTGAAGTAGCATCCATTTTACGTGGTAAAAACAAACCTACATTTACACCACACGTTGACACGGGTGATCATGTAATTATTATTAACGCTGAGAAAATTCATTTAACAGGTAATAAATTAAACGATAAAATTTACTACCGTCACACTAACCACCCAGGTGGACTTAAGCAAAGAACAGCTCTTGAAATGCGTACAAACTACCCTGTACAAATGTTAGAGCTTGCAATTAAAGGCATGCTTCCAAAAGGACGCTTAGGCCGTCAAGTTTCTAAGAAACTTAACGTGTATGCTGGAGCAGAGCATCCACACCAAGCACAAAAACCAGAAGTTTACGAACTTCGCGGATAATTAATTAAAGGAGGGCTTACTTTGGCACAGGTTCAATACTATGGTACTGGACGTCGTAAGAGTTCAGTAGCGCGCGTACGCCTAGTTCCAGGCGAAGGACGCGTTATCATTAACGGTCGTGATTTTGAAAACTATATCCCATTTGCTGCATTACGTGAAGTAGTGAAACAACCTCTAGTTGCAACAGAAACTTTAGGTAACTACGATGTACTTGTAAACGTAAATGGTGGTGGATACACTGGTCAAGCTGGTGCTATTCGTCACGGTATTTCTCGCGCTTTATTAAAAGCTGATCCAGAATACCGTCTAACACTAAAACGTGCAGGTCTATTAACTCGTGACGCACGTATGAAAGAGCGTAAAAAATACGGTCTTAAAGGCGCACGTCGTGCACCTCAGTTCTCAAAACGTTAATTTTTGCGAACTACAAACCCCAACCATTTTGGTTGGGGTTTTTTTATGTTTCATTCCTCTTTTGCAATTTTTATAGCTTGGAATATTTTAGTGCTACCGCCGCGCGTATGCTTCTTCTTTAGAAGTTTAGACTAATACGTATTAGGGAGGTTTATAAGTACTATGAATGTCATTGTCAGCTTACAAGAAAAACAAAAAGAAAAGCAGTTAAAATACGAGCGGAAGATGTTGCGGGAATTATCATTAAAAACATTGCGTTCAAATATTCGTGATGCCTTTCAAATGCAAGAGCTTCATCGTCAGTATGAAGATTACTGTATTGAATTAGGGATAGAATCTTATTTATTAGGAGCGAGATACAGTAAATTTGGTTATTATGGTGAATCATTTTTTGATGTGAAATATAGAGCTTTAGAAGAAGAACAACAATTAACTGAAACGCTATTTCAATTTTTAACGAGTATGACTATGCGAGAAATAAAGTTGAAAGATGAGGAATTACTTTTTGAATCTTGTCAGCAGTTTATAGGATTGTGGTGGCAAGAAGGGTATGAAAAAGGTGAAAGAAGATATCGATTAAAGCTTCATTAAGACAAGCATAAACTTTCCTCTTGTCCCATATAAGTAATTAGAGGGACTAGCTGGAGGAGGAAAGGTATGAAGAGAATTCGAATTATCTCTTTTGCACTCGCTGCGGTTGTATTGTTTTTTTTAGTCAAACAAGAATTTCAAATTACAAAATCGTGGCGTGCTTGGAATTTACCCTTATCAGGGAAAGTAATCGTATTAGATGCTGGGCATGGTGGACCAGATGGAGGGGCTGTTGGTGGAAAGGATATTATAGAAAAGGATATTACGCTTGAAATTACAAAAAAGGTACAAGACTATTTACAAGAACAAGGTGCACTAGTTATTTTAACGCGTGAGGGAGATTATGATTTAGCTAACAAAGATACAAAGTCATATAGCAGACGTAAAGCAGAGGATTTAAAAAAACGTGTAGAAATCATCAATAAACCTGATGTAGACTTTTTTGCAAGTATTCATTTAAATGCTTTAACTAGTAGTGGATCAAAAGGCGCACAAACGTTCTATTACCGTTCTTCAATTGAAAATGAACGTGCTGCAAAATTTATACAGGCTGAATTGAGAACAAGTTTAGAGAACACGAATCGTTCTGCTAAGACTATTTCGCATGTGTATTTATTAAAGTATTCTAAAACACCAGGTGCTTTAATTGAAGCTGGCTTTTTATCGAATGTGAACGAAAGGTATATGTTAAATTCGGAGAAATATCAGCAAAAGTTAGCAGCTGCAATATACCGTGGTATATTACGTTATTTCACGGAAAAAGGAAATCCTCCAGAATAAGGAGGATTTTTTTGAGCTTCTCTCGTTAACGAAGTTTTCGGAAAATATGTTATACTGGAAATGTAAACGCATTTATTTCAAGAATAAGCAGAGATAAATTCAATTAACATTACGTTATTTTTCATACAGGGGGCTGGGCTAATTATGGTAACGAAAGAGCAAGTGGTTGAAGCGTTAGAAGGGATTGTAGATCCGTTTTTACATAAAACATTAAAAGAAACAAATGCAATTAAAGAGGTAACAGTCAAGCCAGAGAAGGAACATGTGAGTGTCAAAATTGCAATCGTAAAAACCGGTACAGCGGAACAAATGCAGTTGCAGTCTGGAATTGTAAAGTTAGTAAAAGAACTTGGGGCAGCAACAGTTGGACTTCGTTTTGCAGAATTTACAGAAGAGGAATTAGCTCAGTTTGCACCGGAACAACAAGAAGAGCAAAGTGAATCTTTATTGTCACCTAATTCAAAAACAACATTCTTAGCAGTAGCGAGTGGAAAAGGTGGCGTGGGAAAATCAACTGTTTCCGTTAACCTTGCAGTTGCTTTAGCTCGTTTAGGAAAAAAAGTTGGTATTATCGATGCGGATATTTACGGTTTTAGTGTGCCAGACATGATGGGGATAGAAAAACGTCCTATCGTAAGAGGTGACAAAATAATTCCGGTGGAACGTTTAGGTGTAAAGGTAATCTCAATGGGCTTCTTTGTAGAGGATAATGCACCAGTTATTTGGAGAGGACCTATGCTTGGGAAAATGTTAAACCACTTCTTCACAGAAGTAGAATGGGGCGATCTAGATTATTTAGTACTAGATTTGCCACCAGGCACAGGTGATGTTGCGTTAGATGTGCACTCAATGTTGCCATCTTGCAAAGAGATTATTGTAACGACGCCTCATCCAACAGCTGCGTTTGTAGCAGCACGTGCTGGAGCGATGGCATTGCGCACTGAACATAGTATTCTTGGTGTTGTTGAGAATATGGCATATTTTGAAAGTAAGGTAACTGGTGAGAAAGAATATGTATTTGGAAAAGGCGGGGGAGATAAGTTAGCTACCGAATTACAAACGAATGTTCTTGGTCGCATTCCGCTACAACAACCCGATTGGAATAAAGAAGACTTTGCTCCTTCAGTATATGAAGATACACATACAACGGGCATTATTTATAGTAAAATAGCTGAAACAGTAATTGATAAAACAGCTGTTACACAAAAATAAAGTGAAACTTTAATCAGTGGGGTTCACCTGTTACTGACAACAATAATGCTTTTGTTGTTAGTAAACCTTTCGCTTAACTAGAGGGGGCCATTTTGTCTGTTAATAGTAAGATAAAGTAATAACGAGTGAACAATGTATACATTGTTCACTCGTTATTATAGTTATTATTTTTTACTGTTCTTCCTTCTTTTCGCCTTGAGAACCACCGTCACCGCCTGCTTCTTTCTTACCAGATCCGCCTTTTTCAGCTTTTTGCACACCTTTACTAATGATATCAATCATCTTGGCTTGGAAGAGTGGACTTTCAGCAGTTTCTGTTAGTACTTGTTGTAGATATTGACGGTATTCTTTACTCTTCATTGTTTGTAACATTATTTTTTCTACTTCAGGATTTTTCATAATTTCTATAACGCCTGCTTGGTATTCAGGGTCTTTTAGTAAGGTTTTCATTAATTGAGTTTGTTCTTTCCCCATACTTTTAGCAAACTTTGATGAGAACTCAGGATCTTTAAAGAGCTTTTCCCAGAATTGTTGCCCTTTATCGGATACCATGGCATCTTCAATCGTTTTCTTTACTACTGTTTCATCTAGTATGAGTGCTTGTTTCATTTTTTCATCAGTTAATACATCTTGAATAGCTTTCTTACCTTGATCTGTTTTTAAAATATCAACAATCATTTTCTTTGTTTGATCGTAATCTAGTTCGGATTTCGTTTCTTTTCCTTGTGCGCATGCTGCAAGTGCGATAAGTAGAAAAGAAGAAACGAAAATGAATAGCATCCGTTTCATAAGTTGGAACTCCTTTCAGCACAGTTCTCTCTTTTTAATATAAATATCTTTAAGGAATTTATACATGAACATGGCTAGCTTTTTGAAATTGTCATTGATACAATTTAATTAGAAATATAAGGATAATGGGGGATGTGTTGTGAATAGCCGCAAGTGGGTACGACTATTTTTAACGACGTTGTTTCTTGGTGGGATTAGCACAGTTATTATTGGTTTTGTTTTGGAGTGGGACAAGTACAATAAATTTTTTCAAAATTTCGACGGTAAGGAGATTTTAGCAGTATCTTTCTGGCTGATGGGTGTAGGATTTATTTTTAGTGTTATAAGTCAAATGGGATTCTTTGCATATTTAACAATCCACCGTTTTGGACTAGGGATGTTTCGCTCATCTTCTTTATGGAATGCAGTCCAGCTCTTCTTTATTGCATTCGTATTATTTGATTTTGTGTATTTAAGATCTGTACTTATTGCAAATGGGGAAGTCTCGTTAGGGAATAACATACTTGTTGCTGGAATATTATTTGTGTTTGGAGCAATTGTTGCTTATGTAAAAAGTAAAGAAACAAATAAAAAAGCATTTGTGCCAGCTCTGTTCTTTATGGTTGTTGTAACAATCCTTGAATGGGTACCGGCGCTTCGGATTAATGATACAGATTGGCTATATTTAATGGTTATACCGCTATTGTTATGTAATGCGTATCAATTACTTGTATTACATCGTTTAATCGGAAAAACAAGTAAATCAGCTTAATAGAGAGAGGTTTTATACACCAGCAGTTATAATGCTGGAAATGGTATGATTAAAAAAGCTCTACCACCTTCTTGAAAGGTAGTAGAGCTTTTTATGCGTGAAGAGTAGTTGGGAAGAAGCTACTTCACATCTTCACTTTTCGTACTTGTGTTGGAAATAAGTTGTGACACGGATATTTGCTCATATCCATCACTTTTTATTTTTTGCAGGAGCAGCGGTAAAGCTCTATTTGTTTGAAGGGCAGAATCGGATGCGTGTAATAAGACGATATCTCCACCCTTCAAATTATTAGAGACAGTGGAAACGATGTTATTTACACCTGGGTTTTTCCAATCGTTTGAATTATTACTCCAATGCACGACGGTGTATCCAAGTGATTCTGCGATTTTAAGGGTTGCTTTGTTAAATTCGCCACTAGGTGGACGTAACAGCTTGACTTGTTTTACACCAAGTTTCGTAAAAACATCTTGTGCTCGTAAAAGGTCTCGCCTTATTTCATTTGTCTCTAGAGAAGTATAGGATGTGTAATTGTACCCCATACTACCGATTTCGTGCCCATCTTTCATGATTCGCTCTACAATATCGGGGTGTCTTTCGGCCCATGCAGCAGAAAGGAAGAAGGTTGCATTCTTAATTTCTCTTTCTTTAAGAGTATCTAGGATTGGAATTGCTTTTTTGTCTCCCCAACTAATATCAAACGTAAATGCAACTTGCTTTTTAGCGGTGTCTCCTTTGTAAATTACTTTAGGGCCTGTAGCAGTTGAAAAAGCAGATTCATGTGAATATGTTTTTAAAAAGAGTAGCCATGCTGTAAATAAGGACAGTATCACTATTAAGCTAATGTGTTTAAAATTTCTCTTACTCGTAATAAAAAAGAAAAACATAATATTACGCCCCTTTGTCCAATCCTTTTCAGTTACATATATGCTGTAA
>NZ_JBVYHY010000017.1:127500-173287 GCF_056033865.1 Bacillus sp. FAU20
TGGGTAGCTATGTGCGGAAGGGATAAGTGCTGAAAGCATCTAAGCATGAAGCCCCCCTCAAGATGAGATTTCCCATAGCGTAAGCTAGTAAGATCCCTGAAAGATGATCAGGTTGATAGGTTCGAGGTGGAAGCATGGTGACATGTGGAGCTGACGAATACTAATAGATCGAGGACTTAACCATATAATATGTAGCAATGTTATCTAGTTTTGAAGGAATATGCATTAAAATTTCTTCTTGACATTTCGAAAGAAATGTTTATAATGATAAAAGTCTGGTAATGATGGCAGAGAGGTCACACCCGTTCCCATACCGAACACGGAAGTTAAGCTCTCTAGCGCCGATGGTAGTTGGGACCTTGTCCCTGTGAGAGTAGGACGTTGCCAGGCTAATATTATTCCGCAGTAGCTCAGTGGTAGAGCTATCGGCTGTTAACCGATCGGTCGTAGGTTCGAGTCCTACCTGCGGAGCCATTATGCTTCCATAGCTCAGCTGGTAGAGCACTTCCATGGTAAGGAAGAGGTCACCGGTTCAAGCCCGGTTGGAAGCTTGGGAATAGGTTTAAAACTTTTTTGGCCCGTTGGTCAAGTGGTTAAGACACCGCCCTTTCACGGCGGTAACACGGGTTCGAATCCCGTACGGGTCACCACTTTTGGAGGATTAGCTCAGCTGGGAGAGCACCTGCCTTACAAGCAGGGGGTCGGCGGTTCGATCCCGTCATCCTCCACCATATATATTTAAAATGTCGGAGGGGTAGCGAAGTGGCTAAACGCGGCGGACTGTAAATCCGCTCCTTCGGGTTCGGCAGTTCGAATCTGCCCCCCTCCACCATTTTCTTTAAAATAACCTGAGAGGGTTTATTTTTTTGAAAAGATAACCATACTAGTAAATATTAATGGGCTATAGCCAAGCGGTAAGGCAACGGACTTTGACTCCGTCATGCGCTGGTTCGAATCCAGCTAGCCCAGCCATTTACGAGCCATTAGCTCAGTTGGTAGAGCATCTGACTTTTAATCAGAGGGTCGAAGGTTCGAGTCCTTCATGGCTCATCATTTTTGCGGAAGTAGTTCAGTGGTAGAATACAACCTTGCCAAGGTTGGGGTCGCGGGTTCGAATCCCGTCTTCCGCTTAATTAAGGGGCCTTAGCTCAGCTGGGAGAGCGCCTGCCTTGCACGCAGGAGGTCAGCGGTTCGATCCCGCTAGGCTCCATCTAAATAAAAAAGCTTACATCATATGATGTAAGCTTTTTTTGTGTTCAAAAAGACAACTTTTATACTTGTCGTTTAAAATGAAGAAAACGTAAAAATAAGGGATGGGGAGATAATTGTGAAAGTTGTTATTGCATCTGATTCATATAAAGAAAGCCTAAAAGCTATAGAAGTATGTGGAGCTATTGAAAGAGGTTTTAGAGCAATTTTTCCTAATGCAGAGTATGTGAAAATACCAATTGGAGATGGAGGAGAAGGGACGGTTGAATCACTTGTTGATGCTACAGGGGGGAGAATTATATCAATTAGTGTGACAGGACCGCTTAGAGAAGGTATACAAGCTTTTTATGGCATTTCTAAAGATAAAAAGACAGCGTTTATTGAAATGGCAGCAGCATCAGGATTACAGCACGTTCCAGTTGAAAAGCGCAACCCACTTATTACAACGACAAAAGGAACAGGAGAACTTATATTACATGCGCTAGATCAAGGAGTGGAGTACATAATTTTAGGACTTGGAGGAAGTGCTACAAATGATGGTGGGACAGGTATGTTAGCAGCTTTAGGAGTAAGATTTATAAATGACAAGGGTGAAGTAATAGATCCATCTGGAGGCACATTACATTCGATTGTTGCTATTGATTTTTCACGAATGGACCCCCGCTTAAAGGGGGTAAAGATAGAAGCGGCATGTGATGTGGATAATCCATTAGTCGGAATGCAGGGAGCATCTTTCATATTTGGGAGACAAAAGGGTGCAAATGTAGAGATGATGAAAGAGCTAGATGAGAATTTACAACATTATGCGAATATGCTTAAACGATATGTATCTTTTGATGTATCTGAAATACCTGGTGCAGGGGCAGCGGGAGGAATGGGAGCGGCTGTTATTTCAGTGTTAAAGGGAGACTTGCGGAGAGGCATTGAAATTGTATTAGATTATACAAATTTCGATAAACATATAGAAGATGCAAATCTCATTATAACTGGTGAAGGTAGAATAGATAAACAAACTGCATATGGAAAGGCTCCTGTGGGTGTTGCGGGGCGTGCAAAACGTTTTTCTGTGCCTGTAATTGCTATTGGAGGGTCTGTATCACCTGATTATTCAGCTGTGTACGAGAAAGGAATAGATGCGGTATTTAGTATTACAACGAGACCGATGACACTAGAAGAAGCATATAAAGTAGCAGAAGAAAATATTGAAATGACAACAAAAAATATTGCAACAGTATGGAAAATAGCATCAGAAAAACACTTCTAAATGTAGGAGTGTTTTATTATTATTATTTAATAATAGTGATTGCGATTGTTTCATTAAGTTAACTTTATACATAGAATAGTTTTAAAATTTGGTTTTCAGTATAAATATAAGTGAATAAATTGTATATCCATACAGAAAAATGTCGAGTTGAGTCAGACTATATAAAAGATTTAAAATATTTAGTGAAGGCATAAAAGGGGGATACTATCTATGAAAAAAGAAATCTCAGTTATTGGAGTTCCAATGGATTTAGGACAGATGCGTCGTGGAGTTGATATGGGACCGAGCGCGATCCGTTATGCAGGGGTAATTGAAAGAATTGAAGAAATTGGATATGAAGTTAAAGATATGGGAGATATATGTATAGAGAGAGAAAAAGAGATAGATGAAAATACAAAATTAAGAAACCTTACACAAGTTGCAACTGTATGTAATGAATTAGCAAGTAAGGTGGATCATATTATAGAAGAAGGTCGTTTTCCACTTGTATTAGGTGGTGACCATAGTATTGCTATCGGTACATTAGCTGGTGTAGCAAAACATTATAAAAACTTAGGCGTTATTTGGTATGATGCACACGGTGATTTAAATACAGAGGAAACTTCACCATCTGGAAATATTCATGGTATGTCACTTGCAGCAAGTTTAGGTTATGGACATTCTTCACTTGTAGATTTATACGGAGCATATCCAAAGGTGAAAAAAGAGAATGTCGTAATTATCGGTGCGCGTGCATTGGATGAAGGAGAAAAAGATTTCATTCGCAATGAAGGTATTAAAGTGTTCTCAATGCATGAAATTGATCGTATGGGGATGACGGCTGTTATGGAAGAAACAATCGCATATTTATCTCATACTGATGGTGTACACTTATCATTAGATTTAGACGGTCTTGATCCTCATGATGCACCAGGTGTTGGAACGCCTGTAATTGGCGGTCTATCTTATCGTGAAAGTCATTTGGCGATGGAAATGTTAGCAGAAGCTGATATTATCACATCTGCTGAATTTGTTGAGGTAAATACGATTTTAGATGAGAGAAATAGAACGGCAACAACAGCAGTTGCTTTAATGGGTTCTTTATTCGGTGAAAAACTAAAATAAATGTAAGAAAAGCAACTGAGAAGTTGCTTTTTTTATTTGAAAATAGGCGTATAATAATGATTTATATTATACTGTACAATAAAAATGTTTGACATCTTACCAATTTGAGCTAAAGGGGGTTGTTTGTAATTGTCGTTTGTTTCATGTATGGTATAATTAACTAGTTGTTGGAAATACATACAGATAGAGCATAAAACAATATTTCAATATATGGATAGAATTGCTCGTAAGTAGGAGGAAGGGATAGCATGCCTTTTGAAGATACGACCATTTTGAAATATCTTAGTACGGCATTAGATATTGCCATTGTATGGTTTATTATATATAAGCTAATTCTTATAATCCGAGGGACGAAAGCTGTTCAACTTTTAAAAGGGATTACAGTTATTATCGTCGTTAAGATGATCAGTATTTTCCTTGAATTGCGTACGCTATCTTGGCTAACTGAACAAGTATTAACGTGGGGATTTTTAGCCGTTATTATTATCTTTCAGCCAGAATTGCGAAGAGCACTTGAGCAGCTAGGGCGCGGAAGCTTATTTTCGCGTGTTGGAACGCATGAGGATGATGAACCTGAAATGGTTGCAACAGCGATAGCAAAAGCAACCGAATATATGGGGAAACGTAGAATTGGTGCATTAATTACTTTGTCAAAAGAGACCGGTATGGGTGATTATGTGGAAACGGGTATTCCGCTGAATGCAAACGTATCATCGGAATTACTTATTAATATTTTTATTCCAAATACACCTCTTCATGACGGAGCGGTAATTATGCAAGGAAGTACAATTAAAGCAGCAGCATGCTATCTTCCATTATCAGAAAGTCCGTTTATTTCTAAAGAATTAGGAACTAGACATCGTGCTGCAATGGGAGTTAGTGAAGTTACTGATAGTATTACAGTAGTTGTGTCTGAAGAAACTGGTCAAATTTCTTTAACGAAAAATGGTAAGTTGCATCGTGATTTGAAGACAGAACAGCTGAAGGATATGTTATTAGCTGAATTTAGTGGAAACGAAAAAACGACTTCTTCGTCTTTATGGAATTGGAGGAGAAAGCGTCATGGATAAGTTAATGGAGAATCATTGGTTTTTAAAAGGGATCTCATTACTATTGGCGTGTATGCTTTTTATGTCAGCGACGTTAACTGAAAAAAATACGACATCAGGTATATTACCTTTTGCAAATGATACGAAAGAAACATTAACTAATTATGCTATTAATCTTAAGTATGATGAGGAGAAATATATTGTAAGTGGTATTCCAGCAGAGGGCGTTAAGGTGAAATTAGAAGGCCCAAAAGCATCAGTTGCTACAGCAAAAGCAAAAAAACAATTTGATATACCGATTGATTTGCGAGATAGTCCAAAAGGAACTTATGAGATTTCTTTAAAAACGAACGGGCTTCCAGATGATGTGAAAGGAACAGTTCAGCCATCAACAATTAAAGTTACTCTGCATGAAAAGGCGAGAAAATATGTTCATGTAGATCTGAAATTATCAAATGAGGATCAGATGCCAGCGGGGGCTACACTAGAAAAATCAAGCCTTAAACCGGATACTGTTGAGGTAGTTGGGACGAAAGAAGAAATTGAAAGTATTTCATCTGCCAAAGCGTATGTTGATTTAAAAGGTGTTAATAAAACTGTTACAAAAACGCCCGAAGTTACATTATACAATAAAGAAGGAAAACGTTTAAATGTAAGAACAAGTCCATCTAAGATTAGTGTAACGTTGAATGTGGCAATGCAAACTACAGCCAATAATACTGAAAAAACTGTTCCTGTAACGTATACGAAGAAGGGGAGTTTAGCAGAAGGATTGGCAGTTACAAATATCAGTGTTGAGCCGAGAGAAGTAACGATAGCAGGTCCAAAAGATATTTTGGATAATATACAATCGCTAGAGGGGGTCGAAGTAGATCTTAGTCAATTGACAGAGTCTACAACATTCGATGCCTCTGTTTTATTACCCAAGGGTGTAACAAGTGCAAAACCGAATCAAGTGAAGGTTTCGGTGGGAGTGCAAAAAACAAAACAAACGAAAACAAAAACGATTGATGGTATCCCAATCCAGAAAAATGGACTTTCTAAAGATGTTACTGCTCAGCTACTTTCGCCGCAAGATGGAAAGATAAGTGTTGATATTTCAGGAGAAGCAAGTATAGTAGATAAAATAACAGCTGCTCAAATAACAGCGGTAATTAATCTGCAAAATGTATCTCCAGGAACGAAAGATATTTCCATTCAAGTGAGTGGTCCTGGTAATATTTCAATAGAACCAAAACAAAAAAGTGCTAAAGTTACTATTGTGAAGAAAGAAAAACCAGATAAAGAAGTACAGGGTAACGGTCAACAACCGGATTCAAACACCGATCAAGAAAATCAAAATGAGAAACCAAAAAATCCTGAACCTGATTCAGAAAAAGAACAGGAAAAGAATCAAAACCAAAACCAAAATCAAAATCAAGATAAAGAAACGAGTCAAGAACCAACAGTAGATAATCACAATCAAAAAGAGCAAGAAAAAGGAGCGAATCATAATGGGTAAATATTTTGGTACAGATGGAGTACGCGGAGTTGCAAATAAGGAGTTAACACCTGAATTAGCTTTCAAAATTGGACGTTTTGGTGGTTATGTATTAACAAAAGATACAGATCGTCCAAAAGTAATCATCGGTCGTGATACACGTGTATCTGGCCATATGTTAGAAGGAGCTTTAGTAGCAGGGCTATTATCAACTGGAGCAGAAGTAATGCGCCTTGGCGTTATTTCTACACCGGGGGTTGCTTATTTAACAAAAGCACTAGACGCACAAGCGGGTGTTATGATTTCTGCATCTCATAATCCAGTACAAGATAACGGTATTAAATTCTTTGGTTCAGACGGCTTTAAATTAACAGATGAGCAAGAAGCTGAGATTGAAGCTTTATTAGACAAAGAAGTTGATGAACTACCACGTCCGACAGGTACTAATCTTGGACAAGTGAGCGATTACTTTGAAGGTGGACAAAAATATTTACAGTACATTAAACAAACTGTTGAAGAAGATTTCTCCGGCCTACATATCGCTTTAGATTGTGCACATGGTGCAACTTCTTCTCTAGCTCCATACTTATTTGCAGACCTAGAAGCTGATATTTCAACAATGGGAACTTCTCCAAATGGTATGAATATTAATGAAGGTGTAGGATCTACACATCCAGAAGGTTTAGCTGAATTGGTAAAAGAAAAAGGAGCGGATATCGGACTTGCTTTTGATGGCGATGGCGACCGTTTAATTGCTGTAGACGAAAAAGGAAACATCGTTGACGGTGATCAAATTATGTTCATTTGTGCGAAGTATATGAAAGAAACTGGTCAATTAAAACATAATACAGTTGTTTCAACTGTTATGAGTAACTTAGGTTTCTACAAAGCACTTGAAGCAAATAATATTACAAGTGATAAAACAGCAGTTGGTGACCGCTACGTAATGGAAGAAATGAAGCGCGGAGGTTACAACTTAGGTGGAGAACAATCAGGCCATATTATCTTACTTGATTACATTACAACTGGTGATGGAATGTTAAGTGCACTTCAACTTGTAAACATCATGAAAATGACGAAAAAGCCATTATCTGAGCTTGCAGGAGAAATGACGAAATTCCCACAATTGCTAGTAAACGTTCGTGTAACAGATAAAAAATTAGCATTAGAAAACGAAAAAATTAAAGAAATTATTCGTGTTGTAGAGGAAGAAATGAACGGTGATGGCCGTATTCTTGTTCGTCCATCTGGAACAGAGCCACTTATTCGTGTAATGGCAGAAGCACCAACACAAGAAGTTTGTGATGCATATGTACATCGCATTGTAGAAGTTGTGAAAGCTGAAGTTGGCGCTGAATAATTAGCTGAATTTATATGAAAAAGGAGCACAAAAAGTGCTCCTTTTTCATATGTTTTATAGACAATGAAAAAAATTTCATTGACGGTTTATCCATGTTTGTTATAAGATGGTCTTGTTCTTTTTCTCAAAGGAAATATTGTAAATTATAAAAGCGCCAGAACTACAAATAGTGTAGTTGACGAGGTGGGGTTTATCGAGATTTCGGCGGATGACTCCCGGTTGTTCATCACAACCGCAAGCTTTTACTTAAATCATTAAGGTGACTTAGTGGACAAAGGTGAAAGTGTGATGAGAGAAGAGGAACGGATGGAAACTAGCTGTATAAGTATATACGGACTTAAACCCAATCGAGAGGAAGGTGAAAGCCGTTACAAGCTTACAGGGCTAGCAATATGTAATCCGTTTTTTAGTATAAATAAAAATGGTATCGGACTATGTCGTTACATGTTCGCAGAGCAGTGTAAGCATTTGTAACGGCGACTAAACATGTGTGGAATCGTAGGATTTATTGGAGAGCAAGATGCAAAGGAAATTTTATTAAAAGGTTTAGAAAAGCTAGAATATCGTGGATATGATTCAGCAGGTATTGCAGTACAAGCAGAGAACGGTGTTGTTGTATACAAAGAAAAAGGCCGTATCGCAAAACTTCGTGAAATCGTAGATGAGAACGTAGCAGCAAGCGTAGGTATCGGACACACACGCTGGGCTACACACGGTGTTCCAAGTAAAGTAAACGCGCATCCGCATCAAAGTACATCAAAACGCTTTACATTAGTTCATAACGGTGTAATTGAAAACTATGAATTAGTGAAAAAGGAATATTTACAAGATGTAACGTTCGTAAGTGAAACAGATACAGAGGTTATCGTACAGCTTATGGAACAACAAGTGAGCACAGGATTAAGTGTAGAAGAAGCGTTCCGTAATACACTATCTCTTTTACATGGCTCTTATGCAATCGGATTACTTGATGCTGAAAATCCAAACATGATTTATGTTGCTAAAAACAAAAGCCCGCTATTAGTAGGTGTTGGTGACAACTTTAATGTTGTGGCAAGCGACGCTATGGCGATGTTACAAGTTACAGATCAATTTATTGAGTTAATGGATAAAGAAATCGTAATTGTAACGAAAGAAAGTATTACAATTAAAAACTTACAAGGTGAAACGATTGAACGTGCACCGTTTACAGCGGAATTAGACGCAAGTGATATTGAAAAGGGAACATATCCTCATTTCATGCTTAAAGAAATCGATGAGCAACCACTTGTAATCCGTAATATAATTCAAAAGTATCAAGATGAAAATGGCGAAATTGAATTAAATCAAGACATCCGCAATGCGATTTTAGATAGCGATCGTATTTACATCATTGCATGTGGAACGAGTTATCATGCAGGTCTTGTTGGAAAACAATTTATCGAGAAGTTTGCAAAAATGCCAGTTGAAGTACACGTGGCAAGTGAATTCTCTTATAACATGCCATTATTAACAGAAAGACCATTCTTCATTTACATTTCACAAAGTGGTGAAACAGCTGATAGCCGTGCAGTACTTGTGCAAACAAATGAAATGGGCCATAAAGCCTTAACAATTACAAACGTGCCTGGTTCTACACTTTCTCGTGAAGCTGATTATACACTTCCGTTATACGCTGGACCAGAAATTGCAGTTGCATCAACGAAAGCTTACACAGCACAGCTTGCAGTACTTTCAATTTTAGCAGCTGATATTGCTAAAGCAAAAGGTGAAGTTCTTGATTTCGATTTAACACACGAACTAGGACTTGTAGCAAATGCAATGATAGAACTTTGTGATCAAAAAGAAGAAATGGACGCATTAGCAAAACAATTTTTAGCAACAACGCGTAACTGTTTCTTCATCGGACGTAGCGTAGACTTCTACGTAGGATTAGAAGGCGCGTTAAAACTAAAAGAAATCTCTTACATCCAAGCAGAAGGATTCGCTGGAGGAGAGTTAAAACACGGTACAATCGCTTTAATTGAAAATGGTACACCAGTTATTGCACTTGCTACACAAGAGCACGTAAACCTTGGAATTCGTGGTAACGTGAAAGAAGTAGTAGCACGCGGAGCTAACCCATGTATCATCTCAATGAAAGGCTTAGAAATGGAAGGTGACAGCTTCGTATTACCAGCTGTACACGAAGCACTAGCACCGCTAGTAGCAGTTATTCCATTACAACTTATCTCATACTACGCAGCACTTCACCGCGAGTGTGACGTTGATAAGCCACGTAACTTAGCTAAGTCTGTTACTGTTGAGTAGGACGTTGGTAGGTTAATAAATATAGTATGCGTTTGAAATAAATTTTGATAGTTTATAAAAAAGTCTGATCGTTTATAATAAATTAAAACTAAGAAAAAAACTCTGTAAAAATCATTTTACAGAGTTTTTTTTAGTTATTTATTGTTTTACATAACAAATTGTTACTTGTTCGTCTATGTGGAAAATCTGTAATGCTTTACCATCTAAATTTTTAACCTCATATGATGAATAAATAGGTCTTTCCAATTTCACTTCTTGACCATTTTGAGTTCCTTTTTCCACCATTAGCGTTAACTGATGGGAAGAAACGTCTGCTTGGTATGTTCCTGTTAAGTAATTATCTTTATTTGGATAAGAACCATTTGCATATGTTTCAAATGTCTTATCTGCTTTTAGGACTAACGTAGTTTTGACTCCGTCTCCGTAATCAATACCCCAATTACCTACAAGCTCTGTACCGTCTTTATAGTTGTTCTGTACATTCTTAAACTTAGCGGAATCCTCGTCTGGTGTATCAATTTTTCCTTTGAATATACCAGTTTTATCTTGGGTACTGTATGTTTTAACTGTATTACCACTAGATAAACTCGGTGAGTTAGAAGAACTAGTACCACTTGTTGTAGAAGTAGTTGTTGAACCACCCTTAGCTTCCGCTTTTAACTTATCAAATACAGGTTTCCAAATGCGTTTTGCTTCATCTAATTTATTGTTTGCTTTATCTATGATTGCATCATCCGTATCTTTAAGTGTTTTAGAGTAATCAAATAACTTCGATACTTCTTTGAAAGACTCTTTTAACTTTTGAACAGCTTTTACAATTTCCTTATGGTCTTCCTTGTATTTTCCTGGTGCATCTATACGCTCTATTTTATTAAATACTTTATCTAAGTCTTTAATACTATCTCGTACCTCTTCATTTGACTTACTTCCCTTTTTATTATCCCTTACAGAAGCATCATAGTAATCTAGACGTCTTAATAAGTCTTCTTCAATGTCTACCATAAGTTGTGGGTAATCCTCAGGTAAAACCATAATCATCTTAACATCTTTACTTTCTTCTTTCGAGTTAGTTGATTTTTCCTTTGTTTCAGATGATTTACTTTCTGACTTAGTTGAACTTGTTCCTTCTGTCGTAGTTTCTTTACTTTCTTGTTTACCAGATTCAGCATTTGTTTTTTCTTTTTCTCCAAATAAACTAGTTACACTACAAGCTGACATAGAAACTACTAATCCGGATGCTAGTAAAATTTTACCTGTACTCTTTTTGAAATTCTTCATATGATTTTTCAATTCTCCCTCTAAAAACATAAAATAGATGTGCTTTAGCCCCTTTAAAACTAAAAAACATACCCCTTCTATATTTATTTTATAATACCTTTCTATGTGTAATGTTTTACAATTAATTACAGATGCAGTCAAAGTTTATCTTAGTTTAACGATGTTCATAAAAAAGATGCGAAGCTTTATTCCTTCAAGTAAAGATTCTAAGTGAGTTTTGATTAAAATTTTTTTATAAAAATCTCATACTTAGTTAAAAAGAGTAATTCTATTTTGATCAATCGTTTTTTCAAAATGGATTTTTTTGTTGTTAAATAAAGATTTGTGACTTCATTTTTATCAAATTTTATTCCAAACCAACATATAGTTATAGCTTTAAAATAAACTTACAAATTTGTATCTAAAAGGGGTGTTTTTGTGTCGAAAAAGAACATCTAGAATTGGTAAGCGGATAGAACCCTATAGATTAAAGTTTTACTTTATCGAATTCACTTTTATTTATCTGAATTTTCCATTATCATTTTAAGTATTCGTGAACAATTTCCTTTATTACGACAAAAAGAGACGAGAGATTTATGGACATTTCAAGGGGGTATATTGATTAAAGTGAATGAAAAAACATATTTAAGTATAGAAGAGATTATTTCATTACCAACCTTATCAAGTACAAACATAAGTGATGATGGTAAAAACGTAGCATTTGTTAAGAAGACGGCTGATTGGAAAGAAAATACATATAGGAATCATGTATGGATATATGAAAAAGATAAGAAGCAGAGTTACCCATTATCAAATGGGGATATAGATAGTACACACCCATTATGGTCTCCAGATGCTAGGTGTATCGCATATCTTAGTCCAGTTGGTGATGGGAAAAATCAGATATTTGTTAAGTCACTAGATGGTTATAGAGAGGTTCAAATTACTGATGAGAAAGAAGGAGTCAGTACATTCAAATGGGGTCCTACTGGCAAGGGTCTTTATTATGTTACGCAGTCAAAAGAATGTGAGGAGATAAAGAAACGTAAGGACCTATATGGAGATTTTCAACATATAGGTAAGGAACACCAGAATAATTGTTTATATTACATTGAAATAGAAAAGGTGATACAAAGTGATACAGATGAACAAGAGAACAGAGTTGTTTATCAATTAACGGATGGTAAGGATTTTCATATCCATGAATTTGATATTTCAAATGATGGTAAAAAGGTTGTATTTATGGCGACACCAAGCTCAAATATGGAAGATTATATAAATGGAGATCTATACATACTCCATATTAAAGCTGGAGAGCTACAAAAGCTGAATGTGAATAAGTTGTTGGGAGGGAGTGTTTGCTTTTCTCCTGACGGCAGTAAAATATGTTACACAGCAAGCATAAGAGAGAAGGATTACTATAGAAACCATATACAAGATAGTACGTTAGAGATATATGATATAAATACCGGAGAGCTAATTCAACTTTTAACAGATTTTGATAGTACGGTTATGCCATTACAGTGGACAGCTAAAGGGGTTTTAATTAGGTGGCAGAATAAAACGAATTATCTTATTGGATTGCTAGCCGAAGATGGCACTGTGGAAATATTAAGCGAAAAAGTAGATGGCTTTATAATGGATGCTTCTATAACAAAGGATGACAAACATATATCCTACAATAAGGCAATAACAAATGAAACCTTTGAAATCTATTTAGACGATAAAAAAATAACGAATGAAAATAGCTTTTTCAAAGGGAAACTTAGAAGTAACAGGGAAATCATCTCATGGAAAAGTAGCGATGATCTTGAAATAGAAGGTGTTTTATCAACGCCAGTAGAGTTTGACACTAATAAAAAATATCCTTTATTAGTAGTAATTCACGGCGGTCCGGCTTGGGCATCTTTTCCGATATTTTCAGACTGCTTCAATGAGAAATATCCGATTGAACAGTTTATTGAAAAAGGCTTTATCGTTTTAGAACCAAATTACAGAGGAAGTTCAGGTTATGGTAATGAATTTTTAAAAGCTAACTATAGAAAACAGGGGATTGCTGACTACGATGATGTTATATCTGGAGTGGATGAACTAGTAGAAAAAGGGATGGTAGACAAGGATAGGGTAGGAGTTATGGGATGGAGCAACGGTGGATATGTATCAGCTTTCTGTTCTACATTTAGTAGTCGATTTAAAGCTATTTCAGTTGGCGGTGGAATCACTAACTGGAGTACCCATTATGTAAATACAGATATACCTTACTTTATTAGAATGTATTTAGGAAATACTCCATGGAATGATCCAGAGATATATACGAAGACATCACCTATGACGTATATTAAATCAGCTTGTACGCCTACCTTAATTCAACATGGGGAAAAGGATGCAAGAATTCCAATTACAAATGCATATGATCTATATCAAGGATTAATGGATATGGAAGTTGATACAGAATTAATTATATTTAAAGGAATGGCATATAGTTCTGACCAACCAGGAGTTCATGTAGCTATTATGAAGCAGAACTTGATGTGGTTTTCACACTATATTCTTGGAGAGAGTATGGAGGGTTTTAGGACTTTGTAATGGGTGTTTGTACAAGACATAAGGTTGAAACGGTCTTCATATTGAGATGATTTATTATAAAATATATACTTAAACTACTATCAGTACATACATTAGGGAGGACTAATATGACAGGGAATAAAAATGACTTACTAGTAGAAAAACGTGAAGAGTTATTGAAAGTATTGCAAGTTCGTTTTGAGAAAAACATGAACCGCCATGAAGGTCTTGAATGGGCTAAAGTTGAAGCGAAGATAGAAGGTAATGCTGAAAAATTATGGTCACTTAACGAAATGGAAGTAACTGGCGGTGAGCCGGATGTTGTCGGTTATGATGAAGAAAAGGACGAATATACTTTCTATGATTGTTCAAAGGAGAGTCCTAAAGGTCGCAGAAGTCTTTGTTATGATCTTGAAGCGTTAGAATCAAGAAAAAAACATAAACCAGAAAATAACGTTATTGATGTTGCCAATGCTATGGGCATTGAACTATTAACGGAAGAACAATATCGGGAATTGCAACAACTTGGCGATTTTGACATGAAATCATCAAGTTGGGTACAAACACCTTCAGATATTAGAGAACTCGGTGGTGCTCTATTTTGCGATTATCGTTTTGGACATGTTTTCGTGTACCACAATGGAGCAGACTCTTACTATGCTGCCAGAGGTTTTCGTGGCTCGTTAAAAGTTTAAATTAGGATAAATAAGAAAAAGAGCCTATATTCAGGCTCTTTTTCTTATTTATATTTTAAAAGTAAACTGTTACTACGCAGTTTTACTTAATTTATATGTTCCGTGGTTGTTTTTACGGAAAAGTTTAGGGAAAACAGAGCCATCTAATCCAATACGTCCAGCGTTCTGCCCTGCAACTAAAATGAACATAGTCAAAATAAGCAGGTTTGGGTTTACACTAACAGTTCCACTTAATAAAAATGAAAGATTCATTATGATTCCGAAAAATGCAGCTGTTTTTGTTAGTCCGCCTAAAATTAAACCTAGACCTACTAAAATTTCTCCCCATTGAACTAAAAAGCTAAATAGGTCTGCGTTTGGAAGGACAAAATGTTGAAGAAAATCTGCCCACCAACTTTGTACTGCAGGGTGGTCACCAGATGCTTGAGCAATAGCACCCTTTAGAAAGCCACTTGCGTCAAAAGATTGTCCGAAGACTTTGCCTATCCCAGCAGCGAGCCATGTATATCCTATGTAAAGCCGTAAAAGTAATAATATGAAAGTAGCACGTTTATCAGTTCTTAAAAAATTGATAACCATTGAAATCCCTCCAATATTGTATTTACAAGTTTATTATATATCCATTGTGAAAAAATTCACAATGGATATAATGTGAACAAGGATAGGCTGTGAGTAATTGTTTTATTTTTTGTAACATTTTATCTGTTTTGGTAAACTAAGAATAGAGATATATGGAGAGGAGACAACGACTCAATATGTGGATGAACTTGTAATGATTAGAAACTACTAGATAGATGAATTTTTCTCTCATAAGCGAGGGTTTATTTAGTTATCTGTAAATCATTCAAGGAATGCATATTTGGCTTGTATATCCTTTTTGTAAGGATAGATACCTATTTTATGTATCTGTCTTTTTTGTGGGAAAGTTTATATCTCTTATATAAAATATGCGTCCTTTAAATTTGGAGGAGTATATGATAAACCAATTAAAAAATAAGGTAGCAGTTATTACAGGGGTAAGTCGTCTAGATGGTATAGGCGCAGCGATTTGTAAAGAATTAGCTGAATCAGGATACGATATATTTTTTACGTATTGGACAGCTTACGATAAAGAGATGCCTTGGGGCATTGATGAAAATGAACAAATACAATTAGAAGAAGAGCTATTACAAAAAGGTGTTAGAGTATCGAGTATGGAGTTAGATTTAACTCAGAATGATGCACCGAGAGAGCTTATAAATAGAGTTACTGAACAAATTGGATACCCTCATATATTAATTAATAATGCAGCGTATTCTACGAATAATGATTTCTTTAATTTGACTGCTGAAGAATTGGATAGGCATTATATGGTGAATATTCGTGCGACTACATTGCTCAGTAGTCAATTTTCCCGGGGATTTGATAAGAAATCTGGTGGTAGAATTGTGAATATGACTTCGGGGCAATTTCAAGGTCCTATGGCAGGAGAACTAGCTTATGCGACAACGAAGGGAGCTATTGATGCTCTTACTAGTACGTTGTCAGCAGAGGTAGCTCATTTAGGAATAACAGTGAATGCAATTAATCCAGGACCAACCGATACAGGATGGATGACTGAAGAGATAAAACAAGGGTTAAAGCCGATGTTTCCTTTTGGCAGAATTGGTGAGCCAAGGGATGCAGCTAGACTCATTAAATTTTTAGTAAGTGAAGAAGCTGAGTGGATTACTGGGCAAGTTATTCATTCAGAAGGTGGATTTAAAAGATAAAAAGAAGGTATCTCACCTTGGTGAGATACCTTCTTTTTTAATCTTTCTTCAGTCTTCGTGCAACACCATTCCCTAAAGATTGTAATCCTTGAACGAGGATAATTAAAATAAAGACCGTTGCATACATTACTTCAGGCTCGTAGCGTAAATGTCCGAAGCGGTATGCTAAATCCCCTAATCCGCCAGCACCTACAAGGCCAGCCATTGCTGTTGCGCCAATTAAGCCAATTGTTGCAATTGTTAATCCAAGTACAAGGGAGGGACGAGCTTCTTTCACCATGACGTGCCAAATGATTTTTATAGTAGAGACTCCCATCGCTTGGTAGGCTTCAATGACACCGCGATCGACTTCTAGTAAAGCTGTCTCCATTAAACGTGCGATATAAGGGGCTGTGAAGACGACAAGCGGTACGATAACACCTTGCACGCCAATGGATGTTCCCATTAGAAACTTTGTAAAAGGCAAGATAAAGAATAATAGAATGATAAATGGAAGAGAGCGAATAACATTAATAACCGTATTAAGAATAGGATAGATGATTTTATTTTCACGCTGCCCACCAGGTCTCGTTAAAACAAGTGTGACGCCAAGTGGCAGTGCAATAAGGATCGAGATGAGTAATGAAATAGATGTCATTTGAAAGGTTTGGATTGTGGCTTCCCATATGACTTTACCCCATTCATCCAAAAAGGACTTGTTTCCCATAATCTGTTCTACCTCCTTCTACGATGATTCCTTGCTCTTGTAAAAATGATAAAGCACGGTGGATTTCATTTTGTTCCCCTTGCATATGAACGACTAGTTTCCCATATGCTTCATGTTTTAACTGCGTAATATTACCGGATAAAATATTCGGATACACTTGGAAACGTTTTGTGGCAACGGCTAAGGCAGGTTCCCCTGAAGTAGTGCCAATAAATGAAAGTGTTACAATTTCTCCAGTACGTTGTAGTTCTTTCTGTACCTCTTCTGGAATTTTCGCTGCAAATGCGCTATTTACAAATTTCTTCGTTGTTACATGTTGTGGGTTTGTGAAAATATCTTTTACAGTTCCACTTTCGACTACAGATCCATGTTCCATAACAGCAACGCGGTCACATATACGCTGGATGACATTCATTTCATGTGTAATGAGTAAAATCGTAATTCCGATTTCTTCGTTAATCTTTAATAGCAAATCAAGGATAGAATCGGTTGTTTCTGGATCTAATGCGCTCGTTGCTTCATCACTTAATAACACTTCAGGTTCATGTGATAGCGCACGAGCAATTGCAACACGCTGTTTTTGACCACCAGAAAGTTCGCTTGGATACGCATCTTTTCGATTAAAAAGATCGACAATGCGTAAATACTTTTCTACTCTTTTTTCAATTTCTGCTTTTGGAATGCCAGCAAGCCGTAACGGTAATGCGATATTTTCATAAACGGTAACAGTTTTAAGTAAATTGAATCCTTGAAAGATCATTCCGATTTTTTGTCTCGCTTTTGCTAGTTCTTTTGTCGATAACGTTGTTAAGTCTTGTTCGTTTACAATGATATTTCCTGTCGTTGGTTTTTCTAATAAATTTACACATCGAATCAATGTACTTTTACCAGCGCCACTATACCCAATGATTCCAAATACCTCGCCTTTTTCTACTTTAAGGGAAGTAGACTTAAGAGCCTCAACATTCCCTTTTTTTGTTGTAAATACTTTGGATATGTTTTGTAATTCAATCATTATCGTCAGCTCCTACCAAGATGGTAAAATTGAACCATCAAATTTTTTCTCGATAAACTCTTTTACTTCTTTAGATTGATAAGCTTTCTTTAATTTATTTACAACGGCATCATCTTTATTTTCAGTACGAACAACAACCCAGTTCACATATGGTGAATCTTTTCCTTCGCGGAAAATAGAATCTTTCGCTGGACTTAATTTTGCACCTAATGCAAAGTTTGTGTTAATTGCAGCTGCTTTCACTTCACTTAGTTGCGTTGGTAATTGAGATGCCTCTAATTCGACAATCTTTAATTTTTTTGGATTTTCAATTACATCTTTTGCAGTCGCTTTTTCTGTAGCCTTTGGATCAACTTTTAAAACCCCTGCTTTTTCAAATAATTTTAAAGCTCGAAGTTCATTTGTTGGGTCATTTGGTACAGCAATTGCGTCGCCCTCTTTTAAATCTTTTACATCTTTTACATCTTTAGAATATACGCCCATAGGGAATGTTACTGTTGAAAATACTTCAGTTAATTTCATATTGCGTTCAGCTTTAAATACATCTAAATAAGATTTCGTTTGGTAGCTATTTACATCAAGGCTTTTTTCATCTAATGATACGTTTGGCGCTACATAATCATTAAATACTTTTATATCAATTTCGAGACCATCTTTTGCTGCAACTTCTTTTACCTTTTCAAAAATTTGTTCATGTGGTCCACCTGTTACACCGACAGTAATCTTTTTCTCGTCTAATGCTTTTACCTCTTTATTTGAACTCACGCTACATGCGCCTAATAACAATACTGCTCCGCTTACAATGCTTAATAATACCTTTTTCATCTATAAATCCCCCTTCATATACGTTCCAAAATAAAAAGCACCTCCCAAAAATAAGAGAGGTGCCGAATAGACGAAATAGATTCCTCTCTTATCTTCCAAAACGAAAAATCGTTTTGCAGGAATTAGCACCTTAGCTTATACGTCATAAGCTCGGTTGCCGGGCATCATCGGGCCAGTCCCTCCGCCACTCTTGATAAGAGTATGTGTATGTAGTTTTGAATATGGTACTAATAGTAAATCGTACAAAAAGAATTGTCAATAATATTTTCAGAATATATTTTATTTTAAGGTAATCGAAACGTTTCCCTTTTTATGTCCTTTTTCTACATATATATGAGCTTCAGCAATTTCTTCTAATCGGTAAGTTCTATCAATAACAGGTTTTAGCTTTTCTGTTTCAGCTAGTTGTTTTAGCAGGTTCATATCTTCTTTACTGACCTTTGCCATCATTCCGTTCACAGATACATATTTTCCATTAGGCATTAATGCATCTGTACAAAGAGACTTTTTATATTTTCCAACTGCATCAAATATAATATCGTAGTGCTCGCCCTGCTTAGTAAAATCTTCTTTCATATAATCAATTACGTTGTCTGCCCCTAATGTTGTTACTAAATCGAAATTCGAACTACTACAAATGGCTGTGACAGTCGCCCCGAAGTATTTAGCAAGTTGTATGGCAGCTGTCCCTACTGACCCAGAGGCGCCGTATATAAGTACTCGTTGCCCTTTTTTTATCTGTCCTTTTCTAAGGAAGTGTAATGCTGAAGTTCCGCCAAAAGGAATAACGGCAGCTTCTTCATATGTCACATTGGTAGGTTTTAATGCTATTAATCCACTTTCATGCACGCATGTGTATTCCGCATAACCACCAAGGTTTAGTTCTGTTAATGCAAAAACTTGATCTCCCTTTTTAAATTGTGTTACATCTGTTCCAATGTCTTCGATTTCACCGGATAACTCTACGCCAAGTATAGGTTTTCTCGGTTTTCTGAAACCTAATATGATCCACATAGGAATCCAAAATAAGGGGGGGCTATTAAAGCCACGTATTCTACAATCTCCAGTCGATACACTTGTTGCGTGAATTTTAACTAATACTTCATTTTTTTTAGGTTTAGGCTTTTCTACATTTTGAAGCTGGAGAACATTAGGTGGTCCATACTTTGTGCAAATAATAGCTTTCATAATGACCTCCTGAAATGAGTTGTTATTATTTACAACATATTTAAAGTTTTTCTCAAACATGTTGCTATATAGAAAATAAATTTAAAGAGGAATATTAAGAATTATATGGATTTCATAGGAAAAGAGATGATATTATTTTTGGGGAGGAGGGGATGTTATGAAAAAATTTATTTTAATTTCAAGTTTAGTACTTGCAGTCGGTCTAGGAGTAGGGTGTAGTAATGAGAAAACAAAAAAGACTGATGAACCGAAAAAAGAAGTTGTGCAGAAAGAAAAGGAATTAACAGCGAAGGATGTTTTTAATAAAGCGAATGAAGCTTTTAAAAACGAAGAAAATGTAACGATGACATATGATGTGGGAATAAAGGCTGAAGGAACAGAGATGAATGTAATAAAGGCTAAAATGCAACTAGAGCCGAAGAAAAAAAATTCTCGTTCTGAAATGAATGTTTCTGGTACAGAGGTTGTTGTTTATGATGTGGGTGGCAAAATTGCTGGTCAGTTAAAAAATCCTAATACGGGTGAAATTATGTCTGTACCAGAGGAACAATTGAATGCTAACGGAATGAACGCGACTCAAGGAATGGTAGATAATTTAGAGATTCCATCGGAAATTTTAAATAAAGTGAAGATGGAGAAAAGTGGAGATAATTATAAGCTGAAGTTTGCATTAAAAGGGCAAGAGACAGAGAGTATGCTAGCTAGTATGGATGAAAAGCAGAAACAAATGCTACAAGGCCAAAATGCAAAGATAGAAGAAATAGATGGGGAATATATTATTACAAAAGAATTTAAATATGAATCAGCAAAGATAGATATGGTTATGAGTAGCAATGGTGAGGATAAAGCGCACATTATTACGGATGCAAAGTTTACATCGTATGATAAATTTGATCCAATACAATTGCCAGCAGCAAAGTAATCACTGTCAAGAGAGGTACCTGAAAGAACGGGTATCTCTTTTTGTTGCTAATAAGGAGAGTGTCCTTTGAAAAAAAGAAAGATAGCAGTGGTCATTGTCGCATATACGGTTTTGCTTGCAACGTCTGTACATACGTATAAAAAACAAATTGATCATCCTATTATGAGTGATGTAGGTAAATTGCTTCCGACAAAAATAAAACGTGTTGAAAGTGCTACGGAAGAGCACTCGTTAATAAAATTAGTGCGAGATGCAAAAGTTTCAGGAGAGAAAATTTCCATTGCAGGCATGCAACATAGCCAAGGAGGACAGACATATTATCCGAATGGCACGATGCTCGATATGAAAGGATATAATAAAATATTAGAATTTGATCCAGAGAAGAAGCGGATTACAGTGCAAAGTGGTGTCACCTGGAATGATATTCAGAAGAAAATAAATCCTTATGGCCTTGCGGTACAGGTCATGCAGTCTCAAAATATTTTTACTGTTGGCGGTTCATTAAGTGTAAATGTACACGGGCGTGATATTCGTCATGAGGCACTGATTGATACAGTAGATTCATTTAGATTGTTAATGGCAGATGGCACGGTACGTAATGTAAGTAGAGAAGAAAATGCAGAGTTATTTCCATATGTCATTGGGGGTTACGGTTTATTTGGAGTTATTTTAGATGTGACGCTGAAGTTAACAGATGATGAATTATATGAAATGCACACGAGAATGATAGATTATAAAGAATACGTATCTTATTTCAAAGAGAAAGTGAAAAGAGATGAGAATGTTCGTATGCACTTAGCGCGTATTTCTGTTGCTCCAAATTCATTTTTAAAAGAGATGTATGTGACAGATTATACTTTGGCACAAAATCAAAATATGAGAGAAGAGTACAGTGAATTAAAGGAAGAAAATATTATAGCTGTACCGAAATTTTTACTTGGGTTATCACGTTATAGTGATTGGGGAAAGAATACATTTTGGGATATACAAAGAGGTTATTTTGAACGTACAGATGGAAAGTATGAGACGCGTAATAATGTTATGAGATCAGATAGTGCTTTTATGGAATATGAAAATCCAAATAGGACCGAAGTGTTACAAGAATACTTTGTGCCTATAGATGCTTTCACAGAGTATATAGATGATTTACGTAACGTATTAAATGAAGAAGAGTTTAATTTACTCAACATTACGATTCGTTACGTGGAAAAGAATGAAAATGCAGTTTTGTCCTATGCGAAAGATGATATGTTTGCGCTGGTTCTTTTGATTAACCAGGGACGCTCAGAGAGTGAGATAAAGAAAACAGAGGATGTCATTCGCAAGATGATTGATGTTACTTTAAAGCATAACGGTAGTTACTATTTGCCGTATTATTCTTATCCAACGAAAGAGCAGTTAAAGAGGGCATATCCTCGTATTGAAGAATTTCTCAAGAAAAAGAAGGAAGTAGATTCAGAAGAGAGATTTGTGAATTTATTTTATAGGGAGTATACGAAATGACATATAGAAGATTTGTGGCCTCGCAAAGTATCATCATGATGGCAGGAAGTATGGTATTTCCTTTTTATATATTATTGCTTCGAAACGTTGGAAATAGCTTCTCGCAATTTGGCTGGGCGTATGGCTTATTTGCTTTAACATCAGCACTTGTATATCCACTAGTGGGGAAGGTATCTGATCAAGTAGGTGATAAAAAATTATTAATCATATACGCTTGGTCCATGGCAATCTTAATGCTTTGCTTTCCAATTGCCACGGAAGTTTGGCATGTGTATATTCTTCAAATTGTAATGGGCGTTTTAGGTGCTGTGCAGCGTAATACTGAGAAGACTTCGTTAGCACGAAAGGTTGCGCAGGAAAAGGCTGGTTATGAGATTGGAAAATACCATGTGTGGACATCCATTGGCGGAGCAGTAGCGGTTATTGCCACGGGATATTTAGTAGATTTCTTTACGATTGGTACAATTTTTTATATTGCATCTATTCTATATGTAGTGAGCGGGATTGTATTAAGTAGTAAAAAAATATAACTATTCCTATTTTCACCTTAATACCCTTTATTTGTTATACTAAAAGGGAATACAAAAGAAAAGGGGACAGTGCCTTTGATGAAATTTGTAGTTTTAGCTATTCTTACTTTGTTTTTGATTCCATGGACAAGAAGTAGTAGTAAGCTTCGAGCAGTGGATAAGAAGGGAGATAAGAAGATTGTAAAGGGTAAGAAATCATCTATTTTAGTTATTCCTGTTTTATTTTGGATAGGTATTGCAATCTATGAATACTTTTGGCTAATTGATGATCGAGTAGATTCGATTCTTACTCATTATTCTGTTGCAGTAGCAATTTTAATTGGGCTTGTTTTATTTTCACAAGATCAAATAGGGAAATTAGAAGGTACATTAAAAGGACTTCTAATGTTTATTTTACTCGCAGGTTACGGCTACTTTGGTTATTTGCACGATATAGTAATCTCGCAAAAGAAATATGATTCTGTTGTTAAGGTAGAGAAAGATATTTCAGAGCCATTTACTGAAAATGACCAGCCGTTTACAGTGCCGCCAAAGACAGCGGAGAATAAGATGAAAAAAGTATTTGGTGATATTCCAAAAGTAGCTTATTTTGAGCTAGGAGAATTAACGCCACAAATGGTAAACGGCGAGGCTTTATATGTAGCGCCGATTGAAGTTTCAGGATTTTTTAAAGCGCGTAAAGCTGAGACAATTCCAGGGTACGTAACGATGTCAGGTACGAATCCTGATGCGGAAGCGAAACTGCACCTCGGTTATAAAATGAAATATGTGCCAAGCATGTTTTTTGGTAATAATTTAGAGCGTGTGGTAAGGCAAGCAGAACCAAATTTAATCTTTAAAGGAAAACCTAAATTTGAGGTTGATGATAAAGGAAAACCATATTATACAATGACGTATGGTGAATTTATTTCAGGAAGATCTGGATTTGAGGTAGAAGGTGTTGTCGTAGTAGATGCACAAACAGGTGAAGTGAAAAGATATGATAAAGGAAAGGCACCTAAATTTGTTGATGGTGTATTAAATCATGAGACTGCATCTACGTTAAATACGTACTTTGGTAAATATATTCACGGATTTTGGAATACGAAATTCTCACAAACAGATATGAAAATTCCGACTGAGTGGGGAACGAAAGAAGGCGTGACCCCGATTTTTGGTAAAGATGGAACACTGTATTATTTTACAGACTTTACTTCTCCAAAAGAAGGAGTAGATTCAGCTCTAGGCTATTCATTAGTAGATGCACGCACAGGCAAGCTATATTACTATAATGGAAAAGAAGTAAAGGGGATTATGGATGGTTCAGCAGCTACAGAAGTAGTAGATAATTCCTTTAAGAGAGAGAAATGGCATGGGACAATGCCTGTCATTTATAACGTATACGGTAAACCAGCTTGGATTATTCCGGTTGTTGATGACGGAGGCCTAGTACGTGCGCATACAGTTGTATATGCTGCTAATGCAAAAATATTTGCAACAGGTTCTTCGCAGAAAGAAGCGCTTGAGAATTATAAAAACGTAATGAGCGGTAATGGTGATACATTTAGACCAACCTCAACAGGAAAAGAAGCGCAAAAAGAAGGTATTGTACAACGTGTATATAAAGAAAAATCAGGTGAAAATACAATCGTGTACGTACTTTTAGAGAATGAACAAAAGGTATTTATGATACCAGTGAAGAAATTCCCATATGCTATGTTTACAGAAGTAGGAGACCCAATTCAAATTACATATTTAGATACGGGAGAGACGATGGCCTCAGTATCTAAATTTACGAATAGCAATGTGAAAAAGTAAAGCGATAGAATTTCTATCGCTTTTTTTACATTATGAAAGAGGAAAATGCAATGTACTTGACGTATGTTTATGATGTAACTATAATTGTTACGATTCGGTGTGTATAGGAAAGGGTGAATTGGAAAAGTGAATGAAGTTAATCACGAAATATATAAACCTGTAAAGGCAAACAGGTTATGGATGATTCTTGTATTAGGAACACTTACGGCGATTGGGCCATTATCTATTGATATGTATTTGCCTTCATTACCGAAGTTAACGGATGACTTGCAAACAGGTGCATCCCTTGCGCAACTTACATTGACAGCTTGTTTACTTGGGCTTTCAGTAGGACAATTATTTGTCGGTTCGATTAGTGATATTTACGGAAGGCGCAAACCTCTTATTATTGCACTTATTATTTATGTAGCTTCTTCTTTACTTTGTGCTGTTGCGCCATCTATTTGGACATTAGTGTTATTGCGCTTCCTACAAGGAGCTTCAGGATCAGCCGGAATTGTTATATCACGTGCAATGGTAAGAGATATGTACTCAGGTTCTGAAATGACGAAGTTTTTCTCACTGCTTATGTTAGTAAACGGAGCAGCACCTATTTTGGCACCAATTATTGGAGGGCAATTGTTACAGTTTACAACGTGGCGCGGTGTCTTCATCGTCCTTGGGGCAATTAGCATATTCATGTTAATCTCAGCTACTTTCGTATTGCGCGAAACATTACCTCCTGAAGAAAGAGAAACGGGTGGTTTGTCAGGGACTTTGGCGACGTACGGGAAATTGTTAAAGGACCGTCTGTTTATGGGATATGCATTGTCACAAGGATTAGTAACAGCGGCAATGTTTGCATACATTTCGGGCTCACCATTTGTGTTGCAGAACATATACGGAGCATCACCACAGCAATTTAGTTTATTTTTTGCGATTAACGGCATCGGTATTATTATTGCTAGTCAGGTAACGGGTCGTTTAGCGGGGAAAGTAAATGAGAAGACATTATTTGTTGCGGGTATTATTATCGCAGCTGTTGGTGGTCTATCTTTACTACTGACAATTGTATTAGGAATAGGTTTAATTGGTGTTTTATGTTCGTTATTCCTTGTCGTATCAAGTGTCGGGGTTGTATCAACAACTGGGTTCTCATTAGCGATGAGAAATCAGAAGCAAGCTGCAGGAACAGCATCAGCTTTATTAGGTTTATTACAGTTTATTTCAGGAGCTCTTGTTGCTCCGCTAGTAGGTATCGGTGGAAGTAATACAGCATTACCGATGGGTGTTGTTATTGCGCTTTGTGAAGTAGGAGCAGTGTTATGTTATCTATTTATGGCTAGAAGAAGTGAGAAGCAGTTTGAACTGTAACAAAAACAAAATCTAGAGGCTTAACAAAAAAGAACTGATTCAAAGGGAATGTTTGGATCAGTTCTTTTTTTCATTTCTTTGAAATACCTCATACAGTTTTGTAAGGTGATGTAGTAAAGCATTGCAAAAGTTATTTGTATAAAGTGACGATACTGTGACAAACATGTTGGTATATATATTACGATGTCGTCTTAAGTGTAAAAAGTAGGATGTTCTCGGTATAATAACAAGTGGAGATAAAAGAAACTATAATGAGTAATAGTTGTAGATAAAA
The DNA here is from genome assembly GCF_056033865.1 of Bacillus sp. FAU20. Classification (NCBI taxonomy): domain Bacteria; kingdom Bacillati; phylum Bacillota; class Bacilli; order Caryophanales; family Bacillaceae; genus Bacillus; species Bacillus sp. FAU20. Next base: position 153,637 of record NZ_JBVYHY010000017.1, read on the forward strand.
GGAGAAGAAGAGATGAAGAAGGTTTTGGGTATTGCCGTAATGGGAGGAATGCTCCTTCTAGCAGGGTGTAATGGAAATAAAGATACGAAAGAACCGAAAGAAAAGGTAGAGCAATCTACAGAACAAACAGAAGAGATGAAAGAATACCGTGCAGTACATGAAAAATATGATTTGAAAATGAATAAAGAAATTAATAAAGCACTGCAGTTATTTGAAGTAGCAAAAGAAAAGGGCGGTAAGGAAATAACGACTGCTACATATAAAGAAGATGTGCAAAAGGTAACAACGAGCATGTTAGAAGATATTGATCATATACGTAAAGAAATTCGTGTGCCGAAGTCGAAAGAGCAAGAACATGAAGTATATATTGGTTTCTTGAATGAATCGGAGCAAGCGATGAAAAAATTACAGAAGTTAGCTAAAGAAGAAGATTCATCGTTGATTCGTGATATAGAAATTAATTTTGCAACAGCATCGACATACTATAAACGTTTTCAAGCAGAAACGAAAAAATAACCTTGCCTGTGCAAGGTTATTTTATTTCTCTTTTGTATTCTTTTTTCGTTCCATCAGAGAAGACAACTTCTAAATCGAATTTTTGATAGTCTTTATCAAGTTTGAACACGTTCACTACTTGATCGATTACTTCTTGGTCAGGAGTGTCTTTATCAAATTTTAATTCTTGTAGAAGTGGGCTTAATTTTGTAATAGCCTCGTCACCTGTAAACTTTGCATTTGTTTTATGATCTTCAAGCTTTGCTTCCATTTTCTTATCAGCCGCTACATTTTTATAATCAGCTTCGTAGTCTTTCTTCGTATCTTCATAGTCTGCATCTAAACTAAATTCATTAAAGTTTAATTTTAAATCTGCAGGAGCCTCATTTTTTGCTTCTTCAGTCGTCTTTTTATTAGAAGTTGTGTCTTCTTTTGCAGGAGCTTTACATCCTGTTAATGCAGGTACTAGCATAAGAGCTAATAAAACTGATAGTAGAATTCTCATTATAAATTCCTCCTTATGTAAATTCGTTCTATACAAGTTTTTCCCAAAAACATGTAATTATGTATGTGTTGAAAATAAATTATTATTCTGCAGTCACAAGGGCTAATCCGCAATTTAAATCAAAAACGATTTGTATGTATATGGTAAATTGAAGTTGTGAGGGAGGGACTAAAATGCATGAAGAATATAAAGAGATAATAAAAAAATCAATTGAATATATAGAGAATCACTTACATGAGGAGCTTACAACAGAAAGAGTGGCATCTCACAGTGCAGTATCGATGTACCATTTTCATCGCATCTTTCAAAGATATGTTGGGATGAGTGTAACGGATTATATTCGAAAGAGAAGGTTAACTCATGCTGCACAAGTTTTAGTGTCAACGGAGAGAGCTGTTATTGATATTGCAGTGCAATACGGTTTTTCCTCACAAGAGGCATTTACGAGAGCTTTTAAAAGAATGTTTCAATTGCCACCAAAGAAATATCGAAAGTACTTCCAGTCATTTTATATAGAAAGAGAGGGTGTTTCAATGCAAAAAGGTATACCAAAAGGATGGATCTTAAGTGGAAGTCATCCTGCTGAATATGAGATGGGTTTAGATTATGAAGTTGTCCATCAAGGAAAAGTATCTGCATACATAAAAGCAAAAGAGAATGTTACGCACGGAGGATTTTCGACATTAATGCAAATGTTCAGAGCGGATAAATATGTAGGGAAGAGATTACGTTTTACAGCATTTGTTAAGAGTGAAAGCGTAAGAGATTGGGCAGGATTGTGGATGCGAGTAGATGGAAAAGATACAGAACCGCTCGCTATGGATAATATGCAAAATCGCCCCATTAAAAATACGAATAACTGGCAATCGTACTCGGTTGTATTAGATATACAAGAAGGAGCGCTTGGTATTGCATTTGGTGTTTTATTATCAGGGGAAGGTTGTGTGTGGCTAGATAGTATTCGATTTGATGAAGTAGATGAAAAAATTCCTTCAACAGATTTGGCAGAGAACTTTTATGAAACACTTTTAGAAGAACCGGTGAATCTACAATTTGAAGAAGTAGAAAAATAAAAACAAGGAGAAAAGATATGTTCAAATATGTAAAACTAATAAGTATTAGTATAGTAATATCGTCTTGTATTATGGGAATTAATTATTTAGTTAGCTATCTTTGGTCAGGGCATATACCTTCTTTGACGTGGAGAACATATTTGATGTTTATGTTTATATTTATTATGAGTTTTAATTCTGTGCAAAAAGAGGGAGAAGAGGATTATTGACAATAATTAGAAAAGGTATATAATCTAAATGTAAGTGATCACTTGCATTAGGGAGAGAGGTTTTTTATGGCGCGCTCAAAGACAGCAGAAAAAATTATTCAAGCAGCAATTGAATTAGTGAAAGAAAAGGGATATACGGCGGCAACAACGAAGGAAATTGCAATGCGTGCTGGTGTTAATGAAGTAACGATATTCCGCAATTTTAAAAGTAAAAAGGGTGTTATTGAAGCGGCGGTTGCTGAATTTTCATATGTCCCGCATTTAAAACATTTTTTACAAACAGAAATTGTATGGGAATTAGAAACGGATTTAAAGAACTTAGCGAGGCATTATCATAAATTTTTAGATAGCATAAAAGACATTATTTCTATCGGTATACGTGAGGCGAGGGAATTTCCTGAATTAGATGAGGAAATCTCCAAAATTCCAAAAGGGTTAAAAGAAGAATTAATCATATATTTTGCTGAAATGCAGGAACAGGGAAAGGTTATTCATACAAATATTGAAGCGCAAGTAATGAATTTTATATGGATTAATTTTGGTTACTTCTTATCTAAATTACGTTTTGAAAACCGACTTATGGAAATCGATGATGAGAAATTTATTGAGAATAATATAGTTTTATATGCTAGGGCTTTAAGACCCTAGTATTTATTTAAAAACAAAATGTAAGTAAGTACTTGCTTGCTGTACGGGAGAGCGGGAAGATGGATACATTAAAACAGTTTTTAAAAAGACCAGGTACGTATATTGGAATGGTAGTAGCGCTATCGTTCCAACTTGTTTTCTTTTGTGTTTGGTTAACGGCATATGATGGAGTGAATGAAAGGGCAGACCAAATGCGTATTGCTATTGTGAATGAAGATGGAAATATAGGTAGTAAAATAGCAGAAGGCTTACAGAGAAGTTTACCATTTCAGGTGAAAGCAGAACAGTCTGTGGAAAAAGCAAATAAAGCAATGAATGACCATGTATACGATATGATTATTGAAATTCCTGCTTCTTTTTCAAAGGATATAAATGAAACAGGAAAATCAAATTTAAACTTTCACATTAATCAAGCGAATGCCATGATGGCAAAGCAACTGATGGAAGGAGCCGCAAAACAAATCCGAGACAATGTAAATAAAGAGATAACAAGTTATAAAAAACAAGCGATTGTGGGGAAATTACAAGCTGTAGGGCCTGAAAATGTAGAAGTAATAAAAGGGTTAAACGAAGATTCAATTAGTTTTACAGTGCATAGAGTAAATGATGCAAAAGGATTTTCGGTTAACATGGTACCACTAATGATGGTATTAGCTTCATTTGTAGGAGCCATGATCATGAGTATGGAACTATCAAAAGTTGCAAAGGAAGTAAAGAACGGTTGGAGTAATTTTGTATCAAGACAGGTTATTAACAGTATAGTATCAATTTTACTTGCATGTATTACAATTGGTTTGATGAGAGGATTTCAAATTGAAATACATGAAGCAGTATGGAGTATATGGATGTTTCAAGCGATAGTCTTCTTCGCCTTTCTTTCATTAACACAAATGTTCATAGCTGTTTTCGGAAACGCAGGTATGATTTTTAATATTATCTCGCTATCACTACAACTTGTAAGTTCGGGTGTAATTGTACCGCATGAAATGCTTTCTAAAACATATCAAACAATGGGTGAAGTATTTCCCGCAACATATGCAGCAAATGGCTATTATACAATAATATTTGGGGGAGTTAGTCTAGAGAAAAATATTATTTCATTATTAGTCATTATATTAGTTACGCAATTGGTAGCGGTAATTACTGTATCTATAAAAGGAATAGTAAAGAGAAGAAGTCATGTAGTTAAAGAAGTATAAAATAAAAAGGTATCCTGTGATTGGATACCTTTTTATTTTATTATTTTGCAACTTCTGTCCACTTGTAGTTAAATTCACCGCCGAAGTCAGTTGTTACAAGCCCTTTAATGAAAGAGCGTTGTAGGTAAGAACGACCTTGTTGGTATAAAGGAGCGACAGCACCGTCTTGTAATAGAATTTTTTCAGCTTGCTTCATTGCTTCAAAGCGTGCTTTTTCATCGCCAGCTAAATCTGTTTTCACTTTATGAATTAGCTCATCGTACTCTTTGTTAGAGTATTTATCGAAGTTATAAGCACTATCTGTTGTAAATAAATCTAAGAATGTAATTGGATCAGCGAAGTCAGGGCCCCACCCGTCAATACCAATTTCATAGTCACCACTTAATAGTAGTTTCAACTGTTGTTTGCGTGGTTGCGGTTTTAAATTCACTGTTAATCCATCTAAGTTTTTTTCTAATTCACCTTTTAAATATTCACCAGTCTTTTTAGCTAAAGCATTATCACTTGTTAATAGTTCGATTGTTACTTTGTCAGTACCAAGTTCTTGTTTTGCTTTTTTCCAATTTTCTTTCGCTGTTTTCACATCATCCTTGACTAGATTTCCATTTTCTTTACGGAAGTCATTGCCTTCTGGGCTCTTTGCAAATTTCGCAGGAACCATTCCTTCAGCTGGAACAGCGCCGTTATTTAAGATTGTTTCTACGTAAGCTTTTTTATTCATTGCGCCGTTAATAGCAAGGCGTGCATGTTGATTTTTTAATGTTTCATTTTTCTGATTTAGTCGTAAAAATTGAATGCCGACTTCAGCGCGTTCCTTGAAGTTTGGATCGCTTTTATATTTATCAACAAACTCTGCAGTTAAAGCAACACGATCAATTTGTCCTGAATCATATAAGTTCACTTCTGTAGACTTATCTTTAACGACATTGAAGTTGATTTCTTCTAATTTTACAGTTTTAGCATCCCAATAGTTAGGGTTTTTCTTCAATTGGAAGCTTTGTTCATGTTTCCAGTTCTCTAATGTGAAAGCACCGTTGTAAATTAAATGATTTGTTTCTAAACCATATTTATCGCCTTGAGACTTTAAGTACTCTTCATTAATTGGTAAGAATGTTGAGAATGTCGTTAAGCTTAAGAAGTAGGGAACAGGACGGTCTAGTTGTACTTCTAACGTTTTGTCATCAACAGCTTTGACCCCTAGTTGATCAATTGGCAATTGTTTTTGGTTTATTTGTTTCGCATTCTTTATATCGAAGAATAAGAATGCGTATTCAGCTGCTGTATTAGGATTTACAGCACGTTGCCAAGCGAAGGCAAAGTCCTTTGCTGTAACAGGAGTACCGTTTGACCATTTTGAATCACGCAGATGGAATGTATATTTTGTTTTATCGGGACTAATGTCAACCGACTCAGCGACGCCAGGAACCGGTTTATTATCTTCTCCCATTGCATATAACCCTTCAAAAACATTGCGCATTACGTTCATGGATTCCCCATCCGTTGCTTTTGCAACATCCATTGTTGGAATTTCTGAAGCGAATGATAAGTTAATTGCCTGTTTATCAGGTGCTTTATCGTTTGCTTTCGCTCCGCTTGCATTATCTTTATTTCCCCCGCAAGCAGTTAGTAATAGACTTGCCCCTAAAACAGATGCAACAACAGGTACAACTTTTTTCTTCATTGTTCGTTCCTCCCTAAATGTGTTGTTCGTAACGTCATAATGTCCGTGTCTTGAAGTGGCTATAGAAGGAGATAAAACCTATTATAAATATTTGTTTATAGGTAATCATGTGTTCTATATGTATATACATGTTGAACTATAATCTATCGTTATGTGTTTCAACGTAGTAGACATTATATTTTGATGGTGAAATATTTTGTTTCTTTGATTATTTAGAATATTAGCACTGGAAAGAACTATATGTCAATAGTAAAAATAGATTGTTAATTTCTTAGAATAATATATTAAAAAAGCAGATTCTCATGTGTGAGAGAACCTATTTTTAATATATTTTGCTAAAAAAACAATTGGTGTGGGCTAATAATAAGTGGGGATGAAGAACCCCCCACTTATTAAAGTTTCACTTTATTTTTCAATTTTTGCCCACTTGAAGTTTAATTGACCTGCAAAGTCTACTTGCACAATTCCTTTCACATAAGAACGTTCTAAATAAGATTCGCCTTTTTGGTAAAGAGGAGCGATAACAGAGTCTTTAAATAATATTTTCTCGGATGCTAGTAATGCTTCCCAGCGAGCTTTTTCATCACCAGCTAAAGTTGTTTTCACTTTTGCTATTGTTTCATCGAATTCCTTATTAGAGTAATGATCTAAGTTATAAGGGTTATTCGTTGTAAATAGCTCAAGGAATGTAATTGGATCCGCAAAGTCAGGGCTCCAGCCATCAATTCCGATTTCGTAGTCACCTTTTAATAAAAGCGAAACTTGTTGCTTACGCGGTTGCGGTTTTATATTTACTGTTAATCCATCTAGATTCTTTTCTAGTTGTCCTTTTAAGAATTCACCAGTTTTCTTATCAAGGTCAGCATCACTCGTTAATAATTCTAATGTTATCTTTTCCGAACCAAGCTCTTGTTTAGCTTTTTTCCATAACTCTTGTGCAGATTTTGTATCAACTTTTGTTAAATCGCCGTTTGCAGTACGGAAGTCTTTTCCTTCAGGTCCTTTTGCAAAGTTTTTTGGAACGAGACCAAATGTTGGTGTAGATCCATCATTTAATAACGTATTTACAAAGGATTTTCTATCAATTGTTTGATCAATTGCTTGGCGTGCAGAAACGTTTTGAAGCACTTTGTTTTGTTGATTCATACGTAAAAATTGTACGCCTACGTTTGGACGTTCTTTAAAGTTAGCATCCTTTTTATATTTATCGACGAAGTCAGATGTTAGTTTTATACGATCTAATTGTTTTGACTCGAATAAATTTACTTCTGTTGATTTTTCTTTTACGACGTTAAAATTGATTTCTTCTAGTTTGACAGTATCTTTATCCCAATAGGTAGGGTTTTTCTTGAATTTAAAGCTTTGTTCGTGCTTCCAATCGCTTAGTGTAAAAGCTCCGTTGTACAAGATTGTATTATCTTCTAAAGCGTACTTATCACCTTGTGCTTTAAAGAATTCCTCGTTAATTGGTAGAAATGTTGGGAACGCTGTTAAGCTAATAAAATACGGAACAGGACGCTCCAATTCTACCTCAAACGTATGGTCATCAACTGCTTTTACACCAAGTTGGTCGGCTGGAAGTTCTTTGTTGTTAATTTTTGTTGCGTTTTTAATATCAAAGAATAGAAATGCATATTCAGAGGCTGTTGCTGGATCTACGGCTCTTTGCCAAGCGAACACAAAATCTTTAGCTGTAACAGGAGTGCCGTTTGACCATTTTGAATCTCGCAAATGGAATGTGTATTTCGTTTTATCGCCACTTACTTCATGAGATTTTGCAACACCAGGAACAGGTTTGTTACCTTCACCAAGATTATACAAACCTTCAAATACGTTTCTCATTACTTGACCAGAATCAGTATCTGTAGCACGAGCCGTATCCATTGTTCGTATTTCAGTAGGTGAAGATAAGTTTAAAACCTGTTTACTAGGTGCCTCGTATTTTGCATTTGCTCCGCTTGTTTCGTTTTTATAACTACCGCAACCAGTTAATAAAATACTTACTCCTACAACTGATGCAATACCGGGTACAAACTTCTTTTTCATTTGATTTTCCTCCTAAATAATTAAGTTTGGATGATGATGAGGGAAATGAAAATAAAAAATCCCTCTTTTCATATTGAGAAAGAGGGATTTTTACGTACAAGTTATGCACCCGTATATAAACGAAGTCCCTCATTCTATCTTTCAAGCATAAAGCTTGCAGGAAGTGGCACAGTATTCAAAATGAACCTGTTGCCGAGGTTTCAAAGGGCCAGTCCCTCCACCTCTCTTGATACAATGAGTAAACGAATAAATTTTATTAATTTTTGTTTTTCTTTGATAATTCAAAATCTTACACCTTGAATAATGAAGTGTCAACTAAATGAAATATAGTTTAAATTTTCAGTTTTATTAAATGAAAAAACCACTGCATATGGCAGTGGTTTTTCTACTAGAAGTTAAAGTTATCTGGATCTGGACCAACGCGACGATCTTCATTTAAAGCTTGAATTGATTTCATATCATCAGCACTTAATTCAAAGTCGAAGATGTTTGCATTTTCAATAATGCGATGTTCTTTAATTGATTTGGGAATTGTTACAACTTCGTTTTGTAAATCCCAGCGTAAAATAATTTGCGCAGTTGATTTATTATATTTTGTCGCAATTTTTTGTAACGTTGGATTATCTAGTAGTTGTCCTTGCATTAATGGTGACCAAGCTTCAAGCTGGATATTATGTTCTTTACAGAATGCATGTAACTCTTCTTGTGCTAAACGTGGGTGGTATTCCACTTGGTTGACCATTGGCTTAATTTCAGCAATTTCAAATACGTCTTGTAAGTGGTGAATGTGGAAATTACTCACACCGATAGCGCGAACACGGCCATCTTTATAAAGTGTTTCTAATGCTTTCCATGATTCAGTATATTTCCCTTTTACAGGCCAATGTACTAAATATAAATCTAAATATTCTAGACCTAATTTCTCTAATGTAGTTTCAAATGCTTGAAGTGTTGTTTCATATCCTTGATCGCTATTCCATACTTTTGAGGTAATAAATAATTCTTCACGTGAAACACCGGATTCACGAATCGCTTGCCCAACGCCTTCTTCATTTTGATAGATTACTGCAGTATCGATGCTACGGTAGCCATTTTTAATTGCTGCTTTTACAGAATCAATTACTTCTGAACCATCTTCTACTTTAAAAACACCTAAACCAAACCAAGGCATTTTTACACCGTTATGTAATGTTGTATAGTCTTTTAAACTTGTTAAAATCATATTATTTCCCCCTAGCTTTTTTGTTTGTTGCTTCTACTGCTTTTTGAATTGCCTCTGAAAAATTATATTCGTATAAAGTTTTGAGACCCTCAGCTGTGGAACCACCTGGCGTTGTTACTTGTTCGCGAAGGTTAGCTGGATTTTGCGTTTGTTCAAGCATAGAAGCAGAGCCAGAAATCATTTGAATGACAAGATGTTTTGCGGTTTCTTCATCAACTCCATAACTTTTTGTTGCTTCAATTAAGCTTTCAGCAAAGTAATAAAGGAAGGCTGGTGCACTTCCAGTAACTGCAGTAAGCTGATGAACTTCTTCCTCAGTACAAAGTTGCGAAGTACCAATACCTTTTAAAAGTAGTTGCAGGGTTTCTTGATGTATCTCGTTTACTGATTGTCCCATTGTATATAAGGAGATAGACTTTCCAATTTCAGCAGCTGTATTAGGCATAATCCAAGCAACAGGCGTGCCTTTTGGGAGTCTAGCTTCTAAATAAGATGGTCCAATGCCAGCTGCTACTGTTACGACTAGTTGATTTGATATTAACGGAGATAGCTCAGCTAATAACTCTTCATGAGCAGAAGGTGGCATTGCTAAAACAACCGTATCAACAGATGTAACATGCTGTTTCCAATCTGTTGTAGTAGACACATTATATCGATGTTGTAACTGTTTTAGCTTTTCTATGTTGCTTCGGTTAGAGACGATAATTTCTTCGATGTACTCTTTGCTTGTTTTAAGTAATCCGGAAAATATAGCTTCTGCCATACGACCGGCACCAATAAATAAAATTCGATGTTTAGTTAGCATATCCTTTATTCCTTTCTAGTAGAGATATGTTATAAAAACGATATCATCTTTAAGAGAATTTTGTAAAAAGAAAAGACTTATCGTAGATGGAATGGATAATGAGGAGGAGGAAATTCATGGTAAAGGAAAGGGCTATTCCTTATACTGGTAATAGGGAATTTATTACACATCTAGGGAGAGATAAATATGGTTAGAAGTCCACTTTTTTTACTTGTTTCTAGTATTATTTGTGTATTAGTTGGATTGTATATTCAATCGAGTTATATTGAAATTTTCGCATCAATTATGGGAATCATTAATGTTTGGTTATTAGCGAGAGAAAAAGTATCCAACTTTTTATTTGGCATGATTACTGTTGCGGTATTTCTATACATTTTTATTACACAAGGTTTATATGCAATGGCAGTATTAGCCGCTTTTCAATTTATATTTAATGTATATGGTTGGTATTATTGGATTGCACGAAGTGGGGAGGGAGAGGTAAAAGCAACAGTTCGTTTAGATTTGAAAGGGTGGACTTTTTATATAAGTTTTATTTTAGTTGCTTGGATTGGTTGGGGTTATTATCAAGTCCGTTATTTAGAGTCAACAAGTCCATATTTAGACGCTTTAAATGCCGTATTGGGACTAGTGGCTCAATTTATGTTAAGTCGAAAAATATTAGAAAACTGGCATTTATGGATTTTATATAACGTAGTTAGCATTGTAATTTATATTTCTACTGGTTTATACGTCATGCTAATATTAGCTGTTATTAATCTCTTTATATGTGTAGCTGGTTTGCTAGAGTGGAAGAGCAATTATAAGGGACAAGAACATACAAATAACTATATATAGAAAATAATTAGAATTGAAAAACCCCTGAAGCACATATGCTCCAGGGGTTTACTAATAGAATATAAGATTATGCTTTTGTCATACCAAGTAATACAGCGCCGCCAATAATTAAAACACTACCGAGTGCAATAAAAATCAATTGACGTTTTGTTTTCTTTTCACCTAAGAATACAATCGCACCGAATGTTGAGATAACGATTCCAGTTTGAGATAATGGGAAGCTTGTTGCTACTCCAACACGTGGTAATGAAAGAAGTAAGAATAAGTTTCCAGTTCCCCATAGTAAACCAGACAAAGCATTACGGATTGCATATTTGTTAAATGGTTTATGTTTAGACGTCAGTACAACCGCACCAACAAACATACCAACTGCTTGTGGTAAAATAGCAGACCAACCATCGATATTATACCAACGAATAATAATTACATATACAAGATAGCCGAAAGTAGAAACAATTAAAGTAAGAAGTCCTTTTTTCAATTGTCCAGGTGGCTGAGCATTTTCTTTATCATCTAATGATGTGAATACAACACCAACTACGATTAATAGAATTGCAATCGTTCCCAGAATGATCGTTGTAGTAGTAGTCCACTCACGGAAAGCGATAACCCCAAAGATAGAAGTTGCAACAAGTTGCATACCAGTAGAAATCGTTACAGTAGTTGAAACACCTAGTTTTTCAACTGTTTTTAATTGGTTTACTTGTCCTAAAGCCCAGAATAAACCTGAAATAAAACCAACAATTAAGATTGTCATTGTTAAAGCTGGTTGAGTAAATACATACATAATTGTTGCGAAGAATAGAGCACCGATTGTCATACCTACCGTTTGGCTATATGCACCACCGCCCATTTTTACGCTTACTAATAAGATGTTTCCCCATGCAATTGCAGGAAGAAGCGCTAATAAAATGTCCATTACAAGACTCCCTTCGGTTTGCTATACCAATATAGTTACATATCGTTCTAACGATCGGTAATGCCCCACTAATAGAGTAGAAGATTACCGATCGCTAAAACAGGATGAAGAATTCACGATATAAATGCGTTTTCATTTCTTCATTTTTTGAAACACCTCCATATAATAACAGGAAATTGCCTATTTTAGAAAGTGAATTCAAATAAAATGTATATTTAAATAAGAGGTAAAATTCAGTTATTTCCCATTGGTATATTTTATTTCCTAAGAAATAAAGAAGCAGCTTCGACAAAAGCTGCTTTAAGAGTTAGTGATTCTTTTATTAATAAGTTGAATACATAGTAGAAATATGAGTGACATACCAATAGTAATAACTACAAGTGTCCAGGCGAGTTGCATATTACTTGCATCAATAGCCATGTAAATTGCAGTTGGGATTGTCTGTGTTTTACCAGGAATGTTCCCGGCAAACATGAGTGTAGCACCAAACTCACCGAGCGCGCGGACAAAGCTCAAAATCATCCCGCTTAGTAAGGCAGGAAATGCGAGTGGAAGTGTAACGTGCAGAAAAACTTGATATTCACTTGCGCCAAGGTCACGAGCACTTTCTTCAATTTGTACGTTTGCGATAGAAAATCCCGTTTTCGCTGATTGGTACATAAGCGGAAATGCAACAACTGTAGAAGCGATGATCGCAGCAGTAGATGTGAACATAATAGACTGCTGAAATAATGATTCAACCCACTTTCCGATTGGGCTGTTGTTTCCAAATATGATAATGAGAAAGAAGCCGATAACAGTTGGTGGAAGTACCATTGGTAATAAAAATATGGTTTCTAATAGTACTTTATATCGCCATGAGGAGCGAGCTAGTGCTCGCCCGACAATCGTCCCTAAAATTGTAACGAGAATAGTGGCGCATGCAGCTACTCTTAAAGATAGAAAGACAGGCGATAAAATAGCATCAATGCTCATAGTAATTACGACAGGACTGTAAATCCATATTTCTTAAAGATAGATTGTGCATCTTTTGACTGCAAATACTCATAAAATGAAGTCGCCTCTTTCTTATGTTTAGATTCCTTTATAACACCTAAAGGATAGTGGATTGGCTCATGAGAAGTAGCTGCTGCTGTCTCACCAATCTTTACTTTATCCGAAATGAGAGCATCTGTTTTGTATACGATACCAGCATCGACATTCCCTGTTTCTACATATGTTAACACTTGGCGAACATCTTTTGTAAATACGACTTTATTTTGAACATCATTCCAAAGGTTTTCGTGTGTTAGAGAAGCCTTTGCATATTTGCCAGCAGGTACAGATTCAGGTGTACCAAGTGCAATTTTTTTGATTTTCTCATCTTTTAAATCTTGAAATTTTGTAAGAGAACTATCTTTAGGGATGACTAGAACTAGTTCATTTCCAAGAAGATTTTTCCCTTCTTTTTCATTAATGAATCCTTTTTTTACAAGGGTTTGGAATTTATCTTCTGCTGCTGAGAAGAATAAATCAGCAGGTGCACCTTGTTCAATTTGTTGTTGAAGTGCTCCAGAAGCACCGAAGTTAAAAGAAAGTTTGATATTTGGCTCTTTTTCTTTATATTGTTTTTCGATTTCTTTTAATGCATCTTGTAAGCTTGCAGCAGCTGAGATAGTCAGTTCAACTGTTTTATCCTCTTTAGCAGCTGACTTTGTATGCTTTTCCCCACTTGTACAAGCAGCGCTAAATATAAGAAGGAAAGAAAGTATAAGTGCCCCGATGGAACGTAATATAAATTTATTCATAAAAAAATCCCCTTTCATTTTGACACATCTAATTATAACTAAATATAACTAAATATAACTAGTTATAATTGAATATAATTTGAACATATGTCTATTTTTAAAAAATAGGAGAAATATTCTTTTCTTTGTTACAATGAAAGGAGAAAGTGAGGAATCGTCTATGGATCATCATTCCTACACAACGGAAGAAGTAGCAAAGCGATTAAAAGTATCAAAATTAACTGTATACGACTTAATTAAAAAAGGAAAACTTCCTTCTTATAGAGTTGGTAGACAGATGCGCATTGATGCAGCAGATTTAGATCAATATATAAAGCAAATGAAAACAGGAAAAGTACAAGTTAATCCTGTAAAAAACGATGGTAGTAGTATCTTGAACACGTGTATTATTAGTGGTCAAGAACTAACGTTAGATATGTTAGCTAAACGTATAGAAAATCGTTTGCCAAGTTCTAATGTTTTAAGAGCGTATCAAGGTAGCTTAACGAGTTTAGTGAAAATGTATCAAGGAGAAGGAAGTATCGTTAGTTTGCATTTGTTTGATGGTGAAACGGGTACATATAATATTCCTTACGTAAAACGTATTTTAGTAGGACAGCCATGTCTTATGATTAATTTATTGTCCAGAAATGTAGGGTTTTATGTTCAAAAAGGAAATCCGAAGAAAATAAAGACATGGGCTGACATATCCGGGTCCACTATAAAGTTTGTGAATCGAGAAAAGGGTTCTGGTATTAGAGTGTTAGTGGATGAACAATTACGAATCCAAAAATTAAATAAAGCTGATCTTAGTGGATATGAATGGGAAGAGTCGAATCATCTTGGTGTTGCCACGCAAGTTGCAAATGGAAAAGCTGATGTAGGAGTAGGTTCAGAAAAGTTTTCGCAAATTGTAAATGTGGACTTTATTCCAATCATGAAAGAACAGTATGATTTAGTAATTTTGAAGAATAAAGAAAATGAAGAGCTGATTGAAGTTGTGAAAGACATTCTGCAATCGGAAGAATTTCATAATGAATTAAATGCGATTGGCGGATATGATATTACGAAAACAGGTCAAATTGTATATGAAATAAAGTGAAACTTTAATCAGTGGGGGTCTTACTGCCCATTAAAGCGGGACAAACTAAAAAGCTGCTTGTCTATAAGACGAGCAGCTTTTTCTATATATAAAGGGGTTTGGGGAAACAAAGTGTTAAATAAGACCTTGAGCAAGTGTATAAATGAAAGCCGTAAGAAGAGTAGCTCCACTTGCAAGTCCGATAAAGTCTGATTTGTTGAAAGTAATGTTGTTCATTATAATCTCTCCTTATTTGTTTAATGTAGTTGCAACAGCTTTTGCATCGACAAGTGCGGATAGCACCATGCCCATTGTATTTAAAAATTTATTTGATTTCATATTGTTCATCATGCGTATCCGCTCCTTTTCGAATTGTTGTTGCCCTGCTTATGTCTTAATTATAGGGAATATGGCTACTTGCAACTATCGAATTAGCTTACGAAAGACTTACACTTTTGTAAGAAAAAAAGACATTCATGTAAGAATGTCTTTCACAGCATATTGATATGATGATGGTCTTCAATTGTTTTTAAAAAACTACGCATTGAATTTGTCATATAGCTATCTTTACGGCGTATGAAAACCGTTGAAATACTGCCGTATTTTTCAGGGATTGCATGACAATGTACCTTACCTGCTTTAGAAAGATGATGGACAGCAGACTGTGGTACGAGTGTAATTCCGAGACCGAGTGCAACACTGTTTAATATTGTCTCTAATATATTGAATTCCATAATTCTTTTTGGTAGCAAACCTTCATCTTTAAGCCAACGTTCTAGTTTGGAGCGGTATCCACATCCTTGGTTAAAAACGAGTAGAGGCGTTGTTGTAAATTCTTCTATATGAAAGGCTTTATTTTGTGTTATAAGCATTAATTTCTCTGTACTAACATCGTATTGTTCGATTAGTGGATGTTTAATAGGACCTGATATAAAGGCGCCATCTAATTGATGATCAAGTACTTCTCTAATTAATTCTTCTGTTAGACCCGCTTGTAATGATAAATCGACATTCGGATAGCTTTTATAGTAAGAAGATAAAATGGTAGGCAGTGTACTTACTGTTTCGACTGTACCGATTTTTAATATACCAGAAGGTGTTTCGCTATCTAAAAATACTTGTTTTAGTTCGTCGACATCTTGCAAAATTTTACTAACATAAACGAGCATTTTTCTTCCTTCAGCTGTTAAAGTCATTCCTCGTTTATGGCGGTAAAAGAGTGGGGTTTTTAATTCGTTTTCTAGTTGTTTAATACGTGCAGTTACATTTGATTGTACATAATTTAATTCCTTTGCTGCGCTACTTACACTCCCCTGATCGGCAACGCTTTTAAAGATTTGTAAGTCTCGTAATTCCATTTTGTAATCCCCCTTGATGTTAACTATCATTATAAATGATAGTTAACATCATTTTGAATCATTTTACGTGATATATTTTTTCTTTTACAATTCTCTTTGTGCAAATAGAAAGAAACGGGGGATTGCGGTGAGGAGAGGTCAAATGATAATAGGGGCTTTAGCGTGTTTAATTGCGAGTATGTCATGGGGAGCGATGTTTCCAGTTGCTGATCATGCGCTAGAATACATAGATCCATTTTATTTTTCGCTTATTCGCTATGGAGCAGTGGCGATAATGCTGATTGTATTGTTGTTAATGAAAGAAGGAAAACAGGCATTTCGTTTAGAGGGAAGAGGAAAGTTACTCGTCTTTTTTGGAACGATGGCATTTACAGTATATAATGTCCTCATATTTTTAGGGCAAATGTTGATGGGTAAGTCGGGTGTAATGGTAGCTTCCATTATGGAAGCACTTATGCCGATGATTTCTATTTGTATTTTATGGGGATATAAGCATATAAAACCGAAGAAGTATATGATAACGAGTATGGTTATTGCTTTTGTAGGAGCTGTGTTTGTTATTACAAAAGGTGACATGAGTTTCTTTGTAACATTGAAAGATAATATGTTCCCATTAGCATTTATATTTATTGGTGTTGTAGGCTGGGTTATTTATACGATGGGTGGTCAAACTTGTAGTGATTGGTCAACATTACGTTATTCTACGTTGACGTGTGTATTCGGTACGACTGTTACAGCGATTATAACGGTAATTATTACGTCGCTTGGATATATTTCAGTTCCGAGTATGGGAACGATTTCTATTGTGAAATATGATTTGTTATTTATGATGACATTGCCAGGTATTGTAGCGCTACTTGCTTGGAACTATGGTGTGAAAATTTTATCATCCATTAATGGGATTTTATTTATTAATTTTGTACCAATTACGACTTTAGCTATTATGATGATGCAAGGGTATCAAATCACAATGTTTGATATTATAGGGACTGTACTTGTTATTGCAGCGCTTATTCGCAATAACGTTTGTCAGAGAAAAGAAGAAAATATAAATAAGAGAGTTTTACAAGAAGAACAATTACGTCAAGCTGTTTAATAGGAAAATGGAGGATTTTACATGTTAGAAAGTTTATTGTTTTTCTTCGCCGTGGGAGTTGCCTGTGAGCTTGTAGCAATTAATCGAAATGGTCGTAAAAAGATAAAACAACAAGCTGAGCTGATACAGCTTTTAAAAGAATTGAAAGAAAGAAAAAATTAAAAAGACGACCGGGCATAGACGGTCGTCTTTTTCTATATAAAGGGGAAAGGGGACACAAAGTTATACAAGCGTAGCAGCGTAAATAAAAGCAGTAAGAAGAAGAGAGCCGCTAGCTAATCCTAAAAAGTCTAATTTGTTAAAAGTGATGTTATTCATAATGAGTTCTCCTTACTTGTTTAATGTATAAGCAACAGCTTTTGCGTCGAAAAGAGCTGATAATACCATGCCCATTGTATTTAAGAAATTGTTCGTTTTCATATTGTTCATCATATCAATCGACTCCTTTTCGAATAGTTGTTGCCCTGTTTCTGACTTAATTGTATGAAATATAGTGAGAAGTAACTATCGAATTAGCTTACAAGAAAATTACACTTTTGTAAGAATTGAAATTTAACAATTCATACTTATTTTTATTACCAACTCCTAAAACTTAGTGTTATAATTGTTGTAAGAATATGATTATACTTCGGATGTTTAGAAAGGAACGAAATAAATGTATAAACCAATTACATTTTTGTTGAAATATATATTTAAAACAGCTGGGAAAGTAGAAGTGCAAGGAAGAGAAAAGCTACCAGAAGGTGGTCCGTATGTTGTTGCGTGTACACATACAAGTTTTATGGATGTATTAATGTTAGCTACAGGGATGTACCCAACAGAGATTCATTACATGGCAAAAAAAGAATTATTTGAAGGGAAATTCAAAAATTGGTTCTTTAAAAATGTAAATGCATTCCCTGTAGATCGCGCGAATCCGGGACCGAGTACACTTAAAATTCCATCACGTTTATTAAAAGAAGGAAAGGTAGTAGGGATTTTTCCGAGTGGAACGAGATCAGCGGAAGATGTTTCATTAAAAGCGGGTGCTGTGACAATTGCGATGCGTTCTAATGTACCTTTAGTGCCGGCAGCTTATGTTGGTCCATCAAGTGTAAAAGAATTAATAAAGGGGAAAAGGGCACAATTGATTTTTGGAGATCCGATTCAAATTGAGGCTGGAGAACAAATAGATCGAAAAACCGCTATGAAAATTATGACAGATCAATTAAATGAGAAGTTTGAGGAGTTAAAAGAAGCTTTGCAATCAAATCAAAAATAAGAAAAGACGACCGGGCATAGACGGTCGTCTTTTCTATTACTATTTATAATAAAGGGGAAAGGGGACACAAAGTTATACAAGCGTAGCGGCGTAAATAAAAGCAGTAAGAAGAAGCGAGCCACTAGCTAGTCCTAAAAAATCTAATTTGTTAAAAGTGATGTTATTTATAATATATTCTCCTTACTTGTTTAATGTAGAAGCAACAGCTTTTGCGTCGATAAGAGCGGAAAATACCATGCCCATTGTATGTAAGAAATTGTTCGTTTTCATTTTGTTCATCATATTAATCCGCTCCTTTTCGAATGGTTGTTACCTTGTTTCTGACTTAATTGTATGAAATGTTGCGGAAAGTCACTATCGAATTAGCTTACAGAAAAATTACACTTTTGTAAGAGAAACGAATGAAGGTGTAATGATAAGAAGATTTGACATATGTTCATGAGATTCATTAAGTTAAAGATAGAGGTGAGTGTATGGCTAATATTAAAGATATAGCAAAGATAGCGGGAGTTTCAGTTACGACTGTTTCGAGAGTGTTGAATGATCACCCATATGTAAGTGAAGAAAAAAGGAAAGCGGTTATAGAGATAGTTGAGAAATTGAATTACTCGCAAAACGCAAATGCTGTTCATTTATCAAAAGGAAAGACGAATATTGTTGGTGTGATTTTACCGTATATTAATCATCCGTGTTTTGATGCGATGGTGAGCGGAATGATGGAGATTGCGTTAACTCATAATTACAGAGTGTTACTTTGCCAAACGAATTATAATAAAAAAGAAGAAATGAAAAGTTTACATATGTTAAAAACAAAACAATTGGATGGTCTTATTATTTGTTCACGTGCAAATGATTGGGAAACGATAGAACCGTATGCTTCTTACGGCACAATAATTGCTTGTGAAGATAATGATATTTCAAACATCTCAAGTGTATATACGAATCATTCAGCGGCCTTTCAATTAGGAATGGATTATTTGATTGAGAAAGGTTATAAAAAAATTGGTTATTGTACGGGAAGAAAATTAGGGCCGAGTAGTCAAAAGCGTTTTGATGTTTATAAACAGCGATTGCAATCTATAGACGAAGAGGTTAATGAAGAATGGATTTTTACAGAATGTTTTACACTAGAAGATGGTGTAAAAGTGGCTCATAAGTTAAAAGAGATACAGGATCTTCCTGAAGCATTAATAGTAGCAGGTGATGAAGTTGCGATTGGGGTTATGACAGAGGTTGAAAAACTAGGGATTCAAGTTCCTGAGGATTTAGCGATTATTGGCTTTGATAATCAACCTATCTCGCAAGTGTTACAATTGACAACTATTGATCAAAATTTAAAGGAGATAGGGAAAACTGCTTTTGAAATGTTGCATAGAAAAGTGAATGACGAGAGTTCTAAACAAGAAAAGCTGGAAATTCCATACGAACTTGTGGAACGCTCTACAGTTTA
>NZ_JBVYHY010000018.1:0-2501 GCF_056033865.1 Bacillus sp. FAU20
CTTCATTTTAAAAATGGATTGTTTTTTTATTGGAATAATATTATTTGATATGTTGAAAGCATAAATAGCAGAATAAACATTACCTGTTTTAGTTCATGCAACTGAACAAATATGATGAAAACTATGTGTATAGTTTTTTGCTTGCTTTTTCAGTAACTCTAATGAAATCATGGTCTTCATTGTTTAAAGGCAGTATTTTTAACATTATTGCTATTCAGCATTAAGCACAAAAGGTGATATATAATATTATTATGTAAACTTAAGGTTTTAAAAGGAAAATGTAATAATTAATAGAACATGTAGAAGGAGATGCTTAAATAGTTTGAAGGATGGGAGATTATTATGGAGCATTTACAATCAATAGCACAAGCTGTTATAAGTGGTCATAAGGGAAAAGTAGTGAAGTTTATAAAGGCGAGTCCAAGTATTGTTAACGAATGTAGTGAAGATGGCTGGACACCACTTCATTTAGCAGCTTATTTTGGACAAAAAGAAATAGCGAGTTTTCTTTTAGAAAGCGGTGCAGATATACATAGTAGAGCGAAAAACGAAAATGAAAATACGCCTTTGCAAGCAGCAATCGCGAACAAGCAAAGTGAACTTGTTGCTTTCTTAATTGAAAAAGGATCAAATGTAAATATTATGCAAAGTGGTGGCTGGACAGGACTTCACGAAGCGGCATTATTAGGAAATGAAGAAATAATTATGCTACTCCTTAAAAATGGAGCTAATAAGATGATAAAGAAAAATGATGGGAAAACAGCGTATGATATTGCATTAGAAAAAGGATATGATCACCTTTTACATCGTTTGAAACAGGAAGTGAACTTATGATGAATAAATGGAGTGTTGGTATATTTTTATTTAATGAAGTAGAAGTGTTAGACTTTGCAGGGCCATTTGAAGTTTTTTCTGTAACTGAGGTGAATGAAGAAAAACCATTTACTGTTTATACAGTTAACGAGAATGGAGAAATGATTACAGCAAGGAATGGATTGAAGGTACAGCCAGATTATAGTATTGAAAATTTACCACCAGTGGATATTTTAATAATTCCGGGTGGGCTAGGTGCTAGAAAATATGAAATAAAAAATGAAATAGTAATAAAATGGATTCGCCAACAAATGAAAGAAGTAAAGCTGATGACTTCAGTTTGTACAGGAGCGTTATTACTGGCGAAAGCAGGTTTACTGGAAGGGTTAAAAGCAACAACACATTGGGCTAGTATTGAAAAGTTTAAAAATGAGTTTCAAAATGTTGAAGTTATAGAAAATGTAAAGTTTGTAGATGAAGGACATATTATAACATCTGCCGGAATTTCAGCTGGAATTAATATGGCATTTCATATTGTGAAAAACTTGTTAGGTGTGCATGTTGCGGAGGACACAGCGAAGCGAATGGAGTATGATATTAGTTTGCCAAATTAAAAAGCCCGGATTGGGCTTTTTATATTGAATGAATATAGTTAAGCTCTTCATCACTCAAAATAGGGCGAACAGATGCATTTGCATTTTCTTGTGCTTGCGTTCCTGACTTCGCACCAGGAATTACAACACTTACTGCCGGATGAGAGAGTACATAGCGAAGTGCAAGTTGCCCTAGGGTCTGATTTTTATTTGAGAGCAACCGAAGTTTCTCTACGGTTTGTAAGTCTTCTTGAAACCAAGTTTCATTTGGCCAATCTTTGCGTAAATCTCCATCTGGAAAAATTGTTTTATTTGTAAATTTTCCAGTTAAAATGCCCATTTTTAATGGACCACGAATAACAGCCCCTAGATTTTTCTCTTGTAAGAATGGTAATATATCTTTTTCTGGTTTTCGATTTAATATATTGTAATCAAGTTGTACGATATCAATTTCGTTGTTGTTATTGAAATGATGAATGTATTGTAAATCATGAGTCGAAACACCGACTGCTCTTACTTTGCCATCACGTTTTAATATGTCAAATGCACGTAGAAATGCTTCTGTTTCTCTACGATTATGCCACCAAATATGACAAAAATAAAGATCAATATAATCTGTTTGAAGACGTTGTAAACTTGTTTCAAATACGGCGATGATTTTTTCAGGAGTATCATATACAGGAACGCCATTAGGGTCGTAGTGATGTCCGATTAAACCACCTTTCGTTGATAGTATAATATCATTACGATGTCCTTTAATCGCGGTAGCCACCAACTTTTCACTATGTCCTAAACCATACACATCCGCAGTATCAATAAAATTCACACCACACTCAATGGCTTTTTTTATAGCAGTTATAGATTGTTTATCGTTAACAGGTCCCCATTCATCACCACCGATTGCCCATGCCCCAAAACCTATTTCAGAAACAGTTATTCCAGTGTTACCTAATGTGCGGTAATGCATATTTCCCCTCCTGAAGCGGCGCACGAAAAACGCGAAAGCGTTTCACGATAAATGCGAAAACCGTACTTTGATACATGGCAGTGGTGGTTAGAGATCCGGCTTGCATAACCCAACGAAGAACAACAACA
>NZ_JBVYHY010000019.1:0-6302 GCF_056033865.1 Bacillus sp. FAU20
AACCTTTACCCTCTTTATCTGTCATCGGGATATCAACTGTATACGTGTTTGGATTTAAATTAACATGTGTTGGACCAGCAATTTCTTTTACTTCATAACGTCCTAATGGTAAATTCGGGAATACAGCTTGACCATTTGCATCTGTTGTTACTTGAATTGATTTTGCAGTTGTAACTGGTGTTACGCTTTCTTTTGCGATTGTTCCATCATTTGTGATTTTCTCAAATGATGCAATTTGTTTAATTTCAAATGTTACTCCTGGTAATGCTTTTGCATCTGCAGGAACAGTTTGGTTGGAAGAACCATCGCCTTCCGCACCTGGAGTTCCGTCTTTTTCTTGCTCATATTTATGAATTGTTAATGTACCTGTGCTTCTTGAAGCCGCATTTGCAAACGTGCTAGGCATCATAGCAAATGTGAATACAAGGATTAATAGCATACTGAATAGTTTTTTCATCTACTTTACCTCTCCCTATTGTTTCTTTTTTATTTGTTTGTAACTCTCTTACGGAAAAATACAACCAATGCTGCCACCATTATGATCATGCCAATCAGGTAAAATAAAGTTGTTCCTATCCCACCTGTATGTGGAATGTTCCATCCATTTTTTGAGTTTTCTACTGTAATCTTGTGTAATGGTGAAGAAACTTCTACTTCAATTGGATCTTTTAATAACATGTATCCATCTGGCGCCTTGATTTCTTTTACTGTGTATTTTCCTAAGAGTAATAGTTCAGAAGTTGCTTTCCCATTTTCATCTGTCGTTAGTTTTCCAACTTCTTTCCCATCTTTGTCTATAATCTGGAATACGGCATTTTTTAATTTGATAGCAGAATCCGCAGCATCCACTTTTTCAATTTCAATTTGTCCAAGCGGTTGTACTTTAATTTCTGTTGTTGGTTCTTGTGGCGGAACATTTTCCCCTGTTACTTTTGCAGTATTTTGAATAGCTGTTCCTTCCTGTCCTGCCTTGACTTTTGCATGAAATACGACCGTATGCCATTCTGTATCTGCAATATCACCTAGTTGTCCTGTGATTTTCCCTTGTACATATTGACCTGTATCATCGCCTTCAGCATCTGTCACAGCTTGTCCATTCACTTGTAATGTCCCTGGGACATATTCTAGACCTTCTGGTAATTGGTCTTCAATTACTGCATTTTTCACAATACTATCCGAAATCGTATTACGCATTTGAATCGTATATTTGATTTCGTCTCCTACTTCAATATTTTTATCTTGTAGGTTTTTTGCGGTTTTCTTAGACTCTACTTTAGGATTTCTAGGATAAACTTCTACTGTTGTACTTGGTTCTTGCGGCGGTACATTCTCTCCTGTTACTTTTGCAGTATTTTGAATGTCGTGTCCAGCTTGTCCAGCTTTTACCTTCGCATGGAATACAACAGTATGCCATTCCGTATCTGTAATATCGCCCAGTTGTCCTGTGAATTTCCCTTGTACATATTGACCGTTATCATCGCCTTCGGTATCTGTTACGGGTTTTCCATTCACTTGTAATGTTCCTGGGACATATTCTAGACCTTCTGGTAATTGGTCTTCAATTACCGCATTTTTTACAATGCTATCAGAAACCGTATTACGCATATGAATCGTATATTCGATTTCATCTCCTACTTCGATATTTTTATCTTGTAGGTTTTTTGCGGTTTTCTTAGATTCTACTTTTGGATCTTTTACAATCACAGTATTAACAACTTCATTGGTATCAACAGATTGATCTTTGTTTACCAACAAATTCTTATAAGCAACGTTTGCTTTATTCTTAATTTGTTGATTGTTATGGCCTGACAGTACTTTTACTTTGAATTGCACGGTAACGCCTTCAGGTAAGATATCTGTATTCGGTAAATCTCCTAGATTAACTGTTACTTTTCCATCTTGGTAATGCCCTGAATCTGTATCTTTTCCATCAGTGATAGAATTTGTCTTTGCATTTTTTGTTACTTGTATAGATCCAGGTACGTATTCAGTTCCTTCAGGAATCGCATCTGTGAACACTGCATTAGAAGCAACGTCGCCACCATCATTTTTCACAATTACGTTATACGTTAACTCATCTCCCGCTTTCACTTGACCTTCTGGAGATACAGATTTTGTTGCTGATATACAAGGCTCCGTACCTAGGAAAACACCATCTAAGAAATTACCTGCTGCAATATTTCCACCTGCACTACTAACTGCCTCAAAACCAAATCTTGTTGTAGTTTGCCCTTCTGGTACTTTATAAGTTCCTGTATAGGTTCCCCAAGCAGTATTTCCATCCGACATTTGTTTTTGGACTACAGTAGTATAAGGATTATTTGTTACGGCACCAATGCGAACTTGCATCGTATCTACACCAAGACGTCCCAAATGAGACAATCGCCAATAGATAGTTTGTCCAGGCATTGTCTTTATATCTTGATAAAGCATACCATTTTCAAATGCATTAAGTTCTGCATATCGATTCCCATCAGGTGGAGTTGGATAATTTCTTACCACATCTGGATATCCTTGTTTGTAATCCCAAATTTCAATTAATTTTTCACCTTTAAAATCATCAGTTGTCAACCAACCTGGTACCTCAGATTCACGGAACATGAAAGCATTATTATATGAACCTTTTTCTGGTCCTTCCTCAAAACTACCATTAATAAGTGCTACACGTCCCAATTGCCCACATGAGTTTGCTGGTGGAGTTGGTGTTTCAGGTGTAGATACCTCAACTGTTATTGTTGGTTCTTGTGGTGGTACACCCTCTCCAGTGACAGTCGCTTTATTTTGAATGGATTTTCCAGCTTGGTCTGCTTTGACTTTTGCGTGGAATGTTACATTATGCCATTCAGCATCTGAAATATCACCAAGTTTTCCTGTAACTCTACCCTGAATATAGTGACCATTATCGTCACCTTCAGCATCCGTCACAGCTTTTCCATCAACTTGTAATGTTCCTGGTACATATTCCAGACCTTCTGGCAATTGGTCTTCAATTACAGCATTTTTTACTGGACTTTCTGCAATCGTATTACGGGTCTGGATTGTATAAAGAAGCGTATCTCCCACTTCAGGATGAGTCGCGTCTTTGTTTCCATCTGCCTTTTGTTGAATGCTTGCTTTTTTCTTTGATTCTAGGACAGGAGTTGGTTTGACATGTATGACGATTGTCGCTTCTGTCGTTCCACCATGCCCGTCATCTACCATAACAGTAAAGGAATCATCACCAACATAGTCTTTACCAGGCGTATAGGTCCATGTTCCGTCTGCATTTACTACAACTGTCCCATGACTTGGCTGCTTACTACCTGTACGATAAGTTAAACTGTCACCATCTGGATCCGTTCCTTTTACCTGCCCTGAGACCTTTGTATTTACCGAAATAGTCTTTTCATCATCCGGCGCAATTGGTGGTTGGTTGCCAGCTGGTATCATTTTAGAATCCGTGGCGCAACCAACAGTTGCTGATACGGTAGTATCTTTAGAATGATCGAAATTTTTCAATACTGCATGGATTTTTCCGTCTGCATCTGATACTAAATCTGTTACAGACTCTCCATTCGGTCCAGTTAACTGCCCGTCAGTTGAAGTAAGATTATCTAATGATGCACCAGCAACAGGATTTCCTAATGGATCTTGTAGGATTGCCGTAACATCATATACTCCTGGTTTATCCGACGGCCCTGTCGTTACTTTCATACTGCTCGGTGCTTGCTTATAATCATTATTCGGATTAAGTGTTTCAATAGGTACATAATCATTAACAAAATACCAACTATTGATATCATGCGTTTCGTAATTTGGACTTCCTGTTGATGCGGTAAAACCAGCATGATAGGGTTGTCCATTAAATATAGTACCAAGATCGATGTTACCTACATCTAACACTTTTTTTGCGCTTGCTCGATCTGGAGAAGTACCTAGCAGAACTTGTACATTTTTATTTAAACCATCGTAGTCAATCCATGTATAATACTGGGTTCCATTTGATAAAGCATAGTTGGTACCATTATTTGTATTATATTGATTTAAATCGGTATACCAACCAGGTTGATTTACCGGATTCCCATTTTTCGCAATTCCAATATAGTTTGCAGAAGGATCTCTATAATCCGTATTTAAAAACGTATCATATTTAACCGTAAAACTAGGTTTAATACCATAAAAGTTTAGGCTACCTCCATTTGTATGCGAACTAGATGTCCCCCCTTGAATCGTAAAGGTTAAACCGTCACTTGCGCCTGAGGGACTTGGATTACTCATTTTAAATGAGAAGGCTGTGCTGAATGAATAATTGTTTTTAGAACAAATTTCATTTTTGGTAAAAGCTGCCCCACATTTCAATGTAGATGCCGGTGTCAATCGTAAAAAGTTTGCCCCTCCAGGAACTTCAGCGGCATCATTCAAAGTAAACAATTGACTTACTGCATCACTAGAGAAATTATCAAACTTATACGTTAGCATTTTATTTTTCGCTTGTGTTACAGCAGTATTTGTAGATGTTCCTGTCTCAGCATGAACGGTCTGTAAAACCATACTAGGTGCTACCCCACTAAAAACTAACAAAAAAGCTAACAATGATACTATGGTCTGTTTGAAGCGCTTACCGTATCTTTTAAAATCAAAATACTTTTGCAATATCTTCTCCCCTCCTTGATGTAAATACAAATAAGTTCCCTTCCCTTTTAATAGAAACTCTATTGTTTCTATTTAGGGAGAATTCAGCAATTAACATCTAAAAACATTCAAATATTTGGAATGAATTGGTATAATAAAGCTATATTTTCGATAAAAGTTGTAATTTTCAAACGTTTTTACGTATTATTTGAAAATTAACATGTATGTATCAGAACAAATAGCCGCTTCCCCATTCATCGAAAAGACTGCATCCCCTTTCCTAGATATTTAGATGGATATTAATTACTAAAAACATAATATAAGATTGTCGTAAAAAAGTATGGTAAAATCTTTCCTTTGGTAGCACTATTTTGCACTTTTTGGATTTTTATAGTGATTTTTTTGGAAAAATGGTATTTTACTTGGTGTAATTTCTGCTTATATTACTATATACATTTAAAAGGAGAATAAGATGCGAGGTTTAGTTAATACACAATATATCTGTGATCTCATTCATAAAACGTTTTTTGTACCCGTTTATTTTTTATCTGAGGATGGGAAAATTTTAGATTATGCTACTTGCTATGATATAAGTAGTCCTTTCTATTCATCTAAAGAGGAGCATTTTCAAACACTGTGCAAAAAAATTAATCTATTTAATTTTCCGCTATTTATGGAGAATGATTATCTTGAAAACTTTATCTTCATACAAGTTAAAAATCAGGAAGATATAAAGGGAACAATTGTTATTGGGCCGATCACCTATCCAAAAGTAACAGATGAAATGGCAATCAAATTAATGAAAACGTTTCAATCGAGTAACAAAATACAGGAGGGATTATTCGTACTATCAATCCCTATCGGAAGTAAAGAAAATCACATTACTTCAGATAGGGATTTTCTTACATTACATGATTTTTAAAGAAAAATTAGATATTGATACCGTTTGGAAAAAAAATAAAGTGTTAGAACAGACTCCTTATAAAATCATACATCCAGATTTGTATATTTCTAATCGTCGGCAAAATAATGTTGAGAAGTTACAATATCTCCTTAGAGCGTAAATTTTTTTCACAAATTACAGAAGGAAATAAAGAAAGCGTAATCAAATATGCCTATTCTTTTCCTCAAGAAGATGCAGGTAATCACATCTCAAGGAAATCAACTTAGAAATCAAAAAAATAACGGAATTATGGCAATTACTTTAGCTGCAAGATATGCGATTGAGGGAAATTTACCCACAGATATCGCCTTTGCACTGAGTGATTTGTATATACAAACTATTGAGACAATTAGATAATATGTATTCTGTTAATCGCTTGATAGAAGATGCCTTATGTACGTTTGCTGACCGTGTAAAAGAATACAAAACAAAAAAATATTCAAATACGATTACGACATGTTTAAATTATATTAACAGAAATATCTATCAAAAGATTGCTCTTAGTGAACTTGCTGAGCTGTTACATGTGAACCCGACTTATTTATCTAGTTTATTTAAAAAAGAAGTAGGAATCACTTTAAGTCAATACATTCAAAGGGAGAAAATAGAAGAAGCAAAAAAATTACTAACCTTAACTGAAGCGGCGCACGAAAAACGCGAAAGCGTTTCACGATAAATGCGAAAACCGTACTTTGATACATGGCAGTGGTGGTTAAACACCCGGTTTTCATAACAACCAAGTAAATGA
>NZ_JBVYHY010000020.1:0-52500 GCF_056033865.1 Bacillus sp. FAU20
CATTTATTCGTTCAGTTAAAACGGGATTTGGCAGGACTGCCATGTATCAAAGTACGGTTTTCGCATTTATCGTGAAACGCTTTCGCGTTTTTCGTGCGCCGCGTTCAAGGATTAATGTTAACTTAGACTGGGCGGAAACCCTCTAACACTTAGCACTCATCGTTTACGGCGTGGACTACCAGGGTATCTAATCCTGTTTGCTCCCCACGCTTTCGCGCCTCAGTGTCAGTTACAGACCAGAAAGTCGCCTTCGCCACTGGTGTTCCTCCATATCTCTACGCATTTCACCGCTACACATGGAATTCCACTTTCCTCTTCTGCACTCAAGTCTCCCAGTTTCCAATGACCCTCCACGGTTGAGCCGTGGGCTTTCACATCAGACTTAAGAAACCACCTGCGCGCGCTTTACGCCCAATAATTCCGGATAACGCTTGCCACCTACGTATTACCGCGGCTGCTGGCACGTAGTTAGCCGTGGCTTTCTGGTTAGGTACCGTCAAGGTGCCAGCTTATTTAACTAGCACTTGTTCTTCCCTAACAACAGAGTTTTACGACCCGAAAGCCTTCATCACTCACGCGGCGTTGCTCCGTCAGACTTTCGTCCATTGCGGAAGATTCCCTACTGCTGCCTCCCGTAGGAGTCTGGGCCGTGTCTCAGTCCCAGTGTGGCCGATCACCCTCTCAGGTCGGCTACGCATCGTTGCCTTGGTGAGCCGTTACCTCACCAACTAGCTAATGCGACGCGGGTCCATCCATAAGTGACAGCCGAAGCCGCCTTTCAATTTCGAACCATGCAGTTCAAAATGTTATCCGGTATTAGCCCCGGTTTCCCGGAGTTATCCCAGTCTTATGGGCAGGTTACCCACGTGTTACTCACCCGTCCGCCGCTAACTTCATAAGAGCAAGCTCTTAATCCATTCGCTCGACTTGCATGTATTAGGCACGCCGCCAGCGTTCATCCTGAGCCAGGATCAAACTCTCCAATAAAGTTAGTTTGTCTAGCATCTAAAATAAAAATTGACGTTTCACGTTGTTTGTTTCGTTCAGTTTTCAAAGAACTACTTCGTCGCTCGGAAGCGACTTTATCAATATAACATTTCGTTATATTTTCGTCAACAACTTTTTTCAATAAGTTGTTTTTCGTTTGTTTTGTTTGTTACCTTTCGTGGCAACGAATATAAATATACCAGTTTGATTATTAAAATGCAATAGTTTTTCTAATAAAATTTTTAACTTAGTAAAAAAGTATAAAAACAGCACATTTCTTCTATATAAATATAATTTCTCGCACTATCAAGATTTACTATACCCACGCAACTCATGCTCAAATAAAAAAAGCTTTGGAGAAATCTCCAAAGCTTAGTCTTGTTTATGGCGCATAGCAGGGAATAATAATACATCACGAATAGATGGTGCATTTGTTAATAACATAACTAGACGATCAATACCAATTCCTAATCCACCCGTAGGAGGCATACCGTACTCAAGAGCTTCAATATAATCATCATCCATCATATGAGCTTCGTCATTACCTTGTTCGCGCTCTTTTAATTGCGCTTCAAAACGTTCTTTTTGATCGATTGGATCATTTAATTCAGTGAATGCATTTGCATGTTCACGTGCAACGATAAATAATTCGAAACGATCTGTGAATCGTGGATCTTCATCATTCTTTTTCGCAAGCGGCGAGATTTCTACCGGATGACCGTAAATAAATGTTGGTTGGATTAATTTATCTTCTACTTTTTGTTCGAAGAATTCATTTATAATATGACCAACTTCCATTGTATCTTTAATTTCTACATTATGTTCTTTTGCAAGTTCACGCGCTTCTTCTACACTCATCGGATTCCAGAAATCAGCTCCAGAGTATTGCTTAATCGCATCTACCATATGAAGACGTGTCCATTCTGGTTCTAGATTAATTTCATAATCACCATACTGGATTGTTGTTGTACCCAGTACCTTTTTCGCGATATGAGCAACCATATCTTCTGTTAACTTCATAATATCTTTATAATCAGCGTATGCTTCATATAATTCAATCATCGTAAACTCAGGGTTATGACGAGTTGATACACCCTCATTACGGAATACACGGCCGATCTCATATACTTTTTCTAAACCACCCACAATAAGACGCTTTAAATGTAGCTCAATTGCGATACGCATATATAATTCCATATCTAACGCATTATGGTGTGTAGTGAAAGGACGCGCAGAAGCTCCACCTGCAATTGCATGCATCATAGGTGTTTCCACTTCAAGATAACCGTTGTCATCTAGGTATCTTCTCATCTCACGAATGATTTTACTACGAGTAACGAACGTTTCACGACTTTCCATACTTGTAATCAAGTCTAAGTAACGTTGACGGTAGCGTTGTTCAACATCTTTTAATCCATGGTATTTATCTGGTAATGGACGAAGAGATTTCGTTAATAGCGTAAAGCCTGTTGCTTTTACTGAAAGTTCTCCAACGTTTGTTTTGAACACTTTACCTTCAATACCTACTAAATCACCTAAATCTGCTGTTTTAAATAATTCGTACTCGTCATCTCCAACAGCATCTTTACGAACATAAATTTGAACTTGTCCATGTAAATCTTGAACGTGTGCAAATCCAGCTTTCCCTTTTCCGCGTTTTGTCATAATACGACCAGCGATAGAAACAGCGATTTCCTTCTCCTCTAATTCTTCCTTAGAGAACTCTCCATATAGACTCACTAAGTCAGTTGTTGAATTTGTGCGTTCAAATCTTTTACCGAACGGGTCAATTCCTTGTTCACGTAAATTATGTAGCTTTTCACGACGAACAATCAATTGGTCGTTTAATTCTTCGTGGTTCATGTTATCCATGATATTGATATCACTCCAGCTCTATTTAATTTTACAATATATACAGTATAGCATTTTCTACTCAACTAGAAAAACTGCCAGCAACTAACTGGCAGCTCTTCTTTCTTTCACGTAATTATAGGAAGTGTATAGAAGAATGTCAATCTCCTATGTCCATTATTAACCAACGTAAATTGTTTGTTGTTTCACTTCCACTTCTTCTACAAATGTACCTAACACATTCGCAAGGTCTTCCCGTGTGTTACAAGCATTAATACCATTACGTACACTCGCATTACCACGAACACCTTTTAAATACCAAGCTGCATGTTTTCTCATCTCTCTTACAGCGACACTTTCATTCTTTAAGTCGATAAGACGATCTAGATGCAACATACATACATCAATTTTCTCGCGCACTGTTGGTTCCGGCATTAATTCACCCGTCTCCAAATACTTTACCGTACGATAAATCATCCACGGATCTCCAAGAGCAGCACGACCAATCATAACACCATCTACACCAATTTCATCAAGCATACGCTTTGCATCTTGCGGCGTTGCGACATCACCATTTCCGATAACCGGGATATTTACAGATTGTTTTACTTGTTTAATAATATCCCAATCCGCTTTTCCTTCATACATTTGCACTCGTGTACGTCCGTGAACCGCCACAGCTTGGCCACCAGCACGCTCAACAGCCCTAGCATTTTCTATTGCGAAAATATGTTCTTCATCCCAACCGATACGCATTTTAACTGTAACCGGCTTTTCAACAGCATCTACAACCGCTGCTACCATTTCATATATTTTATTCGGGTCTAAAAGCCACCTTGCCCCCGCATCACATTTAACGATTTTCGGCACTGGACAACCCATATTAATATCAATTATGTCTGCTGTCGTATATTTATCTACATATTTCGCAGCATCTACAAGAGTTTCTTTCTCTCCACCAAAAATTTGTAAACTTAATGGCTTTTCTCTCTCGTCGATATATAACATATCTAATGTTCTTTTATTATTAAGCAATATTGCCTTATCACTTACCATTTCAGCACAAACTAAGCCGGCACCAAATTCTTTTACTGTTAAACGGAATGCAGAGTTACAAACTCCCGCCATCGGTGCTAGTACAACCGGATTTTTCATCTCGATATTTGCAATCTTTAACAATCAATCTACTCCTTCCTGTACAATCACTTTGGCATTAATTCCTCTATTGAAACATTTAATGCCTTGGCAACTTCTACTACAAAATCTTGAGAAGGCGATCTATTCCCTCTCTCAACCTCACCTAAAACAGATACAGATACCCCTAGTTCTTTAGCAAAACCTTCTTGTGTATAGCCTTTTAGCTTTCGAAAAGCACGAATGCGTCTTCCCCATTTTTCTGCTTCCATACCGTTACTCCCTCTCGCCTTTTCATTTCTTCTACTTGTGAACGTGAAATGTTTTGTTTTATGTCTTGATTAATCTCTAACAACGGAACGATAACAAAAGCTCTTTCAAACATCCGCGGATGCGGAACAATAAGATTCTCTGCTTCAATATTCTCTTGATTATAAAGTAAAATGTCAAGGTCGATAGTCCTCGGCCCCCACCTAATTTCCCTTTTTCTTCCTAGGTCATTTTCTACTTTTTGTGTTACTTTCAATAATTCTTGTGGTGATAAATTGGTAGAAATTTTTATAACTAAATTTAAAAAGCAACTTTGGTCAGTATAGCCAACTGGCTCAGTTTCATATACAGATGAAATATCATCAACCTGAATATAAGGATTTTTATTTAAAAACTGAATCGCTTCAGTTAGATACGTATAACGCTCTCCAATATTTGACCCTAATGCAATGTAAGCTATATTGTTCATGGACGTCCTCTCGTAATTTCTACTGCTACAGCACGATAATGACCCGGTATCGGTGGATCCGGCTTAATTACCTTAATTGTACAGCGCGAAATACTTTCATATTGTTTTAATATATCTGCAGCAATATTTTCAGCGATACTCTCCACAAGCTTATACTTTCTATCCTCAACAACTTTTCTACATAATTCGAAAAGCTCTCCATAATTGACCGAATGCTCTAAGTCATCACTTTCCCCTGCACACTTTAAATCCAACTCCACCGTTAAGTCAACTTTAAATCTCTGACCTAATTTATTCTCCTCTGGGAACACACCATGATAACCATAAAACTCCATATCATGGATATAAATTTTATCCAATTACCTTACCCCCTTACCAATCATCGCATCCATCATTTTAGCCATACGCGCCATTTCTTTCACATCATGGACACGAACAAACTCACAGCCCTTTTCAATACCAAGACAAACAGTAGCTCCCGTTCCCTCAAGGCGTTCCTCTACTGGCAAATCTAATACGTGCCCAATAAAGGACTTTCTCGAAGTACCTAAGAGAACCGGATAACCTAGCACATTTAACTGTTCTAAATTACGCATCGCCTCTAAGTTCTGCTCAGGTGTTTTAGCAAAACCGATACCTGGATCTAAAATAATATTCTCATCTCGCACACCAGCATTTTTAACAATTTTAATACTGTCATACAAATCAGCAATCATATCCGCCATTAAATTACGATAATTCATATTATCGCGGTTATGCATTAAAATGATGGGTACATCATAATGAGCTGCGACTTCAGCAATTTTTGGCTCCGCCTTCGCTCCCCAAATATCATTAATAATATGAGCACCAGCCTCAATTGCTTGCTTTGCAACTTCAGCTTTATATGTATCGATAGATATAGGCAATTTTACTTCTTTTGAAACTGCTTGAATCATCGGGACAACTCGCTTTATTTCTTCTTCTACTGATACTTTAGCAAAACCCGGGCGAGTAGATTCGCCACCAATATCAATAATATGAGCACCTTCACCTTGCATTTCTTTTGCGTGACGTACCGCAGCATCTACCTCGTTGTAACTCCCACCATCAGAAAACGAATCTGGTGTTACATTTAAAATTCCCATGATTAATGTTTTTTCATTTAAATTCAATGTATATTCGCCGCAGCGTAAATCATAATCCCACTTCAAACTACGCATCTCCTCTTCGTAATTCATTTCTGCTCCATAATTTCTCTCTTTGCATTCCATAAAGGTACATTAAACTTTTTGTAACCACTCCTACTTTACCCGGGAAATCCTGCGCTTCTATACGATAAAGCGGAACAATTTCTTGAATGGAGTTTGTTACGAAGACTTCATCCGCTGAAAGTAGCTCATCTTTTGTAAAGAAACCTTCCTTTACTTCTATATTTAATTGTTCAGCACTCTTTATAATAAACGCACGAGTGATACCATTTAAAATCCCTGTCTCTAACGAAGGCGTATATAAAACATCACCTTTCACAAAAAATAGATTCGAAACAATACCCTCTGCAACATAACCTGCTTCAGTAAGGAAAATACCTTCCTTACTCACAACATTTCCAATTTCACGCTTCCCTAAAATATTATTTAAATAGTGATGAGACTTCAGGCGAAATGTTCCTTCCGGTGTATTTCGCACTTGTTTTAGAATAACACCTTCTTTTTCCGCTACATCCCCCGGCGCTGTTAAAGGTTTTATAAAAACAATAACCGAAGGCTCTTCATACATTTCCGTTTGTAATCCTATTTCATCTATACCCGCTGATACATTAAAACGTACATATGCATGCTCCAATTCATTCTTAGCGAGTAAATTTTTTAAAATAAGCATCACATCATTTTTTGTCATTGTCCATTTAATTTGCAATGTATCCAGCGCTTCTATTAAACGATCATAATGATCATCCAATAAGAAAGGATGACCATTATAAATACGAAACGTTTCAAAAACTCCAAGACCATATAAATAACCATGATCATAAGGAGAAATTTTCGCTTCACTTGCTTCTACATACTGACCATTTACGTAAATTAACATAATGTTGCACTTGGCCTGTATTTACAAATGAAATTCTGTAACAACTCTTTCCCATGAGAAGTCATAATAGATTCCGGATGGAATTGCACACCCTCTATCGGCAATGTCTTATGACGAAGTGCCATAATTTCTCCTTCCTCTGTCCAAGATGTTATCTCTAAGCAATCGGGTAACGTTTCTTTCTTAACAATAAGGGAATGATAGCGCGTCGCAGTAAACGGATTAGGAATATCCGAAAAAATCGTCTTTCCATCATGATGCATAAGCGACGTTTTCCCATGCATTAATCGTTCTGCACGGACAACCTCTCCACCAAACACTTGTGCAATGGATTGATGCCCAAGACAAACTCCAAAAATCGGAATCTTTCCAGCAAAGTATTTAATAACTTCCATACTAATCCCCGCTTCATTAGGACTACATGGACCTGGAGAAATCATTAGAAAATCTGGTTTCATATTCTCAATATCTGAAATGGTCACTTCATCGTTACGTTTAACAACGAGCTCTTGTCCAAGTTCTCCAAGAAACTGCACTAAATTAAATGTAAAAGAATCATAATTATCAATCATTAATATCATTTCTCTCACCTAACCGTTTCTTCGCTACGTTCTTTTGCACGCCATAAAGCAATCGCCTTTTTTAACGACTCTTTATATTCATTTTCTGGATTTGAATCAATTACAATTCCCGCCCCTGCTTGTACATGAGCTTTTCCATCTTTAGCAAGAAGTGTTCTAATTACAATATTCAATTCTGTATCTCCAGAATAACCAATCCAACCGATTGAACCTGTATAAATCCCTCTTCGAACAGGTTCTAATTCCTCAATAATTTCCATCGTACGTATTTTCGGGGCACCAGTAATTGTTCCCCCAGGGAATACAGCCTTCACTAAATCAAAAGCATCTTTATCTTCTTCCACCTCACCACGCACATTAGAAACAATATGCATAACATGTGAGTATTTCTCAATTACCATAAATTCATCTACTTCTACAGTGCCATATTTACAAACACGTCCTAAATCATTTCTTTCTAAATCCACAAGCATTACATGCTCTGCTCTTTCTTTTTCGTTCTCAATTAATTCTCTTGCTAATTCTTCATCCTCTTGCTCATCCGCGCCTCTAGATCTCGTTCCAGCAATTGGTCTTGTACTTACTTCAGTTCCTTGTTTCTTAATTAACAACTCTGGCGATCCACTAACAATTTGAAAATCCCCAAGCTCCAGGTAACCCATATATGGAGATGGATTAATTTCACGAAGACTTGTATAAATTTCTAGTGGGTGTGTCTGTAACGTTCTTTCTTGTCTCGTCGACAAGTTT
Source organism: Bacillus sp. FAU20 (assembly GCF_056033865.1). Taxonomy (NCBI): domain Bacteria; kingdom Bacillati; phylum Bacillota; class Bacilli; order Caryophanales; family Bacillaceae; genus Bacillus; species Bacillus sp. FAU20. The sequence continues at coordinate 8,110 of NZ_JBVYHY010000020.1, forward strand.
ACTTGGAACACATCACCCGCCCCAATATATTCTTGAATACATTCAACTGCCTTCATAAAGCTGGCTTCAGTAAAAGCAACCGCTTCACTTTTCTTTTCAGGACTTTCAAAGGGCACTGTCACTTCAGGCGCTTCCGTCATCCAAAGACCCTTCCACTCATTTAGCCGTTCTTTTGCCTCTTCATATTTATCTACATAATGCGTAATAATCCATAACACTTGTTCTTTTTGATCATAGACAAATACGTCATCAAATAATAAAAAGAAGATGTCAGGTATATTAATATCATCTTCCGCAAGAGAAGGCAGCTTTTCAATATAACGGATACAGTCATAACTGAAATAGCCAATTGCACCACCTTGAAAAGGCGGATACTCTGGGTTATAGTCCGTCTTCCATTGTTCCATATATTCTTGCATTAAATCTAACGGATTCCCTCGTTTTATTGTTTCCTTACCACTTTCACTTATATGTAACGTTTCATCCTTCCCTTGGATTACCGCTACTGGTTTCAGCCCTACAATGTTATAACGACCGCCACGGCCACTTTCTAACAAAATATGTTGCGATTTACCCTGAGAAAGAAATTTATATTGCTTAAAGAAATCTAACTGATATGGAATAGAAAGCGCTAAAGATTTTCTTCGTTGCATATCAACACCCCGTCTTCTTTTATCCCACCCTCTTAGATAAACCAGCTCAAACTACATAAGTTATTTATATAGAGATTGATTATACTCGAAGGCTAGTGAAAATAATTTAATTATACTACCTCTTATTTTACATGAAGTTTTCTAGTCATTCACTCTTTTCCTATTTCCAATCCCAAAAGAAAAAGCACCCTTTTTCAAGGATGCTTTTTCAATCGCATTTAATTATGATTCAAATTGATAAAGTGGTGTACTTAAATAACGTTCACCATTACTCGGGATAATAACAAGTACCTTTTTCCCTTTACCTAACTTTTTCGCAACTTCTGTTGCTGCATAAATAACCGCGCCTGAAGAGATACCAACTAAAATACCTTCCTCTTTAGCCACTCTTCTCGCATATTCAAATGCTTGCTCTGTTTTCACTTGAATAATTTCATCATATACTTCTACATCCAACGTCTCCGGAACAAATCCCGCCCCAATTCCTTGGATTTTATGTGGACCTGGTTTCCCACCAGATAATACTGGTGAATCTGCAGGTTCTACCGCATAAATTTTAATATCCTTATACGCTTCCTTCAGTACTTCACCAGCACCAGTGATCGTTCCACCTGTACCAATACCTGCAATAAATGCATCTAATTGGTCGCCCATTTGTTCAATAATTTCTGGACCCGTTGTTAAACGGTGAATTTCTGGATTCGATTGGTTTTTGAACTGTTGTGGTATAAAGTAGCCATGCTCTTTTGCTAATTCAGTCGCTTTACGAATTGCTCCACCCATTCCTTCAGGCCCTGGAGTCAATACTAATTCCGCACCGTAAGCACGTAATAAATTACGACGCTCAATACTCATTGTTTCTGGCATTACTAAGATTGCATTATATCCTTTAGCAGCCGCTACCATCGCTAAACCAATTCCTGTGTTACCACTTGTCGGCTCAATGATTGTATCGCCTTCTTTTAATAATCCCTTTTTTTCAGCATCTTCAATCATAGCTAATGCAATACGATCTTTAACGCTACTCCCCGGATTCATAAATTCTAATTTTAAGTATATATCTGCGCTGTCTGATTCTACGATGCGGTTCAACTTAACGATCGGCGTTTTCCCGATTAATTCTGAAACTGATTGTGCCACTCGCATTCCTGTCACTCCTAACACCAAGTATTTTTATTGGTTTTATTTATATTTAGATTTTGTCAGAAAATTCCCTGTTTGTCAATTCATTTGGAGGATTGCTCCTCTTAATTCCCTTATTACAAATTCTCGATTAAATTTGTAATATCTTCTTTAGAGAACTTGTATCGTTCATTACAGAAATGACAGTGAACTTCCGTCTCTTCCTCTTCTTCACGAACTTGCTCTAACTCTGTTTTACCTAAACTAATTAATACACTCTCAATACGCTCGCGTGAGCATGTGCAATTAAATTGAACATCCATTGTTTCTAATACTTTTACTTTATCTTCTCCAAGAACTGCATATAGTAGCTCTTCCGGAGAAAGGCCTTGTTCAATCAACGTTGATACAGGCGGAATCTTTTGTAAACGGTCTTCAATAAATGAAATCGTTTCATCTTGCGCACCCGGCATAATTTGAAGGATAAATCCACCTGCCGCTAATATGCTATCATCTCCATTTACAAGAACACCAACACCTACAGAAGAAGGCGTTTGTTCAGAAACTGCAAAATAATACGTAAAGTCTTCTCCTAATTCTCCTGAAACGATTGGAGATTGACCAATAAACGGCTCACGCATTCCAATATCTTTAATTACAGTTACAAACCCCTCTGTACCTACCGCTTGATATACACGTAACTTCCCTTGTTCTGTTCCTTCAAAATCAACATGCGGATTCGTTACATAACCACGTACATCTCCATTTGCATGAGCATCTACTAAGATAGGGCCAATTGGACCGTTACCTTCTACCTTAATTGTTAACTTTTGCTCACCTTTTAACATTGCACCCATCATTGTACCCGCAGTTAAAGAACGCCCTAGTGCCGCTGAAGCTGTTCTCCATGTATCATGACGTCTTTGCGCCTCACTTACTGTATTTGTTGTACGCACACTATACGCACGCACTTCTCCATCAAACGCTAACGCTTTTACTAAATAATCTTTCATACGTATTTATTCACCTTTCTCATGCTGTAAATTTGCATTACGTTCATATAACATATACAAACCTTTTAACGTTAAAAACGGATCTACAATATCAATTACATTCGATTCTTCGGAAATTAATTTTGCCAATCCACCTGTTGCAATAACTTTAGGTTCTTGTCTAGCTTCTTCTTTCATACGCTTAACAATACCTTCCACTTGTCCAACATAACCATAAAGAATACCAGATTGCATCGCACTTACTGTATTTTTCCCAACAACACTGCTTGGTTTTGTAATTTCGATACGAGGAAGTTTTGCTGCTCTGCTATATAAAGCCTCTGCTGAAATCATAATTCCTGGTGTAATAACTCCACCCATATAATGCTTTTCTTCGTTAATATAACAATATGTAGTAGCCGTACCAAAATCAACGATAATAAGCGGACTTCCATATAAGTGGATTCCTGCTACTGCATTTACAATTCGGTCTGCGCCTACTTCACGCGGATTTTCATATTTAATATTTAGTCCTGTTTTTATCCCAGGCCCTACTACAAGCGGTTTAATTTTAAAATATTTTTCACACATGCGCTCTAAAGCAAACATAATTGGTGGTACAACTGAAGACACAATAATACCTTTCACATCTTCAAACGAAAGACCCTCATGCTCAAGCAATTGCTTTACAAGCATTCCATATTCATCTTCTGTCTTATGACGATCTGTTTCCATGCGCCAATGCTGACGAAGTTCCCCCTCTTCAAACACACCTAGTACAGCATTTGTGTTCCCTACATCCAATACAAAAATCATATTCTCACCACTTATCTTATTTAATCTATATTTGTGCAGTATGTATAAAACTTATAAAAACATCATATCACACATACTTATATAATCAGCTTTCCTATCCTCATCATTTTACAAAAAGATTGCTCTCTATTTCAATTTTTAATACTAGTTTTACTTAAATTACTTTATCCACTAAGTTCTCAATAGTAATTAACAAAGGTTTTAACAAACAAAAAAGGAGTGACGATAGTCACTCCTTCTTTTCTTACTTATCTTCTTTATCTTCATCGTCTTTCTTCATGTTGATGTTTACTTTCACATCATCTGAAGATGTTGGACGTTCTGGCAATCTGCCGTAATCACATAAATGATTGATTTGCTCTGCATCTAACGTTTCTACTTCAAGTAACGTTTGCGCGATAATATCTAGTTTATCACGGTTTTCAGTAAGAATTTGTTTTGCACGAGCATAACATTCTTTCATAATTGATTGCATTTCCATATCGATTTCATGTGCAATCGCATCACTATAGTTTTGTTCTGAGTGGAAGTCTCTTCCTAAGAACACTTGACCACCTTGCGAGCTACCAAATTGCATCGGTCCAAGTTTGTCACTCATACCAAATTCCGTAACCATGCGTCTTGCAATACCAGTCGCACGTTGGAAGTCATTATGAGCACCTGTACTCACTTCACCAAATACAATCTCCTCAGCTACTCGGCCACCAAGTAAACCAGTGATTTTATCAAGTAACTCTGGCTTTGTCATGAAGTAACGATCTTCTTTCGGAAGCATTACCGCATATCCACCAGCCTGACCACGAGGGACAATTGTTACTTTATGAACGACATCAGCTTCATCGAGAACAACACCAATTACAGTATGACCTGCTTCATGGAAAGCAACGATATTACGTTCTTTTTCAGAGATAACACGACTTTTCTTAGCTGGACCTGCAATAACACGATCCGTCGCTTCATCGATATCACTCATATCAATTTTCTTCTTATCTTGACGTGCAGCTACTAAAGCAGCTTCGTTTAATAAGTTTTCAAGATCCGCACCAGAGAATCCTGGTGTACGAGTCGCAATCGCTCTTAAATTAATATGCTCATCAAGTGGTTTATTACGCGCATGTACTTTCAATACAGCTTCACGGCCATTTACATCTGGACGATCTACTGTAATTTGACGGTCAAAACGACCTGGACGTAATAACGCTGGGTCAAGAATGTCTGGACGGTTTGTCGCAGCAACGATAATAATACCTTCGTTTGCACCGAATCCATCCATTTCAACAAGTAATTGGTTCAATGTTTGCTCACGCTCATCATGACCACCACCAAGACCTGCGCCACGTTGACGACCTACTGCATCAATTTCATCAATGAAAATGATACAAGGAGCATTTTTCTTTGCATTTTCAAATAAATCACGTACACGTGATGCACCGACACCGACAAACATCTCTACGAAGTCAGAACCACTGATAGAGAAGAATGGAACGCCAGCCTCACCTGCAACAGCACGCGCTAATAAAGTTTTACCTGTACCTGGAGGTCCAACTAATAGGACACCCTTTGGAATACGAGCACCAACTTCAGAGAACTTACGAGGGTCTTTCAAGAATTCAACTACCTCAACAAGTTCTTGTTTCTCTTCATCCGCTCCAGCAACATCTCTGAAACGAACTTTTTTCTTTTCATCATTATATAACTTCGCCTTACTTTTCCCGAAGTTCATAACACGGCTACCGCCGCCTTGAGCTTGGTTTAATAAGAAGAAGAATAAAATGAAGATGATGACAAATGGAATGATTGAAGTAAAGAATGTTACCCAAGCACTTGTTTCTTCTGCTGGTTGATACTTAACTTCGGCACCTTTCGCTTTATCATTAATTTTCTTTTGTAATTCCTCAGTATTTGGTGCATAAGTAACAAATTGTTCTCCTTGGCTAGAGTTATTAAATTGTCCTTTTACCTCAAATACACCATTTTTCGGTTGAAGTTGCACATTACGCACTTCACCGCTTTCTAGTTTAGTAATGAATTTGTCGTAGCTAACTGATGTCGTTTTTTGTGTCGAACCATTAAAATAGCTCACGATTCCAATTACTACTAAGAATATCAGTAAATAAAAGATGGTATTACGGAAGATACGATTCATTCCTAACCTCCTCTCACGGCATAAACACTATAGTAAATCGTAACATAGAAAAACTTTCCTATACAATTGTGAAGCCTATATTTAATTAATTTGAGTAAACGCTTGGTTTTAATACGCCTACATAAGGAAGATTACGGTACTGCTCTTTATAATCTAATCCATATCCTACTACAAATTCATGTGGAACAGTAAATCCAACATAATCCGCTTTCAGATCAACCTTACGGCCTGTTGGCTTATCTAATAATGTAACAATTTTTACAGACTTCGCTTTACGATATTTGAATAAGTCTACTAAGTAGCTTAGTGTAAGACCACTATCAATAATATCTTCGACGATTAAAATATCGCGACCTTCTACAGAAGTGTCAAGATCTTTTAAAATTTTCACTTCGCCTGTTGAAACTGTAGAGTGACCGTAACTAGATACAGCCATAAAATCCATTTCAAGATATGTATCTGTTCTCTTTAATAAATCTGCCATGAATGGCATTGCGCCTTTTAATACACCAATTGCAAGAGGTACTGTGTTTTTATAATCCTCTGCAACAATTGCACCTAGTTCGCGCACCTTTTCTTGTATTTGCTCTTCAGAAATTAATACTTTTTCGATATCTTGATTCATCATTTCATTATCCTCCCGGAAGACTCCTTGCTTTTGTAGTGAATAATCATATATTTATCCTTCTTTGCCATCTCTTTCGAAATTGCAAATGCAGATCGCTTCAACAAGGGTACCCAAATAATGGTCCCACTTGCATCACAAACGACCGGCCATTCTTCTCTTTTTTCTTTCGGTACTTTTGCTTCGATAAAAATAGCTTTTATCTTTTTCGTGCCATTCATACCTTGTATTGACATGCGATCTCCATTTTCCCTAGAACGAATACGAAGTGGATATGATATATCATTATACTTAGCAACAAATACTGTTTCATTCATGTTACTTGGTATATCTTCGCTCACCTCTGTTACAAATTCATCCCCGTTCAATAGCGTAATGGTCCCGGGTACTGATAAATCTTGTAAAAAAGGAGAAACAATTTCTTGTTTAAATCTAAAGCTACACTCCTCGTATGTACGAACAATTTTCAAATCACCCGGAAAATCAAGTGAACCTGAAGGTTGTGTCCGCTTAAAAAACTCAATCACCTTGTCAATATGTATGGAAGAAAGAGAAGATGGAATCTTATATTCATAAAGATAGTTTAATATTAGTTGAATCCCTCTTCTTTGTAAAGGCATAGACATGGATTCAAAGGCAGGAATTGATAAGCTAATTTGTTTATCACTTTTTTTTGTAATTACTTTATTCATTTTCTCAAAAGCTAATTCCTGCAAATAAGCCTCATCCTCTTGCATCTGCACGCTAAATTTTTGGAATTTCTCATGCACTTGTGGATTTTCTTCTTTCAAATGAGGAAGAACATATTTACGTAATCGATTCCTTGTATATACTTCCTTTTTATTACTCGGATCTATACGTGGCATTAAATTTAGCTTATTACAGTAATCAACAATTTCTTCCTTTGTTACGCCAAGTAACGGCCTAATTAAATATCCATTATGAAAAGGACGCTTCACTGCAATTCCTGCATATCCTTTCGGAGTACTCCCTCTTACGAGACGCATTAAAATTGTCTCGACTTGATCATCTCCATGATGTCCAAGAGCAACATATCTTGCATCATATTTCTTCATTATTCTTTCCAAAAATGCATATCTGCATTCTCTAGCAGCAACCTGTGCATTCATTCCGTATTGCTGTTGATATTGTGATACATTAATCCTTATCGTTTCACAAATAATTCCCAGTTCTTCACAAAGGCCCTGCACAAATTGTAAATCCTCATAAGATTCATCACCTCTAAACATATGATCCACATGAGCAACTACAATTTTCAACTGTTTTTCCGCTCTTTTTTCTAATAAATAATATAAAAGCGCTAACGAGTCAGGACCACCAGAAACTCCCACAACAATTGTTGAATCATTCTTTAATACATCATGCTGCTTTACAAAGTCATCTACTTTTTCAACAAATGTATCTTTCAACTTCGCAATCACCTTTCATTAAACAAGAACAGCAACCTTAGTCGCCTTGTCTACAATGGTACAACTTTTACAAACATTGTGCAAAAAAAAGATATACAAAAATTACATTTTTATCTTACATCCTCCGTGTATATTCACAAAATTAATAACATTACCTTTTTCCACAAAAAAACCTAGGTATACACCTAGGTTTTTAAAATCAAATTATAGATAAACATTCCACTTACATTTTACTGCGCCTGCATTCCTACAATCGGAATCGTAGCCCACTTGGGCATATTTTTCTTCACTTTTGCCACTACAATAGTCATATCATCATTTATATAACCGTCACAAGAGCGAATCACTTCTTCCATAATGATATCAGCAATTTCTTGCGGGTCTTCGGTTTGCAATTCTTTAATTTTTCGTTTCATCCACAATTCATGATTCTCCACATGCTGCGCTCCTTCAAAAATCCCATCGCTCATCATAATAAGAATATCGCCCGTTTTTAATTGTTCACCCACCACATCAACTTCAACATCTTCGATGATTCCCATCGGTAAATTACTTGCTTCAATTTTCAAAATATTATTTGCACGTTTAACAAAACTCGGCGTCGATCCAATCTTTAAAAACCTTGCACTCGCATCCCGCAAATCTACCATAGCTAAATCTAATGTCGTAAACATTTCTTCTGTCGTTCTCAAAGAAAGAATTGAATTGATAGACTTAATTGCTATTTCTTCATCAATGCCTGATTGGAGTATTTTTTGTAATAATTTCACCGTTTCCTTACTTTCCATATGAGCTCTTTGCCCATTACCCATACCATCACTAATTGCAAGTGCATATTTACCAACACTTAAATCCATCATCGCATAAGAGTCACCCGAAACAAATCCACCGCCTTTTGCAGCTGTAGCCAATCCTGTATCAAGAGAATACGTCTTTGCCGAACCAAATGATATTAAACTATGGCCATTTGGATAAGAAGACTTTTCTTCATGTTTAACGACAATATTTTCTTTAAGGATATCCGAAAGCATCGGTGCAACTAATTTTTCACACTCACCATGTTCATTAGATGCAACTGGAATTAACATTTCAATATCAATACTTCCTCTATCTAAACAATAAATATCAACATGCTCTACTTCGACACCAAAATCACGGAACGCTTGCATAATCTGTTCTTCCTGCACTTGATGATTTTCACGCTCTCGTTGTATCTCCTTAGCAAAATCCTCCATAACCTTTGATACACCTAATAGTTGCTCGGCTACTATTCTACGATTTTCCTTCATTTGTTTTCGTAATTTTTGACCCTCATAGAAGTGATCTAATTCACCTGCTACTAAATCCGTCACTTTTTTCCCTCTCACACAATGCTTGTCCCACTCACGAACTAATTTACGATTATGTTGCAGGGTTCCTTCTTCCGTTTCATTCATTATTTGTTTCATATAATCGTACGTTTTATCAAAATTCACTACCCAGCATTGATCCTTTTTAAAGCATGTTTGACATGTTTTCGCAGTAATTGTACTCAAAAACAAATCTGCTTCTGTCTCTTTATCTTCTTCCTCTACATACCCATATACAGAAAAGCTATTAGATAAAGCAGCAAATACATTTGCAAATTGGTTGATTTTATTTGCTGTAACATCACGCATCCTTCTTAAATATTGTTGTTGATCTTGCGAATGCTCTTGTGTACCTGGCATAAATTTAGCAATACGATCCAAAACAAGCTGCGGTGTTAATAAGAAGATAACAATCGCTACACCTGACTCAATTAAAGTTGTTACAATATTTGTCTGTTTGTCTACATATAATGTAATTAAGCTTGTCCCAATTAATAAACCTAAACTAACACCTAAACGCTTCCCTTCTTTTAACAATCCACCAAGCAATCCAGAAAAAGCAAGAAGGCTAAGCTGAGACAAGCTAGACACATTTGCTAAACTTAATATTAGTCCTGTTACAACCCCCACTGTAGATCCTGTGGCAGCACCCGCAATAAATGCAAATACTAGCACTAAATACCTTGTAAAAATATGTTGAATAGAAGCATCATATACAAACCAATCTGTTGTACCTGTTAAAACAGATGCTAGTAATATAATCAAACAAACAATTTCTTCCGTCTCTAATGCCTGTTGTTTTCCTTTCCTTTCCACTAAAAGCGGGACACTTTGTAAAAATATCATAGTTAATACGAAACTAAGTCCAGCCTCGATAGTACTAACGAGTAAATCGTACATGGTGACAGTTTGTTGCGCAAAATATACAACAACTAAGTGTGCTGTTAATGCGGAGATAAATACTTGAAATGGAACAAGTCCAACAGTTTTACGTGTAAATCGACTAAAGAAGATATTATAAATGAAGAAGGTAAAGATGGATGCAAAGGTAAAAAACAAATTATCTATCGATACTGAAAGAGCTCCTCCCATTAGAGCTAAAAATGCTAGCGGCATCTTATCCCGCTTCATAACATAAACAGCAGCAAAAAATGGCAGTGCAAACGGTAAAATATTTGTTAATATATATGCTCGTCCCAAAAGAAAACCAATAACAACAATAATAAATCCCCATCTAAAGAAAACTTGCTCAAATTTCATTCGCAACTTACTCGTCCACTTTATTCCTCCAAGCTGACTCTCATTCATTGCCAATGCACTTGTATTCATAGTATTCCTTCCTGCTTTAGGCATATTTTTAACACCACCTGCATAGTTTAATTACTGTCATTATAAAAGACGATTGTTGGTTTTTTTGTCAAAACAACAGTTTTCACTTTTATAATCGTTCGACTTTTTATTCGAAATAACTCTACAGATATACACGGTATGTAAGTTATTTTTGATATTTTAATTAAATATTCAGAAAATATAGGGTGATTTTGTAGAAGTGTTGTATATCTTAATTTATTTAACAAAAAAAGATCATGCAAATTTGCATGATCTTTTTTGATGACCCGTACGGGATTCGAACCCGTGTTACCGCCGTGAAAGGGCGGTGTCTTAACCACTTGACCAACGGGCCGTTAAATTAAATATAGCGGCGGAGGGGATCGAACCCCCGACCTCACGGGTATGAACCGTACGCTCTAGCCAGCTGAGCTACACCGCCATGTCGTCTTATTTAACGGACAATTAGTATCTTACATCAGATACTAATTAAAGTCAACACATCTCAAAAACTTTTTTAAAAATATATTTTTACATATAAAAAAGCACCCTGAGCCATCACCCTGGGTACCTCTCTATATGTTAAAAACTAAACGTTCTTATTATCCGCGACGCGCGCCACGGCCACCACGTTTAGACTCTGTGTTACGCTTTAAAGAAGTTAAGCGATCTTCGCTATCTTTTAAGAAGCGTGCCATCTTTTGCTCAAATGTTTCTTTCGGAGCTCGGTCGTTACCGCCACCGCGATTATCTCTGTTGAAAGAGCGATTATTACGTTGTGGACGTCCAGAACGTTGTTGATCACCACCGCGTTGGTATTCACCGCGTGGACGATCTCCTTCTGTTTTTTCACGTTCTTTCGCTTTTTTGATAGATAAACCAATCTTTCCATCTTTTTCAACATTAATAACTTTTACTTCTACTTGGTCGCCCACTTTTAAGTGATCGTTAATATCTTTTACATAGTTATCAGCAACTTCACTAATATGAACAAGACCCGTTAAGCCCTCTGGCAGCTCCACAAAAGCCCCAAAATTTGTAATACCTGTTACTTTACCCTGTAACTTGCTGCCTACCTCGATTGACATAAAAAAAATGCTCCTCCTTAGTGGTTAAAAAGTCAAATTTTACTTTATTATATATAATCCTAAAATATAGTGTCAATAAGACATACTCTACTTAGAAACAGGAAAAATTATCTCCCCTTTACCAGAGAAGAAATAATCCCTTCTAGCAATCTTTAATACGTACTCTTCATCATTTAACTTTTGAACTTCGTCTTTTAGACTTTTTTCTTTATTCGTTAATGAATCCAGTTCTTTTTTCATGTCCTTAACTTTTGCTTCTTTTGCTTTAATGGAACTGTTTTGTTGATAAAACGTTACACTAATACTCGCAATAATTGTAAAAGTAAAGACAAGAAAAACCGCTAAACGGCGATAAAGTCGCTTCCTGTTCTCATCCGTTTGTATTATATGCTCTTTAACAGGATTTGGACTCTGTTTTTCGATTGTTCTTTGTCTCAGTTCCCTCATTTCCGAGGTCCCCCTAACTTCTTTTTTATACGCTCCCATAATTGGAAGATATGTCCCTTCAATTTTGCTATATATTGCAGGAACCCTATATGTTTCACTATAAAAAGTTTAACACGATTAGGGAGAAGTTTCCATATGAGCGAAGCAATAAATCGAACAGGCCAGAAAAAAACTTTCCATATGAAAAGTAATATCCAAATCACCATTTTCCATAACACATGTCCAATTGAAAGCAGTATACGAAATAAGAATAATATAAATGCAATAAATAGCTGCGCTATAATAATAACAGGTTTTATCATGAGTAGCTGTATAATTCGAACAAAAAAATATGTTGTTTGCATAAAAATATAGATGAGAAAATTTAACAGCTTCATGTATAGTGCCTTCAGTAAGCTTTGATATGCCGCAAAACCACATAATAATGCCAAAAACACATATATACGTAGCTCAGCTTCATTTACGAGAAGCAATACATAAAAGACGAATAATGCTTGGACAATCCAAAATAATATATCATGTATAAATACAAGCCAACGTTTACGTTCTTGGCGCTTTAAAAAACGTTGATATGTATCTAAAGACGCTCCAATCCAAGCACCCATTCCAATCATTGAAAGCATTGTATACAACTGAATTGTTAAGCTCATTTAAACAACTTACTAAAGAAACCTTTAGTTTTTTCCCCTTGATTTTCATCAATATACAGCATCTCATTAACTTTCCCTTTAATCGACACAATACCTTTTTCCACATCTAAATTTTTCATTTGTAAATTTTGACCACGAATCGTTAAAAAACCCATTACGGTCTCTAGTAAAAACTCTTCGCTATCAAAACTCTCTACCTGCTTTACACCGGTAATATCAATTATACGCCTGCCACGCATAATAATGTCATGCTCTACAGAAACATTTTGTTGATTAGAAGACGTAGGTGAGTAACCATTATTCACGTAAATCCCCCCATAGGTTTTTACTAGCTAATAGTAATGTATGAGGGGATAAATGATTTTAGAACAAGCCTTCTTCCGCTTTTACTTTTTCTTCACGAACTAAGCTATACATATTTGCTGCATCTTCTTTTTTAGTTGTTTCTTTTAATTCATTTATTTTCACAGTCACTATTTTTTGACCAAAACGAATTGTTAATTCGTCAGCTACTTTCACATCAGAACTCGCTTTTGCCACCTGACCATTAATAGATATTCTTCCTTGATCAGCTACTTCTTTCGCTAATGTTCTTCTTTTAATTAAACGTGATACTTTTAAAAACTTATCTAGACGCATATCAAATCCCCCTATTAACGCTCTGTCTGTTTCGCTTCTTCCCATAAAACATCTAACTGTTCTAATGATAAATCTTTCATCTCTTTATTCATTTCAGCTACTTTTGCCTCCATGTATAAAAAACGACCAGTAAATTTCTCATTAGTTGAACGTAACGCCTCTTCTGGATCTATTTTGTAATGACGAGCTATATTAACAAATGCAAAGAGTAAATCACCAAACTCACCTAGCATCTTTTCCTCATCCATATTTGTAACTTCTTGTTGGAACTCTTGCCATTCTTCCAAGGCTTTCTCTATCATCGGTTGCACATCAACCCAATCAAATCCAACCTTACCAGCTTTCTTCTGAATTTCATAGGCGCGTAGTAACTGCGGCAAACTTTTTGGAACGCCATTTAAAACAGATTCTTTCACGAATCCTTTTTCTTGTTTTTTAATCTCTTCCCAATTTGCAATCACTTCATCAGCGCTGTTTACATCCGTATTTCCAAACACATGCGGATGGCGACGAACCATTTTCTCAGATAGAGTTCGAATGATATCATCTATAGAGAACCAACCTTCATCTTCTCCGATTTGAGCATGAAGCATAACTTGTAATAATATATCACCTAATTCTTCTACTAAGTGATCATCATCCTCTTCATCGATTGCTTCCAACACTTCATAAGCTTCCTCAATTAAATATTTCTTTAATGATTGATGTGTTTGCTTTTTATCCCACGGACAACCATTTGGACCACGAAGTTCCGCAATAATTTCTCTAAGAACATCAAACTGTTGATACAAGGACGCACGCTCCTGAACTGGCGGCACGTACACACTCGTTAAATTATTCAATTCCGTTTCATGATCTAACATGTACAACGGTACCTTCTTTACTTGTTCAAATGAAGTTCCTGCAGCTGTTACGATATACACTTCATAATCATCTGGTAACATCTCCATTAATGTTAATTTCACATCAGATGCAACGAATGCATCATATACTTGGCAAAAGATTAAATGTTGACGCAGTTCTAATTGCCCTCTTTCAAATGATGTAGCATCAAGTAATTGGAATCCTTCAATCGGATCAATCTTTAGACTTGCAAACATAGGATCAAGGAAACTTTGTCCACCCTCAATTCGCACTTCAACATTTGAAACTTCTCCTTTTTCCAACAGTAGCTGAACTGTTCTTTCTGCTACAAGTGGATGCCCGGGAACAGCATAGATAATTTCTGTACCTTCAGCTTGTTCTAGCAATTTATTCGCAATTGTTTCATATACAATTTCAAACGTATCATGTGCTTCATATACAGCATCAAAAGACGTATATTGTACGCCTTCTTTCTCCAATTCTTCTATAACTGGATGTTCTTTCGTTCTAACAAACAGATGGTCTGCTTCTTTTATTTTTCGATATACACCCATCGTTAGCTGATCTAATTCACCAGCTCCTAAACCTAAAATAGTAATGATTCCACTCACAACCAGTCACCTCTATCCACTCTTCTTCAATGAACCTTCTTTTTCCTCTTGTTTCATAACGGTTCCTAATTCTTTTTTTGTAAATACACGTAATTTCAAAATAAAAAACATATATGTCAATCCGCCGATGGCTACACCTAACAACGCTTCAAGCGTCGCGCTTCCTCTATGTTCCGTATTAATTACTAATCCAGACATATGTAACACACGTGTGAACATCATTAATACAAATCCCATACAAATGCCACTAATTACTATCCCTAACATATTTCGCTTATTGATAAGTGCCCCTGATACAGCTCTCGTAAGCAACAAACTATTTAGTCCAGAGATTATAATTAACGCACATAAAGTCGCAAAGGCTGCACCTTTCACACCAAAATAAGGCATGAATATATAATTTAACGCTAACTTTAAGCAACCTCCAAATACAACAAATAATGCTGGCTTAAACGTTTGCCCTAATCCTTGTAAAATAGAAGCTGTCGTAATTGACAATGAACTAAATAAAATAGATAACGATAAAATAGATAAAACATCTGATCCATCACTGTTTTCAAACAACATAATATTGGTAGGTTGAATAATACAAGTTAGTCCAATAGCTGCTGCAAGTCCAATAACAAATGTTATTTTCATTGCTAACTTTACCTTTTCTTGAATAAAGGAAAGATCTCCTCTTTCCTTCGCCGCTGTAATAATCGGAATAAGTGACAACGAGAAAGAAGTCGTCACAACAGTACCTAATTGCATTAGCGGAATACTTCTATCATAAACACCCTTTAATACCTTTGCATTTTCAGCCTGTTCTCCAGCACCAATAAGTAAGCTGTAAAAGGACACTGAATCAGCCATCTGTATAAAAATAAGCACTAAATTACTAACACAAATCGCTAACCCCTGCCAAAAAAGGATTTTAACTATCTTCCTTTTACCCTTAATTCTCGCTGCACTTTTGAAAAATATAGAACGAAAATCTTGACGCATATACAATATAAGTACAATAATCCCAATAAGTCCACCCGCAATTGAGCCTAACATAGCCCCTGCACCAACTGTATATAAATCAAATCCGTGAGCAATTAGGAATAGCGATAAAAATACAATAATAGAAACTCGAATTGTTTGTTCTATTACTTGCGAAACAGCCGTTGGCATCATATTATTAAATCCTTGAAAATACCCTCTTGCTACAGACAAAAATGGCATCAATAAGAATGAAAATGAAATAACACGTAGTAACTTATCTAAGTGTATATCGCCCATAGCTACCGCAATTGTTTCAGCCCCAAAAAACAATGTAAAGAAGCCTATAAAACCAATTCCTAATAAGAACCAAAAAGATACACAAATAATTTCTTCTGCTTCTTTTTGTTTTCCCCGCTCTAGTCGTTCTGCAACCATTTTCGAAATGATAACAGGAAATCCATAAGTAGCTAAAATTAAACAAAATCCATAAAACGGGTAAATTTGTTGGTAAATATAAAACCCAATATCCCCCGCTATATTTTGATATGGAATACGGTAAAAAGCGCTTAATACTTTTGTAACAAAACTTGCAATCGTTAATATAATAGCCCCACGCCAAAAGGCTTGATACTTCTTCGCTTCCATACAAGAAAACTCCTTTTTCTATTCTCACCTCTCGTATTATATCATAAAGAAAAGAACAAACTCCCTTACCAACACGGGTAATAATGAGTTCCTACACGTTAAAAATATTCAACGAAAAAAGGTAGCAAAGTGCTACCTTCATTCAATATACATATATCTCCAAATAATTGATTTCTCAAAAAGAAAGATCATAATTAGGAAAGATTGCTACTTCTAAAATCAATATACCCTTACTGTTCCATTTGTTTCGCTAAGAAACTGGCAGCAGTATTAACCGCTTTATGCTCGATCTCGCTTATAATAGCTTCTTTTGAAAAAATAATGACGGCTCCAATCGGATCTCCGTTTGCAACAATTGGTCCAACTGTATAAGAATGAACCTTTTCTGTTACACCATCAATAATGGAAATATCACTTTCATCCGTCATAATAACAGACTTTCGTTCTTCCATCGTTTTTTCAATTAAATCGCCAACACTTTTATTTAAGTATTCTTTTTTCGATACGCCTGATACTGCGATGATAGAATCTCGATCACACACAAGCACATTATGTCCTAAGCTGTCATATAAAGCATCAGCATATTCTTTTGCAAAATCACCTAGCTCACTAATTGGAGAATACTTCTTTAAAATTACCTCTCCATCGCGATCAACAAATATTTCTAGTGGGTCTCCTTCTCGAATACGTAAAGTTCTACGAATTTCCTTCGGGATTACGACCCTGCCTAAATCATCAATTCGACGTACGATTCCAGTTGCTTTCATTCTAATGCTGCCTCACTTTCTACTGATGATCAAAGTGGTGAATTTACCTGTTCATGTAAAAATCACCAACTGTTAGATATAGTATTTTACACATTAGTTCTTCTATGCACGTCGAATTGTATTTTTTTATCTTATTTTAGGCATTTATTACTTCTTTTTTTACATCTGGTAAGCCTTTTAATAAATTTTCAGCAATTGTTAACCACTTCGATGTCTCTAAGCCATTTGTTTTCATAACAATTTTCAATTGTGATCCTTCCATTCCTAAACCGATCATACGTCCAAAACTATTTCCGAGCATGAATAATTTTCCACCATCAATATTTTGACTTGCTTGTTCAGAAAACAGAAATGTTACTTCAAATTTATTCTGCTTAATTAATTCAATTTGTTCTTTCATTGCCAACACTTTAATATTTGCAATTTGTAATAAATAACCAACTTCTTGTGGATAATCGCCAAATCTGTCGATCATTTCTTCCTGCAATTCTTCAATATCCTCAATTGCAGAAACACCTCTAAATTGTTTATACATCATAATTTTTTGCTTACTATCTGAAATATAAGCATCTGGTAAGTATGCATCTACCTCTAAGTCAATTTCAACATTAACTATATTTTCAGCCCCATCTGTTCCTCTACGCTGTTCAATTGCATCTTTTAACATTTGAGAATATAGATCAAATCCGACAGAATCAATAAATCCATGCTGTTCTGCCCCTAACAAATTACCTGCTCCACGAATAGATAAATCTCTCATCGCAATTTTGAAACCAGATCCAAGTTCCGTGAACTCTTTAATTGCTTGTAGACGCTTCTCTGCAACCTCTGACAGCACTTTGTCACGTTTATATGCAAAGTATGCATATGCAACACGATTAGAACGTCCAACACGCCCACGAAGCTGATACAACTGTGATAATCCCATACGATCTGCATCAAATACAATTAACGTATTTACATTCGGAATATCTACACCCGTCTCAATAATTGTTGTACTTACAAGAACATCATGCTGTCCTTCTAAAAATGATAGCATAACAGACTCTAATTCGCTTTCGTTCATTTTCCCATGTGCGTACGTTACGCGGGCATCTGGAACTAACATCGAAATTTCATCTGCTTTTCTTTCAATATCCTCTACACGGTTATATAGGAAGTAAACTTGACCACCTCTTGCAAGCTCTCGCTCTATCGCCTCTCGCATTAACGCTGGATTATACTCGACTACATACGTTTGGACTGGGAAACGATTTTCTGGTGGTGTCTCAATAACAGATAAGTCGCGCACACCAAGCATAGACATATGAAGCGTCCGCGGAATCGGAGTTGCCGTTAATGTTAATACGTCAACATTCGCCTTCAATTGTTTAATTTTTTCTTTATGTGTTACACCAAATCTTTGTTCTTCATCAATAATAAGAAGCCCTAAATCTTTATACGTAACATCTTTAGATAAAATACGATGTGTTCCGATTACAATATCTACTGTTCCATCCTTTAAGCCCTTAATTGTTTCATTTTGTTGTTTTCTCGTACGGAATCTACTTAATAAGCCTATATTGATCGGATAATCTTGAAAACGCTCTCGAATTGTTTCATAGTGTTGCTGCGCAAGAATCGTTGTCGGTACTAAAATTGCAACTTGTTTTTCATCCATAATTGCTTTAAATGCCGCACGAATAGCCACTTCAGTCTTTCCATACCCTACGTCACCACAAAGGAGCCTATCCATCGGGCGTCCGCGTTCCATATCTTTTTTAATCTCGTCAATAGAACGTAACTGATCCTCTGTCTCTTGATACGGGAAAGATGATTCGAACTCTTGTTGTTCTGCCGTATCTGGCGTATATGCATAGCCTTTTGAAGCTTCGCGCTCAGCATATAGTTTAATTAGGTCATCCGCAATGTCTTGTACAGATTTTTCAACTTTCGTTTTAACCTTCTTCCAATCATTACCACCTAATTTATAAACTTTCGGATCCTTACCTTCAGATCCTACATATTTTTGAACTTGATCAATTTGTTCAATTGGAACGTATAGCTTATCATTACCTTGATATTTAATATTTAAATAATCTTTATGAACACCATTAATCTCTAATGTCTCAATACCTAAAAATTTACCTATACCATGATTTACGTGAACTACATAATCTCCAACTTTTAATTCTGAATAACTTTTAATACGTTCAGCATTCGATAACTTTTGTTTACGTTGTGATTTTTTAACTTTCTTATGAAAAAGCTCCTTTTCAGTAATGACAACAAGCTTTTGCATCGGCATTTCAAATCCTGCATGTAAATCACCTACAGCAATCTGTAACCTTCCAGGCAATAAAATATCTGTACCTTCTACAATATCTGCCTCAATATCATAATCACTTAAAATATGTTGTAATTTTTTCACACGTTCATCATCTGTTCCAAGTACAACAGTCGTAAAATGCCCTTCATTCCATCTATCAATTTCTGTTTTTAACAAATTCATCTGTCCATGGAAATCTTGCATTGTTTTACATGTTACATTAACAATATTTTGCGGATGTGTGTGTGCGATATGACGCAAGAATAACGTTAAATATACAAAACTTCTTTTTTTATGATGAAGAAACCCCTCGAATGGGTGAGAGAAAGATAAATCTTGAATAATTGTTCCTTCACCAAGAAGTGATATATACCATTCCGCCTCTTCTGTTTCAAGATGTGATGCTGTCTCTTGAATACGGGAAATCTCATCTAAAATTACAACACCATCTTCTGGTAAATAATCTATCAGACTAGCAGGTTCTTTATAGAAAATAGATAAGTATTTAAACATCTGTTCTATACTTTGCCCGTTTTTCAACATCTCAATTTCATGACTTACCGTCTCAAGCACTTTAGTCTTTAGTTTATCATCAGAAAGTTTTTGCATCGTCTTAGTCAAGCCTTCTTCAAGATGCTGAATTCCTGATTTTAATTCTTCCTGTGAAAATAAAAACTCTGTTGCCGGACCAAACCTAACGCTTTCTTTTTTACCTTGAGAACGCTGTTCATCCACATCAAATAATCGAATAGAATCGACTTCTGTATCAAAGAATTCAATACGAAATGGTAGTTCTTCAGTTAAAGGATAAATATCTAATATTCCCCCACGCAAACTGAACTCCCCTGGAGCTTCTACCATCGACTTACGTTCATAGCCAATATGATGTAAAGTATGCAAGAGCGCATCTAAATCAATCTCTTGCCCTAGATTGATTTCAACTTGCTTTTGCTTCCACAATTCTTTTATTGGTAAAAATCTACGCAATCCTGCCACTGGCGCTACAATGATTCCATTCTCTCCCGCAGCCAAGCGATTTAACACTTCTATACGTTGCGCCTTCAATTCTGGACTTGCAACTCCAATTTCCGATGCTATCAGTTCATTCACTGGATATAACCACACATCTTTTTCACCAAGTAACGCCACTAAATCTTCATGTACTTTTTGTGCTTGGTATAAGTTATGTGTCACGATTAATTGTGATTTTTTTGTTTTTTTATATAAAGCCGCCATTAATAATGAACGAGAAGACGTTGCCATCCCTGATATAAGTTGTTCTTTTAACCCATCTTCTAACCCATTAATAACCGATTGTATCTCTTCATTTTTATAAAATTGCTCTAATAAACCTATCATTTTTAAAACTCCTCTCAACATAAAGAGCAAGTCATTCTATTTTATGCAAATATTTTGGAAAAGGAAAACAGAAAAATGCTTTGGACATGCCAAAGCGACAACATTTTATTGCAGAAATTTTTCATACTCATAATACTCAGGATAAGATGCGAGCGTTTCTTGACACGATTCACAAATCGTTTTTATATATATATTTCCATTCTCATGAAAATGAATCATTTCTACTACTTCTTGCTCCGTTAGTTGAAATAAAACGTCGCTATATACTTTTTCTGCGTTAATGGAGCCTACATTACCTCCGCAGTGTCTGCAATAATAATACCCTTCCATACTAGCCTCCTAAAAATTCAATTACTACTAGTATGGGTAAAACAAAAGAGAAATATTCCCAATCTCATTTTTAACTATTGAAAGTATTCATGATTTGAAGAAAAGGCTTATTTAGCCACTCTTCACATGCATCCGCTGCTTTTTCAATAGAATGGTTAACATCCGGAATCTCTTCAGATGTAAAGCGTCCCAATACATAATCGACTACCTTCATTCCATTTTTCGGGCGATCAATTCCCATACGGATACGTTGAAATTCTTGTGTTCCTAAGTGCGAAATCGTTGACTTTACACCATTATGTCCACCGGCACTACCTTTCATGCGAAGACGCAATTTACCTACAGGAATGTCTAAATCGTCGTACATAACAACGAAGTCCTCAACATCAATTTTATAATAATCCATGAGTGGACGAATACTTTCCCCAGATAAATTCATGTATGTTAGCGGCTTTAATAAGATTACCTTTTCTCCATTAACAAACCCTGCACCAAATACACCTTTAAATTTTTGTTCATTCAAAGAAATGTT
Source organism: Bacillus sp. FAU20 (assembly GCF_056033865.1). Lineage (NCBI taxonomy): Bacteria > Bacillati > Bacillota > Bacilli > Caryophanales > Bacillaceae > Bacillus > Bacillus sp. FAU20. Next base: position 29,781 of record NZ_JBVYHY010000020.1, read on the forward strand.
CCAACGCTTCGCAAGTTCATCAATGGCCATAAATCCAATATTATGCCTTGTTAATTCATATTCTCTACCTGGGTTCCCAAGTCCTACTATCAATTTCATTCTTGTACCACTACTTTCTTTTTTCGATACGAAAAGACGTAACCAATTTTGGTTACGTCTCATTCTATCCAATTAATTGAATAATACACTCACAGATTCTTCTTCGTATACACGAATGATTGCTTCTCCGATTAATGGAGCAACTGAAAGTTCATGTACTTTGTCGATTTTCTTCTCTTCTGGTAATACAATAGAGTTCGTTACAACTAACTCTTTAATGTTTGAATTTTGAATACGCTCAATTGCTGGACCAGATAATACTGGGTGTGTACAGCAAGCATATACTTCAGAAGCACCGTTCTCAACAAGAGCGTTTGCTGCTAATGTAATTGTACCAGCTGTATCAATGATGTCATCAATTAAAATCGCTGTTTTGCCTTCAATATTACCGATAATGTTCATTACCTCTGAAACGTTCGGGCGAGGACGACGCTTATCAATAATAGCGATTGGCGCTTTTAGACGATCTGCCATTTTTCTTGCACGAGTTACACCACCATGATCAGGAGACACGATTACGATATCTTTAAGACCTTTTGTTTCAAAGTAATCAGAAAGAATCGGTACACCCATTAAGTGGTCGATTGGGATATCAAAGAACCCTTGAATTTGTGGAGCATGTAAATCTAGAGTGATTACACGAGTTGCACCTGCTGTTTCAAGCAAGTTTGCTACAAGTTTCGATGTAATTGGTTCACGAGAACGCGCTTTACGGTCTTGACGCGCATAACCATAGTAAGGAATAACAATATTAATTGTTTTCGCAGATGCACGTTTTAATGCATCGATCATAATAAGTAATTCCATGATATGTTCGTTTACTGGGAAGCTTGTAGATTGAATAATGAATACATCGCAACCACGGATACTTTCTTCAATGTTAATTTGAACTTCTCCATCACTAAAACGATCAACAGAACATTTTCCTAGTCCTACTCCAATATGCTTTGCAATCTGCTCAGCAAGTTCCTTATTAGAGTTTAAAGAGAATACTTTCAAATTAGAATTTAGATATTGAGTCGACATCTAGATTAACCCTCCACATTATTATGATTTTTTCTTATTCAGCAATTGATCAACATAGTCTTCTTTGTTAACTTGACGTGCACGTGCTACCGATAATGCTTTTGATGGAACATTCTCTGTAATTGTAGAGCCTGCCGCCACATAAGCACCATCTTCAACTGTTACTGGAGCAACAAGGTTTGAATTACATCCAATAAATACCCCATTACCAATCACAGTTTTGAATTTATTCTTACCGTCATAGTTCACCGTAATTGAACCACAACCAAGATTCACGTCTTCTCCAACTTGTGCATCCCCGATATAACTCAAGTGTGAAGCTTTACTTCTATTACCAAAGACAGTTTTTTTGATTTCCACGAAGTTTCCAACGCGTACTTCGTCTCCAATAACTGAATCTGGGCGAATATGTGCAAATGGACCAACCGATACTTCCGTACCAAGCTTACTATCATGTACAGTAGATTGTCGAATTGTCGTACGATCTCCAATTTCACTATCGCGAATTACTGTATGCGGTCCAATTTCACAATCAGAACCAATTACAGTGTTCCCCTCAATAATTGTTCCTGGATGAAGAACTGTATCGCTACCGATAATTGCATCAGCAGAAATATAAGTGTTACTTGGATCAATAATTGTAACACCATTTACCATGTTCTTTCGGTTGATACGGTTTTTCATAATAATTTCCGCTTGCGATAGAGCGACTCTGTCGTTAACACCTAACGTTTCATCGAACTGCTCTGTTTGATAAGCTGATACGATATGACCTTCATTTTTTAAAATCTCAATAACATCTGGAAGGTAATATTCACCTTGCACGTTATCATTTGAAACTTTAGAAAGTGAAGCAAATAAAGCCTTATTATCAAAACAATACGTACCTGTATTGATTTCTTTAATAGCTAATTCTTTCTCATTTGCATCTTTATGCTCAACAATCTTTTCAACATGACCATTCTCATTACGAACAATACGGCCATATCCAGCAGGCTCTTCTATGTATGCTGTTAGCACCGTCGCCATTGCTCCTGCTTCTTTATGTTGCTGAAGTAATGCTTCCATTGTTTCAGCAGTTATTAGAGGCGTATCACCACAAATAACTAAAGTTGTTCCTTCTTCATTTGCAAGTACACTTGCAGCTTGATCTACAGCATGTGCTGTACCAAGTTGTTCTGCTTGTAATGCAAATTCACTTACGTTCCCTAGCTGTTCTTGTACCATTTCAGCACCATGTCCAACAACCGTTACAAGTTTCTGCAATCCTAATTGAGATACTTGATCGACTACGTGTTGTACCATAGGTTTTCCACATACAGGATGCAGCACTTTGTATAGCTTTGACTTCATACGTGTGCCTTTACCTGCAGCTAGAATCACTGCAAATCTGTTTGACATATAGACCCTCCATCGCAACCTATTTATCCATTAAAGATATTATCCTAAATCATCATATATTTCAAGAAACACATTTTAACTATTAAATTTTACCATAATTCTTATAAGATGTTTTACTCTTTAGTATCTTTTTTAAGAAATAAGCTATACTATTTAAAATGATTTTGAAAAAATTAGTAGTTTCTTCTTTTTATGTTAATAAATTATGAAGTTTCCAAATATAAAACAAAAAAAAAAACAAACCCCTGTAAATGCTTACAGGAGTTTGCTACAAAATTATAAGGCTTTTTGTTAAAAGCCCTTTTCATTCGAATTTTACGAAGCACCTGCTTCTTCAAACTCAACCTCTTCTAACTCGCCTAAACGATGATACTCTGTTAAAACCGCATCTTGAATTTTAGAGCGTGTACCAGAATTAATTGGATGTGCAATGTCACGGAACTCTCCATCTGGAGTACGTTTACTTGGCATTGCTACAAATAATCCATTATTACCATCAATTACACGAATATCATGAACAACAAATTCATGGTCTAGAGTAATAGAGGCAATTGCTCTCATGCGGCCTTCTGTGTTTACGCGGCGTAATCTTACGTCAGTCACTTCCATCTTGTGTTCACCACCCTTTTCTAAATAAGCGATATATTTGTATAAATTCCACAAATTTTCTATTTTCCCTTTAATTTTTTAAAAATTTTTAAGATAAAAATTTTTAATGTAGTTGAATATAGAGATTAGCGGAGGTTATCGCTTACAAAAGGTTACTTAACTAGGGCAATTACTTCAATTTCAACGGAAACATCTTTCGGTAATTTTGCTACTTGCACACAAGATCGAGCTGGTTTATGAGTAGAGAAATAAGAGCTATACACTTCATTTACAGCATTAAAATCATCCATGTCCTTTAAAAATACTGTTGTTTTTACGACTGTATCAAATGAAGCACCTGCTTCCTCTAATACCGCTTGTAAATTTTGAAATACTTGTTCTGTTTGTACTGTTACATCTCCTGTTACAAGCTCCCCATTTGCCGTCAATGGGATTTGTCCTGAGCTATAGAACATGTTATTTACAATAATCCCCTGTGAATAAGGTCCAATTGCTTGTGGTGCCTTGCTTGTTTGAACAACTTTCATACTTTTCACCCTTTTATTATTTATTTTACTCTTTAAAAATAGTGTACGAAAGGCAGTTTGTCCATCTATTTTATAATCTATAAATAAAATAAAAAAAGATAGAGCTATCTGCTCTATCTTTTATTCCGCCTCTACAAGCCCTTCATCAAATGGTGCAAGAGAATAATTCCCTTTTTCCACTTGAATCGTTTTTTCTTTCACATCAACTTCCGATAGACGAATTAATGATACAAAATTATTAATTAGTCGTTCTTCAATATCTGTGGATTCTACTAATACACCAATACCAACAACATTAGCCTTGAACTCTTCTAACATACTCATCATACCTTGAATTGTTCCGCCAGCTTTCATGAAGTCATCAATAATTAAAACATTCGACCCTTCTGGAAGACTGCGTTTTGCTAACGTCATTGTTTGAATTCGTTTAGAAGAACCCGACACATAGTTAATACTAACAGTCGGACCTTCTGTTACCTTATTATCTTTTCTTGCAATTACAACTGGTACATCTAAGTAATTTGCCACTGCATAAGCAAGTGGAATCCCCTTCGTTGCCACCGTCATAACTGCATCAATTGGTTGCCTAGCAAAAACAGAAGCAAACAAACGACCTGCGCCATTAATATGGCGAGGATTACTCAATAAATCTGTCATGTATAAGTAACCACCAGGCAAAATACGATCTGGGTTTTCAAATAAGCCACAAAGCTCATCAATAATTAGATCTGCCTCTTCTTCACTTATATACGGTATATATTTCACTCCTCCTGCTGCTCCTGGTATCGTTTGCAATGTGCCGACCCCTTGTTGTTCAAACGTTTGCTTAATAATAACTAAATCTTCACTAATGGAAGACTTAGCCGATTGATACCTTTCAGCAAAAAAAGTGAGAGATACTAGCTGACGAGGGTTTTGTAGCAAGTAATAAGTCATATCGACTAATCTTGTACTTCTTCTAATTTTCATACTCTCACCTCAAATCACGAATATTCTAAACAAATCATAACGTATTATACGTCTTTATTCAAGCGTTTCTCGCTCTCCTAATAAACGTACCGCATAGACTTGTTCACAAAATCCTTTTAATCCGTTATAAATGCGATGCATTCGTGAATCATGGTGTACAAGTCCAAATACAGTTGGACCACTTCCACTCATTAATACAGCATCCGCTCCAAATCGCTTCATCTGTGATTTAATACGGGCAACTTCAGGATGCATTCCAAATGTTACATCTTCTAAAACGTTACCAACAGTATCACAAATTCCTTTATAATCACCAGAATTTATGACATCAACCATTTTATCTACATTTGGATGTGTAACTCGATTTAACTTTAAATTTCCATACACATCAGCAGTAGATACACCTATATGTGGTTTCGCTAAAATAACCCAACAAGAAGGCGGAGTCTTTATATGCTCAATTTTCTCTCCTCTTCCAGTGGCAATTGCTGTGCCGCCGTATACACAGAACGATACATCTGATCCAATTTCTGCGCCAAGCTCTGCTAACTCATCAATTGTAAGCCCTAAATTCCATAATTTATTAAGACCACGTAATGTCGCTGCTGCATCACTACTTCCACCTGCTAATCCAGCTGCTACTGGAATCGTTTTTTCAATAGTAATAGATACACCTTTTTTTACATTAAACTTCTCTTTTAATAATTTCGCTGCCTGATAAGCTAAATTTCGTTGGTCGTCTGGGACATACCTATTATGGGATAAAATTTCAATACGGTCTTCTGCTAATTCCGTTAGTTCTAGACGATCTGCTAAATCAATGGTTGTCATAATCATTTTCACTTCATGATATCCGTCTTGTCTTTTTCCCAGTACATCTAACGACAGATTAATCTTTGCTGGTGCTTTCACTAGTAGCTTCAATCTATTCACCCACTCTATGTACTCAATCTTTTATCGTTTATTTTACCATAAATTTATAGTAAGACGATGACACTTCCCTAATTATAACGAAAAGCATTCAGAATGAAACTACTTATGTAAAATGATGGCACCTTTTAGAGTACAAAAAGCCGAGGAATGTCTCCTCGGCTACCGTAGCATAGAAAGTATCTTACAACTACTGGTTTCGTTTCATTAATTGCTGTTCTGCAATTTCTATAGCACGTTTCACCATGTTACCAGCATCTTTCGCACGAATTCCGCCCCATCCTTCTTTCTGAACAACATCATAAAAGCCAAGCTCTTTTGCTAGCTCTTCTTTAAATTGGTTTGACATGACACCTCTTCGTCTACTCAATGCAGAGTCCCTCCTTATTTTGCTACGGTATAGTTAGTATGCAAAATAATATAGCTTTTCATTTCTGGGAATATATGTAATGATATACGGATTATAAAATGACCTCATTATGAGGGTCTCCATAAAATGTTAACTCTACTGTCTCTGTTAAAACATCTGCATAACTATAAGATACACGTTGCAACGCATCTTCTTGTTGATCCAATTGTACAACAAAAACGGAACGGTATGTTTCTGCTAGTACACCTGATTGCTCCACAGTTTTTCTTCTTCCACTATTTGCTTTTAACATAAGTCGCTGTCCAAGATGGTGATCTAATTCGCTTTTAATTTCATCTAAACGTTTTGACATATACTTCGCTACACCTCGCTGTAATTTAGATTGAACACTTAAAGCACGATATATCTATCCTAATTATTAACCGCGATTCACAGCTAATATCATCCTGCGTTTGAATAGATAGAAGAAATACTATATTGTAAAAGTATCATTACGTAGTCTGTACGTTCTTGCCTCTTTTTATCCAAATTCATTTAAATCCTTCCATACAAAAAAGCAAGATACATATGTACCCTGCTTACTCTTCATAATGTTGAAAAGGTAATCCCGTTCGTAAAATCCCTCTCGTTTCAATCCCACCTAGTCCCTTTTCACCAGTAATTGTATTACGTACGACATCCCATACATTGACTCTCTCCATAAATGAAGTAAAACTAATTTTACCAACTACATATACAGGATCTAGTGCATGAATATTAATTCTAGATGGTGAACTAGCGAAATTGGCCCCTGCACGAATTAGTGCCTCAAAATGTGATTGACATGCCCCAGCAAAAATAACAAGTTGATCCAATGATGGATATTTTTTTCGCACTTCACGAACAGCCTGTACAAAATGCCTTGAATGCCTATATGCCGCTAAATCTCCCTTCACTCCTTTTGATTTTGTATATGCATCATGCCCTGTAATAACGAGAATGTCTGGGCGAAAGTGATCTATTAAGTCTACTACTTTTTCATGCATCTCCGTTTCTTTACAATGAATACCTTGAACAGGAACGCCAATTTTATTATATAAATCTAAGCACTTGCGCAAATATAAAGGGTCTCCATCTATATGCAATACACGTCCCGGCATTTGAAAATAATTCACCTCACTTGTATATCCACCAGTTGAAGTATGTTCATGCCTTTGTTTCATCAGCACATAATCTTGTTGAAACAAACGGTACGTGCGCTCCATTGTTTCTTTCTCACGCTTCACCCTTTTTTTATGTTCTCTTTGATCTATACTAATTAAATCTTCAAGTGGCGCATCCGCCACCAGTCTAATTTCCTCTCCAAACAATATAGCTATCTCGCCTTTTATTTCTATAATACGAAAAAGAATATCCCTCTTATGAGAATATCGTTCCACTAATTCTCCAACATGTAAAACCATTCTCCTACCTCCAAACTCATTAGGCCATCTTACCTGTTTTTAAAGTATGAATTTAGAGAGAGAAAGGTGACAAAAGGGACAGTTCAACTTGAACTGTCCCTTTCATATTCTTATGATAATTTATGAAGAACTAATGCATTACTTAATGTTGCAAACTCTTCAATAGATAGCGTTTCGCCTCTTCGCTTTGGATCAATTCCTACTTCTGTTAAAATTCGATCCAATAACTCCTTATCTTTCGGGAAACCATTTAAATTATTTGATAAATTATTCATTAAAGTTTTACGGCGCTGTGCGAAACTTGCTCGTACTACTTCAAAGAAGAACGTTTCATCTTTCACCTCTACAACCGGTTTAGGACGCTTTAGAAGGCGGATAATTGCAGAATCAACATTTGGCTGTGGTACAAACACTGTACGCGGTACAGTCATAACTGTTTCAACCTCTGTATAATACTGAATGGCAATCGATAAAGAACCATACTCTTTCGTTCCAGGTTTAGCAGCTAAACGATCTCCAACTTCTTTTTGCATCATAACAACAAATCCACGAACTGGTAACTTTTCTTCAAGCAATTTAAATAAAATTGGCGTTGTAATATAGTATGGTAAGTTAGCTACTACCATTACATCTTGTCCTTCTTCAAATTGCTCATTAAATACTTCATGTACATCTGCTTTTAGTACGTCTTTATTAATAACTGTAACGTTACCATATGGCGCTAACGTCTCATCTAAAATTGGTAATAGTCTTTGATCAATTTCAAAAGCCACTACTTTTTTAGCACGCTTCGCTAATTGCTCTGTTAATGCACCAATACCTGGTCCAATTTCAATTGCACCACTTTCTGAACCAATTTCTGCATGATCGACAATACGATTTAATACATTTGTATCAATTAAAAAGTTTTGTCCTAAACTTTTTTTGAATGAAAATCCATACTTTTCAACAATGTCTTTTGTACGATTTGGCGTTGCGATATCCTTCATTTTTTTTCCTCCTGTATTACTTGCTTATAAGCTTCTGCAAATGATTCCTTTGAAACTTGAAACATCTGTAATCGTTTATGTAACTGTTTTGCATTTGTATAACCAATCTTTAATAGCTTACCCATTCTTTCTCTGCGGCTCTTTGCCATTTCTCCGCCCACTAAGCCTGCATCGACTAAATCGCTCCAACTAATTTCACTTGTGTAAGCTTCCATTTCTTCATGTATATTCTCTAGAGCACGGCGAATCGACTCATTAGAAGCATGTTCAATCCCGACACCCTTTTTCCTTTTAGCAAGCGCTTCTTCCTTCGGTAAAAAGGCATGCTTACAGCCAGGAACCTTGTCAGAAATAATTTTTCGAATACGCTCTCCAGGATAATCCGGATCTGTAAAAATAATAACGCCCCTTTTTTGTTGCGCTAATTTAACTTGCTCAATAACATGATCACCGATTGCTGAACCGTTCGTTTCAATTGTATCCGCATCAACAGCACGCTTAATCGCAACTGTATCATCTTTACCTTCTACAACGATAATCTCTTTTATTTTCATGCTTGCCTCCACACTCATTTCGTCTCTACTTAGTAAAACAAAAAAATGACGACTTTTCCATTATTATTTTCCCCATTCTTATATTTTAAAAAATAGAATAGAAAAATCTTTGTTCTCTGTCCTTATTGTAACACTTCATCATTCACATTTATTTTCTTCATCACTTCTACTAGTTTTTCTCAAAATAAAAAAGAACAGGTTCCCCCGTTCTTTTTATTCAACACCAAATAAAACTTTTGCATTTTTAGTTGTCATTTCTGCTACTTCCTCATAAGAAATTCCTTTTAAATTCGCAATTTCTTCTGCTACGAGTTTTACATAACTCGGTTCATTTCGTTTCCCTCGAAATGGGTGCGGCGTTAAATACGGACAATCCGTCTCTATTAACAATTTCTCTAATGGAATCTCCGTAGCAACCTCTTTCGGCTTCTTAGCATTTTTAAATGTAACTGGTCCACCTAACGAAATTAAAAAGTTCATATCAACACATCGCTCTGCTACCTCTACACTGCCGCTAAAGCAATGCATAATGCCTCCTACTTCAGCTGCATTCTCTTCTTCTAGAATATCAACAATATCTTGAGTTGCATCGCGGTTATGTATAATAATCGGCAATTTTACTTTTTTCGCTAATGCAATTTGTTTACGGAATACTTCTTTCTGTATTTCTTTTGGAGACTTATCCCAGTGATAATCTAAGCCCATTTCTCCAAGTGCAACGACTTTAGGATGAGAAGCAAGTTCTTCTAACCAAGCTAAATGTTCTTCTGTCATGTCGATTGCATCAACTGGGTGCCACCCAACCGCAGCGTAAATAAAATCATAGGCTTCAGCTAATTCCATCGCCTTTTTTATCGTTACTTCATCAAAACCAACAACAACTGTATAAGTAACTCCCGCTTCTTTCATTCGGGCAATAACCTCTTGCAAATCTCCTTCGAATTGCTCTGCATTCAAATGTGAATGTGTATCAAACAACATAATACATAACTCCTTTTATATTGAAATCAAGTTTATTCTACAAAAATAAGTTCTTTAATAACTTAACGATAACAATACTACAATCTTAATGCAAAAATAGAGAGTGTAAAAAGAAAAAAGACGCTTCACACATGTTACACGTGAAACATCTCTTTTCTTGTCTTAATTACTTGATTTTTGTACCATTTGGTAGATTTTGGTCAATTGATGCTAATGACAATACGCCATTCTCTTCACCCGCTAAAATCATACCTTGCGATAATTCACCGCGTAATTTTACAGGTTTTAAGTTTGTTACACAAATAACCTTTTTACCTTTTAAGTCTTCCGGTGAATAGAATTTTGCAATCCCAGAAACAACTTGACGCTTTTCTGTGCCTAAGTCTAGTTGAATTTTTAACAACTTGTCTGCTTTTTTCACAGGTTCAGCAGATAGTACTTCAGCTACGCGTAATTCTACTTTAAAGAAATCATCAATTGTAATTTCTTCTGCCTTCGGTTCTTCTTCTTTTTTCTCTTCTACTTTAGGAGCAGAGCTTTTCATTTGTTCTTTAATGTACTCTACTTCCACTTCCATTTCTAAACGAGGGAAAATTGGGTTTCCTTTTTCTACTTTTGTTCCAGCTGGAATGCAGCCAATTGTAGATAGACTTTCCCAAGATTTATGAGCTTCATCAGTAAGGCCAAGCTGAGCAAACATCTTGCTTGGTGCTACTGTTAAGAATGGCATAAGCATAATACCTGTTTGACGAAGTACTTCTGCTAAGTGAGCCATTACAGAAGCTAACTTTTCACGATCATTCTCATCTTTTGCTAATACCCATGGTTGTGTTTCATCAATATATTTATTCGTACGACTAACCAATTGCCAAATAGATCCTAACGCTACAGAGAACTCCATATTCTCCATTGCTTCTTCTACTTTTTTCAAAGTATCTTGTGCAAACGCTACTAACGTTTCATCAAATTCCGTTACATTTGCTTTAAATGCAGGGATTTCTCCGTTAAAGTACTTATCAATCATAGCTACTGTACGATTTAATAAATTACCTAAGTCATTTGCTAAGTCGAAATTAATACGCTCCACAAATCCTTCTGGTGTGAATACGCCATCAGATCCAAATGGAACTTCACGAAGTAAGTAATAACGTAATGCATCTAATCCGTAACGATCGATTAATGTAACTGGATCTACTACGTTTCCTTTTGACTTACTCATCTTTCCATCCTTCATTAAAATCCAGCCATGAGCAAAGACTTTCTTCGGAAGAGGTAAATCTAATGCCATTAAAATTATCGGCCAATAAATTGTATGGAAACGAACAATTTCTTTCCCAACTAAATGCACATCTGCAGGCCAGAATTTTTTATATTTCTCTTCATTTGCTGTTCCATAACCTAACGCCGTAATATAGTTAGATAATGCGTCAACCCATACGTAAATAACGTGTTTTGGGTTACCAGGAACACGAACTCCCCAGTCAAATGAAGTACGAGAAACTGCTAAATCTTCTAATCCTGGTTTAATAAAATTATTAATCATTTCATTTTTACGAGACTCCGGCTGAATGAAATGTGGATTATCTTCATAGAATTTTAATAGTCTGTCGACATATTTACCCATTCTAAAGAAATAAGATTCTTCACGAACAAGTTCTACATCATGACCACTATCTGGGCTTTTTCCTCCAACTACTTTGTCGCCTTCCATAATTGGATCTACTAATTGATGCTCTGTATAGAACGTCTCATCTTGTACAGAATACCAACCTTCATATTCATCAAGATAAATGTCACCTTGATCTACTAATTGCTTAAAGATTTTTTCGACAACATCTTTATGACGATCTTCAGTTGTACGAATAAAATCATCATAAGAAATATCCATCTTCTCCCAAAGCTCTTTAATTCCTGAAACAATGTTATCAACATATGCCTGTGGCGTAATATTTAACTCTTCTGCTTTCTTTTGGATCTTCTGTCCATGCTCATCAGTTCCTGTTAAATAATGCACATTATAACCTTGCATACGCTTATATCGTGCCATCGCATCTCCTGCTACTGTCGTATAAGCATGTCCAATGTGTAATTTTCCACTTGGATAATAAATTGGGGTAGTAATATAAAAGGACTTATTTTCCTCTGTCATTGTTTTGGACCTCCCGAATAACCTCATATGTATTTATAAACAGTATATCAAAAACTCATATATAAAGTGAAACTTTAATCAGTAGGGTTTTTGTTCCTCCCCACTAATTATTAGCCCACATTAATTAGGCTTTTACGAGCAGCCCAAATCTAATTTATCTTCTTTACGCCAACCTAATTTTAAATTTAGGTCTTAATGCTCAATATCTTTATCATCTATTGCTCATATTTCAAAAAAATATACAATCTCCACTTTAAATTTATTATTTTTTCAGAAAATATCGTAAATAATTGTGGAATTTCCTCTCAATCTATTATATATAAGAAATAAGAAATCTATAAATCTTTTTAAAAAATATAGAATTTAAGAATTGACGGAAATGTAAATGATTGGTATCATATGTCCATAGGGTATTTTGTCGAAAAATGACGAATCTAAAAATAGACTCGAAACTTATAAACTATTTATTTAGGAGGAAAAAAATTATGAAATCTACTGGTATTGTTCGTAAAGTTGATGAATTAGGTCGTGTAGTAATTCCAATCGAATTACGCCGTACTTTAGGTATTGCAGAAAAGGACGCTCTTGAAATCTATGTTGATGACGAAAAAATTATCTTAAAGAAATATAAACCAAACATGACTTGCCAAGTAACTGGTGAAGTATCTGACGGTAACCTTTCTTTAGCTGAAGGTAAAATCATCTTAAGCAAAGAAGGCGCTGAGCAAATCTTAAACGAACTTCAAGATTATATCGAAACAGCAAAATAAGCTTCTCAATTATGAGAAGCTTATTTTTTATCGACATGATAGATTTGATATACATCTCTTTTCGACAAATCTCGATCTTTAGCGACTGTTTTAATCGCTTCTTTTGAATTCATACTTTTTTCATTTATATAGTGTTCAATATGATCATATACCGAAAGAGATTCCCACCATTGTTCTTCTGGAGCTGGTTCTTCTGTTGAACCTGCTACTAAAATACAAAACTCACCACGTACTTCATTTTGCTTCGTCCACTCAATTGCTTCTTCGATTGTTCCTCGAATAAATTCCTCAAATTTTTTCGTTAACTCTCGACATAATACAATCTCTCTATTTCCCAACACTTCCTGCATCGAAATTAAAGTATCATCTAAACGATGAGGCGCTTCATAAAACATCATTGTAGTTTGTACATAACGAAGCTTTTCTAACTCCATCTTCCGTTCCTTTTTGTTTCTCTGCAAGAAACCATAGAAATAAAACTGCTGTGTTTCAAGGCCGGATGCAATTAATGCTGTAAGGGCTGCATTTGCTCCAGGAAGCGGAATTACATGGTATTGCTCAGCTACTGCCTCAACAACAATATCGTAACCTGGGTCAGAAATACACGGCATACCAGCGTCACTAACAAGTGCTATATTCTTTCCATCCTCTAATTTCTCTAATAGTTTCTTCCCACTTACTTCTTTATTGTGCTCATGATAACTCGTGACAGGTGTTTCAATTTCAAAATAATTACAAAGTTTTTTCGTTTGTCTCGTATCTTCAGCAGCAATTAAATCAACTTCTTTTAAAATTCGGATTGCACGAAATGTCATATCTTCTAGATTTCCAATAGGAGTTGGTACTAAATATAAAACTCCCTTTTCATTTTGTTGAAAGCTTTTTTGTTGCCACATAGCGTTCTCCTTTTTGCATATATGCCTCTTTTTGTTTTCTCGTTAATTGCTTAAAGTAATACTCCGCTTGCATAGCTGTACGCTTATCATTGTGGGTCTCTACATATTTTAAAACGACAGGAAGCCTGGCGCGTGTATACCTAGCTCCTTTGCCGCTATTATGAGTCTGAATTCTCTTTTCTATATGGTTTGTATATCCAGCATAATAACTTCCATCAGAGCACTCTACCACATAAAAAAAATGCTTATTCTTCTCCATATAAAATTGAACGTAGCTCCTTTGTATATTCGTTATTGTTCTCATATACAACGAGAGGTGGTAAAATTTTTAAATCTGCATTTCCATCCTTAATTCCTTCAATTAACAATGTATTTGCTTCTTTTCCAACCTTAGGATAAACAAATTGCACACGCTTTGGTTCAATTTTATATTTACGCATTAATGTGACAATGTCTAGTAATCGCCCTGGACGATGTACAAACGCTACTTTCCCACCTTGTTTTACTAACTGACTACTTGCAGATACAACATCTTCTAATGTACACATAATTTCATGACGAGCTATCGCTAAATGTTCATTCATATTTTTCTCTGAAGTTTGAGGTGTTTGAAAATATGGTGGATTACATGTAACAACATCATATTGATGACGCCCAAGTTTCTCTGGCATATCTTTCAAATCTCCATGTATGAGGTGAATTCTTTCTTCCAACCCATTGTATTGAACACTTCTTACTCCCATATCATATAAGCGTTCTTGAATTTCCACACCAGTAATATTTCCTTTTGTTCTTGTACTTAATAGAAGGGGAACAACCGCGTTACCTGTACACAAATCAAGTAAATTCCCCTTTTGAATTGGTACCCATGCAAAATCTGCAAGTAAAACGGCATCTAAAGAAAAATTAAATACTGATGGGCTTTGTATAATCTTCATGTCTTGTGCTAATAAGTAATCTAAACGTTCATCTTCATATAAATTCATATACTGCTCCTTTTCTTACCCTTAACCTACCCTATTTCATGTATAAAAAATTACCTTTCCAATTATAATTGGAAAGGTAATTTCACTTTTTATTTAAGAATGACAGACAGAATAAACAATCTCCCTCTTTACGTACACTTCCATAATGTAGATTGCAAATATGAAAACCTTCTTGATACAGTCTCGCTAAATTGTCATAGCCTTCACCAATATCTGTTTTCGGCTTCACTTCTTTACGTTTTTGAGTTTTTTGTTTTTCTTTATTCTGCACTTCTTCAAAACGGTGTCGCAAATTGTTATTTTCCATTTTTATATGCTGGTTTTCTTCCAACAACTCTGCAAGATGCTGTTTTAACTCTCCCAACTGTTTGTATAAATGTCCAATTTGCTCTTCCATACTAGAAACCGATTCAAAAATATCTTTTTTCTCCACAAGCACCCACCTCATTAATCTGTGGTTTGACTCGAAACGACCCCTTTATTTACTAACTCATCTAACGTATATTCTACTATCCGTTCCTTGTCTACTAGTTCCACTTGAATTAATCTTTCTAAAATATTTAATCCGATAACACGGCCAGTACCATGCGGGGTTTGTATACGTTGATCTAAATCAGGAAGTTGTTCCTTTGCTGCCTCATATTCATCATTCTCATATTTTAAGCAACACATTAAGCGACCACATAAACCAGAGATTTTTGCAGGATTTAATGATAAATTTTGATCCTTTGCCATTTTAATGGATACAGGTTCAAAATCCCCTAAAAAAGTAGAACAACAAAGCATACGACCACATGGACCAATACCACCTAGCATCTTCGCTTCATCACGAACACCAATTTGTCTTAGTTCAATTCTTGTTCTAAAAATTGCGGCTAAGTCCTTCACTAGTTCGCGGAAATCGATCCGACCATCCGCAGTAAAATAGAAAATAATCTTATTACGATCGAATGTATACTCTACATCTACAAGTTTCATATCAAGATTATGCTCTACTACCTTTTGTTGACAGACTTGATATGCTTCTTTGGCAGCATGTTTGTTCTCTTCAACAATGGTACGATCATTTTCATTTGCAATACGAATAACCTTTTTTAGCGGTAATACAACGTCGTTTTCATCAACTTGTTTTTTGGTAATAACTACTTTTCCGTATTCAATACCTCTTACCGTTTCTACAATGACAAACTCATTTTCAGAGATATCGAACTGATTTGGATCAAAGTAATATACCTTCCCGGCCTTCTTAAAGCGAACACCTACTACATCATACAAAACGGTCATCCCTCCTGCAACCGCAACACTAACTGTTCGAACACAAGCTGCGCATTTACATTAGCGTTGATTCTATTTTTTGCCTCTAATATATTAAAGAGAGCTGATACAATGCGCTTCTGAGCATAGGAAAACGATTCAAACATCTCTTTCTGCTCATGAAAAACAAGACGATCTTCTTCTCCAAGTTGAACATATAATAAATCCTTATAAATAAGGAGTAACATATCTAAACCTTGCTGTAATTGTTCTTTCTCTCCAAAGTGTTTTCCCCATTTTTCTTGTACAAAAAAAATAGAGGTTTTATCTTTTTCGAGCGCTTCACATAATTTTATCACTAAAGCTCGTGCTTGTGCAAACCATTCATCACTACATAAAGCTAAAGCTTCATCAAAACTATTTGTAAGTTGAGCAGCAAGTGTCGATAAAGATGCTGTAATCCCTTCATCCTGTAATCTTCTAATTAAAGATTCCGTAGGTAACGGTCTAAACGTAACAACTTGGCAACGAGATAAAATCGTATTTAAAATTTGATGACTTTGTTCAGTAAGTAAAATAGCAGTTGTATCACTACTTGGTTCTTCTAAAAATTTCAAAAGTGTATTTGCCGCATTTGCTGTCATACGATCTGCATGCTCAATAATATATAATTTTTTATTTGCTTCTAATCCTGTTTTTGAAAACTCTTCTTGTAAATCATGAATTTGCTGCTTCTTAATAGATAATCCGTCTGGTTTTACAATATGTAAGTTAGGGTGGTTACCTGAATCAATTCGCTTACAGTTTGTACATACATGGCAGGGCTCTACCCCATTTCGCTCAGAACAGAGGAAACTCTTTGCCATTTGAATTGCTGTCGCAAACTTTCCTGTCCCTTTCCCTCCCTCTAACAAGTAAGCGTGGGATATACGCTCTTTTGCAATGCTATTCATCAACATTTTTACACCGATGGGTTGTATAGCAGAAAGCTGCTCCCACGTCTTCGTCATAATGCATACCTCACTTATTTCATTCTTTCCTTCTATTATAACAATTTATCTTCTATAAGCTGAACAACTTCTTCTATAAGTTTTTCCATCGGCTGATCAGCATTTACCAATACAATACGATCCGAGAAACGTTCTACAACTTGTAAATACCCTTCGCGCACACGTTTATGGAAAGAGATATCTTCCATATCTAGTCGATTTACTTCACGTCCTGCATCTTTTTCAATCCGAGCCAAACCAACCTCAGGCTCAATGTCTAGATAAATTGTTAAACTAGGCATACAGTCCTCTGTTGCGAAACGATTTATTTCAAATACCTTATCCATACCCAATCCTCTTGCATAGCCTTGGTATGCTAAAGAGCTATCTATAAAACGATCACATAACACGAGGTAGTTCTCATTAAGTGCTGGCATAACTTTTTCTACTAAATGTTGTCTGCGCGCAGCAGCATAAAGAAGCGCTTCTGTACGTGCTTCCATCATCGTATATTCTTGTTTATGTAAAATCGTCCTAATGTCCTCAGAAATTGCAATACCGCCTGGTTCCCTTGTCGCCATTACCTTTTGTGCTTTTTGTTCAAAATATGGCAATAAGCTTTTAATTAACGTTGTTTTACCTGAACCTTCTGGGCCCTCAATTGTTACAAATAATCCCTTCATCCTAAAACCTACTTTCTATATCATACACTTTCATATATTTCGTATTCCCTTGAAAACGAGCTCCTGCTCTCTCTAAATACATAATTTGCTCTTTATGCTCTGAAGTAATTCTCTCTCCATACATAATCAATGGAATTCCAGGTGGATACGGAATCACCATTTCCGCCGCTATCATTCCAACAGCCTCTTCTATAGATACTATCTTTGTTTCATATACGTCTAGTTGTTTATACGTATACGGTAAAAGAGAGAATTCACCTTTATAAGTATAACGAATAGATTCCCTCTTGTCTTTCACCTCATAATGTTGCAATGCTACTCGGATCATCTCTATAACCTTCATATATCCCTCATTTACTTGTAAGGGTAAAATAAATAGGACATTGTACGGATCAGCCATCTCTGTATATATACCGACCTTTTCAAATACAGACTGTAATTCGTACCCTGATAACTGACAACGAGTTTGTACGGTGACCTTTAACTCATCTTGCAACGGATATTCTAAAATGGCGATTTGGGGAATAGAACGTAATTGTTCCTTAAATCTTCGTAAAAACTCAACAATTTCACTGTGACCTTCTTCTTTTATACGCGCCATTGTAAAGCGTGCTATATCCAAGGAAGCCATAATTGGATACGATGGACTACTAGATTGTAGCATACTTAAATAAGTAGTAACCTTCTCTTCGTCTACTAAGTGACTATTTATATGTAAATAGGAACCCATTGTCATTGCGGGTAATGTTTTATGTGCAGAATGAACTACAATATCTGCACCATATGTTAATGCTGACTTCGGGAATGGTTCTCCCAAGCACAAATGTGCCCCATGTGCCTCATCTACCAAAACAGGGATTTTATGTGCATGTGCAAAAGCGATGCTTGCCTCTAGATCCATACCCATACCATAATAATTAGGATGCGTTAAAATGAGTGCTTTCGCATTTGGATACTTTTCAATTGCTTTCTTAATAATTTCGTTACGAACTCCCACCGGTACGTTATAAGCTTCATCAATCCATGGATCTAAAAAAATGGGATTTGCTCCCGCAAGTTTTAAAGCATTAATAATTGATTTATGGCAATTTCTTTGTACAAGAACAATATCATGTTCCCCGCAACAAGACAAAATCATTGCTAAGTTCCCGACTGTTGAACCATTAATTAAAAAATAGCTCCTCTTTGTATTATAAACTTCAGCCAATAATTGTTGTGCCTCATCTATACATTCAAACGGACTATGCAAATCATCTAGTCCTGCTAACTCAGTTACATCAATAGATAGAATATCTTTAAACTCTCTTATTGCCTCCTGAGGGAAGTTTAAACCATTCTTATGACCTGGAACATGAAAGGATAACGGCCCTCTTTCTTTAAACTCTATTAACGCCTCATATAAAGGCATACGATTTTGATTCATCTATATCTCTTCCTTATTATTCATTCTCTATCTATTATACAGAACAAAAAAAATAATAGGCATATGCCTATTTAAAAATATGATACTTCTAATTTTCGAAGCTGCTTTAAATAATGTATATATTTCGGATCATCTGTCTCTGTATTCACCATATCCTTTTCACATTCATAGCATATTAAATTATTATAAACATATATACCTTCTTTTCTTTTTGTCTCACAAACAATACAAACTTCACTTTGTAATTTCATAACCTTCCCTCCCTATTTAAGTGAACCTATTTTATACTTCTAATCCTTAACAATTTACAGAAAAATATACACCCATCTTTTATATAATATGATTAACTCTTGGGCAACGTGTTTGTATTACCATTACTTCTTTCCTATTCTTTTTAACAATACAAAAAAACACAAGTCAAATGACTTGTGTTTTTAGTTGCTTGGCGACGTCCTACTCTCACAGGGACAAGGTCCCAACTACCATCGGCGCTAGAGAGCTTAACTTCCGTGTTCGGTATGGGAACGGGTGTGACCTCTCTGCCATCATCACCAAACTATGAAGGCATATTCCTTCAAAACTAGATAACATTGCTTCATATTATATGGTTAAGTCCTCGATCTATTAGTATTCGTCAGCTCCACATGTCACCATGCTTCCACCTCGAACCTATCAACCTGATCATCTTTCAGGGATCTTACTAGCTTACGCTATGGGAAATCTCATCTTGAGGGGGGCTTCATGCTTAGATGCTTTCAGCACTTATCCCTTCCGCACATAGCTACCCAGCTATGCCCTTGGCAGAACAACTGGTACACCAGCGGTGCGTCCATCCCGGTCCTCTCGTACTAAGGACAGCTCCTCTCAAATTTCCTACGCCCACGACGGATAGGGACCGAACTGTCTCACGACGTTCTGAACCCAGCTCGCGTACCGCTTTAATGGGCGAACAGCCCAACCCTTGGGACCGACTACAGCCCCAGGATGCGATGAGCCGACATCGAGGTGCCAAACCTCCCCGTCGATGTGGACTCTTGGGGGAGATAAGCCTGTTATCCCCGGGGTAGCTTTTATCCGTTGAGCGATGGCCCTTCCATGCGGAACCACCGGATCACTAAGCCCGACTTTCGTCCCTGCTCGACTTGTAGGTCTCGCAGTCAAGCTCCCTTATGCCTTTGCACTCTACGAATGATTTCCAACCATTCTGAGGGAACCTTTGGGCGCCTCCGTTACACTTTAGGAGGCGACCGCCCCAGTCAAACTGCCCACCTGACACTGTCTCCCGGGTCGATAAGACCCGTAGGTTAGAATTTCAATACAGTCAGGGCGGTATCCCACCAGCGCCTCCACCGAAGCTAGCGCTCCGGTTTCAATGGCTCCCGCCTATCCTGTACAAACTGTACCAAAATTCAATATCAGGCTACAGTAAAGCTCCACGGGGTCTTTCCGTCCTGTCGCGGGTAACCTGCATCTTCACAGGTACTATAATTTCACCGAGTCTCTGGTTGAGACAGTGCCCAAATCGTTACACCTTTCGTGCGGGTCGGAACTTACCCGACAAGGAATTTCGCTACCTTAGGACCGTTATAGTTACGGCCGCCGTTTACTGGGGCTTCAGTTCAGAGCTTCGCTTACGCTAACCCCTCTCCTTAACCTTCCAGCACCGGGCAGGTGTCACCCCCTATACTTCGCCTTACGGCTTCGCAGAGAGCTGTGTTTTTGCTAAACAGTCGCTTGGGCCTATTCACTGCGGCTTTCCGTTAAGAAAGCACCCCTTCTCCCGAAGTTACGGGGTCATTTTGCCGAGTTCCTTAACCAGAGTTCTCTCGCACACCTTAGGATTCTCTCCTCGCCTACCTGTGTCGGTTTGCGGTACAGGCACCTTTTATCTCGCTAGAAGCTTTTCTTGGCAGCGGGGAATCAAAGACTTCGCTCCATAAGGAGCTTCCCCATCACAGCTCAGCCTTTATGATAAGCGGATTTGCCTACTTATCAGCCTAACTGCTTGGACGTGCACAACCAATCGCACGCTTCTTCTATCCTTCTGCGTTCCTCCATTGCTCAAACGATAAAGAGGTGGTACAGGAATATCAACCTGTTGTCCATCGCCTACGCCTGTCGGCCTCGGCTTAGGTCCTGACTAACCCTGAGCGGACGAGCCTTCCTCAGGAAACCTTAGGCATTCGGTGGACGGGATTCTCACCCGTCTTTCGCTACTCATACCGGCATTCTCACTTCTAAGCACTCCACCAGTCCTTCCGGTCTGACTTCACTGTCCTTAGAACGCTCCCCTACCACTGATACCATTCGGTATCAATCCGCAGCTTCGGTGGTGTATTTAGCCCCGGTACATTTTCGGCGCAGAGTCACTCGACTAGTGAGCTATTACGCACTCTTTAAATGGTGGCTGCTTCTAAGCCAACATCCTAGTTGTCTAAGCAACTCCACATCCTTTTCCACTTAATACACACTTTGGGACCTTAGCTGGCGGTCTGGGCTGTTTCCCTTTTGACTACGGATCTTATCACTCGCAGTCTGACTCCTAAGGATAAGTCATTGGCATTCGGAGTTTGACTGAATTCGGTAATCCGATGAGGACCCCTAGTCCAATCAGTGCTCTACCTCCAAGACTCTTACACTTAAGGCTAGCCCTAAAGCTATTTCGGGGAGAACCAGCTATCTCCAGGTTCGATTGGAATTTCTCCGCTACCCACACCTCATCCCCGCACTTTTCAACGTGCGTGGGTTCGGGCCTCCATTCAGTGTTACCTGAACTTCACCCTGGACATGGGTAGATCACCTGGTTTCGGGTCTACGACCACGTACTAAACGCCCTATTCAGACTCGCTTTCGCTGCGGCTCCGCCTCTTCAGCTTAACCTCGCACGGGATCGTAACTCGCCGGTTCATTCTACAAAAGGCACGCCATCACCCGTTAACGGGCTCTGACTATTTGTAGGCACACGGTTTCAGGATCTCTTTCACTCCCCTTCCGGGGTGCTTTTCACCTTTCCCTCACGGTACTGGTTCACTATCGATCACTAGGGAGTATTTAGCCTTGGGAGATGGTCCTCCCAGATTCCGACGGAATTTCACGTGTTCCGCCGTACTCAGGATACATTCAAGAGAGAACGAAGTTTCGACTACGGGGTTGTTACCCTCTACGACGGACCTTTCCAGGTCGCTTCGTCTACCTCGTTCCTTTGTAACTCCGTATAGAATGTCCTACAACCCCAAGAGGCAAGCCTCTTGGTTTGGGCTATGTTCCGTTTCGCTCGCCGCTACTCAGGAAATCGCATTTGCTTTCTCTTCCTCCAGGTACTTAGATGTTTCAGTTCCCTGGGTCTGTCTTCCTTACCCTATGTATTCAGGTAAGGATACCATACCATTACGTATGGTGGGTTTCCCCATTCGGAAATCTTCGGATCAAAGCTTACTTACAGCTCCCCGAAGCATATCGGCGTTAGTCCCGTCCTTCATCGACTCCTAGTGTCAAGGCATCCACCGTGCGCCCTTTCTAACTTAACCAAACTAAAAATTAAAAAATATGAGCTACACTGTTATCTAGTTTTCAAAGAACATACCATTTGCTATTTAAAATAGCTTTTTGGTGGAGCCTAGCGGGATCGAACCGCTGACCTCCTGCGTGCAAGGCAGGCGCTCTCCCAGCTGAG
>NZ_JBVYHY010000020.1:55000-70000 GCF_056033865.1 Bacillus sp. FAU20
TCAAAGAACAAATGACATCTTGAGACGGTTCTACACTTTGTTCGACCATTCTCTTCTGACGTAACCACTCATTCTTCACTTTTTCCAAAAGTACAATTAACTTATCGTCATACTCTTTACGCAATTTACCCTTTTTTTGAAAGAACATTTTTGTTTCTCCTCTTATCTTCTCTGCGACCTTCTAACGCTTTGGATAATGTCACTTCATCTGCATATTCTAAATCTCCACCAACTGGCAGACCATGCGCAATACGAGTTACTTTAATGCCTGTAGGTTTTAAGAGGCGGGAGATATACATGGCTGTAGCTTCCCCTTCAATATTAGGGTTTGTTGCTAATATCACTTCTTGTACGGTTTCATCATGTAGTCGCTTTAAGAGTTGTGGGATATTAATGTCTTCCGGTCCAATTCCCTCCATAGGAGAAATCGCACCACGTAACACATGATATACACCTTGATACTCTTTCATTTTTTCCATCGCGATTACATCTTTCGGTTCTTGCACGACACAAACAACTGATTGATCTCGATGTGAATCATTACAAATATAACAAGGATCACGATCAGTAATATGTCCGCATACAGAACAGTACGCTAAATCTCGCTTCGCATTTACAAGTGCTTTCGCGAAACCTAACACGTCATCTTCTTTCATATCTAATACGAAAAACGCCAATCGAACCGCTGTTTTCGGTCCGATACCTGGCAACTTCATAAAACTATCGATTAGTTTTGATATTGGTTCTGGATAATGCATGTATCAATATCCTCCTAGAACATTCCACCCGGTAAGTTTAAGCCTTTTGTAAATTTACCCATTGTAGAGTTTGAAAGCTCATCAGCCTTTTTAAGCGCATCATTTGTTGCAGCTAACACTAAGTCTTGTAACATTTCGATATCTTCTGGATCTACAACTTCTTCTTTAATCTTCACTTCAAGAATTTGCTTGTGACCATTTGCGATAACTGTAATCATTCCGCCGCCAGCTGTACCTTCAACTGTTTTTTCACCAAGCTCTTCTTGTGCTTTCGCCATGTCCTTTTGCATCTTTTGCATTTGTTTCATCATGTTATTCATATTTCCCATTCCGCCACGCATCATAATTAATTCCTCCTAATTATTATTACTCTTTTATTTCAATGAGTTCTTGCCCTACTAATTTCACTGCCTCTTCTATAAGAGGGTCTTCCTTTTTCTCCGGACTTTCTTCAGACTCTCCACCTTCACGTTGTAAAAAGTCTTCACGGATTTTACCCCATTCACTTTTGGGAATGGCAATCATATTTAACCTTTTACTTAGCAATTCAAATAAAGCTTGTTCTACTGTATCCATAGCTTCTCGATTTTCGCTCGCCATCTTACAGTGAATCTCATATTGAAATGCTAAAACGTAAGTGTCATCTGAAGCTGCCACCGGTTCGCTATTTTCTAGTAAAACGGCAAACGCTACTTTGTTATATGATTTGAGTCTTCCTAACAACTCACCCCATACAGCTTTTAATTGTTCTAAATCTTGACGCTTCGCTTGTTTTAATACTTCATTTACACGTCCGACAGGAATTTTCATACTTCCTGTTCGTACCGGTTTTGGTGTTGCACGTGTCTCTCTTACTTCTTGTTGTACACCAGCTGGCACACCGTTCTTTTTGACTTGCTCTAACTCTTTCTCCAGTTGCTGCATCCTGTTCATAATTGCTTGCAAACGATCTGTACCATTTGCTTGCATCATAAACTGTTGACACAATTGCACCATAACAACTTCTAAGAAAATACGCGGATGATTTGTCCACTTCATTTCCTGTTGTCCCTTACTAAGGGTATGAATAATCTCATAGATCACTTCCGGTTGCATTTCTTCACTCAACTTACGGAATTGATCATCTACAATTACTCGTTCCAACATATGTTCTAGTTGCGGTGAAGTTTGATATAAAAGCATATCACGATAATAGTAAATGAAATCCTCCATAAAACGAACTGGATCCTTCCCTTTACTCATCATTTCATCTATGATTTGCAATGCTCTTGATACATCATTTTCACGTATGCACTCTACTAAATTTCCTAAGTATTGCTGAGAAACAGATCCTGTTACGGCCAATACGTCTTCTGTCGTAACAATCTCATCACTATAAGATATAGCCTGATCAATAAGACTAAGCGCGTCACGCATACCACCTTCGGCAGCACGTGCAACAATTTGTAATGCTTCATCTTCCACTTGCGTACCTTCATTTGTCACGACCGTTGATAATCTCTCAACAATATCATTCACTGATATTTTTCGGAATTCAAAGCGCTGACAACGTGAAATGATTGTAGGTGGGATCTTATGAGGTTCTGTTGTCGCCAAAATAAAGATAACATGTCCTGGCGGCTCTTCTAAGGTTTTTAAAAGCGCATTGAATGCACCCATAGAAAGCATGTGAACTTCATCAATAATGTATACTTTATATTCTACAGCACTTGGAGCATATTTTACTTTATCTCTAATATCTCGAATTTCATCTACACCGTTATTTGAAGCCGCATCAATTTCTAATACATCTGAAATGGATCCTTGTGTAATTCCTAAACAAGAAGGACATTCATTACAAGGTTCAGCTACCGGAGCATGTTCACAGTTAATTGCTTTTGCAAATACTTTTGCAATTGTTGTTTTTCCTGTTCCCCTCGGACCAGAAAATAAATAAGCATGTGAAACTTTCTCTTGAAGAAGGGCATTTTGCAACGTTTTTGTCACGTGCTTTTGACCGACTACATCTTCGAACTTTTGCGGTCTCCATGTTCGGTATAACGCTTGGTATGACACGAAAATACGGCCTCCCTCAAAGGTTATTATCTCATTTATTATAACCCATTCTGTTTATAGATTCCAAAAGTTATTTTCTATACAAAAAACTCACCTTTTTATTAAGGTGAGTTTTGTATACATATATAACTGCCGTGCACCCTCCGTCGATTACGTACCATAAGCGTTACTCAAGCAGTTAGCTCGGTTCAGGCACTCCTGCGGCACACGAGAAGACCCGCTTATTGCTGCTTCCTTCCGGACCTGACAAGGTTCACGGGGTCCCGTTGCGCAGGACCCAAACGTCAACACCACTTACTTAAGGCAGACCTTACAGCAACATAACCTCGAGAGGGGATTCGGCCTCGCTAGAGCGGATTGCGAGTATAGGGCACCGCTACCTCCCCGCTTAGCACGGCAAAGTTAAAACCAATATTCGGTTGCCTTTATTAAAGGCATTATCAGTATAACTTGTTTCTTTGTAAAATGCAAATACGTTAGTTCTCAGTATTTCCCCCTAATTTTTTTTCGCTTTTCTTTTTTTACGAAGCTCTCTAAAAAAGTTCGTTAACAACGTACCGCATTCTTCCTCTAGTACACCAGATACTACTTCACATTGATGATTGAAGCGTTCATCCGTTAAAAGATTCATCAATGTTCCTGCACATCCGCCCTTCGGATCACTTGCACCATATACAACTCGCTTCACTCGTGATAAAACAATTCCACCGGCACACATTGGACAAGGTTCTAATGTTACATACAATGTTGCATCTTCTAAACGCCATGTCCCTAATTTTTTACATGCCTCATCTATCGCTAGCAACTCAGCATGAGCTATTGATCTTTGCTCAGTTTCTCTTAAATTATGGGCAACACTAATTACCTCACCATCTAACACTATAACTGCTCCAATTGGTACTTCCTGTATTTCCTCTGCCTTTTTAGCTTCTTCTATCGCTAATTGCATAAAATAAATATCTTGATCTTGTTTCATAACATAGTCCTTTCATTACAAATAAAGTACACTTATTTCCATTTACTACACAGGGGATAACTTTTACAAATTCAATCCACCCTAAAAGAAAAAAGAGAGGGGATTACATATGAAAAATACCGCCTTGCTCATTATCGATATGATTAATGACTTTCAATTTTTCCACGGACCCATTCTAGCTAAAAAATGCGAAACTATAACAAACCCTATTTTACAATTAAAGAAAAAAATGAAATCCTTCGGCTATCCTATAATTTACGTTAATGACCATTATCAACTTTGGAGATCTGATATCGACCAACTTATTACTCATTGCACAAATGAATATAGCGAAAATATAATCCATAAAATTGCTCCAAATTCTGATGATTACATTTTTATTAAACCACATTATTCCGCTTTTTATGAAACACCTTTAAATTCATTACTAGGTTATTTAAAAATAGAAAATCTAATATTAACAGGGGTTGCTGGAAATATATGTATCCTATTTACAGCTAATGATGCTCATATGAGAAATTATACATTGTATGTACCACAGGATTGTATCGCCTCTAACAACGACCAAGATAATATACATGCCTTGAAAATAATGGAAACTACATTGAAAGCAAATATAACATCCTCAACCAAAATAAAATTTAATTAATACATATATCTATTTTCTAACTTTTTATATCAAATTAACCCGCTCGCTTCCCTCTTGTGCTACAATAATTCTGTTTTGTGTTTTTAGTAGTCACGGTAAATCACTGATTGAAAGGAGGAAACAGGGTGACCGGAGTACCATTTATCACGGTTGAAGGACCAATTGGTGTTGGAAAAACTTCACTTGCGAAGGAAATTTCAACTCACATGCAACTCCACTTACTAAAAGAGATTGTTGATGAAAATCCCTTTTTAGGAAAGTTCTATGAAGACATCGACGAATGGAGTTTTCAAACAGAGATGTTCTTTCTTTGTAATAGATACAAACAATTAGAAGACATTAACATAAAGTATTTGAATCAAAGGAAACCAGTAGTAGCGGATTACCATATCTTTAAAAATTTAATTTTTGCATCCCGCACATTAAAAGACTCTCAATATGAGAAATACATGCAAATTTATCGTATCCTTACACAAGATATGCCTGTGCCAAATGTCATTGTTTATTTAACAGCTAGCCTAGAAACATTGCAAAAACGAATCGCCATGCGCGGAAGAGAATTTGAAAAAAACATGGATCCAAATTACTTACTACAGCTCACAAAAGATTATGAAACAGCAATGGATGCTTTAAAAAAAGATCATCCAGAAATACCAGTATTGAAATTTAATGGAGACGATATGGATTTTGTAAAAAATCCTGATGATTTAAACGTCATCCTATCTGCCCTTCAAAATACTCTCTTAAAGGAGTCGAAATAATAATGAATTTAAGGCAAAAATATGATATACCCAATGACGCAGTAATCACTATCGCCGGAACGGTAGGTGTGGGTAAATCAACTATGACAACTGCATTAGCTAATGCTTTAGGTTATCGCACATCATTTGAAAAAGTAGATTCCAATCCATATTTGGACAAGTTCTATGCGGACTTCACTCGCTGGAGCTTCCACCTACAAGTGTACTTTTTAGCAGAACGATTTAAGGAACAAAAAAGAATTTTTGAATATGGTGGCGGTTTTGTTCAAGATCGTTCCATTTACGAAGACACTGGAATTTTCGCAAAGATGCATCATGAAAAAGGGACAATGACGGAAACTGATTATGAAACATACAAAGGTTTATTTGACGCTATGGTCATGACTCCTTACTTCCCTCATCCAGACTTATTAATTTACTTAGAAGGTTCTTTCGATGATATTGTCGATCGTATTCAAGAACGCGGGCGCCCAATGGAACAGCAAACACCAATTGAGTACTGGAAAGAAATGCATGGACGTTATGAAAACTGGATTAACAACTTTAATTCATGCCCTGTATTACGCTTAAATATTAATGAGTACGATATTTTAAAAGATGGTGATTCAATCGAACCAATCATTAAAAAAATTGGCCATTTTTTAAAACAAACACGTAAACTTGTAAAATAAAAAACCCGTGCATATGCACGGGTTTTCCTATTAAATTACTTCTTCTTTGTTGGAGCAATAATTTCACTCTCAGGTTTTCCTGCGTTAATGCGCTGACGAACAGTACTTGTACTAATATCGTATGCTTCAGCAATCTCTTTAACAGTCATTTCTTTACCGTTAATTACTGCCGTTAATACTTTACCTGTACGTTTTGGAGCTGCTTCTTTCTTTACAGCCGCTTTTTTAACTTGTTTTGGCGCCTCTACTTTACTCTTAGCTGGTTTTACATCACAAGTACAACCACAAAGTTTACGGAATGTATCATCACTAATAATGCGTGATACATTTGCACCACTGTTTAAAATTCTATTGTTCTTACAGACAGGACATTGTACATAATATAAAGTTTTTCCATCTAAAGGAAACGTTTGTATAATAAGATCCATGTTGACTCCTTTCATATCTATGAAGATAATCATCGGAATATGAGTGTGTAATAAGGACAAGATTACCTTACACCATACTTTATGATTGGTTTTAAAATAAAAACTCGTTACGTGTTGGTAACGAGTTCTCCAATCTCCACTTATATGCGCTGTTGTCAATTATATCTGGAGGAGGTAGAGGGATTCGAACCCCCGCGCGACTCTCGCCGCCTGTCGGTTTTCAAGACCGATCCCTTCAGCCAGACTTGGGTATACCTCCATATTGACATCAAATATAATATCAAAAGAAAAACAGTTAGTCAACCCTACTAAAATAAATTATGAGGAAAGGAAAATTTTACTTTCCCCTTCCTACATTACAGTACTGACAACGCTCATAATTACCAATCACTCATACCGATGAATGTTTAAATTTACTTAATAACTGTTTTTCCTCCCATATAAGGGCGAAGAACTTCTGGAATTATAATTGTACCATCTTCTTGTTGGTAGTTCTCTAAAATAGCTGCAACCGTACGTCCAATTGCAAGACCAGATCCATTTAATGTATGAACATGTTCTGGTTTTCCATTTGGCTCACGGCGGAAACGGATATTTGCACGTCTCGCTTGGAAAGCTTCAAAATTACTACAAGAAGAAATTTCACGATATGTGCCATAGCTCGGAATCCATACTTCAATATCGTATTTCTTCGCTGCTGTAAATCCTAAATCGCCTGTGCACATGCTCATAACGCGATATGGCAACTCTAATAATTGTAACACGCGTTCTGCATCATTTGTTAATTTTTCTAACTCTTCATAAGAATCTTCTGGTTTTACGAACTTCACAAGCTCTACTTTATTGAACTGATGCTGGCGAATTAAACCACGTGTATCACGCCCAGCTGAACCTGCTTCAGAACGGAAGCAAGAGCTAAATGCAGCATATCTTATAGGCAATTGCTCTTTATTTAAAATCTCATCACGATGCATATTCGTTACAGGTACTTCAGCTGTTGGAATTAAGAAGTAATCTTCACTTTCAATACGGAATGCATCTTCTTCAAACTTTGGAAGTTGCCCTGTTCCCGTCATACTTGCACGGTTTACCATATATGGAGGTAATACTTCTTCATATCCATGCTCATCAGTATGAAGATCAAGCATAAAGCTAATTAAAGCACGCTCTAATCTTGCACCAGCACCTTTGTAAAATACGAAGCGGCTTCCTGTTACTTTCCCAGCGCGTTCAAAATCTAAAATTCCTAAATCAGTAGCAAGATCCCAATGTGGTTTTGGCTCATAAGTAAATTCTTTCACTTCTCCCCAAGTACGTGCTACTACATTATCATCCTCTGTTTCACCAACTGGAGCAGATTCATGAGGTATATTTGGAATAGATAACATTAATCTTTCTAAGTCTTCTTCAACTGTACGAAGTTCGTTATCAAGATCCTTTACTTTTTCTCCAACCTCACGCATTTCTAAAATTAGAGCTTCTGCATCTTTCTTTTCGCGCTTTAATACAGAAATTTGTTGAGATACTTCGTTCGTTTACTTTTTAATTCTTCTGTCTGAACAAGTAGTTCTCTTCTTCTCGTATCAAGTTCTTCAAAACGTCCGAAATCAGTTAAATCTTCGCCTCTATGCTGTAATTTCGCTTTTACTTCTTCAAAGTTTGTACGTAAAAATTTAATATCAAGCATTATATACTCCTCCTTTTATTTTATAAAACACAAAAAACTCCCGTCCCTATATAAAGGGACGGGAGTTAACCCGCGTTGCCACCCTAGTTGAAAGCATTACTGCTTTCCTCTCAAGTAGAAATAACGGCTCTTCACCGGGAATGCTTACTAATCCAAAAGATATTCCACATTCCATTCCAGGATGGATTCACAAACTGTTTCTATCGATTTCCACCAACCATCGACTCTCTATAAGAAACGACATTTGTTACTATTTCCTATCAACACGCTTATTTTATAAAATTGTTACCATCAATTTACTATAATCTTATACAAGTTGCAAGTTACTTATACAACTTTTTTCATTTTCGCTTCTTTTACCATTTCAACAAAGTATGCTGTCACACGATGATCATCTGTTAATTCCGGATGGAATGAAGCAGCTAAAAACTGATTTTGTCTTACCGCTACCATTCGATCACCATGCTTAGAAAGCACTTCAACATTATCAGCTACTTCTACAACATACGGCGCACGGATAAATACACCAACGAAGTCTTCACCCACGCCTTCAATTGAAAGTACAGCTTCAAAACTATCCTTTTGGCGTCCGAACGCATTGCGCTCAACTGTAATATCCATAGCACCAATATGTGCTTCTTCATAGCCAATAAGTGTTTTCGCAAGAAGAATCATCCCTGCACATGTACCAAACATTGGTTTACCAGACTTTGCAAATGTACAAAGTGGTTCCATGAAAGCATACTTATCAATAAGACGGCGCATTGTTGTACTTTCACCGCCCGGTAAAATAAGACCATCAATCTCTTCAAGTTGCTCTATACGCTTTACAACAACAGCTTCTGCACCACTTGCTTCAACTGATTTTACATGTTCACGAACTGCACCTTGAAGACCTAGTACACCGATTTTCACCATTTTAAAGTTCTCCTTTAATTACCATCCACGCTCTTGCATGCGTTGTTCTGGTAATAACGTTGAAATTTCGACACCCTTCATTGCATTACCTAATCCTTTAGAAAGGCTTGCAATTAGTTCGTAATCTTCATAATGAGTCGTTGCTTCAACGATTGCACGTGCAAATTTCTCTGGGTTTTCTGATTTGAAAATACCAGATCCAACAAATACCCCATCAGCACCAAGTTGCATCATTAATGCTGCATCTGCTGGTGTTGCTACACCACCTGCCGCAAAGTTTACAACTGGTAAACGACCAAGGCGTTTAATTTCAAGTAGTACTTCATAAGGAGCACCAGTATTTTTTGCATATGTCATTAACTCATCTTCACGTAGACTTGCAACTTGACGGATTTCTGCATTGACTTGGCGCATATGACGCACTGCCTCTACAATGTTTCCTGTTCCTGGTTCACCTTTTGTACGAAGCATAGATGCACCTTCTGCAATACGACGTGCAGCTTCTCCGATATTACGGCAACCACATACAAACGGAACTGTGTAATCACGTTTATTTAAATGGTATACTTCATCGGCAGGAGTTAATACTTCACTCTCATCGATATAGTCTACCCCTAATGATTCTAATACACGTGCTTCTACAAGGTGACCGATACGGCATTTTGCCATAACCGGAATTGACACTGCACCCATAACTTCTTCAACGATTGTTGGGTCTGCCATACGAGAAACGCCACCTGCTGCACGAATATCTGCTGGTACACGCTCTAATGCCATAACGGCAACTGCGCCTGCCTCTTCTGCAATTTTTGCTTGTTCAGCGTTAACTACGTCCATAATAACGCCGCCTTTTTGCATTTCTGCCATTCCACGTTTTACACGTTCTGTCCCTGTTACATTTGTCATGTACAAAAACCCCCCTAGGTGAATTGCTTTCCCCCGTTAAAGGCGAAAATTAAGAATACTCTTACATTCTACCACTAACTATCAGATGCTTGTCTACTACTTTTTCATAAAGTCGGTATGAAAAATAGGAATAAAAAAAAGCTCCTATCATGAGGAGCTTTTAAAACCAACCTTTTACTGTATCAACAGCACTATTCCACATACCACTAAAGAATGAACCAATTCCGCGCATAGCACGAGTAAACCAGTTTGCTTCTTCCACTTCAGATGTTGTTACAAGATCCACTTGCAGTGACTTACCAGTTAAAAATCCAGGGTCGTTTGTATCTTTTGGCGTAATTACCATTTGACCAAGCGCAGCTCCCTTTTTAATAGGTGCTTCTTGTCCCTTACTTGATTCTTTTAATTCCGTTTTATAAACATCTTTACTTCCTTTTGGCACTGGAAGTGAAATTGCTTGTTTCGTTTGAACTGCTACATCTTTATCTTTCGCATTTTCTACTCGTACTGTTTCTTGTCCTTTTACTGAAGAACCTTTTTTATACATTTGTTTTACTTCAAAGTTAGCAAATCCATAATCATATAGCTTCTTTGTTTCATCAAAACGTGCTGTATGAGAACTTGTTTTAATAACTACAGAAATAAAACGCATTCCGTTTCTTTCAACCGTACCAGTGAAGCAATCTCCTGCTTCTGGAGTTGAGCCTGTTTTTAGGCCGTCTACGCCATCATATTCTTTAACTAAGCCCTTTAACATCCAGTTCCAGTTCGACATTGCAAACTTCTCTTTTTCTGGACGGAATTCTTTTTTAGGGATTTTTGCTGTATCTAACACTTTTGGATAATCTTTAATTAAATGTTGTGCTAAAGTTGCAACATCCTTTGCAGACATTTTATTTTCTTCATCCGCTGTTGTTCCTTCAGGATGCATTCCCTTTAAATCTTTATTCGTTAAACCTGTAGAATTGACAAATTTATAATTTTTCAACCCTAGTTCTTTCGATTTATCATTCATCATTTTTACGAAGTCTACTTCTTTACCTGCAATTGCTTCTGCTAATGCAATTGTTGCACCATTTGCAGAAAAGATTGCCATTGCCTCGTATAACTCTTTTACTGTATAAGAGCCACCTTTTTCTAATGCAACATTTGATAATGAAGCATCTTGTGAAACCTTATATGCATATTCAGAAACCTTAATTTTCTGGTCCCACTTAAGTTTTCCTTTATCCACTGCTTCGTGAACTAAATATTCACTCATCATCTTTGTCATACTAGCAATGGATAATAATTCATCTGCATTCTTTTGATATAAAATTTTCCCAGAATTCGCTTCTACTAAAATTGCCGCACCTGCTTCAATGTTTAAAGCGGCTCCTGTTTCAGCTGATGCATTGCTATATGGCATAAAAATGCTACAAGCTAGTGTAAGCACTGTTACCAAAGCAATGAATCTTTTGCAAAACATACCTTTCACTTTTGCTACCCCCAATATCTATGTACTCACATAACCGTTATTCTAACATAATCAAAAAAAAATAGACAGAGATATCAAATCTCTGTCTATTTGTATATAAGACATTATAATGAGTAGTTTGGAGCCTCTTTTGTAATTTGTACGTGATGAGGATGACTTTCACGTAAGCCAGCACCTGACATACGAATGAATTGTGCATTTTCGCGTAAGAATTCTAAATCCTGTGCTCCGCAATATCCCATACCTGCACGTAAGCCACCAACTAATTGGTGAACTGTATCTGCTAAAGGTCCTTTATATGGTACTCGTCCTTCAATACCTTCTGGGACAAGTTTTTTATTGCCTTCTTGGAAGTAACGATCTTTACTTCCTTTTTCCATCGCACCGACAGAACCCATACCACGATACACTTTAAATTGACGACCTTGGTAAATTTCAGTTTCTCCAGGGCTTTCTGCAACACCTGCAAACATGCTACCTAGCATAACAACATGTGCTCCTGCCGCTAAAGCTTTCACCATATCACCAGAGTACTTAATACCGCCATCAGCAATAACTGGAATGCCGTGTTTACGAGCTTCTGTTGCACAATCATAAACCGCAGTTAATTGTGGTACACCAACACCGGCTACAACGCGTGTTGTACAAATAGAACCTGGTCCAATACCAACTTTAACTACGTTTGCACCAGCTTCAATTAGTGCTTTCGTTGCTTCAGCAGTAGCAACATTTCCAGCGATAATATTTAGTGATGGATATTTAGCACGAACTTCTTTTACCTTATCAATAACACCTTTAGAATGCCCATGTGCTGTATCAAGTACAATTGCATCTACACTAGCTTTTACTAATGCATCGATGCGAAGCATAGCATCCGCTGTTACACCAACTGCTGCTCCAACTAATAAGCGTCCTTGCTTATCTTTAGCAGAGTTTGGGAATTCAATTACTTTTTCAATATCTTTTATTGTAATAAGCCCTTGTAATACACCGTTATTATCAACAAGAGGGAGTTTTTCAATTTTATACTTTTGTAGGATCTTTTCAGCTTCTTCCAGTGTAGTACCAACTGGAGCTGTAATTAATTGTTCTTTTGTCATTACGTCAGAAATTTTGATTGAGTAGTCTTGGATGAAGCGCATATCACGGTTTGTAATAATACCAACTAATTTTCGCTCATCTAAATTATTTACAACCGGTACACCTGAGATACGATATTTTCCCATAAGATGTTCTGCATCATATACTTGATGTTCTGGAGTTAAGAAGAAAGGATCTGAAATAACGCCGCTTTCAGAGCGCTTTACTTTATCAACTTGCTCTGCTTGTTGCTCAATAGACATATTCTTATGAATAATTCCTAAACCACCCTGGCGAGCCATTGCAATAGCCATGTCAGCTTCTGTTACTGTTCCATTCCTGCACTAATTAACGGGATGTTTAGCTGTAAGCTTTCAGATAAAACTGTTTTAACACTTCTTCTCTTGGTAATATATCTGCCTAGCTGGTAAAGTAATACATCATAAAAGTCAAACCTTCTTTAAAAATTTAGATTCCCACATAATTGTTCCCCCTATGATACCAGAAATTATTATTAGTAGTTATCAATTGGTTAAAATATGTAAGGACGTATATATATGTTAGAATTTTTAGACAATAAAAGGAGCGTAATATATGCATCAAACATCTTGTACTTGGCAGCAGTTAAGTTTCTTTTTTTCATCTCAAAACGTACAACGTTATCTTGCCCGTTGTTACGAAAAATCCTCTATTCAGGATGCCGAAAAAAAAAGTTTTGAAAATTGTTATCCCTTTATTTATTACTTAGAACACGGGAAAAATTATTATGAATTATATAAGCAGCTCCATTTTCCATTCAACCAATGTTGTTATTTTATGGAATTAGTCAACTTTTTAAAGCATGCCTACTAACTATTGACCCTAACTATCCTGAATCCACTACTGTTTTAGCTCATGGCGTTACAACTCGCAAACGAAAAAAAAAGGGTATCAATTTTTAGAAGATGAGGTGAAGGTACAAAAAAACGGATTATTTACTCATGTTGCAGAACAACTGTTTCACATGAAACACTTAGAAGCAGAAAAATTTAACATGTTAGAATTAATGGGAAATATTCCAGAATTACAAAATTTATTTCGTTATAGTCAAAAAGGATCAACTTTATATAAAATCGATTCAACAATTAAAAATGAGCTCTCCTTTTCAGTCAACCTACTAGATCGATTACATATGACTAAAGAGAGATTTTCTCGTTACATTGAAACATCTTGTAAGCATTTATCAATACAGCACGTACCTGAGAAGACTAATGAATCGAATTTACTTTTTACAGCGCCCATTCAATCATGGAATCCTATGTACAGTACTCCTTTATACTATGAACATCTTACTAATACTTATTATTTGCCACTTACGACTGATCCTAGAAATCCTAAGCCAATATTACCTGAACTCCTCATTCATTATTTATTGCTCTATAATTTAAGCATGATTTCTAGGTATGAAACAGATTGGTGGTATGACTTACTTGGCAGTTATGGTTCTGAAGATTATCCATTTATTTATCAATTTCTAAGTATTTCTGCTCAAAAAATCCCTTACTATATTTCAAATTTTTTATTAATGGAACCAAATCTATTTCATGGTAAATAAAAAAACACAAGTCAAATGACTTGTGTTTTTAGTTGCTTGGCGACGTCCTACTCTCACAGGGACAAGGTCCCAACTACCATCGGCGCTAGAGAGCTTAACTTCCGTGTTCGGTATGGGAACGGGTGTGACCTCTCTGCCATCATCACCAAACTATTGAAGGCAATATTCCTTCAAAACTAGATAACATTGCTTCATATTATATGGTTAAGTCCTCGATCTATTAGTATTCGTCAGCTCCACATGTCACCATGCTTCCACCTCGAACCTATCAACCTGATCATCTTTCAGGGATCTTACTAGCTTACGCTATGGGAAATCTCATCTTGAGGGGGGCTTCATGCTTAGATGCTTTCAGCACTTATCCCTTCCGCACATAGCTACCCAGCTATGCCCTTGGCAGAACAACTGGTACACCAGCGGTGCGTCCATCCCGGTCCTCTCGTACTAAGGACAGCTCCTCTCAAATTTCCTACGCCCACGACGGATAGGGACCGAACTGTCTCACGACGTTCTGAACCCAGCTCGCGTACCGCTTTAATGGGCGAACAGCCCAACCCTTGGGACCGACTACAGCCCCAGGATGCGATGAGCCGACATCGAGGTGCCAAACCTCCCCGTCGATGTGGACTCTTGGGGGAGATAAGCCTGTTATCCCCGGGGTAGCTTTTATCCGTTGAGCGATGGCCCTTCCATGCGGAACCACCGGATCACTAAGCCCGACTTTCGTCCCTGCTCGACTTGTAGGTCTCGCAGTCAAGCTCCCTTATGCCTTTGCACTCTACGAATGATTTCCAACCATTCTGAGGGAACCTTTGGGCGCCTCCGTTACACTTTAGGAGGCGACCGCCCCAGTCAAACTGCCCACCTGACACTGTCTCCCGGGTCGATAAGACCCGTAGGTTAGAATTTCAATACAGTCAGGGCGGTATCCCACCAGCGCCTCCACCGAAGCTAGCGCTCCGGTTTCAATGGCTCCCGCCTATCCTGTACAAACTGTACCAAAATTCAATATCAGGCTACAGTAAAGCTCCACGGGGTCT
>NZ_JBVYHY010000021.1:0-891544 GCF_056033865.1 Bacillus sp. FAU20
AGGATGTCTTTTTTTATATCACGTTATGTACATCCCTCCTATATAAATTCCCTGTTTTTATCGTGAGAATTAACGTAATATCAGCCATATCCCACTCATATTGTAATAGTGTATGTCAGAACTCACGAGAAGGAGTGAACATAATGAGCTGCAATTGTAACGAAGACCATCATGAACATGATTGTGATTTCAACTGTGTATCTAATGTCGTTCGCTTTATACATGAACTGCAAGAATGTGCAACGACAACATGTGGATCTGGTTGCGAAGTTCCATTTTTAGGAGCACATAACACTGCATCAGTAGCGAATACACGTCCTTTTATTTTATACACAAAAGCCGGAGCACCTTTTGAAGCATTTGCACCATCTTCAAGCCTTACTAGTTGCCGATCTCCAATTTTCCGCGTAGAAAGTATAGATGATGATGACTGTGCTGTATTACGTGTATTAACTGTAGTATTAGGTGATAACTCACCCGTACCACCTACTGATGACCCAATTTGTACGTTTTTAGCTGTACCAAATGCAAGATTAGTATCAACCTCTACTTGCATTACTGTTGATTTAAGTTGCTTCTGTGCTATTCAATGCTTACGCGATGTTACAATTTAAAACTAAATAATGAGTTAAGTATGGATTGGGTGGCAGATAATTCTGCCACCCAATCCATGCTTAAAGAGTATTATTATGTAAATTTCTTAAAATTGGGAACTTGTCTAGAACATAGAACCTGTCCTTTTCATTAACTGAAAGTAGAAACAGATAAAGGAGTGAAAAACATGTTCTCTTCTGATTGCGAATTTACTAAAATTGATTGTGAGGCAAAGCCAGCTAGTACACTACCTGCCTTCGGTTTTGCTTTCAACGCGTCTGCACCTCAGTTCGCTTCACTATTTACACCACTACTATTACCTAGCGTAAGTCCAAACCCAAATATTACTGTTCCAGTAATAAATGATACAGTAAGTGTTGGAGATGGCATTCGAATTCTACGAGCTGGTATTTATCAAATCAGTTATACATTAACGATTAGTCTTGATAACGCACCTGTAGCACCAGAAGCTGGTCGTTTCTTCTTATCATTAAATACGCCAGCTAACATTATTCCTGGATCAGGTACAGCGGTTCGTTCTAACGTTATTGGTACTGGTGAAGTAGACGTATCCAGCGGTGTTATTCTTATTAACTTAAATCCTGGTGACTTAATTCAAATTGTACCAGTTGAGTTAATTGGAACTGTAGACGTCCGTGCAGCAGCATTAACAGTTGCACAAATTAGCTAGTAAAAAGCGGTATTTCTAATACAGAAATACCGCTTTTTATATGTATAATAAAAAACACTCACAGTAACATGAGTGTTTCATTCTTCATATTGTTTTATTGTGTTCTTCTTTTTCCCACAATTACATCCCTTTTTCTTCACAAATCCTTGTTGTTGCAATTGTTCTTGATATGCCTGTTGTTGTGCATGGTGCTGTTGCTGTATTTGATACCACTGCTGCAGGTCATATGAATTTTGCCTTGGATTATTGCTCACAGCAAACATCTCCTCTACTGTCAATTCTGTCTATTTACTATATGAACAACTCTTTATTTCCGTTCCCTCATTCTTTTAAACTCCGCTTTTTCTCTTATTATGAAAATATATTATTCTCCCATAAAATATCCTGTAATCGTTTCAATGATTGCTGCTGCTCCTGCAATAGCCAATAATGCAAGTAACGGCTCCGCAACAATAGGAATCCAATTATATAAAACTAATAAAAAAGCACTAACCCATACACCTGTACACCAATAACAGCTTAATAATTCGCCAATCCACTTTCTTAATCCTTTACCTTTCACTTTTGTAAACGTTGATACACTTCCATCTGGCTCCGTAATCTCTAATTCATCAATAAATGGTCTTCGCAAAAAGGCTGTAATTTTATCATAAACAATTAAACGAGTGAGCCTAAAGGCTGCTAACGCGAAAATAAAAAATAAAAGCCAGCTTGTAAACAGCATAATTCCACCTTCCCTTATCCTCTTTCGCCTATTTAAAAAAAAAGGTCTTGAGATTGTGACCAAATCTCCTCGACTCCAATATCTTATTAATGTAAATACAAACAAGAAGATAAGGAGTGACATTAATGAGTTGTAACGAAAATAAACACCATGGCTCTTCTCATTGTGTAGTTGACGTTGTAAAATTCATCAATGAATTACAAGATTGTTCTACAACAACGTGTGGATCTGGTTGTGAAATTCCATTTTTAGGTGCACACAATACTGCATCAGTAGCAAATACACGTCCTTTTATTTTATACACAAAAACTGGAGAACCTTTTGAAGCATTTGCACCATCTGCAAGCCTTGTTGGCTGCCGATCTCCAATTTTCCGTGTGGAAAGTGTAGATGATGATAGCTGTGCTGTACTACGTGTATTAAGTGTAGTATTAGGTGATAGCTCTCCTGTACCACCTACTGATGACCCAATTTGTACGTTTTTAGCTGTACCAAATGCAAGACTAGTATCGACATCTACTTGCATTACTGTTGATTTAAGCTGTTTCTGTGCGATTCAGTGCTTACGCGACGTTACTATCTAATGTGAAGTGAACTAAAAAACTATTGGGGTGGTAGAAGCTTTCTACCACCTTTACATATTTAAAAGCCGGCCATACTAATCGATTGGATATCATCTATAGACAACCTAATATCTCTCATACTATTTTGCGGCATAATAGATACGATGCCATTACGATACGATATGATTGATCCAACATAAGAAACTGTAGCTGTTTTTATTCTACACCTTACTTTCGGAATGTAATGAGGGCGGTTTAATAAAAAATGAATTTTTTCATCATTATTCATATCCTTAAATGATTTATTATACGGGACGGTTCTTACCTGCTCTTGTTCTTCTTGTTCTTCTTGTTCTTCTTTTTCTTCTTTTTCCTCTTCTTCCATTTTTCCTTCCACTTGCTGTTCTTCTTGCTTCTCTTCTTGTTGTTCTTGTTCTATTACCTCTTCCACAGCACTACTTACAATATTTTCTTGTCTATTACTTTTTTCTTTTTGATCTTCATTTTCAAAGTTTGTCAGGATAATCCTTTTTATTTTCGGTGCAGCAAGTTCTAAACTTACTTGCGTAATATATAACAACGGTTTTCCAACTGTTGAACTTTTATTTTTATTCTTCACACTCGTCCCTCCCACTTCCATACGTAGCTGAATAAATCGTGTACTATTATAGTTATATTCATCACGTGGCAAGAACTTTCGTTAAAAATCGTTCTTTCTAAGAACAAATAAAAAGGACAATCTCAGCATTTAGAGATTGTCCTTTAAAAATTAATATTATATTTATCCTAGGATATGATACCCTGAATCAACGTGAATGTTTTCTCCTGTTACACCGCGTGCTAAATCACTGAATAGGAATACTGCTGTATCGCCAACTTCTTCTTGCGTTGTTGTACGACGAAGTGGTGCGCGCTCCTCAATTTCTCTTAAGATTGAGTTGAAATCGCCTACACCTTTTGCAGATAACGTACGAATTGGTCCTGCAGAAATAGCGTTGACGCGAATACCATGTTGACCTAAATCGTTCGCTAAATATTTCACGCTCGCTTCTAATGAAGCTTTCGCAACACCCATAACGTTATAATTTTTCACAACGCGCTCGCCGCCAAGATATGTTAACGTTAAAATATTTCCGCCTTCTGTCATTACTTTCTTCGCTTCTCTTGCTACAGCTGTTAAAGAGAATGCACTAATATTTTGTGCAAGTAAAAATCCATCGCGAGAAGTATCTACAAATTCACCTTTTAAGTCATCGCGATTTGCAAAAGCAATACAATGTGCTACACCGTGAATAGTACCTACTTCTTGTTTAATTGTTTCAAAACAAGCTGTAAGTTCCTCATCATTCGTTACATCACAAGGTAATACAAGTGATTCTTGCCCTTCTAATGTGTCCGCTAATTCACGAACGTTTCTTTCTAAACGTTCTCCTGCATATGTGAAGATTAATTTTGCACCTGCATTATGCAAAGAGCGAGCAATTCCCCATGCAATACTTCTTTGGTTCGCAACGCCCATAACAACAAATGTTTTCCCTTGTAATAGTTCCATGATATATCCTCCCAGAAATACTTATACTTGTTATTAGTACCTGATACTATAATTATAGTAACATAAAACCGCTTAAAGGCAAACAAAAAAGTCATTAACAGAAATTTGTTAATGACTTTTGGTTTCTATAAAAAAGCGCTCTAATCCTTCTTCCCAAGACGGCATTTGTAAAAAACCATTTAATCGTAGCATGTTATGTTGAAAGATAGAATATTTGGGCCTTGCAGCCGCAGCTCCGAATTCTTCCGTTGAAACAGGTAATACATTCACTTTCATATTGGCGTACGAAAATATTTTTTGTGCAAATTCAAACCAAGAGCATGAACCTCTGTTTGATACGTGGTATGTACCGTATAAAGAAGTATGAATGAGCTTATTAATAACCATATTTAAATCCGCCACATACGTAGGAGAGCCAACTTGATCCGCTACAACAGATATTTCATCTCTTTCTTTTCCTAATCGTATCATCGTTTTTACGAAATTATTTCCATATTTACCATATAGCCACGATGTGCGAACGATAAAATATTTATTATGTAACTCTTTGACGAACTGCTCCCCCGCA
Organism: Bacillus sp. FAU20; assembly: GCF_056033865.1. Taxonomy (NCBI): domain Bacteria; kingdom Bacillati; phylum Bacillota; class Bacilli; order Caryophanales; family Bacillaceae; genus Bacillus; species Bacillus sp. FAU20. The sequence continues at coordinate 4,693 of NZ_JBVYHY010000021.1, forward strand.
TACTTAGAGGCTCCATATATATTTACCGGAGCAGGACTATGAAATTCATCGTACCCCTCTGGTCTGGCGCCTTGAAATACATAATCAGTACTAATATAAACTAGCTTCGCCCCTACTAATTGTGAAGCGACCGCTACATTTCGAGCTCCAATTGCATTTATTCTATATGCAAGATCCTGTTCTTTCTCTGCATGATCTACTTTCGTATAGGCAGCACAATGAATAATTATATGTGGTTTTATTTCTTGTACCACTTGTTGTATTCGGGATATATTTGTGACATCTAGTAACTTTTTATCAAATGCATATATATCATATTCTTCAGAGTTTAACTCTTCAAATAGTTGCTTTCCTAATTGGCCGTTTGCTCCTGTTATGATAACCCTCTCTTTCATTTAACATGCCCCTTACTAATCTTTTAGTGGTTTCCACCATTCCTTATTCTTTTCATACCATTTCACCGTCTCTTGTAATCCTTGTTGAAATGTATATTTCGGTTCCCAATCAAATTCATTCTTCATTTTCTCTGCATCAATCGCATAACGACGATCGTGCCCTAAACGATCTGTAACATATTCAATATCTTTTTTTGTTTTTCCTAAAAGAGTAATAATTTGTTCCACAACTTCTACATTTGTTTTTTCATTATTTCCACCTATATTATATACTTCTCCTACACGTCCCTTATGCAGAACAACGTCAATCGCACTGCAATGATCCGTTACATGTAACCAATCTCTTACATTTAAACCATCACCATATAACGGTAATTTTTTTCCTTCCAGTGCATTCGTAACCATTAATGGAATTAATTTTTCGGGATACTGGTACGGCCCATAATTGTTAGAACAACGCGTTACTATAACTGGTAATTGATATGTTTTATAGTAAGATAGAGCTATCATGTCCGCGCTCGCCTTACTTGAAGAATATGGACTATTTGGAGCTAACGGCGTTGTCTCTATGAACTTCCCTGTTTTTCCTAAAGAACCATACACTTCATCTGTTGACACTTGCACAAGTTTTATATGCGAATATTTTTTAACTAGTTCTAATAAAGTGACCGTCCCAATTACATTTGTATCATAAAAAGGAATCGGATTTTCAATACTACGGTCCACATGTGATTCAGCTGCAAAATTTACAATCACTTGTACGTCTCGCTCTTTTATGATGTGTTCTAATAGCTCTCCATTTTGAATTTCTCCTTTTACAAAAGAGTAATTAGGGTGATCCTGAAGAGATTTTACATTATTTAAATTCCCGCTATATGTTAATGCATCGTAATTAATAATTTTATATGTTTCATAACTTTGTAGCATGTAATGAACGAAATTACTTCCAATAAATCCAGCCCCACCTGTTACTAATATATTCATAAACAACTCTCCTACTTAAAAACTATCTTCATATTCCTCTAGTAATGGCAATATCCGGTCCTTATCGGACAATATGGGATCTGTTACCGGCCAAGGAATTGCTAAATCTTTATCTTCCCAAAGTAATCCAGAGTCATGCTCTGCACTATAATATTCATCTACTTTATACATAACGATAGTATGCGGGACAAGCGTGCAAAAACCATGGGCAAATCCTTTTGGCACTAGTAATTGCCGATGGTTATCTGCACTTAAAATATACCCTTTCCATTGTTTAAATGTTGGTGATTTTTTTCGCAAATCAACGATAACATCATAAATTGCTCCTTGCATAACTTGAATGAGTTTCGTTTGTGCTTTCGGTTTTTTTTGAAAGTGTAGCCCCCGTATCGTTCCTGCCTTAACCGAATAAGATACGTTATCCTGTACAAATGAATACGTAATCCCTAATGTTTCTAGCACCTGCTTATTATAGCTCTCTGAAAAAAAGCCACGCTCATCTCCAAATAACCTCGGTTCTAACAATTTTGCATCGGTAAAATTTGTTTCTATAACTTTCATATTCTCACCTATTCTCCGTTAAACTGTTTCCCAAAGTTAATATCCTGTGCTAACGTATTCGCCTTTTGAAGAGAAGCATGAGTTCCAGCATCAGTCCACCAACCGCTCATTTCATTATAAGTAAGTACCCCTCGTTTTAAATACCAATTATTTATATCTGTAATTTCAAGTTCTCCCCGTGCAGAAGGTTTTAATTCTTTTATATAAGAAAAGACTTTCGAATCATACAAATAAATTCCCGTAACAGCATAAGAACTTTTCGGCTCTTTCGGCTTTTCTTCAATTTCAACTATTTTTCGGTTTTGAATATGTGCTACGCCAAATCTTTCGGGATCTTCTACAGATTGCAATAGTACTTTCGCACCTTCTTTTTGATTTGCAAACTCTTCAACATACGGAAGAATATCATCTGAGAAAATATTATCCCCCAATATAACTACCATACGATCATTCCCGACGAAATCTTCACAAAGCCCTAACGCCTGTGCGATACCGCCCGCTTTATCTTGCACACGATACGTAAAGGACACGCCAAATTCATGACCACTCCCTAAGAAGCTAACAACATCCCCCATATGCTCTTTACCTGTAATAATCATAATATCTGTAATATCGCATTGTTTTAGTTTATATACCGCATGATAAATCATCGGATACCGCCCAACAGGAAGTAAATGTTTATTCGTTACTTTCGTTATTGGATATAATCTCGACCCAGTACCACCTGCTAAAATAATTCCTTTCACTCTGCATCTCTCCTTTATGATGGAGATAATATATCTTTGTAATGTTCTACAAACACTTTCCGGTACTTCTCATATGTATCCGCATCAAACTCATCCCCGTTGTAATGAATACACCATAAATTTGCTTGATTTGGGATACCGATTAAATAACCAGCCCTTTGAAATTCTAAAGATTGTGACACATCATAAAAGTGAAACCCTTGAAATAAATCTTCTCGCCACGGAATATCATACTGCGTTGCCATAAATAAACCATCAATTGCCTGAACTGACAAAAATGGTTGATTACCATAAAAAACCTGATCCAAATTTAATAATTGATAATTCCGTCTTCTATATTCAATCACTTTCCCTACTAAATTTTTCCCTTCCCACCATATCCCGTTATTCGGTAAAAACTGAGCCCCAGCGACCCCTATTAAACCAAGCTTTTCATTTTCTTCAAAAAGAGATATAAGTGTATAAAACATATCTCGATTAATAAGATATGTATCTTGATGTATATACACTTTGTATTTCGCTGGATATGAAAGGGCTCGGTTATATGCACTTGCCATACTTTGTGCATCTCGTATCGGAAAAATTTGTACAGCGTAACCAGGGGGAACAAAAATGTTTCTTATTTGGCTCTCACATTGTTTAAAAAGCTCCTCATTATTTACACAAACAACGACTAATATTGTATGATCTTTCATTTTTGTCCCCCCTTTATTCTTCCTTATTTACATCTGCCATATAGTGTTCTACAAATATTTTTCGATACTTTTCATAGTTCGTCATATTCACATCAAAATGATAATGGATGCACCAAGCATCGCGCTGTACAGGTACACCGACTGTATATCCTGCTTTTTTAAATTCAAATGATTGAGATACATCATAAAAATCAAATCCGTCAAATAAGTCTTCTCGCCACGGAACATCATATTGTGTCGCCATTAATAAACCGTCAATACATTCTACAGGAATAAATGTTTTTGATTCATGATACGGTTGTTCTAAACTTGCCATATAAAACAAATCATTCATATAACCAATGACCTTTCCTACAATTCCACGCCCTTCGTTCCATACACCAGTTGGAGGAACATATTGCGCTCCAACCATCCCAATCATACCAAGGTGTTCATGTTCCTCAAATAATTGAAGTAATCCATATAAAAAAGCTCTATTTATAATAAAAACATCTTGATGTAAATACACTTTATACTTCGCTGGATGCGAAATAGCTTGATTGTATCCACTCGTCATACTTTTCGCATTTCGAATCGGCATAAATTGAACAATATACCCTGGAGGTACTAACAATTGCAATATATGTCGCACGCAGTTTGCATACAATTTCCGATCATTTATACATGTAACAAATAATATTGTTTTGTCTGCAGCACTCATAATTGTGATTTTTCAGCTTCAATAATATACTGAAATACAACTGTCTCAGCCATGAAGCCACTTCCAAGACGATATTTTTTACAAATTCCATACAACTCCTCAATAAGCGGCTCATACATTTTATGATCAACATATACACGATCTACTTTACTAATAACATATCCTGCTTTTAAAAACATTCTTAGCATTTCATTAAATGTAAAGAAACGAATATGTGTTTTATCTAATAAACCATATTCTGTATACGTCCAATTTCCGGCAAGTAAGGGCGCTAATACTGAAATATGAGCAACGTTTGGTATACTTGCTAAAATCACACCATTTTGCTTTATATATGGCTTAACCTTTTCAATCACAGCCCACGGATCAAATAAATGCTCTAATACATCTCCAAATAGGATGCAATCAAATTGCCCCTCCTCATAAGGAAGATCTATTTTTTCTATATCCCCTAAAATAACATGATCTAGTATTTCTTTCGCTTTTTCTGCAGCCTCTGGAAATGCCTCAATTCCTGATACACGTGTACCGTTTTCTTTAATAGCTGCTCCCAATGCACCGCTCGAACAACCAATATCAAGAACTTCTTTCCATTCCTTTTTTATATGCTTTAATAAATTCGGATTCGCTGCATTATAATAATGCTCGGATTTTTCTTCATATAAAGAACTTTTTTCGCGATTCATTTCACACACTCCTTATGCAAATTGAATTAGAAATATAAATCTCATATGAATTCTATAAAGTGTAGTTTTTGTTCATCCCCCACTGATTATTAGCCCGCAAATAGCAGTATAAAAATTTTTATCTATATTGGTTACGTTACTGATACTCTAATATATAACCAATCTATTAGAGTTAGAATAACGATAAATCATTTCTAAAAAAACGAAACCTATTACGCTTTATATGGTTTATCAAAAACTCCCCGAAAATATTTACGGTTATATTCAATTGCAGCATTATTCGGAACATAAGAAGCTGCTAATTCATTGTAATAATATGCTTTATCCTGCTCTCCTAACCTGCTATAACAAATACACATTTGTAAATAGGGTAGCCATGTGTAGCTAGCTGGACTATGGAAAGGACTTTCCGTTGCCATTGGTACTTCCGTTGCAAGTTTAAACCAAAATATCGCTTCATTATATTTTTCTTGTTCCATATATATATATCCTATTCTTGTACAATTCTCTCCTCTAGGGACGTCATACCGAAACGACTTCACACAAGATTCAATTGCCTTCTCCCACATTCCGAGCTTCGCATAGCAATCTCCTAACTTACCACATGCATAAATTTTTTCTTCATACCATCCTTCGTCCTGATTAAGAAATGTTTCATAAAGAAGAACTGCATCATCATATTTTTGGTTATCCATAGATTCATTTGCGTAATAAAATAAATCCCTCGGACTCAATTCTTCCCCTGCAGCTACAGTGTTTTGAAAAATTCTCAAATTACGATCTGTTACTTTTTTTTTCTTTTTTATGCGTAATAGCAACATTACTACTAAAAACCTCACCAGAAATAGCTAAATACTCGTGAACCTTTCCAAACCATTGAAATTGTTTTTCACGTTTTACAAGTCGATTTCTTTTTGTACAATATAAAGGTTTCCCGTTAGAATCCATTGCAAGGTGATAAGGCATCGAAACGGCATCAATTTTAGGATCTAATTCTCTTTTTAAAAGTTTCAACGCTTCTTGAGCATCTTCTAATAATACGTCATCTGCATCTAGCCACAATATATACTCTTGCGTCGCTTTTGAAAAAGAAAAATTTCTTGCTGCTGCAAAATCATCAATCCACTGGAAATCATATATGTTAGAAGTGTATTTCTCTACGATTTCTTTCGTTCGATCGACGGAACCTGTATCAACTACTATAATTTCATCCACAATTTTTTCAACTGTGTCTAAACAACGGGCTATTGTCTCCTCTTCATCTCGAACAATCATACATAAACTAATTGTAATTCCTTGCTTGTTCAACATAATCACCCTCTTCCAAATCAATCATATGTTATACCTATACTAAACTTTCCATTTTTTTAAATTGTTCAAGTAGTTTAAGATTTCTTTTCAATAATTCAAATGTCCGTGTCATTTTCTTTCGGTTTTGCATCTACTATATAATGAACGCTTTATGGAGGTGAATTTATGTCAAATAATAATTATTCAAATGGATTAAATCCCGATGAATCTTTATCAGCTAGTGCATTTGACCCTAATCTTGTAGGACCTACATTACCACCGATACCACCGTTTACCCTTCCGACTGGGCCGACCGGGCCGACTGGACCGACCGGACCTACAGGGCCGACTGTACCTACGGGGCCAACTGGACCTACGGGACCAACTGGTGACACTGGGGCTACTGGACCTACGGGGCCGACTGGTGACACTGGGGCTACTGGACCTACGGGGCCGACTGGTGACACTGGGGCTACTGGACCTACGGGGCCGACTGGTGACACTGGGGCTACTGGACCTACGGGGCCGACTGGTGACACTGGAGCTACTGGACCTACGGGGCCGACTGGTGACACTGGGGCTACTGGACTTACGGGGCCGACTGGTGACACTGGAGCTACTGGACCTACGGGGGCTACTGGACCTACGGGGGCTACTGGACCGACTGGACCAACTGGACCATCCGGACTAGGACTTCCAGCAGGACTATACGCATTTAACTCCGGTGGGATTTCTTTAGATCTAGGAATTAATGATCCAGTACCATTTAATACTGTTGGATCTCAGTTTGGTACAGCAATTTCTCAATTAGATGCTGATACTTTCGTAATTAGTGAAACTGGATTCTATAAAATTACTGTTATCGCTAATACTGCAACAGCAAGTCTATTAGGAGGTCTTACAATCCAAGTGAATGGAGTACCTGTACCAGGTACTGGATCAAGTTTAATCTCACTCGGAGCACCTATCGTTATTCAAGCAATTACGCAAATTACGACAACTCCATCATTAGTTGAAGTAATTGTTACAGGGCTTGGGCTATCATTAGCTCTTGGCACGAGTGCATCTATTATTATTGAAAAAGTTGCTTAATTTTTTACTTAGCAGTAAAACTGATATCAGTTTTACTGCTTTTTCAATTTCAAATTCAATCATGAAACATTCAGTACCTACATAATCATATTGTTGTATGACATTTTGCAGGAGGCACAAATATGGAAAGTAAATCTGCTGTTCAGCTTTATCTCGAATTGCTAAAGAAGACAATTTTATTTGAAATATGGTTAGAATATGAGGCATACTTACCCGCATCTCTACATATTTCGAAAGAACTAGAATTCGAACCAGTTACAGTCCCTCTCCCTTTATTCATTAAGCAATATGCCGAAAACCATAACTTAAAAATTGTAAAACCAAATGTCTCAAAAAGTGAACGTCATGATGGAATGGATTGGCCAAGAGCAGCACATAGCATGATTGGTCGAGAACGTATGAACCAATTACAAGAGGCGATGGAAACCGTTGTTCGTGAAAATATAGAAGGTGATTTTATTGAAACAGGTGTATGGCGCGGAGGATCATGCATTTTTATGAATGGGTTTTTACAAGCAAACAACATTACGGATCGTAATGTGTGGGTCGCAGATTCATTTGAAGGTTTGCCAGCACCGAATCTAGAACAATATCCAAAAGATTACGGTGATTATTTACACACATTCGATTACTTACGCGTCTCTTTAGAACAAGTACAAGAGAATTTCAAAAAATATGATTTACTAAATGATCAAGTGAAATTTTTAAAAGGTTGGTTTAAAGATACTTTACCAACAGCACCAATTGAAAAAATAGCAATTGCACGGCTTGATGGTGATATGTACGAATCCACCATGGATGGTCTCATGAACTTATATGATAAAGTTTCTAAAGGTGGCTATATAATTATCGATGACTACGGGCTACCACCATGCGCTGAGGCTGTGACAGACTTTAGAAAGCAACGAAATTTAAAAGCCCCTATTACTAAAATTGATGTATTTGGCGTTTATTGGAGAAAAGAATAAAAAGATTTAATCTATAGGAGATCCCATTTTCACTCATCCTTCTCTCACTTCTAACCCAACAAAATATTTTTTTCGGAATCTCCTTACATATAACAATTGTTTTCCTGTCTTCTCTCACTACAAATTGAAAATTTCATTAATAGAGTTACTGCATATTCTCACACAAGAAAGGGGTATACTCATGAGCGAATTTAACAAAGAAATGACTTTACTCCCCCCTCCTGAACTCGTCCAATATGTAGGTGGCGACTTCAAAAAGGTTGGAAAAGAGTTCCTAAAGCATTTTATTCAAATTGGCGCTTTAAAATCAAATGAAAAAGTATTGGATGTAGGCTGCGGCGTCGGCCGAATGGCTGTACCATTAATGAATTACTTAAATGATGATGGAGCGTATTATGGATTTGATTTGTTTAAAGATGGAATTACTTGGTGTCAAAATAACATTTCAACTATGCGTAATAATTTTCACTTTGAACATGTTGACATATACAATCAATTCTATAATCCGGAAGGAAAAGAAGATGCCTCTCAATATCGTTTTCCCTATGAAGACGGAACATTCGATTTTATCTTTTTAACTTCTGTATTTACGCATCTTCTCCCAAAAGAATTAGAACATTACGTATCTGAAATTGTACGTGTATTAAAAAAAGACGGGAGATGTTTCATTACATTCTTTCTTATAAACCCTGAATCGTCTTATTATTTAAATGCAGGACAAAGTACATTAGGTTTTTATCATCGAATTGAAAATTGCTACGTTGTAAATAAAGATATTCCGAATTTCGCAGTTGCTTATCCGGAGACAGATATTTGCAATTTATTGAATAAGTACGACCTAGAAATAATCAATAAGCCCCATTACGGCTTATGGTGCGGCAGACATGAATATACAAGTTACCAAGATATTGTTCTTACAAAAAAAAGCTTCTGAAAGGAAGTTATGTATGATGAATGAAAAAAATCCACCTCTCGTTTCCATCCTTATTCCCACTTATAATCGGCCTCATTATTTCAAAATTGCTCTAGAAAGTGCATTGGCACAAACTTATTCAAATATTGAAATCATCATCGGAGATGATAGTACAAATGATGAAACAGCAACTTTAATACGCGAACAATACTTACCAAATTATAAAAATATAACATATATTCGAAATACCCCTACTCTAGGACAATTTCACAATGACCTTATGCTCATAGAAAAATCAAATGGTGAGTATATAAACTTTTTAATGGACGATGACGTGTTTTATAAGCATAAAATACAAAAAATGATGGCCTATTTTGAGCAAGATTCCAATAAAAATCTTGCTCTTGTTACTTCTTATCGAGTACGTATTGATGATTATGGAAATCTAATAGGTGATTCCCACCCAACACAAAGGTTATATAGTGAAGACACCCCATTAAACGGGATATTTTTAGGTAATTGGATGTTAAAGGGCGGGCACAACATTATCGGTGAGCCTACGACTACTTTGTTTCGAAAAAAATTACTCACTGAACCTTTTGGCACCCTTAAAGAGCGACAATATTCTTGTAGTGTTGATATGGCCTCATGGATTTCTTTACTTTCTAAAGGAAATGCAATATACATTTCTGAGCCTTTAAGTCAATTTCGCTACCATGCTGGACAACAAATACACAATAAGCTCCTTCAAGGTTGTGAAGATTTCACACACCTTGTTATAACAGCAAAAGAATATGGCTTTTTACAAAATACTATGGACTATAGAGCAGCTCTACTTAGTGCTTACCAATGGTGTAAAAGTTCCTTAAAATACTATCTTCATCAACTAGATATTTTTCCTGACGCACATGTACGTCTTTCCCATTGTTTGGATATAATTATTAAAGAGTTAAACAATTAAACTACTTTGCAAAATTAAAAGTGTATGGACTATATGTGAATCATTCGTATAGTTCATACATTCTTTCTCATACTATAAAGTGAAACTTTAATCAGCCCTCACCAATCGGGCTTTTACGGGCAGTTGATCCCCCACCTAACTTCTTCGCTTTCCCTGAATTTTGAGGTGGGGGTCTTACTGCCCATTAATGCGGGATAAAATCCATTACTATAAAGAGCAGTAGAAAGGAATACCTACATTGAAAGATCCAAATTCTCAATATCAAATAGACTACTTATTACTATTTATTTTATTTGCCATTGGGATTGTTAGTTGTTGTGCTATTGCAAGTGCACAAGCCTCTTTACCTCCATTTTTACAAAACGTCAATTTTGTACTAAAGCAAATCCAATGGTATTTCATTGGATTTATAGCCATTGGTGTTATTATGATTATCGACTTCGATCGTTATCAAAAAATTGCTTGGTATTTATACAGCTTTGCAATGGTACTACTTATTGGACTAGAACTTCAAGTACCAGGTGCCGTTACAATTAAAGGCGCTACCGCTTGGTACAGGCTCCCAGGTATCGGAAATTTTCAGCCTTCTGAAATTATGAAATTGTTTTTAATTATCGTCATTGGACGAATTATAGCAAATCATAATGAGAAATATTTTTCCCAAACGATACATGACGATTTTTTATTACTTGGAAAAATATTTGCGACAAGCTTGCCACCACTACTACTTATTGCAAAAGAACCAGATTTAGGAAACACAATGGTCATTTCAGCGATGCTTGCAGCAATGATACTAGTTTCTGGCATACGATGGCGTTTTATTTTCGGATTAGTTTCAGCTACTTTCGTGGCTGGATCTACATTAATATATATTTTTTTTACTCACACAGATTTTTTTAAAGCACACATTTTAAAAGAATATCAATTAAATCGCTTCTACGGATGGTTAGCACCTTACAAATATGATGCACAAGGCTATCAATTAAGACAAGCATTCTTAGCGACTGGATCCGGAGAAATGCAAGGAAAAGGATGGGAAAATGGACAAGTATATTTTCCAGAACCCCATACAGATTTTATTTTCACTAATGTCGCTGAACAATTTGGATTTCTAGGCGCAAGTGTCATTATTTCACTTTTTTTCTTACTCATTTTCCGAATGATTCATATCGCTTTAGAAAGTAATGACCCTTTCGGTAGTTACATTTGCGCTGGTACAATCGGAATGTTTACTTTCCAAGTATTTCAAAATATCGGGATGACAATTGGATTACTTCCCATTACAGGGATAACATTACCTCTTATGAGCTACGGAGGCAGTTCACTACTTACATACATGATTGCGATTGGATTCATTTTAAATGTTCGCTCAAGAACGAAAATCTTTATATTTAAATGAACAACATAAAACCGCTATATTTTTATCTCTATCCTTTTTTAGATATACTAATGAAAAATACGATGGAGGTTTAAATATGAAATATGACATTATAGGAGATATTCATGGATGCTTCCAAGAGTTTCAAAATTTAACGGAGAAGCTAGGATATAACTGGAGTAGCGGTCTACCAGTTCACCCTGACCAACGTAAACTTGCATTCGTTGGCGATATTACAGACCGTGGTCCTCATTCATTACGTATGATTGAAATTGTATGGGAACTTGTCATACATAAAAAAGAAGCTTATTACGCTCCTGGAAATCACTGTAATAAACTATATCGATTTTTCCTTGGGCGTAATGTAACAGTCGCTCACGGACTTGAAACAACTGTTGCTGAATATGAGGCACTTCCTTCTCATAAGCAAAACATTATAAAAGAAAAGTTTATCACTCTTTATGAACAATCACCGCTCTACCACATACTAGATGAAAAAAGAGTAATCGTATGTCACGCTGGAATTCGGCAAGATTACATAGGAAGACAAGATAAAAAAGTACAAACCTTTGTATTATATGGCGATATTACAGGAGAAAAGCATGCCGATGGCTCACCTGTCCGTCGCGATTGGGCACAAGAATACAAGGGACAAGCTTGGATTGTATATGGACATACACCAGTGGCAGAACCTCGATTCATCAATCAGACAGTCAATATTGATACTGGCGCTGTATTTGGTGGCAAATTAACCGGATTACGTTATCCTGAAATGGAGACTATCTCTGTCCCTTCTTCTTTACCTTTTGTAGCCGAGAAATTCCGTCCAATTTCATAACTACCTTACTTAGCGAAAGATTATCGTATTATTTAAGCAGATTTCATATAAAACTAGGTAAAGTAATTAAAAAAAGATGCAATAAAGTGCATCTTTTTTTAATTACCCTACATATAATGTCGCAGGAGGTGACAGAATGAAGAAAAAATCTTCTAAACAAAAAAGAAAATTTTCCCCTTTATATCTGCCCATGTACGGAATTAACAACTGGTGTAGTATTCGGGCTGCAGCGATAGAAGAACTGGAAGAACAAGAGTCATCAAAAAAAAGCAAAGTAAAACCAACATATGTCTCTTTAGAAAATGCTGTGATGAGCCGCATAATCGATCGCAGAAAAATAAAGATGCAACAAAAAAATAAACAGCTTTCAAATCAAGATGAACAGATACTACATTCTAACCAAACAGAAGAAAAGACGGAAGAAAATATTTCTGTAGCAGTGAATAAAGAAGTGGAACCAGAAATTCCAGCTGCTATTATAAACAAAGTAAAAAAAATAAAAGAAGCATTAGCTTCATCGAATGATATACAAATTGAAAAACCGCTCATAATTGAGACACCTACACCTGAAAATACAAAAGTTAAAAGAGGCGGCCGATATGCATATGCGGAAGGGCTTCACTCTCATGCAGAGGGCATGGCAGCACATGCGGAAGGCTTATTAACACATGCAAAAGGTTCTTTCTCTCATGCAGAAGGATCAAACTCAAAAGCAACTGGACATAGTTCGCATAGTGAGGGAAGTGAAACGACAGCAGGCGGCTCTTATTCTCATGCAGAGGGTAAACAGACGATCGCTTTAGGCGAAGCAGCACACGCAGAAGGAACCGCAACTATCGCTAACGGATCCTCTTCTCATGCGGAAGGTCATCATACATCAACAGCTCATTTTGCAGGTAGCCATATTATGGGGCGCTTCGGCACTGCAGAAGAAGCTTATTCTTGGTTTATTGCAAATGGTGTAAACGACACCGACCATAATATCGGTGCTAAATGGCTTGCCCATAATGGAGAAATGTACATTGAGGGCGCGTCTTACAATGCAAGCGGAACAGATTTTGCACAAATGTTTGAAACAGAAGATCCTACCCCTATTGATGTCGGTTATTTCGTTACATTTAGTAGCGAAGAAAAAATTCGGTTAGCTACTTCACACGATTCATTCATTTTAGGAATATCTAGTGCAACCCCTGCTCTTATAGGAAATAGCGGGGCTTTAAGTTGGCAAAAACGTTATAAAACAGATAACTTTGGAAAACGTCAATATGTATGGACGGAAACAGAAGAAATACAACCTCTTTTAAATACAGAATGGGATCCAACTTGCAAATATGTAGCAAGAAAAGATCGCGCCGAATGGCTTCCTGTCGGATTAATTGGACAAATGTTAGTACGTGATGACGGCACTTGCGAAGCACATGGATATTGTCGTCCAAATGACAATGGCATTGCTACAAAAGCCGAAAGTGGATTTTTCGTCATAAAGCGTACGGGTGAAAACCAAATTTTAATATTATTCCGCTAAGAAAAAAGGGAACAAAATTCTTTATAATATAAGAATTTTGTTCCCTTTTTAAGTATGCCGCAACACTTCTTGCATATCGCTTGGAAGCTTTATAGTAAAAGACATCTCTTTCTCTAAAATAGGATGATAAAACGTCAAAGATTTACTATGAAGTGCTTGCCGCTTCATTTCATCCCTTCTCCCTCCATATAAGCTATCACCAAGTAATGGATGTCCTATATGAGCCATATGCACACGAATTTGATGCGTTCTTCCTGTTTCAAGCTCAAGCGCTACATGTGTCTTATGATATGTACTATCAATTACTTTAAAATGAGTAACTGCCCTTTGTCCATCCTCACAAACCGTTCGCTCAATAATGCTATCAGATTTTCGACCAATTGGTGCATCAATCATTCCTTCTCGTTCTACAATCTTTCCGTGAACAATTGCTTCATACGTTCGTTTCACAGCTTTTTGTTGATGCTGCTTCGATAAAAGATGATGCACAAAACGATTTTTTGCAATAAGCATAAGCCCCGAAGTATCACGATCTAACCGTGTTACAATGTGCACTGTACTTGCAAGGTGCTGCTTATCATAATGAGATAAAAGCGCATTAGCAACACTCCCTGTCGGATGTTCTCTAGACGGAATTGTTGACATGTTCGCCTCTTTATTAATGATAAGAACCGCATCATCTTCATATACAATGTATAAAGGGATATCTTCTGCCATCATCCCTTCACTTCTTTCCTCCACTGGAAAAAAGATACGTAATTCTTCACTAGCGCGCAGCTGATGACGAACACTCGCATGTTGCCCATTTACTTCAATCGCCCCGCCGTGAAACTTTATATCCGTTAAAGCGGCTTTAGAAATACCTTTCGTTTTCAAAAATTCCCTAACTAAAGTTCCCTCTTCAGCCAGCCCTATATCCCATTTCAATGTAAATCTGTTCAAATATATAACCCTTTCTATTTATCTGCAACAAACGAGTCACGAACTCGTTTCCAGAACGGGAACGGGCGGAAACGAACAAATCGTACTTTCTCGTTTGCGACGCGATACTGGATTGATTTCACATCTTGATGAACCATCGTTAAATGATCCACTGTAATTTGTAAGTTCATTCCCGCAGCTGGCTTTAACACACATGTATGATGCTTCGGCAATACAAGTGGCGATCCTACAGTACGAAATACACGATTGTTAATGGACGCCATTTCTGCAATTTGAATCGCTTCAATAGATGGGTGAATAATTGCTCCGCCAAGCGCTTTATTATACGCGGTACTGCCTGAAGGAGTAGAGATACAAAGGCCGTCTCCGCGGAATGTTTCAAAATATTCTCCGCGTATTTCTACTTCTGTTACTAATGTACCTTCTGCACTTTTTACAGTCGCCTCATTCATCGCTAAATACTGTGACTCTTTACTTCCATTCACATAGCGAATAATTACTTCTAAAAGCGGATATTCCACCACTTGGAATGGTGTTTTCGCAATCGCAATTACTAATTTCTCTACTTCTGTCGGTAACCAATCTGCATAGAAACCTAAATGTCCTGTATGTACACCAACAAATGCTGTTTCATCCAATCGATTATAATAACGATGAAACGCATATAAAAGCGTTCCATCTCCCCCAACAGAAATTACAATATCGGGTTCCTGTTCATCCATTATAAATCCAAAATCTAGCAAGTACTCTTTCATCGTGCTTGCCAGTGTATCTGATGATTGATCTCCCTTTGACATAATTGTAAATTTCATCGCCCAACACCCTTTAGTTTATGATTCGGAATCTTTCGTTTCTTGCTTTCTTGAAAAAGCCTTTTGCGCTTCTTGAATTTCAAGACGAATAGAAGACATTTCTTCATCTAATAAAAACGCCGCTTCAGCTGCACGTTGCAAGCGTATTTTAATATCTTCAGGAAAACGTCCACTATATTTATAATTTAAAGAATGCTCAATTGTTGCCCAAAAGTTCATTGCTAGCGTGCGTATTTGGATTTCTACCAATACTTTTTGTTCACCCTGAATCGTTTGAACAGGATAACTAATGACAACATGATAAGAACGATAACCGCTATCTTTCTTTTGCGTGACATAATCACGTTCTTCCACGATTTCAAAGTCATTTCGTTTTCGAAGATATTCTACAACAGGCTTAATCTCATCAACAAATTGACACATCATTCTAAGCCCAGCAATATCCTGCATATCTTCTCTCAATCGGTCTAACGGTACATTTCTCTTCTCCGCTTTATCAATAATACTTGCAACCGACTTTACCCTTCCTGTTACAAACTCAATTGGAGAATGCTCTGTTAACATTGCAAATTGAGTACGCATTCCTTTTAGTTTCACTTTCAGCTCTGCCACCGCTTGGTGGTAAGGTGCTAAAAATTCTTCCCAATTTCGATTCATTTCAACCACCACCAAAATCAATCCATTTGCTTATAGAAATACTTTTTCTACAGCAGTTACTAGTTCTTCTCCGTAATTTGCATTACCTTCAATATTTTTAACTAAATATTCTACTTCTTCTTTTAATCCTTCTAATTCCATTTCAATGTCATTCACGCGAACGAACATAACCACATCGTTATTCATCGCTTCATGCATTGCTTCCCAGCATGTGTGCGGAATACTTACATAAATGAAAGATGATTCGTTTTCTAAGATATATAAAAATGATAAATTGTCTGAGTCTACAAGTACGTGATTACGCGCACTTAACTCCTTTACCTCTATTTCACTATTTTCCGCACAAAAAATAAGAGCATTCTCTCTCTTTTCTACGCTCTTAACTTGGATTTTATTTTGCATGCTCTAACTCCTCCATCTCAACTTCCTGTCTTACTTAACAGTATTATTGTATCATAACATGGACGCAAACAAATAAAACATTGAACCAAATTTATGAAAAAGCGATAATGTGTAAAGAATTATTTTTCAAAAGGAGATTATACAATGACACAAGAAATTGAAATTGAATTCAAAAATATCGTTACAAAAGAAGAATTCGATACATTATGTAAATCGTTTTCTATTGAAGCATTCACAAAACAAGTGAATCACTACTTTGAAACACCTGACTTCTCGTTAAAAGAAGCTGGCTCTGCACTTCGTATTCGTCATAAAGGAGAAACTTATACGTTAACGTTGAAACAACCTGCAGAAATCGGTTTATTAGAAACGCATCAAGTCGTAACAGAATACGAAGCAAAAATGATGATGGAAACAAACACAATCATTCAAGGAGCAGTAGTAGATCAATTACATAAATTACAAATTCCTGTTTCTGCTTTAACATATATGGGTAGTTTAACAACAGAAAGAGCAGAAACATTATTTAAAGGCGGAACGCTTGTCTTTGATCATAGTTTCTATTACAATCACGATGATTATGAAATTGAATTTGAAGTGCAAGATGAAGAAACAGGAAAAGCTGCATTTATTCATTTATTAACGCAACATAACATACCTGTTCGTCATACAAATAACAAAGTAAAACGCTTTTTTCTTGCCAAACAAAACAAAGCACGCTAAAGTGAAAATTCCACTAGTGAATATGTTTCACTAGTGGATACATCTCACTAAAAAAGTTTACACCCGTAGAATAAGCAAAGAATCTTTGAGAAAGCTGTTTATTTGCCCTCTCGAACATTCCATTGCTACAATAGATATACATTTCATGGAAAAAGGAGTTTATAAAGGATGAGCAAGCAACCGATGACACCATTTGAAGCAATTGGCGGTGAACAATGCATTGCAATATTAGTAGATACATTTTATTCCTACGTCAGTAAACACCCTGACTTATCTCCCATCTTCCCGGAAGATTTAACAGAAACCGCTAGGAAGCAGAAGCAATTTTTAACACAATATTTAGGTGGTCCTAATTTGTACACTGAAGAACATGGTCATCCTATGTTAAGAGCACGCCATCTCCCGTTTGAGATTACTCCAAAACGAGCAGAAGCTTGGCTATCATGTATGGAACAAGCAATGGATGATACTGAAGTGCATGGTCATATAAGAGAGTTTGTTTTTGAACGTTTAGCATTAACCGCTCAACACATGGTTAATACTCCAAACGAAACAGGTGAAGTGTAATGGATAAGCAGGAAGCAAAGCATATAAATATGCCATCTCCTTCCGCATGCGAGCATAAGTCTGTAGAAGCATATTTATTTATTGATCCACTTTGTAAAGATTGCTGGGAAATTGAGCCTTTTATTATTAAACTATGGCTTGAATACGGAAAATACTTCTCTATTCGTCATATCGTAACAGGAAAAGTGGATGGAACGAACGCTTCCTCACACAAATGGAATAAACCTGCTAATATTCGATTTGTGTGGGAAAAGACAACAAGTTTACAAGGTTTTTCATGTGATGGAAAGGTACATATGCAAGAAGCATCGTCAACACCATATTTAGTTTCGATGGCAATTAAGGCAGCGGAGTTGCAAGGCCGAAAAGCAGGTTCGAAGTTTTTGCGAAAACTCCAAGAATACATCTTCCTTGAAAATGTATCAAACCCTGACTGCGAACTATTACTTGCATGTGCGAAAGATAGCAATATTGATGTAGAAGAATTTAAAAAAGACCTACATTCTGCTAGTGCAAAAAAAGCTTTCCAATGTGACTTGAAATTCACGAATGAGATGCATATTACAGAAATACCCTCCCTCGTCTTTTTTCATGCGAACTCAGATGAAGAAGGTATTAAAATTGCTGGAAATTATTCCTACGATGTATACGTACAATTATTGAAAGAACTTGTAAAATGTGAAATTGAGCCAGAACCATTACCACCTTTAGAAGTGTTACTAGAAGCCACACAATTTATATCTTCAAAAGAAGTAGCATTTATTTATAACTGTCCGCAACAAGAAATTGAGCGCGAACTAAAAAAATTACAACTGAAACGAAAAGTGCAAATGATTGAAGTAAAATGCCAACGTTATTGGAAATGGATAGCAAAAGAAAAAGACCTGGTGTAAACACCAGGTCTTCTTCTTTACGGCTTATAAAAATATTAAAGGGGATGGGAGAAATTTTCACGTTCAAACAAAGGGGTATATGTTTGTATGTGAATTCGTTCACGCTTATTATATTACAAGATTCGACGTCAAATGACAACCCCTTTTGTCGATTTTCACACTTTTGTCACATTCTAAACGTTTTCATTTTTGAATAAGCTATAAAAAAGGTCATTTAGGGGGTTTATTTATGAAAAAATCTTATATTGCTCTTCTCTTTCTAGCTGTCATCGTTTCTTTTTTCTTGTACATCCTCTCTCTACTACAAGCTTTTCCTAAAATTATTGCCTTACCTCTTTTATTCGGAATCATCGTTATCACACTCTCTTATTTCAATTATAAAAAACGATTCAAAGGGTTTTAATTTCAAAAGTCAGCCGTAAAGCTATCCTTTCAGTTAGAAAAAACAAAGAAATCCACCCTTCTCTTCGACAAATATCGACATTGAATCTATTCAACAAAAAAGACGAGGATACAATCCCTCGTCTTTTTTCATTACTTTTCTTCAAATAATAATGCTTCTAATTCATTTAATTTCTCTTCAAATACTTGTAGCGCCTCTTTTACTGGTTCAGGAGATGCCATATCTACTCCTGCTTTTTTCAACACTTCAATTGGATAATCAGAGCTTCCTGCTTTTAAGAACTCGTTAATATAGCGTTCTACTGCTGGTTGTCCTTCTTCTAAAATCTGTTTAGATAGAGCGGTCGCTGCACTAAATCCTGTTGCGTATTGATATACGTAATAGTTGTAGTAGAAGTGTGGAATTCGAGACCATTCTAAACCAATCTCTTCGTCGATTACTAAAGCGTCACCGAAATATTTCTTATTTAAATCATAGTAGATTTCCGTTAGCATATCTGGCGTAACAGCATGTCCTTCTTGTACTTTCTTATGAATAGTATGTTCAAACTCTGCAAACATCGTTTGACGGAATACAGTACCACGGAATCCTTCTAAATAATGATTTAATAAATATAGACGCTCTTTCTTATCTTCTGTCGTTTTTAATAAATAATCATTTAGAAGCGCTTCATTACAAGTAGATGCCACTTCTGCTACGAAGATGGAATAATCACCATATACGTGCGGTTGTGTCTTTCTTGTATAGTAACTATGCACCGAATGACCAAACTCATGAGCAAGTGTAAATAAATTATTTACATTATCATGCCAGTTCATTAAAATATACGGATTTGTTCCATATGCACCAGATGAATATGCCCCGCTTCGTTTTCCTTTATTCTCATACACATCTACCCAGCGATTTTCATATGCTTCTTTCAAAATACCAACATATTCATCACCAAGTACGTTTAAAGATTTTAATAAAAGGTCTTGCGCTTCTTCGTATTTCACATTCATTTTCACTTCTGGTACAAGTGGTGTATATAAATCATACATATGAAGCTCATTAAGTCCTAATGCACGCTTACGAATATCGATGTAACGGTGTAATAAATGTAAGTTATCATTTACCGTTTCAACGAGTTGATCGTATACTGCTTCCGGAATATTATTATTGCTCAGTGCAGCTTGGCGAGCAGAATCGTATTTACGAACACGCGCATTGAAATTATTACGTTTTACTGCTCCACTTAACGTACTTGCGAATGTGTTTTTAAATTTTCCGTACGTTTCATATACAGCTTTAAATGCATCTTCGCGAACACGACGATCATCACTTTCTAAAAACTGAATGTAACGACCATGTGTAATTTCTATTTCTTCTCCGTCTTCACCTTTAATAGATGGGAATTTTAAATCCGCGTTATTCAACATACCGAATGTATTGCTTGATGAACTCATTACTTCAGATGCTTCCGCTAATAAAGCTTCTTCAGCTTCTGATAATACGTGCGGGCGTTGACGTGTAATTTCTTCTAATGCATGTTCATATACACTTAAATCTCTATTTTCCTTCAAGAATGTTTGCAGTGTATCTTCTGAAATAGATAAAATTTCAGGCACAATATACGCTGTGCCACTAGATACTTGTGAATATAAATTTGTTGCGCGATCATTTAATGCTTGATACACAGAGTTTGTTGTATCTTGATCGTAACGCATATGAGCATATGTATAGAGCTTACCTAATCGCATTGAAATTTCATCTTCATATTGCAATGTCTCAAGTAAATTGTCCGCAGAATCACCAAGTTTCCCTTTAAATTCAGTTAACTTCGGTAATAGCTCCTTAATAGCTTGGAATTCTTTTTCCCATTCTGCATCTGTTTGGAAAATATCTTCTAATCGCCACGTACTTGCTTCTTCA
Source organism: Bacillus sp. FAU20 (assembly GCF_056033865.1). Classification (NCBI taxonomy): domain Bacteria; kingdom Bacillati; phylum Bacillota; class Bacilli; order Caryophanales; family Bacillaceae; genus Bacillus; species Bacillus sp. FAU20. The sequence goes on from NZ_JBVYHY010000021.1 coordinate 25,735, forward strand.
ATCTCATTGCGATCTGGTAATGTTTTCGCTTTGTTTTGTTCAGACATTCTTTAAGCCCTCCTTTAAATATCTCTACTTAAGTACAATTCGTTTTTTTCTTATGTAATTCCTTCACAATCAGTCTTTATTATATCCCCTTTTCCTTCTCTCATGTTGTACTTTGCCTCAAATAAAGATAAGGCATACGCTAAACAAGTTTCATCATATTTCATAACTTCCTCCTCTGTTTTTAACATAACGATCCCCCTTATTTTCCGGTACTTATAAGCCTCCACTTTACGTAATACACCTGTATAACATAAAAATGTCATATATTCAGTAACTGCTACTTTCCATATATGCTTTGAAAAGTACGGGAGCATACGCCTTTTCGTATACTTTTTTACATAACTACACACATATTGAATAGAAATACAATCCCCTACCGCAAGCTCACCTATACACTTCATATATAGAAATGCTTGCCATATAAATGGATTTGTTTGAAAAGCAAATGAGGATGGGAGCGGCACACCAATTTCAGAAGGAAAATTTGCTGGGGTACATTTACATTGATATAAAAAGCGTAATAGTGACTTATAATTATAATTCCAAATAGGCAAAGCATTTTTTCGAAAATAGTCCTTTCGTTGCTTCCATTCTCGGTCTAATATTTCTTTTTGGAAAGGAACAGAGGAAAAGAGTAGTTCAAAAGTAGTCGTTTCAGTTGGTAAATATATAGTATGTGAGAAAGAGACGCTTGTAGAAAATGAAGTAAGAAACGCGCATTTCATAAATGATTTTTGTTTGGAACAGAAGAAAATAAGAAATGGTTGAGGATAAGATTGTAAGGAGAAAGCCATAAGTGAGGAGAATTTCATCCAATATGCAGATTGCTTTTTCAATTGATTTCCACCAATGATCCAAATGACCTGTATACCCGCTCGCCAATACGAATATGTTCGTTTGTACAGCTGCTCTATAGAAAGGTTTGCGCATTGGTATTCAATCGCAATTTTTCTCCCTGCTCTCTCTATAAAAATATCTGGCCGTTGCTGAATCTCTGGCATATAACGCTCTATATCTACATGAAAGTTTTGACGTTTGAACCATTTATATAACAATTCTTTACCGTGCCTATGATACATAGATTCCGCTTCATAAAAGGCAAGACATGAATCCACTTTTTTATGAGCAAAATGCCAACTTTTTTGTTTCCCTAATTTCATTTGTACTTCCTTTCCACAAGCTACACAAAAGAATCGTTCCTGTTGACGCATACGGCGCAAAAGCTCTTCATTACAATTGTAGAGTAAATGAATTTTTTCTCCGTTTTCTCTTTTAGCGATAAATATCGTAATCACACCCTTTCAGCTCCTTATATTCTACAATTTGTTACAAATTCCTTTAAAAAAGAGATGTCCCAATTTCGGACATCTCTTTTTATAATAAAGGCGATAATAACCGGTACGTTGATTCAACAATTCGTCTATGAAGACGCCTTTTATGAAAACGATCGACGTGAATTTCACTGGATTCTTCTAAATCGTCTTTAAAATCTTGAACAAGCTTTCGAATGCTATCTGTATCATATAAAAAGGCATTTACTTCAAAATTTAAATGAAAACTTCTCATATCCATATTAGCTGTCCCAATTGAAGCTAAATCAGAATCGACAATGACAACTTTACTATGGAGAAAACCTTTTTCATACTCATATATCTTTACCCCTGCATCTAAAAGCTCTGGGAAATACGATCTCGATGCGTAAAAGACAGTACGCTTATCAGGCTTACTCGGCATTAACAAACGAACATCGATACCAGCAAGTGCAGCAACCTTTAATGCGGATAAAATATCATCATCCGGAATGAAATACGGCGTTGCAATCCAAATGGATTTCCGCGCAGAAGCAATCATTGCGAAATATAAATGCTTAATTGTTTCCCACTTATTATCCGGTCCACCTGCAACGAGCTGCACGCCTCCCCAATGTTCCCCCTCAACTGCTTTCGCTTGTAAATATTCAGGGGCTAGCACAGCCTCACCAGTCATATAAAACCAATCTTGAAGGAAAATAAGCTGCAAACTTTGTACAGCTTCACCACGCAAATATAAATGTGTGTCTCGCCAAAAGCCGAAGTACTTATCCTTGCCTAAATATTCATCACCAATATTTAATCCACCTACAAATCCTTCATTTCCATCAATAATAACGATTTTTCGGTGGTTTCGATAATTAATCTTATCGTTTAAAATCGGAAAGCGCACAGGGAAGAACGGAATCATTTCGACACCTGCATCGTTTAATTCTTCAATATACGATTTTGATAATTTAAAACTTCCAACCGCATCATATAAAAAACGAACGACTACGCCCTCTTTTGATTTTTGTATTAAAATATCTTTAATTTCTGTTCCAAGCTTATCATCACGCACAATGTAATATTCCATATGAATGTGATGTTTCGCTCGTTTTAATCCATCTAAAATGGCCTGAAACGTTTCATCTCCATTTGTTAATGTTCTCGTTTCAGTTTGAAATGAAATATTTAAAGCGCCTAAGCGATCCGCTAAACGAAATAATAGCTCTTGATGCTTATGATTGCGCAAAATCCGTTCTTCGTAATCTTCATGCCCTTTATATTGTAAAAACGCCTGTTCATCAAGTAAAGCCTTCTTTTGGAACATTCTTTTTCTCCGAAAATTTTGTCCAAATAATAAATAAGCAAAGAAGCCAAATACCGGAAAAATACCTAACACAATTAACCATGTAAGTGTTTTTGACGGATGACGGTTCTCTAAGAAAATAACGCAGCCAATTAAAAACGCAGATACTGTAAATAAAATACTAATAATACCTAAAATCGAAACATCTTTTATCCCAATCACATCCGAATAAAATGCTACATCAATAAACATACGTAGTGAAACAAATAATGCGAACAATAGAAAAACAAAGAAAATCAACTTTAACGTATTTTTCATCTCTTACCTCCTAACTAAGAAAGCTTTCCTATTCTTCATATAAAAAGCCGATTTCATACTACAGAAATCGGCCTACGTTTTAGCAGGAAAATTATTGCGAATCGTTTCAAGCGCATGCTCTTTCACAATTTGTTTTCCATACTCACTTACACGATGAATTGTTAAAGTTGATTCTTCTCCATATTCTAAAATAATACTTAAAATACGATCAATTTCTTCTTCATCATGTAGCACTTCATCGAATTCCACATATACATAATAGCGGTTCTCAAATGAATACAGCTCATCTTTTATATCTTCAAAGATAAGACGATGACTTAATGAAATGACATCTTCAAAATCATTAAATTTAATTAAAAAGCCAAACGTACCATCTTCATTAAAGGTTGTTCCTGTTTGTTCTTCTACCTCTTCGACTAACTCTTGCTGGAATAATGATTCGATGCCTTCATCTAGAGGAATATCTATAATTTTGTCTACCCCTATCGGTAGTTCCAGCTTTTGCCCGTCCTTTGAAAGCTCTGCTTTCGTGACAAGTACTTCAATCCCTTTATCGACTGCTTGCACTTGAATCCATAACGGTCCATCAATAAAGAAATCGTCATGATCACGAGCTTCGTCCATCATCTCCCAAAAGAGCTCTTCACTTCGTTCGCGATCATACCAAATTTCTTCACGATTAAATCCTCTATCCTCTATATCAATGTACGTAATAAAAAATTTCATCGTATGATCATTAATTCTTTCAATATCCAAAATACAACTCTCCCTTCCTGCTTAGAATTGTTATGAAGGGATTCCCCACTCATATGACAAATCAATAGATTCTTGTACTCTCATTTTATGATAAGATTCTCCAGAATGGAAATAAAATCGATTTATTTTACAAAAATAGTTATATGCCTATCTTTACTCGATCAACTACATAAATATATTATTATAGCGATTTCTTACTTACAAAAAATTTGGACATACATTTCCACATTCCCCCGTACACTGTAATAAAGTGAAACTTCTATTGGAAGAGATTACTTAACAACAACTTTCTTCATCACATACATATAGTTCGCTTATTAAAACATCATAAATGGAGGCAGACGAATGGACTTAGAGTTTTTAACATCAGTACTAATGATTGTCGGTATCGATGTTGTATTAGGTGGTGACAATGCAATCGTCATCGCACTAGCTAGCCGAAACTTACCTGAATCGAAACGAAATAAAGCCATTTTGATCGGTACTCTTTTAGCAATCGTACTAAGAATTGTCCTTACTATACTAGCTGTCTATTTACTCGACATTCCATTTCTGCAACTTATCGGGGGCGTTTTACTTACATTAATCGCAGTAAATTTATTAACTGATAATAGCAACGATCTTTCTTCTATTCAAGGAAAAACAACTTTATTTCAAGCGGTGCGTACAATTGTATTCGCGGACCTTGTTATGGGGTTTGATAATGTTATTGCCATTGCAGGTGCAGCTCACGGGAGATTTTTACTCGTCATAATCGGCTTACTCATTTCTATCCCGATTATTATTTGGGGTAGCAAACTTATTTTAATACTTATGGAACGATTTCCATTCCTCATTTATTGTGGTGCAGCGATTCTTTCCTATACTGCAGGAAAAATGGTTACACATGAAGACAGACTTGCAACCTTTTTTCATAACAACCCAAGTTTCACTGCAAGCATTCCTTATTTGTTCATTTTCACTATTTTATGCATCGGCTTTATCGTACAACAAGTTCAATTACGCAATGTGAAACATTAAAAAAAACCTTCTACTATATAATAGGTAGAAGGTTTTCATATTATTATAATTAATTTACAAGACGTTGTGCTTCACGTAATTGGAACGTTCTTACTGTACGTGGTAAGAAACGGCGAATTTCGTCTTCGTTGTAACCAACTTGAAGGCGTTTCTCGTCAATCATAATTGGACGACGTAAAATCCCTGGATAGTCACGAATCATCTTATATAAATCTTGAAGTGGTAAAGACTCTAAGTTTACATTCAATTCTTGGAAAACTTTCGAACGAGTAGAAATAATCTCATCCGTTCCGCTTTCTGTCATACGTAAAATCTCTTTAATTTCCTCAATCGTTAATGGATCTGAGAAAATATTACGTTCTGTATAAGGAATATGATTTTCCTCTAGCCATAATTTCGCCTTTCTACAAGACGTACAGCTTGGAGAACTATATAATGTTACCATACAAAGCTCACTCTCCTTAAAGAGTACAAATTCTGTACTAAATACAGTTTTAATTTCTAACTTCAGCAATTTTTCGCGATAACTTGTCTTATTAAAAAGTACAAAAATCGCATTTCATGTAAGCAACAACTTATAATAAACAACAATTACTTTTAATAAGTAACTTCTATAATCATTATACAATAGATTTTGCAAGAAATATACAGTAAATTTCCTGCTAGTTGAGAAAACTCTTCCGTGTATTCCACTGCTATGTAACATGATTACGCTCACTTCAGCTGTACTTGAACAATAACTTTCAACCCTTTTACTACTCACTTCCCATAGATTTTTCATATAATATATAGTTATTTATCTATAATCTTTCCTATGAAAAAGAGAACGTTTTCTTACTTTTTCGTGATAAATCAATTAAGAAATGTAAGACTATACAAATGAGAACGAAAAGGAACGTTTGTTCTCATTTTAACAAACATTCCCCCTCCTGTCTACAAGATTTCTAAAGTAAACCGAAAATTTTTCTGACATTTCTTTCTTTTTTATTTTTTATCTCATACAATAAACATACAGACAGGCAAAGGGGGAGTTTGCAAATGATTGCTTTTTTTATTGATTTTATTACGGTTGCTGCCCTCATCATCGGAATAACAGCATTGATTGGTGTCATTACAAATAGCATTGGTGAAAAACTCTTTGGTGGAAAAGAAAAAATGAAGTTTGTTAACAAAAGTTCGGATGTACAATCCGGCTGGAACGAAGTTGGCGGAAAAGGCATTTATAAGAAACGAACGTATTAAAAAAAGCAGGTGGTTAGCCTGCTTTTTTTATTTTCCTACGGACGCCCACTTAAAGCTTAAATCTCCGCCATATTTATGGTTGTACATATCTTTAATTGTTTCTCTTTGTAAGTATGCTCTACCACGTTGATATACTGGAACGATTGCAGCGTCATCAAGTAACATTTTTTCTGCTTCTAATAAGTTTTTCCAACGAGCATTTACATCGCTTCCATCTTTTTTCGCCTTCATAATGATTTCATCGTATTTTGGATTAGAGTACTTCATCTTATTTTGTGACCCATCTGTTACAAACATATCAAGATATGTAATTGGATCTGGGAAGTCCGCACTCCATCCAGAGAATGACATGACATAATCGCCCGCATCTTCTAATTTTAGTTTTTGTGCGAATGGTTGTTGTTTAATCTTTACTGTTAAACCTGGTAAATTCTTTTCTAATTCACCTTTTAAATATTCACCAGTTTTCTTTGATAACTCTACATCTTCATTTAATAATTCTAATTCGATTTCATTTTTACCAAGTTCTTTTTTACCAGCTTCCCAATATTTTTTCGCTTCTTTCGCGTTTGGTTTTACAATATCCCCGTTTACAGCACGGAAATCTTTTTTATCTGGTCCTTTAATAAAGTTATCAGGAATTAATCCTGTCGCTGGCTTAGAACCGTTATTTAATAATGTATCCACGAATGGCTTACGGTCAAAAGCAAGTGAAATTGCTTTACGAATATTTTTATTTGCTAAAGCTGGATCTTTTTGATTTAAACGAAGGAAGAACACAGATGTATCTTCTACTGTTTGGAAATCTGGTTTTCCTTTATATTTATCAATAAACTCCGCTAATAACGACGCTCGATCAATTGCATTTGTTTCATATAAGTTAATTGGCGTAGATGTATCTTTTACAATATTAAAGTTTACTTCCTCAATCTTCACTTCTTTATTGTCCCAATATGACGCGCTCTTTGTCATTTTAAAGCTACGTTCATGTTGCCAATCACTTAATGTAAATGGTCCGTTATAAAGCGTTGTATTCGCTTCCAAACCAAACTTCGTACCTTGCTCTTTCACAAACTTTTCATTCACAGGATAGAAGATTGGATATACCATTAAATCTACAAGGTATGGAATGGTATTATCTAATTCCACTTCTAATGTATAATCATCAATCGCCTTTACCCCTAATTGATCCGGACTCATCTCTTTTTTATTAATTTTCTCTGCATTTTTTATATCATACATAATGTACGCTGATTTCGCAGCTGTATCTGGGTTAATCGCTCTTTGCCATGCGTATACGAAATCTTTTGCCGTCACAGGCTCACCATTTGACCATTTTGCGTCTTCACGTAATTTAAATGTATATTTTTTACCATCTTCTGATTTTTTGAATTCCTTCGCTACACCAGGAACTAGCTTATCATCTTTTCCTAAACTGTATAAGCCTTCCATCGTATTAGTCATTACTCTTGAAGAAACTGCATCAGCTGATAATGCTGGATCCATCGTTGGTATTTCTTGCGTTTCAATTAAGTTAATAACTTGCTTTGCGCCGCTTTTCCCGCTATCCCCTTTTGCGTTCGCTTGCGGTTCATCTTTTTGATAGCTACATGCCCCTAACATCATGCTCATCGCTACTGTTGATGCTACAAAAACTGGTATCTTTTTTTTCATACTTCCACCCTCCAAAAAAAATGTTAACCCTTTCATTTTCAAACAGAAAGAAATATATATATGTTCTAATAATTCATATTATACACACAAATATATTTTTTGTATATTTATATTTCTATTTTATTAAAATTTTCCGTTTTAAAATATATCTTTGTAAACGTTTTATATTACCGATAATCCTTACTAAAGTACTGAAAATAATTATTTTTATATTTTTCTAAATTATCAGAGAAAAATAAATTTTATATTTTATAATACTTTATGCATAATTATCCCACCCTTTTTAACATAAAATAGCAGACCCTTCATATTAAAAATATGTAGGCTAAAATGAGTGCAAAGGTTAAGAAAGTATGTTACGATACATTTTGCTAAAAATAGATATCGGTAAAGAGGGGACGGACATGACAGCAATTCAGGCAAAAAATGGACCGACAGAGAAATTAAGTTTATTCTTATTAACATGGCCTATTTTTCTAGAAGTTTTTCTTTTTATGTTAATGGGGATCGCTGATACTTTCATGTTAAGTGCATTATCAGACGATGCTGTATCTGGGGTTGGTGCAGCGAATCAATATCTTCATATTGCGATTTTGGTATTAGAAGTCATCGGGAACGGCGCTGCTATCGTTGTATCTCAATACCTCGGTTCCAAACGCTTTATGGAAGCATCTAAAATATCAGCATTAGCCGTCACATTAAATTTAATAGTTGGGCTCGTTATAAGTGCTGGTTTTCTTTTATTTTCGAAACATATGATGCTCGCAATGAACTTACAAGGCGATGTACTAACGTATGCGCAAAACTACTTATCTATCGTCGGAGGAGCCATCTTCCTACAAGCTATTATTAACTCATTAGCCGCAATTATCCGTGTACACGGTTTTACAAAGCAAGCGATGTTTATTTCACTCGGAATGAATATGATTCATATCGCTGGAAACTACGTACTCATTTTCGGGAAATTTGGTTTCCCTGAGCTCGGTGTACAAGGGGCTGCAATTTCTTCTGCTATCAGTCGATCGATCGCACTTATTGTTTTCTTCTGGTTACTATACCGCGTTATGGAATATCGTGTAAAATTACAATATTACTTCACTTTATCCAAAGAATACATTGGGAAAATTTTAAAAATTGGCATTCCATCTGCATTTGAACAAGTGATGTATCAAGCTTGTCAAATCGTCTTCCTTTATTACGCAACGTACTTAGGAACGGAATCATTAGCTGCTAGACAATACGCTACTAACATTTCCATGTTCACTTATTTATTTGCAATTGCAATTGGTATGGGAACAGCCATTATTATCGGCCGCCTCGTTGGTGGTGGCGAAAAGGATGAAGCATACGAACGCTTGTGGAAAAGTGTAAAATGGGCAATTGGTGTAACTTTATGTATGGTCGCTCTCGTTATTACATTCCGTACACAATTAATGGGACTGTTTACAGATAATCCGCACATTATCGGGTTAGGCGCAAGTGTTCTTTTACTAAGTGTACTACTTGAAACGGGACGCACGATGAACATCGTCATCATTAATTCGCTTCGTGCAGCTGGTGATGCAAAATATCCTGTTTTAATCGGTGCATTTTCTATGGTGTTAATGAGTTTACCACTAGGTTACTTTTTCGCCTTTCATTTAGATATGGGGCTCGTTGGTATTTGGCTAGCGATCGCCATCGACGAATGGACACGTGCCATAATTATGTTCTTCCGCTGGAAAAGTAGAGCGTGGGAACGTTATGCACTTGTTAAACCCGAGGAGCAAGAAGAGAATATTTCTGTTCAAGTTCAGTAATTTTGCATATGGATATCACTAATGGTACATGAGATTTATCCTAGCGATTCTTTAAATATATCAACTGATCGACAAATGTATAAAATTCTTTTATATAGTAGAAAAAGAGCCATCCTTCCATAACAGAAGAATGGCTCTTTTTCTTATTGATAAATCTCTTTATATTTCTTATACTCCGCTTCAGAACATAGTACGAAATGTCCTGGGCGAATTTCACGCATTGTTGGCACTTCGCTACCGTAATCATGCTGCGATGGATCATATACGATACGTTTACGATTGCGCTCATAATCTGGATCTGGAAGTGGAATCGCTGATAATAGTGATTTCGTATATGGATGAATTGGATTCGCATATAATTCATCACTTGTTGTTAACTCAACGATTTGGCCACGATACATTACACCAATACGGTCACTAATGTATTTTACCATTGATAAATCATGGGCGATGAATAAGTATGTTAAACCTTTTTCTTTTTGTAGCTTTTTCAGTAAGTTTACAACTTGCGCCTGAATCGATACGTCCAGTGCTGAGATCGGCTCATCGGCAATGATAAATTCTGGGTCTACAGCAAGCGCTCGAGCAATACCGATACGCTGACGTTGTCCACCTGAGAATTCGTGTGGGAAACGGTTTGCGTGCTCTTTATTTAAACCAACTGTGTTTAATAGTTCATGAACACGGTCCATGCGCTCTTTTTTACTTTTCGCTAATCCGTGAATATCAATACCTTCTGCGATAATATCCCCTACTGTCATACGAGGATTTAATGATGCGTATGGATCTTGGAAAATCATTTGCATTTTACGGTTGAATTTCTTCAGTTCTGCGCGTGATTTCTTACCATGTACATTTTCACCATCGAACAATACTTCACCAGCAGTTGCATCATATAAACGAATAATTGTTCTTCCAGTTGTCGATTTACCACAACCCGATTCTCCTACAAGACCAAATGTTTCTCCGCGGTAAATATCAAATGAAATATCATTAACCGCTTTGACAACACCACCACTCACGTCGAAGTGCTGCTTTACATTTTTTACTTCAATTAATTTCTCACGTTGTTTAGTCATGTTGTTCACCTGCTTTCATTTGAAGAATGCGTCTTTCAACGACTGCCGGCGGTTTTACTTCTGGAGCTTGCTCGTGAAGTAACCAAGTTGCCGCATAGTGTGTATCACTTACTTTAAATAAAGGTGGGTCCATTTCAAAGTCAATTTTCAGTGCCTGTGGGTTACGTGGTGCAAAAGCATCTCCCTTCGGCGGCTTCAATAAATCTGGAGGCGTTCCAGGGATTGCATATAACTCTTCTTCTGAACCATCTAAACTTGGCATAGATGCGATTAAACCCCAAGTATATGGATGTTTCGGATTGTAGAAAATTTCATCTACAGTTCCAATTTCAACAACTTTACCAGCGTACATAACTGCCACTCGGTCCGCAACGTTTGCTACTACACCTAAGTCATGCGTAATAAAAATGATTGCTGCTTCTGTTTTTTGCTGAATGTCTTTCATAAGTTCTAAAATTTGCGCCTGAATCGTAACGTCTAGCGCTGTTGTCGGCTCATCGGCAATTAATAATTTCGGGTTACAAGCTAACGCCATCGCAATAACTACACGCTGTCTCATACCACCTGAGAATTGGTGAGGATATTGTTTTAAACGAGCTTCTGGATTTGGAATACCTACAAGGTCAATTAATTCTAAAGCAACTTTACGTGCATCTGCTTTACTCATCCCTTGGTGTTTAATTAGACCTTCCATAATTTGATTTCCAATTGTCATCGTTGGATTTAATGATGTCATTGGATCTTGGAAAATCATCGCAATATCTTTACCGCGTACTTGCTGCATTTCTTTTTCTGTTAATTTTGTTAAGTCACGACCTTCAAATACGATTTCACCATTTTTAATGCGTCCAGGAGGATTCGGAATTAATCCCATTAACGCTTTAGAAGTAACTGATTTCCCTGAACCAGATTCTCCTACAATCGCCAATGTTTCTCCTTTTTTCAAATCAAAAGTAACGCCGCGTACAGCTTGTACTTCACCTGCATGTGTATCAAAGGAGACTTGTAAATCTTTTACCTCTAACAATGTTTTCATCTTTGCCTCTCCCCTCTTTTACTTACGCATTTTTGGATCTAACGCGTCGCGTAATCCGTCTGCCATTAAGTTAAATGCTAAAATTAATATACTGATGACAACCGCAGGGATGAACATCATATGCGGATACGTTTGAATAGATTTATAACCATCATTTACAAGAGAACCTAGTGACGCAAATGGTGGCTGAATCCCTAAACCGATGAAACTTAAGAACGCTTCACCAAACACCGCTGATGGAATTGTAAACATTGTCATTACGATAATAGGTCCCATTACGTTTGGAATTAAATGTTTCACAATTAATTGTGTATTTGTTGCACCTAATGTACGAGATGCTAATACATATTCTTGGTTTTTTAACTTTAAGATTTGTCCACGAACAATTCGCGACATCCCTATCCAACCTGTAATCGCCATCGCGAGTGTAATTGACCAAATACCAGATCCCATAATGATTACCATTAAAATAACGATGATTAAGTATGGAATACCGTTAATAATCTCCATAATACGTTGCATAATATTATCTACTCTACCGCCGTAGAATGCTGAAATACCTCCGTATGCAACCCCAATTACTAAGTCAATTGCTGCCGCTAAAAGAGCGATATATAATGATACGCGTGTACCTTCCCATGTTCTTGTCCATAAGTCACGGCCAAGATCATCTGTACCAAACCAGAAGTACTCTTTAATATCACGTTTTTCATACTGGTCAACACCATATTGATCTGTACCGTCAAATGGTAACCAATGAACATTTTCAATAACTGGAATTTTTGGTGGTAATTTCGCACGACCTAAATCTTGCTCTTTATACGAATGTTTACTTACCATCGGTCCAAAAATCGCTAATAGCGCAATGATAACTAATAATACAAGTCCAAGCATCGCACCTTTATGTTGGAATAAACGTCTTCTTACATCTTGCCAAAACGTTAAGCTTGGACGGGCAATGACTTCATTATCAACATTATTTTGATTGGCTTGTTGAAATAAATCTGGAGATAATTTTTGTACATCTTTCATCATTTTTTCCCTCCCGCTAAACGAATACGAGGATCAATAATTCCGTATAAAATATCGACAATGAAAATAACTAAAATGAAAATCGCACTATAGAAAATCGTAGTTCCCATAATAACTGTATAGTCATTTAAAGTAATCGATTTAACGAATTGTTCCCCAAGTCCTGGTACAGCATAAATTTGCTCGATAACAAGTGTTCCTGTAATTAATGCCGCAACCATTGGTCCTAAAATTGTTACAACTGGAATTAACGCGTTACGAAGTGCATGTTTAACAATAATAACGCCTTGGCTAATTCCTTTCGCTTTCGCTGTTAAAATGTAATCGGCTTGCATAACTTCAATTAACTCTGCACGAGAGAAACGTGCGATTGTTGCGATAACTCCCATCGATAATGCAATTGTAGGCATTACAGTAAACTCTGGCCCTTTCCAGAATGCTACTGGGAACCAGCCAAGTTTTACCCCTACGAAATATTGCAGTAATGCGGCAAATACGAATGATGGTACCGACATTCCGAGTACCGAAATAACTGTTGCACTATAATCTACCCACGTATTATTACGAAGTGCGGCAACAATACCCAAAATTAAACCGATAAACGTTCCTAATATAATCGCTTGTAAACCTAATTGGGCTGATGGTCCAATACGATCCACAATCATGTCTGTTACTGGGCGGTTATCATATTGGAATGATACCCCTAAATCACCTTTTGCTAAGTTACCTAAGTAACGTGCGTATTGAACTGGTACCGGATCATTCAATCCGTATTTTTCAAGAATGATTTCTTTTTGTGCCGGTGATAGCTTCTCCTGGTTTTTAAGCGGAGAACCCGGAAGTAATTTCATCAAAAAGAAAGTCAGTGTAGTAATTAAAAATAATGTCAAAGCCATGTACACGAAACGTTTTAATACATAACGTCCCATAGTCAAGCACCTCCCCGTTTTTCTCAAAAGCAATAAGATAGTTTAAAATATTCTTACTTTTATTTTTTTAAAATAAGAGCATATGCCCATCATAAGCATATACCCTTGTAAACGATGGAAAAAAAAAGATTATTTTTGTTCAATAGATGCCCATTTGTAAGTTAATTTACCACCATAGTTAATTGGGATAATATCTTTTACGGCACCTTTTACTACATACGCTGAACCTTTTTGGAAGATTGGAGTGATAACTGCATCCTCTTTAATTAACATCTTCTCTACTTCTAGAAGGTTGTCCCAGCGAGCTTGTAAATCTTTTGTATCTGTTTTAGCTTTTAGGATTAACTCATCATATCTCTGATTAGAATACCCTGTTTTATTTTGAGAACCATTCGTAACAAACATATCTAAATATGAGATTGGATCTGGGAAATCTGGTCCCCAAATACCAAACGCAATATCATATTGCTGAGAATCTTCTAATTTATTTTTTTGTGCGAATGGTTGCTGTTTAATTTTAATTGATAAACCTGGTAAGTTCTTTTCCATCTCACCTTTTAAGAATTCCCCAACTTTTTTAGCATCTTCATTATCAAAGTTTAAGAATTCTAGTTCGATTTTATCAGTTCCAAGCTCTTTCTTCGCTGTTTCCCAAAGCTTTTTCGCTTCTTTTGGATTTGTTTCAACTAGCTTTCCATTTTCAGCTCGGAAATCCTTTTTATTCGGACCTTCAGCGAAATCTTTTCCAACAAAGCCGTAAGCTCCAATTGCACCGTTATTTAAAATAACTTTTGCAATGTTATCACGGTCAAAGGACATTGAAATTGCTTTTCTTAAGTTTTTATTACTTAAGTACTGATTACTTTGATTAAATCTTAAGTAAGCAACCCCTGCTTCTTTTCTTGTTTGGAACTCTGGGCTTTTTCTAAACTTATCAACAAATTCAGACGTTAAAGCCGCTCGATCAATCGCGTTTGTCTCATATAAATTTACATCAGTTGCTGTATTTTTTACAATATTAAAGTTGATTTCTTCGATTTTAACCGTTTTATTATCCCAATATGAAGGATTCTTCTTGAATTGGAAACTTTGTTCATGTTTCCAATCACTCATAACGAATGGACCGTTATATAATGTTGTATTTGCCTCTAAACCAAATTTATCACCTTGTACTTTTACAAAGTTTTCATTTAGTGGGTAAAATACTGGATAAACTGTTAAATCGATAAAGTAAGGAACGGGATTGTCTAATTCTACTTCTAATGTATAATCATCAATAGCTTTTACACCTAATTGGTCAGCAGGTAATTCTTTTTTATGAATTTTCTCTGCATTTTTAATATCGAACATAATGTACGAATACGTTGCTTTTGTATCTGGATTTACTGCTCTTTTCCATGAATACACAAAGTCTTTAGCTGTTACAGGTTCCCCATTCGACCATTTCGCATCTCTTCTTAATTTAAATATGTATTTCTTCCCATCATCTAGCTTTTCGACATCTTCTGCAACTCCAGGCATTCTCTTTTGATCTTTGCCAATACGATATAAACCTTCCATCGTATTATTTAATGCTGTAGAAGATGAAGAATCAGATGCTAATGATGCATCCATTGACGGAATTTCAGATAACTCTGTTAAATTAAGAATCTGTTTTCCGTTACTACTACTCGTAGCGTTCTCTTTCCCTTTTGCTTTTGCGTCATCTTTTTGGTAGCTACACGCGCTAAGCAACATACTTGCAGTTAAAGTTGATGCAAGTAATAACGGTATCTTTTTCTTCATGTTGTGTTGCCTCCCCTAATTGCACTTCCTGTACCCTCACTTGTTAAAAAGTAGAATTGAAAGAATAATCTCCAAGTTTCTACAATTTTCATTATACATATAATATAACAATTGTGAATATAGTTTTTTGTTTTTTTGTTAAAATTTTTAATAAAATATTTATATTTTTAATTTTCCGTAAAGGGATACATTAACATTGCTACCATCATCTTAAAATCAGACCTTTAATTGCGTATAATTTTCAAAAAATTAATCCTAGTACTTATTATAGCTTTTATAGTATAATAATTCTAGTAATATTTTGACGGAGGGGAATATTTTGAATAAAGTTTTTTTTCATACTTGTATACTAATTTTTATAGCGATGATTGCTTCTAGTATTGGTGCATTCCTCATTTCATCTCAATTTTTGTTGAACTTTGTCAACATTTTGTTTTATATTGCACTGTTTTTTATTCTTATCGGCGGTTTTTTATACATATTTCAAAATGGTTTTTTCAATGTAACCATTTACGCATTCCAAAGAGTATTTGGTACGAACAAAAAGATTGACTCTTTAATTGAAGAAGTCGAGGAACCTACAGATAAGAAAGAACGTATTTATAAAACATATTCATTCAAATGGACATATCCAATTTGTATTACAGGTATCTTCCTTGGGTTGTTCTCGACCCTCATTAGCTTTACTATTTTGATGTAGTTTGCAAACACTATCCCATATGATATAATAATCAGCAAAACATTTTGTTATAAAACTTTAGTTCTTTCATATTAAAAGAGCTCAAGTAACAATAAATAAATTTATATGTATGCGATGATAAAGAAGAGTACATATTGAGGCAATTTCAGAGAGCTTGTGGTTGGTGTGAACAAGTAATTGTACAGTATGGAATGGGCTTTTGAGCACCAAACCGAACCGAAAGTAGTAGGCTTTGGCGTTATATCCTAACGTTATTATGGATTAGAGAGATTTCACAGTAGTGAAATAATTAGGGTGGTACCGCGGTCCATTCGTCCCTATAGTTTTTGGGATGAATGGGCTTTTTTGTTTGCCTTCTCTTCCCCACATCACACATTCAATTTTAGGAGGAATTACTTATGTCAGTTATCTTTTCTGGTATTCAGCCAAGTGGAACGATTACACTTGGAAACTATTTAGGAGCAATGAAGCAGTTTACAGAGCTTCAAAATGAACACGACTGTTATTTCTGTATTGTAAACCAACATGCGATTACAGTGCCTCAAGATCCCGTCGGGCTTCGTAAAAACATCCGCAGTCTTGCTGCACTTTATGTGGCATGCGGCATCGATCCTGAAAAAGCTACTTTATTTGTACAGTCAGAAGTACCAGCACACGCTCAACTAGGATGGATTATGCAATCTGTTGCTTACGTTGGAGAATTAGAGCGTATGACGCAATATAAAGATAAAGCTTCTGGTAGAGATTCAGTTCCAGCTGGATTACTTACGTATCCACCATTAATGGCTGCTGATATTTTACTTTACAACACTGAAATCGTGCCGGTTGGTGATGACCAAAAGCAACATATCGAATTAACACGTGACTTAGCAGAGCGTTTCAACAAACGTTACCGCGAAATCTTCACAATGCCTGAAATTCGTATTCCAAAAGTAGGAGCTCGCGTTATGTCATTAACAGAACCTACGAAAAAAATGAGTAAATCTGATCCAAATCCAAAATCAATGATCAGTATGCTTGATGAGCCAAAAACAATTGAAAAGAAAATTAAGAGTGCTGTAACTGACTCTGAAGGTATCGTGAAATTTGATAAGGAAAACAAACCTGGTATCTCTAATTTATTAACAATCTACTCTTCATTCTCCGGAAAAACAGTTGAAGAAATTGAAGCAATGTACGAAGGAAAAGGATACGGCGACTTCAAAGGCGACCTAGCGCAAGTAGTCGTAGAAGCAATTCGTCCAATCCAAGACAAATATAACGAACTAATCAATTCACCAGAACTAGACGAAATTCTAGACAAAGGTGCAGAAAAAGCAAACCGCGTTGCATTCAAACAACTACGCAAAGTAGAAAACGCAATGGGACTAAGCAGAAAACGTAGGTAACATATAAAGCGGAGGCAGCTCGTTCAGCTCTGACTGGCTAAGGTTCTTTCGCATAGAAGACGCTTTTTGTCTTCTTATGCGGAAGGTTCTTAGACACGAAGCGCTTGCTGCCAGAGCTGGATTTCATATAAAG
Organism: Bacillus sp. FAU20; assembly: GCF_056033865.1. Lineage (NCBI taxonomy): Bacteria > Bacillati > Bacillota > Bacilli > Caryophanales > Bacillaceae > Bacillus > Bacillus sp. FAU20. The sequence continues at coordinate 43,275 of NZ_JBVYHY010000021.1, forward strand.
CGGAAGCGGCTCGCTTAGAATGTGAGGGGGATGGAGCTCCTGACGTAGAGGCGCTTTTTGCCTCGCAGGAAGGCGCGAAGCCACCGAACATTCTTGCCGCTGGAGCTGGATTACAACAAATTAAAAAAACCGCCAATCGGCGGTTTTTTAATTTACCTTTTGCTCATTTTCCATTTCCCATAACTTTTCAAAAAATGGCTGTCCTTTTACAAGACGCTCACATAATTGTTCATGTTTCTCAGACCAGCCAGCTTTCGCTTCATCATACAGTCTAGCCCAAATATCCTCGAACTCCATATGTTGAACCGTTCCATATGCTGATGGATCCCACTCTGTGTACCAATAGCGAATCTCTGCTGTATTTTTCGTTGTATGTAATTGATCTAACGCCATAAATAATAATTGTTTTAGCTGTCTTTCTTTACGAGTCAAGCCATTCATAATGAAAGGCGATGGTGATAAAATGTGATGTTCTTTTTCTGTTTCTTCTACTTGGAACTCATACTTTTCTGCTTTTACGTTTTCTACCATCTCATATACCATCTGCTCTTGGCGTGGTATAAGTCTGCTTTTACGAATTGGAACATTGTAACCAATTGTGTCAATCGCAATAATTCCTTTTCCATCTGTAACAACAAAGCAATACTCTTGCTGCAAACGTTCATGATTTTTACGAATATAAGCCTTATGATGTACGTCTTCCAGCATTTTTTGCGGAAGCTCTAACAATTCGTTCTCGATGTAATGATATAATGTGGCATCTACTTTTAATAATGGCACTTGATCTAATAGCTCTATCGTATCATCTTTCCGCCATTCGTAAAAATGACAAACGTTATACCCATTTTCTTCACCTTCAAACCAATTTACCCATACATCATGTAGATATAACATTCACTACCCCTCACTTCACTACTGTTTGTACCAATCATTATGTTCATTTTTGCTTAACTTTATTCCACTTGAGGAAATATATTCTAATTATTATTTTTTCTTCTATTAATAATAAAAAAACAGGAAATAGAACTCCTGTTTTTTATATATGAAATGCACTTGCTTTATTCAATATTTCTTTTGCATCTATAGATAATAAAGAAAGTGTATCTTCTCCTTCCAAAGTTACACAATCTTTGACAATATGAAATCCAAGCGCATAGCCAAGCATCTTCGGATAAGAGTGAAAGCCATTTAATACGATGTCATGTTCCCTTGTTCCTCGTTTTATACTTATTCTTTCATGTACAACATTTTTCCAATAATAAATAGCTTCTTCTTTTGAAAGATACGCCGTCCACGGTGCATTGTTTTTTTCTGTATACCTTTCTGTTACTGCCTGCTCAGCTAGCCCTTCCATAATCATCGTATCAAGTAATGTATATTCTGTTTCTTTCATCTCAATTTGATGTAACCTGCATATGTGATGATATTCATGCGCCAATAACACTTTTAATTCTTCTACCGAATTCCGCCCACATACGAATAAGAAAATAACATGACGCATAGATAATCCAGCCCTACCGTTATACTCTTCTTGTACAGTTCGATTATAGGAATCTGATAATAAAATAAAGACAGGGACATCTGGACCTTTTAACCAATTTTTCAGTTTATCATACTCCAGGCTCAATTCTTTCCAAATTTCCTTTTCCTCTAATTCTTTAATTTCCTTTTCTCCGCGCATGATTGGGCGATACATCCCTTTTGAAATTAAAAAGCGATACAATCTTTCTTTTGGCAACGGAATATACTTCGTAAATTTCTCACAAAGTTTTTCTGGCCGCCCATAATATAAATGTAGCCATTCAGCTGTTTCAACAATCCCCATCTTTATCCCTCCTTTTTTCTTATGTATATGCTACAGGAGAAAAAGACGTAAAAATAAATAAGGAGTTTTTTCGCAATATATTACGAAAAAACTCCTTATTTCATCTATTATTTATACGATTTAAATACTAACACTGCGTTATGACCACCGAATCCTAATGAGTTACTTAATACTGCATTTACTTCTTGGTGTCTCGCTTGATTCGGTACGTAATCTAAGTCACATTCTGGATCTGGTGTCTCATAGTTAATTGTTGGAGGAATTACTCCGTCTGTAATTGATTTAATAGAGAAAATCGCTTCAACAGCACCAGCTGCTCCTAATAAGTGACCTGTCATTGATTTCGTTGAGCTAATCGCTACTTTATACGCGTGCTCACCGAAAGTTTCTTTAATTGCCATCGTTTCATATTTTTCATTCGCATCCGTACTTGTACCATGCGCATTAATGTAATCAATATCTTCTGGCTGTAGGCCTGCATCAGCTAAAGCTTGACGCATTGCACGCACTCCGCCTTCACCACCAGGAGCAGGCATTGTAATATGGAACGCATCTCCAGTTGCACCATAACCAGCAATTTCCGCGTAAATGTGAGCACCGCGCGCTAATGCGTGCTCTAATTCTTCAAGAATTAGAATACCTGAACCTTCACCCATTACGAAACCGCTACGGTTTTTATCAAATGGACGGCAAGCCGTTGCTGGATCTTCATTAAATGTTAATGCTTTCGCTGAGCTAAATCCTGCGAATGCCATACTTGTTAACGGCGCTTCTGCTCCGCCTGTAATCATTGCATCAGCATCACCACGCTGAATTGCTTTAAATGCATCACCAATTGAGTTTGCACCAGATGCACAAGCCGTTACAGAACAAGTGTTAATTCCTTTTGCTCCTGTTGCGATTGATACTTGACCTGCTGCCATATCTGGAATCATCATCGGCACGAAGAATGGGCTCACGCGGCGTGGGCCTTTCTCAGTAAAAATCTTAAATTGTTCTTCGTATGTTTCCATACCGCCAATACCAGATCCAATCCATACACCAATTCGAGGTCCGTTTTCTTCTGTAATTTCAAGCTTTGCGTCTGCAACTGCCATTTTCGCTGCTGCCACTGCATATTGTGTAAAGCGATCCATACGGCGCGCTTCTTTTTTATCAATATATTTCTCGACTTCAAAGTCGTTAATTTCCGCTGCTACTTTTGCTGGAAATAGTTCTGGATCAATTCTTGTAAGTCGCCCGATTCCAGATACACCCTTTTTAATGTTTTCCCATGCTGTTTCAACATCTGTTCCGACCGGTGTAACAGCCCCTAGTCCTGTAATTACGACCCTCTTTTTTTCCATACAAAATACACTCCTTTTTTCTCTCAGTCCTTATTTACCCCAACGAAGAGCAACTGCTCCCCATGTTAATCCGCCACCAAAACCAACAAGTATAATTAAATCACCGTCTTGAATACGTCCGTTTTGCAATTCCTCTACCATTGCAATCGGAATTGAAGAAGCTGATGTATTACCGAACTTCTCAATTGTCATACTCATTTTTTCTTGTGGTAAATTTAACCTCTCTCTTGCAGATTCCATAATACGAATGTTTGCTTGATGCGGTACTAAGAAATCCACATCTTCTTTCGTAAGACCAGCTTTATCTAAAACGCGAAGACAAGAATCACCAAGTTGACGAACGGCAAATTTAAACACTTCTCTGCCATTCATCATAACATACTCGTCTTGATAAAGATGCTTGCCGCCACTTCCGTCTGCTCCTAATTCAAAAGATAGAACACCTTTACCTTCTGAAACAGCTCCCATTACGATAGCACCGGCTCCGTCTCCAAATAATACTGCTGTATTTCGATCGTTCCAGTCTACAATTTTAGATAGTTTATCACTACCAACTACTAATACATTTTTATAAGTTCCCGTTTGAATAAATTGCTGCGCTGTAATCATTCCGTACATAAAACCAGCACATGCTGCACCTACATCCATTGCAGCTGCCTGTTTCGCTCCAATCGCTTCTTGAATTACACAAGCAACTGCTGGAAAAGCACGATCTGGTGTTACTGTTGCTACTAAAATAAGGTCGATATCCTCTCCGTTAATTCCTGCATCTTCAAGTGCTTTTTTAGAAGCCTCTACGGCCATATATGAAGTATCTATTGTATCATCGGCAATGCGTCTTTCTGCAATTCCCGTTCTCGTACGAATCCATTCATCGGATGTTTCCATTATTTTCTCTAAATCGTGATTTGTGACTACTTTTTCTGGCACATATCTTCCGATCCCTAAAATGCCCACGTTCACATCGCAGCCCTCCGTTTTATATCAATTATTATGACTTGGTACTAATTTTAAAACATAAATGTATTTTTGTCTAGAATATATTTCGCATAAAACAGAAAGCTAACGCATTATTCACGTTATTTTTCATTAAAAGAAACAGAAACATACCTCTCAAATATAAAAAGACTCAAACCGCTTCTATTCACGGTTCGGGCCTCTCTTCCATCTTAAAAAGATGCTTTTTATTCTTTATCTGCTTTCCTTCTAAACTAAAGAGTTCTCCTCACTACTTTTCCTTTATACTCTTCATATCTCTGATTTTCCCCCAGGCGAGAATAAAAAAGGCCCTGACCGCTTCTACCCACGGTTCGGGCCTCTCCTCCATCTTAAAAAGATGCTTTTTATTCTTTATCTGCTTTCCCAAGCTCATAAGCTTCATTCATAACTTTCATTAACAACTCTAACACCGGCTGTGCTTTCTCCATATCAAGTGCAATTCCATTATCATCTAAAATTGCCTTTGCTTCCGGTAAATGCTTCATTGCGATTTGTAAAAACTGCATGCTTTTTTCGTTCATATTATGCTCTTCCTCTCCATTAAAACTTTCACATACAATAGTGTAACACGCGTGCTACTCTTCGTATAACTCTTTATATTTTTTCATGTGTGCCAGTTGCTTATTTAAACCATATTCTAACGGAGTATTTCTTTTTATCGAAATTACTTCGATAGCCTCATCTCTTACTTCGTTATTATTTTGATTTACTTTATCATCCGCGCGTAAAAGATTCATACCTTTTTCCCATAATGACTGTTTACCACTAAGTAAATTGTATATACCAAGATGCGCCCCGCTCGTTCCATGTTCCCATAAGTATTCACATACATCTTCAATGTAAAGTAAATCACTTCCTTTTTCCTCACTCGTACAACGGCACTCTTTCTCGTCTAATTCTGATAAAATGAGCTGATGATACATCATAAAAGATGGTTGCCATGGTCCATATAATGTAGGAACTCGAAATACACTATATTGTAAATTCCCTTTCTTCAATCCTTCTTCTACTTTCAAAAATAGGCGCTTATTTTCTGATTCATCTGTACTACCTACTTCAATAGAAGAAATTAAATTTAACTTCACTTTTTGTTCTTCACACATTCTTATGATTCGCTTTAAATATTGTAATATGACTCTTTCATTCCGAAATCCACTTTGCTGATTTGGCTCATATAAGCAAAAGTAAACAGTATCGAAGCTCTCTTCCTCTACTGATCTCCATCCATCTTCATCTCTTATCGAATAATACGTAAATAATGCATTTCGCCCAATTAATAATAACTTCTCTTCATTAATTTTGGTCATACTATCGAATTCATCAAAATCAAGACCATATACTTCCACTTCTTCTTCAATCATTTTATTTACAAGGTGATAACCTACAAACGTAAGTGCACCTATTATCAGCACGCGTTCCATACCACCAACCCTTTCCCTCTGAAACAAATAGCTCCTCATTTATGTATATGGGAGCTTCACAATTCTTCTTCATATTTTTTAAAGAAATCGGTCGTTTGCCTAACCATTTTATATTTCACATCTTGCAGATGGAACAAGACAGAAGTATCACATTGATTGAATTGCCTCATTTTCTCATATTTACGCAATTGCTGTTTTCTTCCTCTTTTTTCTTGGGTTGATACGAAAACTTTGACCGGTACACAAGATGGAAGAAGCGTAAATGATTTCTTATTTATTTTTGATTCTAATTCTTCTTCTTTGGCATCATACGCCAAACTTAATTCCTTCACGAGTCTCTTGTAAAAAAACTTATGCTCTTTTTCAAACTCCACATATTCTGGTAAATCTAAACACGGATTTAACATAATGACAGAGCGTATACACTCAGGGTATTTGTTCATCATTTCGAGTGCTACAAGTGCTCCCATACCATCTGCCATAATGTGCATTTTCGCATTCAATGTCTCTTTTCTCAACACAACGTCATATAAACGTTTTGCTAGACGAACAGATTGGTCGTTTCCCCAATGTCTTCCGTATAAATTAGAAGAAAAGACCGTGTAGCCTTGCTCAATAAGGCCATGTAAAAAATAAGATCTACCCGCATGCTGTGTCCATAAACTTGTACCATTCTCAATAAAGTAGTTATAATCACCGAGGAGCATAACAGAAAATCCATTTGGCTTCTCCGGTAAATAAATGACACATGGTTCTTTTTCTAAGTAAAAAAAACGTTCCGTAATACTCATTTTTCCCCCGCCTTATTTTCTAAACATATAAAACCACTCTTTTATAATGTATGAACGGAATGCAAATTTGCGTTGAAAAATCTACAAATATTTTTCTATATTCTTTTTTCAATTGTGTTACAATAAGGACAGATTGAACGAATAGAGGTGTAAAATATGCGTTTCATTTGGGCATTAATTTGGTCGTTCTTACTTGTACATATGATGAGCTATGTAATCGGCTCTATGACTGGCGGTACATACGACTTTAACCAAGCGTCTATTTTCTCAGTTGTTCTTGCTGTGTTAGTACTAGCAATTTCAGCTGCAATTCCAAACGAGCCAGTAGAACAACACTAAAAAAAGAGTCCGGATTTTATCCGAACTCTTTTTTATTTTTATTTCACATGAACGACTAGTTCGTTATTTTCTACATCAACAACTACGTGACTATTGTCAGTAATTGTTCCTGCAATTAATTCTCGTGCTAATTTCGTTTCCACTTGACGTTGTACGTATCGTTTTAATGGACGAGCTCCGTACATTGGGTCGAAACCAGCTTCTACAACAAATTCATTTGCTGCATCTGTTAATTCTACTGTAATGTGACGGTCAGCTAGACGACCTTGTAGTTCTTTTACAATTTTATCAACAATGCCTTTAATTTCATTCGTTGTAAGAGGTTTGAATAAAATAATTTCATCAACACGGTTTAAAAATTCAGGGCGGAAATGTCCTCTTAATTGCCCCATTACAAGGTCTCTTGATTCCTCTTTAATCGAACCATTTTCTTCTAATCCATCTAGTAAATGAGCAGATCCAATATTTGAAGTCATAATAATAACTGTATTTTTAAAGTCCACTGTACGACCTTGCGAATCTGTAATGCGTCCATCATCTAACATTTGTAATAAAATGTTGAATACTTCTGGATGTGCTTTTTCAATTTCATCTAATAAAACAACGGAATATGGTTTACGTCTTACCGCTTCTGTTAATTGACCACCTTCTTCATATCCTACATATCCAGGAGGCGCACCAATTAAGCGTGACACTGCGTGTTTCTCCATATACTCAGACATGTCAATGCGAATCATTTGCTCTTCACTATCGAATAAAGACTGTGCTAACGTTTTTGCAAGTTCTGTTTTACCAACACCTGTTGGTCCTAAGAAGATGAAAGAACCAATCGGGCGGTTCGGATCTTTAATACCAGCGCGAGCACGAAGAACCGCGTCTGACACTAAGCTTACTGCTTCCTCTTGTCCAATGACACGCTCTGATAAGATTTGCTCTAAGCGTAATAATTTCTCGCGTTCGCCTTCAACAAGTTTAGCAACAGGAATACCAGTCCAGCGTGAAACAATATCTGCAATTTCTTCTTCACTTACTTCCTCACGTAATAAACGATTTTCTTGTTTATTATGCGCACCCATTTCTTCCGCTTCTTTTAACTCTTTTTCAATTTCTGGAATTTTCCCGTGACGAAGTTCGGCTGCTTTATTTAAATCGTAATTACCTTCTGCTTCTTCTAATTCACGGCGCAGACGTTCTAAATGTTCACGTAAGTCACGAACTTTGTGAATGTCTTCTTTTTCTTTCTCCCATTTCGCTCTCATACCACTTGCAACTTCTTTTAAATCCGATAATTCATGTTGCAATGTTTTTAGACGCTCTTGGCTACCACGATCCGTTTCTTTTCCAAGAGCCGCTTCTTCAATTTCCAGCTGCATAATGCGGCGCGTTACTTCATCTAATTCTGTTGGCATAGAATCGATTTCTGTACGAATTGTTGCACACGCTTCGTCAACAAGGTCAATCGCTTTATCAGGTAAGAAGCGATCTGAAATATATCGATCTGATAAAACTGATGCTGCTACAATCGCACGGTCATGAATATTTACACAGTGATAAATTTCAAAGCGTTCTTTTAATCCACGTAAAATTGAGATTGTATCTTCAACAGTTGGTTCTTCTGCTAATACTTGTTGGAAACGTCTTTCTAACGCTGGATCTTTTTCAATATATTTGCGATATTCATCGAGCGTCGTCGCTCCAATACAATGCAGTTCACCACGCGCAAGCATCGGTTTTAACATATTTCCTGCATCCATCGCACCTTCTGTTTTACCAGCTCCAACTATTGTATGAAGTTCATCAATGAATAATAAAATGCGTCCTTCACTCTTTTTTATTTCATTTAATACAGCCTGCAGACGCTCTTCGAACTCACCACGGAATTTCGCACCAGCTACGAGCGCACTCATATCTAACGCAAAAATCGTTCTATCTTTCAATCCTTCAGGTACATCCTTTTTCACAATACGCTGTGCTAGCCCTTCAACGATTGCTGTTTTACCAACACCTGGCTCCCCAATTAAAACAGGATTGTTTTTCGTTTTACGTGAAAGAATACGGATTACACGTCGAATTTCACTATCCCGTCCGATTACAGGATCAATTTTCCCTGCTCTCACTTCCGCTACTAAATCACGACCATATTTTTCTAACGCTTCATAAGTTGCTTCTGGATTTTGACTAGTCACTCTTTGATTCCCCCGAACTGTCATTAAAGACTGTAATAAGTTATCTTTCGTAATATGCAATCTTGTAAATAATTGATTTATATCGCCTTTTTCTTCAGAAAAAGCAAGCAATACATGTTCTACTGAAATGTAATCATCCTGCAGTTTTTCTGCTTCTTTCCCTGCTCTTACAAGCAGTTGTTGCAGAGCGCTCGTTACATACAATTTTCCAACTTCTGCACCGCTCCCCGTTACAGAAGGTTTCTTTTTAATTAAACTTTCAGCACCTTGCTTTAATGCTTCTATATCAACATTCATTTTTTGAAATATACGTACTGCTAATCCATCTTGCTCTTCTAATAATGCAAGTAATAGATGAACAGTATCCACCTCTTGGTGATGATGAGATACCGCTAAAGATTGGGCACTCATAATCGCCTCTTGTGTTTTTGTTGTCATTTGATTTAAGTCCATCTTTACAGCCCTCCAAAAGTTTGACTTTCTTTGACCTTTGATTTGATTATACGCCAACTGACTTTTTTATACAATAATTTTGCCTATGTATTTTCAAACTTATTATTTGAAAAAGAAAAAGAGAGCATTCATTATACTGCTAAAAATACGGTAAATGAAATTACAATGTGTGACGACAAAAAAGCCGCAATAACGATTGCGGCTCCTGTTACGGTTTTCTTTTATATGTCCACTGGCGGTTATGATTCGTGTTATCCGGAAACTTTTCACCGGCAGTTAATTTCACCATTTGCGGATCTTTCACCATACTTCCCGTTTCACCAATTTCTACGTAAATGCCATCATTCGGCGCTTTTTGTCCAGAACGAAACCTGCGATTTTGTCCCATCTTCATTCTCCTTCCATGACGTCTTGCCTCATTAGTATATCCATTTTAAAAGAAAGCTTTTCTGTCATGTTTAGGAAACAGTACTACATCTCATTCTTGTACATATATATGAATGACACGAGCGTAAGCAGGGATTTCTTTCCTACTTGTAGAAAAAAAGAAACCAACCTACTCTAGGCTAGTTTCAAAGGAGAGTCAAACATATACGAGAAGATTACATATTCATTATATGCCTCATTATACGAGCAATGTAACCCTTTTCACAATTTGTACATAATGAAAGAAACATTGTTTGAACTTTCTAAAAAGATGTTGACTTTTCTTAATTTCCAACGATAAATAGTAGACACCACAGCACTTTGAGACGTAAGATGGATATATAGTGAAATTTCCATCTATGGTGATTTCACCAAGTCTAACCTCTTATTTCTGCATATTAAAAACGGAAATACAGATAGATACAAAAAAATTATTATAAGAGGTGAAATTATGAACAAACAACATTTAATCGCATTAGACTTAGACGGTACTTTATTAACAGACAACAAAATAATTTCCACTCGAACGAAACATACAATTGCAAAAGCAAAGGAACAGGGACATATTGTTGTTATTTCAACAGGACGTCCATTCCGTGCTAGTTATGATTACTATAAAGAACTTGCTCTTAACACACCTATCGTAAACTTTAACGGTGCTTACGTACATCATCCTCTTGATTCAAGCTGGGGAACACACCACTCTCCTCTTGAGCTAGCAACAGCGCAAGAAATTGTACGAGCTTGCTTTGATTTCGGCGTAAAAAATATATACGCGGAAGTAATGGACGATGTGTATGTTCGTGAAATTGATGAAGATAAAAAACATATTTTCGAATTCGGCTCTCCTAAGATTTTTACGGGAGACTTATTAAATATTTTAAACGATCATCCAACTTGCTTATTAATTGATGCACATGACGAGCATTCCACTGCAATTCGTCAACATTTAACGGATATGCATGCGGAAGTAATCGACCATAGAAAATGGGGCGCACCTTGGCCGATTATTGAAATTGTGAAAAGTGGATTAAATAAAGCAGTTGGATTACAAAAAATCTCTAGTCATTACAACATTCCACAAGAGCGAATTATCGCTTTCGGTGATGAAGATAATGATTTTGAAATGATTGAATTTGCTGGTCACGGCATTGCAATGGGAAATGCCATCCCTGAATTAAAATCACTCGCAAACCATACGACGTTAACGAACGAAGAAGATGGTATTGCTTTATATTTAGAAGAGGTTCTTGGGTTGTAATCTAAAAATTCCCTACTTATAGTTTCCTGCCAAATGTCCATACTATAAGTAGACGCATGAGACATCGCGTCGATTGTTTTCAGCTAAATAAAGGGGGTTTTTCGAATGGGTAAAAAGAACAAATCAAAACGTTTTATCCAACAAGGAGCCGATGCTGTTATGAAGCATGATGCAAGATTCCCGTACAGAGGTACATTAGCTGAGGCAGAAAAAGCAAGAAGTAACTCTTCTTTTGGAGGGGTTTAAATGGGGAACTTACTATTCCAACAAGCTAGAGATGCTGTTGAAAATGCCGTATCTTGTTCAAGCGGTACTGAGCAACAAGATCTCGTGTATAGAGCAAAAAATGCTTTGCAATCCGCTTACGCAAACTCTTCAACTGCTGAAAAAGTTCAGCTCCGTGAAATGCAAGAGCAATTGCAAAACATTACGAATTTACATTAAAAAAGAGGACCAACTTTGGTCCTCTTTAATCTTTCCGAAACAATCCGAACACCCCAACTGTTTGCAGTATATTTGTAAATGCACCTGGGTCCACTTGTTTAATAATCCTCTCTAATTCGTATAACTCGTAACGGGTAATAACCATCATTAACATTTCTTTATTTTCATTCGTATAAGCACCTGTTGCTGGTATCGTTGTAATCCCTCTTACTAATCGCGAGTGAATCGCCTTTCTTACGTCTTCCCCATTCTTCGTAACAATTAATGCTGTAATCTTTACATGACGAGTATGAATTGCATCAATAATTCTCGTTGACACATATAAAGTCACTAGCGTATACAACGCTTTTTCCCATCCATATACATAGCCAGCAGCGATAATGATAATTGCATTAAAAAAGAAAAAGTATGTACCGACAGGCTTATCTTTTATTTTTGATAAAATCATGGCAATAATATCTAATCCGCCTGTAGAAGCACCCCACTTTAAAGCAATCCCTACTCCAATTGCCGAAATAATTCCGCCAAAAATCGCATTTAATATGATATCATTCGAAACCGCTCTAACAGGGATAATTTCTAGAAACAGAGTCATAAATATAACACAAAGAAAACTAAAAAAGGTGAAGGCCTTTCCAACCTTTTTCCACGCTAAAATAACGACAGGAATATTAAATAAGCTAAACAATACTCCCGTAGATATGTGAATCGATAAAAAATCACCTAATATTTGTGATAATAATTGAGACAATCCAGCAAAGCCGCTCGCATACACTTTTGCTGGCGTTAAAAATAAATTCATCCCAATCGCGTTTAATAAACCTGCGATGATTACAACGATTAACTTCTTTATAAGTTCAGTATAATTCAACTTCAAATCCATTTGGAATCCACCTTTACCCTTCATAAATGCACCGCTATACATAGTCTTTACGAAAAAGGAAATGATAAACGTACAACGTTTAGAAATGGAGTTGATACATTATGCCACATACGAGTGATAACGACAAAAAAGCACGCGATAATAACGCAAAACGCACACAAAAAAATGAGCAAGAGCAAAAAAATATTCAGCAAGGTAAACGTGCATACTCTAAAAAGACCGATCACCTTTGATTCCATCGTACATCAACAATTATGTTGATGTACTTTTTTACATTTTAAAGGAAAAAAACATTAAAAATTCACTTCATGTTCACTTCTATATTCTACAATAGCGATAACATATTCGGATGAGGTGTTGGCATGAGAGGGAAACATATTTTCATTATTACTGCACTAATAAGTATATTGATGCTATCTGCTTGCGAACAAAAAAATGGCTCAGCTACAGTCGCTACAGCAACAGACTCGACCATTACAAAGGATAACTTCGAAAAACAATTGAAAGATCGTTACGGAAAAGACATGCTATACGAAATGATGGCACAAGACGTCATCACAAAAAAATATAAAGTACCTGATGAAGAGGTAAATAAAGAAGTAGAAAAAGTAAAAAAACAATATGGAGATCAATTCAAAAAAGTATTAGTAAATAATGGTTTAAAAGATGAAGAGGATTTTAAAAATCAAATTAAGTTCAAACTTGCTATGAATGAAGCGATTAAGAAAAGCATTACAGAGAAAGACGTAAAAGACCACTATAAGCCAGAAATTAAAGCGAGTCACATTTTAGTAAGTGACGAAAATGAAGCGAAAGAAATAAAGAGTAAACTAGATGCCGGTGCTTCATTTGAAGAATTAGCAAAACAAGAATCACAAGATCTACTATCAAAAGATAAAGGCGGAGACCTTGGATACTTCAATTCAGGTACAATGGCTCCTGAATTCGAAACGGCTGCCTACAAACTAAATGTTGGGCAAATTAGCAACCCCGTAAAATCATCAAACGGTTATCACGTTATTAAATTAACTGATAAAAAAGATTTAAAACCTTACGATGAGGTAAAAAACTCTATTCGCAAAAACTTAGAGGAAGAACGTACTGCTGATCCTGTATTCAGCAAAAAATTGTTACAAGAGGAATTAAAAAAGGCAAATATTAAAATAAATGATAGTGATTTGAAAGATACATTTACTCTTGTTTCTCCGCAAGGAAATTAAAAAAAGCACACCCTTATCTTTTTAGATAAGGGTGTGCTTTTTAATCTTTCATCTTATTTCTTAAAGTAAGTCCAACCTTCTTCTTGGTAAACCTTTTCTTCTTTCATCAACTTACCAAGTGCGCGCTTAAATGCAGCTTTACTCATGTTAAAGCGTTCTTTAATATCTTCTGGATGGCTCTTATCCCAAAACGGCATTGCTCCGCCTCGTTCTTCCATATATGCATAAATTACCGCAGCATCATCTTCCATTCCTTCTTCTTTACGAGGAAGAAGTGAAATGTTAATTGTACCGTCATCTTTTACGTCAATAATACGGCCCGTTACACGCTGACCGATGCGGACTTGTTCTTTTCTTTCTGTATGGTGTAGGAAAGCACGGAAATGCTCATCCGTTAGTATGAATGAACCAACTTGAAGTGAACGATATACACGTCCGTTTACGTTTTTATTACGCATAGATGGCGTTGCATCTACGATAATTTCTTGCATATCACTGTCTCTTGCCGGAAGAGCAATTAAACGATCACGATTCGTTAATTTTAACGTACAATATAATTCGTCGCCTACTTCTGGCCATACCGGCATATAAATCGGGAACTCATCAGCTGGAATTAGTATATCTTTTGACACACCAATATCAACAAACACACCTAAACTAGGAATAACTTCTACAACCTTTACCCAGTTCCAATCATAAGTTGTAATAATTGGTTCCTTCATTGTTGCTGAAATACGATTTTGGTGATCAAGGTATAAGAATACATCAATCGTATCGCCTTCTTCAATTTCTCCAGCCACTTCGTTTTTATGTAGGAAAATTTCTTCTTCTTCATTCCCAACCATATATCCGATTTCCGTTTCGCGTAAAACAGTTACCTGTTCAATCGATCCTATTTGCAAATACATATTTTTTAATTCCCTTCTATATATATAAAATTATCTTTTTTATCATTCCAAACAAAAGTTAATTATAACATGATTTTTCCTATATTTGTCCAACTGCCCAAAATTCACTATAATAAAATGAGGTTACATGAATATAAGTACGAAAACACTTAAGTCTAGACTCGTTTTCAGCTATACTTTAGTATGTACAGTACATAAAAAGATTAGAAATTTATTTGGAGGTGCTAACTATGGCAAAAGATAGTTCTTTTGACATCGTTTCGAAAGTAGAATTACCTGAAGTAACAAACGCAATTAATATCGCATTAAAAGAAATCCAAAACCGATATGACTTTAAAGGAAGTAAAAGTGATATTAAATTAGAAAAAGAAGTACTTGTTTTAACTTCTGATGACGAGTTTAAATTAGAGCAAGTAAAAGACGTTCTTATCTCTAAACTTGTAAAACGTAACGTTCCAATTAAGAACTTAGATTACGGAAAAGTTGAAGCTGCAACTGGCAACACTGTTCGCCAACGCGCAACACTTCAACAAGGTATCGATAAAGATAACGCGAAAAAAATTAACAACATCATTAAAGAAATGAAATTAAAAGTAAAAACACAAGTACAAGATGATCAAGTACGTGTTACAGCAAAAAGCCGTGATGACTTACAAGCAGTAATCGCAGCTGTTCGTAGCGCTGATTTACCAATCGACGTACAGTTCATTAACTACCGCTAAAAAGAAAACTCCTCTTAATTAGAGGAGTTTTCTTTTTTGTCTTGTAGAGACAATATTACGAGAACAAACTATAGAAAAAGGGTATGTGTGGTAAAAATCGCTAAGTAAATTGAAAATAAGGAAAAGACACCTTAAGACGTTTTCCCTTCGATTTGAATTACTTTTCTTAGTAACTACATCCTAGACCAAAGTCATCTTAAAAATCGCTGTAACTCATAATTCCTCTCCACGCCAAAACGTAACAATTTATGAGTATAAGAATATTTCCCGACCTTTAATGTAATGTAAAATTAGTAAGGATCTTAAAAAATGTTAATTAAAAAAGAGTTAGAAGTGGTTATTTGAAGAAATTAATATTATGGTTTTTATTGGCCACATTCTCCCTAAATACTGTAGGATGTTCTAATAATACGAATACACTAACGGATAAGTCTAACTGTATCAACAAAGCTTGGTACAAAAAAAATATGTCATGTAATCATTTAAAAAAACATTAAATAGTTAATGATAAAGGTCATAAAAAAAGACACCTCAAAGTGCCTTCCTCCGACTTGAACCAATAATATTCGGATGGATTTAAAAAGAAGCATACATCGTTAATAAAGATGCAGACTTCAAAATAAAAAGTACACTAAGTAAACTCTTATTCAAAAATTTATATTAAACACTAATATTTTAGAAGAAAGTTTATAAGTTTAGAACCTACAGGGATTTTCCCTGTAGGTTTTATTATATTTCAAGTGATTTCCAAATGAATTATGAGTGACTTTTTTCAGTTTGGTTTTCAAAATATTTTTCTTTAACCATTTTTATCAGATTTTCTTTTTCTGTTAGTTCAAATATAAATAATGCTTTTTTCATGTTATTTGCAACATCTTCTTCATTAGGTTGTTTAAGTTTCAATAAATTCCAAGCTTTTCCATAGTATAATTCACCTAGTAAATATAAAGTATTTAGATTAATAGCTAGTTTGATACCCATATCATTGTATTTTACTGCCTCTTCATGTTGATTTGCATGACCTAAAATTTTTGCTAAATTAAAAATAATTTTCAATTTAATTTCTTTATCTCTAGGAAAATCTAACTTATTAAAATTAGTTAAACACCTTCTTAATATATTAATACTTTTTTCATATTCTTTATTTTCCCCATGGAATATAGCAATTGTCTGCATAATATCTATTTCTCTTTCTGATAAAAAATCTGAATTAGTTACAGTTAATTTTAATGCATTATTTAAAAAATCTAAAGCAGTTTTTATTGATTTATCCACCATAAATATAGCAATCGCTTCATGCCATATTAAAAATTGTTTATCTTCTGTTGATTGGAAGTTATTTTCGTTTTTCTCTTTTTTCACTATTTCATAAAGTTCTTTGTATTGTTTTTGCTTTAAGCAATCTTTTATTACGCATTTTACATTTTCTACATATTTTAGTTTTTTGTTTTGAGTTAATGCAAATATATTATTTGGGTCAATACCAAGTCTTTCTGATAATTGATATAACAATATACTAGATGGATAAATCACACCTTTTTCTATTTTGCTAATTTGACTTTGCGAACATATTCCATGACATAATTCGGATTGTGATATATTTTTTTTAATTCTAAGCTCTTTAATGGTAATACCCAAATCGTAAAACTCCATTTTCCCACCTACTATTTAGCACTGTATTAGTATAAGAGTATTCTCTAACTTTTAATGTAATGTAAAATTAATATAGTTGCAATTATTGATTTTTCAAAGATTCTTCCCTATCGGTGCTAACACAAAAAACAGGTTAGGAAGAAAATCCTCTTCCTAACCTGGCCCTCCTCTCACTAGGGACGTTTTCATTCTCACATCGTTTCTCTTAAGAAATTTCATATCAACAGAATAAACACTATCGCGCCACCGAACAAACTTACATATACAATAAGAAGACATGAACATAGAGCCAGCAACTTTTCATCTTATCTACGCTTCCTTTTAACTGCAATTAAAAACGCAATAAATAATACATTCACCCCAACGATTAAGGAGATAAATAACCAATTCACACCTGTTTCTCCGTTAACTTTATACACGTTTGATTCTTCACGCTTTAAAACGAGATAAAATTCCCCATCTTCCTCTCTTATAATTTCATCCTCTAACAATCCTCTTAACTCTTGTTTTTCACCAATCATACTTGCAGGTAAGGAGACTTTTTGTGTTTCTTTCGTATTATTAATTGCTACTAAAGTTACTTCATTTTTATATTTTCGTTTTAGTATGCTCATACCGCTCTTATCATACAGTAGCTCAAACGTACCGCGTCGTAAAGACGGTCTCGCTTGTCTAAGTTCACCTAGTTTTGTTATGTGCTGCATAAATTTTTCGTCTGACTTAAAATCCATTAATCGTCTATTATCGGGTACACTTCCTCCATCTAATGCAATTTCAGTTCCGTAATAAAAATTCGGAATTCCAGGTGATGTTAACAAATATGTAAGCGCCAGTTTTAAACGTGATGGCGGATAATACATATTTTCTTTTGCAATACGCGCATATCTTTTTGTTTCTTGATCATCTAAAAACGTAACAAATTCCCCTTCTTTTTTACTCACATCGTATAACGATTTCACCGATACATCTGCTTTAGAAAACGATTCTACTATTTTTTCGTTGTATTCGCTATCCTCCTTTGTCATAATACGAAAATCTTTCTTTATCACTTGCATATCTTTTTGCGCGTTATCCCAAAAGGAACGCGGCTTTTTTTCACTATGTATAACATAACTTCCGTCTAAATCAACTTCTTTTATCCACCATTTCATTGCGTCAATTACCTGTTGTTCGTTTTCTCCAAGTGGAAATTGAAATACAACTTTCATTCCTTTTGCATGAACTTCTTTTACAAGTTCTTTCACATCATTGTCTGTCCCGAAATGTTCATTTACCTTTTTAAAATTTCGCACGTCTAATCCATCGTACTTTCCACTTTCAAAAAGTGGCGAAAGCATAACGGTAGTAAAACCCATTTCTTTTATGTAATCCAACCTTTTTATAATTCCTCTTATATCCCCTCCTTGATACCCTTCTAAATTACCAACTTCTAACTGTTTGTCATTTTTCGGTTCTCCATTATTGAAGCGATCAATCATAATGGAGTATATAACTTCATCTCGCCACTCTCTTTTTTCGTCTGCAAAAGTATGTATTGGTACAAACAAAACAACAGCTAAGCAAAAACAAATGAATAGTTTCCTAGTCCGTATTTTTCCCACACGCATCCCCCAAGCTTTTAATTGTAAGAATATTATACCAATTATCCGAATGAAACGCATATGTCGATTTTAATCCTCATAAAATAATTCATGTTAGGTTTTATGACATCATGCATATAATTTTCTGAATTTTTAGTTGATTTTTAGTTTAATTTCGAATATGATATGAAACATAACAAATAGATGTTATTTTTTCTAACATTACAGGAGGAGAGATCATGGATATGGGAGATACAGTTTTTATGTTTGTGACGACAGTAATGGTCATGTTGATGACACCAGGATTGGCACTTTTTTATGGAGGTATGGTTCGCAGCAAAAATGTACTCAGCACAACGATGCATAGTTATAGCGCAATGGCTATCGTTTCGATTCAATGGATTGTTATCGGCTATTCTTTATCATTCGGACCAGATTGGCACGGGCTTATCGGTACACTTGATTGGTTCGGTCTAAACGGAGTTACCTACGCACCAAATCCAGACTACTCATCTACTATTCCTCACAATTTATTCATGATGTTTCAACTCATGTTCGCCATTTTAACTCCAGCTTTAATTTCAGGTGCATTCGCTGAAAGAATGCGATTTTCTGCCTTTCTTATTTTTATCCTTCTATGGACAACGATCGTTTACAATCCTGTCGCTCATTGGGCATGGGGCGTCGGCGGGTGGCTAAGGGAACTTGGTGCACTAGACTTCGCTGGCGGAAACGTCGTTCACATCACTTCCGGAGTTGCTGGTCTTGTATTAGCTATTTTCCTTGGAAAACGAAAAAACATAAATGGTTCTTCTCCCCACCATTTGCCATTTACAATGTTAGGCGCAGGCTTATTATGGTTTGGCTGGTTCGGTTTTAACGTCGGCAGCGCATTATCCTTAAACGACGTAGCTTTAACTGCATTTATTAATACAAATATAGCCGCTGCTGCCTCCGCTCTAACTTGGATGCTTTCTGAATGGTTCTTCCAATCAAAACCGACCGCGATGGGAGCTGCTTGCGGAGTTGTTTCTGGTCTAGTCGCTATTACACCAGCTTGCGGGTTCGTTACACCTTTCTCCGCCCTTCTTATCGGAGCAATTGGTGGCATATTATGCTTCGGCGCCGTTTTCTTCTTAAAAACAAAATTTGGGTATGACGATACACTTGATGCCTTTGGATGCCACGGCATCGGAGGAACTTGGGGCGGTATTGCAACAGGACTATTTGCAACTACTACCGTAAACGGGGATGGTGCGAACGGATTGTTTTACGGAAACGCCGCGTTACTGTTTAAACAACTTATAGCGATTGGCGCAACATATGCATTCACAATCATCATGACGTATGCCATTATTAAAGCGATCAACTTCTTCCTCCCTGTTCGAGTAGATGAACACGAAGAACACATGGGTCTTGATATTTCAATGCATGGTGAGAAGGCTTATGAACATGCAGAGCGAGCAAACTAAAAAGGGATGCAATCTATTACTAATAGATTGCATCCCTTTTTTTGCGCACGAGGCAACATACCCCACCTAGTATAACTGTAAATATATCAACGTTTTTTTGGATATATCAACGATTTTTCAAATATATCGATTGTTTCTTTCAATATATCAACGGTTCGACACAACATATCAATTTACCAACAAATTCCGACATGAAGAAGATGAAAAATACCCCGGCATAAATTTACACACAAAAAAGACGACCGAAGCCCGGTCGTCTTTTCCTATTTATTTCGGAGCATTTCCTACATATTGCGTAATATCAACATTTAATGCCTGCGCTAAACGCATACCGTATTCTTGATCTGCACGGAAGAAGTTACAAACAGCTAATAATTTTGTGCGTTCATTTACGTCTTTTAGATCATTTGTTAAGTTTGCAATTAAGTTATCTTGCTCTTCTTTAGAGAATGAACGGTAACGCTCACCTGCTTGTTTGAAGTCATTTGGTTTCTCAATTTTTTCACGAGATACATAGCCTTCTACTTTCATAGTTGAATCGCGGTAAGCTTTGTCTTCAACTGGATTTTCAGCATGACGACTAGGTTCATAGTTGATTGTAGATGGGTTTTGATTCACTTGCATCGCACCATCACGTTGTTGATTATGAACAGCTACGTATGGGCAGTTTACAGGAATTTGCAAGTAATTTGCACCAAGACGATAACGTTGTGTATCTGGGTAAGAGAATAAACGACCTTGTAATAATTTATCTTCCGATGGCTCAATACCATTTACTGTTGCACTTGGAGAGAACGCTACTTGTTCTACTTCTGCAAAGAAGTTTTTCGGATTACGATTTAATGTCATTGTCCCTACTTCAATTAACGGGAAGCGATCTTCTGGCCATACTTTCGTTGGATCTAGTGGATCAAAGTCTAAAGAATCCATTTCATCTAATTGCATAACTTGTACGTGTAAATCCCATTTCGGGTGATTTCCTTTTTCGATCGCGTCGAACAAGTCACGAGTAGCATGATTGAAGTCTTTCCCTTGTACCTCTTGCACTTCTTTCGCATTTAAGTTACGTACACCTTGCTGTGGTTTCCAGTGGTATTTAATATAAACAATTTTACCTTCTTCATTAATCCATTTAAATGAATGGACGCCGAAACCTTCCATTTCACGATAACTTGCTGGTGTACCGTAATCAGAAAATACCCATGTCATCATATGTGTAGATTCCGGACTTAACGTCATGAAATCCCAGTAACGATCTGGCGTTTGAATATTCGTATCAGGTGCTGGTTTTAAAGAATGTACCATATCAGGGAATTTAATTGCATCACGAATGAAGAAAACTGGTAAATGATTACCTACGATATCGTAGTTTCCTTCTTCTGTATAAAATTTAACAGCGAACCCACGTGGGTCACGTGCTGTTTCAGGAGAACCTTGACCATGAATAACCGTTGAAAAACGAACAAATACAGGTGTTTCAGTTCCTTCATTTTGTAAAAATGCAGCTTTCGTATATGGCTTCATACTATTTTTCGTTACGAATACACCGTGAGCACCTGCACCACGTGCATGTACAACACGCTCCGGAATACGTTCACGATCAAAGTGTGCAAGTTTTTCTACTAAATGATAGTCTTCTAATAATACCGGTCCACGACGACCAGCTGTACGAGAATTTTGGTTGTCTCCAACTGGAGCACCTTGGTTTGTTGTTAAGCGATTATTTGGATTCATCTAGGGGGATCCTCCTCTTTCTTTCATAGTAATTATTATTTATTTAAAATTATTATAAATTAATTATTATTCAAAACTAAATCTTTGTCAACTATTTCCTTCACTTTTTTGGAAACAATTTCAGCCAAACAGTCGATAAATGCCGATTGCGCATTCGGCATATTTGGTCTAAAATATTTGGCATTTAATTCATCCGTTACAACTTTACATTCATAATCGTTGTCATATAAAACTTCTAAATGCTCCGCTACAAAACCAACTGGGCAATATATGAAATATTCGTACCCATGCTCTTCATATAAATCTTTCGTTAAATCTTGCACATCTGGACCAATCCACGGATCTGGAGTATTCCCAGCACTTTGCCAACCGATTGTATAGTTTTGAATATTTGCAGCTTCTGCAATTAAATCTGCCGTATGCTTTAGTTGTTCTACATATGGGTCTCCTGCTGCAATAATTTTTTCTGGCAAACTATGTGCTGAAAAAATTACGACTGCTTTCTCTTTATCATCAATTTCTTTAAACGTTTCTTTTATTTGGTCTGCCCAATACGAAATAAATTTCGGTTCATCATACCATTGTTCAATTGGTTCAATAACAGGACCACCGATTTCTTTTGAAAGACGAATAGCACGGTCATTATACGCTTTAATGCTAAATGTAGAATAATGCGGCGCTAATACGATACTAATCGCTTGCCCAATCTTATCACGCTTCATCTCTTCTACTGCATCTTCTATAAATGGAGCTATATGTTTTAAACCTAAGTAACAAGTAAATTCATACTCTATAAATATGTTATTCATTGAATCTGTTAATTTATGCGCCTGTTCTTTCGTAATTTTTGCAAGTGGCGAAATTCCACCAATCGCTTTATAGCGCCCAATTAAATCTTCAAGCGCTTCTTCTGATGGCTTACGCCCGTGACGGATATGTGTATAATATCCCTCTACATCGTCTAATGATTCCGGTGTTCCATACGCCATTACGAGTAAACCTATTTTTTTCTTTGTCATCTATATAACACCTCAATTTTATAAATGAGAATCCTTTTCAGAACGTTTGTTTCCAATTATAACAAGTAATAATAAGTACGTCAAAATAACAATTCTAATTAAATATTATTTACAAGGTAATCTTGAATTTTATATGACAATTTCTTTAATAAAAAGCGACTTACATAATTGTAAGCCGCTTTTCCGTTATTCCTTAATATTTACCCCATATTCTTTAAACCAAATGTGAATTTGTGCTAAATGAGCTAAAAGCTGCGGCCCAGTCATCAATTGACCAAACCATGGTGTTTGAAATGCACTGCCGCCAGACTGAATCAATTCGTTCAACTGCTCTTTATCAAACAGTTCGTGTAAAATTGAACCTTTATCCGTTAATAAACTTTGAAGCCATACTGTTACTGCTTTTGTATAGTGTGGATTGTGAGTTTTCGGATAAGGACTCTTCTTTCTATATAAGATGTCATGTGGAAGTACATCTTCTAACGCTTTACGTAATAGACCTTTTTCGCGGTTTTTATACATTTTCATTTCCCAAGGAATATTCCACGCATATTCGACAAGACGATGATCTGCAAATGGAACACGTACTTCTAAGCTCGCCCCCATACTCATACGGTCTTTTCTGTCTAATAATGTTGTCATAAACCATACCATATTTAAATAAAATAATTGACGTCTTTTTGCTTCTAACGGACTTTCTCCCTCTAAAATAGGAACTTCTTGAATCGACTCTTCATAGCGCCTTTGTACATATTGTTGTAAATTTAATTTATTTCTCCATTCTTTTTTTAGAAGTTGTTCACGTGCCTCTGTAGAACGCATCCACGGAAATGCACTCGATTGTAAATCATCTTCTCTATAAAACCACGGATATCCACCAAATATTTCATCTGCACATTCTCCAGATAAGCCAACGACAAAATCTTGTTTAATTTCTCGGCAAAACCATAATAATGACGAATCGATATCTGCCATACCAGGCAAATCACGAACGAGTACCGCTTCAGTTAAATACTCTGCTAATTTTTCATTCGAAATGACGCAGCGATGATGGGTTGTTTGAAATGTCTCAGTCATTAAATTAATAAACGGAGCATCTGAATTTGGCTGGAATGCATTCGCTTTAAAGTATTTGTCATTATCTTCGTAATCAATAGAATACGTGTGTAATGGCCCTTTTCCTGATCTCTCGTATTCTTTCGCTGCGATAGCTGTAATAGCGCTCGAATCTACACCACCTGATAAAAAAGTACATAGTGGTACATCAGAAACAAGCTGTCTTGTAATGGCATCTTGTAATAAGAAGCGCGTTTTCTCTACTGTTTCTTCAAAAGAGTCTTCATGTTTTTTACTTTCTACATTCCAATATCTCCATATACATAAACCGTTCTTTGAAAATGTCATCGCATGACCTGGACGCAATTCTTTTATACCAGCATAAATACCGTGCCCAGGCGTTCTTGACGGTCCGAGTCCGAATATTTCTGATAATCCTTCTAACGTTACTTCCGCCTTCACATCTGGATGCGACAATATCGCTTTTAACTCCGAACCAAATAATAAGCGTCCGCTATCATATTTATAAAAAAGTGGCTTTACACCTAATCGATCTCTCGCAATAAATACTTGTTCTTTCTGTTCGTCCCATACTGCAAACGCATATATACCGTTTAAATGACTGACACATTCTTCTTTCCATTCAATATAAGAAGCTAATAATACTTCTGTATCAGAATGACCTTTGAACGTATATCCTCTTCTTAATAATTCCTTTCGAATGTCTTCTGTGTTATAAAGTTCACCGTTATAGCAAATGGCGTAATTCGTTTCATCTTTTAAACAAGTCATCGGTTGTTTACCGCCCTCAGGGTCCACAACGATTAAACGTTTATGCCCAAATGCGACATTGCCTTTAATCCAAACTTTATTATCATCTGGGCCACGCTTCGCTAACGTCTCAGCCATTTTCGTAACGACGTCCCGCTCTCCTTCTAATGAGCGTTTATAATCCACCCATCCTGTAATCCCGCACATATAAATCATCCTTCCATCTTATTTCTTTTCTTGAACGTGCAGTAATCCCCACCCTAAGAGTGCGGATTAAAAAATGAAAAACTTGACGATAACCTACTATCCACATATGGAATAGCATTTTCACTCAGTAAAACGTGTTTTATTGTATGCCCACCTATGTCTAGATGTGCCTAGTTATAAAGAATGCACGAACTGTCTATAACAGAAATAACTACTTTTCATAAAGGAGAAATCGTGTATGATACAACGTAAACATATTTTATATAATCAACCCCGTGCTCATACAGTCGGTAATGTAGAATATATAAACAATGAGTGGGTATTCTTTGATGATGAAAATGATGAAGCGTTTTTATTAGAAGATATTGCCGAAGATGGGTTTGAAATTTTGTATAATAACAATTGGCTACCAGCCCGTTTCTATGAACAAGATGTATTACAAATCGCCAACGAGCAACACCATTTGCAAAACGGTGAAATGATACGTATTCGAAAAAAGTTACTTCTTAGCTATAATGAATGGCTGGAGGAATTACCTGACTCTGTCTTCACATTATTAACGGAATCATTGCAATCACTTCACTACTCTTTATATGATTGCATGTATTGTCATAATTATTTATCTTTCTTACCGAAAGAGGAGTCACGCGAAGGAGTAAATATTCTTTTGTTTGATAACGAAGAAATGATTTGTACACTGCAGCATCATTTCGTTCGTCACACTACATCAAATAAAAATATGTTCCGTTTTACAAAAGTAAACGGAGAAGAGTTGCATATTGATGCGACATAAAGTAAAACTTTAATTAGTGGGGCAACCCCCACTAATTATTAACCTTCACCAATCTGGTGTTTACGGGATAACGTAAAAAACCACCTTATCTCCCAAGTCTTTGAGATTATAAGGTGGTTTTATTTTTTATTAGAATACTTGCCAGCCAATCGGTAATTTCAGTCCAAGGTAAAATACTGCTACTAGTGCAACAATAAATAGCCCCCAAACTGCCCCTGTTGCTTTGTTCTTGCTCATTTTCACAAGAACCATTTCCATTCCACCGATAACTAAAATACCAGCTATCATTTTTAAACCATACCACATGTGCATGTTACTTGTTGCAGTCTTCATAATACCCATGTACAACATGAAACCTGTCACAATAATGATAATATACATTAGGCGAAGCCCCATATGTACACCTTTACCTTTTCTTCCTGCTGAATAAAGTGAATACGCAACGAAGAATAAAATTAAACCTAACGCCCATGCTGTAATATGCATATGTACCATCGTATCCCTTACCTCCTCTTTTCACACTTTTTCACTCTATATGATAACATGTTCATTTATTTTCAGGAAATGTTTCGCTTTTTTACATTTAAATGATATAATATTTAGAGTATTTACAAACTTCTTGTAATAACAAAAGGGGGAACAATCATGATTCAAACTAAGGATATTATCGAACTTACAGACACATACGGAGCAAATAACTATCACCCACTTCCAATCGTTATTTCTAAAGCAGAAGGTGTTTGGGTAGAAGATCCTGAAGGAAACCGCTATATGGACTTATTAAGTGCATATTCTGCAGTAAACCAAGGTCATCGTCACCCGAAAATTATTAACGCTTTAATTGACCAAGCTAATCGTGTTACGTTAACTTCTCGTGCTTTCCATAGCGATCAATTAGGTCCTTGGTACGAAAAAGTTGCGAAACTAACTAATAAAGAAATGGTACTTCCAATGAATACAGGTGCTGAAGCTGTTGAAACTGCAATTAAAACAGTTCGTCGCTGGGCTTATGATGTGAAGAAAGTAGAAGCAAACCGTGCTGAAATCATCGTTTGTGAAGATAACTTCCACGGACGTACAATGGGTTCTGTTTCTATGTCTTCAAATGAAGAATACAAGCGTGGATTCGGTCCAATGCTTCCTGGCATCGTTGTAATTCCTTACGGTGATTTAGAAGCGTTAAAAGCTGCAATTACACCAAACACAGCAGCATTCATTTTAGAGCCAATTCAAGGTGAAGCAGGAATTAACATCCCACCAGCTGGTTACTTAAAAGAAGCTTTTGAAGTATGTAAAAAAGAAAACGTTTTATTCGTAGCAGATGAAATCCAAACTGGCTTAGGCCGTACTGGTAAAGTATTCGCTTGTGACTGGGACGATGTAACTCCTGACATGTACATACTTGGCAAAGCGCTTGGCGGCGGCGTGTTCCCGATCTCTTGCGTTGCAGCAAACCGTGACATTTTAGGTGTATTTGAGCCAGGTTCTCACGGTTCTACATTCGGTGGTAATCCACTTGCATGTGCTGTGTCTATCGCAGCTCTTGAAGTGTTAGAAGAAGAAAAATTAACAGAGCGTTCTCTTCAATTAGGAGAAAAATTAGTTGGGCAATTAAAAGAAATTGATAACCCAATGATCACTGAAGTTCGCGGTAAAGGTTTATTCATCGGTATCGAATTAAACGAACCAGCTCGTCCTTACTGTGAACAACTAAAAGCAGCTGGTCTACTATGTAAAGAAACACATGAAAACGTAATTCGTATCGCACCACCTCTAGTAATCTCTGAAGAAGATTTAGAGTGGGCATTCCAAAAAATTAAAGCTGTATTATCGTAATGATAGAGAGGTTGTCCGACATATTGGGACAACCTCTTTCTTTTTATATTCATTTATATTAAGATAAAATTGTAATTTTCTGTATTTTAAAATCGTAAAGGAGGTGCGATATGCTATTAAGATATGGTAAACATATTAACTATTTAGCTACATCTTTTATTTTAGTTACATTCTTTGGCTTCCTACTTTCCACAACATGGCTTACTCACTACTCAACTTCTACTACATTCACACTACTGAAAGCATCATTTTGGACTGCTGTTATTCTTACTATCATTGGTTTTGGACGAGAAAAAAGCGCACTTACGGTTATACTATTTGGCATTTGTACACTTGCATTCATTGGTCTTTACACTTTTTCCGTTATCGATTACCTCTATAACCCAAGGCCATAAAAAAGAGCTATCTTTTAACAAGATAGCTCTTTTCTTCACTTCACTACATTTCGCAAAGTACCAATTCCTTCTACTGTAATAACCACTTCATCACCAGCATGTAAAAACTTTGGTGGCGTGAAACCTTTTCCGACACCAGCCGGGGTTCCTGTTGCGATAATATCGCCTGGTTCTAAAGTCATTCCTTTACTTATCGTTGAAATAATTTCTTCTATTGGAAAAATCATTTTATTTGTGTTGGAAGTTTGCCTTACTTCTCCATTTACTACCGTTTCAATGTGTAATGAATTCGGCGCATTAACCACCGATTTATGAATTAAATACGGTCCCATCGGACAAAATGTATCGAAGCTTTTCCCAAGGAAAAACTGTTTATGTTTTCTTTGAATGTCTCGAGCTGTTACATCATTGATAATCGTATAACCAAAAACATGCTCAAGCGCTTTTTCTTTTTTAATTTGTTTCCCTCGCTTACCAATAATGATAGCTAATTCTCCTTCGTAATCTAGTTCGTCCGTTGCATGAGGGTGACCATTAATTTGCTCATTTATGCCAATAACTGTTGTTGGTGCTTTCGTAAAGATCATTATATTTTCTGGAATAGACTCTACTCCGCCCATTTCTACCGCATGCTCACGATAGTTTTTTCCAACGCACAAAATATTCTTTCTTGGCCTTGGAATCGGTGCTAATATTTTCACCTCTGTTAACGGATAATACG
The DNA here is from genome assembly GCF_056033865.1 of Bacillus sp. FAU20. Classification (NCBI taxonomy): domain Bacteria; kingdom Bacillati; phylum Bacillota; class Bacilli; order Caryophanales; family Bacillaceae; genus Bacillus; species Bacillus sp. FAU20. The sequence goes on from NZ_JBVYHY010000021.1 coordinate 71,736, forward strand.
CCGCTTCCCCGTTCTCTTTTGCCCAATTTACAATTTCACATACTTTCTCAAAGCATTCAGTCCCTCTTTCAATACACTCTAGCATTGTAATAGGGATTGTAACCTTTTCCCCTTTTTGTCTTTGCGCTTCTCTTAAGTGTAATACCTTTTCTTCTTCTTCATCCACAATACCTACAAATACCTTTTCTTCTTTTTTCGCCGTTACAAAACGCAATATTTCCACTCTCCATCCTACAACTCATACACTTTAATTGTATTCGCATCCGCAAGAAAAAAACCTTCTCATGCACGCTAATTTTTACAATATTCTTCTCATATCCGATTCGTTACTCCTTTATCATTTGGCATAAAATGTAGAAATTTTACTTTTTTTAGCGAATGCATTTCTTTTTTATGAAGTTTTTGTATAATATGTACTACATATATACTAAAAATTTCATTTAGAGATGGAGCCGATTTCAATGTTTGAGCAAGCGATTGAAAAAAAACGTGAAAAAATGATTTATTTTGCTGAACGCTATGGAATGACTTCTCAAAAAACAGTGGATTGTAGCCAAGAACTGGACAGGCTCTTAAATGTAATTTGTCATGTACATACGGATTTACACCCTAATCAAACGTTCAAAACACACACGCAATAATGCGTGTGTTTCTTTTATTTCAAAAAAATACACATTTTATTGGAAACGCCCATACAATAGTAGAAAAGAAAATTTTAAAAACGAAGGGTGTTTTGTATGCCAGCTATGGTCGGACATATTCGTATCGTCAATATTGGATCAAGTGGTATTTTTCATATTGGAGATGTATTTGCGATTAGGCCTATTAGTTACTCACGTGCTTTCGCCGGGGCCGGCTCTTTTAACGTTGGAGATAACGTTTCTGTCTACAATTATCAAAGTGCAACGACTGTCAACGATTCAGATGTCGTCGATCAAGCGATAATTGGTTCAACTTAAAGGGGGCGATTATATTGAACTTTTATGTAAACCAAAGTATCGTCATCAACAGTATTAAAATTGATAGCATTACAACCTCTTCTGTGTTCCAAATTGGTACTGCCGGAAGTATTAAAGCCCTATCTAAATTTTCAAATACGGGCGGATTTACGGAGCCGCTTCGCCCATTACAGGCGAAAGGACAAATTATTTCTATCAAACCATCAACTAGTTCTTCTTAAGACATCCTTGTCATAAATATATAGTAGGAATATTTTTACCCTCCCTATTGAAAAGGAGGTTTCACAAATGAATCAAGATATATATACTTACTTACACCAACTTCAACAAGCTCTTCAAACACAACAAGCAGCCATCTTGAATTTAGAAGATCAAGTGCGCCAACTCCAAGAAGAGCTTAACGAATTAAAAAATCGCCCCTCCTCTTCTGTAGGAAAAGTGGAATACAAATTCGATCAATTAAAAGTCGAAAATTTAAATGGTACTTTAAATATTGGTTTAAACCCATTTTCAGCAAAAGGACAACAAATTGAAGATTTTCAAGTGGATACAGAAACATTAAAGGTAAACCCTGAAACCGAAACAAACCCAGACTTTTATCAAGGTATCCTCCAAGAAATGCATCGATACTTAGATGAAGAAGCATATAATCGTATTCTCCATTTTGAACAAGAAGAGAGAACACCGCTTGATGAAATGTATCGACAAATGATGGTGGATGACATAAAAAAACAGATGGAGCATCGACTCCCTTATTATTTATCACAAGCGCAATCATATGAAGGTATTTCAACAGATCCAGATTATTTACGAGATATCATTATTCAGGCAATGAAACAAGATATTGACAAAGCCTTTCTCTCCTTTATTCAGCACATACCAGGAAATTTCCGAAAGGAGTAATTATGTATGAACCTTAACGTTGTAAACCGTGAGTTAAAAGTCGGACAGATTAAAATGAACGGTGTATCGTCGTCCGCACTCTTTTTAATTGGAGATGCAAATCTCCTCATTCTATCTTCTATTCTCGATACACCATTTGAAACAGTTACAGAGGGTCCATTTGTACCATTAGTAACAGATGTCGCTCCTACTCCAGGTTAAGGAGACTGAGAAATTATGTTGCATCATGTGTCCATTGTCCAAAATGTTTCTATTATTTCTTTAGGGATTACTGCCGTATTTCAAGTTGGAGATGCAAACCAAATGGAATTAAAAAGTAGAGCTATTGCCGTCCACCGTGAAATTCCTTGTTATATACGGGGAGAAGGTCGCTTTGATGCTTTTGAAATCTTTACAGATGAACACATTACAATTCCAAAACGAACGACAGATGTAAAATTAAATATTGTAAATGAATGTCCTTTTATTGAAGTGAATAACGTTGAATTGCGGACACTTTTAAATTCTGGTTGCTTTCAAATTGGGAATGTTGATTATGCTTTTAATAACTCTCGTATTATGCAAATCCGCCAATATATTACGGATGAACCTTCCGCACAATAATTCATATAGTAATTAAAAAGCTTAGTAAAGTAGGTGGATGGTATGCCTTCGGTTGTAGGAAATCTCGTCGTGCAAAACAGTAACGGCTCTTTCAACTTAGGAGATTTTTATAACGTATCTCCGAAAGAAAACACGAAAGCCTATAACGGATCTGGAGCTTCTAATGTTGGGTTTGTCGTGAATACGTTTAACGGTGTTAGTGCAACAAATACGTTTGATTCTGATGTGGCAGATCAAGATCAGATTGGAACAGCGTAAAAAAAGTAGGAGATATTCTCCTACTTTTTTCTTTTATCTAATTCAAAATTATTAAAATGAAATTTTAATAAGCAAGAGCTTTACTGTCCACAAATAGTGGTATAAACAAGTAAGTAGTGAAGAAGCACTATTTCATTTTATTTAAATGATAACCCGCTCTCCTCCAAAGCCTTCCTAAGCTTCGGCAAAGACGCTGGTCCCATACCATGCATTTTTAAAATTTCTTTTTCACTATATTTTGAGAGTTCTTCTATCGTTTGAATTCCGTGATGTTGCAGCGCATTTCGTGCTGGTGATGAAAGAAGTGAAAGAAATCCTGTTTTCGGCTTCTTTTCTTTCTCGCAAGTTGGGCAAGTTGGACAGTCGCTACTTTTGTAGTATTCATGTCCTTTTTCACACGTTCTTAACGTTTTTTCCGTTGCCATTTTCAAGTCCCTCTATTCTTCAATTTTTACAATATGATTGCCATCAAAGAAGTATAAGCATTTCTCTTTCACAGGATGTTGTAAGCTTTTCTCCAGTGCTTTTGCATATAACGAAAGCTGTACTTTATATCGATCTTCTAAAATTGGTTTTGCTTGTTCAAATCCGCCTGGGAATTTCCCTTCAATCGTATCTGTTTTGAAGTCGATTAACGTAATGCCGTCTTCCTCTTCAATCATGCAGTCGATAACCCCTTGGACAAGAATCGTTTCTTCACTCTTCCCTTGCCAATCTTGATATGCTTCTTCTGCTGCAAGCATCATCGTAAATGGTACTTCACGCTCAACACTTTTCGCCGCTAATACCCTTTTACCTAAGTCACTGTCGAAGAATGAAATTACTTTTTCAATGGCTATTTCTTCCGCCTGCTCGAATGTTAATAATTCCTTATTTACCATTCCAGCAATTTGCTCTTGAAGAACTTCAACCGTAATCGGCTTCTTCAAATCAACATGCTGCATAACGGCATGGACTGCTGTTCCGCGCTCTGCGTACGTTAACCCTTTTTTCTCCATAAAGCGCGGGCGTGTTTTAATTGGTGCACGTAGTTTTTTAATAAAGGCGTTATCGCTACCTTCTTCAGATTGATAATTTCTCTTTATTTCTGTAACAGATTGCTTCGCGCGATGAGATGTCGCATCCTCATATCCGTACTTCCACATTAATCTGTCGTACACTTCTTCTTTCCGTTCACTTTGCAGGGGAACAGCCTTTTTCTCACGAAGCGCTTCTAACAATTCTTGTTTCTCTTCTTGAACTGGCTCTGGTGCAAGTAGCGTATTACCGTCCACAACTTCTACTTTCCAGCTAGTGTCATACCCGTAAATTTCATCTGGAATACTTCCTTGTCCTAATTCAAGAAGTATTTCACTATCACGGTGTCTATATAATGAAGGTGCAATCCAGTCTAAATAACAAGACGCTCCGGCACGTATATGATCTGGTAATAACCATTCACTATGCTCCCTCGCATCAAGCCATTTTTCCATTTCCTTATTTGCATCCTTAACTGTTCCAATTAAAATTAACTTCTCTTTCGCACGCGTCAATGCTACGTATAGTACGCGCATTTCTTCCGCAATTAATTCCATTTTCATTTTACGCTTAATCGCAAGCTGTGATAATGTTGTATATTTAATTCGTTTGCGCGGATCGATAAATTGCGAACCGAAACCGAAATCTTTATGCAATAAGAAACGTTTCATTAAGTCTTGTGTATTAAAACGACGACCGAGTCCAGCTACAAATACAACTGGGAACTCTAGCCCTTTACTTTTATGAATCGTCATAATGCGAACAACGTCTTCTTGTTCACCGAGGGCCCTCGCCGTCCCCATATCATCACCGCGTTCTAAAATACGTTCAATAAAACGTAAGAAGCGGAATAATCCTCTAAATGATGTTGCTTCATATTGTCTTGCGCGGTCATATAGTACGCGTAAGTTTGCCTGCCTTTGCTTTCCAGCTGGTAAACCGCCAACGAAGTCGTAATAACCTGTCTCACCGTACACTTTCCAAATTAAATCAGAAAGTGATTGTTGACGTGCAAATTCACGCCATCCTTGTAGTAAGTTATAAAACCACTCTAATTTATCATGAAGTTCTTGCTCCTCTTCAAGCGGTGCCCCTTTTAAGAATGAGCTCATTACTTCATAAAACGAGCCTTTCTTTCCATGAGCACGAAGCATTGCAAGTTCTTCATCGTTTAATCCAACGATCGGGGAACGAAGTACAGCTGCAAGCGGGATATCTTGCATCGGATTATCAATAACGCGGAATACGTTCATCATAATATTTACTTCCGTCGCTTCAAAGTAACCAGTCGCGAGGTCAGCATATACTGGAATTCCTTGTAATTTTAACTCTTCCATAATTTGCGGGGCCCACGGCATGGAGCGAAGTAAAATAACGAAGTCGCGGTATTGTACAGGGCGCATACTATCCGTTTTACGATCATATACTTCATAACCTGAATCGACCATCGCTTTAATGCGCTGCGCCATAAGGCGAGCTTCAAGCTGTGCCTTTTCTACTTCCGAACCTTCTTCACCGTCTATTACTTCTTCTTCTGTTTGCTGAATGCATAGTAGTTCAGCCGCTACATCTTCACCTTCTGGATAGGTAGCACCTAGCTTTAGTTCAGCGTCAACATCGTAGTCAATTTCCCCAACTTCTTCGCCCATAATTTGTTTGAAAATAAAATTCGTACCTGCTAGTACTTCATGACGACTACGGAAGTTTTTCGCTAAGTCAATCTTCATTCCGCCACCCAATCCTTCTTGTGTGAAGCGTTTATATTTTCCTAGGAATAGTCCTGGTTCGGCTAGTCGGAAACGATAAATCGACTGCTTTACGTCACCAACCATGAACAAGTTCCCTGCACTCTCAGAATCTTTCGTTACGAATTTAATAATGGATTCCTGTACAAAATTCGTATCTTGATATTCATCGACTAATACTTCAGCAAATTTATTACGATATTGGAGCGCCACTGCTGACGGATTCATTTCACCATTTTCACTTGGTTCACTTAAAATTTGTAAACAGAAATGCTCTAAATCTGTGAAATCGACCATTCCTTTATCTCGCTTCATCGCTTGGAAACGCTCTGTAAATACTTTTACAAGTTGAACGAGCTTTTCTAATACTGGGTGCATATCTTGAAAATCTCGTAAGAAACTTTCAGGTTTGCGGCTAAATAGCTCTTCTTGTAATTTCTTCACTTCATCTTTCGCTTTATTACGAAGAGAGTCTACTTGTTTTACAATATCCTCGTTATAATCACTTTTCTTAATGCGCTTTAACGTTTGCCACGATACGTTTTGCATCGCTTCATACAAACTTGTCCACGATTCACGAGCAGCTGATGATAGCGTTCCAAGTAAAGCTGCATCTGCTTGCAACGTTTCAACGCGAGGCGCTGGACCGTCAGGAAGCATTGCGAGCTCCGTCGCTTTACGAATATGCTGTTCCGCTGTTTCAAGCTGGAATTTCACATCTTCTAATAAGTAAGAAGCGTACACTAAATCTTCAATTGTCTTTCCTTCTACGTCATATGCTTCTACTAATTTATCGAGCCATTTTTCCGGATTTGGATGCGCTCTTGACTCTGTATGAAGCGCTAAAATCATACGTTGTAAGTCATCATCACTACGGTCACTCGTATAACGATCAACAAGTTCAAAGAAGATTGTATTATCTTCGATTCCGTACTCTTCTTCTAATATGTCATCTAGCACTTCTTCTTTTAACAATTCATTTTCTGTTTGATTCGCAATACGGAAACGAGGATCCACATCAAGCATGTAATAGTATCCTCTAATTACTTGTAAACAAAAGGAATGAATCGTCGAAATAGAAGCTTTATTTAATAAGCTCAGCTGCTTTCTAATGTGCTGAGAGCCTGGCTCATCAATTAATACTTTTTCTAACGCTTCCCCAATTCTGTTTTTCATCTCTTGCGCCGCTGCATTCGTAAATGTTACAACGAGCAGGCGGTCGACATCGACTGGATTCTCTTCATTAATAATCTTTTTAATAATACGTTCAACTAATACTGCTGTTTTACCTGATCCAGCTGCAGCCGCAACTAAAATATCACGTCCGTTCGCTACAACAGCTTTCCACTGGTCATCTGTCCATTGACTACCTTCTGGTTTTTTAGGCCAATTTTCTATCATTCTCCGCCAACCTCCTCCCTTATTTTCTCCATCGCTTCGCTATCTTTCATATCTTTTAACGATCGGAACTGATTATCTTCAAGTGACTCATCAAATTGACAAACAGATTTGAAGTTACAGAACGTACATGCTGCTTTATTTCCCATTTTATAAGGAGCAATATCGATAACACCTTCTGTAATATCTTTTCCGATATTTTCAAACGTATGGTGTACATATTTTTGCAGTACGTTAAACTCTTGCTCACTTGCAATACTTGAACGCGCACTAAAGCTACCGTCTTTTTTCAGGCCAGCAGAAATAATATCTGAACTTCCTGTTGAAAGTTTGTTATCCATTAAACGAACAACGTCAGCATCTCCTAATACGAGTCCTTTCATTTTAAATTTCTTTAAAATTTCTTTTTCAATTTCAGCTTCAGATGCGTCACCTTTCATCTCAACGATTGGGTTATGAATATGAAAATACAATACACCAGCTGGTGATGCTGTGTGACCTTTTTTCATCCAGGTCTGTGCATTCGAAGTAACAACATCTAAATACGTTAACATTTGAAGCGCTAATCCGTAATACACTTCCGTTAAATCTAACGCTTTTGAACTTGATTTATAATCAATAATACGTAAGAACGTCCCGTTTTCATCTTCTGCCTTATCAACACGGTCAATACGGCCGACTACTTCCATCTTCACACCATTTGGTAGTGAGAATTCCATCGGCGGAAGTGATCCTGTACCGCCCATACCGAACGGCACTTCTAAATCAACTGGTACGAATCCGCTCGACTTCGCATGTTCACGAAGAATGATTGACGTACGGAAAATGATTTGTTGTAGTTTTTGTTTTAAATAGAAATGACGGTTTGAACTTAATAAAATTTGTCGTTGTAATAACGGTGCGATTTCTTCTATTACTAAAACAGAAAGATGCTCACACTCTTTTATGGATAAATCCGCCCAAGTACGGTTTTCACGCAATAACTTGTCCGCAATTTTCTTTAATGCCGCATGGAATAATTCGCCGATATCTGGCGCATCAAGCTTGAAAATATCACGCTCTCTAAGCGATAAACCGTGCTGCGCAAAATGAGCGTATGCACAACGGTTAAATAGTTCCATACGAGAGACGCTTCCTTTAATTATATCTCCATATAAATCTCTACTTACTGCTGTACTTAGTTTCTTCGCACGATTTCGATAGAATAAACTTGATAAGACGCGGCTACTTTTTTGTTTCCATTCATCTGAAGTTACGTAGAAGTTGTATACGTCCCACCAAAAGTCTAAATTCCCTTCAAATCCGTATCGCTTCCACGTTTGTAGTTGCTGCATAACGTAAGATAACGTTACTTCTGGCGTTGCTACGTATGAAATTTGTTCTGAACGTGATAAATCATTTACGTCATTCGTAATAAATGAATCTTTCACATTAGGGAACATTCTTTTTATTTTCTTAATAAAGCTAGACGCAAGTAACGTCTTTCCTTCTTCATCTGCAAGCGGGCATGAAATGTATAACTTCTCAGATGCTCTCGTTACCATTTGATACATAACGAACTGTTCTTCTAACAAAGTTTGTCTCGTCGTTGGCGCTAATTCAATTCCTGCCGCACCAAGAACTTCTCTTTCCTCATCAGAAAGCATACCTTCATCCATAGGTGCTACTGGAATAACCCCCTCATTTACACCTATAATAAACGTTGCTTTCACGTCAGATAACCTGGAGTGATCAATATTAGCAATTAATACTTGGTCTAATGAAGGCGGAATATTAGCAAATTGAAGTGCCTCAAGACCTGTCGACATAACGTCCGTAAACATAGAAAGAGACATTTTCTCATCACCAAGCATCTCTACAAACGTATCAAGAAGGCTCATTACCTCTTCCCATACTTGTTCATGATCTGTCGCAAATAAGAAATCTCCACTTTCTTCTGCACGTATACGTAATTCTTCTAGTTTCTTTGGAACATCCAGCTCTTCTAAAAATAAGTAAACTGCTTCACACATTTGCATAACTGTTCCTGCACGCTTTAACCTTTTTTGCATGCGAATAACAGGTGTTCTTACAACGTCACGTAGCCTATTTATTTTCTCTTCCATTTCACGTTCACTGTCTGTGATCATCCCGTTCGTATCATCAAGAGAACGATAACGGCGATACATCCATGGATCCTCTGAAGTCCATCTCTTTCCTTGTACACCGTACGCTAAACAGTAATTTTCAAATTCATCCATTTCTTCACGCATCGTTTCTTTTCTTACGTCTAATGGATATAAAAGCTCTGTTTTCACGCAGCGGAACACCGCATCATAACGCCAATTCCCACTAATAATCTCGAGTGCAGAACGAATACATTCTACTAATGGATGGTGTGACATCGAGCGCTTTTCATCGATGAAGTGCGGGATATTGTAATCTGTAAATAACGTTCGCATCACATCGTAATAACTTTCCCCATTACGAAGAAGTACTGCAATATCTCGGTAACGATATTTTTCATCCGCAACAAGTTTACGAATTTCACGAGCAACACCTTCTACCTCCGCTCGTAAATTCGCAGCTGTACTAATCGTTACACTCGCTTCATCGTTAAATTTTTCATTCGGACGCGCTTCATAATGAGCTTCTAAATGCGCTAATGCTGGAGAATGAAAACGCGGCTGTTCCATAAGTGGAATTGTTTTTTCAATTTCTATTTTTTCTTCACGCGCTACTTGTTTTATTTTTTCATACGTTACCGTCGTTTCATAAAATAAATCGAGTTCATTTACTGGCTGCGCTAACGTTTTTTCATCTATCGTTAACGTGATCGTAACTCTCGCTCCGCAAATCATAAGCTGTCTTACAATCTCTAACTCTTGCGGGGAGAATGAATGAAATCCATCTATATAAATTTCCGCACCATTTACATATTCAGACTGCGGAAGCTTTTCCACTAGCAATTGCAAGTAGTCTTCTGAATCTAAATATTTTCCGATTAAAGCACGTTCAAAATCATCATATAGTAGTTGTAAATCATACACTTTATTCGCTAATAGCTTTTGCTCGGCACTGCTACTATGCGCATCTAATTGTTGCCACATTTCATATACGTTAGATGGCGTTACATTGTAACGTTTAAACTCTGCAATCATACTGCCCAGATGTTCAAAGAAACCGTTTTGCTCCGCTGCTTTTTGGAACACCGATAACCCATCTTTACGAGACTCTACAATTTTACGAAGTAACATATGTACACCCGCTTCATCAATATGAAGACGACTCGCTCCGCCAACTTCTTGTAGTACCTTCCACGCTAATCGTGAAAAACTAAAAACTTGTGCCCGAATAGAACCTCTTACATCCTCACTTCCAATTAACGCCTGCTGCGTCTGGAATGTCATCTGTTCTGGCACAAGATATAATATTGTTTCCCCTCTCGGGCGCTGTTTTAACTCTTCTTGCACTTCGTGTAAACAAAGTGTACTTTTTCCACTTCCCGCTCTACCAATCACAAATCGAAGTGACATGTAACCCCACCTTTCACTTACATAACGAACGTTAGTTTGCTACTATAATTGTATTATAGGACACGAAAAAAGACAAACGGAGTAGTTTGCCTTTTTTTATACTTCTATCTATTATATCAACCTTTTGAAAAATTCGTTTGCACCTCTTGAATTGGCCAATATCGTAAATCAACTTTACCGACAACTGTATCAGCTTTTACAAATCCAAAGTGTCTACTATCCCAGCTCCCGAGGCGGTTATCACCTACTACAAAAATACATCCAGGTGGCACCGTTTTTTCCTTAGTTAACTCTTCTAGCGTAAAGTCACCTGTTAGTTGTCGTCCATTTATCTCCTTCTTATATTTCTCTAAATAAGGTTCATCCACGAATTGTCCGTTTATATATAATTTATCATGCTTATATTCAATATGATCTCCAGGTAAACCGATAATCCGCTTTACATAGTCCTCTTTTTTATTCGCATGAAACACCACAACGTCAAATCTGTTCAAGTCCCCAACTTGATAACTTACCTTATTTACAACTAGCATATTGCCATCTTGCAATGTGGGCATCATTGACTTCCCCTCTACAACGTACGTCGAAAAGAAAAACGTTCGAAAAAATACAGCTAATAATACACCAATTAAAATTGTTCGTATCCACTCTATGCCTTCTTTTTTCAAAGTTTTCTTCATCTGCTTCTCCCCTTATCCTTTAATACTGAAGCTTTCCTTTACAAAGAAGACTATTCTTAATGCAGTTCTAACTTTACTTCGATTTTCTTACCGACATACCATAAAATAAAAATACCAATCGCTACAATGACTGATTTCACTGGATTATGAATAAATGACATTAAATCATGACCGATATACGTTAAAATAAAAATCATCACAAGTTTTCCGAATGCTAACGCTAGCCCAAACTGTTTTACACTAATTCGGGATAAACCAGCGACAACATTTATTAATGCTGACGGTGTAAACGGAAAACAAAATATAACAAAAATCGGTGCAAATCCTTTTCTTTCAATCCATCCCATTGCTTTTCGTACTCTCTCATGCTTATTTACAAACGAAAAGAAACGACTGCGACCAAAATGGCGGATGATGAAAAAGACAAGTAATGCACCCATTACTGATCCAAGCCATGAATAAAGAAAACCGAGCCAAAAGCCAAATGCAACAGCATTTGCCAGTACAAATACAATAAGCGGTAATGCTGGAATCAACGCCTCTATCATCGGTAAACCAATACCAAGAAGTGGTCCGAACGCTTTATAACTCTCAACAATATGATCCATATTTTCTGGTGAAAAATACTCTTTGATTGTCTGAAAATCCATTCTACACTTTACCCCTTTACTCTAAATACTATCCCTACTGTATCATTGCTTATATGAAAGAGGAAATGGTAGATACGACATATGGAGATGTATTTATTAAAGTTTCCATATCTTTCATAAGAATTCCTTCATTATTTAGCTATGATAATCTATCAATATTCGACAGGACGTGTCGTTCGTTTTGTTATTTAGATTGTTTTTCGATTTTTTATCGGCAAATGAAATTACACTGGTGATTTTCTAGATATATCAATTACAACTCGGTTTCTCTAATATATCGCCTTATCTACAAAGACTGATAAAGTGAAACTTTAATCAGTGGGGATTTTGTTGATCCCCCGCTTAACTTCTTTGCTTTCGCTGAATTTTGAGGTGGGGGTCTTACTGCCCACAAATAGCGGGATAAACAAAAAAAGAATGGGGATTCCCCCCATCCTTTCACACTTCGCCTTCCTTCACAAAATACACACTCTCATAAGCGGGTCTTAATGTTGATTCCTCTTTTTTATCAACCTCTTTAAAACAAGGGCTCCCTTGTTTTTTCCTACGATCTTCATATTCAGTACGTAATTTCGCTGTACGATTTTGTTGATTTTCAAAACTAGTTTTTGATATTTCTAATTTCACAGCAAAACCATTTATAAATCTAATAATAAGATTTCCATCTTTTAATTCTTTGTTACTTTCAATATAAAAATGAGACAACCAAGCGCACTCTTTTCTAGAGTAAGAATAGGTAGGGAAAAAATAAAGTTGATCTGCTGGACTAATCGCAATCGGTGCTTTATGTGTAATATGAGTTAACTCTTTCGTTCCTTCTTTTCTGCCTAAGAAACTAGAGCCATGCTTGCGGCAACTTCTTTCTATAATATCTAGAGGTTTTTGAAATACGAAAAAAGAATCATTCATTTCAACGACTCGCGTAACAATTTTCTTTTCACTTAGAATAACAGGAAGTAAGGCCATCGTATTTTTCGTTACAACATAATTTTCGACATAGCGTTCCACTTTACTTTCCATACTCCATTATCTCCTTTTTTCCATTTATATTAGCAGCTGCATATATAATTTTAGCATCTATGAAAAGGAAATAGCTTACAAGTTCCGCTTTTTTACAGTTTTTTATCATTTATCAAACATTTGTTAAATAATAAAATCACAATATAGTAATTTTTTAATTTTAAAGTTATAAAAACAACATTTATACTACCTATAAATATTTATTATCCCTTCCTATTTTCACATCATTAAAACAATTAACTTTACTATAATTAAAATGTAAATCCAATATATAGAGGGCCACTATGGAAGAAAAAGAAATCCAACCATCGATTCAAATGAAAAATAGTAGCATCATTATCGTGAAAAACTCAGCTAGTATTATATTCGGTTTATTTTTCATTCTGCTATTCTTTGCCAAACCGTTTCGTAAATCAAAATGTACAGAATGTAAAAAACGTGAGAAGAAAAAATCAGGGCAAGAACAATAAAAGGCCTTCCTTTATGGAATGCCTTTTTACATTTGTAGTATCATTTTATTTATTCTTCTTAACCCTTAAAAAAAACAACTATATTTTCTTCCAAGGTTCTCTACATCTTTTTTGATTTGTAATATGCTCCTTATATAAAACATGAGAAAGAGTATTTGTACTTGTTACCCGCTTTTAATTTTTGTTAAAAAATTAAAATTTGTACATCTTTATCCATCACTAACAATTCGTTAATTAGTTAACTTTGTAATATAAGTTTTGTATATAATTTCATTCAAAAACACAATATATAAGTAGCTAGTTATAATTACATTACTTTTTATCGAATTCCCAAAAGGAGCTGTATACTTATGGATAAAGAAGATCTATTAAGCCAGCAGGTTAATAGCATCCCCTCAGATGCTCTGAATACCCCTAGTAAGGAACAAGAACAACTGTTAGAAACATCATCTCAAAACGTACAAAATTCCAACAACAATGCTAACAAAAAAGATGTTACTCAAGGTCTATCTAGAAAAGATTTCCCCATTTCAACAGAGAAAACAAATTTATAGTTATTTACTATCATACGCAGCAAATGCTCTTGCTGAACTAACTCTTCTACAGAAACTAATACGCATTCCCGATAATTTTTTACCAGTTTTAACATAAAAAAAAGAGAGTTACATATAAAAACAGGCTCTGGAAAAATTTTCTCCACAACCTAAAAAAAGGATGGCATTAGCCATCCTTTTTTCCATCATCAACTATAAAATTATAGTTTGATTACGTTTTTAGCTTGAGGTCCACGGTTACCGTCTTCGATTTCGAAGCTAACTTTTTGACCTTCTTCTAGAGATTTGAAACCGTCAGTTTCGATTGCAGAGAAATGTACGAATACGTCGTTTCCACCTGGAACTTCGATGAAACCGAAGCCTTTTTCGTTGTTAAACCATTTTACTTGTCCTGTTACTGCCATAATTATTTCCTCCTAAGAAAATACAAATTTAAAATTTTTTAGTCTTCCTGTCTAAAAAAAGAATCCACACATTATCAAATACGAAACATAAACTAGTTCTCACATACTTTTTCTCGTTCGTTTTCAGCACTTGATAACATATGGATTGCTTAATTTAACTATTCAACTGACATTATCATAGCACATTAAAATAAAATGTACAATCTTTTTCGAAAATAGAATTCCTAATTTTTAGTATTTCTTATAAAATATAATTATCTCTATTCTAAATAAGGAGGAGTTTATGACCAATAAAATTCCTAAAAAAACATTAAAAAGAATTGAAGAGGATATTGAAAATAATAATCTTGGAAAAGCAAGAGATAGATTGCATGGCCTCATCTTTACATACCCAAATGAATTACATCTTCGAAAACAACTCGGAGATATTTATTATAAATTACAATATCCAGAAATGGCTGGACGTTACTGGTATCTAGAAGAGCATAAAACAGATATTATGCATGAATCATGTTTATTATTTGAAAAATCAATGGGAAATAGTCCTCATCATATTGCACGTGCTTTAAAGTTTAAAGGCGATTCTATCCATATAAAGGGTTTGGATAAAGATAAGCCCTTATCTTCAGTGCAGAAAGAAGTAGTAGAGAATTTAGTTTATGAGTATAAAGAAACATGGCAAGATAAGCTAGTTCCTTTTGGCTGTCTAGCATTGCTTGCTTCCCTTCTCTTTTCTGCCATTGTTGGTCTATTCACTATTTGGAATTGGATTTTTTAATCACAGGGGGGAATTTTCACATGTCAAACTACGCTAAAGAAGAAAGACTAACAGGGGGAAACGTCTCAAACGTATATCGTTCTGAAAATACTGTTCGGCGAGAGTTAAAGCTAGGCAGTGAAAAGATTCATAAGCTATTGCAACACTTAGAAAACAAAGGATTTCATTATGCTCCAAAGTTTTTAGGTGTAGATGAAAAAGATAGAGAGATTTTATCCTTTATTGAAGGAGAAGCTGGCAATTATCCTTTAAAAGAATATATGCGATCTAATGATGTATTAAAAGAAATCGCAAAGATGCTCCGCCTTTACCATGATGCCGTAAGTGATTTTCCGTTATTAGATGATTGGAAACCGATGGATCACACTCCAAATAACATTGAGGTTTTATGTCACAATGATTTTGCCATATATAACATTATTTTTAATAATGAGAAGCCAGTAGGGATTATTGATTTCGATGTTGCTGCTCCTGGTCCAAGACTATGGGATATCGCTTATACACTCTATACTTGTGTGCCTTTAAGTAGAGTGTATTATACAGAATCTGGTGAAGCCGTTCATTATGACTCATCGCAACATGCAGATCGTATTAAAGAGAGAGTGAATTTGTTCGTTCAGTCCTATGATAAAAATATGGATAAAGATTACTTAGGAATGGTGTTGCTTCGATTAGAAGGGTTATGTACATATATGAAACGAAAAGCGCAAGAAGGCGACTTGAATTTCCAAAGAATGATTGATGAAGGACATCTAGAGCATTATGAGAAAGATATGAAGTTTATTCGTGATCATAGGGCTGAGTGGAGTTGATTTAGTAATAAAGAAAAGTTAGTATCGTTTTTTGCCGACAACTCAATCTCTCTTTTCGAATCGTTTAGAAAATAACAAGGGGCACCTTTCAAAAAGGTGCCCCTTCCTTTTATTTCGTAAACTGTGCTTCTTCCGTAGATCCTTTTAACGCTGTCGTTGATGAAGTTCCGCCTGTAATCACTTGTGCCACTTCATCAAAGTAACCTGTTCCTACTTCGCGTTGATGACGTGTTGCAGAGTAGCCATGTTTTTCAGCTGCGAATTCTGCTTGTTGTAGTTCAGAGTATGCTGCCATGCCGCGCTCTTTATAGCCACGTGCTAGTTCAAACATACCGTAATTTAATGAATGGAATCCAGCAAGTGTTACGAATTGGAACTTGTAACCGTAAGATGCGATTTCCTTTTGGAAGCTTGCAATTGTTTTTTCATCTAGTTTTTGTTTCCAGTTGAATGAAGGTGAGCAGTTATATGCAAGTAGCTTCCCTGGATGCTCCTTATGAATTGCGTCTGCAAATCGTTTTGCATCTTCTAAATTTGGTTCTGACGTTTCACACCAAACGAGGTCTGCGTACGGTGCATACGCTAAACCGCGCGCAATTGCTTGATCAAGACCTGCATTCGTACGGTAAAACCCTTCTGGTGTTCTTTCTCCTGTAATAAATGCTTTATCAACAGGATCAATATCGCTCGTAATTAAATCAGCTGCATCCGCATCTGTTCTTGCAACGATAATTGTCGGCACTCCCATTACATCTGCTGCAAGGCGTGCAGAAATTAAATTGCGTACTGCTGTTTGCGTTGGTAGTAGTACTTTTCCGCCTAAATGGCCACATTTTTTCTCTGAAGATAATTGATCTTCAAAATGCACACCTGATGCACCTGCTTCAATCATACCTTTCATCAGTTCGAATACATTTAATTGCCCACCAAATCCAGCTTCTGCATCTGCTACAATCGGTACGAAATAGTCTGTATCATCGCTTCCTTCCATATGCTGAATTTGATCCGCACGTTGAAGCGTTTGATTAATTCGTTTTACTACAGCAGGTACGCTGTTCGCTGGATATAAACTTTGGTCTGGATACATATGCCCAGAAAGGTTTGCATCAGCTGCTACTTGCCAACCACTTAAGTAAATCGCTTTTAACCCAGCTTTTACTTGTTGCATCGCTTGGTTTCCTGTTAATGCGCCAAGTGCGTTAATATAGTCTTCTGTATGAAGCGATGTCCAAAGCTTCTCAGCACCACGACGCGCTAACGTATGTTCAATATCAATTGACCCGCGCAGGCGAATTACATCTTCTGCCGAATATGGACGTGTGATCCCTTTCCAACGCTCATCTAATTCCCAGCTTTCTTGTAACTTCTCGATTCTTTCGTTTTTCATTTGTTCCATCCCCTTTTCATTTTTTATAAAATTTCATAACCCGGTAATGTTAAAAATGGTACGAATTCATCATTTCGAACGAGATTTGTAAACAACGTTGTCGCCTCTTGGAATCTCCCTTTCTTAAAGGCTTCCTTACCAATCTCTCTTTCTATTTTTGCTAATTCTTCTTCTTTTAATTCTTCCATTAATTCAAGCGTAATATTACGACCATCATTTAGTTTTCCACCTTCATGACGAATCCATTGCCATACTTGTGCTCTTGAAATTTCAGCTGTTGCCGCATCTTCCATTAAGTTATAAATGGGTGCTGCTCCCCGTCCGCTTAACCAAGATGCAATATATTGAATACCTACGCTAATATTCATGCGAAGGCCCTCTTCTGTAATCGTTCCCACCGGTACCTCTAGTAAATCGTTTTCTGTTACACATATTTCTTCACGTTTTCTAAAAATTTGATTTGGTGTTTTCATAATGTGATTAAACACTTCCATTGCAACCGGTACAAGTCCAGGGTGGGCAACCCAAGTCCCGTCATGACCGTCTAAAGCTTCGCGTTCCTTATCAGCACGCACTTTTTCAAAAGCTGCTTCATTTGCTTCTGGATTATTTTTAATCGGAATTTGTGCCGCCATTCCTCCAATTGCTGGTGCATTACGGCGGTGACATGTTTGAATTACTTTCAAAGAATACGAACGCATAAATGGCGCCGTCATCGTGACTTGTGCTCTATCTGGTAGTAAGAATTTATTATGATTACGGAAACTCTTTAAAAAGCTAAAAATATAATCCCATCTTCCGCAGTTTAAGCCAGCAGAATGATCTTTTAGCTCATACAAAATTTCATCCATTTCAAACGAAGCATGAATCGTTTCCAGTAACACAGTTGCTTTAATCGTTCCATTTGGAATGCCGATATATTTTTGAGCAAATACGAATACATCATTCCATAATCTCGCTTCTAAATAACTTTCCATTTTCGGTAAGTAAAAGTATGGGCCGCTCCCTTTCGCTAAAAGAGCTTTCGCATTATGGAAAAAGTACAAGCCGAAATCTACTAAACTACCCGACATATTTTTCCCATCAACTTGCATATGCTTTTCCTCTAAATGCCATCCTCTTGGACGTACAATGAGTACAGCTGTTTTCTCATTTAATCTATATTCTTTCCCTTTATCATTTTCATGTGAAATCGTTCCCTTTACTGCATCTCGTAAATTGATTTGACCTTCAACTGCGTTTTCCCAAGTTGGTGCATTCGAATCTTCAAAATCCGCCATAAAAAGATGCGCTCCTGAATTTAAAGCGTTAATGACCATCTTTCTATCTACCGGTCCAGTAATCTCTACGCGACGATCCTCTAAGTCTTTTGGCAGCTTGGCAATTGTCCAATCCGCTTCACGTATGTGTTTTGTTTCTTCTAGAAACTTCGGAAACTCCCCTGCATCAATTCTCTTTTGTTTTTCTACACGTTTTTGTAAAAGTTCTATGCGGCGCTCATTAAAATTCTCATGTAGTTCCTTCAAAAAACTAAGCACCTCAGGTGTCAATATTTCGTTGTACGCTGGTAACATTTCTCCAACGAGTGTAACCCGTGAAGTTTGCGTCGACATATTAGCATCCCCTTCTTAAACTGTTTTATAACAGATTTGATTTCATGTTTTATATTATATAACAAATCTTCAGAAAAGGAAGTTTTTTTTGAAAATTCATTTCACTTTTTTTCAAAACGTCATTCTTTCGCGCTTTATTTTATAAAAAAAAGGCCGCTGTTATACAACAACGACCTTTTTGTATTATTTTTAAATTTCACTTTGACTAGTTAAACTTTATTACTGCCCTTGTTCCATATCATGCAATATTGCTCTATGTAAAAACTGTGCGTATTGTTCTCTCGTTACCTTCATAGACGGACCGAATTTACCTTCTCCGATTCCCATTGTAATACCATTTGTTTGTACTGCACTAATTGCATTCGTTGCCCATGAATTTGCTGAAACATCATTAAAGTTATGAGATCCTTTTGCCTGTAAGTCAAAAGCATTCGTAAGAACTTGTGCCATTTCCGCACGCGATAACGTTGCCTTCGGTCTAAAGTTTCCATTCTCGTCTCCCTGGAAAATTCCGATTTCCGTTAAAGCCAATATCTCCTCGATAAAGCTTGTTGAATTTTCATCGATATCTCCATATGGGTTTTCATATTCATCTTGTTCTTCCATATCAAACACACGGTAAATTAAAGCTGCAACTTGCTCACGTGTTACATTATCCCCAAAACCGAATATTCCATCACCATATCCCAAAATGATTTCTTGCTCCGCTAATTCATGAATTGCCTCATATGCCCAATGTCCTTTTGGTACATCTTGAAATACAATTGTATTTGTTTTTTGCAACGGTGCACTTTCCGCTTTTACACTATCACTCTCTGCTGAGAATAACACCCCACCCATAATTGTTAATGCTGTAGCTGTTTTTAATAATTTTTTGCTCATCCAATTATCTCCCCAATATGCATATGTTTTTTTAAAAATATACAGAATAAATGGTATAGAGACAATATATTTTTCGAAACATTTCGTGACGGTTTTGTGAATCATATTACACATCATGTCTTTTTCATCGGGTTGATTATAAAGCTTGTGTATAACCATAAAAATACATAAATACGAATAATAATTCTTTTTAAACAAACAAAAAAGCACAACTATTTCTATTTGTGCTTTCATAGTTCACTCTACTTCCAATCCTCTTTCAAATGATAATTAATAATCGCATTATTAATAAACTGAGCATATTGTTCTCTAGGTACAGGGCGATTTAATTCATACATGCCATTCCCAGTTCCTCTCACAACATTATTAGATTGTAACGCACTAATTGCATCTTCTGCCCAGTGACCTTTTGGAATATCTTTAAATGTATGTTTTTGTTTCGTTTCAAAATTAAATGCTCGTTTTAAAATGACAGCCATTTCCGCTCTAGAGATTGGTGCTTTCGGCCTAAAATCCCCTTGGCCATCCCCTGTAAAAACCCCACGTTTTGTTAACGCTAAAATTTCCTTTTTAAAAGTGGTTGTACTATCAGAAACATCTTTATATGGATTCGCTACTGGCCCTTCTTCTTTTATCTCAAGTGTTCTGTAAATAGTCCCAGCTACTTGTTCACGTGTTATAAGATCGCCAACACCATACTTCCCGTTTCCATACCCTAATATAATTTTATGATACGCTAAATCCATAATAGCATCATATGCCCAAAATCCGTATGGAACATCTTCAAACACAATCATTTGTGGATACTCTTCCGCTTTTACAGGCATCACATTCGTCCCTGCAAATATACCTCCTGCCATTGTCGCAATCATCATTACACCCAATATTTTTTTCTTCATTATCCTCTCTCCCTATTTCATTCAAATAAAATGAACTTCATTGTTTCAGGAGTACTATTTTTTGGTGAATGTAAGATAAAATGCAAATCTTCTAGAAGAAATATTTCCACTACCTTTCTGCTTTATGCCTCCTTCTTTCTTTTTCAAAAAGGAAGTTGTTACATCTAAGGTGTTATATACTAAAACATTCTACAATTTCTTTATAAACTCCTTTTCACTTTATAACTTCCCTTTATTGGCACCTAAAGGAGATACCTAATGGAGGCTACTATATTCATGGTTTATATTTCAAGGGTAGCATTTTTCGCTGAATTTTGAGGTGGGGGGTCTTACTGCCCAGCAAATAACGGGATAAAAAAATCATCCTTTTTTCTTAAAAGAGGATGATTTTTTTATCTTTATTAACACTCAAATATGCTACTACTTTTGAAGAGTAAATTGGGCAACTATTTGTTTTAGTTTTCCTGCTGCGTTATGCATATGTTCAATTGAAACCGAAATCTCTTGAACAGATTTTTCTTGCTGTTGAATAGACTCTTTTACCCTATCAGTTCGGTCAGATGATCTTTGGGAAATTTGAGCCATGTCTTCTGCAGAAGCCGAGATTTCCTCACTACTCGCTGCAATTTCATCTGTTGACATAGATACCGTTTGAATTTGCTCAGATACTTGCTGTACTTTTTCTGTAATTGTTCCAAATACTTTTTCTGTATGCATTACTACTTGTGTGCCTGCCTGTACCTCATTATCTACTTTCCCCATCATATGTACCGTATGGTTCGTTGTTCCCATAACTTGAGTAATAAGATTCTCAATTTGTTTTGCAGAATCACTAGATTGTTCTGCTAATTTCCTCACTTCATCTGCCACAATTGCAAATCCTCTACCACTTTCACCAGCACGTGCAGCCTCAATTGCAGCGTTTAATGCTAATAAGTTAATCTGGGAGGTAATACCTTGCATCACATCAATGATTTTAACAATTTCTTCTGATTGTTCTTTCATAGTCTCTACTTGTTTCACACCGCTATGTACCGAATTTTGGATTGTATCCATCTGTTGAATCATTTGTTTCATTAATTTGTTACCATTCTCTGCATCTAATGCTGATTGAGCAGATAATTCATTTACAGAGGATGATGTATTGACTATACTCTGCATTCCTTGTGTCAACTCTTCCATCGCACCCGCAGTTTGTTCCATTGCTTGCATTTGACTTTCTGCACCATTTGCAACTTCTTCAATATCCATAGTGATTTTCTTCGCTGCACTACTAGATACTTCTGATGCAGATACTACTCCGTCTGCATGTTGGAATAAAAGCTGAATATTATTCTCTACTTCTTGCATATTTGTTCTTAGCCCTGCAATCATCTCGTTAAAATTACTTACTAATACACCTAATTCATCCTTAGCAGTATAATCACCATGTACGGTTAAATCTCCTTCTTTCGCTCTTTCCATCATACGACTAACCGTTTGTAAAGGAGCAACTATAAGCTTGCTAATAATATAACTTACTATACATATAACGATTGTAGTAACTACTACAAGAATGATAAAGGTAATAACGGATCGATCAATCATTTTTTGAGAATCTTTAAACACTTGATCAGCTAAGTTTGAAACATACGATTCTAGATCCACTGCATAACCAGCTAACTCTATTCCCTTCGGTTTTAATTCCTTCTGAAATTCATGTACCATTTGTGGCTCGTTTGTTGCCTTCGCCTTTTCAAATATTTTTTTATATGTATCTTTATAACTTGGTAAAGATTTCTTCATCTTCTGAAACAGTTCATCCTCTTGCTTACTTAAATTAAAACCATCATCATATTCTTTTAATAAAGAATCATATTTTTTAAGATCCTTTTCAATATTATCAATTATTCCCTCTTTATTTGCTACTTCATTTTGTGATGCCGTAATTAATTCTAATAAATTATATTCTAGTGAATTTTGTGTGCGAAGCATTCCTTCTAATAAAATTGCAGAATATTGATAATCATCTACTACAACCTCTGTATCATGCTTAATCTTATTAATAGAACTAATTGCTACACTGCTTATAATTACCATACCTAAAACTGCTAATGAAATAAGCGACAATAATTTATATTTCACTTTTAAATTTTGTAAAAAATACATTTTTTCACCTTTATTCCTTTATATATAGATTTTTAGAATTTTATAGCTTATTATTTACAAAATCACAATAAAAAGCAATGATAAATATTCCCAATATGAAACTTATATCTCTATAAAAAAAGAAGTAGCTATCATGCTACTCCTTTTTGCTTTGTTTCTCATATTGTTCAAACGTATGAATTCTTTCAAAAATTGGTGGGTGCGTGTATAAGAAAAATTTCACTAACGCAGGCGGATTTACTTGGCTTAAACTTGTTTTTGATAAATATTGAAAAGTTTTCACACCAGATTTCCCGTCCTTCGTCATATTTAAAGCATATTGATCTGCGGCTCTTTCTTCTATACGTGAAACGTAGTTTGTTGCTGGTTGTGCTGCAAAAGAGAGTATAGAAGAAATTAAGAAAAATAAAGGTAAAATGGAGAAACATGCCACTTTTGAAATTTGCAATGTATCTCCCCATTTGCGAATACACATATTTATAATACGACTAATTAAAAACATACCTATAAACGATAGCAACACATAACTTGCAACGCCAAAATATATATGTTTCATAACATAATGCCCCATTTCATGGGCCATTATAAATAAAATCTCTTTATCTTTTAACTGCTTAAGTGTTGTATCCCACATTACAATACGGGCGTTAGGGCCAATTCCTGTTACGTAAGCATTTAATGCATTCGTTTTTTCTGACATATTTACTTCATATACGTGTTTAGCAGGAATGTCCGCTTTGTCTGCTATCGCTAAAATTTTCGTTTCTAATTCTTTATTTTTCAGCGTCGAGAAGTCGTTATACAGTGGATCAATAACGACAGGCTGTATGAATGTTAAAAAGATTGTAAATGGAACAGAGAGCGCCCATCCTGCTAGCCACCATCTCTTCGGAAATTTACGGATAAGCCATAATAGAACGGTAACTACGATTAACATAGTCGCATAACTTTCCCAAAAACCGATAACATGATCTTTTATCCAGCTTTGTGTACTTTGCGTTGAAATGCCGTAATCAACGGACACTTTCCGGCCAATCCATTGCATCGGTAAGGCAAGCACTGTTGTCAATAATGATAAATAAAAGAAATAAATCGCAACTTGCAAAACACTTATTTTAGTCGTTTCCTTCGACCATTTCTCAAACTTTCTTGAAATACCGAGCACAAGTACAAATAATAAAATAATCCATTCAAGAGGCGTCGCTAAAAAGTATAGTAAATTTTTCACGCGCGAATAATCTTGGCTTAGCGTAAGCTCTCTAGCACTCATAAACGTTTCTGGATCTGCACTCGTTCCTTTATACATGTCCGGAATAAGTTCATGATTCCATCCAAATAAATACCAATATATAAGTAACGCAAATCCAACGTACAAAAAAAGCGACCAACCGATAACCTTCCTCACGCTATTCCCTCCTCTATGCTGCCTGTCTATTATTATTGTAAGTTCGTACACGCTAAATTAGAACAAGCTTATTATGTGAATTGCTCTGGATCTTTTTATTTACATAAAAAAACTCTTCTACATAAGAAGAGTTTTACCTATCTTTAAACACTTTCTTCGGTTCACAATCCGTAATAAGGATCACACTTACAAACCAACACGTACCCTACTTGCTTTTTAGATAAAATAAAAAGCCTCTTTAAGGAAGTACATCTATTAATAAACTAAAATCTTGTAAAGAGAAAGAACTATATTTCATAATACCCTGTACAGCTAAAAGTAAAACAAGACCGATCACACACATATAGTTAACGCTTTCTTCATTCTTTTTTTCAGTAACCACTCCACCACTTATACATAAAATCCCTAGCAAATGGAGCGCTAAATACATGAAAAAGTAAGCTTCCTCCCAGCGCAAAATAACATTCACTGTCGTTATTAACACTAGACTAAGCAAAATCAAATAAAAAAACTTATTTGATGATATCGTTTCATTCATATGATTTTATACATCCCTTTCAAATTTCGAATTAATGATGTTTCAAAGCTATAAAGTAAATGATTGTTTTTATACCATAAAACAAAAGGAAAGCCACCATTACTTTCTCGAATACTTTATGAATCCACATATACTTCTCTTCATTCTTTCTGAAGATGCGCTTCATCATTTCTTCTACAATTAGACCAAATATTAGTAAAACCCCGAACACAATAAGAAGAGAAATAATATTTTCTTTTAAATGAGTACTAGAAAATAAGTAATACTCTGGAAACACAATCGTATCTACTACAGGTTGAAGCCAATGACAAAAGCTTTTATCACACATATCTGTGATAGACGTAGCATCTATAATATCTTTTAATATTTTTTCAACCGTCTTCTTCATCTTATTTACTCCCGACTACATCTGAAAAGCTCTTTTCCTGCTCTGCATATATAACTGGCACTTCTTTACTCCAATACTTGCGATTAACAAATAAAAAGATAAGTACTAAGTTTAATCCTGTTATAAAAATAATAAGTCCAGGAAAGAATGTCGTATAATTTGAGAAATCGGCAAAACTCATAATTTTTTCTCTACTTATTAGAAAAGACGCACCTATTACAAATGCATTGTTTAACATATGTATTGCAATTGGCATGAGTAAACTTTTCGTACGAATATATACAATCGACAATACGATGCTGAATATGGCTGCACCGAGGAAATCAACATGTAACAACGCAAACAATATTGCTACAACGATGGTCGCTATGCTCGTTCCCCATTTTGTGGCAAAACGTTGAAGTAAAAATCCGCGAAAAACAAATTCCCCAATAACTGGTGCGATGAATACGACCCTAATGACTTGAGATACATATCCCCCAGTACTATCTACAATCGGTTCATGCAGGGCATTCATAATAAAGTCCGGTGTAATCCATGCAAAACTATACATATACAAAATAAGATACCCGTAACTAAACATGCATAACATAACCGTAATGTATAAAACTTGCACCAAGTTAAATGTTTCATTTTTATTAATAAACAATGAAAATGAAATGTGATGCTTTCTATACTCATAAAAAATCCATACCATCGGAAGGATATAGAATATAAGGGTATTTATAAAAGAAGAATTTTGTATATGAAATATACTTGTTAGCAAATCGCCACTACTTCTCGCTATTAAAATTAATAGTGCAAATACAATTAAAAAATATCTAGCTCGCATCACTTGAAACGGATTCACACTCATCTCCTCCCCTATGTTACTTTTATCATATCATTTGATTCTTAATTTTTTGCGAAAGAAAACCTTAAAATTCCCTTAAAAATTCCATAAGTTACAAAAGGATGATATGATATTCGAGAAAATTAGGAGGGATGTTTATGTACCAAGCAAATATTTTACTCGTTGATGATGAAACTGCAATTTTACAATTACTAACTACCATTCTTGAAAAAGAAGGTTTTTCTCATATTACAACTGCAACATCAGCTGAAATAGCTTTATCTCTAACTAAGGAAAACAATTACGATTTAATTATTTTAGATGTAATGCTTCCTGGACAATCTGGTTTTGATATTTGTCCAATCATTCGCCAACAAACAGATTGTCCCATTTTCTTCCTATCAGCAAAAGCATCTGATTTAGATAAAATATCTGGATTTTCATACGGTGCGGATGATTATATTACGAAGCCCTTTAATCCATTAGAAGTAGTAGCACGCATGAAAGCACAGCTTCGGAGACATATGAAACAAACCGTTCCACACGAGCAAAAATCACACTCGATTTCATTTGGAAGATTTGAAATTGATCAGCACTCTGCAGAACTAACAGTAGATGGGCATATTGTCGAATGTTCCGCTCAACTCTTTCAACTACTACTCTTCTTTTGCGAGAATCCAAACTACGTATTTTCGAAAGAGGAAATATATGAAAAAGTTTGGGGAGCACCTGCCTATAATGGCGATGACAACACTGTTATGGTCCACATTCGAAAACTACGTGAAAAAATTGAACACGATCCAAGTAAACCAGAATATATAAAAACCGTTCGCGGGCTTGGTTATAAGTTCGTTACAAAGTAGGGTGACGATATGAATTTTAATAAACGACTTATTATTCAATTTATCATGCAACACGTTTTTGTTTTAGTTACATTACTTATCGCTGTAGTTGCTGCTTTTACTTATTTAATTTTTCTTCTTACTAGTACTTTATACGAACCTAATATTCCAGATTCTGATAGTTTTACAATTTCAAGATACATCTCTTCAGAAGATGGGCATATTTCATTACAATCTGAAGTGCAAGATTTAATAAAAGAGAAAAATGATTGGCTCCAAGTTGTAGATGAAAACGGAAAAATCCTCTACCACTTTAATACACCAAATGATGTTCCGAATGCTTATACGAAGACATCTTTAGTCGCATACATACAACATCATATCGAAAGTAATTATAAATTTACATATTGGGAAATTGAATTAGAAGAAAAGAAAGTACTTGTTATTTATGGTGGTATGTTAAAAAGCAATGCGTTACTGACAGCAATTCAAAAGGATCATTCCTCTTTAACGATGGATTCGTTCACATTAACAGATCAAGAAAAACAGTTACTGTCTAAAGAAAAAGCAGCACTTCAAATATTTAATCAAAATGGCGAAGAGGTTTTTTCCTATCCAACTGGAAAGAAAAAAACATTTTCAGCAATACAAATTGCCCTTAATGAAACAGAACCGTGGAATCATAAAGAAAACACGTCTAGCTTTTACGATGCAAATAGTGGCAACCTTCTCGTTGTAACTGCAAAAAATGAGCACTACTATCCAGATGATGAAATGGAAGATGTATTTACTAAGAAGTTTCTCATCGGATGCGGATTAATCCTTCTTATCGTATTTGTTTATTTAGTCATTCTTTCTATTTGGTACGGTAATAAATTCGGGAAACCGTTATTACATGCGATGCGCTGGCTTAAAAATATCGCTGGTGGAAAGTATGAAGAACCTATTAGTAAAAAAGGAAAACCTGTCAGGTTCCGGCGATCTGGTAAAGAAAAATGGTCATTCCGTTTGTTTAGAGATGTGACAAGTTCACTAGAACACCTTTCTATTACACTCAAAAAAAATGATGCGATGAGGCAAGTACTCCAGCAAACACGAGAAGAATGGATTACTGGTCTAACGCATGATTTAAAAACACCACTTAGCTCTATATATGGCTACGCATTATTACTTGAATCGAATCAATATAACTGGACTGATCGTGATATTCAGCAATTTGGTAGTGTTATGAAAGAGAAATCTCAATATATGACGACATTAATTGATGATTTAAGCTTAACGTATCAATTAAAAAATAATAGCCTTCCTGCACAGCACGTAAACGTTGAAATCAATCAGTTCGTTCAAAAAGTATTATTGCAATTTATTAACAATCCAACACTCCAAAATCAAAATATTGAATTCGTACCGAGCTCAAATAAAATTCAATATTTCATTGAAGAAAAATGGTTTCAGCGTATTATCGAAAACTTACTCGTAAATGCTGTAAAACATAATAACGAAACGACTAATGTCATCGTAAAACTATCACAAAACGCTAATTCCTTTACACTCTCCATTTCAGATGATGGAAAAGGAATGGATGAAAAAACGAAAGAACTTCTATTTGAACGATATTACCGCGGAACAAACACAGAAGAAAGCAACATCGGAACTGGACTTGGCCTAGCCATTACAAAACAGCTCGTTCATGCTCATAACGGGACAATTTCCGTTGATAGTGCACTCGGAAAAGGAACGACGATTATTCTTGTATTTCCGTTTCGTTCGTAGGAAAGACGCTATGTGGCGTCTTTTTTCTTTTCTGGGAGAGTTTTGCGGTAATTGAAATTATGCAGATCGTTTTTTTGAGGTGTTTTAGCGGTATATGAAATTATATCGGCGATTTTTTGAATATATCGGCGCAACTCGAATTATATCAGCGATTTCCGAAATATATCGGCGCAATTCAAAATATATCAGCGATTTTCTAGATATATCGACTTACCGGCAAAAACCGACAATACTAACCTACCTCCCTACTATACAAAGTAAAAATAACCCTTCATAATTCACTATGAAAGGTCACGCCATATTTCAACTATTTCCCTACTAACACAAACACATTCTCATCAGGTGCTTCCATTACTGCAACATGTCCTGATTCTGTTGGAAATGCTTCGCGAATCCACTTTACATCTTTATTATCTTTTAAACTCTCATACGTTTGTTGTACATCTTCTACTAATACTTCAACTTCCGTAAAATTAATATCCGGATGATTGCTTATTACTAACTCCGAACTTTTCTCATCTGGAAATTTCAATCCTATTAACGTCCAAATACTCCCTTCTTCTAGTTCTCTTTCTATCATCCAGTTTTGCTTCATTCCCATTTCTTTATAGAAAGAAACTGATCTTTCTATATCTTTCGTATGTATAGATACACATTCTAGTTTTTTGAACATTTTCCCATTTCCCCTTTTATGAAAAAGCGAACCATCTCCCAATGATTCGCTTTTACCCTATTATTTTTTCTTCACCGGTATCCAAAGCTCTACTTGTGCAAACTCACTCTTATCTTCGTGGCAACGCTCATCGTACAGTTCAAACTCTGTAACTCCGCAATGTTCATATCCTGAATGTGGGAACCATTCTGAGAATACTGCATTCCAAGTTTGGTGAATAGACGATACCATTTCTTCATGAGGAACTTTCGGCGTTGTAAATACTGCATATGTTGCTGCAGGGAAAGTACGCTTTGCAATTTCATTTGGTACATTTTCAAAGTCTGTAACTTCCATTCCAATAATATAAGTGAAGTCCCCTGTTTCTAAATTAAAATCAGTACATAATCCAAGCTCTACCCATTGGCTCGTATCTTTACGATTCGGAATCGTTGTTCCAAGATCTTTTTGTAAATATTCTTGCCAAAATGCTGGGATGTCTTGATGGTTTTTCCCTTCTTTACTTGTCGTCTTCAGTTCATAACCTGCCATTAAAAATTCTGGTTTATTTACAATACGATATTCCATTTGTATGCCTCCTAAATACGGATTTAATTTTCTTTGCTTTACATTCACGCTGTAATACATCGGTGTTTCAATTTCTTGTTTTCGATATTCACTTGGTGTCATTTGAAATAATTTCTTAAAGGCTCTCGTGAACGTTTCGTGAGATTGAAAGCCATGCTCAAATGCGATATCAATAACTTTTTCATCCGTATGAGAAAGTTGATAAGCTGCCCGGGCTAACCTCCGCTTTCGAACATACTCCATTACTGTATCACCTACTAATGCCTGAAATACACGATGAAAATGCGACTCAGAAAAACCTGCAATACGTGCTAAATTACGCAGCGTCTGTTTTTCCATTACATCTTCCTCAATATAATCAATTGACCTTTGAATTTGTGTTTCATAGCTTTCCATCTCTGTTCACCCGCCTTATATGTATTATGATAAAAGAGAACACAATCCAATTCTTGACGTTTTTTACTATAATTCCATAAAAAATTGTAACTTTTTTATATGTATTTCGTTGTTATGTATGAAGGGAGGGAAATGTAGTGAAACGCAAACAATCATTAGAAGAAATTTACTCAGAGCATATGCAAGATTTATTTCGCTATCTTCTCTCCCTAACCGGAGATTCCCACTATGCGGAAGATCTCATGCAAGAAACATTTTACCGAATGCTCGTCCATATTGATTATTATAAAGGCGAAGAAATTAGGCCGTGGTTATTTACAATTGCCTACAATGCCTTTATCGATTGGTATCGAAAAGAAAAGAAATATAAAACAACAGAAGTTGCAGAATCCCATTTACCAAACGTTCCAAGTACAGAACATGCATATTTCGTAAAATTTGAGATTGCTAGTTGGTTAGAAAGTTTATACGCTCTTCCGCTCGAAAGACGAAATGCCCTGCTACTACGAGATTACTATGGATTCTCCTATAAGGAAATAGCAGAAATGACTGGTCTCTCATTAGCGAAAGTGAAAATTGAATTACACAGGGGACGAAAAGAAATAAAAAGCATAAAGGAGTGATACAGATGGGTTGTACAGAATTTAAAAAACTATGGGAGAAATATGAACAAGGAACACTCACCCGTAATGAACAAGAGCAGCTAGAAAATCATATTGAGTCATGTGAAGCTTGTGAAGCTTACTTAGATGAGCTGTTAACAAAAACAGAACCAATTAAGAAAAAGTTACCTCCAAAAGATCTTAAAATTCCTTTTTGGAGAATTAAGTGGAAACATCGTTTACAAACGTTTGGTTTTATATTATCAATTTGCATCGTTATCTATATAATCGGCGGGGTATTATCAGCCTTTTATTTTCAAGCTAATAATGATAAAAGGCTAAAAGAAATTAGAGAGGTTCCTTCTCTTGCACTTGAAGCAACTATCCCAAATAGCCGCGTTATGGGAGGCGGAACAAGTGTAGAAGCTTTTTTCCGTACGAATAGCCAATTTGATTTAGTAAGAACCGTCGGTAAAAAAGAAATGCCCCTCGGTACAATAGAAACAAAAAGCTTCTTATCATCTGTAGATATCACGAAGCAAACTTGGATGAATCCGTTCTATCAACCAAAACTCTTCTTTGTTCATCCAAAAACAGAGCAGGGTGATTATTTAAAGGATTCATCAAAAAAAGTATGGGATACACTTGCAAAAGTACATGATGGAACCGTTGCAGAAGTAGCAATTTCTTTTGATAAAGCTTACACTTTAAAAGAATTAGAACCGCTTTTATATAGCATATTCGAGGCACAAGAACTCCCTCCAACTCCTGTATGGTACGCTTTAGATACAGGACAAGAAAGAAAAAATGTAGATGACTATATCCTACATGGCGGAGAAGCTATAGGGTTTCCAGAACATGTAAGATTCCTCGATAATGAAACTGACGGGCAGAAAACGCAAGAAGACAAAGTAACCGAAATGATGCGCGTCCTTTCTATCCATAAAAAAACGGTAAGCAAAATAGCAGCGCTTTCTGAGAACGAACTAAACTTAGATAAACGTTATCAATATGTAAAGGATAACGGTGTAAAAGTATACGGAGTTGTTATTACTGGCCCATCGAAAGAGTTATTAAAATTACAAAACTCCCCGCACGTACGTTATGCGACTCTTGGAGATATTGAGATTTGGAATTGGTTTGATTATTAATAAAAAAGAAGTAGCGCTCTAAAAACGATGCGCTACTTCTTTTTTAATCCGAAATCACTTTCACATACATCCCTCTCACCGCTTTTTCATAAGCAATATCACTCATCTGTCTTATGTTTTCTGACACAACAGACGACTGAACGATTTTCCCTTCACGAAGTAACGGTGGATCAATAAGACGCACTTTATTTTTCTGATACAAATCATAATCGTTTCTATCTTCTTTTACTTTTACATTCGGATGAACTTTTCTTAATAAAGCATGTACTTCTGAATCATTACATTGCTGCAATTTCGAAATAAGCTCATCATCTTCAAGAAGAAAATCATCTGCATGAATAACCTTTTTATGAAGAGATAACTTTAACGTTTTCGCTAACATATCATTTCCGTAAATATTCATTGGTTTCATAAAGAAATCAATTACTTCTTTGTAATACGTTTCTGTAAACCATTCTGCCATTTCGACACTTTGAACAACCATTTTCCCATCTACAGCGATGACATCTTCTAAAAAAATGTGAACTTCTTCTAAAGAAACATACCCATATGTATACATATCTCGTAATGTATAATCCACTCTGTCTGCGCATAATTCTGGCGCTGACCTTTCCAGTAACGTCCACTTCGAATCATCTAACAAAATATCTTCATAGTTATAACCATACTTCGCAAGGATCGCTGGAATTTCTGAGTTTTTCACAACAGAACTAAATATCTCTTCATGGTAACTTTCATCTTCATTATGAAAAACGTAATCAATCACGTGGGAAAAAGCAGTATGCGATACGTCATGCAGTAAACTAGCGATCTGTTCTTCTACTGAACCACCTAGTTTTTTCACTAACAACATAACACCAACTGAATGATCAAAGCGCGTTACATTCCATTTCTCGTTCATTAAGTAACTTGCGCCTGCTTGATGAATTCCCTTTAGTCTTTGCATAGACTTACTTGAAATTAATTCTTCTACTACTTGATCCACTTCAAATTCTCCGTATAGTACATCTGATATGATCACTTACAATCCCCCTTTATTTTAATCGAGTCTTATAATCTTATCTCTTTTATGAAATTAGCACCAACATAAATATTTATTGTTATTTGTTTTTATTTAAAAAAATAGAGAGCCATCAGCTCTCTATTTCATAACCCCTATTCAAATGTAACTTCTACCTGCACAATCTCCGACCTACTTCCAAGTCTAAGCGGTGGTCCCCAAAATCCAAATCCAGAAGAAACAATTGCGTGGAACGCGCCTTTTTGTGCGTATCCCCAGTCTAGCTCGTACATTCTTCTCGTTACAATATGATTGGGCGCCATTTGTCCGCGGTGTGTATGACCGGATAATAATAAATCTACACCTGCCGCTGCTGCTTGTTTCAACTCAAATGGCTGGTGATCCATTGCGATAACAGGCATCGATTTATCTACCGTACTCATTAATTGTTCAAAGCTTTGACGATCTCGCTCTGTTTTATCTCTTCTTCCAACGAGATAAAAGTCATCTTCAATTGTAATTACTTCATCTAAAAGAATACGAATATCAATCTTATCCATCTCTTGTAAAAACTCTGGAACCGCTCTACCGTAGTATTCATGGTTTCCTAATACGCCATATACGCCTAATGGTGCTTTCATTTGTTTCATGATTGGTCCCATATTCTTTTGAATGAACACACCTGGATGATCATCGATAATATCACCTGGTAGCAAAATAATATCGGGCTCCATTTCATTTACATGACGAACAAGTCTTTTTAAATGCGAAACGCCAGACAGTTTACCGAAATGCATATCAGAAGCCATCGCAATGCGTAAACTTTTACGCCCCTCTACCTTTTTCGGTATGTGCACCTCGTACTTTCTTACCACCGGGCTATACGCATTAAATACTCCATACGCAAAGATAAAGATAAATGCAGCTATCACAGCCGCCCCTGTCCAAATAATTGCCGCTTCTTTCTCTACTGAAAACTGTAAAAGAAAGACCATAATATTAGCTAATGGCAACAGCATAAGCGCATATTGTATAACCGCAAACCAAATCGAACCTATCGTTCGCAGAAATGGCAAAAACTTAAACACTTGCACGAGAATGTACGCATATGAAATAAATGCAACTATGAAAGCATAATACCCCCAAGATTCCCAGCCAAATACCGCATGAAGCCAAACCCATCCGTTCCAGCCGATGTAAAACATAAGTAGTGTGTATATAATTAATATGGTAAATATATTGAGATAACGAAGATTCTTCACAGCCAGCCTCCTTATTGATTTCTTCTATTATAACTTGTTATGCACTTATAACGTAAATATTAAGCACTTCAATCTTCACAATAAAAACATTGATAAACATATCGTCTTAAAATTTTTAAGAACGGCTGTAATGGGCATTTTGGAGTCTTAAGTGTTGGATGAAATTCTATTATCTTTATCCTTCAAAAATCATCTATGCAATTATGCATAACCATCCATTCCGTTTTATTTTCATGTTACGATATAAATGTAATACGACATATATCGACAAAGATAAAAGGAAGTGATTGTATGAAACGTTCTAAAACATCCTTAAAATGTTTAGCATTATCCGCTGTTTTTGCTAGTGGCGCTTTAACTCTTTCAACACCTGCTACTTACGCTCAAACAACGTCACAAGTTGTAACAGATATCGGGCAAAATGCAAAAACACATACGAGTTATAATACATTTAATAATGATCAAGCTGATAATATGACAATGTCTTTAAAGGTAACTTTTATCGATGACCCAAGCGCTGATAAACAGATTGCCGTTATTAATACAACTGGTAGTTTTCTAAAAGCAAATCCTACTATAAGTGATGCACCTATTGATAACTACCCAATCCCTGGCGCTAGTGCAACATTACGTTATCCTTCACAATATGATGTTGCATTTAACCTTCAAGATAACAGCGCTCGTTTCTTTAACGTAGCACCTACAAATGCTGTAGAAGAAACGACTGTAACATCTAGCGTATCTTATCAACTTGGTGGCTCTGTTAAAGCTTCTGTAACGCCTAATGGCCCTAGCGGTGAAGCTGGTGCAACTGGTCAAGTCACTTGGTCTGACTCTGTAAGCTATAAACAAACTAGTTATAAAACAAATTTAATTGACCAAACAAACAAAAACGTAAAGTGGAACGTATTCTTTAATGGATATAACAATCAAAACTGGGGTATTTACACACGTGACTCCTATCATTCTTTATATGGAAACCAACTGTTCATGTACTCTCGCACATACCTATATGAATCTGATGCAAAAGGTAATTTA
The DNA here is from genome assembly GCF_056033865.1 of Bacillus sp. FAU20. Lineage (NCBI taxonomy): Bacteria > Bacillati > Bacillota > Bacilli > Caryophanales > Bacillaceae > Bacillus > Bacillus sp. FAU20. The sequence continues at coordinate 106,898 of NZ_JBVYHY010000021.1, forward strand.
ATACCGATGGATCAACTTCCAGCATTAACAAATAGCGGTTTCTCTCCTGGTATGATTGCTGTTGTTATCTCTGAAAAAAATACAGATCAATCTAACTTACAAGTCGCTTATACAAAACACGCCGACGACTACCAACTTCGTCCAGGCTACACATTCGGAACTGCAAACTGGGTTGGAAACAACGTAAAAGACGTTGATCAAAAAACATTTAACAAATCATTCACACTAGATTGGAAGAATAAAAAATTGGTAGAGAAAAAATAGATAAAGAAAACCGAACCGCCATTTAGATGGTGGTTCAGTTTTTTATTGAAATAAAAAATCTTTCAGTTCTTTTAGTAACATAAACAGACCTTTTTTTCATTTCATGGATAGACTCATGTGCCTTTCTACTTAAAGCTAATGTCGACACTTTACTTCAACTTATCCGCCTTCGCAATAAATTTTGCTGCTTCCGCACGGCTTACCGCTTTATCTGGAGCCCAGCCATTATCTGTTCCAATTGAAATCTTTTCTTGGATTAAAATATGGGCATACTTCGCACCCCAATGATTGTTTAAGTCAGCAAATTCTTTCGGTAGTTTTATATTTTCATTTCTTTCTAATTTATATGCATTTACTAGCATAGAAGCCATTGATGCACGGTTAATTAACCCACTCGGATTAAAGTTACCCTTTTCATCATCTTTTACAATACCTGCTTTTTCAACAGCAGCAATGTATAGAGTTGCCCAGTGATTTTGTGCATCAGGGAATGATGACTTTGCATCTTTCTTAATTTCTAAACCTAAAACAGTTGCTAATATTTTTGCAGCTGAACTACGATCGATACTTTCAGCCGGAGCAAATGTACCGTCTGGCTTACCGTGTACTGCCTCTTTATCTACTAAATATTGAACTGATTCTTGTGCCCAAGTTGGTACGTCAGAGAATTTAGACTTCTGATCAATTGCACTCGCATAGATTTCAAACTGTACTTGATATGTATGATCATATTTAATTCCTGGAATTAATATATGCATTTGCATATTATATTTTTTCGAGAACTCATCAATTTCAAATTGAACAACTTTCGTACCGCTATTTGCTTTATCTTCGGAAATTACTTTTACATCATGGAATGTTCCTAATTTTTTTGATTCTCTACTCTAAGATAATAGAAAGGCAACCATCTTCATAAAGATGGTTGCCCCTATATTTAAACCTGCATCGCTTTTTCTCTCAAAGCTCTTCTCAGCAACTTACCTGTCGTATTCTTCGGCAGTTCTGTTAAAAACTCAATGCTTTTCGGCACTTTATATTTCGCTAAATGTAACGTGCAGTAATGCATTAGCTCTTCTTCTGTTACGTTTGCTTGCTTCAAAACGACGTACGCTCGCACAGCTTCTCCTAAGTTTTCATCAGGAACACCGATTACGACAACTTCCGCTACTGATTCGTGCGTATATAATACTTCTTCTACTTCACGAGGGTATACGTTATAACCGCCAACTAAGACGATATCTTTTTTACGATCCACGATATAGAAGTAACCTTCTTCATCCATTTTCGCCAAGTCACCTGTATATAGCCAGCCGTCTTTCAATGTCGCAGCTGTATCTTCTGGTGCATTATAGTATCCTTTCATAACGTTAGGTCCGCGAACGATTAATTCGCCGACTGCGCCGACAGGTACTTCTTCCCCAAGTTCATTTACAATTTTATTTTCTACATGCCAAATATTTGTGCCAATTGATCCTGGTTTACGAGGACGATCTAGCGGATTGAAACAAGTAACTGGTGATGCTTCTGATAAACCGTATCCTTCTGAAACAATAACGTTAAAACGTTTTTCAAAGTTTTGTAGAAGAGCAACAGGCATCGATGCACCACCGGAAATACAAAGACGAAGCGTCTTCACATCTTCTGCGCTTGCTTCTTCAAATAAATATAAATAATTGTACATTGTCGGTACGCCAGCAAAGATCGTTGGTTCGTACGTGCGACAAATACGGAATACTTCTTTCGGACTAAATTTCGGTAACATTAAAATCGTTGCCCCGTTCACAATCGGTGCATTTACCGCAACTGTTAAACAGAATACATGGAACATAGGCAGTGCCGCAACAACGCGGTCATCAGCCGTATATTGTAAATACGACGCCACATCGTTCGCATTACTATATAAATTTTTATGTGTTAACATAGCGCCTTTCGGTTTTCCAGTTGTGCCCGAAGTGTATAGAATAACCGCTACATCTTCTTCATCTAGTTCAGGACCTTCGTAAGTTGTATCTCCAGTCCCCACAAAACTAGTAAACGTTTTCATTTTTTCGGTTTCTGTATGGTTAAAATCTGATGAGGTTTCACATATGATGATGTTTTCTAATGAAGGAAGTCTTGTTGTAAGAGATTGTATAACAGGTAGAAGGACGTCGAGTACGATGATTGTTTTTACATCTCCATTTTGTAAAATATAATGCATTTCGTCTGCTGTATAAATTGGATTAACTGGAATAACAGTTGCTCCGGCTTTCATTGTTCCGTATAAACCGACCAAAAAATGTGGTGAGTTCCCAACAACTAATGCGACATTGTCCCCTTTTCCAATGCCCATTTCTGCTAAATTGCTAGAAAACCTTGTGACCATTTTGTTTAATTGGTCATAAGAGACCGACTGATCCATAAATATATAAGCCGGTTTATCCCCCTTCTTTTTTGCCGTTTCAGCCAAAGATTGAACGAGATTCACAAAAACCCCACCTTTATAAAATTTAGAATATTTAAAAATTCTAAATTAATTATATTAAAAGAAAATTAAAGTGGCAAGTGATATTCTATTAACTGCATATAGACAGATCACCTTTTCTTAGTTTACTTTGGAAAAATAAGGGGATTTTATTTACAAGTAATTTATAACACTAGACCAAAAATCATTTTAGGATAATATGCACTCATCTTTTTTCTAAGATTTTCAAGTTCCTCTTTATTTAAGCTCGTATACTCCCCATACAAATTCAAAACGTCCACTCCATTTTCATGAAAATACACGGTAACATATAATGCCGGTAACCCTGTATTGTCTTCATCTATTGATAAGACGACATCTGGTGTTTTATTAACAGTGCTGAATGTTTCATTTCTTTTCCACTTCTTATTTTGAAACATGTCTTGTATATCATGTATCTTTCGTTTGTTATCTGTATGCGTAAAATATATAACATTATCCTCCGCTGGTTTTCCGATAGACAAAATTATACGACTTGAGGGCGATCCACTGCTACACGCTGTCATTCCGACGACGAAGCTGAGTAATAATACAACGTACATTACCCTTTTCATTTCGATTCGCCTCCTTTTGTATATATATATTCCTTTACGAGGGGCGAATGTCCTGTGATTTTATGTTTTGTGGTAAATGAAATTATATGAGCGATTTTTCAGTTATATCAGCGCAGCTCGATTTATATCGGCGATTTTTCAAATATATCAGCGCAACTCGGTTTATATCAGCGATTTTCCAGTTATATCGACTTACCGACAAAATCTGACAATCTACACAAAAAGAAAGAGGCTACCCATTATGGCAGCCTCCCTCATTTTTAGAAGAATAAATGTAAGAAATCTTCTGTTGTAATGTTACCGAAGTAGCGTGCGATATCTACGCCTTCTAAAGCTACAGTGAATGCATCTTTATCGAATTGAACGCCTGTTAGACGCTCTTCGATATCATGCACATCTAGTGAACCGAAGAAGTCACCGTAAATTTTGCATTCTGTTACTGTTCCTTTTTTCACCTCAAGACGAACGTCAACTTGTCCAACTGGGAAGCGGTGTGAATGTTGTAAGTTGAACTTCGGTGATTTTCCGTAGTTCCAATCCCAATTTTGGTAGCGTTCTTCAGAAAGTTTGTGGATCTCTTTCCAATCCTCTTCTGTTAATTCATACGTTGGGATTTCTGTTTCTCCTTCGAAAATTGTTTCTAGAAGAAGTTGTCTAAACTCTTCTGTCGTCATTTCTTCGTTTAGGAACTCTGTAATGTTCGCAACGCGGCTACGGATTGATTTAATACCTTTTGATTGAATCTTATCCATTTTTACTTTTAATGCTGATACGACGTGATCGATTTCAGAGTCAAATAGTAACGTACCGTGACTGAACATACGACCTTTCGTTGAGAACTGCGCGTTACCTGAAATTTTTCTACCTTCAGCTAAAATGTCGTTACGACCACTTAGTTCTGCATTTACACCTAATTTACTAAGCGCTTTCGTTACAGGCTCTGTGAATTTTTTGAAGTTGCTGAAACTGTCTCCATCATCTTTCGTAATAAAACTGAAGTTTAAGTTTCCTAAATCATGATATACTGCGCCTCCACCTGATAGACGACGAACGACATGAATACCTTTTTCTTTTACGTAATCTGCATTAATTTCTTCTACTGTGTTTTGGTTTTTACCAATGATTATCGAAGGCTCATTAATGTAAAACAGTAAATATGTTTCGTTAATATCTAAATTCTTCACACAATATTCTTCAATTGCTAAGTTTATTCTAGGGTCTGTAATTCCTTTATTATCAATAAATAACATCGTATCACCTCATGAGTTCCATACGTAGCCACTATGCGCTAGCGTAATATGGCCACTGAAAATTTGTTTTGCTTCTGTTACTAAATCAGCTGGGTTGCCTGTATGCGGTAAGTGCGTTAATAAAAGTTCTTTTACATTTGCATCTTTCGCAATACTTGCTACTTCTGTACTATTCATATGCCCTGCTTTTGCAGCCTCTTGATGTGCATACATATTACACTCACAAATGAAAAGATCAGCATCTTTCGTGAATGGAATGAATTCAGGAATATAACTTGAATCAGCGCTGTATACTACAGCATCATCTCCAGCTGTAATACGCATCGCAAAGCATGTAACAGGATGAACAGTTTTTAAGAATGAAATCGAGAACGGTCCAACTTGAAGTGTTTCTTCTGGATTGTACGCGATTCCTTTCGTATGTGGTTCATGCGTTAAAGAATGGAATCCATTCTCGTCAAAGGTATGGCCGTATATTGGTAATTCCGGTAGTTGCCCCTTCGCCCCGCTCATAATTAATCTCGCATATTGCAATACCCCGATATCCGCAACATGATCATGATGATAGTGTGACAGTACAACTGCATCTATATGAGATGGTGTTATATATTTTTGAAGCTGTGCTAGTACACCACTACCACAGTCTACAAGTAAACGAAAACCATCGTGTTCAAACAAATACCCCGACGTTGCTTCTCCCGCTTCTGGAAAGCCGCCCCAAAAGCCGACAACAGTCATTTTCATATGTATCCATCCTTTCTAAAACCGAGTAGAAATGCATGTTTTACTTACATCCTACATTGTTAACTATAATCCATTTCCTAAACTTTTTCATTAATTTTCAATTTTGTTATAAAACAGTTGTTGACTTTTATTTTTTGTACTAATACAATGATAGTAAGAAATGGAAATGGAGGGATTGACATGATCGATCAACCAATGGAGTTTTTCAGAAATTTACCGACGAAAACTTGCGCACACTGCGGGAAAGAAATTGATGAGCAGCACGAAGCATACCATAATAAATGTGACGATTGCGTTCACGAAGAATAGTAGTTTGTGAACATAAAAAAACCTAGCAGACATAGTCTACTAGGCTAATAACATCTTATCCTTCATCGTTGAACCTTTCACCAAGAGCTCCAGTTCAAACTCATACAATTCTTTTTTTCGATAATTTTTCGTATGGATTTTATCCATCATTAGGTCGACAACTTTTCGGGCCATTTCATCAATTGGCTGTTCAATTGTCGTAATACCTGGTTCTGTAATCTGCGATAATATTTGATTATCAAAACCGATAACAGCAAGATCATCTGGAATGCTCCAGTTATGGCGTTTCGCCTCTGAGATAATTCCAGCTGCTACCTCATCGCCTCCTGCCAAAATCGCGGTAGGATTTTTTTTGTCCTTTAATACTTCATGGAATATTCGTTTTCCATCTTCCCAAGAGAAAGCGTTTTCAAGAAAGTCAATCGCTTCTACTTGGCGGCTCTTCTCAGTTATTGCACGTAAAAAGCCCATTTTTCGCTGCTGGCTAACGACTTTGGTTTCGTTACCACGGCAAAAAATAAGATTACGATATCCTTGATCTAACACATGCTTCGCAGCTATGTATGCTCCTTGCGCATGATCAAACTTCACTGTTGGAATATTTGCTTCCTCAATATATTCATTACACAACACGATTGGACCGTGCTGTAAGTATGGCTCTACATCTTCCCACGGATTTTCTAGTGAACATAGAATAATCCCATCTACTTGTTTCGTAGATAATAATTGTAAATACTCCATCTCTTTTTCCGGTAAATATCTTGTTTGACAAATAATCAGTTTATATTTATGTTCAGAAGCAGCAATCTCGATTGCTTCAATAAATCTACTGAAGAAAGGATTTGTAATCCTTGGAACTAGCACCGCAATTGTTTCCGTTTTTTGTTTACGAAGCCTTCTCGCCGCAGAATTAGGAACGAAGCCTAAATGCTTCATTGCTAATTGAACCCTTTTTTTCTTCTCATCTGAAACATATGGATGATTATTAATCACCCTAGAAACCGTTGTCCTTGATAACCCCGCTAATTTCGCCACGTCCTCTATAGTCGACACGAAATTCTCCCCCTTTGCATGAAAACGTTTTCTTAAATTGATTATATAGTATATTATTGGAAACTGCAATATCGGTTGTTATGATTTTACTATATTAATATTATACATAGGAAAAAGTCTGTTAATGCAGGAGCAATATACTGCTTTTAGAAATTTACGTTAGGTACATTCCTTTTCTTAATACCATATATCCTTTATTCAATATAAAACCCCATCAATACGTCATCTCCATATGATCCATCTTCATACTTTATTTGCTTTCTTTGTCTGCCTTCCTCTACAAATCCCATACGTTTATACACCTTAATCGCCCTATCATTAATAGAAACTACGCCTAAGCAAATTTTCTCTAAACCTTTCTGCTCTTTAGCCCAACGAATAAGAAATTCAATTAACTTCGTACCAATACCTTGATTACAGTACGCCTCTTTAATTCCCATTCCCATTGTACCTGCATGTCGTAAGCGGTCTAATTCATATCGATTGAAAAGTAAAAAGCCAACCACTTTTTTATCTACTTCATAAACTATGTAAAGATTGCCTTTCTCATTAATTTTCCGTATCTTTTCTCTTTCTGCATTCGTATCATTTTGTAATTTCTTTGGAGATACTATAAAAAATTTTGTAGTAGTTTCCGATAATATGATTTCTTTTCTAATATCCATAATTGCTTCTGCATCAGTCTCTTTTACTAACCGTATCATTGAATCACCTCGTACTTTTTCTTTTTAAAAATAATATTAAAACTATAAAACGTCCAATATGCAATATTGCATATTGAGAATCTTTTTACTCTTGATACAATATTCATACATCAAAATAAAAGGAATGTATGCAATGAATCCAATCTTAACAGCTGCAAAACAACTATTACATAAAGAAGAAAAGGTTTTATCTACTTTAAAATGTTCACTTACTGGCTATATGATTACGCATAAAGTCCCGTATCCTGGCATGTTACTTGCTACTAATCAAAGACTTCTCTTTTTTAGCCAATATAAAAACACATTCATTGCCGAATTTGATTATGAAAAAATTCTATCTATAGAAACGAAGAGAAGAATCTTTGACAAAAAAATAATATTTTACTATGAAGATGAATATATAACGCTTGGATACATTACAAGTTCGAATGTTGAAGCGTTCATAGACTTACTACAAAGAAACAGCAAGACTAGCACAGGCTTATAATCAGCGGGGATCCCCTCGCTGATTCATTATTTTAACTCCTCCCACTTCGTCCAAACTTCTCTCCCGTTTATACGGTACATATTATCCTCTCTATCCATAAACCCCTGTACAATAAATTCACGTCTAATTGTACAAAAATCATCATGATATTGTTTTATAAATGTATTAATTTCTTTTTCTGTATATTGATTTTCAGCATTTAACTTGCTAATTAAATGCTCTAACAATACTAGTTTTTTCTTCTTTTAACCTGGAATCGATTTTAAGCGATCCTCTTTATCGAAAAAGTTACGAATGGTCGTATTACGGAATTTCATTTCACTTCCAGTCATTTTTTATCCTCCAGCACTTTTTTTCTTTATCTTTTCACTTAAAATATCAATAAAGTAATATCCACCCATTAACACATAGTAGAACGTAAGTATTCCAAATGCATCTTTCATACTTGTATATACTTCTTTATCAAACAATATAGGTGAAAGGGCATAAACAAGAAAGATTATTAGCGGATTTAGGATAAAATAATAAGTAAGATTGCCTTTCATCATATCAACTCCTCTACCCTATGTTTCTCTGTAAATTGTTGTAATTCCTTTTCTTTCGTTTTTATAGGTTTTAGAAAGATTTATAGATGAACTAAGGAAAAGATGCCCTCTATTAAAATAAAAAAGCACCAAAAAGGTGCTTTTTTTTACGCTTCAACCGATTGATTTTCAGCAACATTTTTAAATTTTCGTTTGTGCATCAAAGTTAAGGAAGCGATCGTTCCAAGTGATAATACAACGATAAAGATCATGAGCATTCCTATGTTTTGCCACATGAAATTAAAGTCTCCACTTGATACGACTGCTTTCAATCCTGATACAGAGTATGTCATCGGTAACCACGCATTGAATGGTTGTAAAAACTTCGGAATCAACTCTAATGGGAATGTTCCAGCACTTGTTGTAAGCTGAATAATTAATGTGATGATAGCAATGAAACGCCCTGCATCACCGAATGCTGTTACTAAACATTGAATTAACGCGATAAACGCTAAACTTGTAACGATGCTAAAGAGTATGAAATACGGAATACTTTGTACTTCTACACCTAATCCGAATAGTAATATAATATCTGCTACTATCGCTTGAATAATACCGACTGATAGTAAAACACCGAACTTACTAATAAACCAGCTAAACCCTGATTTTGGAACACCGACTGTATCACGTAATGGATATACGATTGATAATAATAATGCCCCAACAAATAAACCAAGTGATAAGAAATACGGCGTAAATCCAGTCCCGTAGTTTGGAACTTCCGCCATTTTCTCCGTTTTCACTTTTACAGGGCTTGCAAACATATCATACGTTTTCTCCGTTCCTTTTACTTCACCAGTTTTCTCTGCCCCTTCGCCAAGTTTCTCTGCAAGTTCACCTGAACCATCATTTACTTTCACTAGTCCATCAGTTACTTTTCCTGATCCGTCTGCTAGTTTATTTACGCCGTCGATTAGCTGGGTTGAGCCAGTTGATAATGCACCTAAGCCTGTTGTTACTTGACCGGAGCCATCTGCTAATTGATTTACTCCACCTGCCATTTGGTTTGCTCCTACAGATAATGTTCCTAAACCACCTGTTACTTGGCTTGAGCCATCTGCTAATTTCGTTACACCTACAGATAATGTCCCTAAACCGCCTGTTACTTGACCAGACCCATCTGCTAATTTGGATACTCCTACAGATAATGTTCCTAAACCGCCTGTTACTTGACCAGACCCATCTGCTAATTGATTTACTCCTGCAGATAATTGACCTAATCCTGCTGTCACTTTTCCAGAGCCACTTTGTAATTGCGTTACTCCATCAATTAATTGAACTGATCCATCTTTTAATTTATCGGCACCTATTTTTGCATTATCTAATCCCTCACCAAATCCATGAAACTTACTAACAAATTCATTTTGTGCGCTCGTTAGTTTCTCAATACCACCTGCTAGAGTTTTTATCCCTGCTGGATTTGGTAAGTTTTTTTGCAACCCATTTGTTGTTTGATGTATTTCACCTTTTAATTGTTTCACTTCTTCATTTAATTTATTTGTTCCACCTGCTACTCCGGCAGCTTTTTGCTGAACTGTCGCTGTACTTTTTACAGCACTTGTTACGAATGGCTGTAACTGCTCTTGATATTCTTTTGGTAAACTTTCAATTTGCTTTTGTAAATTCGCTACATCTTGCGCTGCAGTTTTAGCATCTCCTGCTGTTGATTGCGTAAGTTCATTTAACTGATTTACATTCTCCCCAGCTCCATCTATTTTTTCATTTACTGTATTCAATATAGAAGGAACTTTCGACTGCATTTCCTCTAAGCCTGCAGCAGACTTTTGTACGTTACTATTTAACTCTTGCAATCCCTTTTGGATCGCTTGAGAACCTTCCTCTAATTGGCTTTGCCCTTCAACAAGTTTTCCCATACCATTTGATAGGTCCGTTGTTCCTGTTTTTAATTCACCGGATTTACTTATTAATTTGTTCAAGCCACCGGTCACTTTCTCAGATCCATCACGCAACTCACCCGTTTTACTATTTAACGTATTTAAACCGTCTGTTACTTTGCCCGATCCGTCTACTAATTTCCCAATACCTGCATTGCTATTTAGTGCATGTAAACCGTCTGTTACTTTTCCGGAGCCATCTACTAATTTTCCGATACCTGTATTACTATTTAGTGCATGTAAACCATCTGTTACTTTTCCTGATCCATCCACTAATTTCCCGATACCTATTTGCATTTCACCGTTTTTGCTATTTAACGTATTTAAACCTGCTGTCACTTTCCCTGATCCATCAAATAGTTTTCCAACCCCATCCTTCATCTCCCCAGACTTCCCTTGCAGTGTATGAAGGCCATCTGTCACTTTACTTGAACCATCATGCAGCTCACTTGATCCGTCGTGTAGTTTATTTGCACCTTCCGCTCCATCTGCTAATCCTTTTGAGACGTCTTGAATGGAATCAAACATTGTCTCTGCATATGTTTTCGTTAACGTGCTTGATACTTCGCCTTTAATTTTTTCAATTGCTGTTCCGCCAATTTGTGAAGATAAGAAGTTTAAGCTTTCGTTTGGAATGTATTCTAAGTTTAATGGTTTTGGATCATCTTTTAATAACGTTGTAGCGTTACTTGAGAAGTCATCTGGAATGCGTACTAACATGTAATACTTTCTACCTTCCATTCCTTTTTTCGCTTCTTTTTCACTTACAAATTCCCATTTGAAACTTGTATTATCTTTTAAGTTATCAACGAGCCCTTTTCCGACCTCAATTGGTTTCCCATCAAATACTGCACCTTTATCTAAATTGACTACCGCAACTGGTAAATCATCTAACTGTTTATATGGATCCCAAAAAGCCCATAAAAACATACCTGCATATAAAATTGGTACGAATAAAACCGCGATAATTGGAATTAATATTTTTTTACTTTTTATAATTTCATTAAACTCTTTCCGAAGTAACTGATTCCATTTCATCTTTACTCCCCCTCTTTCAAATGACTAAAATGTTCATTTAGTCATTTTTACCCAAATAAAAAGGCTATATTTATTCATACATATGCCTTATCCCCGAATTTATACTATGCAACTTTTACTCAATATGAAATTATTTTCCCTCCTTAAATTAAATATATGACCGTTTTGTTCATTTAGTCATATTTTATAATAATAAAAGGATTATCTTAATTTGACAATCCTTTTAATAAATAAAGTTCAAATAATTCTGCAATTTTTCCTTTTTCTAGTGGTTCGTGATTTTTTTCCCAATCAAAAATAAGCGATACGTATAGGCGAAGCATAATAAATGCTGTAATTTCTGGATCACATTTGCTAATTTCACCTTTTTCAATCGCAATCTTTAAATACGATTGAATAACAGAAACGATTTCCACATCAACTTGTTGCATAACTTCTTGTACTTCTTTCGTTCCCATATCGCGCTCTTCTTGAATTAATTTAATCATGAGCTGATGTTCTTTTCTAAATTCCAAGATGCTATATAATGCTCTATGTACATTTTCAAAAAATGAAACATCTGAACGAATTGCATTTTCTGCAACTTGCTTCATTTCTGTAATTAAATTAGAAATAATTTCACCAAATAGCTCTTCTTTATTTTTGAAAAAAGTATAAATCGTTCCTTTTCCTACATTCGCTAACTTCGCTACTTGATCCATCGTTGTTGCTTTATAACCGAACGCTGAAAAAGACTTTGTTGCAGCCTCAATAATAGAACGTTTTCGATCTATTGCCACATCATCACCTCCAAAAATGACCAATTGGATAATATAGTCAATCGGTACATCTTTGATATTACCACACGCTTACATTCTATACAAGTTCTCTTTTTATTATTTCCAGTATAAAAAAATTTCAGTCATTGTATATCATACTTTCCATAGTTTATCAGAAGAAAAGAGAAAAGGAAAAGATGTTCTAGAGATATACATCTTAAGAACACCTTTTTACTATTTCAACATAGAAAGCATAATTTTCTCTAATTCTTCTTTATTTACATTTTTATCGAATACTGCTTCTCCTGGGTTCTCTAAACTATGATTAATAATAACAATTTGATATGCACTATCTTTCCCTTTTGCAGGAACAATCATCTTCATACCTTGTAAATTACTCTCCGAGTTATGAATTGCGTAGAATATTTGATTACCTTCTAATTCGTACTGTTCAATGTTTTCTTCTACACCAAATAAAGCATGAAACGGATCTTTACTTTCTCCAAATACTTGCGATTGATAAGTTGTATAGTTTCCTTTTCCGTTTGTATACTCTAATTCAATAATTAATTCAGGTCTTCTCTTAATAAAATAACCTACATTTTCATCCTTCAGATTGTATCCTTCAATTGTGTACGTTGGCTTCTTAATTTGAAAATCAACATGTTGTTGCGCTTCCTTTACCGTGTAATTTAAAGATTCGTATACTTTGTCATCAAATGGTTTTGATTGATCATAAAGTGCATATAATTTGTCACGATCAGCTTTTGATAAACGCTCTTCTCTAAAAACTGTTGACTCGTAGTCAGAATCTCTCGGAGCACCTTTTTTCTGTATATTAATAATTTTTTTAGATAATTTTATGTACTGCTGGAATTCATCTTTTGTTAAAGCTTTTTCAGCTAAATATAAGTAATCTGTCTTTTCTTCATACACTCTTGCTGAATAATGATATTCTTTTTTCGCATTTTCTTCTGTACCATACAGCATATCTACAGCATTTTGGAAAGCATCCTTTGACTGCTCTACTTTATCCTCTTGCTTTTCCTTTCCTTCCGTTGCACATGCGTTGAATAAAGAGAGGGATGCTATAGCAACTATGACAATAACTCCGAGTAAAGAAAAACGATACGATTTCTTCTGGAACTTTTTAATCATAACAATTCTCCTTTTTAGTGTTCGTTTATTTCTACTTAAACTTGCTAGGCTTGGTACTTGATAGGAATAGTGTTCTAAAAGGGTAATAATTGTATGACCGTATGCAATTTGTTCCTCTTTATCTATAAAAGTAAGTGCATATGCATCACAGGCTAATTCTTGATCTTCTCGCATACAAAAATAGGCGTACCAAAGAATCGGATTGAACCAATTTAATAGGATTAAACTGTACATAATCCAATTTACAGCTACATCGTTTCTCTTAATATGAGCTAACTCATGGTAAAAGACATATTGTAATTGTTGCTCATTTAATACTTTCATATGTTTTTTTGATAGTAATACTTTCGGACGAAAGAAAGTAAACACAGTTGGGCTCGCAATCTTTCCCGCTAGACGTAACGAAACTGCCTTCTTCATTTTCATAGACTGCTTACAGCGATTAAACACTGTAATGGCCTGTTCATCTGTAATATCGGGTTGTTTCTTTATGTACGAATATAACCGTCTATTTGTAAGAAACGTGATGGTTGCTAATATGATTACCCCAGCTAGCCAAACATACAAAGCAAGTTTGTATAAAGAAAATGTAGTCTGTTTTTCCAAACTGACTTCTACTTCCGGTTCGCTAGTTTTTGTCACCATTTTAGGATTTGATTCCAATTCCACTTTACGGTCGCTTTCTATGTTCTCTATATTCTCAGTAGCCGGCATATTTTTCGGAATCACTTCCGATACACTAGAACGATAGGAAAGTAATGAGTAAATGCTATAAGAGCTATCTGGCGACCACGGTAAAAGGAGTCTTATCATTAATACGATCCACAGCATATATTGCCACCGGGGGGTTAATTTATTTCTAAATAGAACTTTTATACATAAAATAAATCCAACTAATATGCTAGCCATAAGTGACGTTTCTATAAGCCAATCAAAAAAATGAGGAAGGTATACATTTATAAGCGTGTTTATCATTTTTATCGATCCTTCCTCTTATTCTCCTCTGTCTTCTCATCTAAAATGCGTTTTAATTCATTAATATCTTCTGAAGATAATTTCTCCTCTTTTAAGAAATTAACAAGTAATGGTTTAAACGCTGCACCGCAAAAACGCTTTAGTAAAGATTTCGTTTCCACTTGCAAATAATTATCTTGTGATACTAACGGATAATAAGCATACATTCGCCCTTTATCTTGATGGTAAGAAACGGCTTCCTTTTGTACTAATCGATTAATTAATGTGCGGATTGTTTTTGGTTTCCAGTCCATTGTATCTTCCAGTTCTTCTATAATTTCATTCGCTGTTTGTGGAGAATTCGACCAAAGTACTTTCATAATTTCTAATTCTGCTTCAGATATTTTAGGTAATTGATTTGTCATCGTATGTTTCACTCCTAAGTATTACATTCGTAATCTACAATTAAGATTACAAATGTAATACTTAATTGTCAACCATATTTTAGAAAAAATTAATTCCAGCTAACCTTACTTTACAACAACAAAATTCCTCTTTTTTAAATAATCAAATAAAAAAAACAAGAAAATCTTTACAATTAATAGTAATATAGAAAATAGAAAAGTTTATCAAAACAGTGGAGGCTTTTTCATTCATGATGCGTGCACTTCGTTTAAATATAAAGCAAGCTTTTTGTAGTCGTATTTCTTTCATTATGATGCTTAGTGGATTCGTTCTTATTTGCATTTATCACTATTATTATGTAATTCGTTATTTAGGAGACGCAGCAAATGGTCCTATATCAACAGATTTAAAATGGATTGGATTTCGCGACAATGAAATGGATGTTTATTTATTATTAATGCCAGTTATTGCGAGTTTCCCCTTTAGTACAAGTTACAATTCGGATAAGTCCGATGGTTTTAAACCGTTTGTGAGTAAGGGGATTTCTATATTTCCTTATTCCGTAGCGAAATATATCGTTACGTTTTTTTGCGGAGGATTTCTTTATACACTTCCATTCATCTTATCGTTATTATTTTGCAAATTAACCATTCCAGACGGAACACCTACGGTTGGGTCAGGCATCATAAATGCTGATGGAATGTTCGCAAACCTATATTTTGATGCGCCTCTCACTTACATTACTGTATATATTGGAATTAATTTTTTATTTGCAGGTTTAATGGCCCTTTTAGGACTTGCTGCATCTGTATGGTCACAAAAAGACTATATGGCAATTCTCTTTCCATTTGCAGCCGCCTCCATTCCGTACGTCCTGCTAAATACAATACTTCCTTCAATAGGCGGAGCACCTTTTCATTTATATGATCCGAAACAACCATTGCAAGGCATGTCACCATATATTTTAATGACGCAATGTGCTTTCTTCCTTTTCGTTAGCTTACTTATGTATATACAAGGAGTAAAGCGGGATAGAAAAAAATATAAAAGAAGACTGCAAAAAAGAGAGCGGTGTAGAAAAGCGTTTCAAGTATAATAAAACCCTAATTTCCTTACTATATTGGAAATTAGGGTTTATTTACTATTCACTTACGGTGTACCAGCCAACCCCCATAAAATAACGACCGCTACAAAATAAATCGCTTTAATACCTACAACTAAACATAATGAAACAATTGCATATTTACTTAATTCTCTTCTTGCACCTATTAAAGTGAAAATAACCGCCAAACTAAATGTTATATAAGAAGCTGCTGTATGTATTAAGTTATACGTAATATCTAGATTGCTTGTAAGTCCTGTTATATCAGCTACAAACTGAAGCATGATGATCGTACTAAAAAAAATTGCAAACTGATTCATTACCTTTCCATTTATTTGTAACTGCATTGTTGTCCCCCTTGTTAAAAACTAAATATTCAATTAATTTTATCATTAGATTACAAAAAAAGGAATCATCTCTTTATACTATTCTATAACGATGCAAAAAAAGAACGCTTAGTCACCTAAGCGTTCCCCACTTTAAGAAGCCTTCTTCAAATCAATTTGAGCAAGTACTGGGTCGTGGTCACTTACACGTCCGTGCTCTTTCATTATGTTTGAGTTTAAGTGCACTGGATCTACAATTGTGTGCGGTGCGATGTTGTTTGTTACTAAAATATGATCTAACACTTGCGCATTTCCTTCGTGAATGTACGTGTAACGATTCTCTTTCGGTACTGTGTTTAACATATCTTTTAAGATTGTTCCCTCTAGTGTTTTTAGTGGTTTAGAGAATTCGAAATCGTTCATATCACCTAACACGACAACTGGTGCATTCGTATTCTTTTTCTGAATTCCTTGTACGAAATGATTTACTTCTTGCGCTAACTGAATTCGTTTGTCTTCACTTTTTAATACGAGCGGCTGCACTTTTCCAAATGGCGTTGCATCTCCTATTTTTGAGTTTAAGTGATTTGCAACGACAACAATGTTTTGTCCTTGGAACGTAAATTCTGCCGCTAACGGTTTACGTGTACTTTCAAATAATGGATTTTCGTCTCCAATACGAACGACATTTTTATCAAGTAACTTCGGTACCGTCGCTAATTTCACGCGTGATGGATTATAGAAGAAACCGACGCGAATATTCGCTCCTGGTGCTCCTCCGTCTTGATTATTGTTTGGAGCGATTTCTACATACTCATACTTTGGCCCGCGAATTTCTAGAACTGCATCAATGATACGTTTTGCGCTTAATGACGCATCTGTTGTACCGTCATTAATTGATCCGTTATTATCTTGCATTTCCTCTACACCGATAATATCTGGCATTTTTAAATTGTATTTAATAGAATATGCTAACGCTTTTACCTTTTCATCTGTTGTTTCTTTTTTATTCGCCGAGAAGTTTTCAATGTTATATGTAGCAACTGTTAACTTATCAAGACGAGGCTGAATATTTGCGCCTACTTGCTTAAATCCACCATCCACTACAGATGGTAATTCCGTTATTGGCGAAATGCGGAACGAACCGTAATCATATCCGACTACCCCTGTTATATCTCCAGTGAAAGTATCTCCTACTTTTGCTACATAATCGCGAGGTACTTTTACAGAAAGGCGCTCTGGGTTTAATTGATTTTCATCTAATAGAGGTGTTCCATATTGTGTTACTATTTTATCTCCACCATTTTTTACTGTTACATATAAATTTCCGTTTTTCTGAGGTGTAATGATTTTTGGTGTTGGCATCGTAACACGCATGCCTTCTATACTTTCATAGAAGTCGATTGCATCTTCAGTTGGATCAAATAAACCAAATGCATCATTATCAATAATCTGGTCCGGGATTTTCACACCGTTTTCTCCAAGTATGATCGGTGCTGGTAAAGGTTGATCTTTTGCGACTACAGCAACGCGACTCGCCTTAATTTCTGTCGTCGTTAAGTCTGTTTCAAATCGCTCTGCATATCCTGGTCCAACATATTCTTCTACTACTCCATCAACTTGAATAAGATCTCCTACTGCTACATTCGCATCTTTTTTATATACGTACATACCTTCTGAAGTAGCTGGATCATTATCTGGTTGATTATCTTCTATATAAAAGCCGTTTTTATCAAGCGCTGTGACAACGCCTTCCACATTGTATACTTTCTTCCCGTTGTAAGGAGACATATGTGATTTTCCTTGAATGTCATGAATACGAACCTGTTCATTATTTACGATAATAAATGAAAATGTCGAAATTGCTGAAGAAGTAAGTCCTTCTTTTTCTGCGATTGCTTTCACTACACTATTTTCATTCACTATAATTTGTCCATTATAACGAACACCTTTATTAGTAGGATTAGAGCCATCTAACGTATAGTAGATTGTTGCTCCCTCTGTATTCGTCGTTAATGTTACCGCTGTTCCTTTAGCAACTTCTCCACCGTTCGGTGAAGCTACTACATCGCTAACACGGTTTTGTCCTTCACCTTGAAACTTATAAGCTGTTACTGATTTTAGACCTGGGTTACTAAAATATAATTCAAGAGTCCCAGTCAAAATAACTTTCTTCCCGATATTTTCAGGGTGATCTTTTACATTCACTGCCGTTCTCACATCACCTTTCGGTAACTGAACGGGCATGATTTTGTCTGGATTCGTTTCGTTTGGCGAATCTGCAATTGCTACGTTTGTATCATCAAACTTAGCTGGATCCTTCGTATATTTAGAAGAACTTTGCGTATATCCAACAATATATCCTTCTACTATCCCCTTCGTTTTCCCTTGCTGCTTAAATACTTCAATTGCTTTTTCTACTGACATAGAAGCAGTTTCTTCTGCTTGCGCTAAAGTTCCAGTAAATGAAAGCAATAGCAAGAATGATAAAAAGACACTTAACAATTTCTTCACAGCCATTTTCCTCTCTCTATTTCATATTTTCTCAGCATTTCTATCATAACAAATGATTCGTTATATAGAACTATATTTCGACAAATTTTACAAAAGATTTATTTAATTTACAAGCTTTCAAACTATAATACAAAATAATAATTTTACACCTTCTACAAATACACTCTATAATGTTAGAGAGAGAAAACAGAAAATATCGACATTTAATTGGCATGTAAAATGGATTCATTTGAATAGGAGTGATTGGATGGAAGTGCAAACAGAAACATACCGCGCAGCTATGAATGGAACATTAGAACGTCATTTTTCAGATATGATTGCCGTTATACCAACTAGAATTACAATTGAGCAGTTAAAACAGCGACTAGAAACGATCGCTACTAAAGTTGATGATTTAAAAATTGTTTATAGTGATGAGACAAGCCTTATTGTTGAATTACATATGGGTGAAACAGTCATACCGTACGAACTGCATATTGATGAACCGAACGATCCAGAAGGATATAAAATGTACAATAGACAAGATACTACAATCGTAGATCGTAATTTTGAAGATGCAGCTTTCGGCACTGAAATTTTCACTCGTACGCTATTTGTAGGCGATGTACTGGACTGCTTTTTCCAGCAGTTACAGTTCTTATGGAATCTCGCCCCAGATTTGTTATTTGTAATCGATTCAAGTGCAGCAATGAAAGTGATATCTAGAAGCTATATTGAATATCACGTTGAAAATGAATTATTACCTGACATTCCTGACTTATACGTTATTCATTCCGTTTATGAAGACGATAAAGACGGTGAGCCTACGCAATATTGGTTTCATACACATGGTCTTTTAAGAGCAGGCGTAACTGAAATAGAGTTAATTATTCCAAATCGCATTTCTTCCTACTACGGCATTAGCGATCTCTTTCAAACATTTGCTAATAATGCCGTTGAGAATGGACAAGTCCCTATGAATGAGCCTATCGTTATCGCGCATAGTCAGCAAGGTTCTATACATACAGTCGCTGTTCCGTGGGAAAAAGGATTATCTTATATAGGGCATAAAACGAGTATGGACCAATTATCTTCAATCGAAGATGAGGAAGTGAGTCTACAACCAATAGATTCACAAAATGTATTCTTAGGCGGAATGGATGCCCGAGATGAATACCATCAATCTCCATCCGTTCTCTTATTCAAATTTAATACTTCAGAAGAATATATTGAAAGTTTTTTCAAAGAACACGAGGAAGCTACAGGGCTCATGTTCTATAAAACAAATAGTGAAACCGATCGTATGGCTTACAATGCGAAAAATACTTTTGGGTATTTCAGCAACATTTTTCACATTGAACAATCAAATGAAGATTTTCGTTTCCTTGCTAAGTTTGGTGTCTCCTACGAAGAAGGAAAAAGTGAACATATGTGGTTTGAAATGCAAAACATTACGGAAGATTTCATTCAAGGAATACTCATTAATGAACCATATTTCATAGAAGATATGAGTGAAGGAAATAGTTATCATTTAGATTTTGATAACTTAACAGAATGGGTTATTTATGCAGGAGATGCTGTTATAAAGCCAAATAACTTATATATGTTTATTGGCGAATAAGTATTTTATATAATAAACGAAACGCCTTCAATATGATTGAAGGCGTTTCGTTTATTGTGCGATTAATTCAGCATCTATTACTTTCTCCAAATGAGATAATACACGCTTTGCAGCTTCCTCACCTTGATTAATACAATCTGGAAGTCCAGCACCAGCATAGGAGCTACCTGCCAAGTATATACCAGGCAACTCTTTCTCCATAAATGTTGTGAGCTTTTTCATTCGCTCGTTATGGCCTACTGTATATTGAGGCATCGCTTCTTTCCAGCGGCTTACGATTGTAAACTCTGGATCCTCTGTAATATCCATCGGCTTTCTTAAATCTTCTAGTACGAGCTGAACGAGCTCTTCTTCAGTTTGTTCTACAACCGCTTCATCACCAGCACGTCCAACGTAACAGCGAAGGAGTGTTTTTCCTTCTGGCGTTGTATGTGGCCATTTTTTATGCGTCCACGTACATGCTGTAATGGTGTAATCGCTATTTCGTGATACGACAAATCCTGTACCATTAATATCGCGCTGGATTGCGGACTTTTGGAAAGCAAGTGCGACATTCGCAACGGATGTGGATGGAATATTACGAAAGAAACGAAACTGCTTGTATTGAGCAAACATGGACGGCAATACTTTATGCGAAGTTGCCACTACGATAGCGTCTGCTTCTATTTCTTTTCCGTTACTAAGAGTAATCGTATAACCATCACCCTGTTTTGCAACTTTTTCAATGCGAGTTCCCTTTATTATCGTACCTTCATGCATCTTTGCTTCAAGAGATTCAACGATAGATTCTAAACCTGTTTTCACTGTTTGGAAGATTCCTTTTTTCGGTTCAGCTTTCTCTTCTTTCGGAGCGAGCGTACGCATACCGAGTGAAATGCTGCGATGTTTCTGCTCAATCTGATACATTTGCGGGAATGTTGACATTAAGCTCATTTCATCAATATCCCCTGCATAAATACCCGATAGTAACGGTTCTATTAAGTTTTCAACCACTTCGTTTCCAAGACGATGTCTGAAGAATTGTCCGAGTGATTGGTCAGATACTGGCTTTGACCTTGGCATTAATAGATCAAAACCAGCTCTTAGTTTACCAATTGGGGAGAACAGCCCGGAAAATAGAAACGGCGTAATTTGCGTTGGAATTCCCATCATTGATCCATTCGGCATTTTATGTAATCGATTGTTTACGAGGATAAATGATTGACCGGCTTGATTATTTACAAGTTCATCGCCAAGGCCTAATTCTTTCACTAATCTAGCTGCACTTTCTTTTCGTGCTAAGAAAGAATCCGGTCCGCGCTCAATTGTAAATCCATCTTTTCGAACGGTTTGAATTTTTCCGCCAAGTTTACCCGATGCTTCTATAAGTAATGTATCAATCGGCAAGTTTTTTTCATGAATATTTTTTTGTAAGTTATACATTGCTGTTAATCCAGTAATACCTCCGCCGACGATCACAACTTTTTTCCTCAAGCAGGCTCCCCCTTTCTTCTTACAGTACAGATTCTTTTTTCTTTAATACAACATCTGTTAAACAATCAATAAATGCGTCCGATGCATTTGGCATTTCTGGACGATAATATTTCGCACCAATTTCATCCGTTACAACTTTACACTCAAAGTCATTGTCATATAAAACTTCTAAATGTTCCGCAACAAATCCAACTGGTGCATATACGAATGAAGTATAACCGTGCTTTTCATTTAGTTCTCTCGTTAAATCTTGTACATCTGGACCAATCCAAGGATCTGGTGTGTTTCCTGCACTTTGCCAGCCTACTGCATAGTTTGCTACTTCAGCTCCGCGCGCGATATGATCCGCTGTTTCATTTAATTGATCTGGATATGGATCGCCCATTGCAATAATTTTCTCTGGTAAGCTATGTGCAGATACGATTAATACTGCTTTTTCACGCTCTGCATCTGACATACCGTTATATATACCTTTCACTGCATCAACCCAGTACTGGATGAATTTCGGCTCTTTATACCAGCTATCAATGCCGTGAATTGTTAAGTTTCCAAGTTTCTCAGCTTCTTCTTGTGCTCGTCCAACGTATGATTTCACACTAAACGTAGAATAGTGAGGTGCAAGAACAAGTGCGATTGCATCTTGTATTCCGTCGTTATGCATATCTTTCACTGCATCTTCAATAAACGGTTCAATATGTTTTAAGCCAAGATACATATGGTACTCTACTTCATCTTGTACTTCATTTAAGCGCTTCTCTAACTTCTTAGCTTGCTCTAATGTAATAGTAGCTAAAGGAGAAATACCACCAATTGCACGGTAACGCTCTGTTAAATCTTCCAACATTTCAGGACTTGGCTTTCTTCCTCTGCGAATATGTGTATAGTAACGTTCAATATCTTCTTCTTTATATGGCGTTCCGTATGCCATTACAAGCAAACCAATTTTCTTTTTCATACAGCAATTCTCCTTTACTTCGCTAACTTCCCTTTAGAATATTCATGAATAAATGTAGTTAAACGTTTTAATGTATCTGGATTTACTTCTGGGAACACACCGTGACCTAAGTTAAAGATATAACCCGGCTGTTTCATCCCTTGATCTAAAATACCTTTTACATGTTCTTCAATAACAGACCATGGTGCAAGTAAGAATGAAGGGTCCATATTTCCTTGTACCGCCTTAAGAACGCCGCGTGCACGTGCTTCTTCAATCGGTAAGCGCCAGTCTAAGCCGACTACATCAAGCGGTAAGTCGTGCCACTCATTCACTAAGTGTGCAGCTCCTACGCCGTGCATAATCATCGGTACACCCATCTTACGAACTTCTGCAAAAATACGCTCCATTGCTGGTTTAATAAATACGCGATAATCTGCTACATTTACTGTTCCAACCCAAGAATCGAAAATTTGAACTGCTTTTGCTCCTGCGTTAATTTGCGCTTTTAAATATGTGATAACCATATCTGCTAGCTTATCCATTAAAGCAAACCAAGCTTTTGGCTCTGCATACATGAACGCTTTCGTATTATGGTAGTTACGAGATGGACCGCCTTCAATCATATAGCTCGCTAATGTAAATGGAGCTCCTGAAAAACCGATTAACGGTACGTCTAACATTTCTGTCGTTAATAAACGAATTGTATCTAGTATGTACGGTACATCATCTTCTGGATTGATTTCCCCTAGTTTTTCTACGTCTTGTAAAGAACGGATTTGGTTATCGATAACTGGGCCAATACCTGATTTAATTTCTACATCCACACCAATTGCAGGTAGTGGTGACATAATATCTTTATAAAGAATTGCTGCGTCTACGTTATATTGATCAACCGGCAATTTTGTAACGTAAGCACATAACTCTGGATTGTGTGTAATTTCAAATAAAGAATACTTTTCTTTAATCTTTCTATATTCCGGCTGTGAACGACCTGCTTGACGCATATACCATGCTGGTACATAATCGGTACGTTCCCCCCTACATGCTTTTAAAAATGTCTCATTTATAGTTCTTACCAAGACCCTTGCTCCCTTCCTTACCAATGCTTCGAATACGTTCGATATTTATCTTTTTTTACTATACAGCTTGTAAAAACAAAATGCATAATATTATGTACGTTGTTCATTAAATTGACACAAACATTCGTAAAAACGCTTACTATTTTCACAACATTCTTATTATAACACAGAGAAAAACTATGGTTTAGCTACTTTTGACTTTTCTCCTTCGCGATTCGTTTGTGAATTATATGGTACAACGTAAAAGCTCGGTTTTGAAAATATGTTAACGAACTTTTCCTCATATTCTCCAGCACCATTTATAGTGCTAACATGCGTATGAATTCCGTTCTCCACTCTATAGATTCGGTACATAATTCTGTTATCTGGAAGTGGCGTCCAACTTAATTTTGCTTTAAATAAACCGAAAGGACTAAATGATAGTTTCATTTTTACATCTTCAATTTTGCGCAGCCGAATCGGAGCACCGATTGTTTCCACACCTTCAGGCTTCATAAACTTCTCTTTATGTTCTACATTAGCCTTCGTTAAAATTTTCTTAAACAATTTTGTCGCAGATGCACTTTCTCCTTGCAACTGATGTTCCTTATCCGTACGGTCATAACCAATCCAAACAGCGCCTACTAAGTTCGGTGTATAGCCGACGAACCACATATCTCTTGCTCCCTTATCGTCATTTGGCAATGAAGTTGTACCCGTTTTTCCAGCTAGCGCACCGTTATATACACCTGCTCTCGCTGTCCCCTCCTTCACAACTCCTTCTAACATTTTCGTCATATACCATGCTGTCTGCTTCGAGAAGATTTTCGTCTCTACTTTTGGAGATTCCCCAATGACTGCACCGTGTCTATTTAATACTTTATCAATAACGTGCGGCTCGATAATATTTCCATTTGCTAAAAATGAACGATACATTTTTACAAGATCAAATGTTGAAACGCCATTTTTCAATCCGCCAAGCGCTGTACTTAAACCAGCATCTGCAATATGGACATTTCCTTTTTCTAAATATTGCTTTCCTTCTTCTACCCCTAACTCATTTAATAAAGAAACTGCCGGTACGTTTGCCGACTCTAAAATCGCATCATACATCGTCATTTCTTTTGAATACTCATGATTATAATTTCGAGGTTCATACCCTTCAAAAGAATTTCTTTCATTCGTTAATAAAGAATACGGATTATACTTTTTCGTTTCTAGTGCTGGTGCATAAACGATAAGTGGTTTTAAAACAGATCCCGGCTGCCTTTTGGCAAAAACACGATTAAATCCTCTCGGGACGTACTTTCTTCCCCCAATCGCCGCTTTAATCCCTCCCGTACGATTATCCATTAATAAAAATGCACCTTGTGCCCCTTCTTCTTTCCCAGGAAAATTCCTTGCATCTTGAAACTGGTTATACGCTACCTTTTGAATTTTTTCATCCATAGGTACGACAAACGTATATCCTCCGCGAAGTACTTCTTGATGAGACAATCCGTATAAACGAGCTGCTTCATCTATGACCATATCAATATACGGCATATATGCGAGCTCATTTTCGTCTAAGTTTTTATATAAAGCAATCGTCTTTCCTTGATAACGTACGCTATCTTCGGCAGTCAAATAGCCTTGTTTATGCATAAGTGACAATACTAGATCGCGGCGTTCCTTACTCTTCTCTGCAGAATAGTACGGTGAATATCCGTTTGGTGACTTCGGAAGGCCTGCAAGCATTGCCCCTTCCTCTACTGTTAAATCCTCAACATTTTTATTAAAATATAACTTTGCTGCTGCTTGAATACCGTAAGCCCCATGACCAA
The DNA here is from genome assembly GCF_056033865.1 of Bacillus sp. FAU20. Taxonomy (NCBI): domain Bacteria; kingdom Bacillati; phylum Bacillota; class Bacilli; order Caryophanales; family Bacillaceae; genus Bacillus; species Bacillus sp. FAU20. The sequence goes on from NZ_JBVYHY010000021.1 coordinate 132,391, forward strand.
AATAAATATGGTTCATATACATTTCAAGAATTTGTTGCTTCGTATATTTTTGCTCTAATTGAAGAGAAATTGCGACTTCCTTCAATTTGCGCGTAAATGTTTTTTCACGAGTTAAAAAGACGTTTTTAGCGAGTTGCTGCGTAATGGTACTACCGCCCTCTACCTTTTCTCCAGCTAACGTATCTTTATAAAGAGCACGGAATATAGAGGGATAATCAATTCCTTGATGCTCATAAAAACGAGAATCTTCCACCGCAACAAATGCCTGTTGCACATACTTCGGAATTTGCTCGATCGGTACGAGCTCTCTATTTTCTACGTATAATTTCGTAATTTCTTTCCCTTTCTGGTCAACGATACGTGATGAAGAGTGGAAAACGAGCTGCTTTTCATCCATCATATAGCCACCAGCTAACACGATAAGTTTATAGAGTACAATCGCTACTACGAACGTTGCGACGCCGCCTAATAAAGTCCACTTTACTTTCTTCATACATCGTCCTTCTTTCCAAATGATGGTACATTTATTATTTGAAAAAGAAGTATCTTTATGTATATTATCTTCGAAGTTTTTTAAGAGAGTTGATATAATAGAAACAAACTATTAAGGGGGCATTAAAATGAAGGCTATTATTTCATATGAAACACCTCTAGAACAAGCACATTTCACTGCAAAAAATGATGAAAAAAATATGTTTTATAAAGAAAATACAGAAGAATCTGTAGAAGGCTCACTTAAGTATGACGTACTAGATGCTGTCGGTGAATTTAAAGGACAACCTGGCTATATCGTTTGTAACAACATTTCTGTCACAGACGAAGGTCGCCCTGTATTTGAAAACCGCTTTAAAAACCGCGCAGGCCTTATCGAAAACGAACCAGGATTCCAAGCGATCCGTGTTCTACGCCCATTAAGTAACGATACATATGTTATCTTAACGATGTGGGAAACAGAGCAAAACTTTAAAGACTGGACAGAATCACGTTCATTCGAAAACGCTCATAAAAAACGTCCCACGCAAGCAGAAGGACAAGCTCCGGCACATCCACATGCGGAACAGCAAAAGAGTATTTTCTCACGTCCATCTTTTGTGACTACTTTTAATGTGTTAGTTTAATTTTTTGGAGTTTGGAGTTCGGAATTCTCGGTATGTGAAATTATATCGGCGATTTTTCGAATATATCAGCGCAACTCGAATTATATCGGCGATTTTTCGAATATATCGGCGTAACTCGAATTATATCAGCGATTCTTCGAATATATCGACTTATCGACAAATCATGACATAAAAAGGAAACACCATTACACACCGGTGTTTCCTTTTTCTTTGTACCAATTATATATACGAAGTGAATCTTTTTTTCTCATATGCTTTACTTCATAACCCCGCCCCGCTACCGCTACAAGAGTTGTACATAATTCATCCTTTCTTTGAAAATACGATTGATTATAACCTACTGCTTGAACATGTCTTCTTCGCATTATTCCTGTATATTTCGAAAAATCACGATATACAACCGTTAGTTGATTTTCTCTTAATTCATAACCGCCGCTTTTATATCTAGCATACGCAAGTAACGAAAATACGATAAATAACGGTAAAATAACAAACAATGCAATATATTGTTTTAAATATATACTAACGCTGGCAATTAGAACTGTTAGTATGATACTTATTAACCAGCCCATAATGAAATAACGACGCAACGCTGTTTTTGGTAAGTGAACGATCTCCGCTTCAATTTCATAAGGTAACTCTAAATATGTGAGCAGTTGCCGTACATCTTTTTTCTTCATAAACGGATGCAGCATCACTTCATTACTTGCTGCTCCAATACTGTGAATTGCTTCCACTTCAACAGCGCAATAACCAAATGGCTGGCGAAGCATACCTTCTTTTACAGTAATCGCTTGAATTCGGTGCAATTTTAAGACAAACTCTTTCTTTTCAAATAAACCTTGAACGATACGAATTTCTTCCCCTTTTCGCTCAATTTTAAAGTTTGCATATTTCAACACATATCCAGCCGTGGAAATAATCCATGAAATTGCCATTAAAATTAATGCTATTACAATTAGTTTATAAACACCGTTTCCCATCACATACGCTTCTACTTTACTTGTGAATCCTTCAGGAAGAATAAAATCAAACTTTGTGTAAAGAAGTACTAGTCCAGAAAACACTAGTCCGAACCGACCAGAGGTAATCGCTGCTGCTAAAACCTCTTTCGCTGTTAACTGATAAACCGTCTTGCTTTCTTCCTCTTCTATTTCTTCTTTTACAGTAGTTTCTTTCTTATGTAATAAAGCGATTAAATGTTTTGCCTCGTCTTCTTTAATACCAGCCAACATCACTTCTGGTTCACTACCACCACCCGCTACTTCTATATTTAACTTCATAAGTCCAAGCATCTGATAAATAACGTTAGAAGACGTACTAACATTTTGCACACGTTCTTTATTTAAATAACTTTCCTTCTTTACAAAAACACCGTGCTTTATATGTAGAATATTATTCTCAATCCAGTACACTTTAAAATACCATTTAATTGCTGAAAAAATAGCCATGATGAATAAAACAACCAGAAGAAAAAGATAAAATAAATACCAAGGTTCCACTTGTTCATCAGGTTTAAATAAAACAAGAATAATAAGTGGCAACAAACTCGCAACCCTAATACCTAACAATATTGTAATCGGATGTTGCCTCTTATACATCCTCATCACTCACTTTCGCAAGTTCTCCAATTTGTCTTTTCAGCTGTTCTGCTTCTTCTTTCGTTAAACCTGGGATACTATGAGAAGTTGCGGCTGTTGAAATATGTAATTCTGCTAAATTATACTTTCTCATGATTGGCCCTTGCTCAATCGTTACGTGCTGCACACGGATCATCGGAATAAGTACGCGTTTTACAACGAACATTCCCTTTTGAATCTCAATCTCTTCTTCATTTAATCTGTAACTATAATAGCGCTGACGTAAATTTGGAAACACAAAATAATCAAGTGGAATAAATATAATGGCTCCTGTTACTAATAGTCCAAACAACCAGCCCCACCAGTTAAAATTAATCATAAAAAAGAAATACGCAATTACGACTGTTAGTATAACTGCCGCCCCAATTAAAGCGTGAATTCGCCACACTTTCAGCATATTAGAATGAATCTCTCTTTCTAACGGCTGCATCTCATCACTCCAATTCTATGAATTTATTACTTATATATTATCAAAAAATATGAATCAAAAGCATATTAAAGAAACACATACCTCAGTTTTGAAAATTATATATTATAAATATGAATTATTTTGAACTAAAATAAACCTTACATAATTCATGCAAGGTTTATCGTTTTATGCACAATATATTTCATTATTGTTGAGATATACTAGCATCGCTTTCAATTTGATTTTCTTTTTGGCTCAGTTTTTTATCTTTAGATTTTTTTAATGTTAAAGTCATGCCAATAAAAATAAAAAGAATTCCTGTTATTTGCATTAAAGTTGGACGGAATCCAGTAAGTACAGTATCTAATAATATTGCCACTGCCGGATCTAAAAAAACTAATATTGAGATTGTTTTTGTAGATAAATAACGTAGACTATCAAAAAACAGATAATATACTATCCCTGTGTGAATAAAACCAGTAGCTATAATATATGTCCAATTACTTTGAGTGAGGCCACTAAAAGCATCTAAATCTATAAATGGTATTAAAAGAAATATCCCCAAGAATGTTTGTAAAAATGTCATTGCATACGCACTCATTTTGTTAATCCCTTTACCAAATAAAGTTGTAAATGCATAAAAGAGAGCTGCAAGAAATCCCCATATCATACCTGAAGACATTAATGAGCCGACAGAGAAGCTTCCATCGATACCAGCAATTAATAAAGCTCCTGCAAAACACACAACTATTGAAATGATAGATATTAATGTTAATTTTTCTTTAAAGACGATACTTCCAATTAACAGTACAATTACTGGTGCAAGATGATAAACTGAGATAGCAATTGTAACTGACATATTTTCAAAGGCTTTAAATAAGAAAACCCAATTAAATACTAAGAAAAAGCCACATATTAAAACTTGAATAACTTCTTTTCGTTCCCATTTATCTTGTTTATATTGCCCTGTAAGCAACCAGCATACACTTAAAAATATTGTCGCAAAAATACACCTTACAAACACTAATTCAAACGAAGGTAAGTTTGTTTGAACCGAAAAAAATCCAACTGATCCAAAGATAACCATTGACGCTATCATCTTTAAGGCCGGTACCGTTTTCTCTTGCTTAAAACTTTTTTGAAGCAAATTAATCCCCCTCCAATAAAAACTCGGTTTATAGTGAGAAAAACACCAGCCTAAAAAAGGACAGGTGCTTTTCCTCAAAAACACTCAATTATAAATTTTTCCCAGCAGTCCAACCACCATCAATTACAAAATTAGAACCAGTAATAAAGCGGGCCTGATCAGAAATCAAGTACTCAATACATGAAACAATATCCTGCGGCAACCCCCAAGTATCTAAAGATTGATTACTTTTTATCATAGACATCAAGGCTTTATTACTAAAGTATTCTTCTGTAAGTTCAGTTCTAATAACACCAGGAGAAATGCTATTTACCCTTATATTTTGCTTCCCAAATTCCATAGCCATCTGTTTAGTTAATCCGATTAAAGCATGCTTTGATGCAACATAAGCAGCTCGCTCTGGTTCAGCCATTAATCCAGAAACCGATGCTATATTCACAATACAACCTTTTATTTTCGATTCACACCATCGCTTCGCTACTTCCCTAGAAAGGATAAATGGGGCTACTAAATTTACATCAATTACTTTTTTAAACATATCATCGGATAAATGTAAAACAGGTGTTATCTCTCGAATACCAGCTGCATTTATTAATATATCAGGAGAAAGCTTTTCTAAATCTAATTGAGTAAAAAGATTATGAATTGCTTCGCTATTACTTAAATCAATTTGCACTACTTTCAAAGGCATATCTGTTTTCATATAATCTATTAAATTATTATTATTAATATCAAGCGCTATTACATGAAATGATTTTTCTAAAAAGTATTTTATACAAGCATAACCTATACCGCTATTGGCTCCAGAAATCATAATTATTTTATTCTCTCTCATTTTGTCTCCTTATAAGAAAATGTTACTAATAAAATATCGCGAAAAGCCTCCGTACTACATTCTGTTCCAAGTGGCGTTACGGCATGGAAGACCTTTTGTCCAAATACTAAAGTTTCTAAAGGCTCCTTCAAACTTATAAACTGATTAATTTCCCGAGGAGAATTAGCTATTAAATTATCTCCGCCAATAGCTGTATTACTTAAATTCATAAGGTGTAAAAACACTACTGGTTCATCATCTTTATGTAACCAAATAGGTGAACTAAAAGATGGTCTTTCTTTAGTAGCTTTATATCTTACTTGATGTAAACCTATAATTAAGTCTTTACTTGTATCTATTATATTTGTTTTAAATGCAAATTCAGTATCGAAACGCACGATATTTTGAATTAAAGGATTACATAAAAAGCTATCATTTATGCTATTGAACTGTCTAACTTTCCCGCCATCGTCATAGTTATATTCTTTAGATTGGAAGTAATCATTACTATTATCTAAAATATAATCTGGTGAATCAACATACTTTATATACCTTGAATAAGATCTAGCACGGCATTCACCGTACGCATCATCTTCCAAATTATAATAATCTAACTGTGCTTGTGTTAATAAACGATGATTCTCTTCCTCTTGTAAAAAGATTTCATTTGAGATTTCAAGGAATCCTTTAGATTCAAATTCATGTACCTTTTCTTCTATGCTAAAGCCACTCATTTTACTAAGAACAAACGTCATTATAAAAACCTCCACACTATTGTATTTTTCTATCTCACCCTATGTTAGAAATGCAATAAGTAACCGAGATTCTTGCTTAATAAAATTTAAAATTATGATATTCAATTAATACACCAAATGAAATATACGTAATTCATTAAAATTATTTATTAAGCAATATTATATATCCTTTCGGGTATTTTTTCTAATTATCTGAAGATTTATCAACATTAGTCTTAATATTCAAAAATAAAGAAATAGATTTTTCAGAAAGATAAAACTGCGTGTATTGCAATTATTTATGTATATAACTTTTTTAAAAATTATATTTGAAATATAGCTAGTTTTTTATAAATTTTTTGATATAATTACATACGGGAAAAGGGAAGAATTTTGTCTTCCCTTGTGTTTTTATTTGCATCTAGTACTTTTGCTAGATGCCTTTTTTTATGCTAAAAAAGGTATCCTCAAATACTTTGAGGATACCTTTTCACATTTATTATCTCTGCTGTTTTCTACCTAATACGAGTAATCCAAAACTCATCATTACAAGAAGTGCTCCCATATATGGTTCCACAGGCATTTTCTGCCCTGTCTTCGGTAATTCTTTTTCAGTTTTTTCTGGATTTTGTGTTCCAGGTTTCTCTGGATCTGGTGTTCCAGGATTTTCTGAATTCGGGGTTCCAGGTTTCTCTGAATTTGGGGTTCCAGGATTTTCTGGATTCGGTGTTCCAGGATTTTCTGGATTCGGTGTTCCAGGATTTTCTGGATTCGGTGTTCCAGGATTTTCTGGATCTGGTGTTCCAGGATTTTCTGGATCTGGTATTCCAGGATTTTCTGGATCCGGTGTTCCAGGATTTTCTGGATCTGGTGTTTCTGGACCTGGTGGTGCTAAATGATTCAATTTGTTTAATACTTCTAATTGAACTGCATTTATCATTCCATTTGTAATTTCAAATGGAATTGGATTAGTTAATTTTTCATATCCTTTTGGTGCTTCTACTTCTACTAGTGTGTAGTTACCTACAGATAGATCTGCGATTTTTGCCTTTCCATCTTTATCTGTTGTTACTTTCACTACTACTTTTCCCTTTTCATCATGAACTTCAAACACAGCTCCTGATAAGACTTCCTTGCTTTCAGCAGCCATTTTTGTAATCTCCACTGAACCTTTGTCTAACTGTTCATTCTCTACTTTCAATGATAAGACTTTCGTCATACCATTTTTGATTTCGAATGATACTGGCTTTTCTAGTGGTTTGTAGCCTGCTGGTGTTTCTACTTCTACTAACTCATACTTTCCAATAGATAAATCTGAAACGTCTGCTTTTCCTTCTTTATCCGTTGTTACTTTCGCAACTACTTTGCCTTTTGAGTCACGTACTTCAAATACAACATTTTCTAATGGTGCTTTACTGTCTTTATCTATTTTTGTGATTTCTACATTCCCCGTATCTACCATTTCATTTTCTACAGTGAACGCTAAAGATTTTGTCATACCTTTTGTAATTTCAAATAGTACAGGCTTTTCTAATTTTTTGTAGCCTGGTAAACTCTCTACTTCTACTAGCTTGTACTTTCCTACTGATAAATCTGCAACTATTGCTTTTCCAGCTTTATCTGTCGTTACTTTCGTTACTACTTTGCCTTTGTAGTCTTGTACTTCAAAGACTACACCTGCTAACGGTGCCTTATTATCTTTATCTATTTTTGTAATTTCTACATTTCCCGTATCTACCATTTCATTTTCTATTTTTAATGATAGAACTTCTGTCATACCCTTTTTAATTTCAAACGATACTGGTTCTGTTAATTGTTTGTAGCCTGGTAAGCTTTCTTTCTCTACTAATTTGTACTTTCCTACTGATAAATCTGAAATTGTTGCTTTACCATTTTTATCTGTTTTTACTTCCGTTACTACTTTACCTTGTTCGTCCTGTACTTCGAAAACTACGCCTTCTAATACTTTTTGACTATCTTTATCTACTTTTGTAATTTCTACTGAACCTTTGTCTAACTGTTCATTCTCTACTTTTAATGATAGAACTTCTGTCATACCCTTTTTAATTTCGAATGATACTGGTTCTGTTAATTGTTTGTAGCCTGGTAAGCTTTCTTTCTCTACTAATTTGTACTTTCCTACAGATAAGTCTGAGATTTTTGCTTTACCATTTTTATCTGTTTTTACTTCCGTTACTACTTTGCCTTGTTCGTCTTGTACTTCGAAGACTACGCCTTCTAATACTTTTTGAGTATCTTTATCTACTTTTGTGATTTCTACTGATCCTTTGTCTACTAGTTCATTCTCTACTTTTAGTGATAAGACTTCTGTCATACCTTTTTTGATTTCGAATGATACTGGTTTCGCTAGTTTTTTATATCCTGGTAAGCTTTCTACCTCTACTAGCTTATATTTTCCTACTGATAAATCTGAAATTGTTGTTTTTCCTTCTTTATCTGTTGTTACTTTCGTTACTACTTTATCTTTTTCATCTTGCACTTCGAATGTTACGCCCGCTAATACTGCGCCACTTTCTTTGTCCACTTTTGTAATCTCTACTGAACCTTTGTCTAACTGTTCGTTCTCTACTTTCAATGATAAAACTTTCGTCATACCTTTTTTTATTTCAAACGATACTGGTTCTGTTAATTTTTTGTAGCCTGGTAAGCTTTCTTTTTCTACTAATTTATACTTTCCTACTGATAAATCTGAAATTGTTGCTTTTCCTTCTTTATCTGTCGTTACTTCTGTTACTACTTTGCCTTGTTCGTCTTGTACTTCGAAGACTACACCTGCTAATACTTTTTGACTATCTTTATCTACTTTTGTGATTTCTACATTTCCCTTGTCTAACATTTCATTTTCTACTGTTAAAGCAAGAGATTTTGTCATGCCTTTTTCAATTTGGAAAGTAATCGGATCTACTAATTGTTTATATCCTTTTGGTGCTTTTACTTCTACTAACTTGTATGTGCCAACTGATAAATTAGTAGCTTGTGCTTGTCCTTTTTTATCTGTCGTTATTTTAGCGACTACTTGTCCTGCTTCATCTTGAATTTCAAAGACTGCATCAGCTAAAGCATCTTTCGTTTCTTTGTCTACTTTTGTAATTTCTACATTTCCTGTATCCACTAATTCATTTTCTACTGTTAGCTTTAGCGCTGTTACTCTACCCTTTTCAATTTCGAATGAAATTGGCTTTTCTAGTGGTTTGTATCCTGCCGGTGTTTCTACTTCTACCAACTCATACTTCCCGATAGATAAATCTGAAACGTTTGCTTTTCCTTCTTTATCCGTTTTTACTTTCGCAACTACTTTTCCTTTTAAATCACGTACTTCAAATACAACATTTTCTAATGGAGCTTTACTATCTTTATCTATTTTTGTTATCTCTACATTCCCTGTATCCACCATTTCATTTTCTACTTTTAATGATAGGACTTCGGTCATGCCTTTTTTTATTTCAAATGATATTGGTTTTTCTAACTTTTTATAACCAGGTAAACTTTCTACCTCTACTAATTCATACTTTCCTACAGGTAAATCTGAAACATTTGCTTTTCCATCTTTATCTGTCGTTACTTTTGTAACTTCATTACCCTTTTCATCTTGGACGATGAATGTTACTCCCGCTAACGGTGCTTTATTATCTTTATCTATCTTTGTAATTTCTATATTCCCCGTATCTACCATTTCATTTTCTATTTTTAATGATAGAACTTCGGTCATGCCTTTTTTTATTTCAAATGATACTGGATCTGTTAGTTTCTTATAGCCTGGTAAACTTTCTTTCTCTACTAATTTGTACTTTCCTACTGATAGATCTGAGATTTTTGCTTTACCATCTTTATCTGTTTTTACTTCCTTTACTACTGTTCCAGCTTCATCTTGCACTTCAAAGACTACGCCTTTTAATACTTTTTTGCTGTCTTTATCTACTTTTGTAATTTCTACTGAACCTTTATCTAACTGTTCATTTTCTACTTTCAACAATAGGACCGTTGTCATACCTTTTGTAATTTCGAATGATACTGAATCTGTTAGCTTTTTGTAGCCTGGTAAACTTTTCGTCTCTACTAATTTGTACTTCCCTACTGATAAATCAGAGATTTTTGCTTTACCATCTTTATCTGTTTTTACTTCTGTTACTACTTTGCCTTGCTCATCTTGCACTTCGAAGACTACGCCTTCTAATACTTTTTGACTATCTTTATCTATTTTTGTAATTTCTACTGAGCCTTTGTCTAACTGCTCATTTTCTACTTTTATTGCTAAAGCTTTTGTCATACCTTTTTTTATTTCAAATGGTACTGGTTCTGTTAGCTTTTTATAACCCGGTAAGCTTTTCGTCTCTACTAATTTGTACTTTCCTACTGATAAATCTGAAACGTTTGCTTTTCCATCTTTATCTGTTACTACTTTTCTTACTACTCCATCTTTCTCATCTTGGACTTCAAATTCGACACTCGCTAATACTGCCCCGTTTTCTTTGTCCACTTTTGTAATTTCTATATTACCTTTGTCTATCATTGAATTTTCCACTTGTATTGGAAATATGCCGTCCCCTGTTACATTTACTTCGAACTCTATTTCTTTTAATTGGTAGCCTTCAGGCGCTTTCGTTTCTTTTAAAATATATTTTCCTAGTGCTAACGGTTTAGAAGTTGCCTTACCATCTTTATCTGTAACAATATGTTCGACTACTACACCGTCTTTTACTATATCAAACTCTGCATTTGCTAATGGTTTTTCACCATTTTCCGAATCAATTTTCTTTACTTCAATTTGACCCTTTTGCATAGTATTTTTAATTTCAATTGTTTTTGTTTCTCCAGCTTGAAGTGTAACCTCTACTGGGCTTGTTAATTTTTGATATCCTTCTGGTGCTACTGTTTCATAAACTTTATACGTCCCAGGAGCTAAAGTTTGAGGTACTGAAAAACCTTTTTCGTCCGTTTTCAGTTTTGCAACAACTTCATTTGCACTATTTCGAACTTCAAATTCGGCACCTTTTAACCCTTTGTTCGGATTCTCAGAATCTATTTTATGAATCGATACTGTACCATCTTTTGGAGCTTCAGGCGGCGTAATAGTTACTTCTTTTGATGTTAATGTTTTATCATCAAAATGTAATTCCGCTTTATTAGGAATCTTCTTATCTACGTAAGAAGATAAGTCTGCATCATTTTTAATTTTCGCCTTGATACTGAGATTAATTATCTGGTCTTCATATGACTTATAGTCAAAATTCTCACCAAACGTAAATGTTACTTCACTTCTTTGTTTATCTATATTTAACGTTCCTTTAGATGTAATATCTTGGCCATTTTGATCATACACTTTTGCCTCTAATACTTCTAAAACATCTTCTAAATCATCACTAATTACCATTGATGTGTATTTAAGAGGATCTTTTGGTATATGTGTACCAACTTGGTATTGAATAACTTGATCCATTTGTGTTAGCTGCTCATTCTCTACAAGCTTGCCATTCTCATCAACTATATTTTTTTCAATACTAGGTGGATTATCGTCACCTGAACCGGATCCTCCCCCACCACTTACAAATACTTGTCCTACTTTTTCTTCAGTTACAATATTTTTACCTTCTAATTTCACAGTATTTTTATGAGGCTTTGCAGCAGGATTTGTAACCTTTGTTTTATATCTTAAAATATAGCCTTTTGAACTGTCTGGAAATTTAATTGTAAATCCAGTCTTTGTTGCATTAATTTTAATGTTAGATAAATCTGCTGGCTTAATATTTGTTGGTGCATAACCATCTTCAAATACAGCCTCTTCTAATACTACGCTGTCTGTAATTAACTCATGCCCAGGTCCTAATGTATCTGTTAATTTAAGATCTTGCATTTCTGTTCCAGTTGCATTTACATATACAAGCCAATCAGCAATTGAAGGATCTTCTTGATTATAAGAACCCCATTTCAATAAATTTTCCGTATTGGGCTGTGGCTTCGGTCTCTCTGTCGTATTATTTACACTTACTTCTTTATTGATGATTTGACCATCAACGTTAAATTCTAATGGAATTTCTTTAACACCATCATATGCTTCTAGACCAAAGTAGAATTCTACGAATAAAGAACCTTTAATGTTATTCTTTCCTTCTACGTAATCACCCATAGTACATGTTAATAAACCCTTTTTCATCTCACATGTACCAACTGTTTTTCCTTCAGCATCTTTTAAGGGAAAACTCATATTCATAAGGTCTTTTCGAAACTCTTTTGGCATATCAATTGTGAACTGATCTCCACTTTTTATTTTTTCTTTAGCTGACCACTTCACTTCTACTTTCATTCCATCTGAGGCTTGATACGGTTCAGATGTCGTGCCATCAGTACGGGAAATATTAATTTCGTCCACTGGACTTTTCATCACAGCAGCTTGAATAACTGGAGCCCATACATTCAGCACTGAAAATAATACTAGAAAAACTAATGAAACCATTGAAATGTGCCTTTTAGTACCTTTCATTTGCATAGTTCCCTCCTAAATTTTTATATTTATATAACAAAAAAAGATCGTCCGGTTGCATCAAAAATGTGCAACCAGACGATCTTAGTAACCAATATGTATTACCGTAGACTCTAAGCTTTGCGGCCTATCCTTTCGAATAGTGTGCTAAAAATATCTTTTATTCTTTTTTTGTTTCATTTTCCTCTTAAACCAAATATTACTATACCGTCTGGACGGTTATAATTCAATACTCTATAAAATTGTTCTATTTTTCTAATAAAAAAAACAATTCACCACTACATTAAAGAAGCAATGGTGAATTATTTTAAAATTATATAGTTCGTATATTCTATTTATATGAATTACTAATAAGAGCTTGAATCACTTTTTCTCTTAACTCTGGCCTTAGTCTTCCAACCCCTAAATATTCCGAATACCATAATCCATCTGCTGCTAATCTAATAATTGTTGCACACACTGAATCTATCTCATCATTTTCTATATTCTTTTGCAGTTGCTGAAATGATTGTTGTAACGGCTCAAGTAATTCAGGTTTTAACATGAGTGCTGCCATCATACTGCTAGACAACTCTTCTGTTCTTCTCTCATTACTTAATCTTTCCTCTACAAAAGAGCGAACCCATCTCCCTTTCCTCTCTGAGTCTTCCGCTACTTTATTGTAAATGGCCCCTTCATAATCCTCTACCCCTCTGACTATCATACCTTCTATTAAAGCTTCTTTATTTGAAAAGTGATACAATAATCCACCTTTACTTAAACCCGCCTCTTTTGCCACTGCTTCTAAGGTTAATTTAGCAACCCCTTTACATTGTACAATTTGAGAAGCAGCTGCTAAAATCTTTTGCCGCGTTATGCTTATACTCATTCCTTTTTAAAACCCCATTTCTACTAAATTTATATAAATACGAATCTTATTTTTAATATTGTTGATTACTACTAAGTATTTTCTTTATACAACAAAAGCTGCATTACCTTTGAATTTTTAGTTACTTATTCTATTAAAAATTTCCATATCATTCAATATGATAACATTAAATACACAAAGTTGACTATACATCTATACTTTTGTATTTATTGAAAATATATCCATTAATAAAATTTACCGATTTAGTCCTTCTTATTACTTTAAGACGGCAGTAATTCTTTCAGCACTAAATAAAAAATGTTATTACCCCCATTGAATTGAGTAATAACATTTTACTTAACAAATTCGCTGCCAACTAGCATCCTTCACTAGTCGGTTTTCTAACTGATCCAATAAAACATTCCTCGCAAGCACCATATGCAATAAAATTTTTCTGTGCTTGCCTTAACGAGACTTCATTTGCCCCACCTTCATAGTCATGATTTTCAAATTGAACCGGATCATCTTCCCAATAACATATATTACAAATTTCATATGTACCTGGTGGTTCTTCTTCTAATGTTTTACCCCGCATTAACGGGCAGTAAAACTCCCACCTCAAAATTCAGCTAGAACAAAGGAGTTAGGCGGGGGCGGGCTGCCCATAAATGCCCGATTGGTGAGAACTAATAATTAGTAGGGAATGAACAAAATCCCCACTGATTAAAGTTTCACTTTATATCCGCAACATAGATAAGTATATTTCATTTCTGTTACTCCTTTTATTTTTCCTAAAAAGAATTATACCTATTTATTAGACGAATTCCTCAAAAAAGAAAACCACCTATCCCCTAAAGAATATAGGGAACAGGTGGTTTATATGTTTTATTAGAAAGTAGTGCTCACTTTTTTATAATATTCTTTTGAAATCTCTTCATAAAATGCTGCCGATGTCGAGTAGAAATAAGGTACTAACCATAAGAAACCAATTCCTACAGTAAGAATACTTAAAATGAACCACCCTAAGAAACTTAAGCATAGTAAAAAGTAATCCATTTTATGTCCATTCATCATATGACGACTCTCAGTAATCGCTTGATTCGCTGTATATTCCGGATGATCATTCAAAATAAAATATGTCATAGAATAAGAAAATGATTTAATAATACCTGGGATAATAAGAAGTAATGTCCATAGAGTCAAGTATACATACATTAGTAAATATGTTAAAAACGACTTCATCAACTTACTTCCATCGCTAAACCATCTAAATATATGACCAATGCTAGCATCAGTCCCACGAATTGCATTTAAAACAAGATAATAGGCACCTATTGTTAATGGACCTATAACAAGCATTACAATAATACTTACTGTAAATGAATCACTTGCTTCTTCCCAACCCCAAAATATCGAGAAAATACCTGTTGTTAGCATTTCAACAACGCCAATAAGGATTCCAATTAATAAGGTTGCCCCTACCGCTAATCCCCATCTTCCTTTTAATGCATCAAGTGCTTCTCTTTTCAACTGACTTATCATATATAACCTCCTAATACTATTTCCATTTTATTATACCATTTATATCAAAAATCCCACATATTTTCCTAAAACAGAAGCATATTACCTTTTTTCATACGTATTGGTACATGTGTGCTGTAGTTGTACTGATATATGGATTAAACCACTCTTTTCCCTATAACCAGAGAAAGCTTGCCCTTCATAATAGGCAAGCTCTCTCTGGTTATTTCTCATTTATTTTCTTCTTATACCAATCCTGCATTCTCTCCGCATCTTCTAATCTCGTATGCTCTATTTTGTAACTAGATGATGCACTCGAAAACTTATACGTACATAAATCCGCACGGCGCTGGAAATATGATTGTGTCTTCTCCATTGATTGGACGTGTCTTCTTCTAATAAGTCCTGTATATTTTCCGACGCTACGATAGACAAGTGTAATTTGTTCTCCGTTAACACTGTAACCATTTGTTTTAAATGTTGCGTAGCCAAGTGTAAAGATAAGGATTGCGAGCGGTAGTAATGCCCACATGATGTAATACTTTTCAAAGTATATGCTTATTCCAGTAAGCGGGATTGCGAGCATAGCGAAAAAGATTAAACTATCAATGAGATAGCGGCGTAATGCTGCTTTTGGTAATGAAATAATATTTGTATCCAGTTCGTATGGTAGTTGTAAATGCGCCAGTAACTGTTGTACTCGATCTTTTCGAATGATTGGATGCAGTGTAACTTTTTCTTTTTCATCATCCGTTCCCTTACTTTGAATCACTTCTACTTGCACAGCACAATAGCCGAATGGCTGACGTAAAATACTTTCTTTTATGGTAATACCTTGAATACGGTGCAATTTTAGTACGAGTTCTTTTTTCTCAAGTAATCCTTGCGAAATGCGGACTTCATCATTTCTTCGATTCACTGTGAAATCTCCATGTTTTAGCGCATAACCGATTGTAGATATAATCCACGAAAGGACGAGCAAAATAGCTACCATGAAAATCCAGCCATATATATCATACTCCATTACATATGACTTTACGCTATTCTCTATCCATTTCGGAATGTACTCCTGTACTTG
Organism: Bacillus sp. FAU20; assembly: GCF_056033865.1. Classification (NCBI taxonomy): domain Bacteria; kingdom Bacillati; phylum Bacillota; class Bacilli; order Caryophanales; family Bacillaceae; genus Bacillus; species Bacillus sp. FAU20. The sequence continues at coordinate 148,198 of NZ_JBVYHY010000021.1, forward strand.
GTGATACACGAAAAAGATTAACGAGAATAATAGTCCAAACTGCCCCGATGTAACAGAGGCTAGTAAAATTTCTTTCCAAGTCAATTTATATTCTGTCGTTTGTTTTTCTTCTGTAACGATTTCTTTTTCTACTTCATGTTCCGTTTTTTCGCCTAGCGTTCCTTCTGCTTTCACTTCTGGAGTTGGCTCATTTAGCAAAGCAATAAGCTCAGTTGCCTCTTCTACTGTAATACCGGCTAAGCTAACCTCCGCATCATCGCCCCCACCAGCTGTTTCAATTTGGATTTTCTTTAAGCCAAGCATTTGATATAACACGTTAGAGCTTGTATTGATTGTTTGAACACGTTCTTTATTTAAGTAGCTCTCCTTTTTCACAAAGAGACCTTGCTTCACATGTAATACGTTATTTTCAACCCAGTATGTTGTGTAATACCATTTTTCAAACGCTGAAAAGACAGTGAGTAAACCAAATGCAGCGGGAATTAAGTACCAAAACGGGAATTTTCCATTTAAGCTAAACATGAAAATAAAGAGTGGTATAAAATCTCTTATTTTTAATTCCAATAACATCGTGATTGGATGCTGCCTCTTATACATCCTCATCACTCACTTTCGCTAATTCTGCGATTTTTGTTTTCAACATTTCTGCTTCATACATCGTTAAGCCTGGGATGCTGTGAGAAGTTGCCGCTGTAGAAATATGTAATTCTGCTAAGTCATATTTTCTCATAATCGGTCCTTGTTCAATTGTCACGTGCTGCACACGAATCATCGGTACTAATACGCGCTTTACGACGAAAAGACCGTGCTGAATTTCAAGCTCTTCTTCATTTAATTGATAACTGTAATAACGTTGACGTAGTTTCGGGAATAAGAAGTACGAAAATGGTGCGAACACAACTGTTAGCCCAATCATCACATACAAAATCCATGCCCACCAATCAAACTTTATCATGAGGAAAAGGTAAGCTAAAATGACGAGAATACCGATCCCTTCTTCAATTACAGCACGAACTTTCCACACCTTGACCATGTCAGGGTGAATTTCATTTTTCAATGGCTCCATGTAACCACTCCAAATCTAGTAATCTAATATATGAATACTCTTAATCTATATTTTACGTAACTTTACAGAAAATTGAAATTCAATCTTCTTTCTTCTCAGGAATAAAATATCCGAACCAAAGTAGCCAAATGAAACCGATTAACTTCATCCAATTTCCATCCGCTTGAAAAGCTTCAATCATACCTGGTATTTTATAAACCCCAATAAATCCAAGAAAACCGAGCCACCAGTTTTTTTGCATTTTCATTTTTACTCCTCCTTCATTACGTTTTTCACATTTCGAATCCAAATTTCTTTATACTTTAACTGGAATCCCATGAGCATATAGTTGCTCATATTATCGATCACGAGTGCTAGCGTATGAGCATTTTCTTCCGTTTCATGTTGTAACACAACGCCCAGTCTCGCGCCTTTCTTCAATAAATCGTGGAAACCATGTAAGAAATCCTCTTGTATTTCAAATAAACGTTTCTGGTACTTTTCATTTCGCGATGCAGTTACGATAAATTCATTGATAACGCGTAGTATTCCTTCTTGCCCTTCATACTCAGAGAGCATATGTAAACCATCTGTGATTAGCTTTTCTGCAAAGTTTTCTTTCGTATACTGCTCTTCATCGAAGTAATTTGCGAAATGATAATCAGAAAAAATCTCTTCAAATAAAAAATCAACTAACGCTTCTTTAGAAGAAAAATGATAGTAAATAGCCGGTTTTGAAATACCTACCTCTTTCGCAATCATGGAAAGACTCATCTTCTCAATGCCGTGTTCTGCCATAAGTTTAAATGATGCCTCTACAATGTTCTGCGATGTTTGTAAATTCTTCGTCATACTGTACCTCACTTATTTTTACTTACCGGTCGGTAAGTAAATTATAAAACAAAACGAAATGATTTTCAATTTAATTAGTACTACATAAGGTATTTATAGGAAAATACCGAAAATTATAAAGTAAAAGCAATATATAACAATAAAGAGGATATCGTATGGGACTTGGTGGTAATGGGGTAGTGGGGGTAATGGCGGCGGTGAAGCGGGACAAGCTGGTAAGAGCGGATTTTCATTAATCATTGTACTTTTTATCGTATTGATTATAGTTGGAGTTAACTATATCGGACTTGGCTTCTAAGAAAAGGCGTCCCACATTACACATGTAGGACGCCTTCTTTTTAATCCCTATTCAGCAATCGCATACGATAACAATTCATCGTCACTTCTCCAAGTCTTTGCAGCAATTGATAGTTCGCATATGCGCCGACTGGGGCACCGATTACTGGTACGAGCTGAAGCATTTTCGCTAAATCAATATAGTCTCGGTACTCTGTTTGGAACTTTTCCCAGTCCATATGATTTTCTTTTTCTGTATCCCACGTTTCAATTGCTTTCCATATTTCTTTTCTATGATCATCACTTGAAAAGGCGAGTTGGAAAACGTGAAGGATAAAAAGACGTTCTTCTTGTTTACTCGTATCAAATCCGTACAACGTTGCTGCATCGAATAAAAATTTAATTTTAATTGTAAGTAAAAGCGGAAAGTCAGCAAGACCGAGGAGAATACCGCCAGCCCCCGTCCCTGCTCCTTCTGCCGCTGCTATTTTTTTGTACTCATCCATTTTTTTACGCACTTCATCGTCACGTCTTTGCAGTGACCATGTCGTCTCTTTTAGCTTCGGCTTTATAAAGTTTGACCCGGCGCTGATCGTTTGCACCATCATACGAATCGTCTCTGTTAGTACCTTTTGTACTTTCGCCGGAATGAGCTGTTGCACTTTCGTCTGCACTTTTTTGGAGAACCGTGTCATCATAGAAGAATCTTTCATGAATGTAGCTTTCCACTGCTCCAATTCTTTTATAACCTTCTCTTCGTATGTAATCATAGGTTCATTCCTTTCAATTTAAACGCTCAATGCGCTTCGCCCCGTATTGGTAAACGAAACCGATACTAAATAATATGCTTAGGATAAGTAAAATTCCTGTCATCATGAAATCTTTCGTTGCTAGTGCAAATATAACTGTAAAGATTACGCTCCCGATGATTAGAATCGCATTTAATAAAGTAAGAAAATCTTTCTTCTTTTCATCTACCTTTACTGGATACAAATCAAGCCAAATTTTCATACGGTGATGTTTCCATAAAGTTAATAGCTGATAACCGATTAAGTATAGGAAAATAAAACTTACGATAAATCGCCCGTATAAAAATGGAATGAAGTACAAAATAACTCCTCCAAGAGCGAGCAGACGCACATATAATCCAAAATAGTTACCTGATCTTAAAAACGTTCTCGTATATAAGTATAAATATGTACGCTTTTCGCCGATTATCGAAAGAATGAAATCAAGCCATTTTCGGCGAGATACTCTTTCTTTTAATGCTGGTACATCAACGAACATATTCGCAATGCGGTACAGCAACATCATCTTCTTACCTTCTTCAGAAATTAAATACTCCCAGTTTAGCGGCTTTCCCTTTACCATTTGATGCATGATAGCAAGGTATAACACCATGAGAAGGACGATTCCACCAATGAAAAGAACTGAAGTACGTTCTACAAGGAAATATACAAATAAACCGTTTAGGATAAAACGAACAAACCAATCAGCCCTTTGTATATTTTGATCTGTTAAAAATGACTTTTCCCACGCTACAAATAAATTCCACGCTTTTACAATGACAAATGCGAGTACGATCCATATGTAGCCAGCTCCTGTTTGCTTCATTTGTTGGAAGTATAACGGAGCAAGCGCAGCTGCTACGATTGCGATTATGTATAACTGAATCATAAATGTAAAAAGAAATGCCTTTGTGAAGTAAGGTTTTAACTTTTCTTCAACTGGCAGTAAGTAAACGAGATCCGCTTCTTTTAATAATGTTTGAATGGATCCAGCCGTTAACACGAGTCCAATTAATACTGCCATTACGAGCGCAGTTGGAAACGAAGTTGTTAACGTTTGTAACCATTGCTGGTAATAATACGCTCCCGCACCGATGATGAACACGAAAATAAATTTCAAATGATCATTAAATACGTATTTACTATATGTACGAACTTCTTTTAGAAAGTGACGAAATCGTTCTTTCCATAACGCTGTGCTATTCATAATCTTCTTCCTTTGTTAGCGCGATGTAAATATCATCTAACGTTGCACCTGGCATATGAAACTGTGATTGCAGTTCAGATAACGTTCCCTTCGCCCTTACTTCACCTTGATGCAAAATAATGAACGAATCACAGTAACGCTCTGCCGTCGCTAAAATATGTGTGCTCATTAAAATACCCGCGCCACTCTTTTTCATTTGGTCCATCATTTGAAGAAGCGATTGAATCGCTAACGGATCTAATCCAACGAAAGGTTCGTCTACTATGTAAAGAGATGGCTCCACTAAAAATGCGCTCATAATCATTACTTTTTGTTTCATCCCTTTTGAGAAATGAGATGGAAACCATTTTAAACGATTTTTCATACGAAACTCTTGTAGTAGTTGTCCTACACGTTCTTCATATTGTTTTTCATCAACACCATACGCCATAGCTGTTAATTTCAAATGCTCTTCTAACGTTAATTCATCATATAATACCGGCGTTTCTGGAATGAATGAAAAGCTGGAACGGTACGCTGTCATATCATCACGAATTGTTTTCCCATTAATTGTGACAGTTCCTTTTTTCGGTTCCATTAAACCGATAATATGTTTAATCGTCGTACTTTTACCAGCTCCATTTAAACCGATTAAGCCGACAAGTTCGCCTTTATTAACAGAGAACGAAACGTCTTTTAATACAGGGCGTTTCGTATATCCTCCTGTAACATTTTCTACACGCAATAACTCGCTCATACGACACCACTTTCTTCATTAGTATTCATTCTATATTCATCTTACCAAAAATTATGCCGTACTACATAGTATCCATGTACTCAAAAAAATTTTTAAAATTTATTAGCATATATTTTTCCGAAAGCGGACATCATAATTATTGAGGAAGGAACACATTGAAAAAGCAACCACCAATTGATGAGTACAACAACATAGTGAAGTCATCATGAAATGGGGTGTCCAAGTTGGACAATGAAATTTACACATAACCAGATTATTTGTTTCATTTTCGAAACGGGGTGTCTCTGAAAGAGCATATACTGTTTTAAAAAATAAACAATTTCATTTTAAAAAAGATTGCAATTCATTTCACTTGAAAATGGGGTGTCTACGGCAGAAACTTTAGCCGATTTACCGTGCATTTCTTAAATAAATGAGGTGTCTGCGAAACGTAAATTACGATAATGCTTTTTCAATCCCTCTTCAGAAAACAGGAAGCTGAGTCAGCTTCCTGTTTTTCGTGTTTGTTCTCTTATGTAATTATGGTAAAATACGGCTAAGGATATTTGAAAGGATGAGATCAATGAATCATACAGCAGACAATTGTATTTTTTGTAAAATCATTGACGGGCAAATCCCTTGCTCAAAAGTATACGAAGATGAACATGTGCTTGCATTTTTAGATATTAGTCAAGTAACAAAAGGACATACTCTTGTTATTCCGAAAGTTCACAAACAAGACATTTTTGCGTTAACGCCAGAAATCGCATCACACATTTTTTCTGTCGTTCCAAAAATCGCAAATGCGATTAAAGCAGAGTTTAATCCAGTTGGCTTTAACCTACTTAACAATAACGGTGAAAAAGCTGGACAAACTGTGTTCCACTTCCACCTTCATTTAATTCCACGCTACGGTGAAAAAGATGGTTTCGGTGCTGTTTGGAAATCACATCAAAATGAATACACTATGGAAAATTTACAAAACATCGCAAGTACAATTGCAAATAGTGTGAAATAATGACACTATAAGAAGGCGTAATACATAACAAGCCACTTCCCTGAAGTCATCAAATTCCGCATGGCTTGTTTCTTCACTTAAAATGCTCAGGGATGATTGTTTGTGCATAGCACAGATAAGAAAGATATGCATATTTTTTCCATCATGAATACGAACAAAAAATAAGGAGGTCTCCTTTTATGTCAAAAGCTAAATCCTTTATTACAGGTGTTATTTGCGGCGGAGCAGTTGCTGGACTAGCTGTTCTTTTCTCAACTCCTTCTTCTGGTAAAGACATGCGCGGCAAGTTAAAAGAAAAAGGAAATGATATTAAAAAGACTTTAGCTGATATTACAGCTGATACGAAATTATTAAAACGTCAAATCGTTGAAACTGCTTCAGAAGGTAAAGAAGTGTTTCAAGAATTAAAAGACGATATGCACGATACACTTTCTAACTGGAAGCAAGATATTTCTCAAAACAAGCGCCATATTGAGAAAGAAATTTTGGACATCCAAAAGTCAATTGAGAAACTACAAGAAGCTGTTCCAGAAAAAGCGTAAACAAATTCCTGCTTAGTTTTTTGCATATAACAAATATTTTTTATATAAATTGACCTTGACACGGCATATCGTATAGATATGCCGTGTTTTTATGCATTTACAATATATGTTATCACTTAACATGTAAGGACAACGTATGTATTCACGACTCATAAAACGCTTCCATAGTTATGCATGATTTGTATAGAATGTCATTTTTCCGAAAAATTTTCACAATTCTCACAAAAAGACTTTATTAATTTTTATTTTACTGGCATAATAGATAGTAATGAAAAAAGAATGTTAAAGTGGGTGAGTAAATGAAAAGTGGAGAAAAAGATTACTCGGTAAAAGAAGCGATGATTTTCAGCCAACGCATTGCTCAATTATCGAAAGCGTTATGGAAATGTGTAGAGAAAGATTGGCAGCAGTGGATTAAACCTTACGATTTAAATATTAATGAACATCATATTTTAACAATCGCTTATCATTTAAAAGGGGCTTCTATTTCTGAGATTGCTAAGTTTGGAGTTATGCACGTATCAACAGCGTTTAACTTCTCGAAAAAGCTGGAAGAACGCGGCTATCTTGTATTCTCAAAAAAGGAAGATGATAAACGAAATACGTACATTGAAATTACAGACAAAGGGGAAGAATTACTACTTCGCTTAATGGAGGAGTATGATCCTGAAAATAATTCAGTGTTTAATGGGGCTCTTGCACTTCGTAATTTTTATGGGAAGTTCCCAGAAAATATCGAACTGATTGCAATCCTGCGTAATATTTACGGACAAGACTTTATCGATATTTTTGAGAAATCATTAGAAGATATTGAAGAGAACTTTACAGAATCCGATCAAAAGTTAGTTAAGAAATAATCTATTTATTTTTTCGCAATCATGCTTAAGAATTCATTCATAAGCGGCTTAAATAAACCTTGTTTTGCTAGCGCTTCCGCAGTTTCGTGTACTTCGAGCTGATGTGGAAGCGCTTTTTCAAATTGATCTAACAGCGCATCGAACAAAAGAAGCCCTTCTGCTTTCTCCACTACATATTGCTCGTTCAGTTTTTCACAAAGATTTAGTATACGTTCAATATCTTTTTTACGAGCTTTTTTCTTTATGATCAAAGAATAAAATGGACACTTCTCTTCATCAATCATTTTAAATAGTAGGTCTACATAGTATTCAGCTTGTTCTAATCTTCTAACAACGTCCATTTTCTCCCTCACTTTCTAACACAAAGTCTTCTATTTCTGAATTTTGTAACACGAACAAAATATCGTGTGATACAATATATGTATATGTATTTTAGCCAAAAGGAGGTCTCGCCTCATGACACTTATAACAGTTGTTTTTGTCGCATTCGCACTTCTTGTTATATTTTACACGAATTTCATGACACATACACTGTGTGAACGAAAACAAATAGCTGCGAGCCGCCAGCCCGGTGTCTTTCGGGTTATTAATGTATGTATAACAATTTTATTAATTTCTAGTTATATAGAAATTATATTTCATGGAAAGTGAGGAAGGAAAGCCCCTTCCTCACTTTTTTCCTCTATAAGCAAATTATACCTACAATAACCAATAAAATAAACAGTACAAGTAATAAAATAAGTTGAGAATTCATCCCCATCCCCTCCTCTATTCTGTATATGCGGCATGCGCCCAATATGGCACACTTTCAAAATCTGACACGTGCTGGTTAATTTTTCTTTATCAATATGAAAACGGTTCGAAATATGATATATTAAATTTTGTACATATTGCTTATACTATAGAACAAAACATTCATCAAAACTTTATCCTCAGCCACGGTAAGCCCTGTTAAGCGCGCTTTACCAATATAAAAAAGCAAAAGTATCAGTGAGACTTAATCGGGCTCTTATGAATCAAAATTCATTGGTGTAGGATAAATTAAAAATACATAATAGTAGGAGTGTTTATTGAATGAAGAAAGCTATGCTTGCCTTAGCCGCAACAAGTGTAATCGCATTATCAGCATGTGGAACATCATCATCAGACAAAATCGTTACATCTAAAGCTGGTGACATTACAAAAGAAGAATTCTACGATCAAATGAAGACACAAGCTGGTAAACAAGTACTAAACAACATGGTTATGGAAAAAGTACTTATTAAAAACTACAAAGTTGAAGACAAAGATGTAGACAAAAAGTTCGATGAAATGAAAAAACAATACGGTGATCAGTTCGATACACTATTAAAACAACAAGGTATTAAAGAAGAAACTATAAAAACTGGTGTGCGTGCTCAATTAGCTCAAGAAAAAGCTATCGAGAAAACAATCACTGATAAAGAACTAAAAGAAAACTACAAGCCTGAAATTAAAGCAAGCCACATCCTTGTAAAAGATGAAGCTACTGCGAAAAAGGTAAAAGAAGAACTTGGACAAGGTAAATCTTTCGAAGAGTTAGCGAAACAATACTCTGAAGATACTGGTTCAAAAGAAAAAGGTGGAGACCTTGGCTACTTTACTGCTGGTAAAATGGTTAAAGAATTCGAAGATGCTGCTTATAAACTGAAAAAAGATGAAGTAAGCGAGCCTGTAAAATCACAATTCGGTTACCACATCATTAAAGTAACAGACATTAAAGAACAAAAACCATTTGATGAAGTAAAAGGCGACATCAAAAAAGATCTAGTTCAGAAGAAAGCACAAGATGCTGCATTCATGAATGATCTTATGATGAAAGAAATCAAAAAAGCTGACGTAAAAGTTGACGATAAAGATTTAAAAGATCTTTTCGAAGAGAAAAAAGCTGACGCTAAGAAAGACGAAAAGAAATAATGCAGTAAAAAGCTTGGGCTTAGGCCCGAGCTTTTTTTATCCCCTCTTCTCCCGGTAGTTATATCTAGATTCGGTAAATGAAATTATATCGGCGATTTTTCAAATATATCGACCGCAACTCCAATTATATCGGCGATTTTCAAAATATATCAGCGCAACTCCAATTATATCAACGATTTTCGAAATATATCGACTTACCGACAAAAAACGACAACAAGCGTGACTCCCTCTTCAAACACAAAAAAACCTTGATCCACGCCACGTAGAACCAAGGTTTATCTTATTATCATTGATTAAATGAAAAAACTATGTTAAATTAGTACAGAAACACGTTTTACAAAATGCAAAGAACGTATTTATCCGTATCTTAATTGTACACCAAAATACATCTTCAGTCAACCTCTATTTTTCACTTTTAAAGGAGTGCTTACCGTATGAACAAAAACCTTGATTTAGAGCAAAAACGATTGGATACCGTAATTGAAACAATTACGGAGCAAATTGATAAACTGGAAAACGAAACTGGCAGACGCCGAGCAGAAGTAATCAATATTCGTAAACACCTTTGGGATGATGTGAAAGTGAACACGGATACTTTCGATGATTATCTTGAAACAGTTATCAACTTAAGACAACAAGCTCAGTCACTAGCTGTCACACAAATTACCCATAAGCACACCTTTAATCGACTTGCCGCATTAAGACGTATGCATAAAGCACCTTATTTCGGACGAATTGATTTCAAAGAAGAAGGAGAATCTGCCGCGGATCAAATTTATATCGGCGTCGCTACACTTACTGATGCAAGCGGAGAAAACTTCCTTATATATGACTGGCGCGCACCTATTTCGAGTGTGTACTATGATTATCCACCAGGACCTGCTGAATATAGTACACCAGGCGGCGTAATCCACGGTAATGTGGAGAAAAAATTACAATACATTATTCAAAATGGCGAGATTGATTCTATGTTCGATACGAGCCTTACAATTGGTGATGAAATCTTGCAACAAGCGCTCGGAAAAGGTACGAACAAACATATGCAAAGCATCGTCGCTACAATTCAGCGCGAGCAAAATGAAATTATCCGTCACGATGAAGGCCGACTTCTTATCGTGCAAGGAGCTGCTGGTAGTGGTAAAACGTCAGCTGCCCTGCAACGAATCGCCTACTTACTATATAAATATCGCGAATGGCTAAAAGCGGATCAAATTATTCTCTTCTCCCCTAACTCTATGTTTAATAGCTACGTTTCTAACGTACTACCTGAACTTGGTGAAGAAAATATGCAGCAAGTTACATTCCAAGAATATTTAAATCATAGACTAAGTAAGTCATTTGAAGTTGAAGATCCTTATGAGCAATTGGAATATATGTTAACTGAAACGAATAGCCCTACCTATAAAACGAGAAATGCGAGCATCCGATTTAAAGCATCCACTCAATTTTTCGAGATGATTAGAGCGTACAGACAATCTCTTGAATCTTCAGGTATGCTATTTAGAGGAATGAAATTTAGAGGAAAACTAATCGTCTCAGCTAAAGAAATTACAGAGCAATTTTATAATACTGACTCCTCCCTCCGCTTCCATAGTCGAATTGAGAAGTTAACGGATTGGCTAAATAAGCAAATAGATGCACTTGAAAAAGCAGAACTGAAAAAGCCTTGGGTAGAAGAAGAAATTGAATTACTTAGTAAAGATGAATACCAAAAGGCTTATAAATATTTACAGAAAAAAGGCGAGTTTGACGACAACTCCTTTCATGATTTTGAAAAAGAAACGAGAGTACTTGGACGTATGATTGTCCGTAAAAAAATGAAGCCACTTCGTAAAGGCGTTCAAACTTTACGTTTCATCAATTTCACAGGCATATATAAACAGCTCTTCACAGATGCATCATGGGTTACTGGGGAAAAACCGAAAGAGTGGGATGACATTTGCTCATTAACAGTAAACATGCTTGATGAAGGAAAGCTATATTACGAGGATGCGACGCCATTTTTACTTTTAAAAGAGTTAATTGAAGGCTTCCAAACGAACAGATCGATTAAACACGTACTCGTAGACGAAGCGCAAGATTACTCGCCGTTTCAGTTCGAGTTTTTAAAACGTCTCTTCCCTGCCGCGAGAATGACAGTACTCGGCGACTTTAACCAAGCGATATTTGCTCATGCGAGTGAAACAGTTAATTTCGATACACTTACAAATTTATACGGTCCAGACGAAACAAACGGCATTAACTTAACTCGTAGCTATCGCTCCACAAAACCGATTATTGAATTCACACGCGCTCTCGTACCGGAAGGCAAGAACATTCACGCCTTTGAACGTGACGGCGAGAAACCCACAGTGACGAAAGTAGCGAATGAGAGCGAACTGCACGAACATATTACTGCCAAAGTTGCTGAACTACAAAAAGAGCAGCACAATACAATCGCAATTATATGTAAATCCGCAGCTGAAAGCGCCGCTGCATATGAAGCACTTAATCATATCGATAATATTAAACTCGTGAAGAGTAACTCAGCCGAGTATGAGCAAGGCATTGTCGTGATCCCTGCTTACTTAGCGAAAGGTATTGAATTTGATGCTGTTATTATTTACGATGCTTCTAAAGATGTGTACAGCGATGAGAGCATTCGTAGATTGTTCTACACTGCTTGCACACGCGCAATGCATGAATTGCAACTTTATAGCGTTGGCGAGGTTAGTCCTTTTATACTTGGGGCTAATTCGGAGAGTTTTGAGCTTATAACGAAAACACCTTGATGATTCAAGGTGTTTTTCTCATTCTAAACGACATATCTTTACGACGATATACACTCAGCACAATCCCCATTATAAATGCATGAAACAGAGTTGGTATCAATCCGTAGCTAATAAAAGGTAATGATATAGAAACACGTGGTAATATCCCGAGGGTCATGCCAACGTTACAAATAAAATGGATTACAAAAAGAGTCACTCCGCCAACGAGAAGCAATTTACCATAACCATCATTTATTTTATAAGCTATGTTCATTATTCTTACTGCAAAAAGAGAAAGAATCACGACAAGAACTAGCGCAAGTACATATCCATAATAGTAAGTCAAACTTGCAAATACAAAATCAGTATGGGCAGCACGGATAGACTTTATATTTTCATATGTACCAAACCAACCTGCTGAAGACATCGCCTCTTTTAAACGTAAATACCATAGATCATGCTCTGGATTTAACATTCCTAAAATTCTGGCCATACGGTATTCTTTTACAGCAGACCAGGAAAGTAGATCCCTAATAATCAATGGTACAATAGGTAAAATCGTAATGAGCCATGCCGTTTTCTTTCCTAACTTACTCCACCAAAGCATAACAAATACCATCGTAATATAGATGAAAATTGGTAAAAGAATTGATGTAGTTGAAAATAGATATAAAGAAAATACGTACAACATGAGAAGATGCATAAGCTTTAACCTACTATTATTGAAAAAAGAAGCCCAAGCCAGAAAGAAGAATGGTATCGTCATTAAACAGTCAATTGTGATGGGACCAATTTTTATGATTGCCTCTCCAATCACGTAACCAGTCGGAAAACATTTTATCATTAATAAGATCAGTACCCCAATTGTATAAAACAACCATCCAAACCTCTCTAACTTCCGATAATCAATCAGCATTATCCCAACAGCTGTTACAACACCGAGAATAACAAATATCACCTTATTCATGAATAAGTCAGCATGTCCAAAAGTTATAACCGGCAAAAACCCTAACCCCATCGCAGCCACTAATAAACCAATTAAAAACCAATCCACCTTTGGTTTATACAGTTTGTTAAGTTCTTCGCCAAGTTTGACCGGACTTCCCATTTGTTCAACGGCCTTATCTTCCGCAACTGCCTCACTTAACCCTTTCCCTATCCACATATTCTTCGTCTGTTTTAAGTGAAATTCTAGTTCCGTTACCACCAAGTCCTTCGCTTCTTTTGATTTAATATGGTTCGTAACTTCCTTTAAAAAACGCTCCCCTTTTTTGTTCAATTTTTTCTCACTCCTGTACTAATCCTTTTAATATAAATCGTGCCTTCGTAGCATTCTTCTCTGCCTTTCGCAGCATTTTATTTCCTTTATCATTTAATTGATAATATTTAGCTCCCGCGTGATCCCAGCTAGATTGGATAAAGCGATTCTGTTCTAGACGATGTAATAAAGTGTATAGAGACCCTTCATCACCTTCGAATTTTTGAATCCCTCTCCCTCTTAGTAACTGCATCAATTCATAACCTGTTTTTTCATTCATAAGAAGTTGTAACACTGCTAAAAGGATATCTTCTTCCTTTTCGGACGATTGCTTAATTTTTTCGCGCACCTGCTTCTGGTGTTGATCAGAAAAACTCAAATGTTTAAACGTTGTGTTCTCCATTGATTTTCGCAAGCCTTTTAATCGATCTTCCATTTGATTATCCCTCCAATCCTTTCTTCAAAAGCTCCTTCGCTTTTTTCAGTCTCGTTTTTATCGTGTTTTCTTTCACGTCTATTACAGTAGCAATCTCTTTAATTGATAATTTTTCATAATAAAATAGATAAATGACTTCTCGGTATTTTATCGGTAAATTCATTACCGCAGAAGCGAGCTCACGATCCTCCGCATTTTGCATAACAGTTTGTTCGACACTATCATTTTGAACCCCCATATAAGCAGATTCATCCTCTGTCACGATCACCTTTTTGTTATACCAACTTTTTATATAGTCCTTACATTGATTAATCGCAATTCTCCATAACCACGTTTTCACATTCGACTTCCCTTTGTATGTATGAAGAGACTTATAACATTTCACAAATATATCTTGCGTTACATCCTCAGCGATTTCTTTATTGTTTACATATGAATACACAAGCTGCAGGACTTCTTGTCCATACTTGTTCATGATTTCATCGATAAGGAGTTCCTTATCTTCTATTTCAAACGCTTCTACCGTTAATTCATCCACATCATTTCCTCCTTCCCATATATTAGACGACGCACTGTATGAAAAAGTTTTATAAATGTATAAAAAATACGGACGGCAATAACGTTTTTTTATAAAACACTTTCCAGCCACTTACATATAATAAACCGAATAGTCGTTACAATACATTCACTGAAAGAGCGCCTCTCTCCCAAGGCGCTCTTTCAGTTTGTGATAAGGGTTTTATCGTAGTGCTCTAGTAGTTCTGGATCTTCATAAATGTTTTTATCAAATTCATCATCCAAAAGCTTCTAGGTAATTTTCTTTGAGCAGGGTGTATCCTCCGCTAAATTAAAAAGAGAACTCATTTAATTTAATAGTTCGCCTTTTAAATATTACCGCAATTTTCTATGTTAAAATTAATGTTGGAGGTGTTTCTTATGGAGGAATTGCAAGAAATTTTAGAGAAAAGCAACTATACATATGCAATAATTCAACACGAAAAACCGATACACTCAAGACAAGAGGGCTCAGAGTATTTTGGGATTGAAGTTGGGCAAACAGCTCCAACGATGATACTAAAAACCGATAAAGGCTTCTTTGTGTTAATTGTATCTGGAAGCCGTAGTAAAATTAATTTTGAGAAAATAGCTAATATTTTAGGTTGTAGTAAAGTGAAATTAGCATCTCCAGAGGAAGTTCAAAAAGTTACAGGCTTTCAGGTAGGAAGTGTTCGTATGGTAGGTCTTGATTTACCTTGTGTGATAGACAAACGACTTTTCCATTATGATTATATTTACGGAGGTACTGGTCAATCAACATTTACTTTAAAACTTGAACCACAGGCCTTAAATGAATTAAATCAAGTGATCGCAACTTTCGATTAATAGGGAATACTACATTTTCTTGTTTAACAAACGGGTGCCATTTTTTGAATAAAACCTAAATTTCCAAACCACTTTATTGTTATATTTTTTTAGTGTAGTAAAGTATCTTACATCAAGATTAAACAACTATATTTTTAACCCCGTCCTAAATTTAGAACGGGGTTATACTTGTTTGGGCTTTTAAATTAAATAACTTTATTGTCATTTTACAATATCTACATTTAGTTTTGGATTTTCTGCTAACTCTTCAGTCGATTCAACCTCAATTTCTGAAGTGAACGGAATTACATACAGATATACCATCTAGATTTTAGGATCATAAGTAATTAATTTTTTTATGATACACCTCATATCCGTATTCATTTGTCTTGTTCCCTATTTTAAAACATAATACAATTGAAATGTAACTTAATAAGCTATAACTAGTAGGTGTGGTAATCATCTCTTCCATTTTGAAAAAAGGGGGGAGGTGATAAAATGATCGCGATGTTTGTCATTAAATTAGTGTACGGTATCCTAACCGGAGCTGGCGTTGTCATCGGTAGAAGATACGTCGGTCCGTGGCTAATTTCTGTATACAAAAAAGCGAGAACCACCCTGCTTCGTGGAAAAGGTAAGGGCGGTTCTCGGCTAAAACGTTAATGTAATTGTCTTATAACCGCACCTACTACCACCACAATAGCAAGTTAGGTTACACAAGGCAGAAGTTTCTCAGACTTCTGTCTTCTTTATTTTATGCAAAATTCATACTACATACTCTATCATCATTGTAACACATTTTATTTATTTTTAGTCAAGATAAAAAACACCTGAAGGGGTTCCCTTCAGGTGTTTCTCTATTTTACGCTAACGCAGCCGCCTGCTCTTGTTGATCTACAGGAATGACAGCGTCTGTTAATGCTTTTTCTAGTTCAGCTGTATATTTCATTTGTTCTTCTTTGCTCCAGCCTAGTTTCGCAGCCATGTAGTTGATTACTGCTTCTTTCCACTCGTATACCCAGTGGATGTTGAAGAATACAGCGCCTCTACGGCGTACGAAGAAGTCAACTGGTTTTGCTGTCATTTCGTAATCCATTGCGTATACAAGCGGGATTAGAACGTCAAGCGGCATGTTGTATTCTTTCGCTTCGTCTTTATGTTTTTTCGCTAAGTCAAATAGTACGTCAACGTTAGAGCCGTAGAATTTCGCGAATTCTTCTGCTTGTGCTGTTGTTAAACCATATTTCGTACCTTCGCCAGCTTTTTTCGCAACGAATGCTGGGAATCCGTGTGAACCATCTACATGTCCACCAGAGATTGGCATATGTTTCGTGTCGCTCTTCGGATATGCGCTATGACCTTCTTTTTGTAGTAAGTTCGTTACGTAGTCTACTACCATTTCAGCCATTTTGCGGTATCCTGTTAATTTACCACCTGCGATTGTAATTAAACCAGATTCAGAAGTCCAAATTTCATCTTTACGAGAAATTTCAGATGCACTCTTACCTTCTTCATAAATTAACGGACGTACACCAGCCCAGCTTGATTCAATGTCTTTCTCTGTAATTTTCACGCTTGGGAACATGTAGTTAATCGCATTAATGATGTATGTGCGATCTTCTGTTGTCATTTGTGGTACAGCTGCGTCTTTATCATAGAACGTATCTGTTGTACCTACGTATGTTTTTCCGCCGCGAGGAATCGCGAACACCATACGTTTATCTGGTGTATCGAAGTAAATTGCTTGACCTAATGGGAAACGTTTTTGGTCAATTACTAAGTGAACACCTTTTGATAACTGAAGTACTTTTCCTTTTTTCGAGTTATCTTTTTCACGAAGTGTATCTACCCAAGGGCCAGCTGCGTTTACAATTTTCTTACCGTACACTTCATATACTTCACCGTCTAGTAAATCGATTACACGTACACCGCATACTTTTCCATCTTTATATAAGAAACTGTCTACTTTTGCGTAGTTAACAGCTTTTGCGCCGTGCTCAATTGCTTCTTTCATTACTTCAATTGTAAGACGCGCATCATCTGTACGATATTCTACGTAGTAACCGCCGCCTTTTAATCCTTCTTTTTTTACAAGAGGCTCTTTGTTTAATGTTTCTTCACGGTTAAACATCTTTCTGCGCTCGCTTCGTTTTACACCTGCTAAGAAGTCGTATACACGAAGACCAATTGATGTACTAAATGATCCGAACGTACCGCCTGTATGGAACGGAAGTAACATCCACTCTGGTGTTGTTACATGGGGACCGTTCTCATATACGATCGCACGCTCTTTACCCACCTCTGCTACCATTTTCACTTCAAGTTGTTTTAAATAACGTAGACCACCGTGTACAAGCTTCGTTGAACGACTTGATGTACCTGCTGCAAAGTCCTGCATTTCAAACACAATTGTTGATAACCCGCGTGTTGCTCCATCTAATGCAATACCAGAACCAGTAATACCTCCACCAATTACGATCACATCTAACTCTTGTTTATTTACTCCGTTTAATACGTCTTTACGTTGTTTACTTGAAAATTTCATGGTAATTCCTCCCTTTGATAACGAAAAAAGAGACCACAAACTCCGCTATAGATTTCGCTTCTATAGCGCGTTGTGGTCTCTCCAAATCTCCTACCGAATTATTAACTTGTCACCATTATAACACTGTTTATGATTATTTGAAAGCTTTTGTTGCTTCAATTGCTTTTTTCCATCCAGCATATAGCTCTTCGCTTGTTTTCGCTTCCATCGTTGGCTCAAAGCGTTTGTCCATATGCCACTGTTCTTTAATTTCATCTTGGTTTTTCCAATATCCAACTGCAAGACCAGCTAAGTATGCTGCACCTAGAGCCGTTGTTTCGTTGATCACTGGACGCTCTACAGGAACATCTAAAATATCACTTTGGAACTTCATTAAGAAGTTATTTTTAACCGCTCCGCCATCAACGCGTAATGTTTTCAGTTCAATACCTGAATCTGCTTCCATTGCGCATAATACATCTTTCGTTTGGTAAGCTAAAGATTCTAGCGTTGCACGAATGAAATGCTCTTTCGTCGTACCGCGTGTTACACCAAACATAGCGCCGCGTACTTCACTATCCCAATAAGGTGTTCCTAGTCCAACGAATGCTGGTACAACGTATACACCATCAGTTGATTCAACGCGATTCGCATACACTTCACTCTCACTTGCATCTTTAAACATGCGCATTCCGTCACGTAACCACTGAATTGCAGAACCTGCTACGAAAATACTTCCTTCTAATGCGTAGTTTACTTTACCATCTATTCCCCATGCAATTGTTGTTAATAGACCGTGCTCAGAAGCTACTGCTTTTTCACCTGTGTTCATTAACATGAAGCAACCAGTTCCGTAAGTATTTTTCGCCATACCTTCACCGAAACAAGCTTGTCCAAATAATGCTGCTTGTTGGTCACCAGCTACACCTGCAATCGGTACATTTTGACCGAAGAAGTGGTAATCAATTGTTTCTCCGTAAATTTCAGATGATGGACGTACTTCTGGAAGCATGCTCTTTGGTACTGTTAACATTTCTAGAAGCTCATCATCCCACTGTAAGTCGTGAATGTTAAACATTAACGTACGTGATGCGTTTGAGTAATCTGTTACGTGTGCTTTACCACCAGATAGTTTCCATACAAGCCACGAATCAATTGTTCCGAATAATAGATCGCCGTTTTCTGCTTTTTCTCTTGCACCTTCAACGTTATCTAAAATCCATTTTACTTTCGTTCCAGAGAAGTATGCATCAATTAAAAGACCTGTTTTTTCGCGAACCATTTCACTATAACCTTTTTCTTTTAACTCATCACAAATTTCAGCTGTTTGGCGAGATTGCCATACGATTGCGTTGTAAATTGGTTTACTAGTCGTTTTATCCCAGACAACCGTTGTTTCACGTTGGTTCGTAATACCGATACCAGCGATTTGTTCTGGTTTTACATCTGCTTCGCTTAAGCAAGTTGCGATAACTGCTAAAATAGATCCCCAAATTTCTTGTGCATTATGCTCTACCCAGCCCGGCTTTGGAAAATGTTGTGTAAACTCTTTTTGAGCTGAATGAACAATTTCACCTTTTTTATTGAAAAGAATTGCGCGTGAGCTTGTTGTTCCTTGGTCTAATGAAAGAATATATTTTTTCATATCGGTTTCCCCCTTATGCTACTTTTCTACTATTTGTATTGCTTCCGCTTTTTTTACTTGTCATATAAGAGATTGCTAGTACAATCACAGTTGCGATAATCACATAAATAAGTGCTGAATTTTGCTTTCCTTCAAATACAACTTGATGGAATAAACCTGCAAGTGATCCACCTAAAATTGGACCAACTACTGGAATCCATGCATACTTCCAGTTTGAACCGCCTTTTCCTGCAATCGGAAGGAAGAAGTGTGCGATACGCGGACCTAAATCACGAGCTGGGTTAATTGCGTATCCTGTTGTCCCACCTAATGATAAACCAATACTTACAATTAAGAAACCTACGATAAATGGATTTAATCCATCTGCAAATTTATTTGCACCAATTGCTAATATACCAAATACTAAAACGAATGTTCCAATCATTTCACTTAAAAGGTTTGCAAATGTGTTCGGAATTGCTGGACCTGTTGCAAATACACCTAACTTTGTTCCTGGATCTTCTGTTTCTTTCCAGTGTGGTAAGTAATGTAAATATACGATAACTGCCCCGATAATTGCCCCAATCATTTGTGCTGCGATATAACCTGGTACGTCACTCCATGGGAACGCTCCCTTAAATGCTAATCCTATTGTTAAAGCTGGATTCAAATGTGCCCCACTAATTGATCCAACCGCATATGCTGCAACCGCTACCGCTAAGCCCCAGCCCATTGTAATTACAATCCAACCAGAATCTTTCGCAAACGACTTCTTTAAACTTACACCAGCACAAACGCCGCCACCAAGTACGATTAACAACGCAGTCCCTATTAATTCTCCTAAAAATGCTGACATAGTATCCCTCCACAATCAATTTAAACGCTTCCAAATGTGATAGAGGTAAAATGAATGGCCATTCGTTTTTGTCAAAAGAAAAAGACCCACAGCTTGCACGCTTCTATATAATTTTATATAGAAACAATGAAATGTGGATCTCTACTTTTCTCCGTCACGTTTATTAACTTGTCTATAATGTTAACCGTAAATGAAAGCGGTGTCAACGAAAAAATTCACATTTTCGTCACTTTTTTTGGTAATGTTTCCATAGTTCGCGTTTTGATGTCGTAATTGCTGTCGCACCAGCGTTTAAAGCTCTTTCCACATCTTCTACAGTACGAATAAAACCACCCGCTAAAATCGGTACACCAGTACGCTCTTTCACTTCAGCGATAACGTCCGTTAATGCTCCAGGAAGTACCTCAATATAATCCGGTTTCGTCTTATCTAAAAGATTGCAGCTCTTCTCCATTGCACTCGAATCGATTAAAAAGATGCGTTGTATTGCCACAACACCTTTTTGCTTCGCCTTCATAATAACGCTCGCCTTTGTTGAAAGTAACCCGTACGGTCTAAACTCCTGACATAAATATTCCGTCGCATGCCCATCACTCTGCAAACCATGAATTAAATCCACATGTAAAAACACCTTTTTACAATATTGCTTCGCAAGTGATATAACACTCTTCAATTGACCGACATGAATATCTAAAATAACGATATATTCATACGAACTATGTAATAGCTTTTCCAAATCTTTAATTTGCCTCACTGCCGGCAAAATCTTCTGTTCATGAAATTCCATTCTATATGTCCCCTTCTTTATGTCATCCTATCCTTTATAGTACACAATTTAAGTGAAAAGAACAGCTAGTGTTGGGGATTTCTTTCAAATCTTTCTCTTATCTATATATTTTCTTCAACTTATCGGAACCTATACCACCTATAATCATTAGTGCAAGGGGCAAAAGATTCATTACATATGGCGCATCTGCTACAATTGTAATACTTGCTCCAGCAAACTTATTTAGCATCCATACAACGATTTTTGCAATAAACAAAAATACTCCTATTATAAATAGACTATCAAAAAACACCTTCCATTTTGGATATGCCAATTGCTTACTATCTTCAATTACTTTCTGCGTCAATTCTTCATCACTCCTTAGCAGTTCATCAATTGTAATACCGAACAGGTCACTTAAATGAATAATAATTTCAATGCTCGGATAGTTCTTTTCCGTCTCCCATTTCGAAACAGATTGCCTGCTCACATGAAGTTTTTCAGCCAAATCATTTTGCGACCAATTTCTTTTTTCCCTTTCTTCTTTTAAACGCTCACTAAAAATCATACTGTGTTTATCACCTCTCTATGCCCATTATGTTCAAATAAATGATGAAGAGTAAAGCGAGTTATCGTTGCATTTCCTGCGCAACTTATGCGTTACAGCTTATAATGGCGCTATTTTATATGTTTCTTCCCTATACTATGCTCCAATAATAATTTCCCGAACAATAATACAAAGGACGGATACTAATAAATTGAAACTTTAATCAGTGGGGGTTTTGTTGATCCCCCACCTAACTTCTTTGCTTCCGCTGAATTTTGAGGTGGGGGTCTTACTGCCCGGCAAATAGCGGGATAAAGACTAGATTAGGCATAAAAAATACGCCATCCCTTCTTATCAGTCTCCAGAAAGAATAACGCAAATTTTCATTTTTACTCATCATTTTTCGGACTATATAAAAACTCCGGATATTTCACAACAGGCCACTTCTCCTTACGCAGGGAATCCATTACTTGCGGGCCAACATGTATATTACTCTCCACTATTTCTTTAGGAGTCAGTGCCATCCATTGATTTAACGATACATCTTCAAAACGATTGCTTCTGAACATCTCTAAAAACCATAATGTTTCGGTACCTGTATTTTGAATATAATGCCCCGTCGCAAACGGTACATACCCGACATCGCCAGCTCTATAATCAAATGTACGAGCGGTACCATTTCCAAGAAACACAGTCATTCTCGCTTCCCCTGTCAAATAATATTGCCATTCATCATTATTCGGGTGCCAATGAAGTTCTCTCATTCCGCCAGGCTCAACCTCAACGAGCGCTGCTGCGATTGTTTTGGAAATAGGAAAATTTGTAGAATCTACAATTCGAACGCTACCACCAGGAGTCTTAATCGGCTTTTGTTTTAACAATTCATGTTTAAATGTTAAAGGAACTTCTCCTTTAGGTGATTGAATTTCCTGACTTTCAAGCGAACCTGGCACCTCTCCTTGATAAATATAAACTTGATCTGAAGGAATAGAACGAAAAGCACTCTCAGGTACTCCGAAATTAGCCGACAACACTTCTTTTGGCGTATGCGCAAACCAATCAGAAATAGCTAAAGTAGATAAATCAGAAAAATGCCCATCATCGAAAACGAGTAGAAATTCACAATGTTCCAATCCTTGAATGGAATGCGGAATACCAGGAGGAAAATACCAAAGATCACCTGGCCCAACATCAGCAATAAAATTACGCCCATTTTGATCAACAGCCGTTATGCGCGCCCGTCCTAAAAGCATATACGCCCATTCTGCCTCTTTATGCCAATGTAGTTCTCGTACTCCACCGGCCGTTAAACTCATATTCACTCCCGCAATCGTCGTCGAAACCGGTAGTTCCCGAGCAGTAATCTCCCGAGACCACCCGCCTTGTTTCAAAATCATAGAAGTGTCTGAGAATGAAAACTTCAAGTTAGGAACTAACCCTGCATCCGTTATAGGCGGAACAAGCATATTCGGATTTTGAATATCCCGCATAACATTACGAGGTCCAGAATCAATCGCACCTGCTCCGTCGCTGCGGATTGGTTGTGGCACATTCCCTCCCGCTTCATTAACAGTACATTTCTTCATGATTACACTCCTTTTTCATCCGATTAGTAAGTAAAAAGCCTCCATCATAGTGTATGAATTGGGCTTTAGATGGTTACAGTTACATCGTGAGAAAGGTTTGCCTATCATTATCGTTTTGTTCATTTCTCAACTTATACTAGTATGCTTAGCGCTTAGGAAGACAAAAAAATAAACTAGAACTAACAAAAAACCCTGTAAAATTTATTACAGAGTTTTTCACCAATTATTTATTGTTTTATATATCGAATACGAACATTATCGTCCATTTGATAAATTTGTAATGTGTTTCCATAACTAATTCCTAACTCTTCACTTGCACCAACTGCACCCACAAGTACCCCTTAAAATAATTTATTCTTAGTTGGTTTTACTACCGATACTCTTCGCTGCCTCTTCAAACAGTTTCGAACCTTCTTGTGCTTTACTTAGTGATTGATGCATTTTACTTTCGTCTTCTTGATCTAATGCATCAAATAGAAGTTGAAAACAATCCGCATATAGTTCCATCGACTGCTTTATCTTCGCCTGTTCTCCCTGTAACTCAGGAGGCGCTTGTAGATTCTTCAGTTTCGTTGCAGTTGCCTTTGCTCCACCTAAACTCAGTTGTACTTCACTTTTCTTTTGTTTGTATGATTTTACGTCTGAATCTGCTATTCCTTCAATTAATTTCATTGTATCTTCAATTTGAGTAGCACTATTTATGATATCTGCCTTGTACCTTTCAACATCTGAACCAGTTACCTTACCAGTTGAAGAACTAGAAGAAGTTGAATTATTTGAAGAAGAACTTGGTTGACTACTTGATGAGCTACTATTTGTACCTTCACCTTTCGCTACAGATAAGCTATCCTCTTTCTTGCTATCAGTTGACTTACTCTCTTTTTCAGAAGTCTTATTCTCTTTCTCTACCTTTTGCGTTTCTTCTTTCTTTGGTTCAGCTTTCTTACCATCAGTTTCAATTGTAATACAACCACTCAATAACATAACTGGTAGCGCTAAACTTACTAATTTCTTTGCTTTCATGATTACTAATACCCCTTTATTTGTAAAATGTAGTGCAAACAAGTTAATATACTTAACTAATAAATTTCCCTTGAATAATTTATTAAAATCTATTATCCATAGATTTCCTGCATATTCATAATATTTCCATATATAACATTTTACAAAGAATTACATATTTGGTCAAAGGGATTTATGTAGTCCTTAAAAGAAAATTTTAATCACAAAGAAAAGAAGCTAACAATAAATTGTTAACTTCTCAGCTTAAGGAAAAATAGTATCTTTCCTTATCTTCTAATATCTAGGTTGTGATTGAATATTTGTAAGGTGAACATCATACATATCAATGATTTCAAGAAATCTATCAGCTTCACGGAAAACATGGTCTGCTAATAATGGATGAATGATACTCTTTATTTTACATTGCTCAATTAAATCACGTGCTGTTTTCTTAAAATCCCGAAGAGATGCAACCGACACGCGATTTTGATCTAAAAATTGATCTAAAAGAGGAGCTGTTTGGGATTGTGGTTTCATAGATTCTAAGTCAATTGCTTGATACATCAATTCATCAAAATCATTGCTAAAATTTCGTGCTGTCTCTACAAGCTTTCTTTCCGATGGATCAAGAAGATGACCAATAAATTTAGCATGGTCTGCCATAATCCGTAAAAAGAAAACATTTTCTTTAATAATAGCATCAGGAAGCGCATCTAATTTACCTTCATTTAATTGTATTAAACGTTTTCTAAAATAATCAGCTTCCCTACTTGTATGGTCAACTAAAAGTGGAAAGTTATTTTGTCCTGGCAATTTACATGTGAGAATTAATCCTAAAATTTTTCGTTTAAATCCCCAAATATTAGTTGCGGCTTGTTGTACTTCTGCATTAAATCTTTTTATTTGCTCAGGATCTGTTTCATTTGTATAGGAATGCGCTATTTGTTCAATATGTTCAAACAATCGATAAAATTGATTCGCCTCTTCGATTAATTGCGTATCCTCGCATCTAAACCCTAAGCGAAGAAAAAGAGAATGCTCTTTCATGATTCTAGACCAAAAACGAATTTCATTTAATGAACGCTCAACAAACATTACAGATGTAACACCTGTATCAGGATGTAATGAAGTTTCATCCCTATGCATTGTTAATCCCCCCCCAGTAAAATCCCCACTAGTTCCATTCTTATGAGTAAAAATATATATAAATACCATCAATAAAAGTTTATGATGACTCTCTTATACATGTAAAATTAAACTAATATAACCTTAGCTTGATGAACATATACTGCTCCCGCAGAAGAAAAAAAGCTACCACCTAGATGTAAAATCCTACTAGGTGGTAGCCTTTCAAAATTTTTATTAAAGCAATACCGAATCTTTATCACTATCCTGATTACGTTTCTCGCGTTCTTCTTCTAAGCGCTTCATATATACTTCGCCTTCTTTTTCAATAAACTCATTATCCATATCTTGCTCTTTTTTCGAAGTATATAAAACCATGTAGCCACTTAGTACAATCCCGACAATTACAAGATACACCCACCATGGTAAAGTTTCCAAATCACTTCATTCCTTTCCTTAGACAAGCCTTATTAGTTTCACTTTATGAGGAAAGAAGTGGATTTATGCTTAAAATTTTTATTGTGGATGCTTCGCGAAAAACGCTTGTACATATTCCATAAACTCGATTGGTTCCTGACGAAACGGTGCGTGGTATCCTTTTTCAATAATATGAAACGTACTATTTGCAAATAGCCCATGATACAGTTCACCATTTTTCCAAGAAACACTCTTATCATGTCGTCCCCATATAATTAGAGTTGGCACCTTAATTTTATCAGCTTCCATCGCAATGCGGCGCTCTCTCATTTTCGTAAGCTGATCATAATGCTCTTTATCATCACGACTATTTTTCACTTCATTTTTATTATACTTCGTAATCTCAGTTACAGTTTGTAAGTCCGTCGATAGCGGCGGCACTTCATAACTGTCTTTTTGCTGGAAAGACTCTATCCCTGTAGCATCCGCCAAGATGAGATGCGTCACTGCATCCGGATATAAATACGCTAAATTAAGGGACATCTCTCCGCCCATCGAATGACCGAGCACCGCAAACTGATCGTATCCGAGCTTCTTCATTAACTTATAATATAAATTCACTTGCGCAGGAAACGAATACTGAAAATCAACTGGCTTAGAAGAACGCCCAAATCCTAAAATATCAACCGCTATAATCGTGTGATCCTTTACAAGTTCCGGATAAATATCACTAAACCCATCAGATGAACCACCAAACCCATGAAGCATAAGTAAAGGCGGCTTCCCCTCTCCAATTTGCTTAAAATAAATTGTCTGCCCATCAATTTGCGCCATACTCTCTTTCGTATGCAGCTTCATCATAACAGTATCTTTCACTTCTCCAACCTTCGCAATCGGCTTATCGACGAAATTACAAACAATTAACAAAACGAGCACAATACCGCTAATCATATAAAACTTAAACCTTTTCAAAGTTCCCGTCTCCTTTCTCTTGTTGCTATTTAAAAGTTTTTACATTTTTTGGTTATTTTATGTTCTCTTTTTAATTGTAACTAAAACAGTTACAATTATACTAAAAAAATATAACTCACTTCTATTACTAATGGTTATTCTGTAACTATTATAGTTACATATTTAAAGTAAGTCAATTCTTTTCTCTACATGGCCTGAAAATAGAAAAAGGGACTTCATGTTGAAGTCCCTTTCTTTGTTACTATAGTTGGCTTACTCCGCCGCCGTCGCCTCTATTATCTGCTGGTGCTCCGCCTGTGTCACCTCTAGTATAGTCCGGTTTTACTGGCGCTCCACCCGTGTCTCCTCTATTGAAACTAGCATAGTCTGGTTTTACTGGTGCTCCACCAGTATCTCCTTTATTGAAGCTAACATAGTCTGGCCTTGCTGGTGCTCCGCCTGTCTCTCCTATATTTAATGCTTGATTTGTAAACGCACTGTTAACTCCAATTGATAACGCGCCTACTAGCGCAATCCCTAACATTCCAAAGTGAATCTTTTTCATTATTTTAGCGCCCCTTTTTTTAATAATTTTTTCTGAGCTTTATGACTCATGTAAAAATAATAACTTGCTTTATTGTGATTCTCTTCTTTATAAAACCTTAGAGCTAACATTTCAGCGTATTCCTGTATACACTCCCATAGCTCTTCTTTTTCAAAATAAGTAATACCTTCTAAAACTACTTGCTCTAAGCTTAATGTAGGTGATTTTTCGTTTACGCTTTTCAAAATCATAAAACGATATTGAAACTCTTCCTTATTTAATTCTTTACAAATATCCAAACCTTTTTCAACCAGATCTGCTACCAATTGATATTGCCCTAATTTATAACATTCACGCGCTTCAACAAATAGCGCTTTAAAAAATTTCGGCTGTTTTTTTGTAACTTCGGATGCATGGCGAACTGCAAGTTCCGATAAATCTTGACTAGCATACAAAAAGGCTAAATTATGACGCACCATTAAAATATATTTTTCATAATTTACCTTTTGGAAAATATCCATAGCAGCATTAAAGCTTTCTTCCGCGAGTTCATAATTTTTCAAATCTACACAACACAGACCAAAAGCATTTTCACATAGCGCTATATTTATTTCGCAACCTATATGTTTTTTAAACTCTTCTTTCGCTTTTCTCAAATAATCAATTGCATTAACTTGTTGATATGTCTGATAGTAAAAATTACCCATACGATAATCAAACTCTGCATTTTCTAAAGAGTTCGAAACGTATTTCAGTAGTTCATTTGCTTTTTCATAACTTTCCTTTGCATCGCTATATTTAGACATTGAAGTACAATATATTCCTTTAAAAAAGTGATAATAATATGCTAAAAACCCTTTAGTTGGAATTTCAAAAGATTCTATTCTCTCAAAACTATTTTCTTTTATATTCAACCAATCCGTCAGCATTTTATATCTAAAATCTAATAAGGTAAAATACAAAGATAACTCCTGATCCACATCCAACCCACTAATCTTACTTTCAATCTCCTCTTTCATTTCCATAGCTTTCTCTATATTTTGCTGCAACATTACACGATACCAATCATCTAAAGAATGTTTCATTTGCTCCCGCGTTACTACATCTGCTCCCATACACTCGCATCCCCTTTTCTCCAAAATTGCAAAATTAGAATTTTTATACAATCATCAAAATTGTATATTACCACTCCTTTTCTATGCATTGAAAAATAATTATCAGAAAATTTAATATTTTAATTAATTATACCAAAGTTTTCCTTTTTGGTAACTTGAGAAACAATTATCAGAAAACTTACTAGGATAAATAAAAAAGCAAGCAGTTCCAGCACTCCGCTAAAACTACTCGCTCTCCTACTTACTATCTCTATTTTTACTCTTTAATAAATTCCTTCGTACTTCTCACTGTATCAATTGGACGGACTAATTTTTCAATTTCTTCACGTTTTGGCTCTAGGAATGGAGGTAAAGATAATTTTTCGCCAAGTGTTTCGTATGGCTCATCTCCCATAAATCCTGGGCCGTCTGTTGCAAATTCAAATAAGATTTGTGGTGCAACTCTTGCGTATAATGATTCAAAGAAATGACGGTCTACATAACCAGATGAAGGAAGTCCAACGCTACTGATTCTCTCAATCCATTCTTCTAATACAGCGCGATCTTCTACGCGGAATGCAGCATGGTGAACCGTACCAAAACCTTGTCGTGCTTCTGGAAGAACCGTATTATGTTCTACAATGACAGAAGCACCGTTTCCACCTTTATTCACTTCAAATAAATAGAATTCTCCTTCTTGCGCAACCTCTTTAAATAATAAAACTTTTTCTAGCACTTCTTTGAAGAAACTAAAGTTTACAATACGGATGAATACAGGGCCTAAACCAGTAATTGCATATTCTAATGGAACTGGTCCGTTTTGCCATGGTGTACCTGATTCGATCCCTTTATCAAGTTCATCTGAGATTAATTGATAGTGTTGGTCATCAAAGTCAACGAAAGAAAGAGTTTTCTTACCAAATTGCTCTTTAATTCCTGTATGTTCTACTTCAAGACGGTCAAAGCGTTTCACCCAATACTCTAATGCTGCATCAGTTGGAACACGGAATGAAGTTTTTGAAATTTCATTTGTACCGTGTACTCCTTTTGGAATACCTGGGAAGTCAAAGAATGTCATATCTGTTCCTGCACTACCTTTATCATCTGCAAAGAATAAATGATACGTTTGAATGTCATCTTGGTTTACTGTTTTCTTAACTAAACGCATTCCTAAAACGTGAGTAAAAAACTCATAATTCTTTTCTGCACTACTTGTAATCGCTGTAACGTGGTGAATTCCTTTTAATTGGTTCATTTTATATTCCTCCAATGTTTTTAAATTTATATTTTCTCTCCTATTAGTTCTCTTCAATAGGTGCTAAATTCACTTCAATTTCTGCACGCTGATCTTCTAGGAACGGTGGTAAATCAAGTTTTTCTCCTAAGTGTTCCACATCTCCATCAACTGTAAATCCTGGTCCATCTGTCGCAATTTCAAAAAGGATTCCGTTTGATTCACGGAAATATAAGCTTTTAAAGTAGAAACGGTCAATGATTCCTGAAGAATGGAAGCCTCTTTGTTTCACTTGTTCTTCCCAATAGGCAAGCTCTGCATCGTTTTTCACACGAATTGCTAAATGGTGAATGCTACCGCGGCCCGGCTTTTCAGTAGGACCATCTAAATATTTCACAACGATTTCTCCAAAACCCTCTCCTTTAATGGACTGAAAAATTGCTTCCTCTTCGCTGCGGCTAACCTCTGTATAACCAAACATCTCTGTAAGTGTACTCGCCATTTTATCAAGTCTACGCACTGTCATTTCTACAGAACCCATTCCTTGAATTTGATGCTTTGCAGGAACTTCTGATTTCTCCCAAGTTTCCCAGTGCTCTACTTTTTCTCCGTTTGAAACGAGTAGTACTAAGCGAAGACCTTCAGCATCCTCAAATTGTAAAGCAGGACGATTTGCATATGTTGTTAGTTCACTATGTTTCACATCAAATTTCTCAAATCGTTCTTTCCAGTAATGTAAGCTTTCCTCTGAAGGAACGAGTAATCCAATTCGCGTAATTGCATTTGTACCGCGATATGTTCTTCCTACTAAAGGAATTTCAAAAAATGATAACTCTGTACCCGGACTTCCTGTTTTATCTCCGTAAAATAAATGATACATTGACGGATCATCTTGGTTTACTGTCATTTTCACACGACGTAATCCAAGCACATTTTTATAAAAGTGATTATTTTCATTTGCATTTTTCGTAACCATTGAAATGTGATGATGCCCTTTAATTTCATACATTGATAATTCCTCCGTTTCATTTTACTAGTCAAGTGATAACTAAAAAATAATATGCTTCTTAGCTTTTCAATTTATTCTCATTATGTTTTTGTAAATTCATCTTAGTTTTTACTGTATAAGTTACTTTGTTTTTTAATCGAAAACAACTGAGTGTATGTTTTTCATATGGCTCAATTGCTTTCGTTACTATCACTTTACAACTCAAGTGATTAAAAAGCAAGAGATTTATCTCAAATTCGAGATATTTTTTATAAAGTCTTATGTACTTCCTATAAAAATAGCTGTGCAGAAATAATATAGTTGTTTAAAAATCCTTATTCCACGAACGGAGCAGGTTCGTGGAATCTATGGTAATTAGGTTTGGCTGGGAATTTTGTCGATGATATTAAAAAAGACACCGAAGTGTCTTTTTTTTTCAAATTAAGCATACCGATAAATTAAAATTTAATTACTTAACATTATGCTTATCTTGGGAGCGAGGTACTTTATCGATGAGTGTATACAAACCATGTAATGCTTGCTGTTAATAATGCTGACGAAATCAAAGCTGTAAGAACACTATATGTTTGCCACATAAGTATTGTTGACCAATCGAAAGCACAGCACAGTATACCTAGGGCAATCGTAGCAGTCAGGAAAATAACTGTTACGGTTATTCTCTTTTTTGTCATTGGCTGCCGCTCATTCGTTCTCCTTCTGCGTAATCCTAAGAGAAATAGCAAAACGGCCAATAGGCAAAGAATAATTGTGATAGACGACAAAATGATATCCAAAAGCTGTGTGCCGCTTATTTCATATGACTGAGTGAGATTGCCTTCTAATATATCTTTAACTTTTAGTACCATGTTTGTATTGGTATTTGCGCCGTTGCTCAGCAAGGAGACGGCTGTTCGTTCATTTGGCAGTATGACTACTTCGGTTCTGAAATTTGGATTGCCCCCAGTGTGTTCTATAATCGTTTGTTCGGCGTTTACGGACCAGCCTGCCGCATAATACATACCGTTGACAGCCGAAACAGACATATCACCCCTATGTGATTTTTCGATAACCATGTGAAATATTTCGGGTATGTCCTGCACGATCCCCATCTGTATGCCCATCCAACGCGCCATATCTTTTGTATTAGAAATGATGTAGCCTGCGGGTTTATTCCCAGCATAATCCGGAGCTTTAAATGGAGTTGTCATAAAAAAGGAAGAACGGTAGCCCTGTGCCAACTGTCCAGTGGCTTGAGCAGCTTCTTTATAAACATACGTCTGGTGAAGACCTAACGGCTGAAATACCTGTTCCTTCATAAAGTCTTCATAGCTTTGTCGCGACACAATCTCAATAACCAAACCCAATACGTCATAATTAACGGTTCCATAGTTATACTGTTCACCGGGAGGGAACGCCAATTCAGCATCCACGAGCATTTCTACAGTCCTTTGCAACATATCTGGTGTATTGCCTTGTGGAATATTTTGAAGATGCCTAATATTTGTTAGACCACTGGTATGGTGAAGAAAGTTATTTAGTGTAAGACTTTGCATATCAACAAGTTTCCCTTGATACTTTAATGTAAACCAAGGTAAATATTTTTGGACAGGGTCAGTCATTGAAAGCAGCCCTTGCTCTTCCAATAGCATAATACCCATACCGGTAAAAGCTTTACTGACCGAGGCTAACTCATAGAGTGTATTTTCACTTGCAGACAACCCCTTTTCACGGTCTGCATACCCTGAAGAAAAGTAGAACACTTCATCATCAGCAAGTATTGAGATTGACATTCCCGGCACACCTGATATACGACAGGCATCATCTAGCAACGCTTGTATTGCCGCAGATTGAGAATCTGACAACGCATAACTTTGTGTTGCAAATCCTGAGAATAATATAAATATCGTTAATACAAAAACAATAATCTTTTTCATAAACTCTCCTTTTTGGGAAATTATAAGAGAATAATATAAATAACCTCCTTTTACAACTACGAAACTAAATTTTAATTCATCTTTCTATTCACCTGTATAATATCAAATAATTACGAATAGTTACACTTGAACGAACAGATGGATGTAATTTGAAACAACTTTAAAGAGCCTTGCTACGTAGAATGTAGTAAGGCTCTTAGCTTTTTAATAATCAAAATTCAATAACTTTATTATCATTATACAACAGCCTCACTAAGCATATTAACACTTAATGAGGCCACTTTATTCACACTATTAATTATGAAACGACGGCTTATAGAACGAACGATTATCAAGTGCAAAGACACGTTCTGTGTATTCGCCTGGTTTCGTGCGTCCTAATGCACGGTCCATCATGTTCATTTTTGCATCTAAGTTATCGATGTAATGCAGAATTTCTGCTTCTTTTACTAATGGTGGTTTTGGGCTACCCCATTCTGCTTTTCCGTGGTGAGAAAGCACGATGTGTTGAAGAATTAATACTTCTTCTGCATCGATTTGCAGCTCATCTGCTGCTTTCCCAATTTCGTTCACCATAATCGAAATGTGACCTAGTAAATTTCCTTCTAACGTATACGTTGTAGAAATTGGGCCAGATAATTCGATTACTTTACCAAGGTCATGTAAAATAACGCCTGCATACAGTAAGTCTTTATCTAATGATGGGTATAGATTTGAGATAGCTTTCGCTAAATCAAGCATCGATACGACGTGATACGCTAATCCAGATACGAACTCATGATGGTTCTTAGTCGCTGCTGGATAGTCTAAAAATTCGTTTTGATGCTTATTTAATAAATGTCTTGTTAGACGTTGAATGTTCGGGTTTCTCATTTCAAATATGTATTGCGTAATTTTCTCGACCATATCTTCTTTTTTCACTGGTGCTTTTTCTACGAAGTCCGAGATATCTGTTACTTCATTTTCATTCGCAACTCGAATTTGTTTCACACGTAATTGAATACGGCCTTTGTAGTTTAAAATATCTCCAGCTACTTTCACGATTGTTTCCGCTACATATTGTTTCTCAACTTCTGGTGATACGTCCCATAGCTTCGCTTCAATATCTCCACTTGGATCTTGTAAGATTACTGTTAAAAATGGCTTTCCATTGCTTGCGATACCTTTTGTCGCTGTTTTAATTAACAAGAAAATATCGACTTGTTCACCAACTTCATATTCTGCAATTTTCTTTTTCATTCGAATTCCTCCACCAAATCAGTTACTTTTAGTATAGCACACTACAACTCATTTTCTTTACGCATATGTGTTAATTTTATAATCTGTTTTTCTGTAAAATACGCGAGTAAATGCGCATGACATGTAAAGAATATGACTTGTCTATCCTTTGCAATTTCCTTTATAAGTTCAATCGTTCGATTCGTCCTTACCGCATCAAAATGCACGAAACTATCATCAATAATAAATGGATAATCATGTTCGAATGTTTTCGCGAGTGCAAATCTCAGCGATAAATATAACTGCTCCGCTGTCGCTTGGCTTAGTTCATGACTGTAAAAACGCATACCATCGTTACGTTCAACGATAAACGGTTCTGCCTCTGACGGTGAAAAGATTTTACTATATCGTCCGCCTGTTAAATAGACGAAATACTCTTCTGATTTTTGTAAAATACGAGGAAGATGTACTTCGTGATAATATTGCTTCGTTTTCGTTAACACCGTTTTTGCGGCCGCATAAGCAGCCCACTTCTTCACTTGTTCACGCACTTGCGCTTTTTTCATTTCCCATTCATGCATTAAATCGCCGTATGTACTACCTTTTTCTAAATTCGCAATTTCCATACGATGTTTCGCAATACGCTCTGTCAGTTCTTTCTCTTCCGTAAGACAGTTTTGCACGACTGTCATTTCTCTCTTTAATTTCTCTTCATAACCGTCAGCTTCATAATGTTCAGCTAATGATAAGTTCGTTAAACGCTGTTCCAACAGATCAATTTGCGGTAATAAACGCCCCACTTGTTTCTCAGCATCTTCACGTTTTTCCGCTAGTTTACCTACTTCTAAAAACATCTCTTCATCTGTAGCCTCTGCAATATGCCATAAACCATCTCGTTCTACTAACAGATGTTTCAATCGTTCTTGCATAAACTCATATTCTTCTTGCCATTCCGCCAGTTTTTCTTTTAACTGCTTACAAGTTTGGCGCTTCTCTTTCTCATTTTGCATACGGCTTTGTGCCTCGTGTAGCTTACTATACTCCGCACTACCGATAACAGTTTCTAGTTTATGTTCAAATTGCGAAATCATTTCAAATAATGAAGATTTGCGCTCACTTTTCTTCTCTAAATCACGATATAATTGCTGCATTTTTTCCATACGCTCAAACGCCGGCAATATGTGTGCATACGTATAAAATTCAGGAAACATATAGCGCGTTTTATATGCATCGACTTGTTCTCCCGCCTGGAACGTTTCTCTCTCCCATTCCTCATACGATGAAACGACTTTATCATACGCTCGTTCCATTTGCTGTAACTTATATGACTCACGCTCAAATAGTTTACGTATCTCTTCATCTTTTTCTAACTCATAGCGCACAGACATCGCTTCTTCACTTTGTCTCCCGCCAGCACTTTGCTGAAGTGTAAGGAGCTCTTCTTGTAATCCACTTGATGGATCTTTATATAAAACAAGGGCGAGAACAATCCCTACAAAAACAATGACACTAATAAATAAGAGCGCTCGGTTATCTATAAATAAGCTTGTGAATAAAACGCCTGTGTTAATAAGAAGTAATAGAAGACAAACTCTTTGCCACTGCTTTTTCTTTTGCTTAGCTGTTCCTGCTTTTTCCTCATACTTGCGCTTCATTCTCTCTGCGCCTATACCGATAAACGCCGCATCTTGGAACGATTTCTCTTTCTCAACTAACACATTTCTCTCTTCATCCACTAACATTTGTTTCTTAATCTGCCTTATATTTTCTTCTTGTTCTTCTAATTGCTCTTGCGCTACTTTAAAACGATCATCGAGCTGTGCTTTTTGCGTTTCTAATTCGCGCGCCTTTTGCACTGTTTGCGTAATTAACTCTTTCGTTGCCAAACTCATATCAAATGAAAGAACTGTTTCCTTTTCAAAAGTAGCACCAATTTGTTGTTCCAGTTCTGCGATTTCTTCTTTTATATTCGTAATACTTCCTGTCAGATCACGCATTTCTTGGCGTGCATTTTCGTAAGACATATGCTGCATTCGAAGTTCTTCTACATAACTTTCTTTTTGCAAAAACTCTTCATCTATTTGAATCGATTCCATTTCAGATTGCACATTCTCAATTTTTTTATGAAGTGAGTCCACTTGTAATTGAAGCGGCTCCATCTTCGCCTTAATTGCTTCATAACGCGCCATTCCGTTTACAGGAAACTGCCCGCTCTCGTTCTCTAACACTTTCTCATGCGCACGCTTTTCAATAACGAGTGGCTCAAGCGCTGCTAATATTTCATAATCTTGCTTTCGTTTTTCTGCACTCTCTTTTTCCCCGCGAACAGAAGCAAGCTTCTCTTCACTTTCTTTTAACTGCTCCACTTGCTTTTCATACGTGCCAATTTTCCCTTGCCACTCTTTCATCTTCTCTTCAAGTTTCTTCATCTCTTGCAATGACACGTTAATTTCTGGTTTACGACCACTCGGCTTAAAGCGCTGGTCCATTTCTTTTTCTAGCTTTTTATCTAACTGCAATAGCGCATCACTCCCGACTGCACTTGCCGAAAATAAATAATTGCCAATATCCGCTTCACCAAGCTGATGAATGTTTTGAAGGCCATGCATATCAAATGAAAAGACAGATTCAAATAAACTTTCATTCATCCCGCTTAATATATCGTGTAAAATTTCCTCGCCGCCCGTTTTCCCGTCTTCAAAATAAACGGTCACCTCGCCAGCTGCCATCTTTGGCAATCGTTCAATTTTCAAACGGCCATACTTCTCTGTTTGCACAGTCATCGCACCGCCATACTTGCCGCCTTCTTTCGGCTCATAACGGCGCTGTCCTCTCGTCGGAAAACCGAATAAAATACTTTTCATAAATGAGCGAATTGTTGATTTCCCCGCTTCATTTTCACCATATAACACTGTCAGCATTGACAGATCCATTTCCACATTTTCTAATTTTCCGTACCCATAAATATGGAGTTTTTCAATTCTCATTTCTTATCCCTCTCTTGCTGGAATAATTGTTCTAAAATAATATTTTCTGCTTCCTTTTGAATCTCTTTCTTCTCTTCCTCTGTAAAAGATTCAATACTGTTACGTGCTACAGGAGATGTCCAAATCGTGCGCAACACGCCGTCCATATTGGTGAAAGCTTCTAACTCCTTCAGCACACTACCGACGAAATGATTTTCTTCTTTCAAACGCTCGATTTCTGCAAAAGAGACTGTCTCATTTTTCCACTTCATCGTATATACGAAATCTTTTCGCTCTTCACCAGATGCTAAAATATGAAAAATCTCTTCTACGCGCTTTTCATCACGTAAATAAGGAGAAAGTGGCCCTTGTCCTGTAAATACGACAGTAAGTAGCGTCCCTTCCTCTTCTCTTCGGCATTCATTCATCGCACTCGATACGCTCGTCATCAGTTCATCAACAGTTTCAAGTCCATCAATATTCACTTCTATCTCATCCCACACAACATCCGCCGTATGGAAAAATGAACATTGCGTTCCTTGTTTTGTAAGTTCAATAAGGTACGCACCCTTTTCCCCTGTCTCCTTACGATGACGACCTTGTATATTCCCCGGATAAATAATATACGGCTCTTCTGATAAAATTTCACGTTTATGTATATGGCCAAGAGCCCAATAATCAAACTGCTTTTCTTTCAGCTCACGAATTTGAAACGGCGCATAGCGATTATGCTCTGCATCCCCTTCCACACTTCCGTGAAGCATACCAATATGAAAAGGCGCATCACTCATTTTCGTATACTGCGCTGTCATATTATCCGTTACCGCTTGCTGCAAATAACTAAAACCGTAAATAGAAGCTAACAACTCACCATTTTTATAAAATGATTTCTCTTCTACATAAGGCTCCGTAAACACGTGAACATTTTCCGGAAACTCAATTGCTGCCCAGCTTCCCCCTAAATGATCGTGGTTACCGTGAATAATAAAAACAGGGATATCGTACTGCGAAAGTCTCTTCATTTGCTCGCGCACAAACACTTGCGCTCTCAAACTTCTCGTCTCCGCATCATACAAATCCCCGGCTAGCAATAAGAAATCAACGCGCTCTTGAATCGCTTTATCAACAATACGCTCGAACGATTCAAACGTACTCTGCTTCA
Source organism: Bacillus sp. FAU20 (assembly GCF_056033865.1). Lineage (NCBI taxonomy): Bacteria > Bacillati > Bacillota > Bacilli > Caryophanales > Bacillaceae > Bacillus > Bacillus sp. FAU20. The sequence continues at coordinate 185,777 of NZ_JBVYHY010000021.1, forward strand.
TTCTCTCCCAAACAGACTGCGGTACATTCATCTCCATCCCTTTAAATGGACTATCCAAATGCAAATCAGCCGCATGTATAAACTTTACTTGTTTCACAAATAACGATCCTTTCTATGTTTCAAAAGTTTCACCTTATTGTAACACGCAATGTCATATATTTCTTTGCATATTCTAGTGATTTATGCCAAAATAGTTATAAGATTCTGATTTTATTATTGGAGGGAATTTTCATGGGAGTATACGTTCTAACAGTCTTTGAAAAAGATGGTTCTAAAGCATTAGACGAATCATTCGAGGCGGCAACTGAAAAAGAAGCGAAAGCAAAAGGTGAATCTATTTTAAAAGAAAAAGGATTGTATGAGAAAACACATCGCTGCACATCTTCTGCAGGTAAGCTCGTTTTATTCCAGCGCTAAAAAAAGAAGCGTCATCCGCTTCTTTTTCACTCTACTATATCTTCGTCACACCACGTAAACACCACATCTAGAATGCGATTACCGATACGTACGCGTTTATTCCATTTACCTGTTTGGATCTGATGTTGCAATTCTGCTTTCATCTTTTCCGTCCAGTCGTGAATCGTTTCACTACCGTCGTACGGATATACGCTCGGAAACTCTTTCTGCAATAGATGCAAGCTCTCTGCATCAAAATGAAAATGGAAGAAGTAGTTTGCTGTAAGCGATGGTTCTTGTAATCGTAAAAAATGATCATCAATTTGCTTTCTATTTCTATAGAAAGTAAAGATATTCACTTTACCACTCGTAATTTGGTCAATTTGAATTTCGTGCTTCTCTATAATCACGTCTTGTCCACCTCGTTGTATACTATCTTTAGTATATATGTCTTTTGCAACAAAGTTAACCATTTTCGTGCGAAATTCATTTCCTTCATTATAATTCCTGTACCTCCATATGCAATCAGGATAAATAAAAACAAAGTTGAAGGGGAGCGATCACATGTATTTCGGAAGCAAAGGTTGGTATGTAAAAGAACTTAAAAAATTAGGTATCCGTACTTATGAAGGTAAAAAACTAGAATCTTATCGTACGCATGTGTTATCTAGTTTACTTGAGAGAATGAAGAAGGCTTCGGCTTAATTGATGTAGGAAGCAACTACGGTTGCTTCCTTTTTATATAGTGGAAAAAAAGAAATAATTCTATCTTAACGTTCTATCTTTACCGTTATACTCTCTTGATAAAAACCACCCATTATTAACTGAATCTCTATTACCAAATCTCTTTCTAGATAATCATTCGTACATACTTTAAATTTCCCATACTTATTAACCCGTCCGCTTCCAACATACATATCACCACTTGTTATGACAATTGTTGAATGAGGTTCTGCACGACCCAACACAAAATTATGACCATATTCCACAGAAGCTATCGTTATTTTTTGATGCATATTATTAATTGAACCTATACATTTCTTTTTACGCAAATTAGCATTACTTTCTTCAGCCCTCGAAAACGCTAGATTCCTGTTAATCTTTTCTGAAGACGAAGCAACATTCCCCAGCCAAATAAACCTATCAAATGTAGTAATAAGTAGAAACATCTACGCTAACTCCCCCATTCTTCCTTTCCCACATTAAAAACGTCTGTGTAATGCAATTAGAGCGTTCTTAAATCTCTCATACTTTCTAAAGCATAACATGAGAAAATAATAAAAAAATCGTACAAAAGGGCAAGCCTATAATGTACGATTGGGCATATATAACGTTTTAAAAATGAATTAACTTCCTTTCAATAGATACAGCTACTGCTTCTGACCTTGAATTAACACCTAATTTATTATATATATTTGTTAAATACGCTTTTACTGTTCGTTCAGCTATTCCCATATCGAATGCAATTTCTTTATTCTTATTTCCACGCGCAATAGCTTTCAACACAAACAATTCTTTTTCTGTTAAATTATTTTCTTCAACCTTATCAGCATATACTTCTTTCCTTTTATAATTCACTATCTTTTCCATAATATTAGGTTGTAGTAAAATCTCACCTCGAATAGCCGCTTCCAATGTTCGAAACAAATTCTCACGATCCGTATCTTTTAGCAAATATCCTTTTGCTCCTAGCTCAATTCCCTTTAACATTAATTCATCTTCGTTATAAGTTGTTAATATAATAATCGGCGTATGATTTTGTTTTTTATTTAAAGCCTCAATTGTTTCTAAACCACTCATTTTAGGCATATTTAAATCCATTAAAATAACATCAGGTTTCTTTTTTTCTATGAAAGAAAGGGCTTCTTCTCCGTTTGCAGCCTCACCTATAATTTGAAATGAATCACTCGTTTCTATTATTAATTTCAGACCTTCCCTTACAACGAAATGATCATCCACAATTAATACGTTATACTTCATCGCTATCTCCTTCATTATTAATAGGTACTTGAATACACACTTTCGTACCCTTCATCTTTTCACTCAATATATGTATTTCTCCATTAATCAATCGAACTCGCTCATTTAAGCCAATTAAGCCGTAATGTCCAGGATTCTTACCGATATATCCAGTGTCAAAACCAATTCCATTATCTTCAACTTCAATAGTAAGTTTTTCAAGGTTATCACTATATTCAACTTTCAAATTTACATCTTTTGCCTGTGAATGTTTTGCGATATTCGTTAAACATTCACTAATTACATATAAACAATGTTCCTTTACTAATCTTGAAATATGCGGGGGACTTTGAATAGTAAATCTCACATGTATAGACGTAGCCTCAGAAAAACGTTGAACTTCTTCCTCTACAGCTTTATTAAATGAATTAGTAGTATGACGCAAATCATCAATAACCAGCCTTGCGTCATGTAAAGTTTGTCTCGCTCTTATCATAGTTTGTTTCATAATCTCTTGCGATCGCCCTGTATTCCCTTTTTGCATATGGGCTTCTATTGCTTCCAATTGCATAATTAAGCTCGCTACACCTTGCGCTAACGTATCATGTAAATCCCTTGCCATTCGTTGCCTTTCATTAGCTAATGTCAATTCTTCTACTCTCATATATGCAGACTCTAACTCTTGAATGTAGCTCTGTATACGATTACGTGCATCATATTGCTGCTTATTAATATAAGAAAAAGGAATAATAATTGCTAGTACTAAAAGGAACATAGAGATAAGAATAGCTACTTTATTCACACCATAATTCATACTAATCGCAGTACAAAATATGGCATACATGAGAGTGAAAACCGCCATTACTTTAAATATATTGTTATAAACATATAAACTTTGGGCAATTAAAATAGGGGTTAATCCAACAAAAATAGCTATTGAACCATTTGGTACAATAAATGCAGCAAGAAACACAATGAAGAGTTGTACAAAAAAGAAATACAACAATTGTCTATTCTTTAATGAACTTGCATACCAATGAAAGATAGTATGAATAACAATAATTATTGTGAAGAAGAAACTATCCATTGAGAGAATATTATTACGAAATTCTAAAAGCATTGAAGCTATATATACGAGTGTAATCCATAAAACAATAAACCTTCTTGGAATAAATACCGCTTCCAATACATTTGTATCCACGTCTATATTTGAATTCATTTTTTTCATATTCGACCTCCACCATTATATTATACAAGATGCAGCTTACATTTTGATAAAGTGAAACTTTAATTAGTGGGGCTTTCTCCCATCCCCATTACAGAATACAAATATGAAATATTGCATATCGAAATGCATTGATATAATTGTAAGCGCTCACTATAATAAGCGTATAAAGATTTATTGTATCTTACCCTTAAAAAAGGAGGCACTCATATGGAAATCGCAATGGCAGTTTTAAAATTTGTAGGTGGAGTAATTCCATTAGTTCAAGAACTTTTAAAAGCATTCATGTAAGGTTATCATTCAGCAATTATCTATAATAATTATCATACAAATGATCTGTATATCAAAAGCAAATTGATATACAGATCATTTGTGTGAGAAAACTTTATACGAGAACTATGTAACCTAGTAGAACAATAATAATGCATCTATCTCAAGTTAGAAAAAGACGCTCACAAGAGCGTCTTTTTCTTATATTACTACGTATTCAGAAGAAACCGATTTTATCAAATAGATAAACGAAGAATTTCTGTTCCCTTTTATTTTTTGATAACCAAATAATCACTCCAACCAAAAATGCTATAATTAATCCTATCAAACCAAGGGGGAACATTTATCGTGCACGGAAAACACATTCAATTTCACAAGTTTGGCAACCCAAAAGATGTATTACAAGTTGAATATAAAAATATAGAACCACTAAAAGAGAATGAAGTTTTGGTCCGTATGTTAGTTAGACCGATTAATCCATCTGACTTAATTCCAATAACCGGAGCGTACGCTCATAGAATTCCTTTACCTAACATACCTGGTTATGAAGGTGTTGGTATTGTAGAAGATGTAGGTGCGGGCGTTACGAGAGACCTTATCGGTAAACGTGTTTTACCGTTACGCGGAGAAGGTACTTGGCAGGAGTATGTGAAGACGTCAGCTGATTTTGTAGTCCCTATCCCTGATTCCATCGATGATTTTACAGCGGCGCAAATGTATATTAACCCTCTTACGGCGTGGGTTACTTGTACAGAAACGTTAAACTTACAGAGTAATGACGTTTTATTAGTGAATGCTTGTGGATCCGCTATTGGACATCTATTTGCTCAGTTATCACAAATTTTAAACTTCCGATTAATTGCTGTTACAAGAAATAATAAGCATACAGAAGAATTACTGCGCCTTGGTGCTGCATATGTAATTGATACTTCCACTGCCCCGCTTTATGAAACTGTTATGGAATTAACAAACGGGCTCGGTGCGGATGCTGCAATTGATTCTATCGGGGGATCGGCTGGAAATGAATTAGCTTTCTCCTTACGTCCAAACGGGCACTTTTTAACGATCGGTCTTCTATCAGGAATACAAGTAAACTGGGCAGAAATTGTCACGAAAGCCAAAGTACACGCGAACATATTTCATTTACGACATTGGAATAAAGAAGTGTCACCATATAAATGGCAAGAAACGTTTCGTCACTTAATTCGCTTAGTAGAAAATAAGCAATTGTGTTTTATGACGGTACATTCTACGTATGACTTAGCAGATGTGAAAGCAGCAGTTGATGTTGTGCAGTCCGCTGAGAAAACGAACCCCGAAAGTTAGACAGGTCGTTTCATTAGGCAGCCTCTAGGGTATGAGCCCGGTATTGTACTGGGCTCATACCCTTTAATTTTGCCTTAATTCTTTTATGATTATAGTATTCTATATACTTTGCTAACTCTTGTTTGAAATGTGTTATACTTTCAAATTCTTTTCGATACAGAAATTCCGATTTCATGATACCGAAGAAATTTTCAATAACGGCATTGTCATAACAGTTTCCTTTGCGAGACATACTTTGAGTTATGCCACAATTCTTAAGAGAATGACGGTATTGTTTCATTTGATAGTGCCAACCTTGATCAGAGTGAATGAGGAGTTTATCCGGATCGGTTACACAATAAGGGGCTTGGTCCAACATCGTTGAAACAAGGGAATAGGTCGGTCTTGAACCAATTGTATACGTGATAATTTCACCATTAAATAAATCCAACATTGGTGATAGGTATAACTTCTCCCCAAATAACTTAAACTCCGTAATATCTGTAACCCACTTTTCATTTGGTTTTTCAGCTTGGAAGTTGCGATTTAAAATATTTGGTGCAATTTTCCCAATTGTCCCTTTGTAAGAGCGATATTTTTTCATACGAACCAGACATTTTAACCCTAATTCTTTCATAAGACGATACACTTTTTTATGATTTACTTTGTGTCCACGATTCATAAGTTCATCACGAATACGACGATAACCATAACACCCATCGTGTTCATTATAAATAGCTTGAATCAGTTCTTTTACCTCCGCATTTGGATCAGGACGATTAAAATGTTTCATCCAGTAATAGTACGTACTACGTGGAATGTTTGCGAGTTGAAGTAACTCCTTGATAGGAAATTCATGCCTTAACTCGTAGATTACTTGCGCTTTGTCTTGTTTGGTGATTTTTCTTTGTTTTGAACTAAGGCATTCAACTTTTTTAAATATGAATTTTCCATACGTAAACGTTCATTTTCCGCTTGTAAGGCTTCGATTGATCCTTCATCTACTGGTTTTATTTTTTTATCTTTCATGGTTGGACGCCCCTTTTTCTTTGATTGTAGGGCATCCAATCCTCCTGTTTCATAAGCTATTTTCCATTTCCGAAGTGTTTCATAAGACGGTATATTGAAAAGTGCCGCTGTTTCTCTGATAGATGTCCCGTGTTCATTCATATAATAAAGTACATCTAGTTTATACTGGGCTGGGTAGAATGTATAGCACTTTTCAAAGGCCTTTTCACCTGAAGACTCATATCGTCTAATCCACTCACGAAGTACGCTAGGGTTAACTCCTATAGATTTAGCAATTGTTTTTCCACTTTCTGTACCATCTAAATATCGTTTCACCGCTTGGATTTTTTCTTTTGAAGAAAATTTAGCCATAAAAAATGCACCTCCAATTGTTAGACTGTGTCTAACAATTGGGGTGCACTTCATAATTAGGTGGGCTTTTGTTATGTTACTCTATCGTTTCAACTTCACGTGGATTTTTCATCTCTTCCACATACACAACTCTAAATCCGTGATCTTCTAAATCTTTCAATAATGTCTCTAATTCACCGTCGTTAAACTCTTCTCCTAATGTAAACATAATTCTACGAACTAATAAGGCATCATTATCAAAAGTCATCAAACTTTGAATACCAGTGTATTTCTTTAAAACTGTCGATAACTTTTGGATTGCTCCATTATAGTCTTGCGTCCCAATCATGACAGAGTATTTACTAGAGTGAACGCCCCATGCATCCTCTAATAACTCAAAAACTTTTTTATGCGTTAAAATTCCAAGGAAAACCCCTTTTTCGTCAACTACTGATAAATAAGGCAATTTTTTTATTGTAAAAAATACTTTAAAGAAAGATGAATCTTCTCTCACAAATCCTTCTTTATCGTTTAATAATTGTATTACACTCTCATCAAGTGATCCTTTATATTCTAAAATATCTACTTTATATATATTCCCTAAAAATTTCTCTTTTTTTTCATCTAAAACTGGTACACAACGATACCCTGTTTTATTTAAATGCTCTAACGCTTCCCCTATCGTAATCGAACTTGAGCACAGTAAAACTTCCCTTTTCGGCACGTAATTCCCTTTAATCCTCATAAAAAGCCTCCTTATGTTAAAATACTTTCTGTGCCATAACTATATTATATTTTCAGAAAAAAATAAATAATTTATTTTATTTTTCTGAAAATTATTCATTTTCTTGTCATAATTTATTCATCAATCCTTCACTTGCATATTTTTGCTATCAAATCTTCTCTCTGAATTGCTGAATGAAAAATATATTGTAACTTCTTTCAAAAAAAGCTAAAATAAGAATAAGAATTTTCTGAATATTCCAAGAGCAGGTGGTTATATGTCCTTATTACACTCACATATATGTAAATTTATAATTGGTGTTATTGTTATTTTTGCCATAAGTCCTATTCCAGCTCTTTTTACTACACACAATTACTCTTATCAAAATGGATTTATTAGCATTTTTCAAAACTTCGCACAGCTTTCTTCTATATCAATTCCAAAGGTTGATTGGATGCATGAATCTATCTTTTTCTCAGCAAACCAAATGATACATACTTCTAATCATTCAACACCATTATTCCCTTACATATGGGAAATATATTTTATATCGATTGTTCGTTTTACTTTTACCCTTGCGATCGGATTTTTCATAAGTTTGGGTATCGGCCATTTATTTTTCAAATTACCTAACTCGTTTAAAAAGTTTACTACTGTATTAAATTGGATACCTTACTCTTTTTGCACTGTAGTATTACAATGTTCAGTCTTATTACTACTTCTATACGTTGCACAATTTATAAACCTTCCTTACTACTCATCTTTTATTATCGTATGTAGTACTTCCATGATTATCGTTATGCAAGCAGTACAAAAATGGATTCCTTTCTTGAAAAACAAAAATGAATATGAAATAAAACATGATTCTTTTCTTGTGGATACATTGTTTTTGGCGCTTACTTCGAATCATAAATCAATTTTAGGTTCCATTATTCTTTCATTCGTTTTTATGGAATGCGTTTTTCATGCAAATGGACTGTTACAATTTATCGTTCAATTTGGCGGAAATTCCCCCATAATTGTTACAATCGGCTTATTACTACTCTATATCCCTTATAGCATGCTTTCTTTCCTTCAAACACTATGGACCACAAATTACTCCAAGCAACAGTCATACACTTTAACGAGAAGTGTTCCAAAACCTTAATTTGAAATAACCCTCTATAATCTAAAAGTAGAGGGTTATTCCTTTTGTATAGCGGACAAAATAACAGCAAATTCAAAAACTATTACAGAAACATACCAATATTTACCCTTTTCCTTTGACTATTCTTTTCATTTGGATTTATTATAAAAGTATAACATAATTGCAGGAGGTGACATCTTTATTCCAAACCTTGGAATGGAGAATACACTTGGACATATTAAATATTTTTCTCATCTTTGTACTTATTCTTATTTCTGGCTTTTTCGTTGCATCAGAATTCGCTGTTGTAAAAGTACGAAAAAGTCGAATTGACCAACTTGCAAATGAAGGTAATAAACAAGCTTTAGCTGCAAGAAGTGTCATATCAAATTTAGATGTTTATTTATCAGCTTGTCAGCTCGGGATTACAATCACTTCTTTAGGGCTTGGTTGGCTTGGTGAACCGACTGTAGAACATTTGCTACGACCGCTCTTTGAAAAAATTAATATTACTGGAACAATGGCTAACACTTTATCTTTTATTATCGCTTTTAGCGTTATTACATTTTTCCACGTTGTATTAGGTGAGTTAGTTCCAAAGTCTTTCGCAATTCAAAAAGCAGAAGCAATCACACTTAAATTTGCAAGACCGCTTATTTTATTTGATAAAATTATGTATCCATTCATTTGGCTGCTCAATAGTACAGCTATATTTTTTACAAAACTACTCGGATTAGAACCTGCGAAAGAAAATGAACTGGCTCATTCTGAAGAGGAATTGCGACTCATATTAGGTGAAAGTTTTAAAAGTGGTGAAATAAACCAAACCGAATATAAATATGTAAATAATATTTTTGAATTTGATGATCGAGTTGCAAAAGAAATTATGGTTCCTCGTACCGAAATGATTTGCCTATCTACTGAAAATACGTTAGAAGAAAATATGGATATCGTCGCTACTGAAAAATATACACGCTATCCAATCATTGAAAAAGATAAAGATGATATTATCGGGATGATCAATACGAAAGAAGTATTCCATGATCAAACAAAAGGTATTTATAAACCACTTGAATCTTATATACATCCTGTTCTAACTGTATTTGAAACAGTTCCAATTCGTAAAACGTTAGTACATCTTCAAAAAAATCGTGTTCAGATGGCAATCGTTATGGATGAATATGGTGGAACTGCCGGGCTTTTAACGATGGAAGATATTCTTGAAGAAATCATTGGAGAAATTCAAGATGAATTCGATGCGGATGAATCACCTATGATTGAAAAACGTACGCCTAAGCTTACTGTTTTAGATGGAAAGGTGCTTATTTCTGAAGTAAATGATATCTTTGGCCTACATATTGATGATAGTGATTTAGATACAATCGGAGGATGGCTTCTCTCTCAAGCAATTGACTTAAATATTGAAGCTGGCTATTCCATTGAATATGCTGGTTTTCAATTTAAAGTATTAGAACTTGATGGACATCAAGTCAAAAAAGTTGCTGTACATAAACTAGATATTAAAAAGGAGCTATAAAGTGACTGTTTTATTAACAATTTGTATCATTGCCTGTTTCGTTGTTTCATTTCTCGCCTTTATTTATCCAATTATCCCTGGCATACTAGCTGTCTGGGCTGGATATTTGATTTACCATTTCGGTATAAATGGAGGAGAATTAACAACTTCTTTTTGGATTATTCAAATCATTTTTACTCTTTTCATTTTCGTTGCTGACTTTATTGCAAATGGATATTTTTTAAAAAAATACGGTAGTTCTAAATGGGGCGAACGTGTCGGAATGATTTCTATCATTGTCGGATCGTTCTTCTTCCCCCCATTCGGACTTATTATCATACCGTTCTTATCAGTATTTATAACAGAACTAGTGCATAAAAAAGCGCCAAAAGATGCCTTTCTAGTTGGAGTCGCTACTGTAGTTGGTTTTTTAAGCAGTACAGTAGCGAAAGCAATTCTCCAAATCATTATGATTATCATCTTCGTATGTTATATCATCTTTTAACCATCCCGACTTCGGGATGGTTTTTTAATATGCAATACCTACTCGACTATTTTCATATATGTTTTTCTTGCATAGGTCCCATGCAAAGTGTGCTGTATCACCTACTGTAATTTTTGATCCACCTTCTGGCAATATATCTTTTTCAGTTCGATATACCTTTATCGCCTCACCGTCTATTAAATGTGTCGGACAAACAACTGTCCAACATAAATGATTACTATTACTTAGTACCTTATATGCAGCCAAATGATCTTCTGCTGCCGTTGTCGTTTTCCTTTTGGATTCCGTTGATTGAAAACGATATAAATTGGGATTTGATCTTGCTTGTAAAATACCAGCTGTTCCTATTGTAATGATTTTACGAACCCCTTTTTCTTCCATTTCCTTTATAATTTGTGGCATACTCTTCGCTAATGTTCCATTTTGATCCGTTCCAAGTGCACTAATTACTATATCACTTCCTTCTATCGCTTTCTTTATATCATTTTCGTTTAATACATTACCTTCTATCACTCGCAACCTTTCATGTTGTATTTCTATTCTACTTAAATCACGTGCTAATGCTGTCACTTCAGCTGAATCCTTTAGTGCTAATTTTATTATATTTGAACCTACTCGTCCCGTTGCTCCCAATATGCATACTTTCATTTATTTCCCTCCTCTTTCCTTCTTTCTCTATTTTTCAATACTCTCAATCAAATTACAACAAAAAAGCTTCCTCATATGTAAGAGGAAGCTCTATTATTACTTTATTTCTTTTCTTTAGAATCCGTAGACTTCTCAGTTCCACTTGTTTCTTTATCCTTTTTGTCCTCTTGTTGTGTAGTTGTATCTTCTTCTTTCTTCTTATCCTCACCTTTACTACAACCTACCATTAATAAAGAACTTGCAAGTGCCATAGCAGTCAATGATTTAACCCATTTGTTCATTTGCGTTTCCTCCTTGTGATAGAATATGTACAATCCCATATTACTCTCTATTTTTAAAGGAGAGATTGAAAAACAGTAAATATACGGTAAATTATTGTAAATTTTCTGATAACAAAACTTGATTTTAATTTATATATTCCATTTCCAATCGATACACAATAAAACTAGTTATTTTCTCTCAATGGACGTAAAAAACTAAGGCGCATACCATTCCGCCTTAGTTTCTCATGCAAACTTTTCATTTTCATATAGATGTGTAATCTTATATTCCTTCTTCATAACATATTGCCACACACTATAAGCGTAACGGTTCATTTTCAGGAAACAATTTTCCAAAAATGAGCGAAACTCCGGATTAGCAACTTCCACTGCAACTTGAGCAAACTTTAGTGCTAATCGTTTTAAATGCGAAATATATGCAGTAGCAATATAGATATCTCCTGTATCTTTATATTCCGTTTCCTCTTCTATTTCATGCAAATGAAATGGAAGAGGTTCACAAGTAATATGCTGTACATTCTCTCCTTCTTGAAAGTTCACTTGCTCATTATATGCTTGTAACATATATGGTAAATGCTGCTGCAATAACTCCTTTAATTCTTCGTCTCTCACCTCTACTGTATACTCCCCAACCTGATATATGAGCATATAACTATATCTCATTAATTCTTTCATACAGTCCATGAAAGTGCCTCCCTTCTCTATTGTCTATATGTTATAAATATGATGCTATAACGTTTGCTATTCTTGCTAAAAACCAATCCCATTTACTAATTTTCTCAAAGTCTTCTTCTGAAAATCTTTTTGATTTATGAAAGTCTACCTGTAATCGACTCCATACTTCATCAACAGCTGTTTTATCATATATGATACAGTTAGACTCACAATTTAAATAAAAACTTCTATTATCAAAATTCGCTGTCCCAATATCAACAATTTCTCCATCAATGATTGTTACTTTCCCGTGAAAAAAACCATTCTGATATTGATAGATCTCAGCTCCAACATGGTTCATCTCTTTCAAATACGGATAAGCAGCTTGTTTTAACAATATGGCATCACTTTTAAACGGTACGAGAATTTTCACATTGACACCCCGGTTTAATGCATCTTTTAACTCTTTCATCATTTCTTTACTTGGTACAAAATATGGCGTAGCAATAATTAAAGATTTTTTAGCCTGCTTTAATAGTGCTCCATATTTTTCCCATAAACCTTTTCCATCTGAAAATAAATATTGATATTTCACATTCCCTAATGTAGGTATACTTTCATGTATAGGCATTTTTTCTCCTGTATCTTCTTTCCAATCAGCAGCAAATTTTCTTTCCATATCCGTGGCACCATTCCCCTTGACTCGTACATGATAATCACGCCACGGACCAAATTTCGGATTTTGTCCAAGATACTCCTTTCCAATGTTAAAGCCGCCGATATATGATACTTTTCCGTCAATCGTAACAATACGTCTATGATTCCGTTGATGCAAAGAATAGAACACATTTTTCAGTTTCAGTTTCTTACTAAATGTAAACTTCACACCGTTTTCTTTTAATCGGCTAATTACCTTTTTCTTCAGCTTATATCCGCCTACCCGATCGACTGACAATTTCACTTCTACTCCGCTAGATGCTTTTTTCTCTAATAACTGTAAAAACTCTTGGCTTATTTCGTCTTTTCCTACAATATAAAAATGGATATATATATACTTTTCTGCATCGTTTATATCGTCAAATAATTTCCTATATAACTCTTCACCGTTCGTATATAGTTGAAATTCACCTAATCGAACTTTTCCTAATTCATATTCACTAGCCATTTCCTTCCCCATTTCTACATCGATATTCATCCAAATGAATACACCTATTAAACAAAGGATTATAGCGAAAAAGTACTTCATGGATAAATTCCTTTCTCCACTTACTGTTATTTCTATATCTTCCCTTTTTTATTACATTATCATTCAAGAAAATATGTCATTACATGATATATGTCCATATCAAACAATAGCTCATTTGCATATTGTATGTTGTATCTTAAAATAAAAGGAGGAAATAACAATGGGCTTCGCACATGGTAATGGATTTGCGCTATTAGTCGTATTATTTATCCTCTTAATCATCGTCGGTGCTGCTTGCTTCTGCTAAGTAGCTACTGTCATATGATATGTGGATGAAAAAATTATAAAAGCGGACACCTATTTTTTAGGTGTCCGCTTTTCATTTTAAAATCATTTCCGCCTGCTATAGTAACTTAAATGGCTAAATATTCATCTCAAAAAGTTAACAATGTAGCTACTTTCTTACTCTCTGCCTTACGTATATGACGCTGTTCTGCACGTAATACAGCAATACGATGTAATTCTTTCTCTTCTTCTGTTTCAGGGATAACACGCGGTACAGGAACTGGATTATTTTCCTTACTAAGTGCAACAAAAGCAACAAATGACGTTGCCGCTATACGCTTCTCACCTGAGATTAAATCTTCAGCCACTACCTTCACAAACACTTCCATCGAAGTTCTCCCCGTCCAAATTACGAAAGATTCATAACTAACACAATCTGAAGAACGAACAGGATGTAAGAAATCAACCCAGTCCATAGATGCTGTGACACATTCCTTTCTCGAATGTCTGGATGCTGAAATAGAAGCAACCATATCCATCTCCGCTAATATCTTCCCACCAAATAGCGTGTTATGATCATTTAAATCTGTTGGAAATACTCGGCTCGTTTTGAACACTCTTGACTCATTGGCAGTTTTTCCTTTTACTTCCGTCATTGTTATCACCCCTTTAATGATTTATCCCTAACATTTTAATAGTCACTATACTAAATGAACTACACATTTAATATTAACAACATTCAGAACTTTTAGTCCACAAAAAAGAACCGATTTTATCAATCGGCTCCTCTAAATACATATTGTTCTTTCGGCTGTTCAACTTTATTCCATTTTGTTACTTCTAATACAGGAATATTTGCATGAAACGGCTGATAAAACTCAGTAGTTATCTCTCCTTCTACTTGAATCCAGTCATCATTATTCCACTCTACACCTTCTGGTTTTTTCACTAACATACCATACACACCAGAATCTGCTACGCAATGTATAATACCGAAACGGAATAAGAAGTATTGTTCTTTTTTAGATGAATCATCTCTGAAAACAAACCCTTTATAGGATAATTTTTTCCCAGTAAACTCACCAGGATAATTATAAATTGTCTCCATCCCTTTTAGAAAATCTTCGTCTTTTAAATTAATACTATCTTTCGTAACAAATTCTTTTTTACCTTTTTCCATTACACCTCGGTATCCTTCTTTCCCGTAATAAATGCTCGTATCAGGTCTTAGAAATTGCCTTGTCATAAATGGATCTTTACTTTCTGCTTGTGCTACTGGAAAATGAAATCCCTTCGCCTTAACAATGTCGGAATCTAATGTTGCAATCGGGAAAAACAATCCTGTGACTATCGGAAAACAAAACAATGTGTACGAAAATGCTTTTTTCCACCACGTATTCTCATCTTTTGAATGATCATGTCCGCAATGGCTATGATCGCAACCACAATTGTGCTGTTCCTTCTCTTTTTGATGTTCTTTTTGGAAAACGATAATAATTTGAACAATCGTTAAGAATCCTAAAATAATAGCTGCTGTTGTTGATAAATAGGCATACTTCATATTGATATACTTCGTAATATTGCCTGAAATATGAAGCTGCGCAATTAATATTGTAAAACCTAATAATATATACGCTCGAAACATAACCTACCACCCTATCGCATAAATGAGTAGTGAGCTTGCATAAACAACAAGTGTAACTGTAACTGTAACGACAATTACAAATTTTGTTTTAAATGTCGCAAGCATCATAAACATATTTTTAATATCCACCATTGGTCCGTAAACAAGGAACGCGACAAGTGATGCTGTTGAAAATGTACTTTGGAATGACGAAGCAATAAATGCATCTGCTTCTGAACAAAGTGATAAAATGTAAGCAAGTCCCATCATAACAGCTGGTGAAGAGAACGGCCCTTGTCCTATAGCAAGAAGTGTTGAAGTTTGTACAAACGTTTGAACTGCAGCCGCAATTAACGCACCTAATACTAAATATTTTCCCATCGAGAAAAATTCCTCAACAGCATGCGTACACACATCCCACATTTTTTTACGTAATGGACGCTTATGATTCACTTCTGGGAAGTGATCATCTCTTAATTGATGTTCTTTAAACATAAATGATAATATAATTCCAACGATAATGGCTACAATAATCGCTACAATAGAACGATACCATACCATGTGCATACTACTTCCAAAGGCAACGTATGTTGCAAATAAAACAACTGGATTAATAATTGGCCCAGTTAACATAAATGCAATTCCAGCATATGGCGGAACCCCTTTTCCGATTAATCGCCTTACAATCGGAACGATTCCACATTCACAGCCCGGAAACATCATCCCTAAAAAAGTAGCCATTAAAACAGACAGAAATCGGTTTTTCGGCATCCATTTTGCTACCATATCTTCTGTAACAAACATTTGAATGAATCCTGAAATAAATACACCAATGAGCACGAAAGGAAGTGCCTCGATTAATATGGAGATAAAAATTGTATTCATTTGCAGGAATGCTTTCGGTAATTGAAACAATTCCATGATGTATTTCCTCCAACTTTTCATTAACAATATGTAATTTTAACCCCATTTCATTAATTGGACAAGGTTTATATGGAATACATACCCTTTATATACATTACATTGTACAAGTTATATTCTATTCAAAATTTGAGATTTCATAGCAAAAAAGCTGCTCTAGCGCAGTTGTATAACTATGCTAGAGCAGCTTTCCTATCGTTAAAAGTAACGTTTCTTCCAAAATACAAATGCTAAAGCGCAAGATAATGTTGCACATATTATGAGTACAATTACAAAACCTTGAGCCTCACCTTCAAATGGAACCTTTACGTTCATTCCAAAGAAACTAGAAACCATCGTCGGTAAAGATAAAATGATTGTAATTGACGTTAACAGTTTCATAACACTATTTAAATTATTTGATATAACGGAGCTAAAAGTATTCATCATTCCACTTAAAATGTGACTATATATTTCCGCCATTTCAATAGCCTGTTTATTTTCAATTAATACATCTTCTAATAAATCTTGATCGTCTTCATACATTTTTAAAAATGTACTGTTACGCATTAACTTTTGAATTACAATTTTATTAGCCTTTAATGACGTCGTAAAGTATACTAAACTTTTCTCAAGGCCTAGCAATGTGAAAATCTCTTTATTTTTCATCGACTTATTTAATTGATGCTCTAAATCAATTGTTTTTCGATTTATTTGCTTTAAGTATCTTAAATAATAAGTAGAAATCGTATATAAGAGCTGAAGTGCAAAGCGCGTCTTCTTAAACGTATAAAATTCTTTAATACGTTGATTAATAAAACGTTCAAAAATTGGATTCTCTTCTAAGCAAATTGTAACAAAACAATCCGGCATCACAATCATACCTATTGGAATCGTGTCATAAATCGAATTTCCTTCTTCGTCATGTCTAACTGTCGGAATATCCACGATAATTAAAGTATTATTGTCTTCCTTTTCAATACGAGAGCGTTCTTCAT
The DNA here is from genome assembly GCF_056033865.1 of Bacillus sp. FAU20. Classification (NCBI taxonomy): domain Bacteria; kingdom Bacillati; phylum Bacillota; class Bacilli; order Caryophanales; family Bacillaceae; genus Bacillus; species Bacillus sp. FAU20. The sequence goes on from NZ_JBVYHY010000021.1 coordinate 202,738, forward strand.
CATCCAAAGGATCTTTAATGAAATCTAAGTCTACATTTAAAGTTTGTACTAGATATTGAATTTCTTCTTCTGTTGGATGAAGTACATTAATCCAGCATCCCTTTTGCATTTCCTCAATCTCTTGTAGTTTTCCGTTTCGGTCTGTTAAATATATATTTAACATACTATCACCCCGATTCTTTTTACATGTAGGAATCTACCTCTCTTAAATCACAGTTTTTAAACCGACATTCTCAGCATATGAAACATACGTTTAAATTTCAATAGAAAAATTATTTTGAAAACGTTTTTATAGGAAAAATATTATAAAGTGAAACTTTAATCAGTAGGTAGCTTTATCCCCCGCTGATTATTAGCCCTCACAAATCGGGATTTTACGGGCAGCCCGCCCCCAACCAAACTTCTTTTCTTTCGCTGCATTTTGAGGTGAGGGTCTCACTGCCCGTTAAAGCGGGATAAACATAGAAAAAGACAGAGTGCTCTCTGCCTTAAAAGCTTATGTTGCCTTTATAACATATTTAGAAAGCATCCACAAGTTAAACCCGACTGAAATCGTATAGCCCGCGTATGTTGAAATGATAAAACTTACATAATCGAAATACGGAAGCAATACAATATTTAGAACTATCTTCATAATAATTCCAATCACTAGTCCTAGCACCGTCTTCTGCTGTTGATTGATTCCTTGTAGCATAGCAGCCGTTACTGTAAAAAGAGAAAATAGTATGCAAGCAGGAGCATAATACTGTAAAATGATTCTCCCCACCTCTGGATCATTTCCAGCACCGAATAAAAGAGTATATACAGGTTTGGCTAACACCATCATTCCAATTGCCGCCGGTACCGTAATCGCTACTACTAATACATTTGTTCTCGTAAAATGTTTGTACAATAGCTTCGTATTTCCTGCTGTGTAAGCTTTCGTCATCTCTGGTACGAGAGACATACTAAAAGCTGTGGCAACGGATACCGGGATGAGCACAACCATTTGAACAAGACCAATTATCGCATTAATTTTTTCCGCTTCTCCTTGCATATACCCTATTTGTATAAGTAGTTTATTAATTGTAAATGTATCAATCGTCTGATACAACGGAATTGCTAAGCCCACCACAACAAAAGGAATAGAATATGTAAAGAGCTCCTTATAAAGCGAGAAAAAAGATTTCGTTGTTTGTGATATACTTGCCATTTCTTTTTTCTTTAAGTGCCTTCTCCTTCTCATATAATACGCACTTAAAACAGTTAATCCACCTACCGCTCCCATAAAGGCACCAAATGTTGAAATACCAACTGCTAGCGAGACAGATGCTTTTAAAATATATAAAACGACAAAGCTTCCTATTAAAATGGTTAAAACCCGAAAAAATTGCTCTACAACTACACTTAATGCAGAAGGCCCCATCGATTGGAATCCTTGAAAGAAGCCCCTTAATAAACTCATTACTGGCACAAGTATTAACGCAAAACTTACAATTCGAATATTAGTAGTAACCGCTCCTACACTATTCCCCGTTTGATCATTCCCATCGATGACAAGCTTAGCTAAATGCGGAGCTAGCATATATAACGTAAAACACGAAATGACTCCCATTATAAACATAAACACGATTCCACTTTTCAACACTCTCTTAACCGTATGATAATCATTCAGTTGATCATATTTTGATACCATTTTTGAAACTGCAAGTGGTAATCCCATTGTCGCAATGCTGAGCATAATTGTATAAGGGCGATATGCATACGTATATAAAACGTATCCACTCGTACCGACCATTGCTGTAAATGGTATAACATATATAAATCCTAACATTTTTGATATCATCGTTGCCATCGTTAAAAATATCGTTCCACGTATAAACGGTGACCCTTTCATCACATTCCTCCGCTACGCTTTATTATTATACATTATGGACAACTCTTTTTTTTTAGAACCGAACCGAAACAAATAAAAAAAGCCAATGAAAAATCATTGACTTTAACGCGCTGCTTTTTTCTTTTTGAAATACTTTAAACCAAAGTATAGAGCAATAAAAAGAACAGCTCCTATAATTATGTAATGTGTGTAATCAGATGCATACTCTTTAATTTGTCGCCAATTCCCACCAAGTTTTTCACCTAAGTATATAAATAGAATTGACCACGGAATGATCGCTACAACCGTATAAAGTGTAAATAGTTTTAATGGCATCTTAGCTAGTCCTGCTGGAATAGAGATCGCATGACGTACTACTGGGATAAAGCGCGCAGAAAATATTACGCCTGCTCCATAACGCTTAAACCAACCTTCCGCTATGTCTAAATGATGTTTATTAATAAGTAGATACTTCCCATATTTCTCTACAACCGGACGCCCTCCGTAGTATCCAAGCCAGTATAAAAAGATTTGTGCTAAAGTACCACCAATCGTTCCGGCGATAACTGCACCAACAAAACTAATTTTACCATTCGCTACTAAAAAGCCAGCATACGAAAGTACAATTTCACTTGGGATTACTTCAATCATTAAAGCAAGAGCTACCCCAAAGTAACCTAAGCTTGCGAAAAATTGCAATAACTGATCTATTATGTTTGCTAACATGTTCTTTTTTATCTCCTTTTTTCTTCACATACCATCCCATTATTACATAAAGGCTGCAATCTGCCAATATCTTCATTTTAACAATATGTACAATTCAAGCAGGATTAATCTATTAATTTCTCTTTCTGCGGGTCTTTCATGTAGGCAAACATCTCTTTAATTTGGTCTTCTGTATTTCTAGCAAATGATAAATTAGGCAATTCATTTTCACCAAAAAACTCCACCTCTTCTGTTTCAATGCTAGTTTTCTTTTCTCCACCAATAATCTCGCATCCAATGAAAATCTTATATACATGCGTTGCCGATGGAGATGGTTGATGTTTTTCTTTATCAAATATAGCTAGTAACTTAAAATGATCTACCTCATAACCAGTCTCTTCAAAAACCTCTTTTGCTGCAACTTCGGTTGGCGTATAACCGACATCAGCCCATCCACCTGGCAATGCCCATTTCCCATCGCTTTTTTCTTTCACAAATAATAACTTTTCATTTTGAAAAATAACTGCTCTTATATCAACTTTAGGTGTTTGATAGCCTGTCTCACTTGCAAATAATTTCTCTACGACTTCCCAATCTGTTTTCGTGTAATGTGACATCATTGAAATAGAAATATCTCGTAATTGCTGGAAACGCTCAATATCATACACATCCTTAGAATACGTTAAACCCGCTTGAGCTATAGATTGTATTTGTTTTACCCAATCAATCCATTTAATTTTCATATATCCGCATCCCCATTCTCTATGAAATATATTACTTCATTTTTATTGATACATCTTTATTATACAAAAAAAAGAGATTGATAACGTTTCAATCTCTTTCAAAATTAATCCAATTCATGTAAGTGGTCTTGTATATATTTTCTTCTTTTATTTATATATTCATAAATCATATCAGCCTCTTGATCAAATGTTTCTAATTTTTCTTTCATGTATGGATCTTGTAGTAAATATGGACGAATCAATTCACACAACCCTTCTACTTTCGGCCTCATAACCGAAACTGTAAATTGATTTTCTAATATTTCTTCTAAAATACTTCGATACTGCTTTCTAAATACAGGTATGTCTAGCAATCTTGCACTTAACGTATTATACCCTTGAATGCGAATATATTCATGATTAAGTGGTCTCCCTTGTACATCTCGCCCCCAAGTCGCATCATAATCCCACGGTATAACTTCAAATAAGTTTGTTTCATCGTTATGATATAGTGCATAGTTATGAACAAAACCATCAAAGTTTTGCGTAAAAATAACTCCTGCTAACCATCGTAAATATTTATCTACATGTAGAAACTTCCCAATTTCTTTTTCATAGGCTTCCCTCGTCAAAGTATTCGCTTGAAATACAAATTCACTCAATTGTTCTTCACTATTTTTATTCGAATATTTAAATTCATAACCCGCAAAAAGCTCCGTCTTAACATCTTTATCTCGTTCACTCATTAATGAAAAATTCGCATCATCATCTATCGCATAATAAATAGAACCACTCGGTAATCCTCTATTTTTCAAAAAATTTTCATCAACGGATTCTAACTGTAAATACACACCTTGAATTTGACCATTAATTTTTATAAATACATGTTGTGATTTTGGCGAAAGTACACCAATATCATGAAAAAAATCTAAAGATAATTTATTTCGTATGAGAGACGGATCCATAAACTCCGAATTCAAATGAAACTCTTTCGCACCTTGAAATTTTTTAGGCTTATAAAACATAACATGATAAGACTTTTTCTCAAATTCGCGAATATGAGCTCCTCGGTATACGATATCAATATCATACTTCTTTTTTCCATAAGTTAATTTTGCTGGCACTGGACTATCTGACCAAATGTCCTTTTTCAATTCCACTAAGTACATTGGATGAACAAAAAAATCATATGAAGGCAGCATGTTTTCTCATCCCTTCTCAGTTCTCTTCATTCAATGTATGCGCCTTGTCTTGTCCATACATCCGCTATCATCTATTTATAGAAAATTACACTCTTGTCCTGTTCAGAAAGATGCCTATATACATATCATGTTAAGGAAAAAGAATACCTTTTCAACTTAATACATGATAAGGAGGATTTCTATGAAACGTGATATTAGAAAAGCTGTTGAAGAAATCAAAAGTGCTGGGATGGAGGATTTCTTACACCAAGATCCAAGTACTTTTGAATGCGATGATGATTGCTCTTCAAAAGTTGAATGTAGCGATGATTGTAATTGCCCAAGAACAAGATGTACTCGTGTGAAACATTGTACTTTCGTTACAAAATGTACTCATGTAAAAAAATGGACATTTGTTACGAAATGTACTCGCGTACGCGTTCAAAAATGGACGTTCGTTACGAAAGTAACACGTAGAAAAGAATGCGTTTTAGTTACAAAACGTACGCGTAGAAAACATTGTACTTTCGTTACAAAATGTGTACGCTTTGAAAAGAAATTTTACTGGACTAAACGATGTTACTGTAAAAAATGCGAGTTCTTCCCTAACGGACACGGTGGCTCTTGCGATGATTCATGTGATCATGGTAAAGACTGTCACGATAGCGGACACAAATGGAATGATTGCAAAGGCGGACATAAATTCCCATCTTGCAAAAATAAGAAATTCGATCACTTCTGGTATAAAAAACGTAACTGCTAGTTTTTATACCACCAAAAAAAGGCCGTTTTGCGGCCTTTTTTATATTTATTGAAAGTGACTTATATCTGCAAATTGTTTCACTTTACCAATACCCTCTTCAAATTCTATTATGCTCAAACTGGCACTATGCATAAATGGATCATCCCACACATTTTCTATTTCAATTCGCGCGAAATGCCCTACAAGTAATTTTGCTGCTGCCGCATGAGAAACAATCAATATGTTTTGTCCTTTATGCTTCTCTAAAAGAAGATGCACCCCTTCAATTACTCTTTCATAAACGGCCTCAAAATTTTCGCCTGATGTTGACTGAAAAAGATGTGGCTCATTCCAAAATAGATGTACTTCTTGTGGAAATTGCTTTTCTATATCCGCGATTGTTTCTCCTTCCCATATACCCATGTTGATTTCATAGAAATGCTCATCCGCTATAATGGGTATATCACGTTCCCCCTTTATTAACTCTGCCGTATGAAGTGTTCTTTCGCTCGGACTACTATAGATCGCATGGATTGGTAAATCTTTCATTCGATTTCCTAATTGTTTCGCCTGAACTATACCATTTTCAGTTAAAGCAGAATTTTTTCGTCCCTGCATTCGCTTCGCTACATTCCACTCTGTTTCACCATGCCTTGTTACATATATAGTTGTTTTCATTTCTTACTCCCCCTCACCATGTTGGTCGTAATTCCCACGGTTCAACTCTCCCTACAATCCACTCCGCTCGTTTACTTTCAATCCCTTTTATAACTCCATCAGCTATCTCTTCATGAGTAAGCCATTTTCCATATGTATCTTCTAAAATAAAACCTAAAATAATTCTATGATAAATACATCGCGTACTCCCCATTTTTTGTGCAGGCATACGTGATGCTTTACTACCTAAAATATGAAATAAACTATATGTTTTAGACGACAAATCTAGTTCTTTACAAATATTTGATAGTGCATGTTTTGCACTTGTGTGTACCCATGCAACAACTAATGTGATCGGGCCATTTTTCTTAATTGTACTTTTAATAGCTAGCTTTACATCTTCATCATTATGCTAATCTAACGAAAGGCATGTAATATTTTCTGGTGCAGAACTCATTTGCTTAACATTTTCTAATTTCACTTCGTCTCGCCCGATAATAGAAACATAAAATCCCTTCTCACAAAGCCACATAGAAACTTTCTTTAGCATTCCTGTTCCACCAATTACAAGTGCATGCAAATACTATCCCTCCCTAATAAAATGTCATATGAGGTTTCTCATCTCTATAATAATTTAAACGGTCTTGCAGTGTCCCTGAGTGAAATTCAAATTTATGACCGTCAGGATCAACAAAGTATATAGATTCGCAATCTCTTACATCACGTTCTCTTCCTTGTAAAATATGAACATCATTTTCTTCTAATCGCTTTATTAGACATTTAAAATCTTCTTGTTCAACAGAAAATGCAATGTGCGTATAAGATTGATGAATCTCATTTCTCGGAATATGCGTCTCTTCATTAAGCGCTATCCACACTCCACATATGTTAAAATAATCCAATTTCCTTCCTTTAACTAATAATTCTCCTTCTAATACTTTTTCATAAAACATAATAGAGTTTTCTAAATTAGATACCGAAAAACAAATATGATTGATTCCCCTTAACAACTATAATTCCTCCTTATACAAATAAAAGATGAGCGAAAATTCACTCATCTTTCATTATACTATTTTTTTGTAATATATGCCCATTTATAACTGAAGTCCCCACCAAACGTATGGTTAGCAATGTCTTTTACAAACGGCTTCTCTAAATAAGCTGTACTTTGTTGGTACGTAGGAGAAATTGCTGCGTCTTGACCAATTAAGATTTTTTCAGCTTCCGCAAGTGCATTCCAGCGTGCTTTATCATCTTTTAATAGCTCTCCTTTTGATTTCGCTACTAAATCATCATACTTCGGATTAGAATAATCCATTTCATTAAATGAGCTTCCAGTAACAAACATATCAATATAAGTCATTGGATCCGGATAATCAGGGCTCCATGCAGATAATGAGAATTCATATTGGAATTTCTTTTCTAAATCTAGCTTCTGCTTGTATGGTTGCTGTTTCAAATTCACTTTAATACCAGGCAAGTTTTTCTCTAGTTCTTCCTTAATAAAGTCGCCCACTTTTTTACGGCTACCGTTATCATCGTTTAGTAATTCAACCGTAATTGTATCTTGACCAAGCTCTTTCTTCGCTTCTTCCCATAATTTTTTTGCTTTCTCTGCATTATCTTTACTATCACGGAAGTTTTTATTTACAGAGCGGAAATCTTTTCCATCCGGACCTGTCGTGAATTTTTCAGGTACTAAGAAATATGCTGGCAATGAACCGTCATTTAAAATGACATCAGCAATTCCTTTTTTATCGTATGCTAAATCAATCGCTTCACGTACCTTTTGGTTTTTAAATGTTGCATTTTTTTGGTTAAAACGTAAGAAATATATGCGTGGATCTAACTTCGTTTTAAATTCATCTGGCTTATTCTTTTTATATTTATCAACAAATTCAGAAGTTAAAATAACTCGATCTGCTTGATCACTATCATATAAATTTACTCCCGTGCTTGTTTCCTTCACAATACTTACATTAATTTCGTCTAACTTTACAGTATCTTTATCCCAATAATTAGGATTTTTCTTCAACTGATAATTTTGTTCATGTTTCCATTGACTCATTGTAAATGGTCCATTATATACTAATTTATCTGCTTCTAATCCGTATTTATCTCCTTGCTCTTTCACATATTTTTCATTTAATGGGAAAAATGTAGGGAACGACGTAAGCTCAAGAAAATAAGGTGCTGGTTGCTCTAATTCTACTACCAACGTTTTATCATCCTTCGCTTTAACACCCAATTGATCTGCTGGTAATTCACCTTTATTTACTTTCTGTGCATTTTTCACATCAAATAAAATGAATGCATATTCTGCCGCTATTGCTTTATCTAATGTACGTTGCCATGCATATACAAAATCTTGTGCTCGAACTGGATCACCATTTGACCATTTCGCATCACGTAATTCAAATGTATATGTCTTTTTATCTTCACTAATCTTCACATCTTTTGCCATACCTGGTGTTGGTTTATTATCTTTATCTAGACGATATAAACCTTCCATTGCATTTACAAATACACGGAAAGATACAGAATCCGTTGATTTAGATGTATCCATTGAAGGAATTTCAGCTGTTTCTAGCAAATTTAAAACTTGTTTATCGGCCATTCCCTTATTCGATTCTTTCTTCGTTGTCGAAGCCTTCTCACCATTCCCACATCCTGCAACCAATACACTCGTCGTTAACGCAAGTGCAGCAATTGTTGTTGTCTTTCTCTTCATTCTTCCTTCCCCCAATCTATATGTATAAGTTAAATCCTATATAATATATTTCATTATACAAAAGATTCTGATTATTTTAAATATTTATTTTAACAAACATAGAAAAAAGCGATCAGAAATTTCTTTCCAGCCGCTTTCTTGAATAGCATTTACTTGTAATCCATCCTCTATATCAAATGGATTTTGAACTTTAAATATTTCTTCCATCAGCTTCAAAAACTCTTCTTCAGTTTTAGATTCACCATTAACCATAAGTGAGTATGGTTCCACTTCACCTAATTTATAATCGACAACAAATTGAATCTTCACCTTTTGTCTTGGCGTTCCGGTGTTATATCCTTGGAATTCTACTAATTCTAACCCTTCCGTTCCACGATAATATATCCAACCTGAATTTTGAAAATAATTTTCGAAAGATTCACCTATTGAAAAGAAAGGATATTCATAAAGCGAGCTTGTACGAACCTTTTGAATAACGTCTCGATCAGTCGGAAAAAAGAAATGACTAAAAAATATGCTAGCAACTGCTAAAATAGTAACAATTGTCGCTCCCATTTTGCTCGTTCCGCCGCTATCATTGATTAGATAGTTTTCAACTGATTTATCTTTTATTTCTCTTGCTTTTATTCGGTATATACGTCTTTCCGCAAATTGATAGTATAATCCATTTGCAAAAATCCCCATTCCAAACAGAATAAAAATGAGTAATAAAAACGTAAGAGGCACCATATTAATGATTGGCAACGCTACATTAAACCCCATATAATACGAAAATGCATCACACGCTACTAATAACAACATAAATAAAGCAGCTGGTACATAATACTTACGATATCCTAGCCAGCCTATATTGAAAATAGCAGCCCAACCATTCCAGCTCCACCTAGCAATCCGCTTATTCTCAAGCTCCCATTTCCTTTTGTAATACGGATATTGTCTCCCTACATATACTTCTAGTTCTTTATCTATTAACGAGCTACCTTCCTCTTGTTCATTATCCAAGTTTCGCTGACAACTTGCACAATTTAACTGTTCCTCCTCGCAAGGTTGCCCACAATTTATACATTTCAAAACAATCCCTCTTCCCATCCATACGTCATTTCAAAATACCTTCGTGTTTTAATAACCACTCTTTCCTCCATAAACCACCAGCATATCCAACAAGCTTTCCACTCTTCCCTATTACACGGTGACATGGAACAATTATTGAAATTGGATTCCGACTATTTGCCCCTCCTATTGCCCGTACAGCTTTTGTATTTCCAACTTTCTCTGCAATATCTAAATATGAAGCACTTACGCCGTACGGAATAGTATAAAGTGCATCCCATACATTTTTTTGAAATGCTGTTCCCTCCGCAGACAGCGGGACCGTAAACTCTTTTCTTTTCCCTTTAAAATATTCATCTAACTCATTTATACATTGTTCTATCATTTCATTTTTATTTTCTTCTTGTCGTTCATCAACAAATATAACAGACGTAATTCCTTCTTGATTCGCTGTAATTTCAAGCAAACCTACTTCGCTTTCATAATAAGCCTGGTACATATGCCATCCTCCAATTCAGTTCATATTAGTCATTGTAACACGAATATACAAAATTTTTCGTATAAGCGTTTTATTAGAGAAACAAAAAAGAGAATGATACAATGTAAGAAAATTCAATCTAGGAGGCTATTGGATGAATTCCGAACTTTTTTCACCTTATACAATTAAGGACGTTACATTAAAAAACCGGATTGTTATGTCACCTATGTGCATGTATTCATCGGAAAACGGGGATGGCCAAGTAACGAATTTCCATCTCATTCATTATGGAACAAGAGCTGCCGGTCAAGTTGGTTTAGTTATGATTGAAGCAACAGCCGTGTTACCTGAAGGTCGAATTTCAAATAAAGACTTAGGCATTTGGGATAACAGTTTAATTGAAGGCTTACATAAAACGACTACTTTTATACATGATAATGGTGCAAAAGCTGCCATTCAACTCGCTCACGCCGGAAGAAAAGCAGAACTAGAAACAGATGCGTTAGCTCCTTCAGCCATTCCATTTAATGAAACAATGAAAATGCCAATAGAAATGAGCAAACACCAAATTAAAGATACCGTATTAGCTTTTCAGCAAGCTGCAGTACGATCAAAACAAGCTGGATTTGATGTTATTGAAATACACGGTGCTCATGGTTATCTTATTAATGAATTTCTTTCTCCGCTTTCCAATAAGCGGACTGATGAATATGGTGGTTCACCTGAAAACCGCTATCGTTTTTTACGCGAAATCATTGACTCGATAAATGAAGTTTGGGACGGACCAATATTCGTTCGTATTTCAGCAAATGATTATCATCCTGACGGGCTAACGGTTCAAGATTACGTTCAGTATACAAAGTGGATGAAAGAACAGGGAATAGATTTAATCGATTGTAGTTCTGGCGCAGTTGTACCAGCACATATTGATGTGTATCCCGGTTATCAAGTACAATATGCCAAACATATTAAAGAGCATGCTAACATTGCAACTGGTGCAGTTGGATTGATTACGACCGGAGTACAAGCAGAGCAAATTTTAAATAATAACGAAGCAGATTTAATTTTCATCGGACGTGAATTACTTCGCAATCCGTATTTTCCGAGAATAGCGGCCAATGAACTTGGCTTTGAATTGCAAGAACCTCACCAATATAAGCGAGCACCAGGAAAAATTCATACGAATAAATAAAACCGAGAAGTCATTCTTCTCGGTTTTATTTATTCTATCGTTGTAATTTCATTTGAATTATAAGTATGGATACCCGATTCTTCTCGTAGCGCGGTTATATACATCCCTTTCGCCACATCTTTAGCTGAAATTGGTTTATATTTTTTGAAAGCTCCTTTAAAGATAAACGGAATAATACGAGATAACTTTTCAGCCATTCGTTCGCCGAAACGAAATTCTTGTCGATTTCCTACTAATAATGATGGTCTAAAAATGTGAATACCACCAATCACTAACTTTTGCAATTCTTCTTCCATTTTTCCTTTCACTTGTGAATAAAAGAAGAATGATTTAGGATTCGCTCCCATAGAAGACACGACAAGGAAATTTTGTACCCCTTGTTTTTCAGCTAAACACGCAGCTCGTAACGTATATTCATAATCTACTTTTTTAAAATTTGCTTTTGTTTTTGCTTTTTTTATTGTTGTTCCTAAGCAACTAAAAACATCATCCACAGCAAAGAACTCTTTATATTCCTCTAATACCGAAAAATCAACTTGTTTCTGCTGTAACTTCTCATGTTGCAATTGCATTGGCTCTCTTACAAAAATAGTAACCGAATCGTAGTAATCTGATCCAAGTAATAGACGCGTTATCTCTTGTCCAACTAAACCACTTGCACCAAGTATTAACGCTGTTCGCTTATTCATATATGCATATACCTCTTATTTTACTTTTCTCTCCTTTAGTAAAATACAACCTTTAGGAGTTTCCTGCTCTTATTTTACCACAAGTAAAACACTATGCGTACGCATAGTGCTTTACTCACTCTTTTTTCTCATCTCTCTCTTGTAATTTCGTTATTGTTGTAGCGTCCCCTAAATTACTTATTAATTTTCTTAAAAAAATTAATACGAAAGATAATGGCAATACTACCGCTAATATTAATAAAATAGCTTCCATTAAGTAACCCAAGCGCTCATCCCCCTCTTTACCTCCTTTTCAATATATGAAAACAGCGTTGTCACATATGCATGCATTTGCAAAAATAATACACCTATATTTGACAACTTTATAACAAAAACAAATCGGAATGATTATTATTTATTGCAACTTTATTAAAGATGTATTATACTAAGTTCGCAAACTAAAACGTAATTATTCCGTTTTGTATTAAAATGATATTTTTCTTCTATAATTGGGGAAAATATATCCGTAAAAAAGAAAAGAGGAGAACTTCATGCCTAAAAGATTGACTATATTTTCATTCTTACTTATTTTTACCTTAATTTTCGCTGGCTGCTCAAATAAAAAAGAAAGTAATGCCAAGAAAGATGGAAAGCTAACAGTTTATACAACGATTTTCCCACTTGCTGATTTCGCAAAGAAAATCGGTGGCGACTATGTAAATGTTGAAGCGATTTACCCACCTGGTGCAGATTCACATACATTTGAACCAAGTCAAAAACAAACAGTACAAGTTGCAAAAGCCGATTTATTTGTTTATAACGGCGCTGAATTAGAACCATTTGCTGAAAAAATGGAAAAAACATTACAAAAAGAAAATGTTAAAATTGTAAATGCATCTAAAGGTATTGAGCTTCGTGCTTCTACTGAAGAAGAGCATCATGATCATGGAGATGGCCATAAAGAAGATGAACATCATCACGATAAAGACCCGCATGTTTGGTTAGATCCTACTCTAGCAATGAAACAGGCAGAAAAAATTAAAAATGCACTTGTAGAATTACAACCTGAACATAAACAAGAATTCGAAAAAAACTTTGCAGCACTTCAAACTAAATTTACTGATTTAGACGATGGATTTAAGGCAGCTGTAGCGAACGCAAAAACGAAAGAAATTTTAGTTTCTCATGCTGCCTATGGTTACTGGGAACAACGATACGGCCTAAAACAAATTCCTATCGCTGGAATTTCAGCTTCTGATGAACCATCTCAAAAGCAGCTTGCTGACATTACAAAAACAGTAAAAGAACATAATCTAAAATATATTTTATTCGAAACATTCTCTACTCCAAAAGTAGCATCCGTAATTCAAAAAGAAACTGGTACAAAAGTTTTACGCTTAAATCACTTAGCTACTATTTCTGAAGATGATGCAAAAAATAATAAAGATTACTTCACTTTAATGGAAGAAAACGTAAATACATTGAAAGAAGCAACAAACTAATCCATTATATTTTCTAGGCAGCTGAATTTGTTATTCAGCTGCCTTTTTATGTATTTATCCTTGACTTGACCAAAATAACAAGTAAAATTATCCATATTAGCTTTAAAGCTATATTAATTTAGAAGGTGAGTTGGAATTATGAATCTTCACATTTGTGAAGTAACAGCAAAAAATTGGCGTTCAGTAGTTGCTTTAGACGTCGCAAAAGATCAGCAACAATTTATTGAAAGTAACGCGTTTTCTTTAGCAGAATCATTATATGAAGGAAACGGAACGTCAGTAGGTTTATATGATGGAGAAACACTTGTAGGATACGCAATGTATGGATGGTATTCAGTAAAACATAAAAGTGTATGGCTCGATCGCTTTATGATTGACCAACAATATCAAGGAAAAGGATACGCAAAACGTTTCCTTCGCTTACTCATTCAATTCTTACAAGAAAAATTTGAATGCAAAATAATTTACTTAAGTTTACATCCAGACAACAAACTTGCAATGGGACTGTATGAATCATTTGGTTTCCGCTTAAATGGGGATATTGATGATGAAGGTCCAGTTGTAGGTGTTGTAATGGAGTTACTAATAGACGAAAATACAAGCCTGTGAAAACAGGCTTTTTATTATACATTTATCAATTTTTAGTTTCTCTCCCTTATTTAATTCTGTTTTGCAATCTAATAGAATGCTCATAAAAAATAAGCCTGCAATTTACGCAGACTTATTTCACACACTCCTCGAAATGTTCTTGGAACCACTCTTTATTAATATCTCTTCCGATAAAAACTACTTCACTTACTCGCTCTTCGCCCTCTTGCCACTCTCTATCGTACGAAGCAGCAAATAACGTATGTACACCTTGGAAAACGATACGTTTATCTACTCCATCTATCGATAAAATTCCTTTGTAACGATATAAATATTCCCCTAGCTCTTGAACGACAGCTGACATCCACTCATTAAGCTTTTGTAAATCCAGCGGACGTTCTTCACGTAATACAAATGATTTCACACCTTCTAAGTGGTTATGTTCTTTATGAGGGTAAATTTGCAACGTATCTTTCGTTTTAAACGTTTGGATTTGTAATAAAGATGGTATATCTACCTCACAGTTAGTCGCCTCAATTAACTTTGCAGTCGGGTTAATTCCTTGAATTTCATGCAAGAGATTTTCTTTCTCATTCTCTTCAATTAAATCTAATTTATTTACTAAAACGACATCAGCAAACGCAATTTGCTCTTTTGCTTCTAATCCTTTTTCAAAATGTTTATGTATATGATAACTATCTACTACCGTTACAACACCGTTAATTTGGTAAGCAGATTGAATGACTGGATCTAAAAAGAATGTTTGAATAATTGGGCCTGGATTTGCAAGGCCAGTCGTTTCAATTACTAAACCATCAAAATCCATTTTCCCTTCTGCTTTTACGTCCAGTAACTGTTTTAAAGCAACGAGTAAATCTTCACGTACAGTACAGCATAAACAGCCATTTGTCATTTCCATAATTTCTTCTTCCACATTCATAATCAACTGATTATCAATGCCAATTTGCCCTATTTCATTTACAATCACCGCTAATTTCTTACCGTGATTTTCTGATAAAATACGATTTAATAATGTCGTTTTCCCAGATCCAAGAAAACCAGTTAATATTGTTACTGGAATCATTTCGTACATCTCCTTATAGCTATATGTTTCTACATTATAGCATATAGAGAAAATCGTTTTTGTAGCAAAACATATTTATTGTCTCTACACCTAATTAACTATATAATAACATGTAGTAAGAAAGCCTTTTCAAAACATTATTATTCATCAAGGGGGTACTTATAATGGATCGAGTTCAAATGGCTGAAACGCTAGAATTTTCTCGTATTATTCAAGGATTTTGGCGTTTAGCAGAATGGAATATGACGAAACAAGAATTACTTTCTTTCATTGAAGATTGTATGGATATGGGAATTACTACTTTTGATCACGCTGATATTTACGGCGCATATACGTGTGAAGGGTTATTTGGCGAAGCTTTACAATTAAAGCCTTCCTTACGAGAAAACATGCAAATTATTACAAAGTGTGGAATCGCTCCCCCATCACCGAAATTTCCAGAGCGATATGTTGCTCACTACAATACTAGTGCAGAGCATATTATGCAAAGTGTAGAAGCATCACTTAAAAATTTACATACAGATTATATTGACGTATTACTTATTCATCGTCCCGATCCTTTTATGGATCCAAATGAAGTGGCAAAAGCATTTTCACAATTAAAACAAGAAGGGAAAGTTCGTCACTTCGGTGTATCTAACTTCTTACCTTCACAATTTAATATGTTAAGTTCGTACTTAGATTTCCCGCTTATTACGAACCAGATTGAAGTTTCTGCATTGCAGCTTGAGCATTTTGAAAAAGGGACAATTGATTTATGCCAAGAAAAACGAATCAATCCAATGATTTGGTCACCTCTTGCTGGTGGGGAGATTTTTACTGGTCAATCAGAACGCGCCGTACGTGTACGTGAAACTGTGCAAAAAGTTGCTACTGAGTTAGGTGTTTCTAGTATCGATACAGTTATGTATGCTTGGTTACTTGCTCATCCAGCTAATATGATGCCTATCGTTGGCTCTGGTAAATTAGATCGCGTAAAAACTGCCGCTCTTGCTACAAAAGTTAACTTAGACCGTCAACAATGGTTTACAATTTTCGAAAGCTCTAATGGACATCCTGTACCATAATGCATAAAAAGAAGAGCTGTTTTCTTACAGCTCTTCTTTTTCATATGTATTTCTAGTCATAGCAAATACACACATATCCCTTAATCCGTTTCCATCTACCGCAACGCTCGCACTTTCTAACGTACCTTCTAACTTAAAGCCTAATTTCTCAGGTATCGCTCTACTCTTCTTATTGAAAGAATCACAACGAATTTCTACACGGTTTGCTTTCAATTCAGAAAAAGCGTAATCCGTTATACCTTTCGCAGCCTCTACCATATAGCCTTTTCCGCTAAACCTTGTATCAATCCAATATCCGATTTCAAATTGAGGTATATCCCAATTAATACGATGTAATCCGGCTGAAGCAATAAATTCACCTGTTTCTTTCGAAAATACTAGTAATCTTAAATCTTCACGTTGCAAAAATTGAATATGTGATTTTCTAATACTTTCTTCTACTTCTTGCTCTGTTTGCTCTTTTTGTGCAAACACCATCCAAGGTTTTAGTTCTTGTATTGAAGCCTGAATTGCATCATATACAACTTTACCATCTCCTGGTTTCGGCATTCGAATAAAAAGCCTGTCAGTATAAAATTCAGAAGGAAAATCGAATAATAACGGATTCACTGTAAACACTCCCTATATTTCTTTTATATATAATAATATCCATCTCAAGTTATATAGTAAAGAATTTTCTGAATTGAAAACCTTTTACTCATTCACTTCCACCGCTACACGAATTCCAGATTCAATCGCACCTTGAATCCATCCGTGATATAGCGTTGTATGATCTCCAGCGAAGAATATTCTCCCCTCTGGTTTGACAATCGCTGGTTGCAGCTCAGTTTCTTGACCTGCTTGAAAAAGTGCAAATCCTCCAAGCGCATACGGATCCAATGTCCAGCTTTTTGAAATTCCAGATATGAACTCATCATAGACTTGACCACCTAATATCGTTGCTAAATTGTGTAAGGTGTAATAAATACGATCGCCTTTTGATAAACCATCCCATAACAATGCATCGTAAGACCATGTATAGCTACCTAACATCATAGCAGGTCCTTTTTCTCCAATCCCATGACTTGGATAATAGGCATAACGGATTGGCAAATCTGTTATAATTCTGCCACCTAATTGCCCTTGTTCTTCCCAAAATCTGCTTTTAAATTGAATTCCTATTTTCGTCGCAGGCATGTAATGTAATTCACGAATTGCTTTCCATTTTTCATGAGATATAGAATCAAACGGATCTACTTCTACAAAACGCATTGTCGAAAACGGGATAGTAACAATAACTAAATCTCCTGTAATACTACTATATTCAAAAGTTTCCTCGTTCCGATAGAAAGCTGTCACACCATTATCGTGTTGATGTAACTTCATTAATTTTTGATTATATATAATATTTTCTTCTAATTGCGGTAAAAACGACTTTGGTAATCTATCATTCCCGCCCATAATTTCACAAAATCCGCTCTCCTCTTGCATAATGTATAAAAATCGTAAAGTCTCTACAAACGACCGCTCTAAAAAACCTTCTAAATCTAATAGAACACCGATCATCTCAATTGTTACTGGCGAAAAGTAAGTATTATACTGATAAGGATGATACTTTAAAAATTGTCCAGTAGAGTATCTTCCAAAATCCTTTACTACAACGTCCCAATTTTTTTCTGGGTTCTTTTTTATAAAATTTATAATGGGCTGTACCGCTAACAATAATAATTCCTCTGACGTTTTTCCAACTTCATTCATTTCCACAGGATATCTTAGAATACTTGGATCTTTTTCATATTGTTTTAACGTCGTTTTCCGTCCATTTACGTATATAACATCCGTCTCATTCCTATTAATAAAAGGTCTCACCTGTAGCCCAAATTTTCTTATATATGCCATCGTTAATGTATGCGTATACGGAATTCTCATTGCTCCAACATCTAAATATAATCCGGTATCTTCCATTCTAACCGTTTCTATACGGCCACCTACCCGGTTATTTGCTTCAAAAATTTTCACATCATGTCCTGCAGCCTTTAATAAAGATGCTGAAACTAACCCAGCCATACCAGCTCCCACTACAATAATCTGTTTTGGGCTTATCGTCTTCTTCAATCCTTTATCTATAACTTTTAACGCTTCATCCATTTCAGTGTTATACATTATATCTTTCTGCACAATTCCACCCCTTACTTCATCAAATGGACGTTAGTGGTTTAGTGCATTTTATTCATAAATCCCCATAAACATAACACCATTGCAATTTGAATATTCACTAAAAGTACATAAGAGACAGATCTCACTTTTCTTTATACTTCGTATAATATAGCAACTACAAAGAAGGAGTGGTTAAAAATGAAACATACTTATGACTACGATGCTACAAAAAAACATTTAGAATTAAAGAAACAAAACTTATGTAAAAAACTTAGCAATATGACACTATCTGAAAAAGAACGTGAACAACTAAAACGTGAAATTGACAACTATGAATATATTTTAAATCTAGTCGAAATGAATCATTATGAACGCGGATTTTCTCGTTAAAAGCGGAAATAAGATTATCCGCTTTTCATTTTGAGCATTTCACTACGCATTTTTCATAAGTAAATATATAATAGGATGTACATTAAGATTGAGAGGTATATTCTATGATCAAGTTAAGTGTATTAGACCAATCACCTATTTCAGATGGTAGCACAGCAGCCCAAGCTTTTTCACATACAGTTACGCTTGCACAAGAAGTTGAAAAACTCGGATTCACACGTTTTTGGGTATCCGAACATCATAATTCCGTAAGCTTAGCTGGTTCAAGTCCAGAAATACTTATTTCTCATATTGCCGCAAAAACGGACCGTATTAGAGTCGGTTCAGGTGGTGTTATGTTACCGCATTATAGCCCATATAAAGTTGCTGAGAATTTCCGTGTTCTAGAAGCACTGTATCCAAATCGTATCGATCTCGGTGTTGGTAGAGCCCCTGGTGGTATGCCAATAGCAACTCGCGCACTTCAAGAAGGGAAAATGGTCTCACTTGATCAATATCCAGAACAAATTGCAGACGTTGCAATGTACTTACATGATCAAGTACCAGAAAACCATCACTATGCAAACTTAAGAGCCACTCCAGTTATCCCAACATCTCCTGAAATGTGGATGCTCGGTTCTAGCGGAGAGAGCGCTAAAATTGCTGCAAACAACGGAGCTTCTTTCGCATTTGCACAATTTATTAACGGCTTCGGAGGCCCTGAAGTTATGAGGGCTTACCAAGAACAATATCAGCCTTCATTTTTAGGAGATAAGCCTAATTCAATCGTTGCCATCTTTGTTATATGCGGAGAAACAAATGAAGAAGCGGAAAAAATTGCTTCTAGTTTAGATTTATCAATCTTATTATTAGAGCAAGGAAAACGAACTACTGGTACACCTTCTATTGAAACTGCTCAAAATTATTCATACAGCGCTTATGATTTATTCCGTATAAAAGAAAATCGTCAACGTATGATTGTCGGTGATCCGTCTTCTGTAAAAGAAAAAATAATAAACTTAAGCAAAGCATACAATACTGACGAATTTATGATTGTCACGATTACTCATCAATTCGAACATAAATTAAAGTCTTATCGCTTACTAGCAAATGCTTTTAATTTATAATTCTAAAAAGAGATGCATCACATATGATGCATCTCTTTTTCTTACTACTTATTGTTTTCATTTCCTATATATTCAATAGCTTCTTTTAATAGCTCTTCAAAGTTAATAGGATAATTATGATCTAAGTCAGGCACAACTTTATACTTATGTTCTATATTCTTCTCTCTTAATAGTTGTACGAATTGCTGCGTGGATTCGAAACAGTCTTCATCTTGATCCCCGCATACTATATATCCTTTTATATGTTTATCCTTCAGCACTCTTAGCAACTCATCCCATTCTTCAATCTCAGGAAGCCAGGGTGCCATAAAAACAAAACCATCTACATCTATATCTTTTTGTAAAATCGTATATAAAGCTACTCTTGCCCCTGCAGAAAAACCACCAATTATTACATTTTCTACTGTATGATTTTCTATAAACTTATTGTAATGCTCTTTTAATTCCCCTTTCCCTCTCTCTAGATCACCCCAAACAAATCCATCTGAAAACTGAATTTGTGAAGACTGTGGTAAAGCTAACGTGTAATCTTGTGTCAAAACTGATTTCCAATATGACTCTACTATTTGAATATTTTCTTGGTCACCATGTAATGTAAGTAGTAGATTTCCCTCTTTCTTGCTGTATATATATTTCACGTCTGGTCTTTCCGTTTTATGTGCTAATGCTTCTCTTTCTTTACATAATTGAACCATTGTATGAAATTCTTCAAATTTATGTAGTGATTTTAAATCATCGTCCGAAATTAAATACTCATTTCCATACCAGAATCCCTTTTCTATAATGGCCTCTCTCATTAAATGTAATGCTTCTTTTTCAAGTCCCGATGCACTTGCGAGCGCATACTTAAAATTATATATTTGCGCCTCATTCCCTATTACACCTGTAGCATTTTCCATTATATAATTGTACGCTTCAAAACTTCCTTTATTTGCATAACAACGTAACGTTTCATTTAATAATTGAATGTAAGTCATACTATTTTTCATGTACCAATTCCCCCGAAACCTTTTATAATATTTTTTTGCGAATCTTTATACCACTTTGTATAACCTACTCTAACAATATCTTATTCTCAGAATGATGCTTAATAGTTACTCTTCCCTGTCCAATGCATTTAGTATAAATAAGAATAGACTGAAAAATCAATATTTTAACAGACAAAAAAAGACAACAATATATGTATTGTTGTTTTCATTACGTCTACCCGCTCTTTTGTTTTTTTCTATCTGGTTTACTTGAAACTAAATAATGTTTTTCTGAAATATATAAGTCTCTTTTTAAGCTACGATTTAAGTAAGGTCCTAGTTTCATTCCGCATATGAGGCGATCTTCGCTACCTTCAACAATTGGGAACATTTCTTTTTCTGTTACGTATTGATCTACTGCTTTTTGTACGACATCAATTTCTTTCACTAGGTTTAAATTTTCTTCTGTATGTTCAAATACCTCAAGCGTTTCCTTCGTTATAAGAAAAACATTTGTTGGAAATGCAGGTAAATACGGTTTTAACAGATCATAATTTACTGTATAATCATCATTTACTAATACTGTATAAACGATATTAGCATTCGTTTCTAAAAACTGAGCCATCGCTTGTTCTAACTCATCTTTCGTAATTTCCCGCTCTTCTTTTCCAGTTCTGAAAAAGCGAAACATCGCATCGCCTCCTTTTTACTATATTATAGCATAAAAGAAAACTGAAAAATCATAAAAAAACCCATTGAAATAATTTTTCAATGGGTTTCTATATATTTTTTATCGTTATTTTAAGAATGCACTTAGCATCCATACATGTTGTTCTAATGTTGTATGAATTGCTAACAGCATGTCAGCTGATGTTTCATCGCCAGCTTCACCCGCAACTTCCATACCTTCTTTTAATTCTTGAATAAGTGCAGAATAATCATTCACTAATGTTTGCACCATTTCTTCTGCAGATTCTTTGCTTGTCCCTTCACTGACACTAGATGTTGCGAGATATTCTTTCATTGTCGCTAATGGTTTACCTTCTAAAGCTAAAATACGTTCTGCTAACTCATCAATATACGTTCCAGCCTCATTATAAAACTCTTCAAATTTCTCATGTAATGTAAAGAAGTGTGGCCCTGTCACATACCAGTGATAATTATGTAATTTAACATATAACACATTCCAGTTTGCTACCTGCTTGTTTAATACTTCAACAACATTTGTTTTCGTACTCATACAATCCACTCCTCTTATCATTTTGTAATGTTTATCTTTTAATAACCTAATTACATTTTACCATACATTCCCTTTCCTTTCGAACAATCGGCTTATATGTAACAAAGTTTTAACACCTTTAATACTTCCCTAATATCATTTAATTCATGTATTTTTTCAAACACTTCATACGTCTAATTGTCCAAGCTCATACATATGCATAATAGTACATCAAGCTCATCATAGTAGAAAGAGGGATAACATGGACAATCAACAATGGCAAGTAGCAAAGAAAGTAGCTGCTACTTATATCGGAACTGTCGTTGGAGCTGGATTTGCTACTGGACGAGAAATTGTTGAATTTTTCACAGTGAATGGATTATACGGGACAATTGGCATATGTGTAAGTGGATTTTTTTTTATTTGGCTCGGCACAAAGATGATGTTACTTTCATCACAAATCGGGGCATTTTCAGCGCAAGAATTTAACAAATATTTATTTGGGGATGTATTTGGGAATGTTGTAAACACATTATTATTACTCGTTTTATTCGGCGTAACGAGCGTTATGTTATCAGGGGCTGGTGCAGTATTTGAAGAGCAACTTCGCTTACCAAGACAACTCGGTATTCTCATTACAGTTATCGCTTGTCTCATTATAAGTAGCCGCGGATTACAAGGTGTTTTTGAAGTAAATACACTTGTCGTACCTATTATGATGATTTTTATTATCGGACTTGCTATTACAACCTTTTTTCACGGTACACCTTCCATTAATAACACTATTCCTGCAGAGAGTTGGAATATGAAATGGATTACTAGCCCTATTACATATGTCGCCTTAAATCTTTCTCTCGCCCAAAGTGTTCTCGTCCCATTAGCCAGTGAAGTAAAGGATCGAAAAGCCATTTTTTGGGGTGGGATTTTAGGTGGTGCTGGACTTTCTTTAATTTTATTATGCAGCCATTTAGCAATCTTATCAGTCGATCAATTTTATCAATATAACATCCCAATGGCTGAAGTCATAAGAAGATTTAATGCAACTTTTCACTTCTTCTTCGTTCTCATTATTTTCGGTGAAGTTTTCACAACTTTAGTTGGTAATGTGTTCGGGATGACAAAACAGATGCAATCTATTACCGGGTGGAAAAATCACAATATTATTTTCTTCATTTTACTAATTAGTTATTGCTTTAGTTACATCGGTTACAGTGACTTACTTCACATTCTATATCCTATCATCGGATGGGTAAGTATTGTTATACTTCCAATCATTGCGTTTAAACAACTTCAAAAAACATAAAAAAGCATCCATGTTATTGGATGCTTTTTTATGTTCATTCACAATCATCACATACTTCCCAGTACGGTCCCATTTCTAATGCTAAATACGGCTTTAACTGCAACCGAATCATTCGACTAGGCATGCGTTCTAAAACAAATTGAATACCTTCTTCATCTTCGTCTAATTCAACTTTTAAAATCACAATTCTTTGTATAGTCGTAATCGGAATTCCATCTTTATATAAAGTGATTTTCACCTCATCGTATTCATTAAAATACAATTCGACACTCATTTGATTTTTCAGTATTTCATCACCAATTTTATATGTATCATTTTGTTCTTGGATTATATATTTCCATCCGCCTCTATCTTCTTTCGGAGCTGTTTGAAATAATGTCTCCAAATCCTCGTATAGCATAAGATAACCCCTCTCTTACTAAAAAACGATGAGTATTTTATATACCCTTTATCTCTATCACTATCCATAGCTATTGTACCATATATCACCGTTCTTACCGTATTCATTTGCTTCATAGATACTTATAAAATAACTAATTCTATCTTCATTATTATGTATATTACCTCATTACTCCATACACTCTTACAAGTTTAAATAACGTCAGACTTTAATCCATGCAAATATTGTCTACTCTCCGCTTTTATTAGCTCACAGCATTCATACTTTTACATATAGTAAGACTACCACAAATAAAAAAGGAGAGTGACTTATACCACTCCCCTTAAAAGAACTTCCCTATAGCTGCTAAAACTAATACGATTATTAAAATTGCAAATAATAATGAGACAATGAAACTAAAAATAGGTAACGCTTTCTTTTCATTCTTCTTAAATAGTAACTTTAAACTAAGAAAAATATTTACCGGTACAAGTATAAAATAAAAATATTTAACAATTTGTACCGAGCTATTCGAAAGTGTTTTTAATATAAACACTTCAATTAGAAAAACAATAAAAAATGAAATACTTAGCCAAAATGAGACGTAACTAAGCCAAGAATGTCTTTTTGTCCCCCAATACACTCCCATAATACTCTCCTTTTATTTGTATTCTATACGTTAATAATTATACACAAAGCTAACAAATACCTCTATTTTTCGACAAACATTATGCAATATGCCATTTTAAACGTCATAAAGGAAGTCTACATCCCTATTTGATTTTACACAATAAAACAGACTACCCTCTAGTGGCATAATGCTACTAGGGGATAGTCTGTTCTCTATTAAACTTTAAATCTGTCAATTAGTCCTTGTAACTCTTCAGCCATTTGAGATAACGTACCCGCTGCGGATCCAATTTCCTCCATTGAAGCTAGCTGTTCTTCAGCTGAAGCCGCAACATTTTGTGTGCTTGTTGCATTATTTTGTGCTGTCATTGCAATTTGTCCTACCGAAATAGATACTTCATTTGCCCCTTTTGACATTCCATTAGCCGTTTCAACCATCGTCTTAATTTGATTAGCTATTTCATTTGTAGATTGTAAAATTTCAGCAAAGTTTTGCTTCGTTTCATTTGCGATAACAAGTCCAGATTGAACTTCCTCATTTACATGATTCATAGATTTGACTGTCTTACCCATATCATCTTGTATTTCACATATTAATTTACTAATTTCACTAGAAGATACGCTAGACTGCTCTGCCAATTTACGCACTTCATCTGCAACAATTGCGAAACCTCTTCCATGCTCACCGGCTCTTGCGGCTTCAATCGCCGCATTTAGAGCTAGAAGGTTTGTTTGATCTGCAATATTTTGAATTACTTCTAAAATATCACCAATTTGTTTTGATTTATTATTTAGTAATTGTATAACTGCATCTGATTGTGACACAGATTCTGCAATAGACTGCATCTGGTTTACTGTTCTTCCTACTAGTTTCCCACCATCTTCTGCTTTTTCACGAGTATGTGCAGAAGCCGTATTAATAGATGATGAACTATTTGCTACATGCTGAATACCTTCCGTTACATCAAACAGTAACATAGCGCCATTTTCTACGCTTGTTGTTTGCGTCGTTGCCCCACTTGATATTTCATCCATTGCGATTGTGATTTGCTCAGTCGCTTCACTTGCTTGCCTTACACTTGCAGTTAGCTCTTCTGATGCCGCTGCAACATGCCCAGCTGAATCGTTAATTCTTCCGATTAACGTCCGTAACGAATTCGTCATCTCATTAAAGCCTTTAGCAAGTTGGCCGATTTCATCATTAGAATGAATTTCAATTGTTTGCGTTAAATCCCCTTCACTTATTTCTTTAGAGGTAACAACTAATCTCTTTAAAGGCTTCGTAATTGAAAGTGTTACAAAATAAATAAGTGCCCCGCCTACTACTAATGAGATAAGCATAACAATTAACATATTATAAAATACAGGTTGAGCAGCTTCAATTACTTCACTTGAGTACATAGTTCCACCAATTTTCCAACCTGTTTTTACATTTGTAGCAAATACCATATTCTTTTCACTACCGCCATAAGAATATGAAAAAGCACCGTGATTATCTTCATAAATTTTCTTTGCCCAAGAATCAGCCGCTTTTTCTCCTGATTTTTCTTGTGGATGAGCAATTATTTTTTGCTTTCCATCTAAAATGAAGGCATATCCTTTTTTACCAATATTAATTAACTTTGATGTTTTTAATAAATTATCTAAACTTAAATCTAGCGCAACAACCCCATTTTTATCTTCTGTTTGTTTTGCGATTGTTACGACAATATGTCCATTTCCTTTTGCCTTATATGGCTCAGTAACAACAATACCACCTTGTTTTGCAACTGCATCTTTATACCAAGAACGCTCTGTTGGATCATAGTCTGCTGCCATTTGTATATTTGGTTCTTGTACAAATTTTTTATCATTTCCGGCAACATATACTTGTTCAACATCTTTATTTAAATTTATATATTGAGATAACATTTTTCTTAATTCATCCTGATTATCTCCTTGATACATATTCCCCTGAATCACCCGTGCAAAATTATTCACATCATTAAATTTTGCATCAATCATTTGATTGATTAAATTATCCAGTATTTTTATATTGTCGTTGGCACTACTCTTAATTTGCGATTCAAAATTCTTTTTGGCTGTTTGATAAGACATGCCTCCAATAATAGACACAGCCGCAATTAAAATTACAAAGAATGAAATTAATAGCTTTTTTGCTACTTTCATATCACGAAATAAATTTAATAGTTTACCCATTATGAACCTCCTAATTTTCAAATTTAAAAGTTAATTTGAGTTAATTATGAATATTTCCCATTCCCTAATTATTATTTTCATAACCTATTATGGTGAATACTTTGTAAAGTTTAAACAATTAATTTCCCTTTGTCTATATATACGAATAATATTATTATAAAATTTACAAATAGAAAAAACCAAAGGGGCCCTTTGGTTTTTACATTTTTTTATGTTGTTTAGAAATTTTCTTCCATTTATCACGCTCTGCTCTGGCAAGGATTGCATCTTGTTTCCTCATAAAATACGCCAGTTCTCTTTGTAATTTTTTATAGCTTTTCAAACGATCTATCGTAATAAGTCCGTTTTCAATTGCACTATACACCGCGCATCCTGGTTCATTCTCATGCTTACAATCCCGGAAACGACATGTTGTCGCAAGTTCTTCAATATCAGAGAATGCTGTTTGAATCGCTTCGCTGCCTTCCCAAAGTTGCAATTCCCTCATGCCAGGCGTATCAATCACGAGAGCTCCACTAGGCAATTGGAATAATTCTCGATGCGTTGTCGTATGCCTCCCCCTACTATCCTCTTCACGTATATCTCCCGTTTTTGCTACATCAATTCCTATTAAAGCATTTAACAAAGTTGACTTTCCTACCCCTGATGATCCAACTAAAGCAATTGTTTTCCCTGAAGAAACGAATTGTTTCAACGAATCAATACCTGTATGCTCTAAACTATCAACAACGAAAATAGGAACACCAATTGCTATAGCTTCCGTTTCTACAATTTTCTCTTCCACATCATTACATATACTACTCTTTGTTAAAACAATAACTGGCATAGCGCCGCTTTCATACGCTAATAATAAATAACGTTCCATCCTTCTAACATTAAAATCATGATTAAGTGCATTCACTAAAAATAAATAATCTACATTTGCTGCTATAATCTGTTCTTCTGTTCTTGTTCCAGCCTCTTGTCTTGAGAAAGAGCTTCTTCGCTGGAAAATACGATGAATAATCGCTTTCTTTTCATCTTCTATTTTCTTTATATACACCCAATCACCAACTGCTGGATAATCGCTTTTCGTAATCACTTCATGCCGAAACTTCCCAGACAGTTCTGCCATATATTCACCATCATTACAAATAATGCGATATATATGCTTATGCTCAAGTAAAATACGACCTACTTCATAATTTTTCTCTGTAACTTGTTCTTCAAAAAATGAATCCCAGCCGAAAGATTCTAAAATATTTTGATTCAAATAAATATCCTCCCTAGTTTGTACTAAGTGGAAGGATTGCGAATTACCTTATATAATATCGCCCTTTCCATCCACCTTTGTATTTGGTTGATTATTCATATAAGTTATTTTCGCCATAATACATCACCCCGTTCTTATTTTAATTATTCTCATTATATGGAATTCTCCTATAAAAAGCTACATCACTTTACGTAATTTTCAAATAACTTGTTTTTGAGCATTCTAATTTGTCCTCGATGACTAATTTCATCTTCTAGCACATGAAACCATAGATAGTGCTGGTTATATGCTACACCGTTAGGCCACTTTCTTTCTGACATGAGCCACTCATCACCTTGTTCACTTAAATACTTCAGAGATTCTTCTCGAACACTTTGTAGAAGTTGTACATAATACTGTATTTCATGACCACGGATTGCTCTACCCGCTTCCCCTAAATACAGTGCATCTTCCCATATTTCTAATTCTTCTTTTGTAAAGTCACGATCTTGAAATGAAATAAGCTGATGAACTTTTTCAATAGCTGCTATATGCTTTAATAAGGCGCCAATTGAATTTCCGCTGCTTTGCATAATTAAATCTAATTTCTCAACTGATAATTTTTTTACTTCGCCTAATGTTACAGCTCTCGTATGCTCAAGCAGGCTTACTAATTCCCCTATTTTTTTGTATAACCATCTACGCTTCTTATTCGATAATCTATATTCATATCACGCACCCCTTTCTGCATTCATATTATTGTAAAAATGATTCATATAATAGACTGAAATATATCTAAATTTTCTGTTACAATTAATTTGAATACAAAATATACCCAAACAAACTTTCTCAATATGCTTATATGAAATATTAAAAGGAATCAATATAAAATAATCGAATCTTATTCACTAAAAGGAGTGGATTCGATGGAAATGTATCAATGGCTAACCGCTGTTCTCGTTGGTGGCATTACCGGCTTCGTTTCCCATCTAATCAATAACCAAGGTAAGTTATTGCTTCCACGCCGTTTGAAAACATTTTTTCATTTTGGATTTTTAACTGATATTTTTACTGGTAGCCTAGCCGCACTTCTTGGGCTCGTTTTATTCGATGTCACCGCAATAAAAGAAATTATAAAAGTATCCATTGTAACTGCTATTTCCGGCCAAACTTTCTTACTACATCAAGCTCTTGGTGGCGAACAGGCTAAAAATACGCAAATTGGGAAAGCTGATGAGAAGATTCAAGAAATTGACAAATTATTGCGACGTTAGTGTATACTTTCTTTTAAAATTATTGTTATAATGAGAAATAAATATTTTCTATTGCGTCGTTTGTCAGGAGAAAGGGTGTTTCGTATGACAAAAAAGAAAATAGAAGATTTCTTAACAAACTCCGAAAAAGAGGAACTGCTAGAAAACTATAAATGTTTACGAGAAGCCCGCACAAAAAGCGAAGCTAACTATTTTGGCGAAGCAGTAAACCATCTATTAAATAAAGCAAAACAACGAATTATTAAAGATGCAGGTATACATGATGAAAATGCTGCAACTGTTCAATCAAAGAGAAAAGCACTGTTTTAGCTACATTAGCTAAAACAGTGCTTTTTATTTAGAATTTTTTTCTTTCCATGCTATATTCTCTCTGCCTTTATCTTTCCATTTTTACAGTTTCAAAAGTCATCTAAACCTAAAGATCAACCTAATAATATTAGCCCACGCAAACCATTTTAATAATAGATAAAATAATTGAACTAGTAATGCTACAAACTAAACAAGTTTATTAAATCGCTTCTTTTAAATCTGAATGCGGATTTGGTCCGTATTGATTGTCATTTTCTTCACTTTCAATGATAAAAAATACAAGTAAAACAACGCTACCAAACGGTACAAAATTTAATAGTTGCCACCATCCCGTTTTCCCAATATCATGTAATCGTCGTGCACCAACCGAAAAGCTTGGTATAATCATTACTAACATAAATAGCAACGCAATAATAGCAACTAACACCTCTGAAAATGATGATAAAAATAACAGTAGCCAAAAAATTACGATATTGGATAAACTAAAAATCCAGTACTCTTTTCGCGTAGCTCTACCACTAAAATTCCCATAATTCTTTAGAGCTTTCAAATACCATTGCATTTAAACCTCTCCCTTTTATCCCTAATAAAATTAAAATATGTAATTATTAACAGATAAGTATAAATATAACACAACATTTATGTAAAATCCATATCCCCATCTAAATTGCCCTCTATTTAAATAGTTTTTTCCTTCGGCATTTTTCACATTACTTTCACATCTATTTCACAAATATAAGTAGTCCGATATGTTAAACTAAGTATATCCTTTTCCAAGGAACTATATGCCGATATATAAATCCCTATCTTTATAGGGATTTTTATTTTTTGATTCCTCATAACTTTGTTACAATACATTTCTTCTACTATTTCTATACTTTTAGTAACCACTTTAATTAAAAGCACATTCATGTATTCACACTCTTATTAATTCTGATTTGCGAAATATTTATACAAGCTTTATGATGCAATTCCTGTTTCACTATTTTCAGTAAGTTTTTCACTTTTTCTAAACAAAAATAAAGCTCCTATATATAGTAACGCAGTAAAACTACCTATAAGTATAAAATTGTGAGATACTGCAAATAACATTCCTGCTATTGCCGCTCCAATCATTTGACCAATATACATAGAAGCATTTGCAAGCGCGGCTCCTGTTCCTCTTGCTATACTAGACATGTTTTGTAAATGTCCCATCATTAATACAAACAAAATTCCTGTCACAAAAAACAAAGCAAAGAACGATAACTCCACCAATACAATGTTCTTTACATGAGGAAGTAATACATATAGCACTGCTGTAAATATAATTCCACCATAGAAAGAAAGGTTATAACCAATTTTATTTACAAATTGTAAATATTTTACTAGAGAAAAATGAACAATCTTGTGGTGCTTTAAACATCCCTGTTGCAAAATCAACTTTATCTCACCATTTCAAAGTTTTACGTGAGTCAGGTGTTATGTACACGCGCCTTGAAGGAACACAACGTTTCATTTCAATTCGTGAAGAAGATTTAAATGCTAGATTCCCAGGTTTATTACAAGTTGTATTACATGCGACAGAGCCATATTAAAAAAACATCTCATATTCATATGAGATGTTTTTTTAATATGGCTATTCTTTTAATAAATCTATTAATCCATTCCCTTCAGATGTACGTTCGTACCCTAAAGGTACAGTTCTTTTAATGAGTTGTGCATATATTTCCGGCTCCGATAACTTTCGACCGTATTCTTTCTCACACTGTTTAATGAGCAAGGCGAGCGCTCCAGCAACATGCGGCGTCGCCATGGAAGTTCCACTTAACACAGCATATTTTCCTTCTGGATACGTAGATAATATTTCATCACCTGGCGCTACTAGATCAATTTCTTGATTTGAATTACTAAAACATGCAATCTTCCGCTCTAAATTAACAGCACCAACTTCAATTACCTCGGAGTACGCACCCGGAAAGTCTAGTTCCTCTGTTTCATCATCGCAATCTCCATTATTTCCAGCAGCACATACAACGAGAACATCTTGCTTTACCGCATTTTGAATTGCTTCATGTAATTCTGGAACATCTTGCGGACCACCAAGTGACATTGAAATAATTCTCACTTTCTCTTGATTCGGCCCTCTCCAATTTACAGCATAATGAATTGCCTCAATAATTTGCTCATAACTTCCAGAACCATCTCCCGCTAAAACTTTTAATACTAACATTTTAGCAAGTGGTGCAACTCCTAATACACCGACACCATTTTCAGTCGCGGCAATCGTTCCCGCAACATGAGTACCATGTCCGTTATTATCAAGATACACATTTGGATCAGCTTCATAATCTTTTGTGAAATTTCTTCCGCCGATAATACGATCCTTTAAATCTATATGATTAGTATCACACCCTGTATCTAATACGGCAACGACTACATCTTGCCCCTTCACACTCTTTTCCCATACTTGCGGAGCGTGAATCAGTTGTACACCTGGTGGAATTTCATTTACTTGTTCTACCACCTTATTTACGGTAAACGGAATCAATTGTATACCTTTTTGTTTATTCACTGTACTACTCATCGTAATCCCTCCTGAAAATGTATTATTTTCATTTCAGACCACTTTTGAATACGTGTAAATGTAACATTCGTTTTATTCTTTTTGTTTTCCTTCTTTTCAAATATTTCTCAACATCATTTACTACCTCTATAATACTTTTTTATTTTCCCTATGATTTGTAGGAAGTAACAACCCGGGTCGTTCAACTAATAACCAAAATAAGAGGACCAATTAATGGTCCTCTTACAGTCTTTTAAAAGAATGATATGTATTTGAAAAATAATATAAATTAAGACTAAACCTCACTCTTGTTTAAAAACTTTTCTATTTCTTTTACTAAATATTCCGCTCCCTCTATCCCAACTGTAATATTTCCATTTGCTAATGTAATATTCTGCCCTGAAACATCACCTGTGATTTGGCAAGCATTGTAAGGTTGATATTTTTGTAAAATGATTTTATCTGCTTCTACAAAAATTTCAAGCGGTGATTTAATTTGTATTCCCAATACATCGCGTAATTCTTTAGGGATAACAATTCGTCCTAATTCGTCTACTTTTCGAATAACTCCTGTTGCTTTCATATTTCTCCCCCCTTACTCTCTATTAATTTTTTCGCCTCGCTTTTTCCATTTTATCACTTTTTGACAATACTTGCCTCTTTTCAGAAAATTTTGTACTCGAGTTAAAAAAACACATTTAATGCATACGTAATCTCTCTTTCAATTGTTTTACATAACGGGATCTTATAAGTAAGAAGTATACAACTTGAATACCTATGAAAACACTTAATACAACTGTATTTTCTTTAAACAATGAGTACTCAAACATTTGCCCTAACGCCGTTAAGGCTACTGCTCCATGTAATGTTGCAACACCAATTGGAACGAAGAATAAAAGCGCCAATCGAATTGTAACTACCTTCGATAATTCCCTACTTGTCAATCCAACTTTACGAATCATTTCGAACAAACGAACATCATCCTCCAAATCGGAGAATAAACGGAAGTAAAGGAAACTTCCTGCGCAAACGAAAAATACTATACCAATAAAGAAACCTACAAATAAAATCGGTCCTGCAATTTGTAAACTTTGGTTTTGCTCGTACTCTTCCGCACTAAACGTTGAATATTCTTGATACGGTTTAATTTGATGCGTAAGCTCTTTACCAATTTCAATCTCATCTTTCGTTCTTTCAGTTTTATACATATAATCTTTTGTCTCTATAAACCCATCTTGTAATGAATCATATTGATTATTAGAGATTACATAAACATTTCCTCTTAATATTTTCCCCAATGAAGATGAAGTAACTTTTTTCACTTTTAAATTTTCATTCATATTAGGTAAAGTAATTTCTTTTCTTTCTTTCATCGTTGGCCCTGGTATATTAGCTGACAAAAATACAACTTCTTTATTTGCTACAGTATTAAATGGTTCTTCTGTTAACTTTGCATATTTCTTATAGTCTGATTCTTTTATAAAAATGGCGCTTCTTAACGACTGTTCCTCCGTTTTCTTTGTCGAAATATTAGTTTTTGAAGCTGCTATACTATGTTTCTTTAATCCTTTGTCAATCATTTGTATATGCTGTGATTCGTTACTATTCCCTTGCTTAGAATGGTAATGAAACGAAATCGGTCTCTCCATTATCCCTTTCGTCATGGATGCGAAGCCAACTAATGTCCCTATTGCGGAAAATGCTACAGTAGAAATAATGGTTACAATAAAGAACATTCTTGCGTTATCTCTCATGCGATACGCTAAATCTGATAACGTAATAATATTAGTCTGTGTCCAATAGAAACGTTTACTTTTTTTACATAATCGAATAATAAAGACACTCAGCTGCTTGTACAACAAATACGTCCCAATAATAACTACCGTTGTAACAGGAATCATCATAATAAATACCATTGCGCCATGCGATAGAAGAGCTCCTACATAGCCAGCACTAAGCAATACTACTGCTAATATTGAAGAAATGATTGATGCTTTCGGTTCCGGTTTTGCCTCTGCTG
Organism: Bacillus sp. FAU20; assembly: GCF_056033865.1. Taxonomy (NCBI): domain Bacteria; kingdom Bacillati; phylum Bacillota; class Bacilli; order Caryophanales; family Bacillaceae; genus Bacillus; species Bacillus sp. FAU20. Next base: position 236,669 of record NZ_JBVYHY010000021.1, read on the forward strand.
ACCCTCTAAACAACTTCATAATTTTATTTTTACGAATCATTCCTGCACTAAACAATGATATGATCATAAATAATATGAAAAACATAATACTTGTTACAACAATTGCTTTCATCGGTATGTAATAAGATAAGGAGATATCTAGTTTTAATATCATCGGGGCGACAAATAGTAATACCCCTGAAAATAACATACCTGAAAGAATACCAAAAATAATTGCCCCTATTCCAATCATAATATTTTCAAAAAAGATCAGACGCTTTAATTGATATTTCGTCATACCTAGCATCATTAAAATTCCTAGTTCATGCTTTCTCGTTTTTAAAAACATTCCCATCGAATATAAAATAAAGAAGAATGTAAATAAGTAAATAATAGACTGTGCAAAAGACATACTTACGAATACGTACTGACCTAATTCTCCTGCACTTAATGCCGGATGAAACGCAAAAAATGAATACACAAAAAAGGCCATAATTGCAAATGCACTACTCAAAAAATAGGCTGAGTATGTCCGTCTATTTCGGGTTACATTCCGATATGCTAGTTCTCTAATGTTCATATTACTTCTCCGCCCTTCTACTATCTATGTTTTTATATTAGTAAAGTGCGGAAATACCTTCCATCGATTCAAATGACAAAAACCTTACATTTTTGAAAGGTTTAAAAAAATTGCTTATACGTAGTACTTTATTTATAATGACTACATTCATATTCATACACACATCCTATTGTATATTCGTTAATTTTGCGAAATAATAAAGGATAGAAGTATGTACCATTATACATATAAACTTAATTACCGCTTTAATATGAATAGGAGGAAACATAATGACATTACAAGAACAGATTATGAAAGCATTACATGTTCAGCCTGTAATTGATCCAAAAATTGAAATTCGTAAACGAGTTGATTTCTTAAAGGATTATGTAAAAAAAACAGGTGCAAAAGGATTTGTACTTGGTATTAGCGGCGGACAAGACTCTACATTAGCAGGACGCTTAGCACAACTTGCAGTTGAAGAAATTCGTAACGAAGGTGGTAATGCAACGTTTATCGCCGTGCGTCTTCCTTATAAAGTACAAAAAGATGAAGATGATGCACAATTAGCATTACAATTCATTCAAGCAGATCAATCTGTTGCATTTGATATTGCTTCAACTGTTGATGCTTTTTCAAATCAATATGAAAACTTATTGGGTGAATCATTAACAGATTTCAATAAGGGTAACGTGAAAGCACGTATCCGTATGGTTACTCAATATGCAATTGGTGGACAAAAAGGGCTACTTGTTATCGGAACAGATCACGCTGCAGAAGCTGTAACAGGGTTCTTTACAAAATTCGGAGATGGTGGTGCAGATTTATTACCATTAACGGGATTAACGAAGCGCCAAGGACGTGCATTATTACAAGAGTTAGGTGCAGACGAGCGACTGTACTTAAAAATGCCAACAGCTGATTTATTAGATGAAAAACCAGGTCAAGCTGATGAAACAGAGTTAGGTATTACTTATGATCAATTAGATGATTATTTAGAAGGTAAAGCAGTTCCAGCTGACGTTGCAGAGAAAATTGAAAAACGTTACACAGTGAGTGAGCATAAAAGACAAGTACCAGCGTCAATGTTTGATGATTGGTGGAAATAAATTAAACATCAAAAAGAAGCTAATCTTCATTTAGCTTCTTTTTTATATGTTAACGATATACCCCTACTCTTTTCTCCAATAAATCTTGCAGGCAATCTTCATGTTGTTTACAAAATAACGGTGGCATGTCGTCTAACGGGAAAAACTTCAAATCCAACGTTTCATCACCATCTACTTTTTTGTCACCTCCAACTATTGAGAATGAAAAGAACATCACAATTGACTGGGCCTTGTCTCCATTTGGATATGATTGAAAATATTTTGTATACACTCCAATAAGCTCATTTATTTCTACATCATACCCGGTTTCTTCTTTTATTTCTCGGATTGCAGTTTCCGCAGCTGATTCCCCTATCTCCATTGCGCCACCTGGAAATCCCCAAGCGTTAAAGTCTCCTCTTTTTTGCAGTAATACTTCTCCTTCTTTATTAAATACACAACCACCGGCAAAGTTTAAGAAAACATAATCATGTCCTACTTTTTCACGTAATTCTTTTATATAATTGGCCATTCTCTTTCCCCTTTTCATACTTCTTCTATCGCTATTTCTTATCTTTTTCAAGCAATTCAATAATTCGATCTAGCTTCTGGTTCATATTAATCACGTGGTGTTTCTTTGCAGCACTGCTTTGTAATACTCTTCTAATAAACAAAGTAAATGATATGAAAAACAAAACGATAAGTCCGATTACTAAACAAGTATATATCAATGTAAATATATTACTTTCAAACAAGTTCATTCCGCATTCACATCCTCTCCTTTTTATTTTATCACATAATTCTCAATATTTTAAAGTGATCAACAAATATAAAAAGAGCATCTTTTACAGATGCTCTTTCTCATTGCTTAATACGTAAATGTAATTGTCGCTAATGAATAACCCGCTAATGCACTATAAGGTGCTACTTGATAAGACACACGCTTTGCACCTTTTGGCCAATTTATTTCATTTAATACTTTCTTTATATCTTGCATCGTTCCATCCATGGACTGCTTATATCGTACTTCTACTTTTTCTGGTTTGGCTGCAAACTGTTGCTGTAACTTTTTCTTAAATTCATTATAATTTTCTGCTCCGTATTCTGCAGATAAGTATTGTAAATTTGTTTCTTTTAACATTTGCTCATATACGACAGTTTTTGAGCTACCAGCTTTTATTTTATTTGTTAATTCACCAAAATAACTTGTAGTTGCTGCTGGATATTTACTACGATCCCAGTCGTGATCTTTACTTAACTGTTCGTCAGACATGTTAAAATATGAGTAAGTTACACGCCCTGCTTTATCTGGTACTGGATCATCAAATGTAGTATCTAGGTGATACCATTTGTTTTCAATGTTCACTAAATTCCACGCGTGAGCTTGTCCGTTTCCTGTGCCTGTTACAATATGATTTTGAATACCTGCCTCTTTTAACAACTCATACGTTAATAATGTATATCCTTGGCAAACGGCAGAACGATTCGCTAATGCTTCATATGCTGTATACGCTTGATAAGACGTATCATAAGACACATGCTTAACAACGTAATCGTGAATAGCTTTTACTTTCTCATGCTCATCCATCCCTGGTTTTACAATTGATCCAACAATTGATTTCGCCTGAGCTTTTACATATTGAGTTTGTTCTTTTGATTCACGGTATTTTACTTGCAGTGTAAACGTATAGTCCCCTGGCATTCCTTTAATAGAATATCTAGTAGACGCTACATTATATTTTACATACTCATCAGCATCTACAATTTTATTAAACTCACCATACAATTGATCCATAATATTTCTAGCATTTCTATCTTTTGTTTTATATGTGATTGTAATATTTTCTTCTCGATTATCAATCTGTTTTTTTAATTCTTTTCTGAAATCATCTAATAACTTTACATCTGATTGTGCTGTCACTGTAGTCGGATTTGTAGCTGCATAAGATACAGATGACGCTTGTAAGCCTCCCATTACTATAGTTGAACAAAGTGCGGCAGCTGTCACATACTTACTTGTCTTTCCCATCTTGTCACTCCTTACATTCTATAACTATACGAAAAAGTATCGTATAGTTTCAGAGTATACAATACTTTTTCGTATAGGTCATATGAGATTATGCATATTAATTAATTCACATAAAAAGGTTGTTCTTTTTAAAAGAACAACCTTTTTTCATTAGCAAGTTTGTAATACGCAGCATGTATTTTCAAAACGTTGATTTTTCAAATCTTCATTACTAATACAGAAATATAGCATCCCTAGTTCTCCCCAAACCATATTACAATTTTTATGATCTGAATCAATTTGGAATAAAAGAGTCATTTGCTGTGGGTCTACTCCCATATATTCTCCTGTCTCATATAACACTTCCTCTTGTACAGAGAATGGCTCACCAAACATTTGATGGTTATCGTAGTTATCCGGAATTAGCTCTTCAAGTAATTGCAAGAAACGATCTGAATCAGCCTCATCTTCAATGAAAAGCTCTGGTAATTTGTATGTCAGTTCAAAAGTAATTGCACACTGGTTATATTTCGCTTGTACTTCATTTTCTCTTCGTAATTGCTCTACAGGAACATCATAATAAAGTACACGCCCAGCCTCTGTTAGATTCACATTTTCTTCAAAATAATTTTCGATGCAAAAGAAATACAGCATCCCCGTCTTAGGAAGATTGTGATCCATACCAACGTTTTGTAAATCACTTAAGTTAAATTGCGCGATAAATTGTAGTGGATTTCCTTTATGCTTTGGATATTCAAATAAAGCTGGTAAATCAGGAACTCCTCCCATTTTCGAACTACCTATCGCAACAGTTTCCTGCTGCTTTGGCACAACTTTTATACAAGGAAATACAGTATTAATAAGTTCCTCTTTCAAGTGTGTTAGTTCATATTTATCAATTAATACTTCAATTTTTTTATTCATAAATTCTCCTTACATTTACATACTTATTTATATCATAGTACAAAGATTATACTTCATTCTTTACAAAATCAACAAGCCTCCAAAAAACGGGCTTATCCTTCGTACGCGAACAAGTTTAAAAAAGCATACTATACATTGTTCCTACAAACACGATAATTCTTTAATTCTTCCAGTACATTTTCCCCTCGTTCATTTTTAAATATAAGGAGGAATTCCACATGGGTTACGGATATAGTTGCTGTGGTTACGGATACGGTGGCGGCGGTTGTGGTTACGGAGGTTTCGCTTTATTAATCGTTTTATTTATCCTTCTAATCATCATCGGAGCTAGCTGTTGGGGCGGCTTTGTAGGCTGCTAGTAAACTTAAAAACCATTGTAAAAAAGCACGTACAATACGTGCTTTTTTGCCATTTCCAAATCTTTTATTTGAAAGGAAGTATGTTTAATGAAGATTGATGGTGTTTTTGAAGGAGGCGGTGTGCGCGGTATTGCGCATGTTGGGGCAATTTGCGCGTTAGCCGAAAAAGGTTATGAATGGGAACGTGTAGCTGGTACATCGGCTGGTTCGATTATTGCAGCACTTGTAGCGGCAGGATATTCTTGTTCAGAGTTAAAAACGATTATAACTGATATTGATTATAATAAATTTATGAAAAAAACTTTTATTGATAGAATTCCTTTTATCGGTAAGGGGCTAAGTGCATGGACTACTCTAGGTATATACTCTAATGCATTTATAGAAGAATGGATTGAAGAATTGCTTCGAAAAAAAGGTATTCATTTATTTACTGATTTACCGGATCTAAACAAACTCAAAATCATCGCCTCTGATATTAGTAATGGTAAAATGGTTGTCTTTCCTGACGACTTACCAAACTACGGATTTTTAAATTATCGCTTCTCTATCGCTAAAGCGGTAAGAATGAGTAGTACAATCCCCTTCTTCTTTGAACCCGTAAAATGGAGAACTCCAAAATGGAAGCAGCCTTGTTATATGGTTGATGGAGGAATTCTAAGTAATTATCCAATTTGGATCTTCGATTCACCTACCGCTCCTCGCTGGCCGACTTTCGGATTTCATTTTGTAAAAGATGAGATTCAAGCTGATCCTGCTCACTATAACGAGCCTATTTCCATGTTCAAAGGACTATTTAAAACAATGATGCAAGCTCATGATTTACGTCATTTAGACAAGGAATCAAAAGCAAGAACAATTACAATTCCAACAGGGGTTATTACTAGTACAAACTTCGACTTAACAAACGAAGAAAAAGAGTGGCTATACAATTCTGGTTATAATGCCGCAAATAAGTTTTTACAATCGTGGAACTTCAGACAATATATTGATGACTATAGAAACGGAAAGCAGGATAGAAAATCAAATCGTTACTTCCGTCAACTTGACTCATAATACTATTGCTTTTCATACGAGAACACGTAACGCTTTCAAAAAAATAAGCCTAGTAATAATATATTACTAGGCTTATTTACTTTCTGCATCATTATTATACGTTGTTTAAGGATACGTTAACCCTTCTGCTTCCTCTGCAGTAATAACTGTGTATCGATTTCCCGTTCGTAATCCTAACAATTCTGCTTTTTCAATTGCTTCCTCCTTCGTCTCCGCATAAGCAGCTAAATATTTCTCTCCATTGATAATTTGGCAAATTACATATTGTTTCATTACTTTCTCCTCTTACTTTTTCATTAGTTGTGCAAGTTTTTTTATACCTATTTCAATTTCTTCTAACGTTGCGTATGAATACGATAGGCGCAAAAATTGATTTGCACTTCTATCATATAAAGTACCTGGGTTTAATAAAACCTTTTCTTGCAGAGCTTTATCAAATAAACTGCGATATGAAATGGGTACTTTTATATGTACCCATATATAAAACCCACCTGTTGGCTCATGCCAAGTTGCTATTTCACGAAGATATTTATCTAACATTAGTAACATAAAATCTCTTCGTTTTTTCAATTCACTTCTTACAAATCGCAAATGCTGATCATATAGACCATTTGTAAACCACTCTGCTGCAATTTGCTGGGATATAGTGCTTGAGCCATAATCTGTTTGCATTTTTATGTCTGACAATCTTTGAATTACTGGCTCAGGTCCAACAATCCATCCAATTCTTAAACCTGGACTAATCACTTTGGACATGCTTCCAATATGTAGTACGATTCCATTTTTATCATAGGCTTTTAAAGGTTTCGAACAAGGTGCATCAAACCATAAGTCTTGATACACTGCGTCCTCTATAATAGGTAATCCAATTTCATTACATACTTCCATTATTTCTTTTCGCTTCTTAGTATTCATACTAAAATTCGTCGGATTATGAAACGACGGGATTGTATATAAAATAGAGGCATTGAATTGCTTCTTATATTTCTCAATATATGATGTATATAAGCCGCTCTCATCCATTGGGATTCCAATTAAACGTACTCCTGCTGATTGAAAAACATTAAGTGAATATAAATAAGATGGTTTCTCTAATAAGATTGATGCCCCTTTCGAAAGAAGACCCATAGAAATAAGTTGCAGCGCTTGAATCGCTCCTGAAACAATTAATATAGAGGCAGGAGATACATATACACCATGCCCCTGTAAGTATTCGGAAATCTTTTCCCTTAAATACAGATTTCCTTTCGGCTCTTCATACCCAAGCGTCACATTTGACTTTAAAAGCTTATTCATAATTTCTTTCATCTTTTTCTCAGGTAAGAGACTTGGCGCGAGCTCACCTGTTCCTAATCGGATTACATGTGGATAAAATTCAGCTTGATTAATCTCCTGAATAGCTGGGAGATTCGGATAATGAAGTCCTGTTTCTACATAAGACTGCCAATTAGGCGGGGGTGCGTAAGGTGAAGCATTCTCATTATTATTTACAACAATTGTTCCTTTCCTGCCATTCCCTTCAATGTATCCCTTTGCAACTAGTTCATCGAAAGCCATTACAATTGTGCTTCGATTCACACCAAATGTATGTGCCAAATCTCTTTGTGAAGGTAATTTCGTTCCAACGGTCCATTCTCCATTAACGATCCTTTCTTTTATATACGTTTCTATTTGTTTATACAGAGGAGTCGCTAGAGACATATTCGGTTTCCAAACGAATCTTTCCATTATATCACCTTATATTCTTTTTGGTTGGTAACCTCCCCAACCATATGGATGGATACAAATTTTCATTTCTTCTATACAATATACACTATCATAATGAATTAAAATAGGAGGTAATATGATGAGTGAAGCAATTATTCATGGTATCATTCTTGCATTTGGACTTATCATTCCATTAGGTGTACAAAATGTTTTTGTCTTCAACCAAGGTGCGAGCCAACCAAACATTTGGAGGGCAGCACCCGTAGTATTAACTGCCTCTATATGTGATACGTTACTCATATTGATTGCAGTGCAAGGTGTCTCCCTTGTACTCCTTACTTTTTCTTGGCTAACTAACTCGTTATATATAATTGGATTTTTCTTTCTCCTATACATGGGCTTTGTTATTTGGAGAAGTAACCCTTCCAACGATGTAAAACAAGAAAAAAGTATGCCCTTAAAAAAGCAAATTCTTTTCGCAGCATCCGTTTCGTTATTAAATCCACATGCTATTTTAGACACAATCGGTGTAATTGGAACAAATTCTATTCAATACATAGGAAGTGAAAAATGGGCTTTCACACTTGCAACTATTATCGTTTCTTGGATTTGGTTTATAAGCTTAGCTTTAGCGGGGAAATTTCTAAAAAGAATAGACTCAACCGGAAAGACAATTTTATTATTAAATAAATTTTCTGGTCTCATCATATGGGGTGTCGCGCTTTATATGTTAAAACAAGTTATTTATTCTTAATGAACGAAAGAGAATTGCATGTTACTAAAAACATCATGCAATTCTCTTACAAATTATGAAGTAGGTTCCGGTTTCTGTTTTACCTTCTTTGCATCTTTTGCTGGTTTAATCCAAATGATTGCTATGACAGCACCAATGGCAGCGAAAATACTTGTCAAATAAAACACTTCATGGTCCGCCCCTTTCATGAAAAAAGAATATAAAGGTGGTCCAGCTGCTACACCGATAAATCGCATTGAACTATAAAATGACGTAACCGTTCCCCTTTGCTCCTTTTCAATTCCTTGTGTAATGAGGGCATCTAAACATGGGAGTGCCATACCAATTCCTATCCCCATAATAACGAGACAAAGAAGTAGTAAATAAATCCCTTTTATAAATAAAGGAATGATGACTGATGCAGCTGCCATTAAAAAACCAATATAAATACACTTCTTCATAACATTTTGATTATCTCCAATTTTTTTACCGGCCATATATGAACTAAGTGACAGTACAAGTAACGGGATAGCAAGCACACACCCTTTCCATATACCATGAATGTCATACTTTGATTCCAGTATAGTCGACAAATAAAAGAGAATTCCGAATAAAATAAGCATAATAATTGCACCTAATGCAAAAATGGCAATTAACCATCTTCCTTTTTCTCGAAACGTAGACAGAATAGATTTTATAAACTCTTTAAGTGGTGGTACTTCTCCTTCTTGTTTCTTTGCCTTTACTAGAACAAGTAACAAAACAATTGATATGACACATAAAACTGGAATCGCCCAAAATGGTAAGAACCATACAATGGCAGCAAGAGCAGATCCTAAAATAGGGCTCAGCACTTTTCCAAATGTATTGGATGTCTCAATGATTCCCAAGCCTGTACTAACTTGTTTTTCGTCTTTGTATAAATCACCAACACACGGTATAACAACCGGCATTGCACCAGCAGCACCAATACCTTGAATCGCTCTACCGATTAATATCCAAGTGTAGGGATTATCAACTTTCCAAGATACCCAACCAGTTATCGCTCCTCCTATAGCCGCAATCAGCAAACTCGGAACCATTACCATCTTTCGTCCCCATCTATCTGATAAATAACCAGCAATCGGTATAAGTAAAATGGCTACGATAGAGTAAATTGTAATAATCATGGATACTTGAAACGATGAAATATGTAATTTCTTTTCAATTGTCGGCAAGATTGGAATGAGCATTGAATTCCCTAATGTCATGACAAGTGGAACTGATGCAAGCGCAATTAAACAACAGTTTTCTTTTTTTAACATGTTGATTTCGGAACCTTTCATCATATATTTCTTACCATATAATAGCCCTGCTGGAACATAATTTTCATTCCACCAGGGCTATTACATCTTTAATACTTCCCATTCACAACAAAAGAAATTGGGTAAAATATAGTATTACTTCTATTCTTTGAATTCTGTTCGCAATATATTCATACCAATTAATTGAAAAAAAAAAAGAAAGGAAGAATCCTTCCTTTCTCCTATAACCTTCTACATTTAGCGAGTATATCCGCCACCAAGCTGTTGTTCTGCCATCGCTACTAGGCGTTTTGTGATTTCACCGCCTACAGAACCGTTTGCACGTGAAGAAGTATCAGCTCCAAGTTGTACACCGAACTCTTGTGCAATTTCATACTTCATTTGATCTAAAGCTGCTTGTGCTCCATGTGATGCTAATTGATTAGAATTACGATTTCTAGCCATTACCAATCACCTCCTTATTTATATATAAATTGTGTTAAATTCAAATTAAAATACATGGAAATTTTTGGTTATTTCTTACCATAAAAAAAGAGCCTCTAAAACGAGACTCTAACATCATTTCACATTACGAAGTTACTACTTCTAATTTTCTATTCATTAATACTTTCATTTCTTCTTTTAATATCTCTTTTGAATTATGTCCAAACCATTCTAAGGAAGCAAAAAGATCCGTACCTCTCACTTCCTGAATAATCTCATCATAATTTACAATACCTTCAAATAACGGAACCATACCAATACGACTTCCTGCTGCAGCATATACATTATTAGGTTCAAACACATGCAAATAATCCGCTGAAGATATATTCTTAAAATGGTAATGTAGTGTCCACGGCTTTAATCGCTGGAAACTGTCTATTGGATCTGCGCCAGACTCCCATATATGAAGAAAATCAAGATTTATTTTTAAATTCGGATGATTTACTTCTTCTAATAGTTCTATAGTAGAAGGCAATGTGTCCGTTAGTGTATTGGGATGTGTTTCTAACAGCACATACATATTGTGCTGAGCAAACACATCACAAATCTTACGTATTCGCTTCACATACTCTTTTCTCTCTTGTTCCGAGAAGTCATTGCTCCCTTTTTGCCCAGCAAACGTGCGAATTTTATTCGTATTAAACCAATTAGCTAGTACTACAAGTTGTCCACTTTTCTCTATCGTTTTTTCAAAATCTGCTGATAATGATATATCTAAGTAATCACTTATCATCGTAATTTCTAAGTTTTTATCCTTTAGAAAATTCAATTCTCGTTCTGTCGTTTCACGTTCTTGCATGTACAAATTTTGTGCATGCGTCCCCCATAATTCAATTCCTTCAAAACCGTTTTCATATGCAAATTGAACAATATCAGTAAATGAAATTAATTGATGACGAAATGAAATGGTACATAGCGAATATTTCATAGCATTAAACTCCCCTATCTTAAATTCAGTTAGCTTATTAAAGAGTTGCGACAGATTGATTTGTTTTCATACCTTTCCATGATAGAAACTGTCTCTCTAATTCCTTCTTAATTTGCAGTTCAATTGCATTCATTTCATCCAGTTTTTCAATAATCGATACTAGCATACCTTTATTATTCGTCATTGCCATTTTAATTGCACGATACTGTACATTTGTAAATCCTTGTACAATATCTTCTACCCGATCACACCAATAATCAAATTCTTGCTCCGAATATTGCAACGTTTCACGGAAGTATGCAAAGGCATGCTCATAACTATATTTACGAATTGCAAGTACTGGTATTTGTTTTACTGCTGCTACAAGTCCAGAAAGCGCATATCCTTCTTCCTCATTTGCCATTTTTACAATTAAATTTTTCAGTTCCATAGTCAGTTCATTGTCGTTCTTTTTGAATGTTTCTGTGAAATAATTAGCTACTGTTTCTTGCGTTGGCTCCCCAATTCCTTCTATATCAATGAAATAACCTCCACCAAATGGGTTATCTTGAATAGAGTGAAGTACTTTTTCTCTTTCCATATTTCCTTCCCAACGAAAATCAGGATCTAGCATGAACCACTCTTCTTCTTTCTCTGTTTTTGATATCATTAAATAATGTGGAAACGGTTTTTGATGAAATTTATTTTCCCTCTCTGGTAATAGAGACATATCAACCATTACAATGACATAACGATTTTCCGGCTTGTTTTCTACTAATTCTAAAAACGTTTCTACATTGCTATCTTTATCTTTTGCATGATCATACCATTCGTTTACTTTAATACCGTACAATTTTTCAAACCAAAGTAAATAATGATCATGGTTAATGTTTTCAGAGTGATATGAAATAATTCCGCCTTCTGTTATATCAAAATCTCCATCCCATAGTCCAAAATAAAATGGACGAAAATCAATGTCGCTACGCCTTTTTATAATTTCACAAAAACAACTCACTAAACAGTGCACTTTAATTGAAGTCATACTCTCATCCACTTTCCTAAAGGTTAGTTATTCACATTTACTTCCTGTAACGGCTGTAACTCCTCCATAAAATCAAGCAAAGATCCTACAGTAAGAAATGCCTTTGGATCTACCTCATCCTCTGGAACGCATAACTTTACATCCATTTCTATGTATACAATAAGCTGTAACATCATTACTGAATCTATATATAAATCTTGATTTAAGCGCATCGTTTCTTCTAAATGCGTTACATTTTTCAGTTCCATTTTTTCTATCATAATTTTTAATACGGCATTCTTTAACGCTTCCCGTCTCATGTTGTAACCTCTCCCATCTCTAGTAACTTTCTACTTACTTTTCCAGTTTTATTTTTAGGAATTTCATTTACACTTTCAATTTCATGCGGAACTTTATAAGAAGGTAAGTGCCGAATACACCATTCTCTTATTTGTACTGGATCAACATGAGAGATCACTTTCGCTTTAACTATTTCGCCCATCACAGGATGTTTCCCACGATATACAATTGCCTCTTGAACACCTTCCAATCGAAGCATCGTTTCTTCTACCTCTATAGGAAAGACTTTTAATCCTGAAACATTAATTACATCGTCCATACGCCCCATAAAATGAATGCCACGCTCAGATTTATAACCTAAATCTTTCGTGAAAATTTCCTTATCATTCATTTTCACGACGATTTCTTCCGGTGCATTTTCATCTGAACCTATGCTTATACTCGCATGAGGTAGAGGGTTTCCTAAATCTAAATGGCTCTTCATATCATGACATATACTAATACAACCTGCTTCAGAACAACCGTATTGCTGCATCATATATGTTGTCATTTTTTTTAGTTTATAAAATAGTGCTTCTGGCAAAGGCGATCCTGATGTCATAATTTTATGAAACTGGAACGTTCCTAATGGAAAACTCCCCATAATGTGTAACATAAGTGGTACTGCATATATAATATGTTTTTCTGTATTGCGAACTATATTTAATGCGAATTTAGGATTTTTGTTCGTAATGATTACAGGCTTGCTCCCCCTCGTAATTGCTGATAACGTACCACATATTAGTCCGTATGAATGTGAAACAGGAGCCATAACGATTGGCACTTCATCTACTTCACAGTTTAAAGCTTCATTATAGGCAGTAATTTCTGTATCAACTTCCGTCCATGCTCTACGAATCAGTTTCGGTTCTCCCGTAGTTCCCGAACTATATTGCAATAAAGAAGGCTCTTCTAGTAAAAAGTTCTCTACTTCTAACTTTGTAAAATCGCCATATTCTCCATATAAAACTCCTACACAATTTGCACGCTTTGCCATTTCAATAGCCGTTTCGTTTGGCGTATCTTCATGTATAAGTAATACTGATGATTTCTTTTCTTTTAAGAAAAACACAAGCGTAATAATATCGAATGGATCTTTCAGACAAAGTGCAAATCTATTTCCTTCTGCTTCTTGAAATTGTTCCATTTCCTCATAAACTTGTAATCTCAATTCAAAATCACTTTTGCTATACTCTTGTTTATTAATGATTAGCATAATTTCCCCCTGTAACAGCTGATTTTTGTTTCATAAGTTGTCTTACTCTATACAATGGATTTGGAACTTCATGAACAAGCGATTCCACATCCATATATAATCGACGTTTCGTTAATTGTTCAGCATAGAATGTAGGTGCATATAATTGAATATTTTCAAATCTACCTTTCAAATGTGGATATATTCTTAAATGATTTTCAATTTCTTCAACAACCATCATCCAAAAATGTTCTTCTTTCAATCCATATTCATCCGCAAGTACGAATGCTAATTCTCCTAAATTAAACAGGAATAGTGCATCTAACACCATCTCTTGCAAACATTCAATGCCATCCATTTCAAAGAAATCATTCATTTTTCCATTCGCATATGTTTTATGCATTTTAGTAAAGTCGGGACATTTGTCAACTTCTTTCAAATATGGACGATAAAACTCAAGCCCTTCATGAAAATCCTTTAACGCAATACGAACAGGCACCCCTTCTTTATGAACTAGAATCATATTTTGTCCATGTGATTCCAGTGCGATGCCATGCTCTACAACAAGATGTATAACTGGTATTATCGCTTTTTGAATAAGTAATTGTAGCCAATCCTTCATTCCATATTTATTCAACCACGCATCAATAATTGGTGTACCATCTTTCTCTTTAGCGTATAAACCATTAAAAGGAATTGCATCCTCTTGTGCATCTAAATACTTATGAACGCTTTCGCGCCAAATACATCCTAATGAACCATATATAGCTTTCTTATTCGTGTCATACGTTACACTTGAAAACTCACTTAACAAGATTAAACGTGCTTCATCCATTAAATAGGCGTCATTACTTACAACATCATTTAACCAATTTGATATTACTGGTGCACTCACAACAGAGTATGGTTTCAGCGTACGAAGTGTTGAAGTGTTGAGTAAATTCATCGATAATTTAACGTACGGTTTCTTTGGACTAGTAATATTTCTTAACGTTCTCATTGACTGTTGCGCGCAATAATCGTCCTCTGATGTTCCTAAATAAATAATAAATTTACCCTGTATATGATCCGCATAATTTGAAATGATGAAATTCTCCCACTGCCATGGGTGAACAGGTATAAACACGTACTGTTTTGGATTACATCCCTTATTACGAATTCGTTCCATAAACTCTTCTAATTTACGATCGCCAATCTCCTCTTTTAAAAGGTTGTTATACATCACTTCATTCTCATAACCTACAGCCGCATAATTCTTATGCGCTGCAATCCATATGAGTTTTATTGGCTGCATAAATTCATAACCATATTGAAAATTGTCACGATATTGAAATCCAACACGTGCTTTATAACTAGGGTGATATGGATGGCCGTCTATTAATTGACTTTCAAACTCATCGTAAGATTTTTGAGTGTATTCTCTCTTATTATTTCTTTCATATTGTGCAATCGTGTCTTTAAATATTGTTTGTTCTAATTCGTGCATAAAAGAATCTAATTTAGCTTGTTCTACACTAGTAACCCGAAAAACTTCTTCTAGAAATTGCGAGACAGATTGTATTTCTTGCTGTTCATTTTGGACTCTTACTATTAATGAGTCTAACGAAATACGTCCAAATGTCATCCGTTCCCTGCCATAGCATTTGTACGTGACACTTTTGTCTTCTTCATCATGTCCTTGTATTATAAAAAGAATTTGTTCTTCTTTTTCTATGCGAACCGGTGTAATAATCCCCTCATAAATTAACGATTCTACTAATTGACGTAGCACTCTTCTTCGTACTGAAATGTAATCTTCTGATTCGAGCGCCTTCAATACTTTCGTATGATACATGTCCACTCTCATAAAACCCTCCACCTTATGACAAAATACCATTATTTGTATTACGTGAAATTTTAACTCTATTTATGAACGAACAGCCACTTCTCTAACGAGTGGATTATGTACTTGCACATAGATTGCTTGCTCTAATGGATTACTTAACTCATCGACATCGAAAAATCTCGTTAGTAAATTTGCTTTACACGCTAACTTATCTTCGTCCAATAATTCTCTTAAAAATGTAGAAGGTTCCCGGTTATATGGAAGGAATGATTCAAGTACAAACCTTAATTCCGAAAGAAGAATTTCCTCCTTAATTAATCCTGCTGTGCCAAAACCATTAATGAGGCCAAACATATGATTGAAAATTAAGTAGTAACGAAATCTCTCATCCACAATATAGTCGTCATATAAATTTCCAGTACGTTCTCCAATACCAGCTAATTCATTATTAAGCATCTCTTTCATTGAATTACAGAAATAAAATCCTTGATTATCACGGAAATAATATTTGACCGGATAACCATCTTTTAGCTGAACAACACTATTTTGCTGATGAGCTTCTAATGCAACACCATACTGTAAATACATCCATACCATTGGCTTTAAAGAAATATTCATATATCGTCTAAACCACTCTAAGCTTACTTCTTCACAGCTTTTACTTTCTAAATCTGCTAGACGATGAATAATATTCGATAACCGCGTACGCTCTCCAGGTATAGCGTCTTGAACTAGTCCAGCAATTAATGTTGCGTCATTTGCATGTTCACTATAAAAAGGGTTCTCGCGAATAATCACTTCAAATCCAGATTCTTGTGTTCCATAATTTAATGTAATAAAGGCTGGATCACAAATAAAATCAAATCCTGGAAATCTTTCTCGTACTTCACCAATAGCCGTATTTAACATTTCCTTCCCTTCAAGACCACTCTCAAGTTCTTTCAGTTTATTAATACGCATTGAATTCGTTACTTTCACCGGAAATGAAAACTTAAGCATATACTTCGAATCGGGATGATATAGCGTCCTTAGTGATGATGTTGCCATATAATACTTACCTACAGGACCAATATACTCAAGCAATTCTTGAACTATCCAATCTTGTACGTATGCTTGATGCAAGAGCCATTCTGCCTGAAGCGGATGAATTGGAATTAATGCATATTGATCTTCCTTACAGTACTTCGCTATAAATTCCTTACTAACCATCTCATCATTACTTAATTCTTCTTTTATAATCATTGTTGTAGAATCTGATAATAATGATTTTTCATTTACTATACTTTTATGTGCCCGAAAATAATGAAGCTGACATTCTCCTTTTAATTCTGGAGAATACATTGCACTTTTCCAATCCAATATCCCCTGTCTACTCTTTGGTGTAGGATGAGTTAAATGCCCAAATAATAAAGACTGCTCCGCTTCTATAAAAGTTGTATGAAAACCGTATAATGCGGATGTATCTTCTATTCTCTCTTTTGTAAATTCCTCAATATTTTGACAACTACGGATAACTCGAAGCATAAGTTCCGCAGGATTCGTTCCTTCTCCGTAGTTGATAGACATCTCTTTTATTAAAAACGTAATAACTGTAACGTAATCTGCTGTAATAACAGAATTACTATCTCCAATTTGATAATAAAATTGTTCTCCAAACAAATGGCGATCTGTTGATGATTTATATATAACTTCTCCATACAAAGTAACGTTCTGTGCCGATAGCCGACAACATAAATATGTGGGGACTGTATCTCTATTCAACGTATTACTGAAGATACTTTTCATTCTTTCATCCTCTGTAATCCATTCTCCACTCCCTGTTTCTCTTAAATAACAGTTTAAAAAGCTTTGTAATGTTGCATGTTCTGCGATTTGTTTCGCATGCTGCATGTTGGTCCTCCTCTTTATATTAACGCTATGAGAATTTCATATTACAATTGATAATTGAACATCGTTATCAATTATGATTCTAATTGATAATGATATTCAATTCAAGAGTATATTTCAGAATTTTTTTATGAAATTAAATTTTTCTTTTTTTTCTTTCTTTTCTTTAATCTAGTTAAAAGTACACTAGAAAAATTCTTGCCTTCAAACTAATTACCTACTATTTTTTATTAATCCATTTTTTGATGGATTAATAAAAAGGTACACCAAATGAGGTATACCTTTCCCTACGATATATTTACATAATATTATTATATGTATCAATCTATATAGCTGTTTGTTTTTGTAACAAATTCAAATCTCTCCAACAATACGCTGTTTCTTCTCTCCTTACTCTCTCTAAAAATTTCGTATCAATTTTTTCAGGGTTAAATTTTTCATAAAACTTTTTAGAAGGATTATTCGTAACAATCCAAACTAAAAGTGATTGCATATTATTGTTTATACAATCCGATAATAAAGCTTGAAATAACTTTTGTCCTATTTTCATTCCTTGATACTCTTGTAAAAGGTAGATTGCATATAATTCTCCATCACAATTATATGTGCCAGTTCTTTCTACTCCCCCATCGATGAATCCAACTATTTCTCCACTTAAATTCTCTGCTACAAATCTAAATTGATGATTACCTTCTTTTTGAAAAATATCTTCCCATTGTTTTTCTCGTTTCTCATATGCTATATTATCTAGAATTTCGTCAGCAAATATACCTTTATAAGTTGTTTTCCAACTATCAACATGCACCTTTGCTATACCTGGTATATCATCCTTTATTGCTCTTCTAATATGTATTCCCATCATTTCTCCCCCTTGTTACTCATCATTATATCAATTTCATTCCTTAAAAATCCAAATAAAAAAGAGTGAATTCACTTCACTCTTTTTTATCACAATTATCTACTTTCCACTTCAACTGAAACTACTCGATCAATCTCTTTCAGGGAACTATATAACTCTGTTGTATATAAATCTTCTGGAGCTAAAATAACCATCTCTAGTTGCTGAAATGCTCCACTATCTATATCTTTAATTTTCACGCGTTTTACATGCATGCCTAAATTTTTAATTTGCTTAAATATACCATCTAACTCATGATGCTCTTTAACAGTAATTTTTATAGATAAATCCTTTTGTCTTAATGAATACGGTCCTGCAATTTTCACAAGTTGCGGAAGTACATTAATCGCTAAAATAATTAAAACCATAGCAACTGTCGCTTGTAAATAAAATCCCGCACCAATTGCGATTCCTAAAGCTGAAGCAGCCCACACCATAGAAGCTGTTGTTAATCCAGAAATAACGTCATTGCTTCTTCGTAAAATGACACCTGCGCCAAGAAAACCAATTCCACTAACAATTTGAGCAGCCAGTCGCATCGGATCCATATTTGTATGTCCTGGAACAGAATATACATGCACAGATTCAATTGAAACCATCGTAATTAAACAACTTGCTACAGAAATAACCATACTTGTTTTCACACCAAGTGGTTTATTCTTTAGCTGCCTATCTATCCCGATGAATAATCCTAAAAAGAGTGCTAAACCTAATTTGAGTAAAAATTCATATGACATATTTCCATTCTCCTTACTTTACAATGTTTCCCTTAGAATAACTCACTATAACTCTTTTATGATATCAATTCCAGTCTTTTCTATTCATTTAACGTAAAAAAACCGAAAAAACATTTATAACGATGTTTCTCCGGCTTTTTATTACACTTTAGATTCTTCTTTATTTCTGATCTTTAATCTTAATTTCTGCACCTTTGTAGAATGCTAATTTACTGTCATTATACTCTTTTGTAAATTTGTTAAACTGCTCTTTCGACTTTTGTGTTTCCACATTTAATTCATTAACAGTTTTAACTCTTTCACCGATTTCTTTTAATTTCGTTTCTTTTACTTTTAATTTTTCATACAGTTCTTTTTCAGTCGCTAACACTTTCGTGTAATTTTCATTCATTTTTTGGAATGCATCATAACGATTCTTATACGACTCTTCTACTGCTTTTGCTTGTTTTTGTAACTTCTTATCTTCAATCTTCTCTATATTACTTTGAACAGATTTCGTTTCCTTCTGTGCTTTTTCTAGCATTTCTTTCTCACTTTTTAATACTTTTTCACGATCATCTACATTTGCAGTAGCTTGCTCTATTTTCTTCACAACTGCTTCATTATGATCTTTACCTTCTTGCAAAATTTGAGCATATAATTCTTGTCCTTGTTTCTCTAACTGCTCTAATTTTTTTGCTTCATCCACTAAAGATTTTTCTTGTGTTGCTGCTGTTTCAAAAGCTGTATATAGATTTTCTTCTGGCTTTTCACCGAAACAACCTGTTAAAAGTCCTACTGATAATGCTCCAACTACTGCTACTTTTCCATACTTCAACGTTCATTCCTCCATTACATACGGTTATCATGCCAAAAGTTCACTGGGAAGTGACTCTCTTCATGATAAGCTTCAAACTCATAACCTTTTTCTTTTAGTCCCTTTAAAATTGCTGGCACAGCAGCAACTGATTGCGGGTGAATATCATGCATTAAAATAACTTCTTGTGGTTTTGTTGCATTTGTTAATACGTTTTGAGCAATTTGTGCTGCAGCTGCATCAACTGGCATTTTATTGTATTTCCAATCTAATGAATCAATTGTCCAATCCCATACTTTAAATCCGCCTTCTACCACTTTATTTCGAAGACCTTCATTCAATCCAGGCATCGAACCATACGGAGGACGTGTTAATTTAGGTGATTTCCCAATAATATTAGCGATTAAACCTTGATCTTCTTTCATCTCATTTACATACTCGCCATTTTTATATAACTTTGCGAAATTATGTGTCATACTATGCATGCCTACATAATGACCCTCAGCATTTTCACGTTTCACTAAATCAGGAAATTCTTTTACATTTGCTCCAATTAAAAAGAACGTTGCCTTCGCATCATGTTGTTTTAGCGTATTTAATAATTCGGCCGTATATTTCCCTGGCCCATCGTCAAATGTAAGATAAGCAACTTTTCTTTCTTTTCCATTAAAACGACTTGGTGCCGTTTTATTCATTTCAACTTTCGGCTGTTCACTTGCAAGCTGCACTACATTTTCTTGTTTCGCAACAGCTTTTGCTGGTGAAGTAATTGATTGAAACATGTAATACCCAATAGCTACTGCGGCAATCGCTATTAAAACGACTACTATTTGTTTAATTTTTAAAGCTTTTTCCATTCTATCGAATTCCTCTCCCTATTAATCTTATATATAAATCGCCCAATATAATTATACATCTATTTATTTTTATTTCACTATATAAATAGATTTTATTTGTATTATAATGGGAGTTTTATCAAAATTGTTGTTCCTATTCCTTCTTTGCTTGTAACACTAAACGCACCGCCATGAAGCTCTACCATTTTTTTAACGATAGCTAAACCAATACCTGCACCTGCAGCATGATTATTAATTTGGTAAAATGATTGCTCAATATATGGTAAATGTTCTTTAGCAATTCCAATCCCTTCGTCTCTTACCTTAATCACTGCTTGTCCTTCTATTTTAGTCGCTTCAATGTGTATTGTACTTTTTTTATGTGAATACTTAATTGCATTTTGAACAATATTCAAGAAAACTTGCTTTAGCCTATTTCGATCTCCCATCAATTCAATTCGGTCTATAGTAGTAATAAATTGAATTTCCTTCTCTTCCGATTTAGGAGTTAATTGCCAAATCGTCTCCTCTAGTATATCGTACAATTGAACCTTTTGTTTATATAAATTAAAATGATTTGATTGTAATCTTGAAAAATCTAGCAATTCTTCTACTAAATGAATCAATCTATCTGTCTCACCTGAAATAATGCCCATACCTTGCTTTATTTCTTCTTCTGTTAAATGATCTACTGTTTTTAACGTCTCACTCCAACCTTTAATTCCTGTTAAAGGCGTTCGTATTTCGTGCGAAATAGAAGCAATGAATTCATTTTTCATCTGCTCAGCCTTATCTATTTTATAGGCCATATAATTTAAACTATGTGCCAAGTCACCTAATTCTCCAGGATAATCTTCTTTAATTTTTTGCTTTAATGTGCCTTCTGCAATTTGTGAAGAGGCCTGAATAATAGATTCAATTGGCTCAACAAATGAATTTGCCAAACGTCTACTAATTAAGAAGACGACTCCCGAAATAACAATACCTACAGAAATAGTAAACGTAATAATTTCAATAATCTTTTTATTTACATTTGTTAAAACAGTCGTATATTTTAAAACACCAATAGTTTGTCCTTGATGTATAAGTGGACTTAGCACCTCTAGTTGTTTTTTATTACCTTTCATAGTAACTTGGTTATACATTTCACCTTCTAATAATGATTGCGGAATATTCACTTTACCTTCTACCTTTTCACCACTTGAAGATTGTATAACCGAGCCATGACGATCAATTAACTGTAATTCTGTTCCTTCTAATTGAAAGCTACTAATTATGTCACCACTATATTCTTGTAATCGAATAAAGTATAGTGAATTGTATTCTGAAAAAAAACGTGTACTCGTTTTTGCATGAGACTCTATATATTGCACAATACCATTATAATAGTATCGATAAATTGAGACTGAAAATACAACTTCAAATAATACAAGCATAAGTGTAATGACCGTCATAAAATATAAAGTCACTTTCCGTTTCATCTTATACTTTCCTTCCACACATATCCTTTTCCCCACACCGTAAGAATAAATTCAGGTTCTGATGGATTACATTCTATCTTTTGACGTAACCGTCTCATATTTACATCTACTACTTTCGTCTCACCTACGTAATTGGTTCCCCAAATCATATTTAAAATTTCATCACGCGAAACTGGCTTTGAAGCCTGATTCATTAAATACTGTAATATCATATACTCTGTAGGTGTTAAATCGACTAATTGTCCATCTTTATACAATCTTTCTTCTATAATATTTAACGAAAATGGACCTGACGTAACAATATTCGTTTTTTCTTCATGTACTTCTATTCTTCTTAATAAAGACTGTATACGTGCAGTTAATACTACTGGACTAAACGGTTTTGCAATATAATCATCTGCACCTATTCCTAGTCCTTGCACCTTATCTTCATCTTGTACACGTGCGGTTAACATAATAATACCCATTTTTTTATTTTCTTTCCTGATAGCCTTACAAACTTCTAAACCATCAATCCCCGGTAACATTACATCCAGCAGTGCTATATCAACAGTTTGTTCACTCAAAATCTGTAACGCTTCTTCTCCAGTAGTAGCTTCTATTACATAAAATCCAGCACGTTTTAAATTTAAAACAATAAAGCTACGGATCGTTAATTCATCTTCTAAAACTAAAATTTTTGACATAATTCCCACCTCCTACTCTTGTTGATAATCCGCTAGCGGTTTTATATATGCTTTCACTTTTTCAAATTCCGATTGCTTCGGTACTGCATATACGTGAGAAGCCGTTTTAATTGCTGCGCTGTAGCCTTTTATATTGAACCATTCTTTCCGCTTAAAAATATGAACTTCAAGCCATATTTTATTTGTTCTTGTATCCAAAAACTTTTGAGAATTTGATTCTTTTTGCTGATCTGGTATTGTAATTTTCCCTATTAACTCTTTAGGAATTTTCACATAATACCCTTTTTCTATATCTATATATCGTTCTTCAATTGGTTTAATTCCAGATTCACTCCACTGTATGTAACGTTCAAAAAGCGGACTATCACCATGTGATTTATCCTCCCAACCTTTTGGACGTACAGTACGAACAAATTCAATAATGCCGTCTTCATTAACATCTTTACTTTCTACAACATATTCATTAAATAAATCTTCTTTCCCACCTATAGGTAATACTTCATAATGATCCTGATCAAATTTTGCTACATAAGTTATACCTGAATGAGCCCCTGTTCCCGCATCGATTACAACTGCCTTTAATGATTTAGAAATACGGCCTATTTGTATTCTTTGAATACTATTTATATACGGATCAAATGTAACCTCTGACAATACCTTAAACTTTTCAATGAACTGAACCTTCAACTGTTCATCTTTCATATACGAAACAAGGCTTATGTCTTTAAAACCATTTTTGTTTAAATCATCTATAAATAACTTTGTATACTTCTGTCTATAAAATTCCTTTATATCGTCACTCTCATTGGAAAAAACATACATTGTGTTTTCTAATAAATCACGATTGGTAGTTATTCCTATCAATAGTTCTCTTTTTCCACTCCCTGTGAAATCTCCTACCTCAACAATATCTACTTCTTCCCCATCAAATGTATAGGTTGACTTCATATTCCATCCATTATTTTTCTTCTCATATACGGCTAAATATATATGATAATCTTCATTAGGTATTTTATATACGATGACAGCTTCTTTTTTATTATCTCGTTCGAAATTCATTGACCATGTCGTCTGTTTATCTCTATTAGACATTGGAGTAAGTAAGCGATAATTAACAGGTAAATCTTTATCAATTTGTTCCTTTAATTCATTAATCCATTTTTCATTTGTAGGAGCTTCCATTAGACTTGTTGGAGCTTCAGACATTTTACATCCAGTCAATATAAAGATAATTCCCATCATGCTTAACCATTTCTGCATATGATATCTTTCCTTACCACAAATTTTGAATATGTCCTTTTACTTTTTTACCTATCCATTATACTCATACATATAAGTATAATTTTTCTAAACTAAAAAATCGTTACAGAAAAGTTACAAATACATTCCAAAAAAAAAGATTGGCAAAA
Source organism: Bacillus sp. FAU20 (assembly GCF_056033865.1). Taxonomy (NCBI): domain Bacteria; kingdom Bacillati; phylum Bacillota; class Bacilli; order Caryophanales; family Bacillaceae; genus Bacillus; species Bacillus sp. FAU20. The sequence goes on from NZ_JBVYHY010000021.1 coordinate 260,883, forward strand.
GCCAATCTTTTTTTATTATTCGTTTCGGACTGATTTTGGCGTTACACCTAAATGATCATTTAATTTTTTTGAAATATCTTTTACATTTTTTTCATTTGGAATGTAATAATAAATACCACCGATACGTTTATCTGTACCTTCTATTTGCAATTTTTCCATTTCCAAATTAGATCCTGCCATATTTTTTGTAATGGCAAGCATATCGTCAAATGTTAAGTTCGTTTTCATATTTTTATCAACCGCATCTAGTAAAGAGCCCATTTTGCTAATTGATTGAACAGACATCGCTTTTTTGGCAATTGCTTCTATTACAAGTTGCTGTCTCTGTCCACGCATTGCGTCACTATCAATTTTACGCGTTCTTGCAAGTGCAAGAGCTTGTTCTCCATTTAAATGTTGGTAACCTTTTTCTAAATGGATCATACCAGCTTGGTCTTTACTATCTTGTTCAGTGAAAGTAACTGGTACATCAATATCAATACCACCAATTGAATCGACAATTTGTACGAATGATTCAAAGTTAAACTTCACATAATAATCAACAGGTACATTCAAAAATCTTTCCACCGTATCGCGTGTGCTTTCTACGCCACCAAATACGTGAGCATGAGTAATTTTATCTAATTTTTTTCTAGTTGGAATGTAAACACGTGAATCACGTGGAATACTTACTAGCTTAACAGACTTATCATCTTTATTAATTGTTGCTAATAAAAGTGCATCTGTTCGAACTGCTTCGCCATATTGGCTTTTTCTCATTTCACTTCCATCTACACCCATGATTAATATTGAAATATTATCCTTTAAAGGTTCGACTTCTTTATCACGCTTTGATGACTTATCAATTTTTGCATACGCATCATTTACAACAGCTTTTGCTTTATTATATATAAACGAACCATATCCTACTCCTCCAAAAATAAGTAGGAAAAATGGAATTAATATGAACCATTTTATTGACTTTCTTTTAGAACGCTTTTTATTACTTCTCGTATTTTGTTCTAATTCAGAGCTCATACCCATTCGCCTCTCTTTCTCTTTACCAAGTATAATGTAAGTCTATTTATCTTCATATTGAATTTCCTTTCACTAACCTTACAATTTTGTAAGGTTACTACTTAAACCCAATACGTATTCCATTTCACATTATACTCTCGTACTTATTTTTGGCAAGTCACTATTTACCAATTTCAAAAATTTAGCACTTCGCAACATATAAATTTACAAATTTATTAACTCTTTCATTTTAAATTAGGATGTCTTTTTCTTAACAAACGATATGAATAAAGAATCCAGCTAATTATAAAATCTCTATGAATACAGTATATTTGACGTTATTATTTCTCAAACGGCGTATACACGCTTTTCTTCCCCTGATTATCAATGTAAGCCGACTTTGCTTTTATTTTCGTTTTTTCTACTTCCATGTCTTCATTTGAGAAGTTCACAATGATTTTAATATCTTTTCCATAAGAAACAGATTGTACTAGCTTATCTTCTGACAAATACGCAAAATTCGTCATCTCTTCTTTTACTGCTTTTTCATGAACTTCATTCCAAACTTTTAGATGCTCTGTAATTTCTTTTTTATGCTTATTCCACTCTACTTCATCTAAATGGTACAACGGAGGAACATTATACAATAATTCAGACAGCATTCGATTTCCAACTTCATCTTTTACCTTTAAACTTCCCCATTCCCAATGATGCGTTGTAATAACGGAATCATTGTATACTAATTTATATAATGGTACCGAATATACTGGGTTTAAATATACTTGTTTATATTCTTCTTTCAATGGTACTTGTTTTGCATATTTTTCAGGCACATTTTGATTTGGTGACCAATATCCACCGACATAATACGGACTTGTTTTATTTTTCCGCATATCTTCATCGTCCCATTTAATAACAGGTGTTTCAATTCCATGTGCAAATGCAATCGTACTACTAGCAAAATCATTTCCGCCTTCAGAACCAACGACCATACCCTTTTCTTGCGCAATGTAGTCCATTCGTTTTAAACGTGCTTTTAAATCTTGCTCTTGCGTCGTTATATGTTTCGCTGAATAGTCATCGTAAATTTCACCTGTCGCATCACAATCAATAAACCATGAATTATATTTAGGACTATTTTGTAATATATCATTCATGCGTTCCTTTACACTAGGCAGCGATAAAGTCGGATTTAACTTGCGACCTCTTCCTAAAAAGCCTTGCACCTTTTCTCCGTTTTTCTTCGTTACAGTAGCCTCTTCATATAATGACGGGTCATTAAAGGATGCTGTGTTCCAATTTTTATCACTTTTTTCGTGAATGGAATGATACGAATCATACGGACCAACTAAATACCCCATTTCCTTAGCTTTTGTCACGAAATTAGGTTGCATAAATCCTTGTTCCCAGTTCGGCAGACCAATCCACGCTTTTTCTATTCCTGCCTCTTTCATTTCCTTTAATATATCCGTTCCATCTGCATTACCCCATTTACTTACCTCTTCAACCGCATCACCAAGTAGCGACTTTAATAAATGCTTATTTAAGCTATACAATTCTGTATTCGTTAAGTGACCTACACCTTTCTTTAATAGCACACTAGCTTCCTGATTAACGTTTTGAAAAATATCCTCTTTATAAAATTCCTTCATCGATAATACTTCGTTTATATAACGTAAAATAACATTTTTTTGATACTTATCAATGAAATCTTGTTTACTTACTTGATCCAATACATTCAGTTCCCCAGGCTCGGAACTATTCTTTTGAATAAGTTCTTTTATATGACTAAACAGCGGGCTATTTATTTGCTCCCTTAGTTTTGGCCAATTTATATTATTTTCTAATAAACCATTTTGATTCCAAAAATAAAAATGCGCCGCTCCATATAACTTTTCGATTTCTTTATTTTTTCTAGCCTTTTCTTGTAATGTTTTAAATTCACCTTTTCGAACAATATCATCCTTATACAGTTTAGCAATGCTTACCGCATCATTATTTGTCACATATAATTGAAATCCATATGTTTTATTTTTATTTATGCTCGGAAATTCATGTGTAAAATCAAATCCTATTTTCGGATCCGAATGAAATTTCAATTCATTATTAAACATATTCGTTGCAATATATATAATTGAATATTTCGAACCATTTAATGCGAAAAACTTCATAGAAAATGATTCAGCAAATGAATATGCATCATCCTTTAAAAACTTCTTCCAATTCTCATCATTGCTCGGAATTTGCTTACCCTCCCATAACGGAAGTGTATAATTTTCAGCTTCTACTTTCGGCCATGTAAAGCTTTCTGCACCAGTCGATTCCACTTCAATGTTTAAGTGGTCTTTTTTCTTTTCTAATTTTATTTTTACTTTTTGATCTGGATATTCCCACGATGTACGATCCTTTTCTTTTTTTACATTCGATACCTTCATTTTCGGTAGGGGTTGTGATGCCTGTTCCTTTACCCCCTCATGTTCTACAGTTAATGTGAATGTTTCTGGATTTACATCATAAGTAAAATCTTTATACGTCGCTTTCTTTATTTTAGACTCTTGTACAGCATTACTACCTTTTACGTCACAACCGACTAAAGTCGAAAACGACATAGTTGTAAGAAGACATATCGCTATCATTTTTTTCATCCTCTGCACCTCCACCAATGAATATACAGATGCTTTGTTACAGGAATGTGGCAAAAAATAACAGAGCTAGCATTTTGCTAGCTCTGTTTGGAGTATTAAAAGTTGATATGAACAACTATAATTCGCTTAGAAGATATGTAATACAGTAACTGCATTTTTTCTCAACAATTATGAAACTAAACAAATCAAAATTTTAACAAGCATTCTTCAACTGAAAAAATAAGTGTATACAATGTATCCTAAAAGTAGTACTAAAATGATTATTCCTGTACCTTTCCAATTCATACCGCCTGCTATATCAACTGGACTACCCGTTTCCGCCCTATTGAGTCCGTCACGTAAAGAACCCGTAGGATTACTTTTTAATTCACTTTGTCTCATACGCTCTCTTTTTTCTTCTGGTGACTCTTTATTCATTTAATCACCTCCAAAATGAATGCACTCTTTACTTACATTATTCAAAATCAACATTTGTTTTATATTTTTTCCGAAAAAACCTAATTTAAAATAGGTTTGCAACGTAAAGAAAGCTAGCCATGCCAGCTTTCTTTACGTTCCAATATGCTCTTCCTTATTTACAATAATACCTTTATGGTCGATTTCAAGCTCACATACTTTCATATCTGTAAATACTCTCGCTAATTGCTCAGCGATTTCTTGACGTTTCTCATATGGCGTTAATATAAAAATAGATGGCCCCGCACCGCTAAGTGCTGTGCCGTACGCACCAAATTCTTTTGCGCATTTACGAATAGATGGTAATAATGGTACGAGTTCTAAACGATATGGTTCGTGAAAATGGTCTCTCTCCATCATTTCACCTACAACTTCCCACCGCTTTTGACATAATGCAGCTACTAATACGTTACTTATCGCACTAGCTTTAACTGCCTCATGAAACGGAAACATCTTTGGTAATACAGATCGACTTTCATCTGTATTTAATTCTGCATTCGGAATGAGAGAAATTACACCCAATTCCTTGCTCTCAATTCTTACGACGGAAACATCCTTTCCATCAAGTGCTCCAATTACAGTTCCACCTAATATAGAAGCAGCAACATTATCAGGATGTCCTTCAAAATTTGTAGCAATTTGAACTTTTTGATCAGCAGTTAAGTTCAAATTGCCTAGTTGATTCGCAAGCTCTATCCCGGCTACAATTGCTGATGCACTACTTCCTAGCCCTCTCGTTAATGGGATATTACTAGTAACTTCTATTATATGGGGTGATATAGAAGGACATACTTTACATGCCGTGCTAACGATTAAATTTTTATCGTCTGTCGGAATTGATTCTTCAAAGGAATGGATTACTTGCCATTTATCAGCTTTTTCTTTAACCACCACATCTAAATACAATGACAAAGCTATTCCAACTGAATCAAATCCAGGACCAACATTCGCCGTACTAGCAGAGACACGAACGCTAAATGGTATCACGACATAATCACCCCTTTAATATGATCTTTAATTTGTTCTATATCATTTGACACACTTGCGATGTCTAGTTGATTTGAAGAAATAGCGATATCAGGATCCTTCAAACCATTTCCAGTTAATACTGCAACAACTGTTTCTCCCTTTTTGATTTTTCCAGATTGAACATGTTTAATTACGCCGGCTAATGAAGCATTTGATCCCGGTTCAGCGAAAACTCCTTCAGTTTTTGCCAATAACCTATACGCATGTAAAATTTCTTCATCTGATACCATATCTATTTCACCGTGAGACTGCTCAGCAGCCTCTACTGCGTATGACCAACTTGCCGGGTTACCGATTCGAATCGCTGTTGCAATTGTTTCAGGCTCTTCAATTACATGCCCTTTTACAATTGCAGCTGCTCCTTCCGCTTCAAAGCCATGAATTCTTGGCTTCTTATAACCTTTTTCTTTCTCATATTCACAGAAACCTTTCCAATATGCTGTAATATTTCCTGCGTTCCCAACAGGGATAGCTAGAACATCTGGTGCATTTTGCAATTGGTCACAAATTTCAAATGCTGCCGTTTTTTGCCCTTCAATTCGATAAGGATTTACTGAGTTTACTAACGTAATTGGCTCTTCTGCAGCAATATTTCTTACAGCCTTAAGTGCATCATCGAAATTCCCTTCTATTGAAATGATTTCAGCACCATAGGCAACTGCTTGTGCTAATTTTCCATGTGCAATCTTTCCTTCCGGTATTACGATAATGCATTTCATCCCAAGACGTGCCGCATATGCTGCAGCTGATGCTGATGTATTACCTGTTGATGCACAAATGATTGCTTCTGAACCTTCTTCTTTCGCCTTAGCAACTGCCATGACCATGCCACGATCTTTAAAAGAACCTGTCGGATTCGCTCCTTCGTACTTACCATATAGCTGAATCCCTAATTGTTTTGATATATTTAATAATGGAATAAGTGGTGTGTTTCCTTCCATTAAGCTGACATCAGGTGTATTTTCATTCACCGGTAAATAAGACGCATACTGTTTTAATAGTCCTTTATACATATTGTTTTTCCTCCTCAATAATGTAGTAACTGTTTATTTCACTTGCGACAGCTTCTATCGCTTCTAAAACTCGTTCGAATTGATACTTGGAAGTTCGATGTGTCACAACCACGACTTCTGCCAGTTCACGGTTTAAAGGTAATTGAATAACTTCTTTTAAACTTACAGAATAATTAACGAAACATTCTGTTATTTTCTGTAACATCCCAGGCTCATCTCGTAATGAAATACGTAAGAAATATTTCGAAACTACTTCTTCATCACCTTGTAATTCATAAGGAACTGGTTCTTTTAACGCACTTTTATTTTTCGGAACTTGATTCATATTTTTAACGATTGAAATAATATCACTTACTACAGCAGAACCAGTCGGTAACTTCCCAGCTCCGGGTCCATAAAACATTACTTCTCCTACCGCTTGGCCATGAACATACACCGCATTAAATTCATTATTCACATTTGATAATGGATGCTGGCTCGGTAAAAGCGTCGGTTCTACACTTAAATGAATGGCTGGTCCTTGTTTTTCAGCCTTACCAATTAACTTCATAGTAAATCCTAACTTTTCAGCCATTTGTAAATCTTCTTTTTCGACCTTTCGAATCCCTCTTACTTGCACATCATCTAATGAAACATTCATCGAAAAACCTAAGTTTGCAAGAATTGCTACTTTTCTCGCCGCATCTAGTCCATCTACATCTGCTGTCGGATCCGATTCTGCAAAGCCTAATTTTTGTGCTTCCTGTAAAGCCTCTTCATAAGACCATCCATTTTGACTCATTTTTGTTAACATATAATTTGTTGTACCATTTACAATTCCCATTATTTTTTCAATTTGATCTGAAGCTAATCCATCCGTTAATCCTCTTAACACTGGAATACCGCCCGCTACACTCGCTTCGTAACATAAATCACAATCATTATCGTTCGCCAGTTGAAGAAGCTCTGCACCATATACAGCCATTAAATCTTTATTTGCTGTTACGACATGTTTTTTATTTCGTAAAGCCTTAACAATATGCTGTTTTGCTTCTTCAATTCCGCCCATTACCTCTACTACAATATCAATATTTGAATCATTTAGAACTTCATCTGCATGACTTGTTACTGCAATTCCGTCAATACAAACATCGCGTTCTTTTTCCAAATCACGTACAACGACTGTTTTCACTTTCACTTCGTATCCTGTATCAAGAGCGATTTTTTTATAATGTTCTTTCAAAATATGGACAACACCACTTCCGACCGTACCTAAACCTAATACCCCAACATTTATAACGTTATTCATCTTCTAATCTCCTCCTACAATTTTATTATTTATCTCTATCAATCACCTTACTCTGCTTTTTAATCATGCAGGTGGTGGTTATTTCCGTACGTACAAATCGTTCCATGTTACTGCACCTCCTTTCAAAGTAAAAAAACACACCCATCCCTAGGAAAGGGACGAATGTGTTTTCGTGGTTCCACCCTTGTTCCAATCTAGACGTATTTCTCCCTAGATTGCTCAAGTTCAGATAACGGCTGATACCGCCAATAATTACTAGATTACTCGTTCACTATTGAAGTTCAAAGGTGGTAAAATCATTTCTCGTGTTAGGAAGCTCACACCCTTGGCTTCCCTCTCTGTAAACCGTAAAAATGATTTCGTGTCCTTATCGTTACTTTTTCGTTCATGTTTATTTGTTAACTCATTATACTCGCATAAAAAACAAAATCAATACTATTTTTAATTATTTTAAATTTTCAATCTCTTATACCATAAAAAAACACACTCATCCCTAGGAAAGGGACGAATGTGTTTTCGTGGTTCCACCCTTGTTCCAATCTAGACGTATTTCCTCCTAGATTGCTCAAGTTCAGATAACGGCTGATACCGCCAATAATTACTAGATTACTCGTTCACTATTGAAGTTCAAAGGTGGTAAAATCATTTCTCGTGTTAGGAAGCTCACACCCTTGGCTTCCCTCTCTGTAAACCGTAAAAATGATTTCGTGTCCTTATCATTACTTTTTCGTTCATGTCTATTTGTTAATTTATTATAGTTATCAAATTTTTAAAAAGCAAGCCTATTTTTACTAACTATTTTTAAAATAATTTTTTATTATATTTCACAATAGCATTATGCAACTGCCACTCAATTTACCTATTTTGTCATTTCTCCAGTTTATAAATCAACGGTTCATATATAAAGTGAAACTTTAATCAGTGGGGATTTTGTTCATCCCCACTGATTATTAGCCTTCACCATTCGGGCTTTTACCGGCAGTTGATCCCCACCTAACTTCTTTGCTTTCGCTGAATTTTGAGGTAGGGGTGTTACTGCCCGTTAATGCGGGATAAATTCCCATTCTAAAACCCGTACATACTCACCTTACAAAATTATATCAATAAAATTTTTAATACAATCTTTTTGTATAACTTTCTTCTAAAGAACGTGCAACATCTTCTTCTGAAGCATTCACTTTCGCATGCTCTAACAACATTTTTGCTGCTGAAGGTAACTCTTTTTTATGTAACCAAGATTCTGGATCCCACATCTTAGAACGAATAAACGCTTTTGCACAATGAATGTAACACTCTTCTATTTCAACAACAATTCCAAGCAACGGATTACGTCCATTCGCCTGCATTTCTTTCAAAATTTCTTCGTCGTTTGTAATATACGCTCGGCCATTTATTCTGAGTGTCTCCCCAAGACCTGGAATAAAAAAGATTAGTCCTACACGTGGATTTGAAATAATATTCAAAATGGAGTCTATACGACGATTTCCTGGTCTTTCTGGAATGATAATTTTATTATTATTGAGTACGTATACAAATCCAGGTGCGTCTCCTCTCGGCGAGGCGTCACACTCCCCCAACTTATTTGCAGTAGATAATACTAGAAAAGGAGATTTAGAAAGGAAATCTACACAATGGTGGTCTAATGATGAAATAACTTTTTTCAATGCTCGCTCACTTGGTTTCCCTAATATTTTCCGTAACTCTTCCTCTGTTGAAATAATCGATTTTATTTCCATACGCTCTATCTCCACTTATAATCTCCCCTTTTTCTTTATTTTCCCAAAATTCAATACGGATATTGTATAATAAAATTTGCAGAAAGGGGAATTAAAATGACAGAGTGGTTAACAATATTTGATTCTGAAAGAAATACACTTGGGAAGAAATTGCGCGATGAAGTGCATCGTGACGGTGATTGGCACGAAACATTTCATTGTTGGTTTGTAGAAAAAGATGCTAAAGATATATTCTTATATTTCCAATTACGCTCTAAAAATAAAAAAGAAGCTCCAAACATTTGGGATATTACTTCAGCCGGACATATTATGCATGATGAAGATGTACAAAGTGGTGGTCTTCGTGAAATTGAAGAGGAATTAGGGCTTTCTTTCCAAACGACTGATTTAGCATACAAGGGCATTTTTAAAATAGATTATGAAATTTCAAATCTTACGGATCGCGAGTTTTGTCATATGTATTTCCACAATGTCATCAATCCACTTCCATTCGCACCAGGTGAAGAAGTAGACGATGTGATGAAAGTACATGCAACTTCTTTTCTACAACTATTAAATGGAGAAATTTCATCTTTTACAGCTATTTCTGTTTTAAACAATAAACCAATTACAATAACATTTGAAGATATTTACCCGTATGATCTTGCATACTATGAATTTGTTATAGAGAAAGGAAAAGAATTATTAAAAAATAATAGTTTATAAATAAAATAGGACTCTTAGCATAATATTGCGTAGAGTCCTTTTTTTTATTATTGTTCAAGTATCTTTAATTTATTCTCTACTTGTATAAATAAACGAATAATTAATAACAGCATAACCACCATAATCGCTATTATTGTATGTGGATATCTAAACAGTATACTAATAACACTTCCAATTAACATCATGATGAATCCATTTTGCTTCATCACTTCTGCACTATACCTGTTACCCGCACCCCATAATTCCTTATTTTTCATAGATCGTTTCGTACGATAACCATATGCCGCATTAATATCGGTCGGTGGATTTTTTTGAAGAATAATTGCCGCAAGTATAAAAATAATACTAATCAATATGCTTATTCCTATGTTTACTAGTGCATAAATCAATTATATCCCCCCTAACTTACACTTTCATTATACGAAACAAACCTTATTTTTCCAATTTATAACACATTTACTTTCTTTCTTTTGATGTCTGGAACATACTTGGAAGTGTTACAAAACGTGCCCCTTTCGTTTTTAACTGCGGAATGATTTTGTCTAGTGCATCTACAGATCCTTGTAAATGCCCACCTGGTGTTGAATGTTGGAGGATGACACTTCCAGGAAATGAATTCCCTAACACATTATTTGTAATCGTATCAGCACTCACACCTTTCCAATCAACCGTATCAACACTCCACTGTACAATCATAAAATTTTGCTCTGTGGCCCATTTTAATTGATTTTCAAGTATTTCACCGTATGGCGGACGTATAAACTTCGGTGCATAACCAGCTAAACGATTTAATATTTCTTCCGTTTTTATAATTTGATTACGGTACTCATCCTCATTTACTTTCGCTAAGTTCGGATGACTATACGTATGATTACCAATTACATGCCCTTCATTCGCAATACGCTTTACTACGTTCGGAAATTTTTCTGCGTTTTCACCAAGTAAGAAAAAAGTAGCTTTTACATTATGTTGTTTTAACTTATCTAATATTTTTGGCGTGAATTCTGAATCTGGTCCATCATCAAATGTAAGAGCTACTTCCGCTTTATTATACGGTCCTGAAAATGCGTACGCATATTTTTCAACCCATGTAAATGGTGTCCACGATCCACGATCATCTGCTTTCATTTGTACTTCATAGCTTTGAGGGATATATGCGTATGGCAATGCGCTTATATAGTCTCCATAATAAAATGAGTTATATGGCATATAAGCATACGAAACATCTCGTTCTAGTCCCCATTGATATGGAGCAAACATTTCTGGCGAATAAAAATAATACATGATAAAAAACCTCCCTAAATTTTCATATGTGATTCATCTGCACTTTGTTAGAGAAATTGTTATTCATAAACAAAAATAAGACTGTCCTTAATTAGGACAGTCTTACTGCTTACTATTATTAATAAATCGATGTACTATCTTTTGGCAAAGCTTTCACATGTTTTAAATAGTTCGTCACTTTATCATCATCATCTTGCGGATATTGATATTCATACGTGTTAGCAATTTCGTTCGCCACTTCCCTAAATAAATCACCCATGACAAAGAATGAATCCCATATGTTTTCATATTCTGCATTAGAAAATGTTCTTTTAAATTGCTCCCACATATCTTCTTCAATATATTGCTCAAAATGCTTTCCAAACTTCCCTGTATTAACTGTAAAGTCTGTTTTCATACCAATATACCATTCTAGCATTACGATGAACATATCTCGCACTGGTCCTTCAAGCATTCCTTTTGCATAAGAAAGCTCCTCTCTCCATAACCCTTTTGCGATATTCGTACTACACCACCAAAATTCATTACAGCAATCTAAAAACTCTTTTTCTGTAGGCTTTTTTACTAAGTAATCTTTATCGCTTGCTGGTGGGAATTCTTCCAGAGAATTATCTTTATCAAGAAGCAGTTTACTTAAACTATCTTGTCCAACGAACTTTTGTATTAACTCAACTGGAACTAGCGTTAAATCAATCCGATTCCCATCCATGAACTGCATTAAATATGGAAACTTCCCGTCTTCATCTGGTGGAACTAACGACATTTCTTCTGGCATTTGTACAATCATTATTTCTCCAAATCTATGAATCCAATTATGATTAGACGTAAAAGATTGTATATCATTTACAACATACATAATATCATAGTCTTGAAAACAATCTCTTTTCACATTTGGATTTACACGCGATCCATTCATGATAACTGCTCGAATTCTTTCATCCTCTTTTGCTATATTTATAATTACGTCTAGCATTTCTTTTTCAGTTCTCATCTATTTATAGCCTCCAATTTTTTAATATACAATATAATGCTATGTATACTGGAGGTCCACGAGCTAATCTCGTTATACACGATACATGTTATAATTTTTGAAACTTCTTTTTCATCCCTTTTCCCTCCTTACATCACTCTTTTACAACTGCCATTCCTTTCAATTTACCAATGCTTTCTACCATTCACTTTTAATTATACAGAAAATTCTGTCTCGAATACAAAAAATAAAGAAGGGACATCTATCCCTTCTTTTAAATATAAATTTAATTCCTATGGATTAGTAGACCAAAGTCCAGCAGATTTAATAAATGTACGTTTATTTAATTTCAGCTGCGCTACGATAAATTCTGCAATATCTTCCGCTTGCATTACTTTATCAGGGTTTCCATCAGTTAATCCTAAATCTACAGCCATATCAGTTGCTACTGTACTTGGAGTTAAAGCTGTTACACGAATGTTATGTTTGCGAACTTCCATCGCTAACGATTCTGTTAAGCCAAGGACACCAAATTTAGAAGCACTATATGCACTTGTTACAGGTGCACCTTTTTGTCCTGCTGTAGATGAAATGTTAATGATATCACCAGATTGTTGTTCAATCATGCTCGGTAAAGCTGCACGAGTTGCATAGTATACACCCATTAAGTTTACTTGAATGATTTTTTCCCAATCAGCAACGTCTAGTTCTAAAAACTTACCGAATTTAGAAATACCAGCGTTATTAATTAAAATATCAATAGATCCTAAACCATTTTTTAACGTTTCAATCGCAGTTGTTACTTCTTCGTAAGAAGAAACATCTGCAGTTGCAATAACAGCTTTTACGCCTTCTGCTTCTACTTCTTTCGCTACAGCTTTTAAGTTTTCTTCTGAGCGAGCTAAAAGTCCTACATTTACGCCTTCTTTCGCTAATGCAATCGCTACAGCGCGACCAATCCCTCTACCTGCTCCTGTAATTAAAGCATTTTTGCCTTGTAATAATTCTGCCAAGTATAACACTCCTTAATCATTTCAGTTATGTATTATATTAAAATTGTATCTATGTTTATGTAAAAAGGCAATGATGCACTTTCATGTGCGTAGGTTACTTATAGGTAACTATAGAAAATTACTATGCATTCATTGCACGTATTTATCATTATTCATGCAAAATAAAGACACCCTCCTCATAAAAGAGTGTCTGGGTATGAAATAAAAAATGGTTCTTTATCACTACACTATTTTTCTTCATAATTAGGAATACGTACAATAAATTCAGTACCTTTTCCTTCCTCACTCTCCACTTTTATCTCTCCTTGATGAAGGTCGAGTACTTTCTTTACAATAGCTAAACCTAAGCCACTTCCTCCATAGGCACGATTTCGTGAAGAATCCGCTTTATAAAAACGCTCAAAAATATGTTGTTTCTGTTCTTCTGATATACCAATTCCTGAATCACGGATAAGCACTTCCACTACTGTCTCATGTTCCTTTAACTGAATAGTAATTGTACCACCGCTTGGAGTAAATTTAATACTATTATGAATTAAATTAATCCACACTTGACTCATACTTTCTTGGTCAGCAATAACATGTACTTTTTCTAAATCTAGTTCTAACTCAATTTCTTTTTCAGCCCAGAGTGGTTCACTATTTAACACAATTTGCTTTAATTGTTGATCTAATCGATAGCTCACTCTTTCTGGTGTATACTCATCTGATTCTAAAAGAGTTAGCTTCAATAAGTTTTGACTTAGTTTAGATAATCTCGTTGTTTCAGTTTCAATAATGGTAAGATAATGCTTTCTTTTTTCCTCAGAAAGATTATCGTCTTGTAGTGCTCTAGCAAATCCTTTTATAGAAGTTAATGGTGACTGTATTTCATGAGAAACATTCGATACAAACTCTTGTCTCATTTTCTCCATCGTATTCAGTTCATCTGTCATATCATTTATACTTTTTACGAGCACGCCAATTTCACCATCATACTTTTCTTCATTTCTTATTTTTACAGAGAAGTCTCCTTTTGCAATTTTTTGTATCGGTTCAATAATAGTCCAAATCATCGCCTCTCGTTTTGGTCTCATTAATATTCCAATCAATGTCCAAATAAAAATAATAAATACAAAACCGACCATATCACTAATTAGAAAGGTAACAAACGGCGATACGTTTACGTCAAAAACATTCAATATACTAGTTGCTACATAAAATGCGATAGACCAAATGATAGTAAGAAAAGAAAAGAGCGCTAATACCGCTCCAAATACTTTCAGCATCTTCAACTTACTCAATCGTTTTCTTTTTCTCATTTACTTACCTCTAAGCGATACCCTAATCCTCTTATTGTTTTAATACTAAATTTCGACTGCTCTTCTTGAAACTTCTCACGTAACCGATTAATATGAACGTCTAGTGTACGTTCATTCCCTTCAAAATCATATCCCCATATTTCTTCAATTAATTGCTCTCTCGAACAAGTTCTTCCCGATTTAGACCCTAAAGTAAAGAGCAGCTCAAATTCTTTTAACGGTAACGTAACCGTTTGTTCTCCAGATGTAACTTCGAATGTTTTACGATTTAATAATACATTTCCAACTTGAATCGATTGGGAAACTGTAATTTGGTAACGTTTCAATAATGCCTTTACCCTCACTACTAGTTCTATAGGGTCAAATGGTTTTACAAGATAATCATCTGTCCCAAGGTGAAATCCTTTTACTTTTTGTGATGTTTCCCCTTTGGCCGTTAGCATCAGAACCGGGATATCATAGTATTTTCTTAATTCAAAACATACATCAAATCCATCCATATTTGGCATCATGATATCAAGAATAACCATATCGACTTTTACGTCATCCATTTTCTGAAGTGCATCTACTCCATCAATTGCCTCATATGTTTGAAAACCTTCTCGTTCTAAAAATACCGAAACGAGTTCTCTAATGTGTGGATCGTCATCTACTATTAAAATTTTAGGTATCAAAGGAACCATTTCCTTTCTACTTAGCATCTAATATATTGTTTAAAAATGAATCATCAGTTGAGTAAAATCCCACTGATGATTCATTTTATAATGCCCCCTCTTTAATTTTCAATTGCTGCGTTGCAAACTCACGATACATATCATGCGTCTGTAATAATTCATCATGCGTACCACTACCTGTAAGATTCCCTTTCTCAATAAAGACAATTTTATCTGCATCTACAACAGTAGAAAGTCTATGCGCAATTACTAACGTTGTTCTGCCTTTCATTAAGTTATTTAACGCTTTTTGAACGACAGACTCAGATTTACTATCTAAGCTTGAAGTCGCCTCATCTAACATAAGAATTTGCGGATTTCGAAGTAACGCTCGGGCAATGGCAATCCGCTGTCTTTGTCCCCCAGAAAGCTTCACACCACGTTCTCCAACTTCTGTTGCATAACCGTTTGGTAAGTCATAAATAAATGCATCAACATATGCCATTGCTGCTACTTTTTCAATTTCTTCATCCGTTACTTCGCCCTCAACGCCATAACAAATATTATCACGAATCGTTCCATCAATTAACGGACTATCTTGTGATACGTAACCGATTTGACGTCGCCATGACTCTAATGAATAACTCGTAACTGATTCTTTTCCTAATTTAATGGCACCACTGGTTGGCTCATAAAAACGTTCCAATAATGAGAATAACGTTGTTTTCCCACTACCACTTGGTCCTACAATCGCTGTCACTTTTCCAGATTCAATTGTGAAATCAATATTTTTTAAAACTTGCTCTTCTTCGTTATACTCAAAATGTACATTTTCAAGAACGATCGGTTGCTTAGCATTTGTCACTTTCACACCAGTTTCATGATCTTCTACTTCATATTCTAAAATCGTACTAATTCTTTCCGTCGCACCAATTGCCTTTTGGAATTGTGTAAAGAACATAGATAATTGACTCATCGGCATTACAATTTGAACTAAATACAAAATAAACGCTACAAGTTCACCAGTTGTTAATGCACCGCTAGAAACTCGCATCCCGCCATATCCTACGATAATAACAAGTAGTGCCATTAAAACAAACGACATAACTGGCGAAATTAATGCTTGCACTTTTCCTTCTTTCAAACCAAATTGTAATAACTTTTGTATACCTGTGTTACCCGTTTCATATTCTCTTTTTTCTGTATTTGAAGATTTCACTAAACGAATTTCTGATAACACTTGCGTTAACACACTTGTAAAAGATGCCGTTTCATCTTGA
Source organism: Bacillus sp. FAU20 (assembly GCF_056033865.1). NCBI lineage: Bacteria > Bacillati > Bacillota > Bacilli > Caryophanales > Bacillaceae > Bacillus > Bacillus sp. FAU20. The sequence continues at coordinate 277,252 of NZ_JBVYHY010000021.1, forward strand.
AGCGCTTTTGAAATCTTATACATTTTTCGTCCAAGTGGAACTAAAATTAACACAGACAACGGAATAACCGTTAAAAGTAACGCAGTCATTTTCCAATCTAAAACAAATAATACAATTAACGATCCAACAATTGAAATACCACCTGTTAATAAGTTTGACAAATGCTCAGAAATTAACGTTTTCACTACACCTGTATCATTCGTCATACGGCTAATTGTATCACCTGTTCTATTTTGATCGTAATAAGATACCGGCAAGATAAGTACCTTTTTCCACAAACGTTCTCTTAGTCCCGCTACAATCTTCTGCCCAATATAATTTAGTAAATATATAGACAACCCTGCCGCAATAGTTTGCATTACAAAGAAAGCAACTAATCCAACAATTTGTCCTGCACTAATTGAAGAAAGCGAAAAATTATCTACTAATCCTTTTGTAAGCATAGGAATAAATAAACTCGCTCCCGTAGAAAGCAAACTCATTAATAACGCAAAAACTAAAATTCCTTTCGGAGGATTTGTATCTTGAATAAGGCGTAAAAACTGCCTCCAACTCCCTTTTTTCTTCATTTCATTTCTAACTTCCATTCCTGTTCATCTCCTCGTGTTAAACCAAACTGTTCTTTCTAAAATTAGAATACGATACAAATGTAAACTGAATGTAAACACACTTTTTCTATTTTTACAAAATATACATAAAAACTCATCTTTACAACAGATATAAACATCTGATATTATTACCTGGTACTTAATATTATTCTATGTAAATTATAGATAAATAATTTAAAACACCATATAAATCTCCAGTTAGTGAAAGGAGTATCCTTTTTGCAAACAAATATACATTCTGAAAAGGAAACAATTATTTTTATTCATGGATTAGTTGGCAATCGTCGCGCCTTCAAAAAGGAGCAAAAACGATTTTCCGCCTCCTACAACATTATAACTTATGACTTATTAGGTCACGGTGATGATAAAGGTGAAGCAATCGACTTTTCATTACAGCGCCTCGTAGATCAATTATTAAACTTATACGAACAAGAAGGTATTAAAAAAGCTCATATTTGTGCGCTAAGTTACGGCTGTTACATCTCTACAATTTTTGCGCAAATGCATCCAGAAAAAGTATTAAGTATTTGTCATATTGGAGGACATTACAATAACCCTTCTCGTTTATATAATGTATTTCAAAATTTTTGGGAGAAGCGAGGAGATGAATACTCTAAATGGCTCTCTCAATACGCAAATACTATTTTTCCAAGTGGTATACTAAAAGCAAATCCGTTCGCAGTCATTTCAAGAAATATTTACTACCGTTTCGGATTACAATTACATTCATCCATAATTGCCCAGTCATTACGACATCGATTAGAATTCGATTTAAAATCCAAATTAAAATCACTTCCTCACCCTATACTATGGGTAATGGGAGAGCATGATCATCTCTATAAATCTTGTCTATTTGATTTGAAATCTATTTTGCCTAACGTTCTATATAAGGAAATACCTTTAGCGGGACATGCAGCGAACCTATTTCGTCCTAACTATTTCCATGACTTATATGATCGATTTTTAAATGGAAAGTTAAAATAAAAACTATTAAACTTCCAATTCATTCAACTATAAAAAGGCTTCCCAAGTTTCCTTGGAAAGCCTTTTCTCTATACAAAAAGTATATAAAACTACTTTTTCTTAGTATGCTTTTGTGTAACCTAAAAGGTGCTTGCTCCAGTAAGAGTTGCTTACTGAACTAATACGTACGCCAGTATCAGTTGTTTCAGCACTAATGAACTGTCCGTTTCCTAAGTAAACACCCATGTGAGAAGGTCCTGGTTTATAAGTGTTTTGGAAGTATACTAAATCACCTGGTTGTGGATTGTTAGTCTTTGTTTTAGAACTCCAATATCCAGCAACTGTTTGACGAGCGCCTTTATGACCCGTTTGATTTAATACATAGTGAATAAATCCACTGCAGTCAAAACCATCAGGTGTTGTACCAGAAGGTCTGTATGGCGAACCATTTAATGATCTAGCGAATCCAGCGATTGAAGATGTATCTCCACCTGTTGTTGGTTGTTGAACGTTATTTGTAACGTTGTTTACTCCGCCTTTTACAAACTTAACGAAGTCTGCACTTACATAACCTGTGCGGCCGTTATGGTTAATTTTGTACCAACCATTTTCAGCACCAGTAACGTTTAATACTTTACCATTTGTTACTCCACCGATTACAGCGTTGTATGTAGCTGGGCCTGTACGTACTTTTAAAGCACCAGTGTTAACAACATAAGAACCACCAGTTTGAACTGTTGTAGTATTGTTGTTTGTAGTTGGTTGTTGTGTTTCGTTAGATACAGCAGAACCACCTTTTGTTACGAAGTCTTTGCTTACGTATCCAGTTCCACCATTGAAGTTGATTTTAAACCAATCTTGTACTTCACCTACAACTTGTACTGTTTTACCTTTATTTACAGAACCTAATACTGTATGAGATGTACTTGGGCCTGTACGTACGTTAAGTGAAGAAACGTTTACTGTGTAAGTACCTGTTCCTTGTTGAACAGTCGTTCCTGTTTTGCCACCAGTCGTTACGAAGTCACCACTTACATAACCTGTTTGACCATTTACGTTTACTTTGAACCAACCATTTTCTTGTCCAACTACTTGTAGCACTTGGCCTGATTTTACTTTAGAAATAACGTTATGTCCTGTACCAGCACCTGAACGAACATTTAATACATCAGCAGTTACTGTGTATTTTAATTCAGAAGTTGTTTCTACAGTTTTTGTTTCAGTTACAGTCGTTTGAGTTTGAGTTTGTCCATTAATTTCTTTTAGCGCTTCATTTGAAACTTGTGCATGAGCAGAATCCATTCCTGGAACTGCAACGCCAGCTACAGAAGCTGCTGCTAAACCTGCAATTACTTTTTTCATAAGTTGTCTTTACTTCCTTTCCCTACTATCCTCTTAAAAAAAAATTAAAACTTAATACTTTACAATATTATCAAAGTAAAATATTCATCCAGTTCCATTTTTTAGCAAGAGTTTTATTTTTCACACAGAGTTCATTTTAAATGAACGAAGTGAAATCCGTGTGAACTTCATGTGAACTTTATCATTAAACACAGTGTTTTTGCAATGATTTTTTCAAATTTCTCATATATCGCATGAAAATTCGACATTTCATTTAATATCTCAATATAAAACATCCCTTTTCTATCTTTTATAAAAAATTCTATTAACCTAATACAAACTCAAGTATGTATTTCCTTATAAAGCTCCTTACATGAAGTATACTTTCATCATGACAAAAATCACTCTATTTATCAATAGTATAATATTTTTAGAAAACTAAATTTCTATACTATCTACATTTTTGAAATAATTTGACGAATTGTAAGATTTATTTCAAAAAAGCCATTTCTCCTTTAAAGAAAACACACACTATATCAATTGTTCTCTTTTTCCCATAATGGAATTTATAGGATATTTATAGTATTATATACATATCTTAATAAAAAAGAATTTTAGCGAATTGATTAAAGTTTCATTCCCTTATAAAATGAAACTTTAATCAGTAAGGGTTTTATACATCCTCCGCTAATTATTAACCCTCACCACTCGGGCTGCCCATTAATACGGAGTTTTATTGGAATAAAAAGAGGAGGCATATTTGTGAGAAATATAATAGATGATCCAATACAAAAAAACATAGAGCTATACTATGCTTTTATTCAATTCGTTTCAATGATAACATTACAAAAAGTATCAGCTATTGAAACACGTAAAAATGAATTAAAAAATCAGATGAAAAATGCCGGACAAAAAAAACCTTATTACGTATAAAAAAGGTGAACAGGTTATATTCCTGTTCACCTTTTATCAAATTATTTATAAATTTTCACACGGTCCTCTAGCGGTTGGAATTCTTTTTCACCAGCCTGTACTACCGGTTTACCAAATGGCATTTGTGCAATAAGTTTCCAATTCTCTGGAACATCCCACTCTTTTCTCACTTCTTCATCAATTAGCGGATTGTAATGCTGTAACGTAGCACCAAACCCTTCAATTTCTAAAGCTGTCCAAATTGCAAATTGTAACATTCCTGATGATTGCTGAGACCAAGTTGGGAAATTATCTTTATATAATGCAAAGTTAGCTTGAAGGCTTTCCACTACTTCACTGTCTTCAAAATATAAAACCGTTCCATAACCACTTTTAAATGCATTCATTTTTTCTTCAGTAGGTGCAAAGTTATTTTCAGGTACAATTTTTCGTAACGTTTCTTTCGTAATATCCCATAATTTATCATGTTGTTCTCCTAATAAAACAACAACGCGAGCACTTTGAGAATTAAAAGCTGAAGGTGTATGTTTTACAGCATGATAAATCACTTCTTGAATTTTCTCATCAGAAACTACTTGCTCTTTACTAATTGCATAAATAGATCTTCTGTCTTCAATTGCTGAGTAAAAATCTTTTGCCATCATAATTCCCTCCAATTTTCAATTGAGGCTATTTCATATGTATATATCATATTACGCCCCTCAAACTTATTATTAATAAGCTTATAACTTTATAATATCACAGCAACAAACAAACTCAAATAATAACACTTATATTTAGAAGCTTTTTCCTTTTTAAAATAAAAAGACTGTTTGTTGTTATCTAAAATTAGTAACAACAAACAGTCTTACTTATGTAGCGATTTAGATTCGTATTTTACTTACTTAATTAACTAATCCAAATGCATACGACATTAACTTATTTGTCTCTGTAAAACGTTTTGTTTTATTTGATGTCCCCATGACCACTGTGATAATTCGATTATCACCTTGCTTTGCAGTCCCAGTAAAACAGTATCCTGCACTATCTGTAAATCCAGTCTTTAGTCCGTCCATTCCTTCTATATATAAACTTTTATTATTTCTATTTAACATGTCGTTTGTGCTTATAACATTAATATTATTAAATGCTAGCTGACTTTGGCGTAAGTGAGTCACTTCTAATATTTCCGGATAATCTTTTATAAGATGATACGCCAATTGCGCTACATCAGCAGCCGTCATTTTTGTTTCACTTCCATCTGGCTCTTGTAATCCAGACGCATTTGCAAATTTAGCATGTTCCGACATTTTTAACTGTTTCGCTTTTGCATCCATAAGCTGAACGAAATCTTTCTCCGATTTTGCCATATGTTCTGCTAAAGCCACAGCTGAATTATTAGCTGACTCAATCATTAATGCATGATATAAATCTTTAACAGTTAATGTGTCATTAACTTGTACTGGGATTCTCGCTCCCTCTGTTTGTGCCGCCTTCGCACTCATTTTCACTGGATCTTCCCAGCGAACTTTCCCGTTATGTATACTCTCTAGTAGAAGATACGCTGTCATCATCTTAGACATACTAGCCGGTGCAAAAGCTTCATTTTCATTATATTGATAAATAATATCTCCATCACTCGCATCGATAATCATAGCTGCTTTTGCGTTAATTTCTGGTGGGATGTACTTTGGCGGGACTACTTTTTCAGTAAATCCTGCTTTAGGTAGTTCTGCCACTTGCAAAGGTTGTCCTTCTACATTCGCTACGCTTTTTTGATTTCCTTGGAATAAGAACCAACATATCCCTAAAATAATGACTAATAGGACTGTCATCCTTCCCCATTTTAACCGATTCATTTCAAAACTCCTTTAGCAAACCTTTTATACACTCACATTTAACCTTAACAACAATTCCTTTATATAGTCAAGGTAAAAGGTATATTTATTCATAGTACAGCAATGATTATTTTAATTTACTTATGTTAAACTTACAATGTTGAAACGTAAGAATATTCAATAATAAAATCTCGTAAATAAAGCGAAACTTTAATCAGCCCCCAATCGGGCTACCCGTCAAATAGCGAGATAAACTATTTAATAGAAGGGATTCATACAAGTGCTACTTCCAAAATCATTAAAATACGGAGACACAATTGGGATCTACTCCCCTTCTTCACCAGTAACCTACACTTCACCAAAGAGATTTGAACGAGCAAAATCTTACTTACAACAGAAAGGGTTTCATATATTAGAAGGTTCATTAACAGGTCGATATGATTTTTATCGTTCTGGTAGTATACAAGAGCGTGCTGAGGAGCTAAATGTCTTAATAAGAAATCCTAATATTTCTTGTATTATGTCAACAATTGGTGGGGTGAATTCAAATTCAATATTACCTTATATTGATTATGATGCTTTTCTAAAGAACCCTAAAATAATGATTGGGTATTCAGATGCAACTGCTTTATTACTAGCAATTTACGCCAAAACAGGAATCCCTACATTTTATGGACCAGCTCTCGTCCCTTCCTTTGGCGAATTTGAACCTTTTGTTGATTGCACATACAAATATTTCGCTGAAACTTTACTACATGATCATTCTCTTCCTTATCATATAAAACAACCATTATTTTGGTCAGATGAATTTATTAATTGGGAAGAAAAGACAAAGGAGAAAGAACTTCGACCAAACGATTGGATTTCAGTAATTGATGGAAAAGCTACCGGGCGTATTATTGGCGGGAATTTAAACACGATACAAGGAATTTGGGGTAGCCCCTATATGCCACATATTCAAGAAGGTGACATTCTCTTTATTGAGGACAGTTCAAAAGATGCAGCTACTATTGAAAGAAGCTTTTCATTACTTAAAATTAACGGTGTATTCGATAAAATTTCAGGTATCATTCTTGGAAAACATGAGCAATTTGATGATTGTGGTACAAATCGAAAACCTTTTGAAATACTATTAGAAGTACTTCAAAATCAAAGAATTCCTTTTCTAGCTGACTTCGATTGTTGTCATACACATCCAATGATTACCATGCCTATCGGTGTTCAAGTAGAGTTGGATGCAACAAATAAAACGATACATATTGTAGAACCTTGGAAAAAATGAATGCATGGCTTCTATTGTCTTACAATAAAAGCCATGATACTATATACTTTGGAATGTGAAAGATTAAACAAAATACGTTCCAATATCTATTATTAGGAAAAGATAGATATAAATATATATTTATATGTAAAAGAGAGTGAATAAATGAAACCAACTATTAAAAATTACGTATTTTTACATGTAGCTTTTTTGATATATTCTATCATTATGGTTTACATGAAATGGGCAGCTAAATTCCCCATTGCTTCCATCTCATTTTTTGTTGCTTATTTCGGATTAGTTATACTTTTATTCGGATATGCAATTTTATGGCAACAAGTAATTAAACATTTCGAAATTTCAAAAGCATATTCACATCGCGGGATTATTATACTGTGGTCAATGCTTTGGTCAGTATTTCTATTTGGAGATACGATTCAGTGGAATCATCTACTTGGTGCAGCTATTATTATCGTCGGAATTGTGGTGGTGACAAAAGATGAATAGTTATATGTTATTATTTATTTTCGGGATAATTTTAGCTAATTACTCACAAATATTATTAAAAAAAGCTACTTTGCAACAATACGATTCTAGAATAAAAGAATATGTGAATCCTTATGTTATTATCGGCTACTCTTTATTTGTAATTAACGCCGGATTAAATGTTATCGCCATGAAGGGCATGGCATTAAAACAAGCATCAGCATTAGAATCCTTAAGTTATATCATCATATTAATTTTTGGTTGGTATTTCCTAGGAGAAAAAATAACGAAACGTAAACTCATCGGCAACATGATTATTATCGTTGGTGTAATCGTTTATTGTATCCAATAGTAAAAAGCTCCGTTTATCACAAACGGAGCTTTTTACTATTGACCTAAATTTTGCACTTTATCTTTCAAATCTCGAACTTGATCTACCGTCTGCATAAGCTCAGAGTTTTTAAATTGCTCTACATCCACTTTCCCTTCTTCTATCTTTGTCATCGCCGTATCAATTAACGTATTTAACTTTTCGTTATATCCGACGATTTGTTGATGAAGATCCTTTGCTACATCAGGTGGCGTTAATTCATTGAATGCGGGTATATCTTGTTTAATTTCACTAAGCTTCGTTTCTAATTCTTTTCGAGCCTCACTATCATTGACGGCCTTTTCTGCTAATGCTGGTGCATCATTTGCAAATGCACTTATTTCATTTACATAGTCTGTCGCCTTTTGAGCATAATCTATGGAGTTCTTTCCTTCTTCCACTATTGAACATCCCATTAAACCAATTGAAACTATAAATACTAATAAAATTGATTTTATTTTCATTTTAGACTCCCTTCGTCTTTATCATTGTCTGTAATTTTCTCTATACATAACTTCTAGCTAAATTGTTTATAACCTTTTTCAAATAGCTATTTATCCTCTTACATGCCCTATTATCGTTACAACATCTATTTCTATATGTACGCTTATAATATCTTCAATTATATCCATATATCCTTGTCCTATAGCTGTTCCATAGTGTAATGTAAGCCCTTTCTTTTCATACACTGACTTTGGCACTGAAAAAATAAATCTCCTCAAGTTTCTTTCATCAGCTGGTTCCATAATTAAAACAATCCCATCCTCATCAAACATATACGCTCGCCCTCCAACTTTACATTCACTATGGCTCAGTATTGCCTTGGTCAGCAAAATTTAAAACATAATAAGTTAAGATACTCTCTGCTCCATCATAAAGTGAAACTTTAATTAGCCCTCACCAATCGTTTTTTACTGGCAACAAGGCCCCAACCTAACTTCATTCCTTTCACTCAATTTTGAGATGGGGTTTTACTGCTCGGCAAATAGCGGGATAAAAATAAAAAGCATTCATTCTTTTTTGTTAAGAATGAATGCTTTTTAAAAAATCAATTTCTAACTCTAGCATCTTTTTTTGACGAGGCTTTACTTTTCTTACGGGAACTCCAGCATAAATATACCAATCATCTAAACTCTCTTTTACCATACTCATCGCGCCGACTGCCGTACCTTCTCCTACAGTTACATTTGGAAAAATAATAGAATTAGCACCAATAATCACATGTTTTTTTAAAATAACTTTTTCTGCTTTCACATTCCTATATTGATTTGGGACGGTTGGCCCCATTAATGTATTTCCACTGAAATCATCAAGTACTGCATATACGATTGTTTTAGCTGAGATATTTGCAAAATCATGCATTTCAATCCCAACTTCCCCTCCATATAACGCTGTATACGCTGATATGTGCGAATAACTTCCAATTGTGATCTTACCACTTAAAATGCAAAAATCATCAATTCTTACATGATTACCTACTGATATAGCACTCGGATTATATATACTTGCTTTTTTACTAACCAATACATTTTTCCCAACAGATAAAAATCCAATTTTCTTTAGTTCTTCTTGGCTATAAAAACTATTCATCTGCCCAAACCACCTTCTGCCCTAAACAGCTTACAATTTGTTCTACTATTTCTTCCGTCATTCCTTCCCATAAAGGTAAACTTACGATTCGTTTTGCTATTTTATTCGTTTTTGTTAAATCTGTAGACTTATAGTTTCTAAAAAGAACTTGTTGGTGGCAAGATGGTGAAAAGTATAATCTAGCTTCTATTTTCTGTTTTTTCAGTTCTTCTATTACTTGTATGTTGCGAACTTCTTCTGGACAAATGATAGGCATAAATTGGTGAATAACTGCTTCTGTCTTTTGGACTTTCCACCCTTTTTTCATTAACCCAGTATTTTGTAACAACTGTTTATACCATTCAGAAATAAGGGTGCGTTCTTTTAATTTTTGATCCCACTTTTTTATAGTCGCAATCCCAATAGCTGCTGCGTATTCAGACATTTTACAATTAAACCCCATCATCGTACATTCACGATTTTTATCAAATCCGAAATTCCCCATTCTTTTAATACGTTGTATATCTTCTTCGTTTTTACTATATATGAGCCCTCCTTCACCAATTCCGAACGGTTTTGTTGCATGAAAGCTATATACGATCATTCCACTAAAATCTTGACCGTAATGCATCCCTCCATTCATTAAACCAAATCCCGGCGCCGCATCTACGACAACCGGAATCCCCTTCTTCTCTAATTCTTCATATTCTTCTAAGTTCATCCATGATCCAAAAGTGGCGTACGGGACAACAATCGCAACCTCTTCTTTTAATTCTTCTATCTTATGCAAAAGTACGGTTTTATCCATATACCAATCATCTATTGAAATATCAATAAAGTAAGGTTCCAATCCACACCAAATAGCGGCTAAGGCAGTCGCAGGGAATGTAAAGCTAGGCATGAGAGCATACTTTCCCTTTCTTCTTTTCTTTAGTTGAATAGCCGCCATTAACCCTAACGTTGCGTTTGCTACTGTTGTAACAGCTCCCCTTTTTTGAAAAAATGACGACATAATTGTTTCCTCAAAACGTTGATTTATAGGTCCATAATTCGTATATATGTGAGATGTATCAATTTCCTTCAATTCGTCCAAATACTCACTTACAGGTACAGTTGAAGCACGTAAAAAAGGAATATTCTCCATATCTATCTATTCCTTCCTATCATTTTCGGACAATATAGAGCATATCTGTTTCAGATAATCCAAATTTCCTAGCGCTTTTCATTCCTTGTTTTTCCGCTATGTTATATAATTCTACCTTAAATCCTGCATTCATTAATCGTTGAATAAATCCTGATTGATTATAAATTCTCACATGATCTTCTTGACCAAAAGCTAATTTCCTTAATTGTGGAGTTACAATTAATTCATTCTCTATAATAGAATCCACATTCATTACGATTGGTACTTGAATAATTCCCCATCCACCTGGCTTTAGAACCCTATATAACTCTCGCATTGCTTTATCATCATCAGGAACGTGTTCTAACACATGGCTACATAATATTACATCAAAAGTATTACTATCATATGTAATTCTTGTAACATCAATTTCCTTCATTAATGGATCCTTCGGTTCTAAGTCACCACATACATACGTAATATTTTTATACTCGTTAAACCAATCTCTTAATTTCGCTTCAGGTGCAATATGAAGCATAGTATAGTTTCTACTTAACAAGTCCGTTTCCGTTTCAATGTACACCCGATACAATCTTTCACGATCCATCGAACTACAAATTGGACATATACCTGTATCTTTATTCCACATCTCAAATTTATATTTTGGAAAATCATAATGTGCTGGCCAAGGGGAAAATTGTTCAAATTGTTGATTGCAATATTGACAATAACAACATTCTTTCTCGAATATATGAGCAACTAACTTGTTTAACCCTTTTTTTATCTTTTCATTATAAATTTGATCTAGCTCCCCATTTCTTACAGCATCCTTAACTATAAATCCCGCATTTTCTAAACAATAAGATAAACTCTCTTTATAATCTCTTTCAGAACTTAAAAATCCACTATTATACGCATCAATAATCAATTCAATCCACTCTTCAATTGTCATTAAAATAAAATGCATTTGTTTTTGATTTTGTCCACTATGTTGTCTAAAATAACTAAGAGGTTCTTGTATATAAACTACTTTTCCTTTCCTCATCATATCTAGCCAAGTTGCAATGTCATTAATAGCAGAATAAGCCTTTCCTTTAAAATATCCAAACTTCCCGTCAAACAAATCCCGATTAAACAAAACTGTTGTCGGCTCACCAACTACATTTTTCAAGTTTTTTAACATATAATTTCCTAATTCTTTTCCTTCAAAAAGTGTAGTTTCTTTCGCGATTTTCATATTTAATGTTGAAGGTGGTAATACCTCTCCATCCCCATCAATCAGTTCACGATATGACGTCACAAATGAAATATTTTCTAACGTCAAAAAGTATTTCATCATTTTCTCGATCTTTTCATGATGAAATAAATCATCATCTAATAAAAAGTTTATATAGTCCCCATTCGCAAGTTCTACACACTTATTAAAGTTTTCGGCAACTAACGGCGTTTCATTTTTAACATATGTAATACACTCATATTCACGTAAATACGGTTGAATCATAGCATTGACTTCATTATTTGTACTGTCGTCAGAAATAACAATTTCAATATTCTCATATGTTTGATTTAGAGCGCTGTTGAGTGCCAATTCCAAGTAATAAGGTCTATTGTACGCAGGAATAAGTATGCTTACTTTCGGTAAAGGCGAATTATTATTTATATGTTGTTTTTTCTTTTCTATGTTTATTTTCTTTTCTTTAATTTTTTGATAATAGTCTAATGTATATAATATCGATGATGGAACTATCCTTCTTGCGTAATCTAGAAAATTAGTCATCGCTTTGTCTAACTCTTTTTCGGTGGATAAGAAACCATATTTTTCTCCTGCTAGAATACTATGTGAAAAATCTTCTAATCCATCCATCATTTTATTAGATTCATTTAACTGTTGATCTGGATGTAATCGAAAGTAACTAAGTGCCTCTGCTATATATACTGCTTTTCCTTTACTTAATAAAGATAACCATGAAGCTATATCTACGTTACATAGATACCTCCTCTTATCAAAAATCCCAAACGGTTCTTGTAAATCATTTTTACGAAATAAAACTGTTGTCGGTTCTCCGATATAATTTTTTTGATCCACAATTACCTTATTTCCTAATTCTGTTCCCTCTATAATCGTATCTTCCTCAAATAAACGGACAGTCGAATAAATATGTCGCAGTTCTTTCCCTTTATCATCAATTACTTGACGATGAGATGTTACAAGCTTAATTTCATTATCTAAATCATTGAAAAAATACTTCATCATTTTTTCAATTTTCTTTACATGAAATACATCATCATCCATTAAAAAATTTATATACTCACCGTTCGCTTCATTAAATAACATTAACGCATTTTCAAACTGTCCAAGAGTTGATTTATTTTTTATATAAATAATATTTGAATGATCACATAAGTATTTTTGTAACACTTTTTCTGTTTCATCATTCGTGCTGTCATCTCCGACTAAAATTTCTATATTAGGGTACGTTTGTTCTAACACACTACATAACGCCTTTTCAAAGTAACGAGGACGATTATACGTAGGAATTAATACACTCACCAACGGAAGTTGCTCTACCACCTCTTCAGTTCTTTCAATACGAGTTCTCATTTTAACTCTCTCACCTCTTCGCATATTATTTATATACGCGACAAAAAATCACATTACTTTAACTGTATGGAGCCTATATACTTTTATGCAAACATGAAACAAAATATCATACTTTTCGTTCCTAAATAAACATATTTAATAACGCGGACATTTTATTTGCACCTTTTTTATTCATATGATCACTATCATAAAAATCATCATCACAAAATAATGGTGAATCAAATAGATCTATAATTTGAAAAGAATATTGAGTTTGAAAATCATTTATAACTTTATAAAAATCTTCTTTTAATTTCTTACTACTACAATTAAAATAATGTGAAGTAACAGGGAATACAACAATTAATGGCTTTATATCATTTTTTAACAGTAATTCTAAATATTTTTTTAAAATTATTTTATTTTCAACTAAAGTATGAGGATACGCCAATTTAGCATGTGAAGCTGCTCTTATTTTCCCGTGTTCTTCAAAAGGAATATGAAGAGAAGTAGTATTCCATTCAGCATTTATCCAAGGCAGTATCAATGATTCATCTTTTAGTTCGTCTAATAAAATATATTCAAAATGCAAATTAAAAATAGAAAGAAGTGGTTTCGGAGTATTTAGATGTGAGAATCCATCAGTGGGTAGAGGAGAGTGAACTACAGTATGATGACCATCTTGAAACAATGGATAATATACTTTGTGAATTCTATATGATTCAGATGATAACGACATATCAAAGTAAAACGAAAAATAGGCTATTCCTATTAAACAATATTGAAATGAATGATTGTTTGATAAAAGTTGTGACGCTATTAAATAATCATAGTATAGATCTTGCGATGGAAGTGTTAATTTTATTGACTTTTTTGAGAGAAGCTCCGTACTTATGCCACAATGTGGATAAGACAAACCGGTAGCAAACAATTCATACGTCGGATCACTCTTTGCTTTTTTCATAGAAATGTATAAAGACATAAGATCCGGATTTATTTGATAGATAGAAATTAATTTATCCTTCCATTCATACATGTATTTTGTTAAATTAATAATTTTTGAACTTTGCACGCCCCTATTTATCAAATCATTTGTAAGTTTTTCTGCGTCCCCTCTCCAAATGACTATATATTGAAAAGAACTTTCTATACGAACAACATCTGAAACGTCCACAACATGAACTATTGTTTTACATTTATTTTTGTCTAACGTATTTCGAATCCTATCCCCTGATAATTCATCACTTAAAACAATGATTTTATATTGTTCCTTCATGTACATCCCCTCCATTATATGTATAATATGAAATTCATTTTTAATTCGTAACAATCATATACACCTGCAATCTAACAAAAAAAATAGCTCCACCATTAGGTGTAGCTATTTTTACAATTATTGCTTATTCAAATCATATTCCTTTATCTAACTCATAAAGTTTACGATACTTTTCATTTTCTTTCAGAAGTTGTTTATGACTACCTTGCATGACAATTTGGCCTCGATCAAGGAATATAACTTCGTCTACATGTTCTATTCCTACAAGATGGTGCGTAATCCAAATAACCGTCTTTTCTTCCGTTGCAGAAAACATTGTTTCAATTAAAGACAATTCTGTTTTTGGATCTAAACCGATAGTCGGTTCATCAAGTACAATAATTGGTGTTTCTTGCATAAGAGTTCTAGCAAAAGCAACCCTTTGTCTTTCCCCACCAGAAAACCGCTTTCCCATTTCATGCATTTTTGTTTGTAATCCGTCCGGAAGAGAAGTAACATGTGAAGCTAATTGTGCTTTCTCTAAAGCTTTCCATATCTCTTCATCCGTTGCCTCTGGTTTGCCAATTCGTACATTATTTCCAATTGTCGTATCAAACAAATGCGGCTTTTGATTTAATACAGAAATATATTTTGATAAAAGATTCGTATGAGCATGTTCACTATTCAATAAAACTTCACCATGTAACGGGCTTAGCGCACCTGTTAACAATTTTAACAAAGTAGATTTTCCTGTTCCGCTTCTTCCTAAAATGGCAATTTTCTTTCCTGCCTTTATTTGTAGTGATACATCTTTTAATACAATCTCATTACTATCTGGATAACTATACGATACGTGATTCAGTTCAATATCTACATGTTTTGGTTCAATATAATCTTTCTCTCCATGCAAATCCGTTTCATCATGTAAAACACTATCACTTTCTACGCCATTAAGACGATGGGTAGATTCTACATACGACGGTATTCGATCGATGGCATCTGCAATAGGAATAAGCGCGTTCGTTACAGATAAAGTCATTAATACGAAAGCTGCGATAACTGTAGGAGCAATTTGTTCACTTGCCGCTTCATTTCCAGTCCATATAATCATCGAAATAACTACAATACCTACTACTAATTGAATGATACTGTCCCGAATATGATACCAGCGTTTCACTCTCTTTTCGATTTTTAACAACTGATCATTTTGTTTTACATACTCATTAATAAATTCACCTTTACGACCACTTGCCTGCCAATCAGATAATCCAAAAACAGCATCCGTCAGTTGTTGATACAAACGACTTCTGCCTTGCTTTAAAGTAACATGATGTTTCTTCATCAAAAGTAATGATACAAACGGAAGAAGAAAAACGATAATAGCTAACATACAACCTACAATAAGTGCAAAAACAAAATCAAATGCACCGATAACAAGTACAAAGATACTATAAACAACTAGCGCTAATATGCTAGGAAATATTGTACGTAAATATAGGTTTTGCAAATGCTCTATATCTTCGGATAACACTCCTAACATATCACCCGTTTGAAATCGAGAACGGAAAAATAACGCCTGTGGTTCTACTATTCTATATAGCCTCGTTCTCATTTTTTCTAATATACGTAGTACGACATCATGTCCGACTAAGCGCTCTATATAATGAAATACAGCTTGCCCTATACTAAACGCTCTTGTTGCAACAATAGGAACATATACAGCCATTACATTTTCTGGTCTAAGGGCAGATTTTGAGATTAAATAACCTGAAATAAAAAGTAACATCGCTCCTGAACTAACTCCAAGAAGACCAAGGAAAATAGTTAAAGTCATTCTACCTTTATTTTGTTTTATATAAGGTTTAACCCAGTTACTCATTTCTCTCCCCTCTCTTCCCTATGAAAATGTAATGTCTCATTCTCTAAAAGTTCTTCATACGTCCCACTTTCTTTCATTTCCCCTTTATTTAAAATAAGGATATGGTCCATTTGTTTCATCCAATGTAGACGGTGGGTTGCTAAAAATACTAACTTTCCATTAAATAGACGTAACATCGCTTGCTTTATTTCAAATTCGGTTTCAATATCAAGATGTGCCGTAGGCTCATCTAATAAAATGATTGGTTTTTTACTTAAAAGTGCACGCGCCATAGCAACACGCTGTTCTTGTCCGCCACTTAGCATACGTCCACCTTCTCCAATTCTTTCGTGCATCCCATTTGGAAGTGATGTAACGAGTGAACGCAGGCCGACTTCATTAATAACTCTTTCAACTTCTTCATCTGTTGCATTTGTTTCATAAAAACGAATGTTATCCTTTAATGAAAGCGGAAAAATATAAGGTTGCTGCGGAATATAAGCGATATTTTTTTGCCAATCTTCACGAGTAGATCCATCAACTTCTACACCATTTACTAACATCTTTCCACTCGAAGGAGATAAAAAACCTGCTAATACGTCGATTAACGTCGATTTGCCTGCACCACTTTCACCAATAACACCAATAGCACCGTTACCTTCCCAAGTAAAATTAATTCCTTCTAATATAGCCTTTTCAGATTCAGTATTATTAACTTTGATGTCTTGTAATTTCAAGCTACTAGAGGCATTCCATACTATATCTTCATTTAAATCTTTCTTTTGTATTCTTTTTTGTTGTTGCAAAATCTCTTCTATTTGCTCCATCGCAATTTGTCCATCTAATGTTGCATGATAATTTGCTCCCACTTGTTTAATCGGCAGAAAATATTCCGGAGCTAAAATCAAAATTGTTAGGGCTGGTAATAGTATAATCGTTCCATCTATTAAACGTATCCCTAATCCAACTGCCACAAACGCGATTGATAAACTCGTAAAGAAATCTAATGCAAAAGAAGAAAGAAAAGCAACTCGCAAAGTACGCATCGTTGCTTTTCTATACCTTTTACTTACTTTTTCAATCTTTCCTTCGTGCTGTTCACTTTTCCCTAAATACTTTAATGTTTCTAAACCTTTTAACGTATCTACAAAATGGTTCGAAAGTACACGATATATCTCGTACTGACTATCTGCCATTTTTTGCGCTGCTAATCCGAGAAGAATCATAAATATGATCACGATAGGAATCGTTACAACTAAAATGATTCCAGACTCAATATCTAGCGTAAAAACGTATAGTACAATTAGACCTGGAACGATGCTACTTCTAATCATTTTAGGAATCGTTAATTCAATATATGTTTTAAATTTCTCAATCCCTTCAATTGATAAGGTAACCAGATGACCAGTTCCGACAGTTTGAACATACCTTGGACCTAATGTGAAATATGCCTCTATTAGTTGTTTTCTTAGTAACGACCCTGTTTTTTCAGCAAAACGTTCCACTAATATTTGTGATGTTCGAACTACTATGTGTCGCGCTGCAAACGCGATACCAAAATAAACAATTTCACTTAATATTGTTTGTACTGTCTCTCCATGAAATAAAAACGTAATAGCTCGTGCTAAAAAGATTGTTTGCGCAATAATACTAAAAGCTTCTAAAATACTAATAATCGTTAACGCTACATATAAAATACGGCTACCGGGATAAGACGGAAGTCCTCTTTTTCTTTTCATTAGTACTCCAAATCGTTGTCTGACTTAACAGGTTGTCTAAATACATAATAACTCCATATTTGACTTCCGATAACGAAAGGCAAAATAGCAATCGCAAAGTAAGTCATAAGTTTTAATGCATAAGCTCCTGATGCTGCGTTGTAAATTGTCAAATCATTCATTGCTCCTAAAGAGCTAATCATAACACGTGGGAACATACCGATAAATACACTCGCACTTAGTAAAATGATTGTTAAACTCGTCATAAAGAAAGCCCAACCATCTCTTCTTCTTTTATTTAATAAAGTGGACACTAATAGTGCTACAAAAGCTCCGATTGGTACCATAATCCATTCTGTTCCATGAGCAGTGAAAATGTCGGTTTTCCATAACCCCACACCAGCAAAAACAAGAAGTGTAATTAATGAAAATGGTGCAATTTTTATTGCAGTAATTCGTGCACGTTCTCTCAATTTACCAGTTGTACGTATCGTAAGAAATTGTAATCCGTGAACAATACATAGTAGGAGAAACATTACTCCTCCAAGTAACGCAAATGGATGAAGTAATTGCAGGAATCCACCTACAACATTTTTACTCTCATCAATAGGTACACCTACCATAAAGTTTGCAATCGCAACTCCCCAAAGGATAGGAGGTAACATACTTCCAATAAACATCCCCCAATCCCACGCACTCTTCCATTTATGATTATCTATTTTCGCACGAAATTTAAAGGAAACACCTCTTAAAATTAAAGCAAGGAGCATAAATACAAACGGAATATAAAAACCACTAAATAAAGTTGCATACCAGTGCGGAAATGCCGCAAACATCGCTCCACCAGCACAAACAAGCCATACTTCATTCGCGTGCCAGAACGGTCCTATTGTATTTAAGTAAACTCGTTTTTCAAAATCATTCTTTCCTAAAAACCTCGAAACCATTCCTACCCCAAAGTCGAAACCTTCCAGTACGAAGAATCCAATAAATAAGATTGCAATAACTAAAAACCATAACTCATTAAGAGATAACATACTCTTCCTCCTTATCAAATGGATCATGGCTTTGATAATCCTTTTTCGTTTTCTTATTCTTATGGCCCTTAATGGTACGAACAAATAAGTACACACAAATTCCACCCATAATTAAATACATTGATGTGAATGAAATAAGTGAGAATAATACTTCACCGAATGTTACATTTGGTGATACAGCATCTTCTGTTTTCATTACACCAAATACAACCCAAGGTTGACGACCCATTTCAGTCATAATCCACCCTACTGTATTACCGATGAATGGAAGAGAAATTGCATACACCATTAATTTTAAATACCACGTTTTTTCAGCTAAACGATCTTTTCTTGATAAGAACCATCCGTAAGCTCCTAGAAGAAGCATGAATGTTCCACTCATTACCATCGCTCTAAAACTCCAAAACATTGTATGCACTGGAGGAATATAATCTCCAGGACCATATTTTTCTTCATATTGTTTTTGAATTTGATTCATCCCTTCAACTTGACCGCTAAACTTATCATACGATAATAGACTTAGCATATAAGGGATTTGAATTTCAAACGAATTTTCTTTCTTCTCTGTATCAATTTTCGAAAATACTGTAAATGGTGCTGGATCCTCACTTGTATTCCATAGCGCTTCAGCTGCCGCCATCTTCATTGGATGTGTCTTAATTAATTGTTGCGCTTGTGCATGACCGAAGAATAATACAAGCGCCGTTGTAATTGTTCCAACAATGATAGAAATTCGGAAAGATTTTTTAAATACTACAGTTTCTTGTCCTTTTGTAATTTTCCATGCACTTACACCAGCAATAAAGAATGCACCTGTTGCAATTGCCGCTGTAATTGTATGCGGGAATTGTACCCATAGTTGTGGGTTTTGAATAATGGCTAAGAAATCATTCATTTGCGCACGACCATCCGCTGCCATTTCATACCCGACAGGTGACTGCATAAATGCACTTGCAGTTAAAATCCAGAATGCTGATAACATCGTTCCAATGGAAAGGAGCCAAATACACATTAAGTGAATTCGCTTCGGTAATTTATCCTCACCGAATACCCATAAACCTAGGAATGTAGACTCAATGAAAAATGCCAGCAATCCTTCAATTGCAAGCGAGGGACCAAATACATCACCTACAAAACGTGAATACGTTGACCAGTTCATACCAAACTGAAATTCTTGTAAAATACCTGTTACTACACCTACTGCAAAGTTAATAAGGAATAATTGCGTCCAAAACTTTGCCATCTTCTTATATACTTCTTGCCCTTTTACCACATACAACGTTTGCATGATCGCAATAATAAAAGCTAAACCAATTGACAGCGGAACAAAAAAGTAATGGAAAATCGTTGTTGATGCGAACTGTATTCGTGCCAATTCGAGCGTTTCCATACTAAAATCACTTCCTTCATAGTTTTTATAATAAAAGTTAATTGAGCAATCGTATCAAACTCAATTATTAAGAAATACGAAAAGACAAAAACATTTTGTATGTATTGTCGAAAAATATGAAATTTCAGTTTTTCAAACTATTGTAATGCTATTTTTTACCTTTTCACTATTTCTGTAGTGTTTTATTCGTTAATCGAATTGTATAATATACCTGCATAGTAAATTCAGGTTATTTTTGACGTATTATTGACATCATTTTGTCTGAAATATGTCTTTTGTCATTTTTTTGAATCAGATTTTTCTCATTAGCAAAATGTATTTTTTCAATATACGGCTTACTTTTATATCTATAAAACAATCGTTTTTTTCTTCATACACTTGACTTTCACCCGAAAAAATGTCCTCGAAACCACCCTCGATAAATGCTTGTTTTTTGTCAAGAGAAAAATGTATTTTCAAAATTCAAACTCAAAATAATGTTATTCAAAAATAGAAAATAACTTCCCTCTTCCTCGACTAAAAGTTCATTTTTTTGTCATTTTTCCAGAACAAATAAAAAAACTGAGAATCGATTAGACTCTCAGTTTTTTTATTTATTTTGCTGTATGTTTTCTAACGGCTGGTAAAATTTCAGTAGCAATTAATTCAATATTTTTCTCAATTTTATCAAATGGTACACCGCCAAAATCAATTTGTGCCATAAAGCGTTGTTGGCCAAACAATTCATATTGGTAAAGCATTTTCTCAATGATTTGTTGTGGGCTACCAACCATTAAAGCATCACGGTAATCTATTGCATTTGTAAATTGCTGTTTCGGATACCCACCACCGCGCAGTGTGAGCATACCAGCATTAATGTGAGGGTAATATTCACTAAGTGCATCTTGTGAATTTTTTGCCGTATAAAATAAACTCGTTGTCGCAACTGGTAAACTAGCTGGATCAAATCCGCTTTGTACAGCAGCCTCACGATAAGCATCTACTGATCCTTTAAAGTTAATAGCTGGACCACCTAGTGTTGTTATCATCATTGGCACACCCGCACGCCCTGCTTTAATCGCACTAGCTGGTGGGCCACCAACTGCACGCCAAATTGGTAAATTATTATTTTTCGCTCTTGGAATAACCGATGCGTATGCAAGTGGTGCTCTGAACTGTCCATTCCAAGTTACATGTTCCTCGTTATTAATTTTTAATAAAAGATCCATCTTCTCTTCAAATAATTCTTCATAATCATTCACGTCATAACCAAGTAAACTATATCCCCCAATACGAGATCCACGACCAACCACGATTTCTGCACGTCCATTAGAAATTAAGTCAATTGTAGCAAAATCCTCATATACTCGTACCGGATCAGATGTACTTACTATCGTTGCTGAACTTGCAATTTTTATATTTTTCGTAGCTTGTGCAATAGCTCCTAAAATAACTGTATGAGCTTGTGTTGTAAAATGCGTTTGATGACTTTCACCGACAGCAAATACATCAAGTCCAGCTTCATCCGCTAACTTAGCTGTTTCAATTAATTCATGAATTCTTTGTTCTGCACTAATTTTCTCTCCGTTATGCGGATTTAAAACGTGATCACCAATTGAATATAATCCAAACTCCATCCCTTTATTTGTATCCATACGGTATTTTTCCATCATTACTCTCTCCTTTAATGAAGTGTTATTAGTTTCTCTTTTAAAAATGTTTGTAAGTCAAATGTATTTTCCTATTGCCTATAACTTCACTTGATTAGTCAATTGATGTTGTAAAAAAAATTACTCTTTCGGTAATTCTTTTTTTTCACTATGCTTATGAACTTTTGTCATTAGCTCGTATAATATTTTCTGTTCTTCTTCATTTAATACATCATCAAAAAAAGATGATTGAAATGCAAGTTGCTCTGGCAATGCTCTCTCTAAAGCTGCTTCTCCTTGCTCTGTAAGACTAATTGTTTTCGTTTTCCAATCTTGTTTTCGTACAATATATCCTTCTTTTTCAAGACGAGTTAACATTCGAGAAATGCCACCTTGTGTAACAGTTACCTTTTCAGCTAACTCCATTTGTGTTAGTGGTTGATACGTACGTATTTGCAAAAGCACATCAAATTGAGCTGTCGTTAAATCAAAACGTTTTAAAAACTCATTTGACATTTGATTACTTTGGTTCGTAAATCGTATTAAACGTAACCATATTAATGATCCTATCGTATTATCACGCATGTTTTGTCACTTCCTAGCGTTAATCTTACTATCACTTTACCACTCAAGTGATAGTAATGCAAGAAATAATTTCATTTTATATATAACTCAACTTACTTGTACTTAACTAAAGGCATCACTCGTGTAGTATTAGGTCTACTTGCCATTCTCTACACCTCCATAAAAAAAGGATTAAGCTCCAACGCCAATCCTTATCATGCATTTATTTTTTGTTTTCAAAACAATATGTTTGAAATTCACATCGTCTTCTAATCTATTATTTTCTTTTATCGTACCGTAAATTCATTTGAGTATACCGTCTTCATGTAAAACTTGTATAAGTTTGCATAAAAGGCCCTTGTTTACACCAATCGGGCTCTTACGGGATAAATCATTTAAGTTCTACTTTTACTTCCTCTTTAGACATAACATCAGGTCTATAAATTAATTCAAGATTAGAATCACCTTTTTTCGCTTCAAATGTTATGGCTCCTGTTAACTTACCGTTTGGATCTACATCTTTAATTTTAAAAATATTTTTATTACTAGTTGAAAATGTATGGTCCACGATACTTCCATCTCCTCTTTCAAGGTAAAAATCTAATGGATTAATTCTAACTTTTTGATTACCAATATTCTCTACTGTAACATGAACAATAACAAACTCATTACCTTTTTCCAGCTTGTCATATTCTGCCACTTGTGCTATTTGTACTTTATGGACTGTTAATTTTTGATTTCTAATTTGAGTAGTTTTTTCAACATTATATTCTCTTGTATCTTCATTCTTCGTATTTTCTTTTTTAGCACTACTTGGCTCTTCCTTCGTATTATTTGATACAGTTTTAGCTACTTCTTTCTTCTCATCACATGCCGATAAACTGAAAGCTAACGTCCCTGCTAAAGTGACTGTCGCGATTTTTTTAAACATAAATTCCCTTCCCCCAACTGTGAAAATGATAAAAATCCCCAAAAACTATATATTATACTAACAGATAAATGAACAGTATATTGTCGCTATGTGTCGAATGTAATAAGGGTATGTATAAGTATGAAGTCTTACTTCGCATCATCTCTCAACTGTTCGATATATGATAAAATTTTAAATAAGAAAAAATTCAAATAAAATGATAAAATTAAACAAAGTACTAATATAAAGGTGGGCAGAACATGCATATTTCTAAACAATTTATAAAACCATTTCCTGAATATGAAGACATATTTTATGATGATTTGGAACAACATAAAAAGCACTTTTTACCCATTTGTTCTATAAACTTACAATGTATTGAACCGGAATTGGACGAATGGTTACATATTGTGTCAGCAAAAGAAATCCATGATGGTTGCGTGGGTGATTTCACCAAACCATTTCACACAAATTTTACGAAAGTAGATACATTAGGATTCGATGTCATTAATGGAAAATATAAATTTGAAGCGGATTGGAATTATTTCGAAATCGAACAAAATAATTCTGACATAATAGAACAAGCCTACGAGAGTAATGAAAGAAATTATCAAATCCGTAAAGAATATTTTCAACGTAATCAAAAAATTTATCCTTATTCTAGCTTTGGAAAAGAAATAACATCTGTAGAAGTATTAGAACGAGAGTTTGCTGAAAAACAAACAAATGGCTGGGGATTAAATTATCCCATGATAAATGGTATCCTAGATGATGTTCGTTTTATGACAGAAGAAGGTGAAGAATTATTAGAAAACGGCGAGAACGAAGACGAAATTTTTGATTTTACGAATCTTCTATATGTACCAAAAGATGAATACGGACATCCCTTTACATATGTTGGATTTGTTACAGGTTATTATTTTCAAGCTTATGGTGCCGATCGTATTTACTTATTCTTTAATAAAGAATTAAGAAAAGCAGTCATTTGTTTTGAATATACATAAGATAATTAAGAAAAGTCCATTTTGAAAATTATTACTTGAATCAAAATGGATTTTTTATAAATAATTTATTTATATTTCAATTCCGCATCTACTGTGAAATGTGTAAAATCTCATATATTGTAATATCCTCTATCTCTTCAGTCTCAGGCTTTACTTCATAAAATTCAAACTGACTATATCCCCACCTATCTGGGTTATACACTATTACATTCCCTTTACAATTTTCTGTATTCTGGACATTCTTATTAAAAATGTTAAATTGAGTTTCAATCAATGAATTCTTTTGAGAAATACTCCCCACGTATTCAACAACATACTTACAATTCTTAAAATCACCACTTAGATTAACAACTAATGGAACACCTATATTTATTTTTTGCCAACCAAACGATTGTAAAATATTATCGTAATACCCTTCAAAGATAAATTTATTCATCCCTTCATGACCATTCCAAATATATAAAGGTGCATAGCAGTTATAAAAATTCCCGTCTTTCTCCGTTTCCGTAATTAAATAAGCTTTAAAATTTAGTTCTTGGAAACCATCAGTTTTATAGCCATTATCCTTTACCCTTTTCTTAATAATTTCCATGTCATAATCCTTTGGAAGAATTACCTTATATTGCATTCCAATCATGTTTATCACTCGCTTTCAATCTTATATACATTATGATAAATCGATAAGTGGCTAACGTAAAATAGGTATAAATTATGTTTGGTATCATTTATAATGATAGTGCATAAGGGGCTGAGATACATGGAAATAAATGATCTTATTATATTCAAAACTGTAGCCAGTGAGGGTTCTATTAGTAAAGCTGCTAAAGAGTTAGGATATGTTCAACCGAACGTAACTGAGCGAATCAAAAAATTAGAACAAGAATTAGAAACGCCTTTACTACATAGAGATAACAAAGGCGTTTCCTTGTTACCTGCTGGTGACATTTTATTAGATTACACGAATAAAATATTAACTCTATTAGAAGAAGTAAAAGATGAAATTAAAACGAGTGGTTCTTCTTATATAATAGCGACGTCACAATCTATTTTGACAAATTATTTAAGTAAGCGTATTGAAGAAAACTTCAGAAATTATCAAATATATGTAGAAAGTAGTAGTCATTTGCAAAAATTACTTCAGCAACAAAAAGTTGATATGGTCATAACTTATGAGGGTTATCCTGACGCATCGTTTAAAAAAGTGTTCACGACCTCAATTTCTGTAGGCTTATTAAAAGCGAAAGAAAAATGTACCATTGATTATTCAAAAGAAATTTTCTTCGTTAGCAATGACAAAAAGTGCCCTTTTAGGAATAAGACAATACAATTTCTAAAAGAAAACAATCTATCTCAGCGACAACTTCAACAGTTGGATTCTTATTCGCTTATGGAAGAGTTTATTGATGATGGAAAAGGAATAGCTTTTTTACCGATTAAAAATGATAAATTGGTACCAATTGAAGATGTTCCAGTTGAGAAATTAGCTGTTCATTTTTTTACAAATCAAAACTCTTTTAAACAAATCCCTGATGAACTATTTGGTTAATAAAAAATCCCTCCTTTATGAATCTAAAAGAGGGATTTTCATATTCTATACAATTGATTTTTCACACATTTTGCTCCACTTCTGCACTTTTCCCCTTCTTATTCCGTTTCATATTCTTCAGTCCCTTAACCGTGCCAACTAATCCTTTCGGGAAAACTAGCAATACGATAATGTACAATAAACCAAGAATAATCGTCCATCTTTCAAAAATCGGATACTCTGTAGCTAGTTCTGATAAATAATATTTCAGAGATTCAATAATTCCAGCTCCTGCAATTGCTCCAATTAACGTTCCGACGCCTCCAATCATTGTCATCAATAATGCATTTAATGTCATTTCAATTGAAAATACAGTCGTATTAACAAAGCGTAAAGTGATAACAAATAAACCACCGCTAATCGCAGCTACTACTCCTGCAACAATGCTAGCAATAATTTTATAATGCAGCACTTTATATCCTAGTGCTTCAACACGTTGCTCATTTTGTGAAATTGCCTTTAATACTTTTCCAATAGAAGATTTGGTGAAAAGACGTAACAGAACAAAAATGGTAAGTAAACATATAAGTGTTACATAATAAAACGTAAAACGATCACGGAATACGTCTGGTACACCAAATGTAAAACCATCCCCTCCGTGAGTGAGCCCACGCCATTTTTCAGCAAGGACGAAAAACAACTGTGAAATAGCAAGTGTTAACATCGCATAAAAATGACTTTTCAGCCGTAAAGAAAGTAAACCGATTATATAACTAACGATTGCTGAAATGATAATTGCAGCTACTATTCCAATTAAAAAGTTCGTTATTGATACGCCTTGTCGATCAAATAAAAGCGCTACCCCATATGCTCCTATCCCAAAGAACATACAATGACCGAACGATACAATTCCTGTATACCCAAGCAATACATCAAAACTCATTGCAAAAATAGCAAAGATGAAGATTTGAGTGAACAAAATTAACAGGCTCCGTGAATCATTTACGAACGGAAATACACTTAAACAAATGAGCATACATACTCCGAAGTATACTTTAATTCGGTCCGATGTGCTGTTCACCATTTCACCCCTTTTCACCAACAAGTCCAGTTGGCTTCACTATTAAGAAAAATAGTAACATTAACATATTAATTGCAAGTGATAAATCTGGTATAAAATACGCTGTAAAAGCACCAGCTAATCCAACAATTAAAGAAGCA
Source organism: Bacillus sp. FAU20 (assembly GCF_056033865.1). Taxonomy (NCBI): domain Bacteria; kingdom Bacillati; phylum Bacillota; class Bacilli; order Caryophanales; family Bacillaceae; genus Bacillus; species Bacillus sp. FAU20. The sequence goes on from NZ_JBVYHY010000021.1 coordinate 304,414, forward strand.
ATAGCTGAACCTTGTACGCTTCCTAATCCACCGATAATTACTACTATAAAAGCTAAAATTGCATACTGCATGCCCATCTCGGCGAAAATAACGCCCGAATACGGTGCTAATAAGAATCCTCCCAAAGCTGCCATCCCTGCTCCTAATAAAAAGACGAAAGAAAATATTGCTTTTACATTAATACCAAGCGCTTGAACCATTTCTTTATCCATTACACCTGCACGGATCATAAGACCTATCTTCGTCTTTTTGAGTAATAGTAGTAGTGCAATGTAAATAATTATCCCAATCAAAATAACAAATAGACGATATTTAATTAATATAATACCTCCGAATGTAAAACTTCCTTGTAACCATAACGGTAATTTTGCACTAATAGGGTTTGGCCCCCAAAATATTTTAATACACTCACTAAGAACGAGCATTCCTCCAAGCGTAACGAGCAGCTGTCGAACATGATTTCCATATACCGGTCTAATAAGAAACCTTTCTAAAATAAATCCTAGGAACATTCCCATGGCTACTGCTCCAACTAAAGCTAATATATAACTTCCTGTCATATTAAATAACCAAACACCTGTAAATGCTCCCCATGCAAATAAACCACCGTGTGCAAAGTTTAAAACACTCATTAGACCGAAAATAAGTGAAAGACCTGATGCTAACAAAAAAATGAGCATCCCTGTTGAAATCCCATTTACAAATAAATTGATTAACACATCCACCCTTTTCACCTCGGATTCATGTTAAGAGATTCCTAAATATTTATGACACATTTCCTTATCCTTTTTTAATTCATTCATAAAACCGTTATGAACAATTCGTCCGTTATCCATAATGTAAAAATAATCGCCAATTTGACTGGCCATCATAAAATTTTGCTCAACAAGTAAAACTGTTGTTTTCTCTTTCATCTTCAAAATAGCTACCATTAATTTCTCCACCATTATCGGGGATAGCCCTTTGCTCGGTTCATCAATAAGTAATAATCCATCACTATTAATAAACGCTCTTGAAATAGCCAACATTTGCTTTTGCCCTCCGCTCAAGAGCCCACTTTTCTTATTCCAAAACTGCTTTAAATCCGGAAATAGTTCCAGCATCCACTCTATTTTCCCTTCTACTTCCTCACCTTTTCCCCTAGCAAGAGCGAATGTTTCTTCTACTGTCAAATCATGAAAAATACCTTGATTTTCTGGTACATACCCTATTCCTTTCCTTGAAATTAAATGTGTAGGTAATCCACTTACTTTTGCACTATCATAATAAATTTCACCATCTGCAATGCGGTGAAACCCCATAACTGAACGTAATGTCGTTGTTTTCCCTGCCCCGTTTCTACCAAACAGTACAGTAATTGTCCCTTTCTCAACAGCAAGAGATACTCCTTGCAAAATATGAAACTGATCTAAATACGTTTCTATATTATTCACTTGTAATAGTGCCACTATATAATCCCCCTAAATAAGCACTTTGTACACGCTCATCTTTCATAATTTCTTCTGGCAATCCTTCAGCCAATAACTCTCCATGAAATAAAACGATAAGATGATCTGACAAACCTAGTATCATATCCATTTTGTGTTCGATAAGTACAATTGTGCTCTCTGGATGTTTCTTAATATTTTCAATCACTTGTAATATAGCAGGGACCTCCTCAACCGAAATACCTGCCGTCGGCTCATCAAGTAATAACACATCCGTTTTTAAAGCTAATAACATCGCAAGTTCTAGCTTTCTTTTCTCTCCATGTGCCAAATCTTTCGCTAATACGTTCTCTTTCTCGTGAAGTAATACTGTTTTTAAGAAACGTCTCGCCTCTCCAACTTGTTGCTTTAATTTTGCTGGACTCGGGAAAAAACTATAGTAATCTTGTACGAATGATTGAACACTTAAACGGACATTTTCAAGTACCGTTAATTCTGGGAATATGTTTGTAAGCTGAAAAGAGCGACCGATTCCTAAGCGTGTTCGATCTGAAATCGATAGTTTTGTAATATCTTGCCCTTTAAAATACACTTCACCTGTTGTGGGTGAAATCTGTCCACTTAGTAAATTAAATAATGTTGTCTTCCCCGCACCATTTGGCCCGATAATAGAAATGAGATTTCCTTTTTGGACAGTTAAATTTACATCTTTAATAACATGATGTTCACCAAAAGATACGCTAAGATTTTTCGTCTCTAGCAAATGTGTCACGAAATCCCTCCCTTTAAAGCCGTGAGTATGAAAGAAATATGTATAAAGAGGGTCCCCCCTCTTTATACAAAAACAACAGAAAATTCAGTCTATTTACTTTGAACTGGTGGTTCTGTCTCTTTCATCGTTAATTCTCGCTCTAATACTGGCACCGGATAATCAACACCATCTTGCTTTTTCAATGTGACAGAATACAGCGTCTGCATCGCTTGGTGGTCCTTCTCTCTAAACTTCATCTTTCCTTTCGGTGTATCAAATTCCATTCCTTCCATTTTCTTAATCAATGTATCTACATCTGTATCACCTTTTGTTTTCTTTAAGGCTTCTACAATAGAAATTGCTGCTGACATTCCTCCCGCTGTAAACAAATCTGGCACTGCACCATTAAAACGTTTTTTATGCTCTTCAACTAGCCAATCATTCACTTTATTTTTTGGAAGTGTGTGATAATATACAGAAAAACCTTGCATACCTACTAATGCATCCATTGTTTTTAATGCTGGTATATCTGGCGCACCTGTAGAAATTTTAATACCTTGCGCTTCCACATTCATATCTTTCAACTGTTTCCAAGGTGAATTTGCCCCTGCCCAAACGATAAATAAGTAATCTGGTTTTGAACTAATGATATTTTGAATATTCGCTGTAAAATCTGTTGAATTTGTATCCGCGTATTGCTCATTCACAATGTTCGCACCTAATTTTTTCGCACCCGCTTTAAATGCAGCAATCCCTTCTCGACCAAAAGCGTTATCTGGGGCAAATGTCGCAATCTTTACATCTTTTTTCGCAATTGCTGCTGCTCCTGCAATCGCATCTTGTGAGGAACTTCTTCCAGTTCTAAAAATATATTTATTCCAGTTCTTCCCGGTAATACTATCCGCTACTGCTGGTTCTACAACCATAATCTTTTCATATTCCCCGGCCAGTGGTAAAACCGCTAACGTATCACTGGAACTAGACGATCCAACTAAAAAATCAACTTTCTCTTCTTCTAATAACTTCGTAGCTTTTTTAACTGCTACATCCGCTTTCGTTTCTGTATCTTCTACAACAAACTTAATCTTTTTCCCATCTACTTTCCCAGTTCCACCAGTTGCATAATCTAACCCTAATTCAAATCCGTTCACTGTTTGTTTTCCATACGATTCTAGCGGTCCTGTTAAAGAAGCAAGGACTCCTACCTTAACCGTTTTTTCATCCTCTGTACTTGTTTTCTTTCCTGAACAAGCTGCCGTTATTAATAACGAACCTAAAACACAACCAGTAAACATTGTCTTTAGCCACTTACGTTTTTTCATCGACATTGTGATCCTCCCCATACTTTACTTTCTGATAGAATCAAACACGCCAAAATCCCCTGTCCGTAATCATGACTAACTAATTCGATAGATAATGGAAAACTCTTGTAGTACCCTCTACATTCGGCACAAATATATAATCACCTTCCTATGTAATGGAAACGGACATACAATCAATATATATTCTGCAATCCAATTGAAAATACTGTTTCATTTCAGTAATGATCATACAAAAAGACTAACTTATTTTTTAAGTTAGTCTTTTCACCTTAATTAGAGTTAAGTTCTACTTTCTCTAACCCTTCAGCCAATTGTTTCTTATCTAGTCCTTCTCCTATTACTACTAAGTTTGTCGGGAAACCGAAGTCTTGTTCTAATAAAGTTGGTACTCCGAACGAATATTGGAATAGGTGAGGGTATTTATCTCCATGGAATTTCACAAAACCTTTCACTCGATAAATACTATCTGGTAAATTCGAAAGCCATTCATATAATTTGTCTTGATCAATCGGTTTCGAAAATTGATACGTCATCGTTTGTATATGTAAATGCTGTTTGACATGTAGTGTCTCATGTTCCTCATCATTTGGAAATTCTGCTTTCTCTATATCTTTTAAAGATATATTACAATACTTTGTCTCATACATTTTCGCATGATCATTTATTGCCTTTACTTCTTCAAATACTGTGTTCTTATCTTCATCTGTTAGTAAATCTGCTTTATTAACAAGAATGTGACTACCAAATTTCAGTTGCTCATGCAATAGCTGTTGTACATTTGCACTTAATATACTTCGGTTTAACCACCTTACTGCATCTAAAACGACTACAATTGATTTCACTTCCAGAAAAGGAGCTAAAATTGGCGAGACACACGCGTCTAACACTTCAATTGGATGTGCAACACCTGTCGTTTCTATATAAATCACATCTGGTCTTTCTTGTTGGTATAACGAATGTAATTGTATTTCAAGCTCTTCTTTTAACGTACAACAAATACAGCCTTTAAGAAGTTCTCTTAAAACATTCTCTTTTCCAATAATATCTGTATCTACCGAGTATTCACCAATTTCATTCATTAATACTGCAACTTTTCTATTCTTCTTTTTCTCTGCTAACAATAAATTTTGTAATAATGTTGATTTTCCACTACCTAAAAAACCACCTAATATATGAATCTCCACTTTATTCATTCAACCGACCATCCATTTCTTTACTTCAAATGTATTCAAAGCGTAATAATTACGATTTATATTTATCATTTTATTAAAAGAATGACCATTTGTAAATATAAGAGATTCACTGTTCATTTACTTCATATGCAACTCTTACTCCAGACTCAATTGCCCCTTGCATCCATCCATGTGTTAATGTCGTATGCTCTCCTGCAAAATGTACTTTTCCAGATGGTGGTGTAATATACGGAAATAACTCGAGCTCTTGGCCTGGTTCGAAAGCTGTAAATGCACCGCAAGAATACGGATTTTTACTCCAGCTAAAAGATGTTCCAGTGACAAACTCACTATAGACGATGTCACCGTATATTTCTGCTAAATTTTTTAATGCGTAACGAATGCGTTCCCTATTCGGTAAACTATCCCATGTTAACGCCTCATCTGCCCACGTATAACTCGCTAAAACGGTAGCTGCTCCTGGTGTCTGAATGCCATAACTCGGATAATATGTAAACCGTATCGGTAAATCGGTAATAGATTTACCGCCACACTGTCCCGCTTTCTCCCAAAATCTACTTTTAAACTCTATCGCAATTTTCGTTGCAGCAATGTAATTTAATTCACGAATTGCTCGTCTTTTATAATAAGAAAATAGATTGTAAGGCTGAATTTCAACAAAACGTAAAGCTGAAAATGGGATAGTAACAATTGCAACATCACCTGTAACCATGAATCTCTCTATAGTTTGTTCATGGTTTACTTGCATCATCACTTTGCTATTTTCTTGTATAATTTTTTCAACCTTATACCGCATAAATATATTCTCATTTAACTGCGATAAAAATGCTTTTGGTAATGCATCCATCCCGCCCGTTATCTCATAATATTTCGTCGTTGAAGTAAAGAAGACCATTTCTCGTAATACTTCAATTAAAGACATTCCCATATACGCTTCCATATCAAGAAGTACACCGATCATATCTATTGCACCGTCTGAATAATATTCAGTTAAAAATGTGCCGAGCGAATATGCTTTATACTTTTTCTCAACAATACTCCAATTCTTATTAGGATCTTTCTTAATATAATTTAGAATCGGCTCTAATACATCTAACATTAACTCTTCTGCCGTTTTACTTTTTTCGCTCTCTAAAATAGGATATCTAAGTATACTTGGATTTTTTTCGAATATGCTCAATCTCGTTTTAATATTATTCGTATAAATAATATCTGAAACGGTTTTATTTATAAAAAGATTTAACGGCAATTTGAATTTACGAATGTAAGCTAAAGTTAACTTGTGTGTATCAGGAATCCGCATTGGTCCTGCATTAAAATATAAACCTCTGCTAAACGGTTCACGGATCGTATATATTCTTCCGCCTATTCGATTATTCGCTTCTAAAATTGTTACTTTATGCCCTGCTTCTTTCAATAATGATGCTGCAACTAAACCTGAAATTCCTGCACCAACAATAATAATCTGCTTTGGATTCTTCGTTTTAACGAGCCCCACATTAATAATATGAAGCATTCTTTCCATCGTTAATGGCTGCATCATGGTCTTTTCCCCTTCAATAAAGGATTTTATTGCATTATATTCGGTTAACTTACTTCCTATGTTTCATGCAAGAAACTACACGGATACATTTTCAAATACTTGAATATCTTTTATAAAATGTAATAAACTAGATATGACTCTATAGAAGTAAGACGTATTATCTTACATAACAAAACCAATGAAATTGCGAGGAATTTTGAAATGAAAAAAGGTATTAACCGTGTTGTATTAGTAGGAACAGGAGCAGTTGGATGTAGTTATGCTTACTGCATGATTAACCAAGCCGTAGCTGAAGAATTTGTTTTAGTCGATGTAAATGAGGCAAAAGCTGAAGGAGAAGCAATGGATTTAAGTCATGCTGTTCCATTCGCACCAGCTCCAACTAGAGTATGGAAAGGCAGCTACGAAGATTGTAAAGATGCTGACCTTGTAGTTATTACAGCTGGATTACCACAAAAGCCAGGCGAAACACGTTTAGATTTAGTTGAGAAAAACGCCAAAATCTTTAAACAAATCGTTCGCAGTATTATGGATAGCGGATTTGATGGCATCTTCTTAATCGCAACAAACCCTGTAGATATTTTAACTTACGTAACTTGGAAAGAATCTGGTTTACCGAAAGAACGTGTAATCGGTTCTGGTACAACGCTTGATTCTGCTCGTTTCCGCTATATGTTAGGTGAGTACTTCAATATTGGTCCACACAACATTCACGCTTATATTATCGGAGAACACGGCGATACTGAACTTCCAGTTTGGAGCCATGTTTCCGTTGGTATCCAAAAACTACAAACATTGCTTGAAAAAGACAACACGTATAATCAAGAAGATTTAGACAAAATTTTCATAAACGTCCGTGATGCAGCTTACCATATTATTGAGCGTAAAGGCGCAACTTATTATGGTATCGGTATGTCACTTCTACGTGTTACAAAAGCAATTTTAAACGACGAAAATAGTGTATTAACTGTATCAGCTTACTTAGAAGGTCAATACGGTCAAAAAGATGTGTATATCGGGGTACCTGCTGTTTTAAATCGCGGCGGTGTTCGTGAAATTTTAGAGGTTGAATTAAGTGAAGATGAAGAATTAAAATTCGACCACTCTGTTCAAGTATTGAAAGAAACAATGGCTCCGGTTCTTTAATGAAAATAAAAAAGCAATCCAATTTATTTTGGATTGCTTTTTATTTTCATTATCTCCTATGACTTTTTAGTGATTTTCTATCATTTCTTATTTTTTAGTCTCATCCTCATTATTTATATCAAGTACATCTAATAAAAAGATAAAGATTGGTATCCCGATAATAAGCCCCCATATTCCGAGGAAATGCTCTGAGAAGATGAGAATCATAAATGTATAAAAGATTGGTAAATTTGTTTTTGCAGACATAAACTTCGGATTTAAAAAATAACTTTCAAGAGCATGGATGACTGTAATGAACACAAGTATGTATACTACGTACATAACTCCACCTACGTTGTAAGCAATGATACAAAGTGGAAACAAAGAAATAATCACACCTGCAACAGGAATCAATCCTAGTAGAAAAATCATAACAGCTAATACAAGAAGCTGCGGAAATCCTAAAACAATTAATGCAATGACAGTAAGAATACAATTTACAACCGCAATTAAAAACTGTGCTTCAATTACTTTGCCGAACGATCTTGCAAATCTTTCACCAAAATATGCAATTTCCTCATAAAACATTTTTAACTTACTATCTTTAAACTTAGATGTAAATGTAATAATACGCTCTTTTTCTAATAAGAAAAATAAGCTTAAAATTAGAGATAATAATATTTGTAAACTTACCTTCCCTATATTTGCTATCGATTGATAGATGACATCTACACCTTGTTCTATATATTTTGATACTTCCATCCCATTAATTGTCGAAAGTGCATATTTAACGATTTCATTATCAGGTGGATTTTGAAAAAATAGTTTAAATTGGTAAATTAATTGTGAAATTTGTATCGTTAGCACAGGTAAATATTTATACAATGTCGTGCCAATAAAGGAAACTAATATGATATACAAACAGGCAATAACAATTTTCCGGTCCACTTTCAATTTCTTTGAAATAAAACGTTGGAATCGATCCATTAAAAATGTCAGTATAAACGTAATTAATATTAAGTTGATCATACTTTTTAATCCATATAATACTAACGCTAATATTATTAAAACGAGAAACCGTTGAAACCCTCTACTTCGAAAGAAATTTTTCACTTCATTCATTAAGATTTAACCTCCCCCTTCAATGGATGGAAATTGAATATATTACATTTTATGAACTTCTATAGACAATCTTTCTTACTAATTAGGAAGAATCCTTTTTTTATTCTTATATTGTTAGATTCTATTTATATTAGCCCGCTTACTTACTTCAGTTGAGCTCTTTTTTTCGTTTAACCTTTTACAATTTAGGTGCTTTTCTATTTTTAGACTGCTGTTCATACGCATATCCAATATTGAAAAGCTCTTTTTCACCAAACTGTTTCCCTACAAACACTACACCGATTGGTTCTCCATTTTTATCATATCCAGCAGGAACCGCTAATTCCGGATAACCAGCTACAGCTGATAGAAGAACTTCATCGTTATTAATCATAACTAGAGCATCCAAACCTTTTTCTACTAAATACCTATCTAGCTCTTTTCTTGCATTTTCTTGACTCGTTTGCACTACGTTTTCAAACTCTTCTTTCGTTATAACAGATTTTTCAGACCCTTCAATTAATGTTTGTCCGTATTTTATTCGTCCTTTACTATCCTTTTTATTAAACGCTATAATCTCTTCTAACGATTTTACCGGTACATTCTTTTGCTGTGAAAGATAGTCGTTTACATTATGCTTGAACTCATATTCTAATGTTTGCAAATTATCTACACCCTCAGCACTTAACTGGATATTATCAGTTAATATCGCACCTGCATCTTGAAGGTCTTTTCTAATTTTTTCTGCTACTGCTTTTCTATTTTCATCTTGCTGGTATACAGAAAAAAGAAGCCCTATCTTTTTCCCTTTTAATCCATCTATCGATAAATCCTTTGTATAATCAATTCTTTCTTTATCTTTCATTTTTTCTGTCATAACATCTTTTTCGTCATAACCTATCATTGCATTAAATAACGTTGCTGCATCTTTTACCGTTCTTGCCATAGGTCCTGCTGTATCAAGAGTTTCAGCTAACGGAATAATTCCTGTTCTGCTTACCATACCTAAAGATGGACGTAACCCAACTACTGATTGCTGCGCCGCGGGTGCAACAATCGATCCCGTCGTTTCTGTTCCAATTGCAAGCGGCGCAAAATCTGCTGCAACTACTGTAGCAGATCCTGAACTTGATCCTGAAGTATCGAATGTAATCGGACCGTACGGGTTTAAATTTTGTCCTTTCTTCCCGCTATACCCGCTTGGCATTGTAAAAGATAAATAGTTCGCCCACTCAGACATATTCGCTTTTCCTAAAACAAATGCTCCTTCTTCTTTCAACTGCTTCACAATTGTTGCGTCTTGATCTGCAATCCAATCTTTTAATACATAAGTTCCTGCACTAGTCGGCATCACTTTTTCCGTCTGTACATTATCTTTTACAACGACAGGAATACCATATAAATTCGAATTTTTGTTTCTACCCCGCTCTTGATCTAACTTTCTTGCTTCTTCCATCGCATTAGGATTTATCTCTGTAACAGAATTTAATGTTATTCCATTTTGATCATGTTCTTGTATTCTAAAGAGATAAATACTCGTTAATTCTTCATATGACAACTTTCCATCATCAATCATTTTTTGAAGCTCATCTACAGTCGCATTTACGACTTCTTTTTCTTTTATCTTTACATTTTCTATATTGATTCCTTTAAGCTGATTATGTATCGGTTGTAGCACTCTTTCTTTATCATATACAATACGCTCAGGTTCCTTTGGAAAATAATTTTTATACACGTAATATCCACCGGCACACGCTAATAAGACAATGCCTCCAGTGATAGACAGCGTTACCTTTACCCATTTCTTCATGTTGCTTCCTCCACTCTATAAGATGCTTAGCTATACAAAAAAGAGAGTTACCTTTTACTTAACTCTCTCCAATCAAAATGCTAAATGAAAAAATGAAAGATTTCAATCTAATTACTTCTTTTTTTGCATTTGCTTTGCTAACATTTCTTTCACTTGATTATACGTTAATCCTGAATTTTTATTTAAACGCTTTACTTCCTCAACATCAGTACCTACCACTGTATATTTTTTCTCATCATTCATTTTTCTAATTCCCTTCTCACCGTATTATTTCTTATATTTCTTCCCTAAATGCGCATAAATTAACACCACTACAAAAAAGAAAGCTGTTTTTAAGTACAGCTTCCTTCTCGTTACATATTGTATTTCTTAATAAAATTTCACTACATCTTCAGTAGGCAAGAACGTTCTTTCTGCTGGTTGTTCGTTTGGTTCACCAAATGGCATTTGACCTACTAAGCTCCACTCTGCCGGAATGTTCCAAGTTTCTTTCACTTCAGCATCTACGATTGGGTTGTAATGTTGTAATGACGCCCCAATTCCTTCAGCAGATAATAGCATCCACACAGTATGTTGTAACATCGCATTTCCTTGATGAGACCAGAATGGGAACTGATCTTTATATAATGGTGCATTTTCTTGCATTTTTTCTACAGTTGCTTGATCTTCAAAGAATAGCACTGTTCCTACACCTGCATGAAAACCTTTTAGTCTTTCTACAGTCGCTTCAAAGTTTTCTGCTGGTACACGGGCTCTTAGTGTTTCTTTAACGATATCCCAAAACTTTTCATGCTCTCCATCCATTAATACAACCATACGACCACTTTGCATATTGAAAGATGTTGGTGCGTGTAAAGCTGTTTTTAACACTTCTTCAATTCTTTCTTTCGTAATTGCATCGTTTTTTGCTACTTTACGAATTGAACGGCGGTTCACGATTGCTTCTTTTAAGTTTGTTGTAGTTGCTGACATTTTAATTCCTCCAAATGTTTGTTTTATAATTTATTTTGTTATTTCATAACAAGCGAATTAGCAATATCCATCGGTATTACATTGCATACCTTCAAATGAATTTGTTTTATCCTTTTCAATTTCTTTATCAATGACCCTTTCTAGTGTTTCTTTACTAGCAAGCCCTTGAATGACTTCATCTCCAATCATGACAGTTGGAACGGCCATAATATTCGCTTCATCATATGCGTGTTGAATTGCTTCTTGATGCTTTTCTTTATATTTACGAGTTACTAAAGCATCTTTAAATTCCGCCTCAGGAAGTCCTACTTCTACCGCTAATTTTGTTAACACATCAATATCTTCAATGTTTTGCTCTTCTTGGAAAAATGCTGTGAATACGCGGTGATGATACTCATTACCTAGTCCACGTTCTTTCGCAAATTGACATCCTTCGAAAGCTAAATGTGTATATGGATGTGGTGAAACACGTGGCAAGCGCATATCAATTCCTAACTTCTTCGCTGTCGGAAGAATGAAAGCATCCCATGAACCTAATTTTTCTGGTTCATTCCATGGATCTATTTTTGAATATGGACTTGGACGTAATTCAAATGGCATCCATTCAATCTCTACATCTTTCTCTTTCGCTACCTCATCTAATGGACCTTTTGCTAAAAAACAAAACGGACATATAAAATCTGAGTATACTTTCATTTTTACAGTCATAACTTTTACACCTTCCCTTTATAGTTGTAATCAAATCAGTTACATTAATGATAAAAAAATATAAATATGATTTAAGCATTCATTTTTTCTTGCAAAGTTTCAAACAACTGCCCCATCGTAATATTTCTCAAAACTTCTTCCATCGCGGATTGTGCTTGAATTAAAATAATTTCTAACACCGCTTGAATATTCGCCCCAATTGGACAATCTGGATTCGGTTGCTCGTGAATATGAAATAGCTTGTCTTCTTCGACTACGTTCACTGCATGATACACATCTAACAATGTGATTTCATGTAAATCCTTTAGTAATCCCGCGCCACCCGGTCCACGATTTACGTAAACAAAGCCAGCTTGTTTCAAGTACGACATGATTTTACGAATGACTACTGGATTTGTATTGACACTCTCAGCCATATAGTCTGAAGTACAAAGTGAAGATGGATTGTTTTTCAAAATAGATAAAATATGAACAGCTATGGAAAAGCGGCTACTAATTTTCATCGTAATCACCACCTCGATGTAATCATTATAGTTACAACCGAAAAATAAGTCAATCCTTTTCATAGATTTTTTATAAGTAAATTAAAAAGTGTCCCATTATGATATATGAGACACCTCTTTTTATTCTGCAAATAGCGATTGAAATTCTTCAATAAATAGCTGCACAGCGATTGAAGAATCCTTTAATGAAGGAACAGCTAATGCAATTTCTCTCCATACTTGTGGTTCCAATTCTCTCGTTTGCACATTTTTTGGTAAATTCGTTAAAGATAATTCAGCTAATATTGCAATGCCCAATCCTTCTTGAATCATATTTAAAGCTGTAGTAACTGTCGAAATTACATATTCAGCCCGAAGTGGTACGTTTGCTTGTTTAAACATATCAATAATGGGTGGTTCATATCCACCCTTACATAATATGATCGGTTCATTCTCTAAATCACAAATTGTAAGAGCGTCCTTCTTACAGAGAGGATGATCCTCTCTTAAGATAGCAACCATTTTCCCCTTCGTTAATGGAACAATCTCCATATCTTTATTAGGCAAAATAACAATCCCTATATCAATAACCCTCGATACTAACCAATCTTCAACTTCTTTAATCGTTCCTTCACAAAGAACTACTTCTAAGTTCGGATACTTCTCCTTAAAAAGGTTTATCATTTTGGGTAAGAAATGTGCAGAAGCACTCGGAAAACTACCAATTCGAATCGTTCCAACTTCGTGTCCTTTCTCCATCGCAACTTCTTGTTCAATCTTCTCTACACCGTTCAAAATCTCTCTAATATGTACAAGAATCCTGTTTCCTACATCCGTAACGAGGAGCCCTTTTCGTTTATCACGTATAAGAATCGTAACTCCTAACTCTGACTCAATACTTGAAATGGCATGACTTACAGCTGGCTGCGTCATATTTAACACCCTAGCAGCCTTCGTAAAACTACCTAACTCAACAGTTTTTATTAATACTTGCAGTTGTGTAATGGTCATAACTAATCACTTATACTCCTCATAAAAAAGATTCATTTTATTTATTACAGTCGATATCATATCATAGTGAAATGAATAACAACAAGGAGGTCTTTCAGTGACACAGCTTTCTCGAACTAAGACGGCCATCATCCTTACCTTTCTCGTTTTCATGTGGGGAATCAATTGGCCTTTATCAAAGTTTGCCCTGCATTATACACCACCTGTTTTATTTGCAGGCGTTCGAACTTTAATTGGAGGATTCATTTTACTTCTGTTCGCATTACCGAAATACAAAGAGTTACATTTAAAAGAAACGTGGCATTTATACGTTATTTCTTCCTTACTTAACATCATTATATTTTACGGATTACAAACTGTCGGCCTTCAATATATGCCTGCTGGGTTATTTTCCGCCATTGTATTTCTACAACCAGTTTTACTCGGTATTTTCTCGTGGATATGGCTTGAAGAATCAATGTACGGCTTGAAAATTTTCGGGCTTGTTCTCGGATTTATTGGTGTAGGCGTTATTAGCTCAAGCAGTTTAACAGGACACATTTCTGTTATTGGAATCCTTCTCGCGTTAGGATGCGCTATTGGCTGGGCACTTGGCACAGTATTCATTAAGAAGACTGGTCACCGTGTTAATGCCATTTGGATGGTAACACTTCAGCTTATTATTGGTGGTCTTTGCTTAATTGGATTTGGTACAGAGTTTGAAAGCTGGTCTAGTATCGCTTGGAGTATGCCATTTGTTAGCGTACTTCTCTTTATTTCATTCTTTGTTATTGCAATGGGGTGGCTTGCATACTTCACACTTGTTGGAGCTGGTGAAGCAAGTAAAGTTGGGGCTTATACATTCCTCATTCCACTAATAGCTATTATTGTAAGTTCAATTTTCTTACATGAGGCTATTACCATTAGCTTATTCATCGGACTATTATTTATTGTTGTGAGTATTTGTTTTGTAAATATAAAACCGAAAACACTTGCTGTAAGGCAGCAAGTTGAATTGAAATAAACGTAAGAAAGAGCCTACTGTTTGTAGGCTCTTTCTTACGTCTTACTTTTTACGACGTACTACAAAAACACACGCACTTACCGACGATACTATCGCAAAAATAGATAAGACAATTGCTATCAATTGCATATTACTAGTACCTTCATTCTTTTCTACACTAGAAACTTCACCATGTTCTCCTGTTAATGACGTACCTTTTGCAATTGTAGTAAGTGAATGCGGTTTTTCAGCTTTTTCATCGCCTGTCCATTCAACAATTTCTCCGTCTTTATATTGTTGATATGCATCCCAAGCTATTTTTTGTTCTTTATCCGGATTTTTAGCGACGAAAGTAAATCGCTGGAACTGACCGGGTAAAATCCCTTCTCCTGTTGCTTCCCATACTACAGTTTTAACTTTTCCAGCTGTATCTTTTTGCTCCTCAACTTTCCATCCTGGCACTGGTTCATACTGCTGGAACTCTACTCCAGACGGTATTTTCAGTGTAACTTTTGTTGTTGCTACATTTTTTTCAACTGGTACTTTTATCGTATATGTCTCCCAAGAACCAACGTCAGAAGTTGCTGGTTTTACAGTGACGTGCGCACTAACAGGTAACGAAAACATTCCCATTGCAATAATTGTTGCGATCATTGTTGTTCCTAATTTTTTTATACGTTTCATTTTCTATTTACTCCTTTTCATCTATAACATCTGTTTATCATGCTGCTCGCTAGCAGCATGATTGGTACAATTTTATCTGCCACCTACAATAAATTTAAAATCTGTATCGAAACTATCAAGAGATTTTGTTAATCCATGAACATGTATATTCCAGTTTCCTGTCATGTTAATATACATACCTTCTGCTTCATATTCTCCCGGTGAAACTACTGAAACTTTAAATGAACCTTTTCCCATGTTCATATCTAATGATTGAGTCGTCAATATCATTTGTTCCATATCAGTAACAGGCTGTCCCTTTTCATCCTTTAGTTTAATATGGAATTTATTTTGTCCTACCTTATTCGGACTTACATTTAGCGTAAGTTCATATCCATTATCTAATTGCTTACTCTCTGTAAATGGTCCAGTAGGAGGCATCGGTGGTGTCTGTACGTTTGTCATAAAAGCTACGATTACGAAAATGATAATTCCAATGACAAACTCTACTTTCACCGTAGCTCCTAATCCTTGCTGCGCTCTTATTCTCCCTTTCACATAATGAACAATTCCCAATATCCCCATGAAAATAAATAATAGTATCTTTGCTAATAAAGCCAATCCATACTTTGTATCAAATAATGAGTGGATTGTTGGAATAAAAAATGTACTGTTAAAAAGGCCTGTTATTAAAATCACGATGACAGCACCTGTTGCCCACGGTGAAAAACGCTTAATCATATCCCAATACATATGCCACTTGTTATCCTCTTTACGTAAAAGAAGAATAATAGATGATAAACCACCAACCCATAATGAAGCTGCTAATAAATGTAGAAAATCCATAACGACAGCAATGTCTTTAAACTTTAAACCGTATGCGTGACTATTAAAGGCCTTCATAACAAGTAACCCTATAAACAATAGTATTGGAATACTCCATACTTTAAACGACGAAAACTTCTCATGCTTCACCGCAAAATACGTAACAATTATAAGCGTACTAATGAGAACCATTTGAGTAATCCATACATAACCAAAAACAGAAAGCTGTAATGTTTCTTTTAATAGTAAAGGATTGAATGCTTCTAGCCATGAAACATCAGCATTTATTTTCGCTTGCAATGGTAGATTGAATAACAAGCTAATCAATATCCCAAATAGAGAAATCCATATTATGTTCTTACTCCTTAATTGAACCGAGGTTGCATTTCCTTTATACATAATAAGATTAAAGAATAGCACTCCTATAAATAGTGAGAAACTTGTATATAAAATTCCACGTTCCATAATCATATCGATTTGTGGGATGTAACCCATCTCTTCCACTTGTATATCGTCTGTTTCTGTTTCCACTCCCGCTAATCCAACCCGGAACGGGATAACTCCTTGAATTGGATGTCCATCAGCTGAAATCACTTTCCACTGAATAGAGTAAAGACCATTTTTGAGATTGTCTTTTAATCCGGCTTCTAATAGCTTTTTATTTTTTTTATCAATATGAGCATCTTTTAAATCGACCCTTTTACCTGATGTATCTCTCACGTACAATGTATTAAAACTTGAAACTTGTATGTCCTCATCGAATTCAATTTTCACAACAGATGGTGCTTTCTTCAATGTTTCATTTTCAGTAGGGTTTGATTTCACAACGTACGCATGAGCAGATGCACTTTTCGGTATCAATATGATAACCACACATGCAAGTAATAACCATGTCCCTAATCTTCTCATTACTTTCACACTCATTTCACTTCTTTCTTCCTCATCGCTCTATTTTCATTACTTTAACTTCCGAAGTTTGATTCTCGGGCGAAATATTAACCTGATTAAATATAAACTTCTGTAAAGTATAACTCTTATTTCTCTTCCACCTCTTAACTTCTAATACAATAGTAACTATCACTATAGATACAACTTACATTTTTAAAGCCGATTGTTATTATATCATAAAATATATTTATGTAAGTTATCAAAGAAGAAAAGTTATCGTGAATCATTTGTGAAGAAAATGTGAAATGCATAAATAAAAAGGTGTTACGTAATAACATAACACCTTTTTAAAAATATCCTTCTTCTATTTCTCTTCCGGATAATCACAATACTCGATAATCGTTCCTTCTGTATCCGCTGGGTTAAGATATATTAATCTTCTACCGTGCTTATTAATCCGAAGTGTATGCTCTAATGTCCGAATACCTTGTTCTTTTAACTCTTCTAGAGCCACATCTAAATCATCGACACGATACGCAACGTGATGAACACCTTTACCTTTTTGTTTAATAAAACGGGCAATTGGAGATGTCGTATTATTCGTCGGTGCAAGTAATTCAATTCTATCTCCATCCACTTCAAGAATGGCTACTTCGCTTTCCACACCAGGAGCTTCACTTACGTAACGATCTATTAATTCTCCTGATAGAACCTGTTCATAAAAACGTATCGTACTATCTATATCACGAACTGCGATTCCGATATGATCAATTGTTTTTTTCATTTTATTTCCCCTACTACTTTATTTTTTCTCATTATTAATAGTAACAAAAAAAGCTATAGAAACAAGTCTATAACTTTTTTTATTTAACCTATTTTCTTATCCGCTCTAGTTGCTGGTTGAACTTGATTTTTCACTTTTAAAATGCTAATGCCATATCCGATAAATCCACCGATAATCGCTGGGAAGATCCAGCCTAATCCTACTTCCTGCATCGGAAGGAATTTAGTGAACACTTGGCTTACTACTTCAATGTTAACTCCAGCTGCACTTAATCCATCAAATAAGCTGATGATAAATGTTACGATTAAGCTTACTTGATAAACTTCAGCTCTTCCTTTAAATAATGAATGGAAGAATGTTAAGAAAATCAATACGATTGCTAGTGGATAAATTGCTGTTAATACTGGAACAGAAACTGCGATCAATTGTGTTAATCCTACGTTTGCAACAATTGCACTAAATACACATAGCGTAATTGCAATTGCTTTGTAAGGAACATTTGGGAATAACTTATGGAAGAATGAAGAACATGCTGATACAAGTCCCACACTAGTTGTTAAACAAGCTACTGTAATCATTAATCCTAATAATACTCCGCCATATGATCCGAAATAGTAGTTAGAAACTTTCGCTAATACTTCTCCGCCGTTCTCTAAATGTCCAAGCTTCGCAACACTTGAAGCACCCATATAAGAAAGAGCTGTATAAATAATTGCTAAAATAGATGCTGCAATAATTGTCGCTTTTGCACAAACGACCATAATTTGTGTTTTCGTTTTCGCACCTTTTTCTTTAATAGCATTGATAATGATAATCCCGAATACGAATGATGCGAGCGTATCCATCGTTAAGTATCCTTCTTGGAATCCTTTAAAGAATGCATGTGATGTATAAGCTTCCGCTGGTGCTTGCATATCTCCAATCGGATGTATAAAAGCAACGATTACTAAAATACCGATGAAAGTCAACTTAATTGGCGTTAAAATTTTTCCAACAATATCGACAATTTTCGCGGGATTTAGCGAAAAAAAACAAGTGATGCTAAAGAATATAATTGTGAAAAGAATTAAAGGTGTAGAACCTACTCCCTCTGGCATAAACGGCTTAAGACCAATTTCATAAGATACATTTCCTGTTCTCGGTATTGCAAATAACGGACCGATCGCTAAGTATAAAACTGTTGTAAACACAATCCCGAACACTGGGTGAGCGCGACTTGCTAATGACTGCAAATCATCTTTACCTGAAAAACCAAATGCTAGTACACCTAGTAATGGTAGTCCAACACCAGTTACTAAAAATCCAGCGTTAGCAATCCATACATTCTCTCCTGCTGATTGACCAAGCATCGCTGGGAAAATTAAATTTCCCGCTCCAAAAAATAGTGCAAATAACATTAATCCAATAACTACTATGAACGAAAACGGTACTTTATTCGCCATAATATAACCCCCATTCAAGTTTCCTTATCTCATTTTCCAATTTTAACTAATTGAATTTTCTGAATATTTAATTTAAGTATCAACTATTCTTGAACTCATTATAGTTTGCTATATAATATTTTGCAATACTATTTTCGAACTTTTCTTTTATTTTATAAATATACATTTTTTAACATGAAAAACAGACTAAAAAACCAACATAGTCATCCATGTTGGTTTTTCCATTTACTATCATGAATTAAAATTTTGCTGCTACTTTTTTAACGTTTTCTAGACCCTCTTCAACAATTTGTTGTGAACGATCTGGATATTGATTGTGTCCTTCAATTACAACTGTCTCTGGATTTGTAATTCCCCAGAATCCAAGTACAGTTGTTACGTAATTAACTGCCATTTCCATAGGAGCCATTTGTTCTGAAGAGTAATCTGAACCACGAGCACCTAACACAACTACTTTCTTACCACCAACTAAACCTTCTGGGCCATTTGCTGTATATTTAAACGTTTTTCCAGCTTGAGATAAGTATGAAATATATGTGATTAATGGTGCTGGTACTGTAAAGTTCCATAATGGGAATGCAAATACAACCTTATCAGCTTCTAAAAACTGATTTAAATATTGATCTACTGTAGCAACTGCCTTCTCCTCTTCAGCTGTTAACTCCATACCTTGGCTACGTTTATATCCACCTGAAATCGCGATATTTCCGTAATAAGGAAGATCTAATGCAAATAAATCTAATTCCGTAATTTCTGTATTTGGATTTGCTTCTTTATAAGTACTTACAAATGTTTCATACATTTTTGAACTAACTGCTTGCTCCGCTGGACGATCGTTTGCTTTTACAAATAATACTTTTGACATTTTTTTATTCCCCTCTACATTCTTATTTTCTTCTTTTTTACCAAATAATGAGCTAAATAGTCCCATTTTCTTCACCTAATCTTTCTTTTCATATTCATTATTCATCATCATAAAAATTCTTATTCTAAGAAAAAGTTCCAATAGATACCTTAAGTTACACTATTGTACTTTTTGTTATTTAATTACCTTATGTAAGTGATTTTAATATAGTTACTAACTTTAGTCAAGCAGCTTTTAATAAAAAAATAAAATCTCAACTTAAAAACATTAAGTGAAATACAATTGAACACCAAATACATCTTTATTACTTGTATAATAAACTTAGAGAGGAAAATTCATAGATAGAAAGGATTTATTCATGAGCACTATAGAAAAGATTCAAACTTTTATTATTCTTTTTGCTGTTACATGCGGCATCGTACTCGGACAATTTAATATGATACATACGTATTCAGACAAGTTTATTGTTCCCTTCTTATTCTTCATGCTATATGGATTATTCCTCAGCATCCCATTAAAAGAAATAAAAAACGGATTTCGCAATTTAAAATTTGCTGGAACAAGTCTTACTATTAACTTCTTATGGACCCCTTTACTCGCTTGGGGATTAGGAGCACTATTTCTTTCAGATCATCCAGCACTTTGGGTTGGATTTATAATGTTAATGGTTACTCCATGCACAGATTGGTACTTAATCTTTACTGAAATAGCGAAAGGAAATGTAGCACTTTCTACTGCAATTTTACCTGTAAATTTAATTTTGCAAGTACTACTCCTTCCAATTTATTTATTTTTATTTGCTGGTGTCATGAAAACTGTAGCGGTTTCTGTTTTAGTAGAAAGTATTGTTATCGTAATCGTCTTACCATTTATACTTGCACACGCTACAAAATTCATTATGAATAAAATGAAAAAAGCTGAAACTCTCGAGAATAAACTCATTCCGTTTTTTAGCTCTGCTCAAATTGTATTTTTAAGTTTAGCAATAGTAGCGATGTTTGCATCACAAGGTAAATATTTACTGAAAAATATGAATGTCGTTTTATTATTACTCGTTCCTGTTCTATTGTTCTTCATCATTAATTTTTTACTAGGACAATTTATCGGACGCATGATGCATTTATCTTACAAAGATACAGTAAGTCTAAGCTTAACAACGTTAGCAAGAAACTCACCTGTTGCACTCGCTATCGCTGTGACAGCTTTTCCAGACGAGCCTCTTATCGCACTTGCACTCGTTATTGGACCGTTGATTGAGTTACCGGTACTAGCTTGTGTGTCACAAGTTTTGTTGCTTATTAAGAGAAAACGGCAATACGCATAATAAAAAACGTCCCATTTGAGACGTTTTTTATTATGGAGAGATTACATACAACACTTATTTCTTATTTATCAATACAAATGAAATTACCGAAACTACAAACATAATAATACCAATTATAATAAATCAATCGGCTCTAAAAATTTTATATGTTATAGAGAATTAACTTTTCGTTACATTAACAGATCCTTTCTAATTAAAAATGATAGGAAACGTAAATATAACGAAAGCTGCCCAAAGTCCGTAGATTGGCAAATACTTCGTAATGGCATCTTGGATAGCTGTCGGTCCTGATTTGTTTTGCAAGAAACGCATATAGGAAAACATAATCCAAATTAGATTTGCCCAGATCAATATGTTTACACCTAAAACAGCTAGTCTATTAGGTGTAATCCCGTAAGATGAAAGTCTAAATACGATGGCTGACAATGCAACAGTGTCAATAATAAGTGCCAGAACAATTAAGGAAAAATTTATATAATCTGAAATGTTCTTTTTCTCGTCCGAGTCACTTTCAACGATAGAAAATATGGTAACAGCCAATACACCAAGGAGTATTCCGTTGAAAGCCATTAGGAAATTGCGATCCAAGAACGGATTTTTCCCGACCCAAATTACCGTTATAAGATAGATAAGCAACGTGATCAGGACGAGAGGACTAAAAATTTTAGATATGTATGGTGTAATATTTTTAGCAAGCTTAAGATTCATTGATACTAAGTATGCAGCCACAATAGCGAGAGCCGCTGCTCCAAATAAAACAACATTACTAAAATAGAATTCTCCTATATCTAAGTCAACAAAGCTAAATAAACGCATGGTGAATATTGCTAGTATCATTCCGCTCACTGCCATGCTCCCGTAGAGAAGACAATATTCTAAATTAAATTTAATATAGGCTAATCTTGTACCGCCTTTTGAATATTCATTTCCTGTAAACGCAAGCCCTACTAAGACCCATAAAAATATAGGAAGATGTAAATACGCAAGTATGGTACTGTCTTTATAATTTATTGGCAACGTATTAAGATACACCCCGGAAACTAGGAATAACGCTATAAGGGAATAAATAATACTTTTTTTCGGCTTATTATTGTAAACAAAATAAGCAGCAATAAAGGGAATTACACCAAAAGCCAAATTAATTGGAGCAATTGCTTCCTGCTCAACAAAGTGGAAAATGATTCTAGTGCTTATGCCGGCCAGAATAGCTAAAAGGCCCATGAATAAGAAACCTTTTTGAAACAAAGATGTTTTTTCTTTATTTACCTTCTCCTTGAAATGCAACCTTTCATACCAAGCACCTAGAATTTGAGAATCAGGGTTTTGGTCCCATGCTTGTGAGAATGCTTTTTTAAAAGCTTTCGGATCTTTTCTATACATCTTCTCCAACTCATGGGGGTTATCCATATGTTTAACAATCAAATTGTTAATGTTCATAGTTATACCTCCTCTAATTTTAAAAATAAGGTTGTTACCTTTTAACAAAAGCACCTCACTCATTTATTATGATTTTGATTTTAATACAAAATTTATCGTTTTACAATAAAAAATTATTATTTAAAGGATTTTTTTTATCGTTAAATTTTATATAAAAGAAAAAACAAAAGAGCATGACAGTTTTATGTCATGCTCTTTTAACAAATTAATTCTCAAATACAAAATTAATCTTATTATCTTTCCACTCTAATTTCGCATCAAACGTTTTCTCGCCCTTTTTAAAGCCTTTAATTAAATCAGTCTTTTCACCTTTTAAGAGCTTTGTCATATTCTTTTGCGAAATTGTTTTACTTAATATCTTCTTTGAAATGGTGAAATCACATTGCGTTGTATTATAGTTAGAACAACCGTAAAACGTTGACTTATCAATTACATCGCCATCACATTTTTTACAGCTACCAACCTTTTTACCCGTTGTAAATTTCGATCCTTTTCGTTCAATCGATTCAACATGTAGTCCCGTGAAATCCCACTTCTCAGACATTTCCACTGCGTCTTCAATAATTTTAGCTGATAGCTTTTTCGTCTGTTCCATAAATGTAGCTGGTGAAGCTGTACCTTCACCAATTTCCGCAAGACGTTGTTCCCATTTCGCAGTCATTTCCGGTGAAGCTAGTATTTTGTCACCAATTGCGGTAATTAATACTTTTCCTTTATCAGTCGCATACACTTGGTTTTTCTTTACATCTATATATTTACGGTCTTTCAGCATCGTAATAATACCCGCGCGGGTCGCTTCCGTACCTAAACCTTCTGTTTTCTTCAATACCTTCTCTAGCTCTTCATTCTCTAAATACTTACCGGCTGTTTTCATTAACGTAATAAGTTGTCCTTCTGTATAACGCTTCGGTGGCTGTGTTTTTCCTTCTTTCACTTTCACCTTTACAACTTTTCCTTCTTCACCTTCAGCTACAATTGGAAGAATGGTTTCGTCATCTTTATCGTCTTGGAAAATAACTTTACGCCAACCTTCTTGAATTTGCTGTTTTCCTTTTGAAATGAATTCAGCGCGTTCATCTACAAGCGTAATGATTGTAGTATAGTCAAAGATTGCAACTTCATAATGAGCTGCAATAAGCCTTCTTACGATCATATCGTATATTTTCTTTTCATCACCTGATAGTCTGCTTGGGTTTGTAACTTGCTCTGTCGGAATAATCGCGTAGTGATCTGTTACTTTCTTTTCATTTACATAACGCTTATTGTTCATAATGGATTCAACCGGAGCCGGTAATAAACCTTTATATTCATCAAACTGACTTAACTTCTGTAAAATATCAGGGAAAGTCGCTGCTTCTCCTTGAGTAACATAGTTAGAATCTGAACGTGGATAAGAAACAATCCCTTTTTGATAGAGTGCTTGCGTTATATCAAGCGTCTTTTTCGGTGAAAACTTAAAGGCTTTATTTGCCGTTGCTTGCAGTGATGATAAGTTGAATAAAAGCGGCGGCTGAAACTCTTTACGCTCCGTTTTCATTTCCTTCACAACAGCCGGTTTCCCTTGGCAAAATGCCGCAATTTTATTCGCCATATCAGGGTCTTTTAAGCGGGATTCATTATCCTTCTCCCATTTCCCGTCATATTTCTTTCCTTCTATATTAAAGGTTGCAAACACTTCCCAGAAAGGCTCTGACTTAAAGTTTTCAATTTCTTTCTCACGCTTTACAATCAATGCTAACGTTGGTGTTTGGACACGACCAGCAGAAAATACATCATTCATTCCTTTTTTCTTTAGCAAAATACTAAACACACGTGATGCATTCATACCAACAACCCAGTCAGCACAAGATCTTGTGTATGCTTCGTAATACGTATTAATTGTATCTGATTCGTCAAGTAAATTTTTAAACCCTTGATAAATAGCTTGCTTCGTTAAAGACGAAATCCATAGACGCTTCATCGGCTTTTGCACGTTACAAAGATTAATAATATTTCGTACGATTAGTTCCCCTTCACGCCCAGCATCGCCTGCGTGAATAATTTCTGTTACCTGTGGATTATGTAACAGCTGTTTCACAACGTTAAATTGCTTATACTTTGACTTTGTTACTTCAAATTGAAAACGCTCTGGAATCATCGGTAATGTATTAAGTGACCATTTTTTCCACTCTGCGTGATAATGCTCTGGATTACATAACTGCGTCAAATGACCAATTGCCCATGTACAGTACGCTCCATTTGGAAATAACTCATTCGCTTCTACTTCTAAATACCCATCTTTCCGGCGATATTTAAATTGTGAAACAAGAGCCAAACCTTGATCTGGTTTCTCGGCAATAATTAATTTCATTTTATAACTCCCTATCTGTATTCCAGTGTTACTTTCATTGTCTATATGTTTAGAAGCGATGATAAAACAACAATCTTATTTATCATTCGCGGTTTGTTTGTCTCGCAAATGGGAGACCTATAATATTATACGCTTATTCTTTATGGCTTCACAATAGAAACTCATAATATAACAATTTCTTTCACATTCTTACAATTAAAAAAGACGCCCTAAAAAATCAAGCGTTCCTTTGCCTACATCTATGAAATTGTGCAGATAATATGCAGATATAAATTATCATAAGTACACATATGATGAAATGAACGATAGGACAAGGAGGTATCATAATGTTTGCTTATACGTTAACTGCCCTAACACTTTGCTGTATCTCAATTCTTATTGCATCCAATATTTCTAAACGTAAGGGTACCCTAATGGAGTATATGGTATTTATTATGTCTTTTAGTATGAGTATCGGTTTAAGTATTGGTTTTTATTTAGGCATTCTCTTTAAGGGGGAATTACTATATTCTACTTTACTTGCTATTTTAATTAGTGGTTTTATCGGTTTTTTAGTGGGTCTACGTTTTCACCTATATACTGCTTTAGAAGGAATGTTCTCTGGATTAATGGCAAGTATGATGGGAGCAATGATTACAGAAATGTTAAATGCTCAACAAGCTCATAGTATACTGTTCATTAGTCTCTTACTTACTATAACGATTACTATGTCATGTATAATTCAATTGTTATCAGAGAACTTGTCTACTTTTATCCAACGGCGTTTTTTGTTATTCCTTTCAATTAGTGTAATAATTATCGTTGCCGTATTCGTGACATTTCCAGATCATACTCCCTCACCTTCACCTGGGCATAATCAACATATACATTAGTACTTGCAACAAAAATGAATAAGCAGCTATCCATAGGATAACTGCTTCCTATTATTCTGGCTTATTAGGAATGTTTTGATTTGGAACATAGCCAGATTTATAATCTGTATAATTCACTTCCGTTACCATCCCTGCTGAAGCATGATGTAGGTCGTGACAGTGGAACATCCACTCACCAGGATTGTCTGCTACAAAGGCTACTTCATATTCTTCTCCTGGCTTCAAATTCAATGTGTCTTTAACAATCGGAGAACCTTCTATCGGTTTTCCATCTTTACTCAACACCTGGAAGAAATGACCATGTAAATGCATTGGGTGATCATCCATTTTAGAACGATTTACCAACTTCACTTTTACTAAATCACCCTTTTTCACTTGAATTGGGTCAATATCCGGAAATACCTTTCCGTTAATTGTATATACCATTTCATTTCCATTCATTTGCGTATTTAAGTCCATATTATATGTGGCAGTATACTCTTGATTTAACGTGAAACTTCCTAATTTTTTAGTACCATATTTCATTATATCTACTTTAGGTAATTTTTCTTTTTCGTTTGCTTTATCTTTCATCTCTTTGCTGCCATCATATTCAATAATAGCTTTCATTCCTTTTGCATCTTTATTTTTCGAATGGTCTTCAACATACCATTTCCCAGTATTATTAGCAGTAAATTCAATATCATAACGTTCACCCGGTGCGATTGAAATTACTTTATCCTTTATAACTTTTGGATCGTTTATTGGTTGACCATCTGTCGCAATTACTTTTATATCATGACCGTGAACATGTATATCATGTAATAGATAACCAGCATTAACGAGTCGAAGACGAACTTTATCTCCCTTATTCACTTTCAATGGCACTACTAAATCACCGCTTTTTCCATTGATTGTGAATAAATCATACATACTCATATCATGACCTTCCATCTTCATATTTCCATGGTCCATTGTCATATTGCCAGAATCTTTTTGATCACTGTCC
This sequence comes from Bacillus sp. FAU20, assembly GCF_056033865.1. Lineage (NCBI taxonomy): Bacteria > Bacillati > Bacillota > Bacilli > Caryophanales > Bacillaceae > Bacillus > Bacillus sp. FAU20. The sequence continues at coordinate 331,279 of NZ_JBVYHY010000021.1, forward strand.
ATGTCCATACCGGAATGATCCATGCCGTTCTTATCATCATTCTTTTCCCCATTTTCATTACCTTTAGATTTATTACCTATTTGCCCTTTTGTCATTTCTTTTAACTGCTTATTCATTTCTTCTTTATCTGTAACCCATTCATCCAACATTAATGTGTAATCTTTATCATATTTTTCCTTTGTATCTTCTACAATGAGCGCTCCATACAAACCTCTATCTAATTGATTTACAGAATCTTGATGCGAGTGATACCAGTACGTTCCTGGTACGTTCGCTTCAAATTCGTAAGTGAAACTTTTTCCTGGTTCAACTGCATCTTGTGTCACGCCTGGAATTCCATCCATGTTATTTGGGACAGGATATCCATGCCAATGAATAGATACTGGTGCAGATAATTCATTTTTTAATGTCACTTTCACCTTTTCACCTTTTTTCACCCGAATTTCTGGACCAGGAGATGAGCCATTAAATGTCCAGACTGGAACAATAACACCGTTACTTAACTTTTGCTTTTCTTCTTTCGCTATTAAAGTAACTTCTGGTCCTTTTTCAACTTTCAATGGTTTTGTAGCTGTTTCAGTCTGTAGTGTTTTTTTATCTTTCATATTTTTATGATCATTTGTTGTATTTGTGGCCAAAGAACATGCAGCAATTAAAAATATTACAGAGACCGTAACAGCTGTTAATACAAATCGCTTCATGGAAAATCCCTCCTTCTTATTTTTCAAAATCATTATAGAAGTTGATTTTCAAGAAAATAAGGAGATGTAATTAGATTTTACGTAACTTAATTGGAAAATTACTAAAAGCGGAGACTTTACAGGAAGCGAATATTTTAGAAAGACAAAATACTTTCCTTGTAGCGACTATACTAGCCGTTCTCGTATTTGTTTTGACGTTATTTCTTAAGAAACAATAACACTACTATTATTAAATAAGAAAAATGTAGCTAAAATGCTCTTCACAAAAGAACTTACATTTTTGTATAATAAGAACTAATGTTCCTTACAAGAAGACAATAGACTCAAATTACACAAATATATCAAATAGAAGAGGATTGATATACGATGAAAATTGATAGACCAAAAATTTCACCAGAGTTATCTTCAAAGAATTTTCAAGATATTTTTTATGAAGAAGATCCAACATTGGAAGTGTGTGAAATTATAGACTCCACTTTCGAAAATGAATCTGTAGATAGAGTGCGGTTATATGATGCGGTGATAAAAAACTGTAAGTTTACTAATACAGACTTTAGCAATATTGATATTACAGATGTTTGTTTTGAAAACTGTGATTTATCAAATGTTAATTTAAGCAATTCTTCTGTTCACAGAGTCGAATTTAAAAACAGTAAATTAATCGGAGTAAATTTCACAGAATCTAGCTTAGGAAATGTTAAATTTGAGAATTCAATTTTGAATTTAGCGGCATTTGGAAATTCTAAACTAGAAAAAATCATCTTCAATGAAACTTCATTAAATAATGCAGATTTTTTTGACTGTAAACTTAAAAAAGTTGAATTCCAATTATGTAGTCTTAATGAAGCTAATTTTGATCAGACATCACTGAAGGGGATAGATATTAGTTCCTCTACCTTTGATACACTTACAGTTTCAGTGAACGATTTAAGAGGATGTAAAGTATCGACATATCAAGCTGTTCAGTTTGCTACTTTATTAGGATTAATAATTAAAGATTAGTATTTCGAAGAAAAGAACCCTATCCCGAATCATGGATTTTTTAATTGTCCACGATTCGAGATAAAGTTCAAATAAATTAGTGATGACTCTTTTATTATTTAACTACAGCTTGGTTTCCTTTTACATGTTCATTATTTACACTCATAAATTCTTCAATTTCTTCAACTTCCCTAATGATATCTTTTGACAAGTTTTCATACCCGTCTTTCGTTATAAGAATGTCATCTTCAATACGAATTCCAATTGATTCTCCTTCAATATAAAGACCAGGTTCAATTGTTATAACCATACCTTCTTCTAACACTCTATCTTTATATGTTCCTACATCATGTGTATCTAAACCAAGGAAATGGCTGACACCATGATAATAGTATTTTGATAACTCTTCATCTTCTTGAATTAAACCAATTGCTTTACACTCTTCTGCCAGTACCTTTTTTGTATGCTCATTTAATGCAGCGAACTTTAATCCTGGCTTAATAATCTCTGTTGTTTCTTTTAATGCTTTTAATACAATATTATAAATTTGTTTTTGGCGACTAGAGAATGTTCCATTTGCCGGGAATGTATAACTAATATCAGCGTTATAGTAGTCTTTTTGAGCACCTAAATCTAGTAATACTAAGTCACCATTTTGAATTTGTGCATCATTATCTTCATAATGAAGAACTGTAGCATTTTTCCCACTCGCCAAAATTGTATTGAACGCATGGTACTTAATGCCAGATGACTTCAGTGTAAAATCAAATTGTGCTTCTAATTCATACTCCATCATGCCTGCTTTTGCATGCTTAAGTACGTTGTAAATACCGTCTTTCGTTATAGCAATCGCTTCTTTAATAATTTCAATTTCTTCCTCTGTTTTAAATACTCGTAATTCACAAATGTTCGGATATACATTACCAATTGTTACGTGTGGGTATTTTTCTCTTACATGTTTAGCAAATGCTAATGTTTTTGTCTCCGTACCATTCCAATCACGACGTTCTATATCTAAATATAGATGCTTTGCATTTTCTGTAAAAAGTATATTTGACATTGTCTTTTCAAAGCTATCTAAATATACAACTTTCTTTATACCTGAAATTTTCTCTGCTTCTTCGTTAGAAACTGTTTTACCGACCCATTTTTCCATTACTGGATCTGACTTTTCAATGAAAAGTGTTTCTTCAACACTACTTCCAACCTTTTTCAGCATAAAAATAACATTTGGTTCATCGATTCCCGTTAAGTAGTAAAAATTACGATTCGGTACAAATTTATAATGTGCATCAGCTGACATATGCGGTGCTTGTCCCGCAAATAAAATCGTAATAGATCCCTCTGGTAATGTGTTTGCTAATCGTTCTCTATTTTGAGCAAAAAATGTTGATTTCATAATAATCCTCCTAGTGTTCTATGTATGGTTGTGAAACTAATCATCAATACAATTCATTCTATTATTGTTATAATTTTTCGTCAATTTTTAACTTAATTTTAGATAGTATTGACACAAACAACTAAACAAGTTACAATAACTATAAATTAGTAAGCAACTAATTTTTTTAAAATAAGAGGTGAACAAAATGCAAAACATTTTATTCCGTATTAATGAATTATCAAAAAAAGAAAGAACATCTGGATTAACAGTTGATGAAAAACAAGAACAACAAATGTTGCGCCAAAACTATACAGAAACATTTCGTGGAAGCCTAGATTCCATTTTATTAAATACAAAAATTGTTGATCCTAATGGTCTTAACGTTACACCAGTTGCATTACAAGATGCTCAAATACGTTTAAAATTAAGCAAATGAGTTCCGCGCTAAAGAATTTCAATAAAACATAAACAGAGCTGGATTTCCTATATAGAAATTCCAGCTCTGTTTATTGTCTTTTCTAATTTAGTAAACGAGCGATACATCGCAATTCTCCACGACACAATCATCGCAAATGCAAGTAAGAAAAACATTACGCTTAACTCTGCCAAATCAATTGATTGGCTTAAATATGACTTTAATGCCACGCGTACAGCTAATAAGCCTACTAAAATGAATATGAATGCTTTTGAAGGTTTCATAAATATATGTTCGCCTTTTATTTCGAACTTAGTTGTTTTAATAAGAAAAATAGAGAAAATAAGCCCTATACTAATTGCCTCGACTATTTCTAACGATGTTAATCGAAAGTCAGGTAAAAAGTACATCATCGCGCCTGTACTCATAAAAATTGTTGGCAATATAATTTTCTTTTTCGTTACCGGCTTTTTCGCTGCTTTAAAACGTAGAAACATTACCCAACAGCCATACAAACTGCTACGATACTTGATAAAAGTGCTATCATACTTTCCACTCCTATCTATTTAAATGACTTTTTTAGCAGAATCATAAACCAATAAGTAACTACATGCCATATTATAGAATTTCTTCATTATATTCCTCCTGCTGTAAACTTTCCATATTCACTGCAATCATTTTACGCAAAGTTTATGAACGGAATATGAACAAAAAAGCCATTCTGCAATTAATAATTGCAGAATGGCTTTTTAACTTATTTTAAATCGTCAATTGTGAAAGCACCTGGAAGTAATTGCTCAACAGTCACTTCTTTTTCATCACCTTTTACATTCGTTAATAATACAGGCATTTTCGGATCACAGAATTCAGCAATTACTTGTCTATACGCACCACATGGTGAAATCGGGCCATCAGTTTCTCCTGTAATAACTAAGTAACTAAAATCGCGCTCACCTTCTGATACTGCTTTAAATATTGCTGTTCTTTCTGCACAGTTACATAAACCGTAAGAAGCATTTTCTATATTACAACCAGTATAGATTTTCCCTTCTTTCGTAACTAACGCTGCGCCAACAGGAAATTTAGAATACGGAATATACGCTTTCGATAACATCTTGTTTGCTTCTTCAATATATTTTTTCTTATCCATATTATTTCCCCCTCAAAGTAAATGAAATGATGATTAGTCAGTAATAACTGTATGAACTAATTTAGGAGCCACTGCTGTTTCAGCGATAGAGATGTTCTCATAAATTTTTGCTTTTACATCTTCTACATTTTCACGATTTGCGTAGATTGTTACGAATGGCTCGCCTTCTTTTACTGCATCGCCAACTTTTTTACGTAACATTAATCCTACTGCTAAATCGATTTCATCTTCCTTCGTTGCACGACCTGCACCAAGTAACATAGCTGCAATACCAATCTCATCTGCAACAATGTTAGAAATAACACCTGAAGTTTTTGCAGGTACATCAATTACATACTTAGCTTGTGGCATTTTTTCTGGATTGTCTACAATTGAGCTATCTCCGCCTTGATTGCTTAAGAACTCTTTAAATTTCGCAGTTGCTTTTCCGTTTTTCATCACTTCAATTAGCATTTCACGAGCTTCTTCTAACGTATTTGCTTTTTTCGCAAGTACGACCATTTGACTTCCTAATACAAGTACTAATTCTGTTAAATCTTCTGGACCTTCACCTTTTAACGTATCAATCGCTTCTTTCACTTCTAGAGCATTACCAATCGCAAATCCAAGAGGTTGTGACATATCTGAAATAACTGCCATTGTTTGACGTCCTACATTATTTCCGATACGTACCATTGCATGTGCTAATTCTTTTGCATCTTCTTCTGTTTTCATAAATGCACCAGCACCTGTTTTTACATCAAGTACGATTGCATCAGCACCAGCTGCAATTTTTTTACTCATAATTGAACTTGCGATTAAAGGAATTGAGTTAACAGTTCCTGTTACGTCACGTAATGCATAAATCTTTTTATCTGCAGGTGTTAAGTTTCCTGTTTGTCCAATAACAGCTACTTTGTCACGGTTTACAATATCGATGAATTGTTCTTTCGTAATTTCAACGTGGAATCCTTCTACTGCTTCTAATTTATCAATTGTTCCGCCAGTATGTCCTAAACCACGACCAGACATTTTTGCTACTGGTACATCTAAAGCAGCAACTAATGGTCCTAATACTAAAGTTGTTGTATCACCAACACCGCCAGTTGAATGTTTGTCTACTTTAATTCCTTCAATTGCTGATAAGTCGATCGTTTCTCCAGACTCAACCATCGCCATCGTTAAATCTGCACGTTCGCGATCTGTCATATCTTTAAAGAAGATTGCCATTGCAAGCGCACTCACTTGATAATCAGGAATACTTCCGTCTGTATATCCATTAATAAAGAATTTGATTTCTTCAGTCGTTAATTCTTTGCCGTCACGCTTTTTTGCAATAATATCTACCATTCTCATCACAATCACCATTCCTTTTTATATTATATAAATCTATTAAAATAATAAGCCAACGATTGTTGCTGATAAGAAACTTACTAACGTTGCACCGAATAGTAATTTCAAACCAAATCTTGCGACTACATTCCCTTGCTTTTCATTTAAGCTCTTAACTGCTCCTGCAATAATCCCAATTGAAGAGAAGTTTGCAAATGAAACTAAGAATACAGAGATAATCGCTGTCGTTCTATCTGAGAAATTAAAGTTTCCTTGTGCTAAATCTGTCATAGCGACAAATTCATTTGATACTAATTTTGTTGCCATAATATTTCCGGCATTAACTGCTTCATGCCAAGGTACACCCATAATAAATGCAAATGGTGCAAATACATAACCAAGAATTTCTTGGAATGAAATACCGATTACACCTTTAAATACTGCATTAATGAATGCGATAAGAGCTACGAAACCAATTAACATAGCTGCTACTGTAATCGCAACTTTAAATCCATCAATAATGTATTCACCTAATACTTCAAAGAAGGTCTTCTTCTCTTCTTCTTGTACTTCTAACATATCTTCTTCCTCAGTAACCTCATACGGGTTAATGATAGAAGCAATGATGAAGCCACCGAATAAGTTAAGTACTAAAGCGGTTACAACATATTGTGGTTTTAATAAAACCATATATGATCCAACGATAGACATAGAAACGGTAGACATTGCTGATGCACATAATGTATACATTCTTTTTTCTGGCAATAACCCTAGTTGTTTCTTAACTGAAATAAACACTTCAGATTGTCCTAAAATCGCAGAAGCAACAGCGTTATATGATTCTAGTTTCCCCATTCCATTTACTTTACTTAATGCTAGACCGATAGATTTCACAATAATAGGTAATACTTTAATATGTTGCAAAATACCGATTAAGGCTGATATAAATACGATTGGCATTAATACACTTAAAAAGAACGAAAACTCTTTTTGATTTACTAATCCACCAAATACGAAATTCACACCGTCAGCGGCATATTTTAATAGCTCTCCAAAACCATCTGCTATTCCGCTAATTAATATATTCCCTATACTTGTATTTAATAATAGAAACCCCAAAATGAATTGTAATATAACCATCGTTATGATTGGACGATATTTGACTTTCTTTCTATCATTACTAGCAAGCCAAGCGATACCTAAAATCAATACGAGGCCAAAAACACCGATTAAGTATTTCATAAGCCGTTTCCTCCCATTCGTATCCGCTTACATTTTTTTCAATTGTTAAAGCAATAGATATACTTTAAACGTATATCTATTGCTTTAACCTTTTATCGATTAGTAGTTATCTGTAGCACCTTTTGCATCATTTAATACGATTGCAACACTAGCACTTGCTCCAACGCGAGAAGCTCCAGCAGCTACCATTTTGTCTGCATCTTCACGTGTACGAACACCGCCAGATGCTTTTACACCAACGTTTGGTCCTACTGTTTTACGCATTAATGCGATATCTTCAGCAGTTGCTCCGCCAGTTGAGAATCCAGTTGAAGTTTTTACGAAATCAGCACCAGCTTTTACTGATAATTCACAAGCGCGTACTTTTTCTTCATCTGTTAATAGGCAAGTTTCAATGATTACTTTTACAAGAGCTTTTCCTTTTGCTGCTTGTACTACTTCATAAATATCTTTTTCAACAAGTTCGTTGTCGCCATCTTTTAAAGCACCTACGTTGATTACCATATCAACTTCAGTTGCACCTTTTGCGATAGCATCTTTTGTTTCAAATGCTTTTGTTTCAGTCGTGCTTGCTCCTAATGGGAAACCGATTACAGTACAAACGTCTACATCATGTCCAGCTAGTTCATCAGCCGCTAATTTTACCCATGTTGGGTTAATACAAACAGAAGCGAATTTATATTCCTTTGCTTCTTCGATTACTTTCATAACATCTTCTTTAGTAGTATTAGCTTTTAAAATTGTATGGTCAATTAACTTTGCAATGTTCATTATCTTCACTCCTCATATCTTTTAACAACTTCATTCTAACTCTTAGTTGAACAAATGTAAATATACTTTTGAAATTTTGTTCATTCTTTTTTAAAAGGAATTTTCTTGTAGTAAGTAAAGCTCATTCTAACTAAGAAACACTTCTCATTTAAAATCAAAACTTTTATATTAACAATGGTAGTATGTATCTCTATATCCAGAATTATTTTTAAAGAGGCAATTTGTGTTCAAAAAAACACCTATCATTCATACATAACAAAATAAAAGGCATTCTCAAAATTAACATTTTGAGAACGCCTTTTATTTCTAATCTTTTTGATAATGCAACAATTCTTTTGCTGTATGCTGATCGATAATTAATACATTTGCATACCCGCCACGTAACGCACCATCAATTGCTTTTATTTTTCTATTACCACCTGCAACTAAAATAGAGCGTTTCTTTAATTTCAGTTCCTCTAACTCAATTCCAATGGTACGCTTATTGATTTCTTCGCTACTAATATTTCCGTCTCCATCAAAGAAACGTGAACAAATGTCACCGACCGATTGTTTTTTGAGTAAACTTGTTTCCTCCTTATCGAAATAACCTAATCGGAATAATAGCGCTTCGTCTCGCACTGTTCCTACAGTAAAAATTGCAATATTCGCTTGCTTCCCCATTTCGATAATGTGATGAATATGTCGATCCTGCTCTACTAATTCTTTTGTCACTGCATTATCAAATATAACTGGAAGAGGTAGATTTCTTGGCGTCGTTTGAAAAGCATCTGCAAATAAAGCTATTGTTTCATTCGCATATGTATTTACACTTGAATGACTAATACCACCTTTTAGCTGGACAACCTCTACCCCTTTTACATGTTGCGGTACGATTTTTCTAGCGATTTCATACATAGTCATTCCCCAGCTCACACCAACAATATCACCGTTTTTAACCGTCTTTTCCATATACTCAGCAGCATATTTACTAATATACTCTGTAATCGTTGCATATTCCGGCACTGGAGAAAATACAACATGTGCCTCTAACAAGTTGTACTTTTCTTTCAGTAAATTCCCAACGTTATCTAAATCCGCAAATGGATCAGCGATGCTAATTTGAACAAACCCTTTTTCTTTCGCGTACTTTAACAATCTAGAAATCGTCGGTCTTGAAATATTTAATTTGTTAGCAATTTCTTGCTGACTATAATCTGATTGATAATATAATCTTGCAACTTCAACGCTTAATTGTTGTTTATCTTTTTCCATAGTAACTCATTACAAATCCCTTCCTGTATTTCCCTTTCGTTACAAGCATTATACAGCTTTATGCAAAAAAATTCGACTACCGAATTTTTTCTAACTGAACTTCTACTACACTTAATATATATAATGAAAACTTATTGTGTAGATTTACAAACTGAATATAGAAACACTTAAAACATATAAATCGGTTTATATGTAATTCTTTATTGCTTTTTCTGTAGTAACGATAACAAAGCCGTTCAATAAGAAACATGAATATCGTCTAAAAAGCTATTCAAATACCCCTCATAAACAAAAGATACTGTTCATAAGGGGTATGTATTCAATTTAAGTTTATAAAAATCGGATGGAAACACTGCAAGTTCTCACTTATTTAGAATAGGAGAAAAGATGATGTTTTATTTGTTCAATAAAATAATGATGGTGTATATTATCGTTAGATACTCGACTTGCCATAATAGCCCCCTCCATTGAAGATGCAAGAAAGGAAGCGAGTGATATAACCTCTATATCTTCTTTAAGTTCTTGTTTCTCTATTCCTTCTTTTATGAGAGAAGCCATTAACATTACTGTATCATCATAACCTTTTGCTGCTGCTTTTTGTAATTCTGGAAATACTCCAGTACTTTCGATTGCGCTATTAAGTAATGGACAGCCTCCAGCAATAGGAGGGTTATTAGCTGCATCTTGATATACAAGGAATATTGCAAGAATTTTATCAATTGCATTCTTTTTATTTTCCATTGCTTTATGAAAATGACTCCACATAATCTCACCACTTTTGTCGTAGGCAGCAAGGACAATTTCTTCTTTACTTTTAAATCTACGATAAATAGATCCTTTAGGTAACTCAGTAGCTGTCATTATATCCTGGATGGATGTGCGAGTTATCCCATTAGTATTAAATAAATATAAAGATGTTTCAATAATTTTTTCTTTTACCTTATCAACTTTAGTCATGCTTTGTAATCCTCCTAATGAAAACGATCCTAATATTCTAGGTAATGTTTACCCTCTATTTTCTTAATTTTTTTGTAAGTATAAATAAGTTTGGAACAGAAATTTCTTATCAATCCCTATCTTATGGAAACCTCAAACAATACAGTTTGAAAAGAAGTTAATCACATTGTATTATCTATATAAATTAAGTGAATTTTCTGCCAAAACAGGATGACCAATTGTTTAATTCAGTCATATTATACAACTAATTTTACCTAAAATCGTAGAGGTGTAAAAATATATAGTTAATTTTAACGTATAGACATATGATTATTATATATAATTTTTATTAATATGTTTAGCTAAAGTGTCTGAACTACTCCCACTTTCACTTCGTATATTAGGATATCTCCCGCAGTCCTTGCAGTTAAAAGCCTTATCACTTCATTCTATAAAAAGCTAATTGTCTAAAATTAATGAGTACTGAAATTTGCTTGTAAATAAGCAACTGAGGTATAAATATATTTGTTGTTTACCATTTTTATTTTATTAATAATTTATAAAAGGGGTTTAAAAAACTAGAAACTTATAGTATCATTAGTTTCCGAACCGAACGGTCCGGTTCGGTGTTTATATAAATATATTTTAGAAGGAGAACCTAATGCAGCAAGAAAAATCAAAGATTCTAAGTAATTTAATTATGGAGGTAATAAAGTGAACTTTATAAAAACGAATACAAAAGAACTTATTATGCTAATAATCTTTACACTGTTTGTACCATTTCAAATTGGCTTGTACATATTATTTGGCATATCACTTTTAGCTAATGTCAATTTAATTGAATCAGAATTTGTTCTTAGTGCCATCGGTTTTACTGTACCTGCTATTGTAGGAATCATTTGCTTTAGGAAAGAAATTATTGAAAGTTTTACTTATTTTAAAGAGAAGACAATTTTGAAAATAGTAAGTATTCCTATGGTAGTTTTATTTACGTTAATTGTGGAACAGTGTGTTATGTATTTTCTAGCAACTGGTCAACCAGAGAACCAAGAGCAGCTCCTTGAAACGGGTGCAGAGGTACCTCTTGTATTTACATTGCTTGTATTTGGTATTCTGGGTCCAATACTTGAAGAAATTGTGTTTCGCCACATATTAATAAATCGTTTTTCTTACCATATTGGTACCGCTATTGCATCTATCATTTCGATTATGATTTTTACACTTCTTCATACGAACCAACTTTCGGATATTGCTATTTATTTACCTGGATCGTTGATACTTACTGCGGCTTATCTTATTTCTAAAAGATCCATTGCATATGTTATAGCGATACATATGTTAAACAATTGCCTTGGTTTCATTCTGTAAGAAACTAGACTTGTTTCTGGTGCCAAAAATACTTTTTCTATGATATAAGAAAGCTAATCAAAAATTATAAGATATTAGGAGAGTGTCAGTCATGATTGTAACAACAACTTCTGGAATTCAAGGTAAAGAGATTATTGAGTATATTGATATTGTAAATGGTGAAGCTATTATGGGTGCAAATATTGTCCGCGATGTATTCGCTTCCGTTCGTGATGTTGTCGGTGGCCGTGTTGGTGCTTATGAAAGTAAGCTAAAAGACGCTCGTGATATTGCAATGGGCGAAATGAAAGAACTTGCAAAAGGAAAAGGTGCGAACGCTATCGTTGGTATTGACGTAGATTACGAAGTTGTTCGTGATGGAATGTTAATGGTTGCTGTCAGTGGTACAGCTGTACGTATATAAGTAAATAAAAAAAACGGTTCCTCCCTTGGAATTTATACTTTGATGGGAGATCCTGGTTCTGTTGCAGATTTTAAAGAATAAAACGAGAAATAATCAACTTTTTTATTTCTCGTTTTATCTACATATTTATTTTTGGAAAAACAATCTAACTCCAAATACTAATAATATGGCGCCTGTAATACCCTCTATTGTACGGTTCACTCTTTCTTTTCTTAAAAAAGTTCTTAATTGACGTATGAGTGAGATGTAAAGTAAATACCATATTGCTGTCAAAGTCGTAAATGTGACTCCTAATAAAAGAAATTGGAGGAAATGATTTTGATTACTCACAATAAATTGGGGTAAAAAACTAAGGAAAAATACAGCGGTTTTTGGATTTAAAATTGCCGTAGTAAATCCTTGTCTAAAGCTTTTAATTGCCCCAATATCCTTAGAGTCCATTTCTGCTGAACCTGACATATCTTCTTTTTTATGTAAGGCACTTTTAATTGACTTTACAGCTAAATAAATTAAATAAACAGCCCCAGCATATTTTATACATGTAAATAACATAGCAAATTTCATTAAGATAGCAGAAAGTCCTAACGTAGCCATTATTGTATGAATCATCATTCCAGATATCGTTCCTAAAACAGTCTTTATCCCGCCATTTTTACCATGCGAGATAGTATTTTTTGTAACTAGTGCAAAACCAGGACCAGGCATCATTATGATTAGCATTGCTGTAAGGATAAATAATAGATAATTTTCCATGTTGTAGTATTTCCTCTCCAATTTTTAGTTTTGCTTACAGTATAGCTTTTTTCATTAAAACATTACATATAAAAGACTTGATCAGAAATTTATTTAGGTTATTCGTATCAATTTGATTAAATATTACCCAATAGCCACATTGATAAAACACATGACAAACCTATATATAATTACAAGTTCAACTCTCACAAAAAAAAAACGGAATAAAAAATAAACAGCGGAACTAGCCCACTGTTTACTTTGCCACACCTTCATGTAATCTTTCTGTATAATCCTTTACATCTTTCCAGCTATCTTTCGCTGTATGTAAATCTTCTTTTATAAACGTAAACTCTTCCGGACTAATTCCTTTTACATTTTGTAGTAAATTATTATATTTTGCACCTACTGTATACCATTGATTTGATATGTTTTGTAGTGCTGTAATTGCTGCATCAATTGTTTCCGTCATGTTTGTTGTTTTATTTTTTACATCAGTCAAAATTACGATTTCTGCTTGTGCTCCTGAAATTCTATCTTTTAAATTAGCTATCTCTCTTTCTGCATTTGCGATATCTTTTTTTGCAACCGCAATCATCGGCCCGCCAGCAAGACATGTTATTAGTGCTACGCAAAGTACGCCACCAGCAATGACCATATCATTACTCTTTTTAATCGAATCGTTATATGTATTGATTTGTTGCTCTAGAGCTGGAATGCCAGCATTCGTACTTGCCAATATCGCTGTTAATTGATTTGTATCCTCTTTAAAACTATTTGTATCTTTCGCCATTCTATCGCGAAAGGCTTTCAAATCTCCTAATAATACATCTACCTCATTTTGATTCTTTACAATATCCGCATACAACTTTTCTAAATCAGCTTTTAATTTTCCGCTATCCTTTTGATCAATCGCTATTAACATGTCATTATAATACGATTGAAACGTATTATTGTAATTAATAATATTTTGATCCGTTTTCATAATTTGAGGCTTCATATTATTTAACCAATATGCCGCATTAATTTTTGCATCTCTTTGATGCTGAATCATATTCCCTTTAAATTCACTGTTAATCGAACTTATTTTACTTAAATCCGTCTCTTGTTGATTTTGAATTAATTTTGCATATGAATCCATTGCAAATATACTTGATGTCGTTTGTGCCATTACATCTTGGAATTCAGCTGGTCCAAGAGAATAGTTTTTCACATTTTCTTGTAGCACCTTTACATTTTGTTCTGCTGCAAAAGGATGTAAAGGAAATGCGTTACTAGTTGCCACCCCAGCAATCATTACCGCTAAAAGACATTTTTTATAAAATCTTTTCTGCATATTTTTCACCTATTCTCTTTATAAGGATATCAAAAGCTCCTGCTCACAACTGAACAGGAGCTTCAAATCATTCATCAACACTTAACGCTCTAACGATTCGTATTCGATTATGCTTTTTTCGTATCTACTACTTTAATATCTTCAGCATAAATCTTTTCTGCATAGTCTTTAATGTTTTTCCAGCTATCTTTCGCAATATTTAAATCTTCTTTAATGAAAACAAGGTCGTTTGGACTAATTGAATCCACATTTTGAAGTAGAGAATTGTATTTTGATCCCATTGTATACCATTGGTTTGAAATATTTTGTAACGCTGTAATTGCAGTATCAATTGTATTTGTTAAATACTCTGTTTGTGTTTTAATGTTCGTTAATCCAGCTACTTCTAATTGCGCAGTTGTAACTTGTCCTGTTATCTTTTGAATTTCTGCTTGTGCATTATCAAGCTCTTTCTTCGCTAATACAATTCCAGCTGTACCACCGCCTACAGCTGCTGCACCACCTGCAATTAATGCTACTCCTAGCGGTGTTCCTCCGCCCGTAGCAATAACTACTGCACCACCAATAATTGCAATTGGTCCTAGAGCTGTCGCAACAGATGAACCGATAATAATTGCATTATATTTACTAATTGCTTCATTGTACGTTGTAATTTGATTTTGCAGAAGCGGAATTCCTGCATCTTGACTAGCTAATATAGATGTAATTTGATTTGCATCACCCTTGAAGTTTTGCGTATCCGACGTCATTTTATTTCGGAATTTCTTCAAGTCTTCTACTAACTGATCCACTTGCGCTTTATTTTCATTAATACTACTTGATAATCTAGTTAGGCCTTTCGTAAGAGTCGTTTTATCTTTTGCATCTACCGCAGCAACTAAAGTATCATAATAGTTTTGGAATTTCGTATTGTAGTTAATGATGTTTTGATTCGTTGAAATAAGCTGTGGCTTTAATACATCTAACCATTGCTTCGCATTTCCTCTAGCTGTATCTTGGTGCTGAATCACTTTTCCTTTTAAAGCTGCATCAACAGTCGATACATTTCCAAAGTTAACATTACCTTGTTTAATAATTGTTAAAGCATACAGATCCATTACTAAAGCATTTGAACCTGTTCTTTCCATTGCATCTTTCAAGCCTTCTGGTCCTAATGAATATTCTTCATAGTCATTATAAGCTTTTGCTACCGCATGAACTGGAGCTTGTTTCACTGTACTTTCAGCTGCATACGTATGAGCCGGCATAATATTTCCTGCTGCAAATACTGCCATAAGTGCTGATAGAGCCATTACTTTATATGGTTTTTTTGTCATTTTTCTTCTCTCCCTATATCGCTAATTATTTTTCTATTTAATGTACTTCAACGTTTGTAACGTAATCTTCAAATTGATTTGTTTGCTTATTCATTTCATCACTTACTTTTTTAATTTGATTAAAATGTTTTTGAAGTAAACTACTGTCTGTATACGTGCCTTCTTCAACATTTGTTTGAATTTGAATCATATTATTATTTAAAACTTTCCAATCGGTTAATAACGTTTCTAAAGTTGTAATTTGACGATCAATTAATTCTGTAAAGCTATTTACTTGATCTTCAACGAATGTAATTTGAGTCGCCTCTGCTTCAGTTTGTGATAACTTTTGAATAAGTGGCAATAACTCTTTTTGCTTTTGTTGAATGCGAAGAGCTGCTTCCCTCGTTTGACTATCTGCAGCATTTACAATTTCATTACTTAAAGTACCAATAGAAACAAAATCGATTGTTTTCGTTTGTGCAGTTTGATTTGTGATTGTAAATACTTGTTTACCGATATTAATAGAACCTTTAATGATTTCTTGAGGTCTATTCAAAATAGTAGTTAGTTCAGCTTGAATTTCCCCTTGAATTCTTTTAATATCTTCTCTTAATTTCACAATATCTCCACTTGATCCTTGCAGTGTTTTTATTGCTTCATCGGCTTTAATTGATAAGTTGTTACTATCTTTGTCTAATACTGTTTTAAATCGATTTAACTCTAATAAATCTTGCTCCATACTCTCTTGGATGCTCTGTACTTGCAATTGTAATTTTCCATATGCACTCATAAAATCTACTTTTGCTTGCTGATCTTCATTTACGTTTCCTGCTAGTTCATAGAGCTTACTATAATAGCTATTGAATCTAGTGCTGTATCTCATCATCTCTTGATTTAAGTCAATTAGCTTCGGATTATATTCATCAATCCACTCTCGTACATTCGCCTTTGCAAACTTTTGATGATTCGTTAAGCTACTCATCGCATTTACCTTAATGTCTGGCTGTTGCAAAATAATTAATCCGTATGCTTGAATAAGCGGTGATTGTGATCCTAACATTCTAATTGAATTGGATAATGTATTTGGAGCAATTACATTTTGCGCATATACTGTTTTCACTTCCGTTTGCCCCTCCTTAGCGTAAGCGCTTACAGGAATGAAGCAACTCGTAGATACTGCTGTAACCAATAACCCTGTAATTAAAGTCTTTTTCACTTTAACTCCTCCTATGTATTAGCAACTATTACTATCGCATTTTATTATTCTATTTTCTTGCCCATAATTTGAGATGGTTAAAATAGAGAACGTTCTCAACGTGATCTATGTATGAACCACCTCTCTCGTATTGCTACAGTACTTACTTATCGTCACAAAACATTTTATTATTTTTCATATGTGTTTAGTATGAATAATATTGTATAAATTTTCTATTTCATCGAAATTCCCACATTCACACAGTGAATATATTACATAAAAATATTATTCATTTTAAACTAAACAACATACGTAAATATGAAATTTTATTTTGTTTTCATATAAGTTTTGTACTGTAAGGTCATTTAAACACAGCTGTTTATATATCGTAAAGAAGTATTTTCATTCCCTTTATTTTCAAGCTTTCATGTCCTTATTTCAAAATATAATCCGATTCACTTTATCGATTGAAATATCTATATATCACAACAGAAAACACTACTTTCAAATAACCAATGAAGTTATATTAGTATAATTTTTAACCCCATATGCAATTATGCATAGCATATACACAAAAAGGATAGCTTCATTTTCGCGAAGCTATCCTTAAAAAATTTTCTTATTTTTTCAAATGATATGGAACTGTCGTAATAACAACATTTCTTTTATAAAGTAAATACGCACGTATAAGTAAACTGGATTGATTATGAAGAATGTTATGCCAACCTTTTTTCGGAATGAACTGTGGTATAACGACCGTAACACGGTAATTCGATTCACTTGCCTTATATTGCACTGTATCGATAAACTTCGTTAGCGGCTGAATAATACTTCTATAATGAGAATGTAATGTAACAAGCCTTACTTCAGGTTGCCACTTCTTCCATTTCTCCTCAAATTTCTTTTCCTCTTCTCTGTCAAAAGCAACATATACTGCGATAACTTGATCTGCCGAAAGAGATTTTGCATAGTTCAATGAATTTTCTACTACATGCGTCATACCTGCTACAGGAACGACAATTACATTCCCCTCAATTGGAATAAGAGGTTCGCAAGTTTTTAAACTTAATTGATCACCCACTGCATCATAATGCTTCTTAATTCGATGGAATAAGAAGATAATAACTGGTAAGAAAATAAGAATCGACCAAACTTGTGCAAATTTAGTTAAGAAGAACATGCTCATTACGATAAAACTAATAACTGCACCAATTAAATTAATCGTTAATCTTAAAGCCCATCCTTCAGGCTTTTCGCGAAGCCATTTTAATACCATCCCTGTTTGAGAAAGTGTAAATGGAATAAATACACCTACTGCATATAACGGAATTAAATGTTCTGTTTGTCCTTGGAAAGCTACAATTAAAATAATCGAAGCAACTCCAAGTATAATAATACCGTTTGAGTAACCTAGACGGTCTCCTCTAATCGTAAACATTCTCGGTATGAATTTATCTTTTGCAAGGTTAACCGCTAATAAAGGAAATGCAGAATAACCTGTATTAGCAGCGAGAATTAATATTAAAGCTGTTGTACCTTGTATGAAATAGTACATGAAATTACGTCCAAATGTTTGTTCAGCAATTTGAGAAACAACTGTTACTTCTTTACTCGGAGTCACTCCGTAATAATAAGCTAAAAATACAATTCCTGAAAATAACACAGCAAGTAATGCACCCATTGCAAGCAATGTTTTTGCAGCATTGTTTGGCGCAGGATCTTTAAAGTTCGGAATTGCATTTGAAATTGCTTCAACACCTGTTAAAGCCGAACTACCTGATGCAAATGCTCTTAGTAATAAAAACAAACTAATTCCTGCAACTGGTGTACCAATCGGCGCATGTAAAGTGGGTGAAACATGACCAGTTAAAATATTATATATGCCTACACCAATTAATATAAATAGTGCTAAAACGAATAAATAAACAGGATATGCTAAAACGGAAGCTGATTCCGTTACTCCTCTTAAGTTTAATATTGTAATTAATATAACAAATATAACCGCAATAATGACATTGTGTGCATGTAAGCTAGGAAACGCAGACGTAATTGCATCTGTACCAGCGGACACACTTACCGCAACAGTTAAAATATAGTCAACTAATAAAGATCCTCCAGCAATTAAGCCTGGATTCATTCCTAAATTTTCTTTTGATACAACATACGCTCCCCCGCCATGCGGATAAGCAAAAATAATTTGACGATATGATAAAATAAGGGCTGTCAATAGTACTAATACCCCAACAGCGATCGGAATGGAATACCAATAAGCGATCGCTCCAACACCTGCTAAAGCAATTAAAATTTGCTCTGGACCGTAAGCAACTGATGACAATGCGTCAGAAGATAAAATAGCTAAAGCTTTCGTTTTATTAAGCTTTTGTTCTCCAAGCTCTGTTGATTTTAACGGTCTTCCAATTAAAAATCTTTTAATAGATGAAACCAATGCTGTCCACTCTCCAATAATTTTGTACGAACTTTTCTGCTTGTTACAGCCAGTAAACTATTTCTTCAGAAAACAAAAAATGTCTACAAGCCATAGCGAAATAGACTTGTAGACATTATTTTTTTTGTCGCACAAGCTCCACCTTCCTTCTCAATATAACGCTTACGAGGTTAGCTGTCGGATTCGGGCCTATGAGTAGCCCTACCTTTTTCAAGGATTCACCCCATCGGATTATGTACTAATCCGTAAAAACGGGTCCCCCGTACCATGCGGTTTCAGCGATTTAGAAAATTGAAACTGTGGATTATAATACTCCTTTATTTTCAAAAAGTAAACAAAAATTTTTAATAAGAAAAAAATTAAAATGATTGTGCATAATCCACTGAGAAATATACATAATGAATACTAAAAAATTCGCAAAGGAGACCCATATGTCTAAAGAAAAGAAGCCTATTTTTTCCGATTCATATTTAGATGCAGTAGTAAGTGAAATTAATCAGTTATATGGTAAACGTGAACAGGAAATAAATTTGACAGATAGAACGAAAAGAAATAAATAATTTGTCATAAAAAAAATAAAAAAGATAGCAATACACTTATATATTGCTATCTTTTTTATTTTTTCATACATCTAATTCTATTACAGATCTGTTAAAGGTCATCTCTTCATACACCTTTAAATTTTGATATATAGTGCTTAATAATGGTGCCGTTATAGAAAATTGCTCTGCTACATCCAGTAAATATCCTTGCAAGTGCTTCCCTTCAATAAACGAACCCTTCTCCATATCACGTTGCATCGATGACTTCATATCATACGAAATTTTATCAATCGTTTTCATATGTTCCTGGGCAATATTAACCTTTATTGGAGCTCCTAATACTCTCATGATTTGTACAGATTCCTCAAACACATTACGGATAAAATCACGGCCGCCTTCACTTTCACGAATTGGTCCAATTGGTGCACGCATTAACGTTGTCACACCGGACATTACAGTAATAAATAAATATTTATGCCACATATCTTGCGTAATATTTTCACTTAAAACAAAACTAGATTTCGTACCTGCAAATGCTTTAGAAATATGCTTTACTCTCTCTGAATTTTGAGACTTAATTTCTCCAAACACAAGTCTGTTGGCAGCGCTAGTTTGTACAATTTCTCCTTGATCGTTTAACGTCGTCTCGATAAAGCATAAACCGCCAATTACTTTTTCTTCGCCGAATTCTTTTTGTAATAGTGATAAATGAGCGATACCATTTAACAATGGAATGATTACAGTACCTTCGCCAACAAACGGCTTCAAATCTTGAATTGCCTCGTTTAAGTGATACGCTTTTGTTGAAAATAAAATGACATCAAATGGAGAAGTTCTCTCTTCCTTCGTTATTAATTTCGGTTGAAAGGAAAAATCCCCGTTAACACTTCGGATTACAAGTCCTCTTTCCTCTAATTGTTTTTTTCGTTTATTACGAACAAGAAATGTAACATCTTCTCCCTTTTCGACTAATCTGCCACCAAAAAATCCTCCGACTCCACCAGCGCCTAATACTAAAATCCGCATACAGCATCCCCCTCTTCAAAATACAATTTTATAACTTTTAGTATACATAACATTATACATGTCCTCTGCTAAATAAGCTGAATTTCCACTCTCAATTGAGTATAAAACAGTGGTTATTTTCAAATAAATTTGGGCATGTTGTTTCTATAGCATATATGGAAAGGAAACAATGTAGATGGAGGCAATACAAGTAATTGAGGAAAAAGATGTAGCAACAGCTATATTTCAATTTATATTCCCGTTTTCGTTTAAAGCTGGATATGAACAAGAGATGTTCCCTTTCTTACAAAAAAACGATTTTCGTCCTTTTCGGCTCGATCATCTCGATGATGAAAATACATATTATGGGGAGTTTAAAGTTTCACATCAAAATATGGAAGCATACTATCTTTCATTTACCAATAAAATTCTCTTTCCTCACTCAGAGCATCAAAAGGGCTTGCAACGTTATTCAAAGGACCTTAACTTAACTGGACATTTAACAACAAACCTTACTTCAATCCAATTTAATATACACTCTATTGATGTAACACTTTGTCCTTATGAACTTGGCTTCTTAACAATTCGAACAGAAGTAAACACTGCTCCAAACATGACTTTATCTGAAGCAATCGAATTCGCTGCCCGCTTCCGTGTACTTGAAACTAAAAATGATACAAATGAGACTATTTGTATTGAATGTAACGGAAAAAAGTATTCCCAAGTTGAAAAATTCATTTTTGGTTATTTATTTCATGGCGTAACTGATTTCTTTGAAAAGAAGAGATTAAGAAGTTCATACTTTCAAACCTTCCCTTTCTTTGAAGACCAAAGAATGTACGTTTAAACTTTATTGTCACTAAAAGAAGGTATGGAACTTAATGAAGTGGATGTTTATCGTACTTCTAGTCTTTCCGGATTAACAAGTGATGGTAAGCCATATGTGAGTGCAAATAACCTTCCTTACATTCATGACTATTTAAAAAAACACGCTTACCAGAGGTGGGCTCCAAATCGTTATTTCATAATGGAAGAACACATTTTTACATGTGTAACAAATGAAGGAGAACGCGAAATTGCTAAACTTGCTAGTCAAATGTATGGGGAATTTTATTACGCTTTATTATTAAACCTATTCCATAAAATTGTTTTATTAAAAATGGCAAACGCCTATGCTGAGCTAAACATTGAACAAGATACTAATAAAATCGAGAAATTAATTTATTCAATCAATTCGTTCACTGCTAATTATTTTTCTTTAGAATTAGTATCCCAATCACAAAGTGAAGATATTTTCTTCCGCTTAAGAATACTTTTTAATATTGAGGTTCTATACTTGAACGCGAAACAAAATCTTGATAGTTTGTTTAAATATCAAGAAAATGTCGCTTCTAAAAAAGATAGCCTTTTATTATTAATTTTAACGCTCTACTCTGTAGTGGGCCAAATGTTAGGGTTTACTATGATTGACCTTTTAAGAAACACCGATTCAAACAAAATATCGTCACCTCTTGAATTTTTCGCTCTATTAATTGCGATTAGCGGTATTGTCATTTCACTTATTTTAGGAGCCCAAAGTTTATACCAATGGGGTCTACAACATAAACGAAGAAAAGCTTGGGTAAAACAAACTGTACTTTCTGCCGTTAAAGAGAAAGAAGATAAAAATTAAAGAAGGGTATTTTCAAATTCTTGGCGCGCTGCAGTAAGTGAAATCTTTATCAGCGATTTTCCGATTATATCGGCGCAACTCGAAATATATCAGCGCAACTCAAAATATATCAGCGATTTTTTTAATATATCGACTTACCGACAAAAACCGACAAATAACAGGGCCGGATAATAAAAAAAGGGTGCTCCAAAATTAAACTTGGAGTACCCCTTTTATTATACGAATTCAGTTTACTTCCCTGCTTCGATTTGCTCTAATGCAGCAGCTACTTGCTCTTCCGTTAATTCATGTTGTATTACGTAGCGGTTACGTGGACTTACACGACATTCATGAGAACATGCACGTAAATATTTCGCTTCGTTTTCTTCAGAACATAAAATTTTCTTATTACATTCTGGATTTGAACAGTTTACATAGCGCTCACAAGGTTCACCTGTAAAGTGGTCTTTACCAACGATAACATGTTCTTTTTGGTTTACTGGTACAGCGATACGCTCATCGAACACGTAACATTGTCCATCCCAAAGCTCACCTTGTACCTCTGGATCTTTTCCGTACGTTACAATTCCGCCGTGAAGCTGACTTACATCTTCATAGCCTTCACGAACTAACCAACCAGAAAACTTCTCACAACGAATTCCGCCTGTACAATAAGTTAAAATCTTTTTACCTTCAAGTACTTCTTTATTTTCACGAATCCAATCTGGTAATTCACGGAATGATTCGATATCAGGTTTAATCGCACCTTTGAAGTGGCCTAAATCAAACTCATAATCATTTCGTGCATCAATGATAACTGTATCTTCTTGTTTCATTGCTTCATAAAAATCTTTTGGCTCTAAATACTTCCCAGTTATTTCGTGTGGGTTAATGTCATCTTCTAGACGAAGTGTAACTAACTCTGGACGAGGACGCACGTGCATTTTCTTGAATGCATGACCATCAGCTTCATCTATTTTAAATACGATACCGTCAAAACGTGGATCATTGTTCATTGCTTCCATGTATTTCTCTGTTTGTTCTACAGTTCCAGAACAAGTTCCGTTAATACCTTCTTTTGCTACAAGAATTCTTCCTTTTAATTCAAGTGAATTACAAAATGCTAAATGCTCTGCCGCGAATTCTTCTGGGTTTTCAATTGTTGTGTACATGTAATATAGTAATACTCTGTATGGTTTTGTAGTTGCCAATGTATTTCTACCACCTATCTAATTTTTAAAATCATGTATAAGTTAACGTTCATATCAAAACATATATAATAAGAAAATGAATCCCATTTTCTTTTCTTTATACTATTTTCTATCAGTTAACAAAAATAAAAAACAAGATTACACATCAAAACACTATGGTTATGTTGTAATCCCAATATATTATATATCATACAAATGCAATTCCATCAATTAATATGCTGGATTATCGGCTTTATGTTCACATAAATTTCAAAATTGACCCTTTAATTTATTATGTTTCCCTACGTCATCACACCATAAACTCCCAATTTATTTTACATTATCACACCATTCATTGCATAAAGGCATATAATTTGCATTAAGGAAACTTTCGTGTTCAAATGAAATTATCACATAACATATTTAAATGTATTGAAATAATGAGTAAGAATACATACAATAATTTCATCAAGTTAACATTTTAAAGGGGAAAACTACTATGAATAAAGATATAACAAAAGATGAACATCTCCCTTCTGAAAGTACAACTGTACAATCAGCTCACTTAGCTTTAAGTGGAGAAACAAAAGGCTGGAAAAGGCTGTTACCATTTTTAGGACCCGCTTTTATCGCATCCGTTGCTTATATTGACCCTGGCAACTTTGCTACAAATATCGCAGCTGGTTCACAATATGGATATTTACTATTATGGGTTATACTCGCTTCTAACTTAATGGCTGTATTAATCCAAACTTTATCAGCTAAATTAGGAATTGCTACAGGAAACAATTTACCCGAAATAGCTCGTGAAAACTTTCCAAAGCCTGTGTCTATCGGTTTATGGATACAAGGTGAACTAGTTATTATGGCTACAGATTTAGCGGAATTTATTGGAGCTGCTTTGGGGCTTTACTTACTATTTGGAATCCCGATGCTACCTGCCGCTTTAATTACTGCAGCCGGATCATTTATTATTCTTGAGTTTCAACGTAGAGGATTTCGTCCACTAGAAGCTATTATTACAGGAATGATTTTCATTGTAGTAATAGCTTTTGGAATTCAAGTTTTTTATGCAAAACCAGAATTAAGTCCCCTTCTTTCAGGACTATTTATTCCAAGATTCCAAGGTGTAGATAGTATATTACTTGCAGCAGGGATTTTAGGTGCGACAGTTATGCCGCATGCAATCTATTTACATTCCGCCTTAACGCAGCGGCGCGTAGTCGGAACAAATGATGAACAAAAGAAAAAGATTTTCCGCTTCGAGTTTATCGATATTATTATTGCAATGGTTATTGCTGGAGCAATTAATGCAAGTATGTTAATTGTAGCAGCTGCTCTATTCTTTAAAAACGGCTTGCACGTTGAAGATTTAGATGTTGCTTACACTCAATTTACCAATTTAGTAGGTCCTGTATCGGCTGCATTATTTGGGATTGGACTTTTATCAGCAGGACTATCTAGCTCTTCTGTCGGTACAATGTCGGGTGATATTATTATGCAAGGTTTCATTCGAATGCATATTCCGTTATACTTACGCCGATTTATTACAATGATTCCACCATTAGTTATTATCGCTTTAGGTGTAAATCCAACTTACGCTCTAGTCATGAGCCAAGTCGTCTTATCATTCGGTATTGCATTTGCGCTAGTACCACTTATTATGTTTACAAGTAACAAAAAGATTATGGGTGCACTCGTTAACCACCGTATAACAACATTTATCGCTTGGATAATTGCAGCACTCGTTATCATTTTAAATATCTTCTTACTGTATCAAACATTTGTAGGGTAATGAAAAAGGGTATTCCAATTTTAATTTGGAATACTCTTTTTTCATTATTTGTATTAATCCTATAAAGTCTTTTTAAAATAAATTATATACTCTATTTCCAGCCAATAACTTCCTTACACCTTGAATAATCTTTATTTTCAGATTAAATTATATAATAACAAATACATTCTATTTTCATGTGAAAAGGAGCGAAAATATGTTTCCTTTATTAAAAACTGAAAGACTCATTTTAAGAGAACTTACCGAAGAAGATGCACCGCGTATACTACAATGCTTTTCTAATACTAATGTACTGCGCTATTATGGCCAAAAACCGTTACAAGATGTTGATCAAGTGAAACAAATCATTCATAACTTTAAGTTGAGTTACAATGCAAGAAGCGGTATAAAATGGGGAATCGAATTAAAAGACACGAAAGAACTCATCGGTACCATTGGTTTTCATGATTGGTCTTCTGAGCATAAACGAGCCAATATAAGTTATGCCTTTTTGCCTGAACACTGGGGAAAAGGATATGCGACTGAAGCTGTTTCTGAGGTTATATCATACGGTTTCCATACGATTCATTTAAAGCGGATTGGAGCAATTGTATTTCTTGAAAATGAAGCTTCCAATAAAGTACTATTAAAATTAGGCTTTGAAAAAGAAGGCGTTCTAAAAAATTATATGTATCAAGATGATGTCCCATATGATACGAATTTTTACGCTTTATTAAAATCGGTTTAATAGAATTCATGTGTAAAAAACCTTACTTTTAAAAAGTAAGGTTTTTTATATTTATTCATTAGCAATATAAGCATTCTTATAAGTATAAATACCACCAAATTGATGCTTTTCAATTCCTTTTACATAATCCTTTTGTACATATGCTGAGCCAATATGATAAAGCGGCGCTACCGCAGCATCTTCTAATAATACCTGCTCGGCTTCTCGCAACGCTTCCCATCGGTTTTCCGTATCTAGTACAAAATCCGTTTTCGCTTTCTTTATTAATTCATCGTAATGAACATTAGAATAATTCATTTTATTATTCGGATTCCCTGTCGTAAATAACTCTAAATAACTAATTGGGTCTTTATAGTCAGGTCCCCAGTTTGCCATAGTTATATCGTAATCACCTGCTTGTTCTAACTGTAATTTTTGCTTAAATGGCTGTTGTTTAATTTGTATCGCGATTCCTTGCAAATTCTTTTCTAAATCACCTTTTATATATTCTGCCATCCGTTTTGCATTATCTTGTTCAAACGTTAAAAACTCGAGGTTTACTTGCTCTACTTCAAGCTCTTTTTTCGCTTCTTTCCAAATCTTTTGCGCATTTTGCAAATCATATGAAGAAAGATCTCCGTTTTCTTTTCTAAAATCTTTACCGGTCACTTCATTTACATGACCAACTGGTACAAGCCCGCTTGCAGGTTTTGCTCCGTTATTAATAAAGTGAGCAACGAAATCATCCTTATTTAACGCTAATGAAATAGATTGACGCACCTTTTTATTTGCTAACGCGGTATTTTTTTCATTAAAACGAAGCATAGCAATTCCAGGATCACTCGACATATGTAATTCCTTATTCCCTTTATACTTGTCTACAACTTGCGAATTAATAGGTACTCGATCCAAATCTCCGGCTTCATATAAATTTACAGCTGTCATTGTATCCTTTACGATATGAAAGTTTATTTCGTCTAATTTCACTTTCTTTCGATCCCAATATGCAGCATTCTTCTTTAATTGAAACTCTTGTTCATGCTTCCATTTTTCTAATACAAATGGCCCGTTATATATGAGATTACTAGGTTCCAATGCATAATTGTTTCCTTGTTCTTTCAAAAATGATTCATGCTGTGGTAAGTATATAGGTAGTGCTAACAACTGTAAAAAATACGGAACCGGCTGTTCGAGTTCAACTTCTAACGTATAATTATTTATTGCTTTAACCCCAAGTGCATCAAGAGGCATTGTTCCCTTATTAATCTCTTTCGCATTTTTCACATAAAAGAGCATGTATGCATATTGAGATGCCGTTTCAGGGTTAATTGCACGTTTCCACGCAAATATAAAATCATTTGCTGTTACATTATCTCCATTTGACCATTTTGCATCTTTACGCAAGTTAAATGTATATTTCTTACCATCTTCACTTCTTTTAAACGATTTTGCTACTGCTGGAGTAGGCTGATCTTGATCATTTAATACATATAACCCTTCAAATATGTTTTGCATAACGTGTGCTGATGTACCATCCATCGTTTTCGCAGTGTCCAGAGAAGGAATTTCTTCTGATACTGTTACATTTAACACTTGTTTTTTAACCTCTGTATCACTTTTATTCGCTTTATTATTACAAGCTGTTAATAATAAAGATGTAACAAGTGCCATTACCATTAAATGGCTCTTTTTTCGCTTCATGAGTTGTTCTCCTTAAGTATAAAATATTATAAAGCGTTATATATTATAGCAGAAATAATAACAGAAAGATGCGACATTCTTTTGAATATTTATTCGTTCAAGAAAAAAGCTATCCTTTTAAAGGATAGCTTTTTTCAACTGCCACATAATTATCTATCTTTGCAAACCTCGTTTATAACGACTTGCTTCAAATATAATACGCTCTTCATCTAACGTTTTACATTCGCCATTCCAAACGACACGGTTTCCATTAATAATGACATCGCTAATATCTTTTCCACTGGCAGCATATACAAGATGCGATAACACTTCATCTGCTGGTTGTAAATGCGGCTTATTAGATGGGTCAATCGTAATAAAATCGGCACACTTTCCAACCTCAAGTGATCCTGTTTGTTTCATGCCGATTACTTCAGCAGCTCCTTTAGTCGCAAGTGTAAGAGCTGTTTCAACTGGTAACGCTGTTGCATCTTGGTGAATACCTTTTTGTAGTAAAGTCGCTATGCGCATTTCTTCAAACATGTCTAAATTATTGTTAGATGCAACACTATCTGTTGCAATTCCTACTTTTATTCCTGCTTCTAGCATCGCTTTTACATTCGCTATACCAGAACCTAGTTTTAAATTACTATTCGGATTATGAGCTACTCGAACGTCATGTTCTGCTAAAAATGCACGCTCATCATCATTTAATACTACACCGTGTGCAATAACTGTTGGGCGTTTAAACAATCCGCAGCTCGCTGCATATTCTACTGGACGTTTTCCATATTGTGCTTCAATATCACGTACTTCACGGTCTGTTTCAGAAAGGTGGATATGAACCATCGTTTGATTCTCTACTGCAATCCGTGCGCACTCTTCTAACAATTCTGTACTACATGTATATGGACTATGTGGTGCAACCATCGTAGTTAACATGCCACTTTCGTTATAGTAACGCTTCACATATTTCTCAGCTTCTTCAATCGCTTTCTTTTCATCGTCTTTCGTTCCGAAGCTAAATAAAGTCCTTGAAACAGCAGCTCGCATCCCGCTCCTTGATACCGTTTCCATAATTGCATCTTGATCTACTCCAATTGGATTAAACATGTCAGAGAATGATGTTGTACCACTTTTCACCATTTCAAGTAATCCTAGTTCCGTACTAGCGACCGCAAGCTCTGGAGTAAATTGACTTTCCAGTGGCCAAATTCTCGTCTCAAGCCATGGTTGTAATAGCATATCATCTCCAATACCTCTTAGGAGACTCATTACAACGTGTGTATGTGTATTTACAAGCCCTGGTAAAACCCATTTTCCTTTCATGTCAATTACTTCATCTACTTCAAAATCATTAGCGAATTCTCCGCTCTTTACATCTATAATTTGATCATTTTCTACAATGATATATCCATTTTCTATCACTTCGTTTTGTTCATTCATCGTTACAATTGTAGCGTTTACATAAGTTGTTTTCAAAAGTATTTCCCCTTTCAACTCTATGAAGTTCCCTTTAATAAGTTACCACCATTATAGTAACTTATTAAAGATTAAGAGTCAAAAGATAATTTTAATTCTTTTGTTATTTTTCCCTTCAAAATGCTATATTGCTTTTCATTTGTATCTGCAAATGCTTCTTCCCGATTTGATTCCACATCCAAATAATTCAGGTTTTCATTGAATTGAACCTCTGTAAAATCAAACCTCTGCCCATCTATAAAGTTATAAAAATGCCACACGCTCCCTATTTTTGTCTTTTTAATTTTCCCTCCGTATATGTCTTGAACGACTAGAGCTGTAACACCACATTGTCCCTTTGCTGGATTTTCAATTGTCCACTTTGAGCTTGTTTCAATCGACCACGATCTTATTAGTGCTTCATATATTTGCTTTCTCTTTACATGATCCATTCTCAGCTTCTCCTACTATTAATTGTTTTACACATCATATTTCAAAAGGGGCAGTAAACGATCCTTAAAAACAGTTGATGGTGTTTCTCCGATTAACTGTGCTCCCATTTTCAGGTAATATCCTTTTGCATTCGGATCACTATCAATCGTAAAACTTTTTAAACCTAGTTCATTTGCTTTTTCTATTACATACTCCCAAAGTATTTTCCCGTAGCCTTTCCCTTTGTATCGGGGATGAATGTACAGGAAATCGAGAGCTTTATCATTACGTAAAAATGAGAAAAAACCAATCTTCGTATTATCGTTTTCTAAAACATATACAAAGTTATTTTTTATGTACTCTTCTGTAATTGTTAAATCTTCCTTACAAGCAAGTATGAATTCTTCACTATAATTCCACGTTGCTTTTGAGTGTAGTGCGAGTTCACTCAATTCATTTGCTTCACTTAATAACGCTTTTCTTATCTTCATGATTCTTTCTCCTCACCTTCGATATATACACTATAAAATGATTCGAAAATTAATTTAAAAAACCTCTTATTTCCGTAAATAAGAGATTACTTTTATAATTCTTCATACTAGATAATAATTTTTTAAAAGAAAAAAACGCCATTCCTGAAAATTGGCGTTCTTTTCTTTCAATCTTTATAGCATATTATTCTAAGAATCATTCTTATATTTCTATACAGTTTCTACTACCGCTTCAAGCATTGTTCCATTTTTAGCATAATTCGTATGCCAAGAAAAAGCTTTTTCTAAAATATGAGGAGTTTGTCCACCTCTTGTTTTTGCTTCTTCGTAATAAGCACGTAGTTGATCACGATACATTGGATGTGCGCAATTCTCAATAATAAGTTCCACTCTTTCTCTTGGCGCAAGTCCCCTTAAGTCGGCATACCCCTGTTCAGTGACAATAACATCTACATCATGTTCAGTATGGTCTACATGCGAAACGAAAGGAACGATACTTGAAATGTTACCACCTTTTGCAATCGATTTCGTAACAAAGATAGCTAGGCGTGCATTTCTCGCAAAATCACCAGAACCACCAATACCATTCATCATTTTTGTACCTAAAACGTGAGTAGAGTTAACATTTCCGTATATATCTAATTCTAAAGCCGTATTAATTGAGATTAATCCAAGGCGACGAATGATTTCAGGATGATTGGAAATCTCTTGTGGACGCATCATTAATTTGTCACGATATTTTTCAAAGTTAGAAAATACTTGTTGCATTTTCTCTTCAGAAAGCGTGATAGAACAACAAGAAGCAAAATTGACTTTTCCAGCATCCATAAGATCAAAAACTGCATCTTGTAAAACCTCGGAATATACTTCTAAATCTTCAAATTCTGAATCTAACACTCCGTGCAATACGGCGTTAGCCACTGAACCAATTCCTGATTGTAACGGCGCTAAACGATTTGTTAATCGGCCTACTTTGACTTCTTCTCGAAGGAATTCTATTAAATGCTGTGCCATAATAACAGTTTCTTCATCCGGAGGAACAATTGTCGATGGCGAATCCAATTGATTCGTAAACACAATTCCCTTCACTTTTTCAGGATCAATTGGAATACCGATTGTTCCAATTCGGTCATCTGTTTTCACAAGCGGAATTGGAAGTCTCTCCCCTTGTTTACCTGGTTCATATAGATCGTGTAGCCCCTCTAATTGCGCGGATTGAGCCATATTCATTTCAATAATAATAGACTTAGCATTTAAGGAAAACGCTAAGGAATTTCCAATTGAAGTGCTTGGAATAATCATTCCGTCCTCTGTAATCGCAACCGCTTCCAAAATAGCGAAATCTATATCCAGAACGTCTGCGCGGAGTAACTCTGCTGTATGAGACAAGTGTTGATCCACAAATAAAAAGTCTCCGTTATTAATTCCTTTTCGCATAGTCGCGTCAGCTTGGAAAGGTAATCTTTTCCCTAAAATTCCTGCCTCAGCAAATAATTTGTCTACATCCGAGCCTAAAGAAGCCCCAGTATAAACATTTACTTTAAAAGATTCATCATTCTTAACTCGGTTTACAAGCGCAAATGGGACTGCTTTTACATCACCTGCACGTGTAAACCCACTTAAGCCTAAAGTCATTCCACTTTGAATCCAAGAAGCTGCTTCTTCAGGTGTAACTACCCGATCTTTTAGACGTTGATCTCTGATTCTATCTAAATTATTCTCCATATGTAATCCCTCTCTCATTGAATATTCATAATTATTTTACACATTAACACTATCAAAATAGGGATTTTAGTATACAATGCCGAAAATTCAGACAGAACAGCAAATCTAGGTTCTAAAGCAGAAAAATTTAGAATCCTAGAAGCTTACGGAAATAACTAGCGTATGATTGACTAACTGGTACTCTCTCACCATTATCCATCGAAAGTACAAAAGTAGAATGGGTATCAGGATAAATCGCTTTAATATGATTAACATTTACAATAAATGAGCGGTGACATCTAATAAATGAATCTTTAGGAAGCAAGTATTCGAATTCTTGCAGAGAGTATTTATGTGTTCCTGATAACTCTTCTGAATTCACATACGTCTTTTTATCTTTAGCCTCTAAATACATAACCTTTGAAAAAGGAACCGGAATCCAGCCGTCTGTTGTTTTTAAAGTAACGACTGACTTTCCATCCGTTAAAGCTGGATAAATTGCCGTTACGCACCCTTCAAGCTTTCCATTGTTGGAAAATGGTACAGCCATTCCATGATAAGGAATACCAAAAACATCCCGATTCATAAACTCAGAGGTTTTTTGATTCATCACCATCGCTTTATAAGCAATCGTTCCTTCCTTTATGGGATCCCCGACACTAATCTTTAAATCAATTCGTTTACTTGGCCGATAGTAAATATATTCTTTCGTATTCGAAACAGCAATTGAAATTTCATCTGAAAATAATTCCCCAACAACATCTAGTAATAAACCTAATGTTCTATCTTCCATTCTATTAACACCTCATTCACTATTATACTACTATTATGAACAGGCATCTGTTTCTTTATAAATAGTTTGATTTTAAGTTATTTTTAAAATTAGTTTTATTCACTATTACTTCGTTACTACAAAAAACCTCACTTCAGAAAATTGAGGTTTCCTCTCATACAATATTTCTTTATTTTTTAACGACTATAGAATAAGATTTATTTTTTATTAAGTAAAGTGAATTTAAGAATTTATTGCCCGTATTTCTGTAAAATAGATAAGCCCAAGCTGTAAACAGTTTGGGCTTATCTTTCTCATTTATTATGCGCATTTAACCACGAAATTAAATCTTTAAATACTTCATCCTTATTTACTTCATGAAACATTTCATGTCTACCATTTTCATATAAACGTAGTGTCACGTCTTTCACACCACATTTTTTATAGTTTTCATATACTTCTTTTACACCTTTCCCCATATCGCCAACAGGATCACGATCACCAGAGAATATATGTATTGGAAGATTCTTTGGCGTCTTCTTGTATTCTTCTAGTTTATTTACTTCTAATACACCAGAAAATAATTCTCGGTAAAAACTCGTCGTACAAATGAAACCACATAACGGATCCGCAATATATTTATCAACTTGATTATTATCTGAAGATAACCAATCGAATTTTGTACGATTTGGCTTAAAGTTCGAATTGAAGTTTCCGAAAGATAAAAAGTTTAACATTGGACTTTTCGTTTTTGCCCCACGCAATTTCATTTCGATTGTTGCTACTTTATGACCAATAACTCCTAAAAGCCCTGGATTTCCACCTGTTCCTGAAATCAAAAATCCATCGTATAGTTCACCCCTAAGTTGTACAGCACGTCTTGATAAAAAAGAACCCATACTATGTCCTAGTAAAAACAAAGGACTTGACTGCTCTTCTTTTATCCTTTCTGAAACAAAGATAACATCCGATACAACTTGATTCCACCCTATATTTGGTTCAAAATGACCATAATCTTCTTCTCTCTTCACCGTTTTCCCATGACCTTTATGATCATGTGCATAAACACCATAGCCTGCTTCTAATAAAGCATCAATAAAGTCTGTATAAACACCTGCATGTTCTGTCATACCATGTGCAATTTGAATAATCCCTTTCGGTTCATCTTCTGGTAACCACTTACGCAAATAAATTTCCGATCCATCCAATGCCGTAACGAAACTTTCCTGTACGTTCATTTCGTCAGCTCCCAACTCTATTATGTATCTTTAAAAATGAATATCCATTCATTATTCTTACTATGTATTATATGCAATTGCCTTCATTATGACAAATGACTCACTTTTCTAATTAGCTCTTAAATTAATATGTTGACGAACCATCCGTAAAATTATATAGTTACTTATATAAAGTAATTGTTATATTTTTGGGAGGTTTCTATTATGATGCCATCACTATTTTTAGCACATGGTTCGCCTATGCTCGCTATTCAAGATACAGACTATACACGATTTTTAAAAACACTTGGAGAAACATATAAACCGAAAGCAATTGTTATTTTCACTGCTCACTGGGAAAGTGAAGTATTAACGATTTCCTCATCAGATAACGAGTATGAAACAATTTATGATTTTGGAGGTTTTCCCCCTGAGTTATACGAAATCAAATATCGTGCGAAAGGCTCTTCTAGCATTGCATCTATGTTAGAAACAAAATTTAAGAACAAAGGTATTCCAGTCCATCATAATATGACGAGAGGTTTAGATCATGGTTCATGGACACTTCTGCACCGCATGTATCCAGAAGCAAATATTCCTGTCGTGCAAATATCAGTAAATCCATTCCTTTCTGCAAAAGAACAATTTGAAATTGGAGAAGCATTTAAAGGACTTGGACAAGAAGATATTTTAGTAATCGGTAGTGGCGTTACCGTTCATAATTTACGAGCACTGAAATGGAATCAAACTACACCTGAAAAATGGGCAATTGAATTTGATGATTGGATTATTAAACATATGCAGAATAACGATAAAGATGCATTGTTTAATTGGGAGAAAAATGCTCCTCATGCACAATTAGCAGTACCAAGAGCAGAGCATTTTGTTCCTTTGTTTATTGCAATGGGAAGTGGCGAGAACAGCGGTGAAGTCATTCACCGTAGTTATGAGCTTGGTACATTAAGCTATCTATGTCTTAAATTTTAAAGAAAAGGATGAAGCAATCATTGCTTCATCCTTTTTTCATTCACTTAGTTAACTAACTTCCAAATGTCGTTTCTCTGATACCTCTTCGTTCTTATTATGAAAATAAACCCAGATACATGCAATAAATAATAGTGATGATGTAGAGAGGAAAACATATTGGAAACCTGCATGCGCTGCAATTTGTCCCCCGAGCACTGGACCAATCATATTTCCTAAAAACTGAAATGATTGATTATATCCAAATATTCGTCCCGTAACATGGGTTGGTGTATGTTGTTTTAGTAGAGTTTGTACGGAAGGTAATAATCCTGCTTGTGCGATACCTAATAAAAATCGAAGAATTAATAGTTGCCAAGCTGAGGTTACAAATGCTTGCGGGATAAAAATAATTCCTGCAGCAAACAACGCTACAACTAACGTTTTTTGAGGACCGATATGATCTGATAATCTTCCTAGTCTTGGTGCTGCTAAAATAACTGCTAATCCTGTTGCTGACATAACTGCTCCCGCAATTGTCTCAATATGTGCAGTATGAGGACCTACTAAATTTTTCACGTACAATGTAACAATTGGTTGAACTGACATATTAGCAAGTTGAATAATAAATGTTGTAACAAACAAACTAATAATTAAATGCTTCGCTGGGACCATCGTCCATACTTTTTTCGGCTGTGTTTTTTTTGCTTGAGCAGAGTGATTTTCTTCATGCAGGAAGAAAAAAACGATGAGAAAGGAAAGGAATAAAAAAGCTCCTGTAACAAGAAAGACATGACGCATTCCAATTAATTCAGACAAATAACCTCCAAGTAACGGGCCAAGTAACGAACCGCTCACACCACCAGTTGAAATTGTGGAAATCGCCCAACCTGAATGTTCTTTCGGAGTTTCTGCTGCAATAAATGTCATCGCTGTTGAAAGGAAACCAGATACTGCTCCCATTAAAAATCGTAGTGCGACTAGTTGATACACATCCGTTACAAACCCCATAAGCGTCATAATAACCGCCATACCGAGGCTAGCACGAATAAGCATCAATTTCCGTCCATGTATATCACCAAGCTTTCCCCATATTGGCGATACGATCGCACCCATTAAAAATGTTACACCAAATGCAAGTCCCGACCACTGTGCAATACTTGAAGTGCCAGTTACTCCTAATTCCTCAATATAAAAAGATAAGAAAGGAATTACTAAACTCATACCGGCTGCAGTGGTAAAACAACCTAGCCAACAAATCATTAAATTTCGTTTCCAGCTGGCCATTTTCACACCTTCTTTCTTTAGATACCCATTCTACACCCTTTCTTGTAAAAAGTTTAGTAATCTGCTTTACTCGTAAGATTTACTACAAAACCCGCTATTTTCTAGTAAAAATCACTACATCTCTACATCATTTTCATAATAAAACCAACTTCCCTAGATGAAGTTGGTTACTTATTATCTATCGGTATTAAACGAGCATTACAATTTCTCTCGTAAAACTCAATGGGACCCGCTTGTCCAATAATCGCATATTCATATCCATTTTGTTTCATATTATATAAACAATGATGCAATAATTCTTTTCCTACACCTGTCACACGATTTTGTTTCGCTACGCCCATTGGACCAAATAATCCTTTCTTTCCTCTCACTACATCGTAACAGGCGAAACCAATTATCACTTCCCCCTGCTGTGCAATATAGATAGGTAACTTTTCATTATATGTCCGAAATCCGTAATCAACCGACTGTAACCACCGTTCACCAAATTCATCCGCCACAAATCGTGATAACTTATCAAAATCAGAAGGTCTAGCTCTTCTTACATGACAAAATAATGTGTTATAAGTAGGTTTAAAACTATTTAAATCAACCGCTAAGTCTCTTGGTGCAGCTGTAATACGTAATATATCTTCTTGCATTTGTGTATGTATAAATTCGCCAATATCTGTATCTACACGAAATAATGCATACATAATATGTCCTTCATTGATTACTACTTGCTGAAAGCGTTCCATACGTTTCTTCGCTATTTGTAAAATTTCTATCGCCTTATAAGATAGCTTATATTGCCCTATTTTTTTATACTCTTGATTATGTAAATCGAATCGTTTTCGTAACGAAAGTTTTTCTGAAAAATCTCGACCGACTTTATGAAACAAATACATATATAACTCAGCACAAACTCCTGTACCTTCTTTACACATACCTATAAACAGGTGGACCGGGTGAATTATGTTATACTCACTCTCTTCTGCTG
Source organism: Bacillus sp. FAU20 (assembly GCF_056033865.1). Taxonomy (NCBI): domain Bacteria; kingdom Bacillati; phylum Bacillota; class Bacilli; order Caryophanales; family Bacillaceae; genus Bacillus; species Bacillus sp. FAU20. The sequence continues at coordinate 368,074 of NZ_JBVYHY010000021.1, forward strand.
CAATCTCCAATATTTTATGCACACGTTTTGTAAATTGAAATTCCTCCATATGTATTTCCATCCCCTACTACTTTACTATTAAACTGTAACCATAAATAATTGAAACAATTACACCCACTACCAATATACCTGGAAGTAAATTTGCCACTTTAATTTTAATAAATCCGAGTAAGTTTAATCCGATAGCAGATATCATAATGCCGCCCGCAGCCGTCATCTCCACTATAAATTGGTTCATTAATTCTTCCGGGACAAAACTATTAATTTGTGTTGCAAAAACTGCAATACCACCTTCATATAAAACAACTGGAATCGCCGAAAATACTACGCCAATGCCTAGAGTTGTCGTTAATATAATAGAAATAAATCCATCGATAATCGCCTTTGTAAATAAAATATCATGATTTCCGCGAATCCCACTGTCAAGTGCACCAAGTATCCCCATCGCACCAATTGCAAAAATTAAAGTAGCTGTTACAAAACCTTCTGATATGCTGCCTTTTCCCTTCAATCCAACTTTATTTTCTAGCCAATACCCTAAATGTTTTAACTTTTCTTCTAATTGTAACCATTCTCCAATTACCGTACCAATCACTAAACTCAGTATGACAACAAGAAAGTTTTCACTTTTTAATGCCATTTGAAGCCCAAGCACAGTAACCGCTAAACCAATTGCGTGCATTATCGTCCCTTTCATACTTTCTGGGATCCTACTAAATAATTTACCAAGTAAAGTACCAAATATAATACAAATTCCATTTACAACTGCTCCTAATATAACCATTTCTCATTCTTCACCCTTCGAATTCTTTATTTCTATATTTTGGTTTATACATTGATTTACAGGTTACCTATATGTTAACTTAATATTGAGAATATTAACAAATGTTTTCCACTACATAACCCGCTATTTTTTTTGTAACTTTAATTACCTTTATATAGATTCAGTTTTAATTTAATTGCGGGATAATATTAAAAGGGAAGGGATATATGAAAACTTTACTAAAACGATTTTTGTTAATAGCCTTTTTCATTACACCGATTGTTTTATTAATCAATTACTCTTTTATTTCAAAAGCAAAAGACAAACCCGATTTACAAAACAAATCTAGTAAAACCGCTTCAAAAAGCGAAAAGAAAATAGAAGACCAAGAAATCACACTCACCTTCTCTGGTGATACAATGTTTGATTGGCAATTACGTCCTATAATCGAAAAGAATGGGGCTGATTACCCATTCCAACATGTAAAAGAAGAAATAAAAAAAGCTGATATTTCTTTTGTGAATTTAGAGTCGGCATTTACAGCGAAAGAAAAGAAAGCACCTGGGCAACTGTTTTGGATTAAAAGTGATCCATCTACACTACAAGCCATTAAAAACACTGGATATGACATCGTAAATATTGGGAATAACCACACACTTGATTATGGGCAAGATGGATTATTAGATACGATTTCTCACGTAGAAAAATTAAAGCTCCCTTACATTGGAGCCGGAAAAAATGCGAAAGATGCATATACAGCACGAGAAATGACCGTAAAAGGGAAAAAGTTTAAATTTCTTTCCTTCGTTCGATTTATGCCTGATTCTAATTGGGTAGCTGGTGAGAATAAACCTGGCGTTGCGAATGGCTATGATTTAAATCTTGTAACAAAAACAATTAAAGAACAAAAACAAGATGCAGACTATTTAATCGTCTATATGCATTGGGGCGTTGAAAAATCAAACCGTCCGGTAGAATACCAAAAACAATATGTACCTAAAATGGTTGACGCAGGAGCCGACGCGATTGTCGGGAGTCACCCACATTGGTTACAAGGGTTTGAGTATTATAACAAAGTTCCTATCGCTTACTCATTAGGTAACTTTTTATTCCCAAGTTACGTGAGCGGGAAAAGCGCCGAAACTGGCGTATTAACTTTAACTTTTAAAGGAAAGGATGTTCAAATGTCATTCAATCCTTACATCATTCGCAACAACCAAATCTCCCCTGTAAATAAGGAAGAAAAGAAAAAAGCTCTACAATATTTACAAACGATTTCAACTGATGTAGAAATTGATGATACAGGGAACATAAAAAACAAACGAAACTAGACAACGCAAGATCTATTTTTCTGTAACATACTTTACAGAATAGGTGATGAACATGCTGAAAAACTTATTAGAAAATGTAAGTTTGTTAGAAAACATTTATAAAATATCTATAGCCGTTCTACTTTTATGTTCATTTTTCTCTGTTAGACTTCTAAAAAAAATAAAACGCGAGCGAAAACTTACTACCTTTGAATTTACTATGTATGTAATCATTCGTATTGCGATACTCTTTTGGTTAACTAGCTTTATCCTTCTTGAATATGGAAAATAATTAGTTTAACTATAAAAAAGATAGAACAAGCAGCATTTCCCTTGCTTGTATCTATCTTTTTTTATTTGGATGCTAACTCTTTCCTTCTATTAAATAAGTAAATCAAACAAAACAGGGTTTTTATTAAGCTCCATAAATTGAATGTTATTTTCTTTAAAACGAGTAATTAATTGCTCATAATCCTCTTTATGTTTCAACTCTACGCCGACTAACGCTGGACCATTTTCTTTATTATGTTTCTTAATGTATTCAAAGCGCGTAATATCATCTTCTGGTCCTAATCCTTTATCAAGAAATTCTCTTAGCGCACCTGAACGCTGCGGGAATTCAATGATGAAGTAATGTTTTAATCCTTCGTAAATGAGCGAACGTTCTTTTATTTCTTGCATTCTATCAATATCGTTATTTCCACCACTTAGCGTACATACAACTGTTTTACCTTTTATTTCATCTCTATATAAATCAAGCGCTGCAATAGATAGGGCACCAGCCGGTTCAGCTACAATTGCATTTTTCTTATACAGTTCTAAAATCGTCGTACAAACTTTTCCCTCTGGTACTAAAACAATGTCATCAATTACATCTTTACAAGTTTCAAATGTTAACTTTCCGACCTTTTTAACAGCTGCCCCATCAACAAAACTATCTATTTTCTCTAATGCGACATTTTCATTTTGAAGAAAGGCCTCTTTCATAGAGGCAGCTCCCATCGGCTCTACACCAATGACTTTTGTAGCAGGACTAACACCTTTTACATATGTACCAACACCTGATGCTAATCCACCACCACCAATTGCTGTAAAGATATAATCCACTGGTTTCTCCATATCATGCATAATTTCAACTGCCACTGTTCCTTGACCAGCAACTACATACGGATCATCAAATGGATGAACGAACGTCATCCTATTTTCTTCACAATAGCGCTGTGCTTCTTGGAACGAACTATCAAATGTATCACCAACTAATACAATTTCCGCAAAATCGCCACCAAAAAACTGTACTTGCGATACTTTTTGTTTAGGTGTCGTTGTCGGCATAAATATCTTTGACGGAATCTTCAATAAATTGCACGTATAAGCAACTCCTTGTGCATGATTACCAGCACTTGCACAAACAACGCCGTTTTGTAATTGTTCTTCCGATAAACTTTGAATTAAATTGTACGCACCACGAATTTTGAAAGAGCGAATCAATTGTAAGTCTTCTCGTTTTACATAAACGTCACAATCATATTTCTCAGATAAAACTGTATCACGTTGTAACGGTGTTTTAATAATGATATCTTTCATGCAATTATGTGCCATTAAGATCTCTTCAATTTTCACTCTCTCCTTTACCTTCTGCACCATTATATATCATCCTTATCTTTTTTAAATTGGCTCAATCAAAATCCGGGATTTTTAGAACTGCACCTGTATTCGCCGATGTTACCATTTGTGCATAACGTCCAAGCCAGCCAGTTTTCACTTTCGGTTCTGGTCTTTTCCACTCTTTTTTACGCTTATTTAATTCTTCATCACTCACTCTTACTTCTAACAATCTTTCCTCAACATCGATACAAACGATATCCCCTTGTTCAAGAAGCGCAATCGTTCCGCCCGCAGCTGCTTCTGGTGAAATATGCCCTACTGAAATACCACGTGAAGCACCCGAGAAACGACCATCCGTTAATAGCGCAACATCTGCACCTAATCCCATACCAGCAATCGCTGACGTTGGTGCTAACATTTCTGGCATACCAGGGCCACCTCTTGGTCCTTCATAACGAATGACAACTACATCTCCTTTTTTCACTTTCCCAAGCATAATGCCAGCAAGTGCCTCATCTTGTGAATTAAAAATAACGCAAGGTCCTTCAAAACGCTTTACCTCTGTTGCACCGCTTTTAATAACAGCTCCATCTTTCGCAAGGTTTCCTTTTAATATACGCAATCCTCCTTCCTCACTATGAGGGTTTTCAAGAGAGTGAATAACTTCCTTATCTTTAATCTCTGCCTCAGCAATATTTTCTCTTAATGTTTGCCCAGTAGCAGTAATACGATCTAAATGAAGTACTCCCTCTTTTCGGCTCATCTCTTTCAAAATTGCACTAATCCCGCCCGCACGATCAATATCTTCCATATGCCAATTTGAGGCTGGACTTACTTTACATAAATGAGGTACACGTCTTGAAACTGCATCAATACGATTCATATCATAATCTAGTCCTGCCTCTTGTGCGAGTGCTAGCGTATGTAATACTGTATTCGTTGATCCACCCATCGCCATATCAAGTGCAAAAGCATCGTCAATCGCTTCTTCTGTTACAATATCACGCGGCTTAATATCTCTTTCAATTAAAATTTTCAATTTCTCTGCTGCTTGTTTAATTAACTCTTCACGTCTTGGATCAATTGCTAAAATACTCCCGTTACCAGGAAGAGCTAAACCTAACACTTCACATAAACAATTCATAGAGTTCGCGGTAAACATACCCGAACAAGAGCCACAAGATGGACAGCCATGATCTTCAATATCTTTTAATTCTTCTTCTGAAATTTTCCCAGATTGATAAGCTCCTACTCCTTCAAAAACGGAACTTAAATCAACAACTTCTCCTTTAGATGTTTTTCCTGCTGCCATCGGGCCGCCTGAAACAAACACAGTCGGAATGTTAATACGTAGTGCAGCCATCATCATACCAGGTGTAATTTTGTCACAGTTTGGGATACAAATCATGCCGTCAAACCAGTGTGCATTTACAACCGTTTCTACTGAATCTGCAATAATTTCACGACTCGGAAGAGAATAACGCATACCGATATGTCCCATCGCAATACCATCGTCAACTCCAATTGTATTGAATTCGAATGGTACCATACCTGCCGCGCGAACTGCCTCTTTTACAAGTTTCCCAAACTCGTTCAAGTGCTTATGCCCTGGAATAATTTCAATAAAAGAATTACAAATCGCTATGAAAGGTTTATCAAAATCTTCATCTTTCAAACCAGTTGCTTTTAATAAACTACGGTGCGGCGCTTTATCAAAACCTTTTTTAATCATGTCACTTCTCATCTTGTCAAATCCCCTCTTACATATTTTTCATTTATACTCTCTTACTCTATTTCCTTACTAATTCTTTCGGTGCATGAATCCAGCTCATCATTTCACGAAGCTCTACTCCCACTTTTTCTAATTGATGATTTTGTTCTGCTTTTTTCATTGCGTTATACGTCGGACGCCCTGCTTGATTTTCTAAAATCCATTTCTTCGCAAATTCACCTTGCTGAATTTCTGTCAAAACACGCTTCATTTCTTTCTTCGTTTCATCTGTAACAATTCTCGATCCTGTTACATAATCTCCAAACTCTGCCGTATCTGAAATAGAATGGCGCATAGTCGTTAATCCACCTTCGTACATTAAGTCAACAATTAGCTTTAATTCATGCAAACATTCAAAGTATGCAATTTCAGGACGATATCCACCTTCCGTTAACGTTTCGAACCCGGCCTTCACAAGTGCAGTTACCCCGCCGCAAAGTACAGCTTGCTCACCGAATAAATCCGTTTCAGTTTCTTCTTGGAATGTCGTTTCAATTACACCCGCACGTGTACACCCTACACCTTTTGCATACGCAAGTGCTACATGTAATGCTGTTCCCGTTGCATCCTGATGTACTGCGACTAATGCCGGAACACCATTTCCTTCTTGAAATACACGGCGAACGAGATGACCTGGACTTTTTGGCGCAACCATCGCTACATCTACATAACTTGGCGGATTAATTTGTCCGAAGTGAATGTTAAATCCATGTGAGAAAAGTAACATTTGTCCTTCACGAAGATTCTCTTCTACCTCTGCTTTATACACATGAGCTTGCTGTTCATCTGGCAATAACATTTGTACAACTTGTGCGGTTCGAACCGCTTCTGAAACAGACATTACTTCAAACCCATCCGCTTTCGCTACTTCATACGACTTACCAGGACGAACACCAACTACAACTTCTACACCAGAATCACGTAAATTTTGTGCTTGCGCATGACCTTGTGATCCATAGCCAACTACTGCAACAGTTTTCCCTTGTAATAACTCTACATTTGCATCTTTCTCATAATACGTTTTCATATTCCATACACTCCTTATAATTTATTTACTTGCAGAACATCAATTAATTTTTTCAACTGACTAACAAGTAATGTCGCTTCATTTTCAGTACAAACTGCTGTGAGTTTCATTTCAGAAACACCACTAGTATCTCTTTCATTTAAGTGTAAAGAAGAAATATAATAACCACGCCGAGCAAAAACCCCACTTATACGTAATAAGACACTTGGCTCGTTATGAATAACGAGTGAAAAAGTATGACTCATTCTTCCCACCTCTTCATAATCATTTCGTTATTCCCTTTGTTTGGCGGAACCATCGGAAATACGTTTTCACCTTCTTCTACACAAAAATCAACTACGACAGGACCTTCATAAGCAAAAGCTTCTAACATCACTTGTTTCGCCTCGGTTGAATTTGTTGCTCTTAATCCCTTCACTCCATAAGCTTCTGCTACTTTCACAAAATCTGGCGATCCAATTTTTGATTCTGATAAACGATTTTCATAAAACATTTCTTGCCATTGCCTTACCATCCCTAAAAATTTGTTATTTATAATAAATACTTTTACAGGGATGTTATTTTCAGCAATTGTTTGTAGTTCTTGAATGTTCATTTGAAAAGAAGCGTCACCTGCAATACAAATGACAAGTTCTTCTTTTTTAGCTAACTGAGCACCAATTGCTGCTGGAAACCCAAACCCCATCGTACCTAATCCTCCAGAAGTAAGGAACGTCCGAGGTTTTCTTGCTTTATAGAAGTGAGCAGCCCACATTTGATGCTGTCCTACTTCTGTTGTGACAATCGCTTCACCATTCGTTAATTCACTTACTAAGTTGATCACATGCTGTGGTTTTAACTCAGATTCTTTTTGCTTATAAGAAAGTGGATATTCTTCTTTCCATGTCTTTACTTTCTGAAGCCATTCGTCTGTTTGTGTATAAATAGACATATGTAACAACATGTGTAACGCTTTTTTCACATCACCAACAATCGGATGCTCTACAGTTACATTTTTATGAAACTCAGAAGGATCAATATCAATATGTACTTTTTTCGAGTGTGGAGAAAAAAGTTCTAATTTTCCTGTTACACGATCATCGAAGCGAACACCTAATGCAAGTAGTAAATCACATTCTGTTACCGCCATATTAGCAGCGTATGTCCCATGCATACCAAGCATCCCTAGAAACAATGGATCCCCCGGTGGATATGCACCAAGTCCCATTAAAGTTGAAACGACTGGAATACGGTTCTCCCTTGCGAATCCGAAGAGTTCATCGGATCCACCTGAATGAATGACACCTCCTCCAATATAAAGAAGTGGACGCTTTGATTTTGAAATTGCTTTAGCTACCTCTCTAAGTTTCATGCTGTCTGGTACAAGTTCTGGTTTGTACCCCGGAATATCAACTTCTTCATTAAAGAAACTGGTGACTTTTGCATTTTGAACATCTTTTGGAATATCGATTAATACTGGTCCCGGTCGTCCGCTTTTGGCGATGTAAAAAGCTTCTTGCATAACTTGTGATACATGATTTACATCACGAACTTGGTAATTATGCTTCGTAACAGGTACTGTAATTCCGACAACATCCGCTTCTTGAAATCCATCTTTACCAATTAAAGGCGTTGCAACTTGGCCGGTAATGACAACTAAAGGAATCGAATCCATATAAGCGTCTGCTAAGCCCGTAACTAAATTTGTCGCCCCTGGACCAGAGGTAGCAAAGACTACCCCGACTTTTCCAGAAGCTCTCGCATATCCTTCAGCCGCATGAATGGCAGCTTGTTCATGACGAGTTAAAACATGTTTCAAACCACTTTCGTATAACGCATCGTATACTGGTAAAATCGCTCCGCCTGGATAGCCGAAAATGGTCGTTACACCTAATTTCTTTAAACATTGAATCACGTGCCCAGCGCCTGTCATTTCTTCATACTGTAACTTCTCATACGCTGTATACTGCTGCTTCATTTCAATTAACTCCTCTCCTTATTTATGCTAAGCTTTCCGTCAGCCCGGGAACACGTACTCCTCTTTCTCTCGTTAATTTTTTAAATTCTTCAGTCAATTGTTTCGTTACATTTCCTGGTTTCCCATCTCCAATTTCTCTCGAATCAACTTTTACAACTGGAATTAACTCCGCTGCTGTTCCTGTTAAAAATACTTCATCCGCTACATATACATCATGGCGAGTGAATGGTCTTTCCTCACACGGAATACTCAGTCGTTCACATAGCTCGATAACACTATTTCTCGTAATACCTTCTAATGCTCCTAAATAGGATGGCGGGGTTAATACTTTTCCATCTTTCACAACGAAAACATTATCGCCAGAACCTTCACAAACATATCCTTGTTGATTTAACATAAGAGCCTCTAACACTCCTGCTTGTGCCGCTTCAATTTTTACAAGTACGTTATTTAAATAATTCATTGACTTAATACGTGGATCTAACGCGTCTGGCGTATTACGTCTTGATGCAACAGATACAACACTTAACCCATTATCATAAAATTCTTGTGGGAATAAATTTAATTGTTCTGCAATAATAATTACGCTCGGCTTCACACAACTTCTCGGATCGAGCCCTAAGTCACCTTTTCCTCTTGAGACAATTAAGCGAATGTAAGCATCAGCATATTCATTTTTTTGGAGTGTATGTAAAACCGCTTCTTCCATTTCTTCTACCGTCATTGGAATTGTTAGTAAAATAGATTTCGCTGATTCATATAATCGTTTCACATGTTCTTTTAAACAAAATACATTTCCTCCGTAACTACGAATCCCTTCAAATACACCGTCTCCGTATAAAAAACCGTGATCATAAACTGAAACAACTGCCTTTTCTTTTTCTACAAATTCCCCATTCATGTAAATGTACTGGTTTCCCATCTCACATCGCTCCTCTTTTTTTCTCTATTTTTGCAACCTATTTCTACATCGATTGCTGAGATGAGTATTTTTAACAGAATATTCAGTATATAAATCTTAAAAATATACTCGTCTCAACAATCGATTACATACATACTTGTAGCGATCCATTGCTGAGACGAGGGAATCGTGGTACCACTCAGCTTCCTTATACTTCTCACGAAATATAAGCTCTGCAAGTCCAATTAGACTTTTGTTTTTCTATCGGGAACAACCCCGCTACTTTTTACTAGTTTTCAAAAGTAGTGCTCCAAGGTGATTTTCAATGAGTGAATCGTTACCACCCTCACAGCCTCGGGGCAGCTCTCTGAAACAATCTTTATCATTTACTCTCCTCTTCTACGCATTCTCTTCTTCTATTTTAAAAAATAAAAACTCTCGCCTCAGCAATCAACTACTACAATTTAGTAGCTTTGATTGCTGAGGCGAGAGTTTCGCGTTACCACTCAGCTTCCTTATACTTCTCACGAAATATAAGCTTTGTAGGTCCAATCAGACCTCCGTCCTTTTACCGGAGACGATGCCGCCGCCCTCTACTCAGTTTCCCTTTCGCAAGCGATGCTCCGAGGTGATCTTCAATGATTCGATTGTTACTACCCTCACAGCCTTGGAGTAGCTCTCTGAAACGATCATAATCATCTACTTTCCTCTTCTTTGCATATACAACATATAAAGTTAGAAAATTCTTAATTAACTTTTATTTGTTACACGTATTATAGGACGTTGTTCTTTTCGTTGTCAACATGTTTTTTCGAAAAAATCAAAATTCATTCTATTTATTTTTTCTCAAATCAAAATTGGAATGCATTACTTACATACACTCATATATTACTTAAGTATGTTTGCATTACTACATAAAGAAAAACTTATAAAGTTTATGAGGAGATGAGGAAACTATGTTAAAAGGGAAAGTAGCGTTAGTTACAGGAGCAAGCCGAGGAATTGGACGAGCGATCGCTAAACGTTTAGCAAATGACGGTGCATTGGTTGCTGTTCATTACGGTAATCGAAAAGATGACGCTGAAGAAACTGTTCATGAAATTCGATCAGATGGTGGCCAAGCTTTTTCTATCGGCGCAAATCTAGAATCCTTACACGGTGTAGAAAACCTTTATAACGCTTTAGATACTGAATTACAAAAGTGCACTGGTGAAACACAATTTGATATTTTAATAAACAATGCTGGCATTGGTCCTGGTGCTTTTATTGAAGAAACGACTGAACAATTTTTTGATAGAATGGTTTCAGTAAATGCAAAAGCTCCATTCTTTATCATTCAACTAGCACTACCACGTTTACGTGACAATAGCCGAATTATTAATATTTCATCCGCTGCCACCCGCATTTCTTTACCTGATTTTGTTGCATATAGTATGACGAAAGGCGCTATTAATACACTGACTTTTACACTAGCAAAACAGCTTGGAGCACGAGGAATAACGGTGAATGCAATACTTCCAGGATTTATTAAAACAGATATGAATGCAGAACTCTTGAGCGACCCAATGATGAAGCAGTACGCTACTACTATTTCCGCTTTCAATCGCTTAGGTGAAGTAGAAGACATTGCCGATACTGCTGCATTTCTTGCTTCTCCAGACAGCCGCTGGGTTACTGGACAATTAATTGATGTGAGCGGAGGATCTTGTTTATAAAAAACATATATTTTCAAATCTTTTTTATTGCGCAATAAAACAATTTATATAATACTATATAAAACATATACATTTAGGAGGATTACAGCAATGTCCGAAAAAACATACGAACTCGCAACCTTCGCAGGCGGTTGCTTTTGGTGCATGGTAAAACCATTTGATGAACTTCCTGGTATTCATAAAGTACTTTCTGGCTATGCAGGAGGTCATGTAGAAAATCCAACATATGAACAAGTAAAAGCTGGAACATCTGGACATTTAGAAGTTGTTCAAATTACATTCGATCCTTCTATTTTTCCTTATCAGAAATTACTAGACTTATATTGGCCACAAATCGATCCAACTGATGATGGCGGACAATTCTTTGACCGTGGTCCATCTTATCGCACTGCTATTTTTTATCATACTGAAACACAAAAAGAGCTTGCTGAAAAATCAAAACAATCTCTTGCAGAAAGCGGTATGTTTAAAGATCCAATCGTAACTGCAATTCGCCCGTCTGCACCTTTTTATGAGGCTGAAGAATACCATCAACATTTCTATAAAAAGAACCCAGAGAAATATGCTACTGAGCAAAAAGAATCTGGCCGTGAAGACTTTATAAAAGAAAATTGGCAAAAAAAATAATAAAAACGCATCGTGCTTTTTTAGTACGATGCGTTTTTATTTTTGATAAAAGTACCATACAATGATGAGAACAACCGCTGTTAATGCCCAAAGCGCTACTTCATTTTTCACTCTACTCTTTTTCTTAGTCATTTCATCTCCTCCTAATAGCAATACAACGTATTCAAGATTTCCTCTGTTTCATTGTCCACCTTATATACATAAATACATCCTTACCAATCCTTATAACAAGACCACAAATGATTCCGATTGCAATTGAAATTATTAACATCTGTACAAAACTAAGAGTAGTTGTGTATGTTATGTAGATAACAATGCATACAAGTAAAACATCCGGTAAAGAAAGCAAAAACTTTTTAAGTATTTCTTCAGCTCTCCTATGTCTTATTTATCTCTTTTGCTGTAGCTTTGAAATAAAATTTATTTGAAAATCCCATTTAGACCTTCATTTTACAGAAAAGAATACCCCCCCTTTTGAAAAGGGATTCTTATGTACATGTTCTATTCCATAATTACTCCTAAAATAGAATAATATTACTAATGATTTGTTGTACATTAACTATTTGCCAGGCAATCGGATGTTGCGCCAACTACCTACATCGCATTGACCGTATGTATTATCACCTACTGCTACCACGGTGCCATCTAATTTTAGACCGACCGTATGCGCACAACCAGCCGCTATCGCTACAATATTACGCCAATCGCTTACATTACATTGACCATACTCATTCCACCCGACTGCCACCACGGTACCGTCTGATTTAAGTCCGATTGTATGATTCGTACCAGCTGCTATTGCCATAATATCTTTCCAGCTGCTTACATCACATTGACCAAGTTTATTATTTACCCACTACCAATCTAATTTAAGAGCAACGGTATGACCACAACCCGCTGCTATCGTATCTTTAGACCACCGTTTCGCTTTTAACATTTCTTCTTCCGGTGAAATGTAATTCATATTTACCTCCTTCAAAATAAGCAACTATTTCAAAGTATATCTTTTATCAAACTTTATTTCATTATCAAGACCTAAATCGTAAAAAGTCATAAATAATAAAGAGTGATACATATTAGTCATCGATAATATGTATCACTTTTCACTACTTTTTCCGCAATCTCGCCCTTTAATGGAATAATAGATTACTTATAACTGGTTTGTTGAAATATTATAACCAAAATATTTTTGTTGACTGTGACACTGGTGTCATACTTTAGAATTAAGTTTGAACATCTGAAAGGAGGCATTTTCATTGAAGAAAAATGACCAAAGTGAGAAAGAACAAAATATCAGTCAAGTATCAAATACAGATGTATCTATGATGGAGAACCCGAACCGTTCACCTGTTACAGTTATTGGCTTGGGTCCGATGGGCCAGGCGCTGGCTGGTACATTCCTGATGAACGGCCATCCTACGACATTATGGAACCGAACTGCCGAAAAAGCCGATTATCTTGTTTCTCAGGGGGCGATTCTTTCGAATTCAGTTATCGCCGCGGTCTCTGCAAGTCCCCTGGTGATCATTTGTGTTCTGGACTACAATATCGTCCGTGAAGTCCTTGCCCCTGCGGGAGATGCCCTGAAGGGACGGACACTGGTGAACCTCACTGCCGACTCGCCCAAACGTGCCCGTGAAATGGCCACATGGGCTGCCCAACACGGAGTCGATTACCTCGATGGGGCGATTATGACCCCTACTCCAACCATCGGGACGCCTGCGGCTTCCGTCCTGTATAGTGGACCAGAATCCATCTTTAAGGCCCACCAACCGACCTTGGCAAGCTTGGGTGGCACTACTTCTTATCTTGGGGCGGACCCTGGCCGGGCAGCGGCATATGATGTGGCCCTGCTCGATCTCTTTTGGACATCCATGAGCGGTTACGCTCACGCTCTCGCCCTTGCCACTGCCGAGAATATTCCGGCAAAGGAGTTCGCTGTTTATGCCCAGGGTATCATAGGCATCTTGCCCGACATCATGGCTTATTTAGCAAATGAAGTAGACTCGGGTCACTACCCTGGTGACAAGTCCAATATCATCTCGGCCTCGGCAGGAATGGAGCACATCATCCATGCTGCTCAGCACCACGGCCTCGACGTCAGCGTTCTGAGTGCTGCAATGGCCGTAACCCAGCAGGCCATCAACGAGGGCTACGGAACCGACGGATTCTCTCGCTTGACCGAACTGCTAAAGAAACCGTCTGCATAACATCATAGTCTTCTGTAAAGATCCCGGATTCCGCCATAATCGCGGACGGGATCTTCAATTATTTCGTTGTTTCAACTAAGAGAATTTCCATTTCTCATTCTTCTTTTATCCGTCATTTGCATGATTTGTTTTTCCAACCGATGCTTTACACCGTCCAATACACTGATTTGTCTGTTAATTTGATCCAGCTTCACTTGATAAGTTTCCAGCATTTCTTCACAAAATTCATAGTCTTCCGGACCATTATCCTCGCATTTCAATATTTCCTCAATTTGTCCCGTTGTCAGCCCCAAACCTAAATAAAGTTGAATAATTCGAATACGTTTGATGGCGGATTCATCGAACTCGCGATAACCATTTTCAAGGCGTACAGCGGTAATTAGATTTTTTTTCTCATAATGCCTTATGGATCGGATACTTGCACCTGTCTTTTTAGACAGCTCACTGATTTTCAATAGAAACGCCTCCCTATTAAATGTTCGAAAATCTTATCTTATAATATGACATTAGTGTTACGGAAAATAATAACATATAGGTTTTTGTTTCATTGAAGTTGTGACGTAAGTGATTCAGTTTTTCAAATAATCGTTCTAAAACTGATTGGGAGATACGGTTATAAGGTTTCGTTTTTGATTTCCGTTTATCTATTGAACTAATTATCCTCTAATAATCATAGTACAGTTAAATTTTTAATCTACTTCTTCAAAAAATAAAAACCTCCAGTTTAAGTACTAGAGGTCTTCCATTTTATTTCTTTAATCGCTCAATAAAATCCTGTAATTTATCAAGTGATTTCATGTTCTGATTACAAGCTACACCATCTTTGCAAATATAGTTTCCTTTTTTTACGAAAGTTCCTGGTACATCGCCTTTAATTTCAACTAAAAACATCCCAACTTCTTCATGTCCATGACATAACGAACAAATGCTTTTTTTATTTAAACTTTGGAACGTTCCTTGCAGACCAACAAATTTATTTTTATCATTTTTCGCTATAATAAATTTCCTGCTTGATCCCTTATCAATCCAGCTTAAATAAGATATTTCTTTCATATCTATTTCTTCCATATCAGGAAGTTTTAACTTTTTCGCTTTAGGAAACAATTTTTTTAATGTTTGTGCTGTAACTTCTTGAAACGGAATTACATACGGATTTATTTTCATTAAAAATGATTCTGCATCTTCTCTATTTTGAACTGTTAATACCGTATCAATTAACTCTTTCTGTTCATCCGTTAAATTCTCAAATACATGTATTATCTTTTCAATCGCAAGCGATTTTAACGCTTGAATTACACCTCTATCATTTGCGGTTGCATGCCCGTTTGCTAAAATATAAGCTTGTGATTTTATAAAATTATATTGATCACTTCTAATAAACGCTTCCATCTTTATCACTCCATACAAATTGTTGATCTAGTTTTATTGTATACAATGATTACGTTTTTTGATATGTAAAAGATAACTTAGAAACAAACATTACATATATCACTTATTCTCTACCGCTGCATTTCCTGACAAAAGAAGCCATCATCTGCTTTCCATTCCGCATATAATACGTCTTCAAATTTAGTAATTCCTTTTTGCTTTATTTGTTTATAAAGCCACCCTTCATCAAATCCTGCTTCCCTCAAATTATCCTTAACTACTTTCCCATCACTAATTAATGAAATTGGTAAGTATACAGGCTTATGTTTTAAACTTAAATCATTTATAGTAGGAGATTCGTATTTACTTTTTTTCAGAACGCTTATGTTTCCATTAGGTTCCAATATCATATATTCAACTTCTCGGATTGAAAATATATCTTTTTGTTGTCTTAACATTTGTTGTAATTGGTTAATATCCAAATGATTTGATTTTAATTGTTCTCTATCAATATGCCCATTACGAATGATAATAGAAGGGTATCCTTCAAAGAA
Source organism: Bacillus sp. FAU20 (assembly GCF_056033865.1). NCBI lineage: Bacteria > Bacillati > Bacillota > Bacilli > Caryophanales > Bacillaceae > Bacillus > Bacillus sp. FAU20. Next base: position 383,882 of record NZ_JBVYHY010000021.1, read on the forward strand.
CTTTCTTGTCCTTCTAAATTTTTGTGTTATTGCTTCTATTGCGTAAATTAATATTACCCATACAAAAACAGCGTATAAAATAGACCATACTCTCACCTCAGGATCATATACAGTGTTTCCAACTAGTTCTCCGATTACAATCGCAGAAATAAAATCAAAAGGGGTTAGCTGTGATATTTGTGTTTTCCCTAATATTTTAGTAGCAATTAATAAAACAAAAAAACCAACAAAAAGTTCTATCGTTATTTGTCCAAGATGATTCATATATGTTCACCTTTCTGTAATATGAAATATAAAGTTTTTATTCCTATTCACATTTCTATACAATACTATTGCGATTCATTTTTTCTATTATCATGCCCATTCACACCCTATATATCCAATACATACAAAGCAAAAAGAGTCTAGTTCAAAATAATATTTGAACTAGACTCTTTTATGCTCATTTAGAATATACAATCTTTTTAATCGTTTCCCCAGAAAGAAAATATTCTTCTGCAAGTTGATGAATAGCAATCCCACTTTTAAACGCTTCTTTAATCGCTTTATTTCTTTCATCTAGTTGTTTTCTTCCGCCAGATCGTGTACCCCATTTATAATGTTTCGTTTCTTGTTTCGGAATATAAATTGTTTCACCTTGTATATACTTTTGAATTTCAGTAATTAAACTTTCTGGTAAAACCGTCGCGGCTTTAACGTATTTCATTTCTGCTCGCCCCTTATTTTTTATGGTTCATTTCAATAAGGTGCAAAGCCAAATATAAAAAATGATACGAGCTCATTTAGGCGATTGTATATTACTTGTCTACCTCACGCAAAGTATCGCCATTTCCATACTTGGCTTTGCATGAGACGTTGCAGTGTCTGGCAATTGAATTGTAATCGCCATTTAAACACCTCCTAATATACCTTTTGCATTTTATTATATGATAAATCCCTTCCCCTTGCATCCACATCCTTTTTAAAGCGTGAAATTACTTAATTTGATATAATACTTTTTAATTGAATCAAAAATCATTGTGAGGTTACATTATGAGGAAAAAAATTATCATTACAACCGTTACACTATTCTTTATTATCACGGCATTATTTGGAACATACAAATTGATGAACGCAAGAAGCTTTCAATTATTTGGAGATTTAACACAACGCGTAGAAACAAATGAAAAAGTGATTGCTTTAACTTTTGATGATGGCCCTACTAACAATGTAAAACAAATATTACCGCTACTAGATAAATACAACGCTAAAGCTACTTTCTTTTTAATTGGAAATGAATTAGAGAAAAATTTATCGTTAGGAGAAGCTATCGCGCAATCTGGGCACCAACTTGGAAACCATACATATTCTCATAATAGAATGGTTTTCAAAACACCTTCTTTCATTAAAGGTGAAATAGAAAAAACGAATTCATTAATCCGCCAAACAGGATTTACAGACGAAATTGATTTTAGGCCTCCTAACGGGAAAAAATTAATTGGACTACCCTATTATTTAAATAAAAATAATATCGAAACGATTATATGGGATCTTGAGCCCGATACTTTTTATAAATCTACGGCTGATAAAATTGAATATGTTAATAAAAATGTAAAACCAGGTTCTATCATTTTATTGCATTCTATGTATGATGAGTCTAATGAAAATTTACAAACGATTGAAGGTATTTTAGATTCTTTATCTAAGAAGGGCTATCAGTTCGTAACAGTAAATGAATTGCAAAAAAGAGCAAAATAAAAAGGTAGCGTATCTTTGTATGATACGCTACCTTTCTTTTTATATAATGCCAAGTACATTTAAGAATACGATAATAATCGCAATTGGTGCGATATACCGAAGTAAGAATAACCATAATACGAATAGTTTATAACCTTTATTTTTACTTACACCTAGCTCTTTCATTAATACATCTTTCTTCATTTTCAAAGGAACAAAGATAGAAACTAATAATACACCAAGTGGCATTAATACGTTACTTACTGCATAGTCCGCTAAATCAAAGACTGTCTTTCCGAAAATCTTCAGATCACTTAATATACCGAATGATAATGCTGATGGTACCCCAACAACGAAGATTAATAACCCTACGATTAAGGCCATTTTTTCACGTTTCCCTTTACCTTTTGATGTTAACGACGCAACACTAATTTCTAACATCGAAATTGCTGATGTAATCGTAGCGAAGAAGAATAGTAATAAGAAAACGATGAAGAATAATTTTCCAAATGCCATTTTACTGAAAATAGCTGGCAATACGATAAATAATAGTCCCGGTCCTTGAGATGGTTCCATTCCGAATGCGAACACAACTGGGAAAATTGCAAGTCCTGCAAGTAATGTAATAACAAGAGTTAATGCTACGATAGAAAATGCTGAACGTGGTAAGCTTTCTTCTTTCGGTAAATACGAGCTATACGTTACCATAACGGCTACCCCGACAGATAACGAGAAGAACGATTGCCCCATTGCGTATAAAATAACTTCTGATGTTACATGTGAGAAATCAGGTTGTAAGAAGAAACGAACGCCTTCTCCGGCACCATCTAACGTAAGTGCACGAACTATTAATACAAAGAATAAAGCAAATAGTGCTGGCATGAAATATTTATTTACTTTTTCAACACCATTTTGTACACCTTTACTTACGATAAAAATAGTAATAAGGATGAATAATAGCTGTGATCCAACTGCTAAATATGGATTGGAAATGATTTCACCAAACGTAGCTTCGTATGCTCCATTTCCTTCCCATAGTCTACCTGTAATTGCATTCCATAAATATAATAAAATCCAGCCTCCTACAACACTGTAGAAAGAAAGTAATATGAAACATGTTACAATTCCTAATTTACCTAACCAAGGCCATAACGTTTTAGGAGCAATCTCTCTATATGCATCAACAGCCTCTTTTTGTGTACTTCTTCCAATAACAAATTCAGCTAATAATAGCGGTAAACCAATTAATAATGTGAAACCGATGAAAATTAGGAAGAATGCTCCGCCTCCTCCAATGCCGGCCATATATGGGAATTTCCAAATCGCCCCAAGACCAATTGCCGAACCTGCTGCAGCTAATACGAAACCTAATTTCGATGTCCATTGCTGTGAATTCATTTATTAATCTCCTCTCTATCTCTTCTTTTTTGTTACAATTCGGTATTTATATTGTTCTATCAATACTCTTTTCTAATACGTTCACTTCCTCCCTAATAATAAAAAAACGCCCCTACGTAAATACGTAGGGACGACAAAAATATCGCGGTACCACCCTAGTTGTGAAGAACACTAAGAAACCACCTAAATAAAAACACCCCTACGCAAAAACGTAGGGACGATAAAATATCGCGGTACCACCCTAGTTATGAAGCCACACCAAAGTTAGGACCTAAATAAAAAACGTCCCTACGTAAATACGTAGGGACGATAAATATCGCGGTACCACCCTAGTTGTGAAAAAATCTTCACCACTTTATTTGATAACGGTATAAACTACCGTCTTTCATTTCCTCATAATGCGAGATTTATGAAAGATGCTCCAGGACGAACTTCATGAATAATCTATATACTGATTCACACCAACCATCAGCTCTCTGAAATAGGGAGATATTCACTACTATACCCTTTCGTTGCCCAAATATTATTTTCCGAATTGATTACTATCATTTTTATCACACATTAAAAATAGTGTCAACTTATATTTTGAATTTTTATGTATTACAATCTATTTAAAAATTCGAAATATAAGTTTTAGTTTAGAAAACAAGTAGATTAGTACATAACGAATTCTAACAGGCAATAGAAAAAGAATTACGTATTATTGATACTTATTCCAGAAGAAAAATCATCTAGAAACATAACCTATCTCTATCTGTATTAGTTTTTAAGAGTTTGATGGATACCAAGAAAATTCCGCATCACTATCCAGTGGTCTATTTTTCGTTTCTTCTTTAATTACACGAAACCATTCATTTAAAATTTGAGTTTTTGGCAATTGAGCAGCAAGGTTATCTTCCCAAATTATATGTGAGAACCAGGCTTTCGTTTCCCATTCAAACTGCAATTGTGCGAACGAAATTATAGGGTGATCAGCTTCACGAAATTGCTCATTTACTGCATTTGAAACTTCTGGAGCTTGCGGTAACAACTCGTTCTGAATTCTATTTTTTATCGTCCCATTTTCTAGCTGATCCCAGAAATACAATTGTCCGTTTATTTGATAAAAAATATCAAATGAAGCCTCACCTTTCTTCAAATTCAATAATACGAAGGCACGTTCCACATCATTGTCAGCTGCTTTTACAGCATTAATAATTATATTTTGTGCCATTGATACCCAGTAACTAGTCGCTTCCTCTACCGGTGATTCAACATACAATTCTTCACTTAATTCATGAAGAGTGGCCTCTTGCTCATTCACTTTTTCAACTTTTTTAAAAAACCTATTAAAAAACCCCATAACTTCCCCCTTATTACTATTTTCTATTTCACAAAATAAAAAATAGATTTTTCTTGCTCATCCACATTTACTCCTAGCGCGTATGTATGAACTTGTTGCAATACTTCTTCTATTAGCAACTCTAACTCCTGCACACTATTTTCTGGACTCCCTATTAATATATCTGCCATACGTTTATATAATTTTTCAGGTTTAATAGTCATTCGTTCCACATTATTAGGCATCCATTTAAACGCTGGATGATGCACGTACATTTTATTCAAACCAAATAAAACACCAAATACATTCCTTTGTACTTCACAAATAACGTCATAAAGCATAAGCCAATCTTTCCGTTTTAAAAGCGCCTTTCGATTGTGCCAACGATTACTTAACCATAGATTTTCTGAAATCATCCGTTTTGCTAGTTCATCTGGATATGCCGCTACTCTATCTTTTAATTCATTCACTTTCCCTTCTCCATACAAACTAACACCATCATGAACAGATGATACAATACATTGTTTTTCATAACTTATATCATATTGATCCACCACATCCGAAATCACTTTCTCTACTGTCTCTGTTAAAAAGTTACTAATCTCTAATTTAATTCCCTCTTTCGTTAAATACGTTTCCGACCATTCTTCTTCCTCATACGGATGATACGATAATATTTTCCCATCAATATGATAAATAGGGGCCCTACGATCCTCATCTTCCGGCGGTGTTGACCATAAAATATGTAATTCTATATCTGAATGTTCATCTTCAAGTTTTCTAGCTACTGAACCCGCTAAAATAATAGCTTCCACTTTCGGATTTTTCCTATAAATCTCTGACATCTCTATCGCTTTCTCTTTTAATCCCATTTCATTTCCCCCTAAAATTGCAGTAATCCCTTATATTTCATTTATCTATTTCGATTTTACAGCTTGCATTACCTTTTCAAATTCCTACTACATCATATTTCTATCCAATAGCGCTGAATAACTTCACCAGTACGAGAAGAAACTACTTCATTTTCTAACACACCGCCAACCTTTTGAATCGTTTTAGCAGAACCGATATTGGATTTATCGCAAGTTATTAACACTTTCTGTAATCCTAATTTTTGTGCTTCAGCTAATGCAAGCTTTAGTTGTTTCGTAGCGTAACCGTGGCGACGTTTATTTGGATGGACACTATATCCAATATGACCGCTTTCCCGTAATAATTCTGGATTTAATCTATGTCTAATATTCACAAAACCTATAAGTTCCCTTTTTTCAAAACTTAAAAACTGGCTAGATGGCACTCGATTAGCTAGTATATTTTCTCCTAGTTCTTGTTTACTCACTTTTTCAAACCATTCATCAAGAGAATCAAAGTTTTGTAAAGAACTACTTCCATGTGGTTGTTCCCCTGATTGTAAAAATGCCTGTCTATACGCCGTAATATGCTCACTATATTCATGGATTGGTTTTAATAGTTTCATTGTTCTTCTCCCCCTCTTCATTCCATAAACCAAACACCTTAATAGCAGCTATTCACTATTAAGGTGTTTCTATCCTTTTTTATTCAAATAACCTCATGCTCAAATAACGTTCACCTGTATCAGGCGCAATACATAAAACTTTTTTACCAACGCCTAGACGTTTCGCTATCATAATCGCAGCGTAAACAGATGCTCCAGAAGATGGCCCAACTAATAATCCTTCTTGTCTAGCTAAATTTCTCATTGTCGTTAAAGCCTCTTCGTCTGCAATTTGAATAATTTCGTTATACACTTCTGTATTTAAGTTTTTCGGAATAAATCCTGGGCTTGTTCCTACTAGTTTATGAGGACCTGGTACACCACCTGATAAAACGGGAGATCCTTTCGGTTCCACTACTGCAATATATAAGTTTGGTAATTTCTCTTTTAACGTTTCACCAGTCCCTGTAATCGTTCCACCTGTTCCTGCCGTTGCAACAAAAGCATCAAGCTCTCCATCCATTTGTTCGTAAATTTCAAGTGCAGTCGTATAACGGTGAATATTCGGATTAGCTGGATTTTCAAATTGTTGCGGGATAAAACTATTCGGTATTTGTTTTTGCAGTTCTAACGCCTTCGCAATTGCTCCTGGCATTCTTTGTTCTGCTGGTGTTAAAACTACTTCTGCCCCGTATGCTTTCAATAAATTAATACGCTCTTTTGACATATTGTCTGGCATAATTAAAATCGCTTTATACCCTTTAGCTGCTGCGTTCATCGCTAAACCAATTCCTGTATTCCCACTTGTCGGTTCAATAATTGTATCCCCTGGTTTAATGAGACCATTTTCTTCTGCAACGTGAAGTAAATTATAAGCAGCACGGTCTTTCACACTACGTGATGGATTAAACATTTCTAGTTTCACATACACGTCCGCTGCGTCTTCCGGAATAAATTTAGATAATCGGACGACAGGTGTATCTCCTATTAATTCTGTTACGTTTTCACATAATTTCATAGTGCATCCCCTATTCTATCGTTTTCTTATCACTTGGTAATAACCATGAAGTAAGTCCAATTAACGGTAAACAACTACATAATATCATAATGAACTGAAGGCTATATATATCAGCTAACTTTCCTAGTACTACAGCACCTAGAGCACCAAGGCCGAACGCAAGACCTACAATTAGACCTGATACCATCCCTACTTTTCCCGGAACAAGCTCTTGCGCGTATACAACAATTACACTAAAACTACTTGAACTAATAAAACCGATACATAAAAATAAAGGTACGACCCACACAAGTGAGACATGTGGTAATAACAGTGCAAGTGGCGCTGAACCTAACATTGAAAATACGATGATGTTTTTCTTACCAAATCGATCTGCTAACGGTCCTCCGAAGAAAGTGCCTAACACACCAGCAATCATAAATGCGAATACGAAATACTGGGCATTTTTTATAGATAAACCATAATGCTCAATTAAGTAAAATTGATAGAAATTCCCGATACCTGCACCGTACCAAGAACGCACAAAAGTAAGAAAAACAAGAAGTATAATTACGAATTTAATATGTGTACTTACAATTGCATTTTCCGCCTCAAGCGCAGCTCTCTTCTTCCTTCTTACAGCGCCGGTTGCTAATTCATTTTTGTACCAATTCGATACGAAAATTAATAATGCAATTCCTACTGCTGCAAATGCTGTAAAACCTAATGAACCAATTTGACCGAGTGGAACGAAAATTAGCGCTGTAAAGATAGGAGCTAAAGAATTCCCCGTGTTTCCCCCAACTTGATAAATCGCTTGCGCTAACCCTCGTTTTGCACCTGCCGCCATATACGCAACACGAGCGCCTTCTGGATGAAAGACTGCGGAACCTAAACCAATAAATAAAACAGAAATAATAACAATAATAAAGTTTGGTGCAAACGCGAGTCCAATCATTCCAAGCATACTTGAAAACATGCCGAGTGGTAATAAAAATGGTGACGGCTTCTTATCTGAATACATACCAAACACCGGTTGCATAATCGATGACGTCATATTTAACGCAAACGCAATCCACCCTACTTGCATATAGGATAAATTCATCGTTTTTTCCAAAATAGGAAACAACGCCGGTACAACTGCTTGCATCGAATCATTTAAAAAATGTCCAAAGCTAATCGCAAATAATATTCGATATATTGTCGGTGTTTCTACTGTGTTTTTTTGCGAAACTGCCTGCATATGTGAATCGCTCCTTTCTGTACAAAAAATATATTTATTACAGTAGGTGTAATAAATTCTGACTTTTGAAACATTTCTATTCTATACTGCTTTCATTTCTTTTTCCAGAAATATAACTTAACTCCCATCATTGACTTGCATCCTTGTAACTTTCAGCCGTAAAACATTATAGAAAAAGGCAACCCAATCACAAACTGGGTTGCCTCTTACATTAAATTGCAAAACGCTTATACTTCTCGTAATCGCTCGTCTTACATTCCACTTCTAGTTTCGTACCTTCATTTTCATAACTCGTTGATAAAACGTGCGCATGATTATTGAAATACGAAACTACCTGTCCTTGATCATATGGAATTAACATTTCACACTTCGTATATTCTTTATAGATGTGTGAGCGAATCATTTCTACAAGTTCTTCAATTCCAACTTGTTTCTTCGCTGATAAATAAACACGATCTTCTTGCACTTTCGGAATTTCAACATCTACCATATCTGATTTATTATAAGCATAGATCGTTGGAATATTTTCTACTCCAATTTTCTTTAACGTTTCATTTGTAATATCAATTAATTGTTCATAATTTGGATTTGCGTAATCTACGACGTGAATAAGTAAATCTGCTTCCGCTACTTCTTCTAACGTTGAACGGAACGCTTTCACAAGATGATGTGGTAATTTACTTACAAATCCAACTGTATCTGTTAATAAGAATGATTTATTATCTGGTAAATCAATATTTCGTACAGATGTTTCTAACGTCGCGAATAACATATCTTTTTCAAATACTTGCTTTTCTTCTGTACCATTATAAATTTCAAGCATTGCATTCATCGTCGTTGACTTTCCTGCATTCGTATAACCTACTAATGCTACAACAGGTATTTCATTTTTCTTACGTTGCTTTCGCTGTGTTTGACGCTGGGCAACGAGCGCTTCTAAATCTTTATTTAAAACTGAAATTTGTTCTTCAATTTTACGACGATCTAACTCTAACTTTTTCTCACCGACACCTTTATTTTTCGTACCAACGCCGCCGCTCTGTCTTCCTAACGATTCACGAAGACCGATTAAACGAGGCATCATGTACTGAAGATGTGCTACTTCTACTTGTAGCTGTGCTTCTTTCGTTTTCGCACGTTGCGCAAAAATATCTAAAATTAAAATGGTACGATCAATTACCTTACAATCTAAATCCTCTTCTAAATTTCGAATTTGTGAAGGAGATAATTCATCATTAAAGATGACCATATTCGCATCTATTTCGCATATATACGCTGCTACTTCTTCAATCTTTCCTTTTCCGATATAATGCGACGGATTTACTCGTTGTAAATTTTGCGTTACTTGCCCAATTACCTCTACATCACAAGCTTCCGCAAGATTTGTTAACTCTTCCATCGAATACGCAAAATCATCTTCATTACCTACATTTACTCCAACTAAAACTGCTCTTTGTAATACTTCTTCCATATATTTATTCCTCCATTTCGATTACGTAAAATAAAAAACACAGGTCGCTGCCTGTGTTTTCGTAAACGGATAAGGGTTCACCAAAGAAATAGAAGAAAGCTATGCTTTCATCCTATTTTATAGTCAAAAAGTCCCAAGATCGTATACGTATCCACAATAAGCGTTCACCTATACAATCCCATTCTATTTATAAAGGCAAAACAAAAAGAGGGCGTATTCGTCCCTCCCTCTTTTTCACATATAAGTTTAATAAAGGGTTCCTTTAAAATAGGCAGACCAATCCCGTTCACTCTGTACACAGACAGAGCCTTTGAGCGCTATTCAATTATTGGCACAAAGTATTGAGACGTAATCTGATTAAGATCAAAGGAAGCCCCTCCGTTCATTTTAAGTTACATAAAGTGTAGCATAAGTAATTCGCTTTCACAAGGTTTAACAACCTATATCACACTAAAGAAAATCGTTATGTTTTTACTTTAATCGTCATTTTTTGCGAGTTTTTCTCACAACAAAAATAACAAAAGCAATTATCAATTTTAGAAACTTCTCGTATATTATTTTTACAACACTCGCCAAATTCCTTCATAGTAAGTTAAGTATTATCGTTTTAATACAACAAAAATCTTTATTGACATTTTTATAACCTGATATTAGTATCAGGTTATAAAAATAAAAGTTAGGAGATGTTTCTATGCATTCTAAATCTCGTATTACTGCAATTGGTACTTATGTTCCAGATCAAATATTGTCTAATAACGATTTAGAAAAGATGGTCCATACGAATGATGAATGGATTGTACAAAGAACAGGAATGAGGGAAAGAAGAATCGCTAGCGAAGAAGAATACTCCTCAAACTTAGCCATTAAAGCAATTAAAAATTTATGTACAACATATAAGAAAAACTTAGAAGATGTCGACTGTATCATTGTCGCTACTACTACTGCTGATTACGTTTTCCCTAGTGTTGCTTGCCAAATACAACAATACTTCAACATACCTCATACACTAGCTTTTGATTTAAATGCAACTTGTGCTGGTTTTACATATGGACTACACGTCGGTAATAGCTTAATCACTTCTGGATCACATGAAAAAGTACTTGTCGTAGCGACAGAAACATTATCTAAAGTTACTGATTATAGCGATAGAACGACCTGTATTTTATTCGGTGATGGTGCTGGAGCTATTTTATTAGAAAGAGATGAAGACACCCCAAGCTTTATCGCTGCTCACATGGGAACAAACGGTGATGGCGGCATTCATCTATATAGAACAAACTTATCTACTACTATGAATGGTACACCACTGCAAACAAATGAAAAAATCGTTCAAAATGGAAGAGAAGTATATAAATGGGCAACACGTACAGTGCCAAAAGGCATAAAAGATTTAATACATACCGCAAATATGCAAGTAGATGATATAGACTGGTTCATACCCCACAGCGCTAACTTACGAATGATCGAATCTATTTGCGAAAAATCTCAAATTCCAATACAAAAAACATTAACGAGCGTGGAATATATGGGGAATACCTCTTCAGTCACCATTCCACTCGCTCTAGATTTAGCTATAAAAGAAGGAAAGTTAAATAATGGAGACACACTTTTACTATACGGATTCGGTGGCGGACTTACGCATTTAGGACTTATTGTAGAATGGAATTTAATTTAAGTGTATAAAAAGAGGCTCTAGTCAGTAACTAGAACCTCTTCTTCATTTAATTTCTTACCCCTTTTCGAGACCATATCACAACAGGAATAAGTAACAACGCTAACACGCCTCCAGCCAATGACAATGCCGCATAACTTGAATTCGCTACTACCATACCTGACATCGCTCCACCAGAAGCTCCAGCTAGCGCAATAAAAACATCTATTTTCCCTTGTGTTTTAGCACGTGTAGACGGTGTTGTGGAATCAACGATTTGTGCTGTACCACTAATCAATCCGAGGTTCCATCCTAGCCCAAGTAAAGAAAGAGCAACGATTAATAATAATAAAGAATCACTTGGCGCTATCGCAGCTATGACACCCGCTGCAAGTAAAATCACTCCACCAGCTATGCTCATTGTAGTTCGGCCAATTTTATCAATTAACATTCCTGTAACGAGAGATGGAAGATACATTGCACCTACATGAAAACCTATCACAAGTCCTACTGCACTTAAACCGTGACCGTGGTGTCCCATATGAACTGGCGTCATCGTCATAATCGCAACCATCACGATTTGCGTAAGTATCATTACGATTGCTCCAACTGTAATACCTCGTTTATTTTCTTTCGCTTCTTCTGTTATTGGTTGCCCTTTATATGTATGTTCCTGTTTATATCTTTCTATTATGTTAGCAATAATTAACGGATCTGGACGAAGCATAACAAAAAGAACTAGCCCCGCCAGCATAAATGCTGCTGCCGATAGTATGAACGGACCTGCAAGTTTAGGAACTCCAATTGAATGAGCAAAACTACCCATTACTCCTACTAAATTTGGTCCTGCAACTGCACCGAAAGTCGTCATTACCATCGTAATACTAACAGCCGTTGCTCTCTGCTTCTTATCTGCTAAATCTGTACCTGCATAACGAGCTTGTAGATTCGTGGCTGTACCGGCACCATATATGAGTAAAGAAATAAGTAAAAGAATAATGCTATTCGTTAAAGCTGCCATTACAACACCAATTGCTCCAAATCCGCCTACTATAAACCCTGTTGCAAGACCTATCCGGCGTCCATATCGTTGCGAAAGCTTCCCTACTATGAAAGCTGCTAACGCTGATCCCAATGTAAACATAGCAGTCGGTAATCCTGCAAATGCATCTGTTCCAAGCATTTGCTGCGCAAGAAGTGCTCCCACTGTAATACCAGCAGCTAGTCCTGCACCGCCAAACATTTGTGAAATGCTGACGATTATTAACGTTCGTTTGTATAGTTTTTGTTGCTCCTCTTCTGTGTACACATGATTATCTATTAAAGCCCCTGCCTTATCTAGCAATTCCCCATCCTCCTTTTAAAATTAATCCCTCTTGTTAATGTACTATGTATAATGTTACATATTCAATGGCATTTTCCATTCATACCTTTCATTCAAAAAACTTTCTAATCATACTCGACTTATCCCATGCTATATTAAAAATACTACTATTCACAATACGCAAGGAGAAAACAATGAAAAAACAGGCTAATAGCAGCCTGTTTCCCTTTACACTTCTTCTACTATCCTTCCCCTTCTCTTTTTACTCAAAGCTCTTCCTTCCCAAAACAACAAACTTACGAAAGCACAAATTAATATAATTGGCACACTTGCTTTATATAAATCTGTAAAACTCATAGCCATCTGATTCTTGGCATAATGATTCACATCATTCGAGAATGTGAGTACCTCTTTCTTTATACTTTCCTCTTGTTTTTCAACTTCTTTTGTCACTTGCCTCATAACTTCTTCTCTTTTTACATCCCTATATTCTACTGGAACTTTTCTTAATATTTCATCCGTCTTGTCGCGAATCAATTCTTCCTTCTTCTCTTTACTTAATCCCATTGTCATTGCATTTTGTTTCTTATTTATATTCGATTCTAAACTTTGATTCTCTATTTTTTCTTTAGTTATTTGTAAAATTTCAGTTTGCTCAGTACTATTCACATGAATATTCCGCACCTTTTCTTCTGCATAACGATATACTTTTTCTTTATTTACAGTTAAATTATGAGTTAAGTTAGAGACAAATATTGCAACCGCCAATACAATTCCAACTTGTCGTAACATTGATACAACACTTTGAGAAGCAGTTAACAGTTCTCCTTCAAATGAAGAAGCACTTAAAACTGTAATTGGCCCCACTACTAAACCATATCCAACACCTAATATCATACACGGAATAATAATTTCTATATTTGTTGAATGAACATCAATCATTTGCAACCAATAGTAGGAAAGCCCCATAACAAGAAATCCTGACAAAATAATAGTTACTTTTCCGAGTTTTTTAATTAAAGTTGCTGCAACTGGTGAGATTAAAAATATCATTGCTGAAATAGGTGTCACTAAAAAAGCCGCTTCAATTTCCGTCCGACCTTGTAGTTTCGTCAAGAACGTTGGAAGCAATACAGTAACTCCAATTAAAAATAAATTACTTAATATAACAACGATAGACGCTCCGACAAACATTCGATCTTGAAATAACTTTAAATTCACCATTGGGTTATGAATCTTTCGTTCTACTAAAACAAATAGAATAAGAGAAATAGTGCTAATTGCATAACAAGACAAAGCAATATTACTTTGCCATCCCCATGTATTACCTTTTACTAATATGAGAGTAAATGAAAAAATTGCTGTGCTACTTAATAGTAGTCCTATCCAATCTATTTTTGAGATAATACGTTCTTCATTTTTTATTTGTAGCATGATGCAACATAACACGATTCCTATTATACAAACCGGAACATTAACGAAGAACACCCATCTCCATCCTAAATTTTGCGTAATAATTCCACCTATCACTGGTCCCATAGCAGCTGACAATCCTTGTGTTACTCCTAAAATCGCAAGCGCAACATGCCTCTTAGCTAATGGCATAGCTGATACACCAATTACCATACTTGTTGGAAATAAAATCGCTGCCCCAATACTTTGTATAAAACGAGAAAAAATAAGAAAATCACCTGTATTAGCAAAAGCGCAAAGTACCGATCCACCACCAAAAATCACCAAACCAAGAATATACATCTTTGCTTTTCCAAAGATATCAGCTATCCGCCCTAACGGAATGGCGAGTACTGCAATCGTCATTGTATAAACATTTAATACCCAAGACATCTTTTCTAATGAAGTATTTACACTCGATTGTATTGCCGGTAAAGCTATATTCATAATTGTCGTATCAATCATACAAAGAAAGATACCTAGACACATTAAAAAGACAATCTTAATACCCTTTGTTTGCTCCATCTTTATATACCCCTTTATTTATTGTGAACGCGTTTTTCATTCTTCTGTTTTATTGTTTTCTTTCGCCTCTAACTCTTCTAATTTTTTCTTCAAAGTCTCCACTTGTGCACTATACGATGCAATACCTACATCTAGTGAAATTTCTTCGACGAAAGTAATACCTACTCTCCACTTTTCATATTTCAATCGAAGATCTGCAATGTACGCTTCTTTTCTTTCAATTTCATCTTTAATCCATTTTTTTATTGTTACATCATCACTATAGTTACCAAAATACATTCTCATTAAAAAATCCGAACGTAAAACATCCTTCTCTACAGGCGTCTGCATGTATTGATAAAATTCTTCACGCCCCTCATCTGTAATAAAGTACATTTTCTTATTCGGTTTTCCCTCTTGCATGACAACTTCTTTTTTTATTTTCCCCTCATTCTCCAATTGTCGTAACGTTGGATAAATCATTCCAAAACTTCCATCAAAAAAATGAGTAAATACGTCTTCAAACACAATTTTAATATCGTAACCAGACAATTCCTTTTCCATTAATAAACCTAAAACAACATCTCTTCCCTTCAAAGTAAAACCCCCACATAGTATATAATCGATAATCATATTAACAATATTAATATGATTATCGATTATATACCTTATTTTGTTATTTGTAAAATGTTTCTAAATAAAAAAGCCCCATAATTTGGTTTTACCAATTCACAGGGCCATTTTCTTATTTACTCTTTCACACCTACATCTTGCAAAACTTCAATATCCTCTTTCATTTCATAATAATAAGAAGGCAATTCTATACCATGTTCTAAGAAATAATCCTCTATGAATGAAATAATGATTTTTAACGTTTTCACACGGGCATACAATTTATCGTTACTTTCAATAATATGCCACTTCGCATTTTGCTTACTTGTTTTTTCAAACATGTCTTCCATCGCTTCAACATACTCATCCCATTTTTCACGATTACGCCAATCTTCGTCTGTAATTTTCCATCTTTTCAAAGGATTTTTCTCTCTATCTTTAAATCTCTTTAACTGTTCCTCTTTACTTATATGGTAGAAGAACTTCCCTATTATGTAATGGTCATCTGTTAGTAGTTTTTCAAAACCATTAATCTCATCGTATGCTCTCATCCACTCTTCCTTTGTAGCAAAACCTTCAACACGCTCAACTAACACTCGACCGTACCATGAGCGATCAAAAATGGTAATTTGCCCGTACTGTGGAATTTTGCGCCAGAAACGTTGCAAATAATGGTAACGTTTTTCATGAGGTGCAGGCGCTCCAATTGGATTTACTTGGAACCCACGCGGGTCAAGATGTTCCGTCACCCGCTTAATTACCCCACCTTTACCAGCCGCATCCCATCCTTCCATAACAAGCATAACCGCGATTTTTTCTTCTTTCAAAATTTGCTGTAATGCTAATAAGCGCCTTTGATATTTTTCGAGTTTCTTGTTGTACTTAGATTTTGATTCAATTTTTTTCGTTAAATCTACTTTAGCAAGATGTCCATTTTCCATAAAACGAATCCCCCTTGTTGTATGATAATGTTATTTTAACATATTTTTGGTAATTTTTTCATATCCTAAAAAGCTGTGTAGAAACATCTCTACACAGCTTCCTTCTCTAATTTCACATCTACAAGCACATTTAACTACATTAAAATAAATAATTTATACGGAACTCTTAGTATATTTTTTTTAAAACGTAAAAATAGCTCTTTTAAAAAGGGCAGCAATCTAAATATAAAAAAACAAATTTATTCTTTCTTACTACATACGTAATTATGCCAGCTATAAGAGTAGTGAATAAAATATTGATTCACTACTCACAATAGCCACCTTACATTATATGGTATATTTACTCGTAAAGAGAAGATAATAACAAGTAAATCTATTAAAGAATGGGAGCTCTAAAAAAATGAAACGAAAAATATTAACTCTCTTTACACTTTTATGCTTAGCACTACCAATACAAGCCAGTGCTTACACATTTCAGTCACTACCGATTGCGTCAAAGTCTAAACAATGGTATGTCGAAATTGATAAATCTCATAACTCAAACAAGCAAGCAATCCAGCCAAAACAAGGTGTATTTGATACGTATAGTTTACTCGTAAAAAACATCGGTCATGATGTATCAAACGTATCTGTGGAAATACTTGATAACAATCCTACCTCTAAAGCTACCTTTAAACCTACTACACCTAATGAAAATATTTCTAAAAGTCATACAAGCTTTGACTACATGGTATTCCCATTAGACTTTAATAGTCATAATTTTAAAGTTGTGATTACTTGGGAAGAAAAGAATTTCTCTTATAACGGCCATCCGGTAAATGAAGGTAAAAAAATGAAACAAACATTTGTATTTAATGAAGAATAAGTCCTAATTTCTTTAGGGCTTATTCTTCTCTTTTGAAACCCTCTTGTATCGCTTCCGTCACTTCTTTTGTAATTTCCAATTCTGTTGCTTCCATACTAATTTTCTTGTGCCAAATATGTACGGACGGTTTTTCATTACAAAGATGTTTTATTAATACTAATTGATTATATGCTAGATTATTTTCTATATGGGTAGCGATATAGACTGTAAAATTGTTCGCTTCAAAGACCTTTTCTTCCAAAATGTATTTACTCTCTAATTGCCTCGTTACTATATCTTTCAAGTTTTCTATAGTCATGCATATCACCCCCTTTTCCCATATAATCAATTAAATCGACGAATACTCGGTACAGACAATGCGATTCCAATTGTTAAAATTACTAAACTAGCTAGTG
The DNA here is from genome assembly GCF_056033865.1 of Bacillus sp. FAU20. Taxonomy (NCBI): domain Bacteria; kingdom Bacillati; phylum Bacillota; class Bacilli; order Caryophanales; family Bacillaceae; genus Bacillus; species Bacillus sp. FAU20. Next base: position 401,228 of record NZ_JBVYHY010000021.1, read on the forward strand.
TTATAATAGTTATCTCGCCACCTATGACAGTAGCTAACCAGCCTACAACTACATACCCTAATGGCAATAAAGCAAAAGAACCCAACATATCAAGGCTTGCCACTCTTCCGAATGCTTCTTCTGGTACAAGTTCCTGTAAACTAGTTTCCCAAATGAGTCCAAATATCATCATGCCAAATCCTTCAATTACCATTAAGAATATTAAGGCGGGTGCCCAAGAAATGAATGGCATAATTAATAAAGCAATGCCACTAATTAAAACACCTCCATAAGCCAGTAATCCTCTCTTATGCCACCGCTCTTTCCCACCAAATATTAATGCGGCAATTACAGCTCCACCACCAGAAAAGGCCATGCCAAGTCCATACACGTAAGCTTCAAAATGATGATGAACATTAAATAACCACGGAATTAATACGACGATAATGCCGGCATAACAAATATTTATAAAAGAAAAAACTAAAATTGTAATCCACAGCCACGGATGACTTTTTAAAACTAAAACACCTTCCATAAACTCTTGTTTGTAATTAAGCTTACTCTTTTCAATGGGTTTTACTTTTTTAAACTTAATTTCTTTTAAAAATAATAAACATAAAAATGATAATAAGTACGTTACTGCATCTAGGCCGAAACCTATCCCTGCAGACGCAACCGATACGATTAACCCACCAAGTGCTGGCCCAATTAATCGTATACCTTGATTACTCATTTGAGTGAGTGCGTTAGCTGCATTACGAATTTCAGGAACGAATACTTTCGCCCTTACAGCAGAATATGCTGGTTGGAATATCCCTTCCATAAGTCCGTATAAGGCAACGAAAATATATAAAACTGTAATTGTTAATAAATCCATAAATATAAGCGATGCAAGTAATAGCATTAATATACAGCGGAGTATATCCGTAAATAACATTAATTTAACCCGATCAATTCGGTCTACAATTAAACCTGCAAACGGTAAAGCGAGAATATTAGGTAGCATGTACATTGCCATTGTCATCCCCATCACAACTGTTGAGCCAGTTAATGAATACACAACAACTGGAAGTATGACCATAGTTATCGAACTACCTAAGGCCGAGAGTAATTGTCCAATCAATAAAAATTTAAAATGTGGTGACTCTTTAACTGGCGATAATAATTTACCAACATACCCTAAATCTTTTTCTCTTTGTAATTCCCCTTGCATCTTTCTCTCCTCTTTTCAAATGATTATAGACTTCATAATAAAATGCCGAAAATTAACAATATTCTATTTTAATTATATAAGAAACTATTATGTTATGGTAAAATTATCAAGAAAAATAAAGGAGAATACATTACAATGCCTTCAAATTCACATAACATCGAGCACCGCATCTATACAATGTGTATGATCCAGCGCAACAATGAAGTTTTACTCATAAAACGCCCCAGCCATCGAGGTTTCCCTGGCTACATCGCTCCTGGCGGCAAAGTAGATTTCCCCGAAAGTATCGTTCAAGCCGCTATAAGAGAAGTAAAAGAGGAAACTGGATTACTTGTTTCGAATTTAACTTTTAAAGGATTAGATGAATATGTAAATCCGAAAGGTAATGTTCGGTACATGGTATTTAACTACTGGACAGACTCATTTGAAGGTGAACTTCTTTTAAACCCTCCTGAGGGCGAATTATTATGGATACCAATCGATACAGCACTACATCTTCCTATGCAAGATTGGTTTAAAGAGAGATTCCCATTATTTTTTGAAACAGGCACTTTTGAAATTCAACGTGTTTGGGATAATGAGCTAGATAAACAAATTGCTATAACAATTACACATACGTAAAAAAGCTTGAAATCTCTCCAAGCTTTTCTTACTTCTCCTCTACTTTCTTAATCTTATAATCAATTTCTAAAAACTTAACTCCAAATATCCACATTCTATGATTAGCTTCTAGTATGTGATCCGTGCGCTCTTTTATAATAAAAGTCTCTGCTAATGGTAAACGTATTGTTAAGAACCGAGTATGTAAATAAATCCCCTCATCTCCCTGACCATTTTCTCTTAACTTACTAGTAATGATTAAATCATGACTATCATTATATAGTTTCAAAATACCAGTCATATTCGAATATGGTAAAGGTAATGCAATATTCATGTATGTCTCGTTCTTATATGTATGCTTTGAATAAAGAGCTACAAAAATAGATTCACCTGCTTCATTTTTCCTTAGCCAAGCCCTTACATTCTCCCTTCCATCTTTCTCATCCATTACACTAATGATAGAGCCATACATCGTTTCCCAATTGCCGCCCATTCCTAAATGTATTTGTTCTACACGCTTACTCATTTTCTCATAACAAAGTGCAAACGGACGGAACGAACGAGCCCATTTAATATTCGATTGTAACTCATACTCTGCTGTATTTTCATAAAAACGAATAATACTTAAAGGAACCTTTGTCACATCAAATGCCTCACTATGAAAGTCATTTACTTTATCAACTAAACCGTTGTATTCCTTACTGTCTACTAAATTGCTGCTATATAAATAAGCCTCACCAATTGCCACATTTCCTCTTAACTTACTCATTGGTTTCCCATAGTATTTATAATTTGGAACACTCTTTTCGATCACCCAGCCGACAAATGCCGGTAAAGCTACTCCAATTCCATTGACAACACCGTGAATCCAAACCATTTGAGCAATTGTAATCGTCATTACATGCTTCAAATTTCCGTATGAATATATAAGTGAGAACATAATTGTAACCATGAGTGTACTAGACGAAACGATTAGAAAAATCTTTGCACTGATAGCATTAAATTTTGCTCTCCAAACGTAAAATCCATACCCATAAATCGCACATAAATATAGGAACACTGCCAAAAATTCAAATATTCTTGAGTATGTAATTCCTATTGCAACTGTCATAGGTGAAATCATGATGATAAACATAATAACATCATACACTTTACTTCTCTTTTCTCTTTTTCTCCCTATTAAACCAGCTGATAATGGCAATAGAAACGCCGAATAATGAAAATGTGCAGCTGTGAGTAAAACAATGTCAGAGCTAAACTGCATAATTGAAAGTTTTGCTACTGAAGCAAAAAACCAAAAACCACCTAAAAACAAATAAATAAACGCACTATCTATGGCGGTCTCTTCTAACGGCTTCCATCCTCTTTCTAGCAATCTACTTACACCAAATAACGCAACAATTCCTGTATATACAAACCAAACTAGCGCAAATACATAGTGATTTGTGACGAAAGCTAGCATTGCACAAATTGCTGCAATTGGATATAAAAACGATACGAATTTATAAAATAATAAATACGATCCATCTCTTTTTCTTTTATCAATAATACAAAGTGACATTGGTATAAATAATAAAACAGATAATAATATAATTGCTTCAACAGGATTTATATTCGACCGCTCACATAATAGAAAAACAACATAACAAGCAAGCCCAAATATTATATTTTTCATATCGTTTATTTCCTTTCCACAAATGTTCCCTTATATGAAAAAAGCGAGCCAATTAACGGGTTTCGTACTTGTACATGAATTCGAAAACACTGTAGTGTTGCATCATAACTTTCAACAATTTTTGCTTCACCATACAAGAATTTTGGCAACGGAATTTTTCTTCCAAACATATAAAACCATTGTTTCTTTGAAGCAATATGCATTGCCCCTAACTCATCGATATGAAAATGTAGTGTAGAAACGAGTAAATGTGGTTCGCCAAAATAATCTACAATTTCATTTTCGTTTTCATCCAATTGCATAACTGCGTTAAAATATCTTTTCTTATTATGAAAATAAAAAGTACGGTTCCACCTTACTAATTCTTGTCCATATTCATCTCGCTCAGCTATGTTTTGTATCGTAAATGGAATTTCCTCTCCTCGTTCCGAGAAAAACATTCGAAACTTCGATGCAATTTTCAATATAAATTTCACGAAAAAAGAGCCACCGTAAATTTCATCCATCTTTCCTTCCCCTGTAAAACTATTCTCTTCTGTAATGGCATAACGCTTCTGCAATTCAGGATGAAGATTTTTATAGGTATCCCCTAATAATCGTTCATACATATTAGCCATACACTTATCCCTTTCTCGCCCTCTTGCAATTTTTCGCGCTTGGTAAATCGAAACTATTTATATAACCGACAATTGATAACCCCATTAGAAGAACATTTAATGTAATCGGATTAAACGGCCCTGTAAAGCTTGCGATATTCGTAAATCCTGCCGCTAACGTTAAAACTAGTAATACAATAATATGCAGTATAAATAATTTTCGTTTTGTTAGTGGCAACAGCCATACGACACCGAAAATTATTTCTAACACCCCAATTATTTTAAGTATATATACACTACTTTCATTTGAACCAATTAATACAGAAAGCATCTTTACTTCTTCTGAATGAGTAAACAGTAGTTTCGGCACTATCCCTTGATATATCCATACAAAAGCAAATAAAAAGCATACGAGCCAATACGTCATTGTTCTTCTAATTAGTAACCTAGGATGAAGCCCCTTTTCTAACCATAATTTTAAGGCATCAAAACTCCAAGCGGTCGCCCAACCTAATAACGGACGAAAAATATAGGAATCTATTACATTTCCTATACGACCAAATCTTGTATCATAATCATATTGTGTCTCAAAATGGATGTATTCTTTATTCGGCGTATACTTCCAATAACCACGTCCTATTTGAATAAGAGATAATGTATTATCCGTCCAAAATTTTAAAGAGGAAATTCTTTCACCAGTTTCTTTTCTTATTTCACCTATTGATTCCCCTTCTCCAGCTATTTCAAGCCCAAATCCAATCTTTGTTTTATACAAAAACTTCTGTGGTTCTCCTTCTTTTTTCTCTAAATACGAAATTTCAGTAAAGCGAGCATCCCACTCTGTATGTATATCTGGTTCTTGCGTATATCTCCATAATTTTTCCATCGTCGTGTTCATTTTTGTCGCAACATAAATAGGCTGTTTCCTTTTCATTCTCCCACCTCCTATGCACTATAAGTTTAATGTACATGCAATGAATTTATTTTGCTACATTTTTCACAAACTTTTCTGTAAAAAGAAAGAATTTTTAAAATATATGTAAAACACTTGATTCCCCGAAAAATTTAAATTATTATAAAACAAATGTTACCAATAACTTCATAAATCAAACACTCTCGCCTAAAACGTGAGATAGAGGTTGCGATACTTATGAGTATTCTAATGGAGACACAGAGATGTCTATGAACTTAGATGAAAGGAAGTATTGCCGAAATTGATAAATTTCTCTGCATTTATCAATTGGGGCTGTTTTCGAATAGAAACAGAACTGTCATATGTACAGACGTGTACGTATGAAGAGCTATCTACAAAAAAGAGATATCATTTTTTATGATATTCCTTTTTTGGCGGTTTTTTTATTAGCTCCGTTTTCTGTTTCCCTTTTCCTGTAACAGCACCATCCTCACTTATTTGAGATGGTGTTTTTTGTTTGTCTTTCTGGTAACTACAGGAGTATTGGGATTTATATATTTCCTAATCTATTCTTAAAAATAGACGAAAGAAGGAATTTGTAATGGAAACAATTGTTCAAAAATTTGGTGGCACTTCTGTCGGAAGCGTCGAACGCATTCAACATGTAGCAAATTTAATTATTGAAGAATATGAACGAGGTCATAGCGTTGTCTCTGTCGTTTCAGCAATGGGAAAAAGTACGGATCAACTTGTCGCACTCGCTAACGCTATTACAGAAAATCCAAGTAAACGTGAAATGGATATGCTTCTATCTACAGGAGAACAAGTAACTATTTCATTATTAACAATGGCACTGCAAGCAAAAGGCTATCATGCAATTTCATTAACAGGATGGCAAGCTGGTATTACGACAGAATCTGTACATAGTAGTGCACGGATTACTGACATTCATACAGATCGTATTCAATCTTATCTTGCTGAAGGCACGATTGTTATCGTAGCTGGTTTCCAAGGTATAAGTGTAGCAAATGAAATTACAACGCTTGGCCGTGGTGGTTCTGATACGACTGCTGTCGCACTAGCCGCTGCACTTAAAGCAAAAAAATGTGATATTTATACGGATGTGACAGGCGTATATACGACGGACCCACGAGTTGTAAAAGATGCTTACAAATTAGATGAAATTTCTTATGACGAAATGTTAGAGCTTGCTAATCTCGGTGCTGGCGTATTACACCCGCGCGCTGTTGAGTTTGCTAAAAATCATAACGTAGTTTTAGAAGTTCGCTCAAGTATGGAACAAGAAAACGGAACAATTGTAAAAGGAGAATGTAACATGGAACAACAATCAATCGTTAAAGGTATTGCATTTGAGGATAACATTACACGTGTCACAATTAAAGGACTAGAACAAGGCTCGCTTTCAACAGTTTTCTCTACATTAGCAGCAGCACACATTAATGTAGATATCATCATTCAAAGTATTACAAATGAAGGAACTGTACATCTCTCCTTCTCCATTCACTCGAATGATTTAAGAGAAACTTTAAAAGTTTTGGAACAAAATCAAGAAACTCTTCACTACGAATTTGTAGAACATGAAAATCACTTAGCAAAAGTATCAATCGTAGGATCTGGCATGGTATCTAACCCTGGTGTCGCTGCAAATATGTTCACTACTTTAAAAGAAGAAAATATTCATATTAAAATGGTAAGTACATCAGAAATTAAAGTGTCTGTCGTTATTGACCGCCTTCATTTAGTAACAGGTGTTGAGGCGTTGCATCAATCATTTATGGCGAAAATTGAGCCTTTAGTGCAAATGAGCTAATTTGATATTTTCAGTAACGCTTATAAAAAAATCATATTAATCTACTTCCTTCCTATTAAATAAAATGCTGTTCGTTAACAAGATGCTATATGACATATAAAAAAACACCTTGTCACCTTTTCATATACTATGACAAGGTGTTTTTGACTGAAAGGAATTTGTAACTACTTAGTAGTATAATTATGAGGATGATTAAATAATAAACTTTTATACATAAGGAGATAAGACTATGGCAAAAAACAAATTACTACGAATGGACAATGTCAGCATCGTTGTAGAATCCCTTGATAACGCAATCTCTTTCTTCGAGGAGATTGGCTTGAACCTCGAAGGGCGAGCCACTGTCGAAGGTGAATGGGCTGGTCGCGTAACTGGACTCGGCTCTCAGTGCGTAGAGATTGCTATGATGGTCACTCCAGATGGCCACAGCCGAATTGAACTTTCGCGATTTCTCACCCCACCTACTATATCAGATCACCGAAATACTCCTGTAAACGCCCTCGGTTATCTACGCGTCATGTTCACCGTTGAAGACATTGACGAAATGGTATCCAGACTCACTAAGCATGGTGCAGAGCTCGTTGGCGAAGTAGTTCAATACGAGAACTCGTATCGTCTCTGCTACATTCGTGGAGTCGAAGGAATTTTAATCGGTTTAGCGGAAGAACTCGGTAATAAATAAGCAAGTGACGTTTTATAAAAAAGAGGGAATAGCTCTATATTTAAGCTATTCCCTCACTTCTATTAAAACAGATGAATGTTTTCTTTTTTACAAGCTGCACGTAAATCGTCAGGCCATACAGAAGATTGAACTTCACCGATATGTGCTTTACGTAAGAAGTACATGCACATTCTTGATTGTCCAATACCACCGCCGATTGTTAATGGTAGTACGTCTTCTAGTATACCTTTATGGAAATCATACTCACGTTTGAAGTCTTCACCAGTTTTCGTTAACTGCTCATCAAGTGATTTACTATCAACACGAATTCCCATTGATGATAATTCAAATGAAGATTGTAGTACTGGGTGCCAGAATAAAATGTCACCGTTTAATTTCCAATCGTCATAATCAGCTGCGCGTCCATCGTGCTTTTCACCTGAACGAAGTGCATCACCAATTCCGATAATGAAAACTGCACCATGTTCTTTTGCAATTGCATGTTCACGATCTTTCGGTGTTAATTCTGGATATTTATCTTCTAATTCTTGAGAAGTAACGAAAACAATTTCTTCCGGTAAATACTTTCCAAGGAACGGATATTTTTCAAATAAGTGATCTTCTAAATCTTTGAATATTCCATAAATTGTTTGTACTGTTTTTTGTAAGTAATCGACAGTACGCCATTCTTTTTGAACGATTTTTTCCCAATCCCATTGGTCAACGTAAATGGAATGCGTTGCATCAAGTTCTTCATCACGACGAATCGCGTTCATGTTTGTATATAAACCTTCACCAGCTTCATATCCGTATTCATGTAATGCAAATCGTTTCCATTTCGCTAGTGAATGAACAATTTCTAATTCTTCTCCTGAATGTAACATATCAAATTCAATTGGACGTTCTACACCGTTTAGGTGATCGTTTAATCCTGATTTTTTCGTTACGAATAATGGTGCAGATACGCGGAATAGTTCAAGACGTTTTGCTAATTGGTCCTCGAAAAATGTTTTAACTTCCTTAATTGCGATTTGAGTCTCTCTTACTGTCATTAATGATTGATACATGGTGGTTTCCTCCTAAAATGTTTGGATGTTGTGAAAAGAAGCCAACAAAAAAAGCCCTTCTTTCCCAAAAAACTGGGACGAAAGGCTTTGGTTCCGCGGTACCACCCAAATTAGCAACAGAGGTTGCTCACTTATACAATACGGAGATGAAATATCTCGATACTGTTCTTCTTGTAACGGCGAAGTTCCCGGCTAAGTCTACTTTCCTATAAAGGATTTCGGTTAGCAACTCCAGGAGGTTCTTCATAATAGGCTTCGTATCAGGCTCACACCACCCCTGACTCGCTTAAACTACGTCCTACTACTACTCGTCCTTTCATAGTCGTTTTGTTGTCACATCTCTGAAACATTTTATTAATGATTATTCTATACAAAAAATAAAGAAAGTCAACAAAAAGTTTTAAAATATTTTTCAATTCTTTATTTTACGGCTTTATTGATTGTTGTTAATTTAACATCTTTACTTTTTCTGCCTCGTCAATCCAAAAAATGTTTCACTGATCGAAACTAACGTATACACAACAATTAATGTGATCGTTCGGAATATAGAATCCACAGTATTTCTTATTATTTTCATTTTCTTTATAATTCCTTTCAGTTTACTTGCAATTTCATGATATACTATAGCATTCAAGCAGTTTATTTTTACTTAAAGTAATCATAGTCATTTATAAAGAGTATTTTCTAAATCATTGACTATTATCAAATAAGATTTTTATATAACGGAGTGATCATATGAGTAAAACGAAAGCAAAACCGAAAAAAGGTGTAGGACAAGGTACAGGAAGTAAAGGATGGAACCGTTGGCAATCAAGTGCAAAGAAAAAGGCAGCTGCCAAACCATACAAAAGTAAAGGTACAAAGAAGTAATTTAAATAACATTTGATTTATTTGCTTTATACAAAACAAAATATAATTATTACAACAAAAAAGCTATGCCCTCATAAATTTGAAGGCATAGCTTTTTTATATTAAATCATTAAAATATCTCGAATTTCTTCCTCTGTGATTGAGGACAATTTCTCTTCTCCCGGCTCAATCACTTCAGCGATTAAATTTTTCTTACTTTCTTGCAGTTCATGCATTTTCTCCTCAATTGTTCCGTGGGCTACTAGCTTTATAACTTGCACTGTATTTTTTTGTCCCATTCGATACGCTCTATCGGCCGCTTGTTGTTCAACAGCTGGATTCCACCATAAATCGTATAATATTACTGTATCTGCACCAGTTAAATTAAGTCCGGTACCACCAGCTTTTAAAGAAATGAGAAATAGATCGCCTTCTCCTTCGTTAAACCGATCGCATAGCTCTACACGTTCCTGCGCTGGTGTACTCCCGTCTAAATAAAAGTATGGAATTGCTTGGCGATTTAACTCACGACCAATAATGGAAAGCATCTTCGTAAATTGAGAAAAAATTAATATTCTCTTTCCTGTGCTTCTACATTCCTCTAAAATCTCTAACAGTTGTTCAAATTTAGCTGAACTTCCTTTGTAATCATCAACAAATAAAGCAGGATGACAACAAATTTGTCGCAATCTCGTTAAACCAGCTAAAATTCTAATTTTATTTTTACGTAACGTATCTTTGTCTAAATGCTTTAACGTTTCTTCCCTTAACTTCGCTAAATAAGCAGCATAAAGACTCTTTTGATCGGGTAATAACTCCGATGATTGTAAGTGCTCTATTTTCTCTGGCAACTCATTTAATACGTCCCCTTTTAATCGTCTTAATACGAATGGTTTCACTCGCTTCGCTATATCTTCACGCCTTAAATCACCGAACTCTTTTCTTCCTGGTAATAATTCCGGGAAGACGACATGGAAGATAGACCATAGCTCTTCTAATGAATTTTCTACAGGTGTACCCGTTAGCCCAAAACGGTATTCAGCTTGAATTATTTTCACAGCTCTTGCCGTTTGCGTTGTAGGGTTTTTAAACGCCTGCGCTTCATCAAGGAATAGTGTATGAAATGGTCTTGCATACAATCTTATATCTCTTCTCAATAATGGATATGACGTAATTACGACATCAAATTCCGTTATATCTTTCAAAATTTTCCGGCGCTCTGCTTGAATTCCATCTGCAATAACTGCTCTAATATGCGGGGCGAATTTTTTCAATTCACTAAACCAATTATAAACAAGAGATGATGGTGAAACGACTAATATAGGCAGTTTCTTTTCTCGAATCTCAGGCAAAACAGAATCTATAAAAGCAATGCTTTGCAACGTTTTTCCAAGTCCCATATCATCTGCTAAAATACCTCCAAAACGGTAATGAGCAAGTGTTTTCATCCATTCGAACCCATATACTTGATACTTTCTCATTTCTGCATTTAAAGTATTTGGCACAGCAAATTTTAATTTTTTCGGGTTTTGAATGTTTTCTACTAACTCTTGAACAGAATCATCCAAACTTAAAACATTGCCTTCATGAAGTCCATTCATCCATTTTACACTCCGAATAAGTGGAACATTTACCTCTTCTCCATGTAAAAATTCTTTCCGAATACCTGATTCTTTTATAAACTGATTAATTTCATTAAACTCTTTACTCTCTAGGGATAAAAACGAACCGTTCGCCAATCGATAATATTTACGTTTCTCTTCAAGGGCCGCTAATACACCTTTAATTTCTGCTTCTGGTATTCCTTTTATATCAAAACGAAATGACAACCAATCAATTCTTTCTTTTCTTCTCACTGTAATAAGAGGAACTGCATCCCCTTTACTAATTCGCAATTTGATTGCTGTCGTCGCATAAATATCAACTAAACCTTTTAATGTTGGCACGACGTGATATAAAAAGTTATACTCAGCTTCTTCATTATGCATAAAGTAACCGCCTTCTGTTTTTGCAAAAGCACTTTCACTCATAATGTCTAAAATCTCTTTTTCCTTTTTCTCATCACGATTAAAAACAGACGGCTGTCCATCCTCTTCTAGCGGATTAATCATGACGTTCCCATAGTGAAATTCAAGACCTGCTAATAAGCGATTTTTCACGCGGTCTAAATACAATTTCGCTTTTAGCGAAGGGGTTTCAACACGATCCGATATTACTTCATCAATGTGTACAGTTCCGAGCTTCATTAATCCTGGTACAACTTTCGAGACGAAATGTTCCATCTTACTTTCTGGAATATAAAACTGATTACTATTTGAACGACTCATCATCTTTTGTAATTCAATAAGTCGCATACAATCTTCAATATGTAAGTGATATAATTTCCCATCGTAAAGTGCATTGTTATACATATCCATAACTTGTACACGATTTAGACCATCTATATGAAGTGTAAATCCACCATTATTTCCCTTCGTAAATTCAAAGTGTAACGGCAACAATCCTTTTGAAACTTGTAATTCCTGAAACAGTTGTTCATTTTGTTTCAGCTGTACATATTCAACTTTAGAAAGTGAAGAGAGCATATCTTTCCATGAAGCTGGTGGTATAAATATCATACTTTCATCTTGTTTCGCATGTACTTCTAGCGTATCTTCATACATTTTTTCGTTATGATACATTTTAATGAGCTGTTGAATAATCGCATCCGTTTCTTGTTTAAAACTATGTACATCTGGTGTATATGTAAATTCATTTGAACAATGAAAAGACTCTCTTTTCTCCACCTTAGAAAGAAATTCTCTAATATGATTTATGAAATACACTTTGGCAAGTTTCAATTGAATTCCAAGAAGAGCCCCTCCACTTCTCGTAGCTACTGGTGTACATATAAACTCAATATCTAATATTTCACGTGTATCAAAACGGTGTTGTTTACTTTTTGGCCTCAGTGGTTTGTCTGCAAACAGCTGAAACATACCACTTGTCAATTGATCATTTCTGTTACTAGTGGAACTCATTCCACCTGTTTGTTGATTATAGTTTATTTGTATTAATACTGCTGCAACATGTTGACAGTACGTTTGAAAAGACGCTAATGAAGGACAACTACATTTTGCAACAACATCACCCTTTTTAGCTTTTTCTACTGTAACATGGAAATCCTCGTTCCCTTTTACTGTCGCCTCGCAAATTTCTTTATTTTCATCATAATGATTTATTATCACTTTATTTGATTTATAATAGGCTTCACCTCTTTTATATGAGGTCTCTCCGCACACTTCTTTAATAATCGATTTATTCAATGTGAAACTCATCGCTTTGACACTTCCTTAATATAAAACCATTTTCTCTTACTTAACATTTTACATGCTCCACGAGAAAATATAAAATGTTGATTTAACAAAAAAGATGCTTATTTATAAGCATCTTCTTCACTCTATCTCCATCAACCTCTTCGCCTCAAAATACAACACTTGAATAAACTTCTTCGTATTAATTCGCGTATGACCAGAAGATGCGAGTTCATCTTTCGTCATTTCTGTCATACGTTTTCTAACTACGGTGAAATCGAAAAATTTTGGAGCATAGCTTTCAAATTTTGGATTTGAAAAGTCTGTTAATCCTAAAGAAGCCAAATGATTTAACGACTGATAAATAGCTCGACGTACTCTTTGTTCAGACGCTTTTTTCTCTTTATCAATATCCGCATCTAAAGCTAAATCCCCTAGCTTCCTTATCGTAATATGATGAAAAATTTCTTTTAACGCAGGAAAGCCAAACTCAAATGTCTGTGCCTTTTCTTGACCATATAAATATTCCAGCATACTAAGTAAATCTTTACTTCCATTCTCTCCCGCAATACCGAGTTCTGATAGTAAAAAGCGCCCTAAATCTCCTATCTTTTTTCCTTCTTGCACTGGTTCAGTACGCAATTGCGGTTTTTCCCACTGAAACACGTTATTTAATGATTTTTGAATATCATGTATAGAACGCTCCAATCTAATACGCTCCATCACTTTGCGTACAACAGATACAACTTCGATTTTGTTTAATGGTTTTGTAATATAATATTCTACACCAAGTGTATATGCCTCACCTATAAGCTGCTTCGATTCCACTTGAGAAATCATAATGATTTTCCCAGTGAAAGTTGACGCAATGTGACGAACTGTTTCAATTCCGTCCCTCATCGGCATCAACAAATCAATAAATAAAATATCTACTTTTTTAAAATTTAGTTGATCCGCTTCAATAAAAGCTCCGTCATCCGCCTCACCAATTACTTCTCCAAGGTCTCCATCTTCAATAATTTGCGAAAGCATCGAACGGAAAACTTCATCATCGTCTACGATATAATAAAACAAATCTATTCCCCTTCCCGCTTTAAACTATCCTCTGGTAAACAAACGATAAACTTACATCCTCTTTTATTTTCTCGGTCTTCTAATCTCACTTCTCCGCCTAGCTCTGTTACCATTTCATTTATGTAAGAAAGCCCAATACCAGTTGACGGTGTTCCCGTTTGATCATACTTGGAAGTAAATCCTGGCTTAAATACTAATTTCTTATACTTTTGTGCAATACCAGGTCCATCGTCAATTACTTCAAAAAATATATGTTGCTCTCTTTTATATAGCTTAATAATAACGACACCTTTATCTTCAATTGCTTCAACTGCATTCGAAACTAAGTTATTAAAGATTGATAGAACTGTATACACGTGGTATGCAGCATGCTCACCTTCTATATGTTTAGAAAAACGTATATCCTTTTCTAGCATTTCGGCATACTTCTCGTTTATTCTAACAATCATTTCTGCTAACTCATGTCCTTCTACATATTCAGCCACATTTTTATCTAATAACAGTTTAGATAACCCTGCAAATATCCTTTGATTATCCTTTTTTATTTCATGCACTTCCCCTGCTATTTTCAATGCTGTTTTACTACTTGAATCAGCGCTTACTTGTAAATTTCGATATAGTTGATATGCTTCTTGTGTAATTAACTCCGCATTTTGTAACGTCTTTTTCAAATGAACAGATTCTACATATAAATTAGAAAGATGCATTAACATATTTTCATTTTCTTTTCGAACTTGCGATTCTTTTAATTTCGTTTCATATAAATTCATCATATTTAAAAAACCAAGTGCAAAGAAACTACGAAAAATAGCAATAATGATGAGTTTATTTACTTCAGAAATCGTTATTGTTGTACCTAGTACTAACATGTGATAAAACGCAAGTTCTGACATACTTGCAACAATTTCAATTGAAATTCCAAGGCATCCAATAATGATTGGTTTCTGATGGAACTTATTTACCCTGCAAAGCGAAAAAAGACTGCCATAAATAAAATAATAGAAGAACACAGGATAACGCAAATAAAATGATTCTGTCATATGAAATGAACCTTGCATGATCCAGTCAAGGCATACTCGGAATAAGACTACAGATATACCAACAAGAATACCTGCAACTCCTGCTGGTACTCTTCTTAAAAATAATAATAAAAAGAAGAATAGCGGTGTACCGAAGCTAACTCGAAACGTATCATTAAAGGGATGAAAGTTCAGCTCCCCAGCAATCGGAACAACGACCATTAATATAATTAAAAGGGACATATCTTTCTTCCATAATTGATTCCAATTCAAAGGTGACACTTCCTATACTTTTTTTCAGTAGTAAAAGCGAAAGCCCGCTTATTGTTATAAACGGGCTTTTTTTCTATATTCTAACCTTTTCTACCGCTTTTATTTGGCGATACTCTGGCTTCCACATTGCTTCTTTCACTGCCATCTTAATATCGTTATCACTTAAGTTCACTCTTGCAACACCTTCTGCAACTGCAACTTTAGCTACTTCAATTGCAACCATTTCTGAGATATTACGTAATTCTTCGACCTCTGGTAAAATAGGTGCTCCTGGCTGACTTGTATCTACCATACTTGCAACTGCTTCAGCAGCTGTTGCGAACATTCCATCCGTCATGACGCTTGCTCGTACTACAATTGTTCCAAGACCAAGCCCTGGGAAAATAAGTGCATTATTTGATTGTCCAATCACATACGTTACACCGTTATATGTAACTGGTTCAAATGGACTTCCTGTTGCAACTAACGCTCTTCCTTCTGTCCACTCGATTAAATCTGCTGGTTTTGCTTCAGCAAGTGGCGTCGGATTCGACATTGGTAAAATGATTGGTCTTTCTACGTGAGAAGCCATTTCTTTAATAATCTCTTCTTTAAATGCACCTGCAACAGTAGATGTACCAATTAAAATTGTCGGTTTTACATATTTCACAACTTCAGCAAGTCCGATCACATCATTTTGCTTCCACTCACTTACTTCTGCTTCTTTTCTTGCGTACGGAATTTGGAAATCAAGAAGATCTTCCATATTATTTGTAACTAACCCGTTACGATCAATACACCAGAAACGCTTATATGATTCTTCTTCAGATACGCCTACGCGGACCATCGCATCTCTAACTTGATCTGCGATACCGATTCCAGCCGTACCAGCACCAAATACAACAACACGGTGTTCACTTAGCGGTACACCAGAAGCTTTCACTGCCGATAATACTGCCGCAAGTGAAACTGCACCTGTACCTTGAATATCATCATTAAACGTACAAACATCATGACGATATTTATCTAAAATTTTTCGTGCGTTACGAGAGCTAAAGTCTTCCCAATGTAAAAGTGCTTTCGGGAATTGTTTGTTTACCGCTTGTACAAACGTATCAATAAATTCATCGTAAGCTTCACCTGTTATACGAGGGTGACGATTTCCAATATAAAATGGATTGTTTAATAGCTCCTCACGGTTTGTACCTACATCTAAAATTACCGGTAATACACGACTAGGATCGATTCCAACTGCAGCAGTGTAAACAGCTAATTTTCCGATTGCGATGTTAATACCACCAACGCCCCAGTCACCAATTCCTAATATACCTTCTCCATCTGTTACAACGACTAAATCAATGTTCTCAGCTGTTGCACCGATATTCGTAAATGCTTCTTCGATACCTGATGGATCGTTAATTGATAAATAAACACCACGTGGTTTACGATATTCATGACTATATCTTTGAATTGCTACACCGACAGTTGGTGTATATACAATCGGTAACATTTCACGTAAATGATCTGTTAATATACGATAAAATAATACTTCATTTCGATCATGTAACGCAGTTAAGTATACATTCTTTAATAAATCATCCGGCTGAGAACTAAATTGTTCGTATGCTCGGCGTGCCTGTTCTTCTAACGTTAAAACCGCTGGCGGTAATAACCCTTTTAAACCTAATTCTTCTCTCTCTTCTTGCGTGAAAGCTACCCCTTTATTTAAAAGTGGTGTTGATAATACTTCTGCTCCTCTTAATGTTGTTTCTAATGCACCATTAGAAGCTACTGTAAACTTGCTCATAACATCCCTACCTCTATTCATATATAGCATTTCTATATTGTAAACAAAAAAGAGGGGATTGTCCCCCTCTTCTTTTAATTTTTCTTTAAAAGAGTTGCTCCTGCAATCCCTGGGTGTGTCATTTCGAATGGATCTAGAATTAACTCTAAGTCTTCTTGTGACAATACACCATTTTTCACACAAAGTTCTCGAACGGATTGGCCTGTTGCAATTGCTTCTTTCGCAACGCGAGCTGCTGCTTCATAACCGATATGAGGGTTCACGGCTGTAATAATTCCTACACTTTTCTCAACATACTCTTTTAAGCGATCTTCATTCGCTTCAATTCCTTTTAAGCAATTATCTGTAAAGGCACGGAAACCGTTATTCATAATGCTAATCGATTGAAGTAAGTTGAAAACAAGTACTGGTTCCATAACGTTTAATTCTAATTGTCCTGCTTCTGAAGCAAGGCAAATTGTATGGTCATTACCAATTACTTGGAACGCAATTTGGTTAATAACTTCTGGCATAACAGGGTTTACTTTCCCTGGCATAATAGAAGAACCTGGTTGACGAGCTGGTAACATAATTTCAGCTAAACCAACACGTGGACCTGATGCCATTAAGCGAAGGTCGTTCGCAATTTTAGACATATTCATCATACATACTTTCAGTGCTGCTGATACTTCTGTGTATGCATCCGTATTTTGCGTTGCATCTACTAAGTCTTCTGCACCAACAAGTGGCAGTTCACTAATTGCAGCTAAATGTTTTACAACTGCTTCAATATATTCTGGATCTGCATTTAAGCCTGTACCAACTGCAGTTGCCCCCATATTTACTTCATATAAATGTTGACGCGATTGTTGAATTCGTTTCATATCACGCTCAAGTACGCGAGAGTATGCTTTAAACTCTTGTCCAAGACGAATTGGCACCGCATCTTGTAAATGTGTACGCCCCATTTTAATAACATGGTCAAACTGTTCTGCTTTTAATTCAAATACATCATGCATATAACCCATCGTTTGTAATAAGCCTTCTAATGCATTTAACGTTGCGATATGAATCGCCGTTGGGAATGCATCATTTGTTGATTGGGCCATATTTACATGGCTATTTGGACTAATATAATGATAGTCTCCCTTTTCCATTCCTAATAATTCAAGAGCACGATTGGCAATGACTTCATTTGCGTTCATATTCATTGAAGTACCTGCTCCGCCTTGAATTGGATCGACGATGAAATGATCATGCCATTTTCCATCAAGAATTTCTTGAGCAGCTTCTGCGATCACGCCACCCTTGTTCAATTCCAATCTTCCTACATCTGTATTAGCAAGCGCTGCTGCTTTTTTTACAATTGCGAACGCTCTAATTAAACCTTCATGGATTTTGTATCCTGTAATTGGGAAGTTTTCAACTGCACGCATTGTTTGTACGCCGTAGTATGCATAGTTTGGTACTTCTTTCTCACCTAAAAAATCTTTTTCAATTCGAACACCATTTTTAACTTCAGTTAATGTTGCCATGATTATTCACTCCTTAACGATTTCTTATGCTGCTTTTGTTTCTTTGACTGTTTCTACATATTGTTTTGCTTTCTCATTATCGAATTCGCCTTCCCACTTTGACATAACAATGGCCGCTAATGCATTTCCTAATACATTGACAGATGAGCGAATCATATCTAAAATGCGGTCAATTCCCGCAATTAACGCGATACCTTCTAGTGGTAACCCCATTGAACCTAACGTTGCTAATACAACAACGAACGATGCACCTGGAACTCCCGCCATACCTTTGGATGTTAACATGAGAACGAATAATAACGTTATTTGCTCCGTTAGTGACATGTGTACACCGTACATTTGTGCAACAAACAATGCCGCTAACGCTTGATAAATAGCCGATCCAGTCAAGTTAAATGTATAACCTGTCGGAATTACGAAAGAGGCAACTGCCTTTGGACAACCGAACTCTTCCATTTTTCTCATTATATTAGGTAAAACAGCTTCTGAACTTGCTGTCGTAAATGAAAGAATTAGTTCTTCTTTTAAAATTTTCATTAATGTAAAAATGTTTACGCCAACCATTCGTGCATTAATACCTAATACAATCACAACGAATAGTATAACAGTTACGTATACAGCTAGCACTAGTTTTCCTAAAGGAAGTAGTGTTGCTACACCAAATTTTGCAACCGTAACCGCAATTAAGGCGAATACACCAAATGGTGCAAATTTCATGACTTGATTTGTAACCCAAAACATCGCTTCGAGTACACCTTCAAAGAAGTTAAAGACAGGCTTTCCTTTTTCCCCAATTGCCGCAACTCCTAAACCGAATAATACTGAGAAGAATATAATCGGTAATAGGTCACCTTGTGCAATCGATTCAAATACGTTTTTCGGTACAATGTGAACAATTGTCTCAGCAAAACCTTTCTTCTCTGTTGCATCTGCTGTTTGTTTATAAGAAGAAATATCACTTTGCTGTAAATTACTCATATCAACACCAGTACCTGGTTGGAATATATTCGCTGCAAGTAATCCCATTAAAATAGCAATCGTTGTAATAATTTCAAAATAAAGAATTGTCTTACCACCCAGTTTCCCAAGCTTCTTCATATCTCCTACACCAGCTACTGCAACAATTAATGCTGAAATAACAATTGGTACTACAATCATCTTAATTAAGTGAATAAATATATCCCCAATTGGTGTGATATAAGAAATCGCCATTTTATTGCCATAAAAGACTGCCCCTACTACAATCCCTAAAACAAGCGCGACAAAAATTTGTGTTGCCAATCCGAATTTTTTCATTTATGTTCATCCCCTTCATGCGAACGCTTTCAATTTGAATTTATAAAAGCTACTCACACATCTTATAAGCGAACCTACAAAATCATACAAAAACCTACAAGTTCGTCACAAAAAATTCAAATATTTTTCTTCTTTTTTTCATTGACACCATTTTGTTAAAAAACGATAAAATAAACTTGATAAGTAATCAGATTGTTTCGTATAATCAAAAAGATATATACTTAAAACAAATTAAAATGAAAAGGAGTGGATGGTATGAAAAGTTACGTGAAAAAATTCGTCCTATCTTCTTCTTTTCTTTTTCATTTTCTTAAAAAGGAACAAAGGCATTCGCCTTTGTTCCTTTTTTATTGCGATCTATATAGGGGGAATTGTTATGAGGTCATATAAACGTGTCTTAATTAAATTAAGCGGCGGTGCACTTGCCGATCAAACTGGAAATAGCTTTAACTCCAAACGATTAGAACATATCGCAAACGAAATTTTATCCATTGTTGATTTGGATATCGAAGTATCCATCGTCATCGGTGGCGGTAACATTTTTAGGGGGCATCTAGCTGAAGAGTGGGGAATTGATCGCGTAGAAGCTGATAATATCGGTACACTAGGTACAATCATTAACAGCTTAATGCTTCGCGGTGTTTTAACAAGTAAAACAAATAGAGAAGTACGCGTTATGACGTCCATTCCATTCAATGCAGTAGCTGAACCATACATTCGCTTGCGTGCAGTCCACCATTTAGATAACGGCTATATCGTTATCTTTGGAGGCGGAAACGGGCAACCGTTCGTGACGACAGATTATCCAAGCGTACAAAGAGCTATTGAAATGAATAGCGATGCCATATTAGTCGCAAAACAAGGTGTCGATGGCGTCTTTACAAGTGATCCAAAGCATAATAAATCAGCAAAAATGTACAGCAAACTAAACTATAATGATGTTGTTAGACAAAATATACAAGTCATGGATCAAGCAGCATTACTGCTTGCCAGGGACTACAATTTACCAGCACATGTCTTTAACTTTGATGAGCCTGGAGTGATGAAACGAATTTGTTTAGGGGAGCATGTAGGGACGTTGATTAATGATGATGCTTCATTGCTTGTGCATGAAAAGTAATTAGTTCTCATAAAAAAGGGGTGTCTATAAAAGACCCCCTTTTCTTTAAACTTTATAAATAAAAATCCACCAAACCCGCAAATTTCTCCTTACAACGCTCCCAAAAAGATAACTTCTCAAAAAACTCTTTCGTCATTACTTTCGAATCACGAAAATCCTCTGTTAACACTGTATTAACTTGCGCTACAATAGGACCACCATGAATATAAAAATTCATTTCATCATTTATATTAAAGCTACGCGAAGTAAAGTTTGTTGTGCCAATAACGGTTAATTCATTATCAATAAGCATTAATTTGCCATGGAACATTCCTTTTTTATAACCATATACAGTAATCCCATTATTAACAGCTTGACGTATGTATGGATACGCCGCTTCTTTTATAAGAGGTAGATCTGGTTTATATGACCAAAGTATTTTTACTGTAACACCACGCTTTTGTGCTGCGATTAAAGCATTCATTGATTCTTCATTTTTCGCTATAAAATACGGCGTTGCAATTACAATGGAGTGCTGAGCTTGTTTTATAAGATCTAAATATTTTTCAGCGACGTGATGCCCATTATAACTAACCATAGTATGTAATGTATTCCCTTTACTAGCTTTATTCGTACTTCTCTTTATATCTTCTTTCGTATCTCGTTTCCAATCTAAAGCAAATTGTTCCTCTAAATCTTTTGCACCTTCTCCTTTTACCCGTACATGATAATCTCTCCAGTACCCAAAGTGTTTATCTTTCCCTAAGTACTCATCTCCTATATTAAAACCACCTGTATAACCAATCTCTCCATCAATTGTTGTAATTCGGCGATGATTACGATGATGAAGGGAATAAAACCCGAATGGTAATTCCTGTTTTCTACTATATGTAAAATGCACACCATTTTTCTGTAATTCTTTTTTCATCTTTCTTTCAAATGATAAATCGTTAAGTAAATCGACAGATAAATATACGTTTACTCCTTCTCTTGCCTTTTCTTTTAATAAGTTTAAAAAAGTATGACTGCTTTTATCATCCGATAAAATAAAAAAATAAGTGTAAATAGATTGTTTCGCTTCTTTTATATCAGTAAATAACTGTTTATAAAATGACTTTCCTTCTACATATAATTGAAAATCACTATAATGAGGTGCATACTCTGTTGGCATGTTTTTCCCAGTTTCCATTTTCCTACCTAAAGTAACATCAATATGCATACAAATTAAAATAAAAGCGAAAATAGCAATAATAATAGAAGTAACTCGTAATATTTTTTTAATCATTTTGATTTCCTTCCGCTCATTTTTCTTTCCACCCTTCTATTTTGGCATTCAAATTCAGATTTCATGCTTCATACAAAAAAGGATGTGACTTAACGTCACACCCTTTTCATATTAAACAAAGTTTCTCGCATCATTATTTCTTCCAAACTTATAAATAGCAATTAAGAAGAATGCTACCGCAAAGGCGAATAAGATTAAAATGTTTACATACAACTCTGAAAATGGGATTCCTTGCTGTAGTTTTGCTATCGTGTCTAGCAACCAACGCTGCGGAAGGAAATCAGCTACTTTTTGTACCGCTTTTGGCATAATGTCATATGGAAAATAACATCCGGCAAGTAAACAAGTTGGTACAATGACCAGATTTTGCATCGTATTTGCCGATGCTGAGTTTTTCGAAAAAGCAACAAGAACTAATGATATTCCAATCGCTATTAAAGCAAATAGCATGAGTACGCCAATCATCACTATGAAAGGCATATTGATATTCGTATGAAAAACATTCGTTAGGAATAGGGTTGTAATTAGAATTTGTACTGTTAGCATCATCATATTTACTCCGACATTAGATAATATAAATCTCTTCCCATCTATCGGTGTTGATAAGAGTCTAAAGTACGTTCTATTTTCTTTTTCTTTTAAAATAGAACCTGATAAGTTCGCTGCTGAAAACAGCATAAACATAATAAGGTAACCCATCGTTTGGTTTGTCATATCTTTATTTTTCGAAGTATCTTCTAGCGTTTCAGTTTTCATCTTAAATGCACTTTTTTGATACCCTGCGTACATAGTATCAAATGTACTTTGATCTGTTCCTGCTACTTTACTAATAGCTGCTACATTATCAATATAGTTATATAAATATGATTTTATAAATACTGTTACTTGATCACCTTTAATCGATGCAATCTCGATATGATTAGGTTTCCCTTCTCGAACACTTTTTGAAAAACCAGAATGTAATGTAATAACTCCATCAAGTTTTTTGGAAGTGAGTTTATCTTCTACTTCCGACTCCTTAACCTTACTCACTTTCACATGATTTAATCCTTCTAAGAACTTTATCGTATCATTTACTATCAGCTCATTTTCCTTATTTACAATCCCGATATTTAACGTGCCTTGCCCCGCATTTCCGTATATCGAAAAAGAGATGAGTGTTCCGATTATCGGCAAACTAATAATAATGAATAACCCTTTTTTATTTTTCAAAAGGACAGATAGCGTTTTTTGTATGAGCCATAAAATATCTTTCATACTATAGCCCCTCCCGTCTACGTAATGCAATAATTGCAATTAATAAAAAGAGTGCTGAAATCCCAAGATTTAAACATATTACTGGCAGTGTCGCTCCTACATCGTTTGCATAAATAATTTTCATGACAGCTGTGTTTGCCCACGTTAATGGTGATAAGTTCGTAACTAAATTTTCTTCTACTACGAAGTATGCACCACCAAAAATAGAAGCTAACTGTATAACAACAAGAATAATTGCTCTCGATGATTCAGCTGTTTTCGTAATATACCCGATCCCTAAACCGAAGCTAATTGCTAGAAAGACTTGTGTTAATAAAATAATAAATATGATTCCAAGGTGGTCGCCCCAATTCGCTTGAAATACAAATTTACTAAATAACATGACAAGTAATACGCAAAGGGCGTTCGCTACTAGGCTACCAAGTACTTTTCCAATAAATATTTCAGCTTTACTTATAGGTGCAGCAATGAGACGATCTCCTGTTTTACGTATGCGTTCTCCTCGGATTAAAGAACTCGCTCCCATTGCAGCATATAATGCAATCATCGTTGTCATTACAATCGCATAGTAATCCATGGAACCTGGTTTTTTCGTAGCTTGTAAGGATGTTTCTTTTATATAATCATTATGATTTCCGTTTGAAATAACTGTGCTCACCTTAGTAGGATCTACTTTTGCAACTTCGGCCGCTACATTGTACTTATCAACAAATGTTGTAAGCATTCCTTCCACAATACTCCCCTCAATACTACTTTTGTCACTTCCGTACAATTTTGCACCATCTTTATTTAACTCTACATAAGCGGCATATTTATTTTGCTTCACTTCTTCTTTCCCATCTATACTGCCGGAAGCTTTTTTAAAATGAATACCTGATTTATCCACTTCTTTCGTAAATGCTTCAAATGATTGAGAAAACGTGCTACTCGCTTCATCTTTATATAGCACTTGTATATCTTTAATCGAATGACTATCACTATTAAATGCGTTGGTTAACGCTGTTCCTAACACAAGCATAAGCACAATCGGAAATGCTAACATAAAAACTAAAGTTCTTACGTCTCTGAAATCTCTTTTAATATGCATAATTGCAATATTGAAGATGTTCAATTGATGAACCTCCCTTTACCTTTTCTTCATTTACTTTTTATTTATCTCGTAAGTTTCTTCCTGTCAATGTAAGGAATACTGTTTCTAAGTTGGGAGCCTGCTCCTCTAATGAACGAATTTCAATATCATGATTGATACAGTGTTGAATGATTTTATTTAAATTATTTAATCCCGCATCAGAATTCACTTTAATTACGTTTTCTTCAATTTGAACTGCTTTCACACCGTTTATCTCTTTTAATTTTTCTACATCTAAATTCTCTACCGATTTCACTTCAATCCAAATATCTTTCGTGTCAGTAATAATCGATTTTAGTTGTTCTTTCGTACCTTCTGCAATCACTTTACCGTGATCTACAATCGCTATTTTCGTACAAATCTCTTCTACCTCTTCCATGTAGTGACTCGTATAAATAATCGTGCTTCCCATTTCATTTAACTTCCGGACAGACTGAAGAATATAGTTTCTTGACTGTGGATCAATTCCAACTGTCGGTTCATCCATAATAATTAACTTCGGTCTATGTGCAATTGCACAAGCAATATTCAGTCTTCGCTTCATCCCACCAGAAAAGTTCTTCGGATAGCTTTTCTGTTTATCACTAAGTCCTACAAATTGAAGAGCTTCCTCTACCCTAGCTTTTAATTCGGCTCCTCGTAATCCATACAATCCAGCAAAGAATTTCACATTTTCATAGGCAGTTAACTCTTCATAAATCGCAATATCTTGCGGAACGATTCCGATATTCATTTTTGCAAATCGATTATGTTTCTTTATATTTTTTCCTAGTATGCTAATTTCGCCTTCATTACTTCTTAACAAACCAGCAATCATATTTATCGTTGTACTCTTACCAGCACCATTTGATCCTAAAAAGCCAAATATTTCTCCTTCTTTAATAGATAAAGACATATTATCAACTGCGATAAAATCACCAAATTTTTTCGTTAAATTTTTAATTTCTAATGTATTCATCATTTCACCCCTATTTCGGTTTCTCTGCTATTAGTATAAACAAAAAGAATGAACCTGCTCAGTGCAGAAGTTCATTCTTTTCACATGAGATTATTCACTTTTTTCATATGAGATGGTTCATCTTCGTCCCATTCTCTTATATCGGCAACAACATCGTCACTAAAAAACCACTTGTTCCATCTACAATAATTTTTCCGTTTACAGACGCTGTTCGCTCCTCCATCCCCATAATACCGAGACCTTTCTTAACAAGGGCTGCGCCTTTTCCGTTATCCTTCACTTGCACCTTAACCATCTTGTTAAGTACATGAATATCTATAGAAATAACTGTCGCATCAGCATATTTCATCGCATTTGTTAATGCCTCTGTAACATTTTCACCAATAATTTTCCACTGAATGGGAGAAATCATATCTAAGTTTCCCTTATATACGAAAGGAATGTTTACATCATGCTTACTAGCAAACTCCTCTATGAATAATTTCATACGGTGAATGCCAATTTGCTCAGTTGGTGGCTTCATATTTTTTAATGTAATGCGAATACTTTCAATTCCATCTTTTGAAATGTGAATTGCATTTTGTAATAACTCCGCAGATTTTTCTTTATCTATTTCCATTAACCTTTTTGCTGCTTCCATTTGAATAAGTGCACCCGTCATCGAGTGACCAATTTTATCATGAATTTCTTGCGATAACCGATTTCTCTCTTCTAACTTAAATGTGTATTCAGATTGTCTTATGTACTCTTTATTTTCATGTAAGCTTTTCGTAAGTCGTTGCATATCTTTTCGCATCTTATCATTTTGCGATTCAAGCTTTACTACACGCGATATATATCGATCTGCAATAGTTAAAACGAGAAAAGAAAATGCAACAATTAATCCATAAGTCATTCGAATACTTTCATCTGTAATTGTAATTGGGAGCATCATAATAACAAAGTGTGACCAATTCTTGTCTATGTAATGGAATGTAATTTCGTATAAATTCAAAGGTAAAAACAAAATAAAAAACGGATGAACCCTCCATGTTAATAACATAACTACACTAATTGAAATACAAATCAATATTTTTTTGTACGTATCTTTTTTTAATATAGAGATTAGCACGTTTACAGAAAGATATAAAAGCAAAGCAAATATAACCCATGGTAAGTTCGTAACATTTGAATGTATGTAACTGAACACAATATATATAAAGACAATTAATTTACTTACAGTTAACCAAAATTCCATATCATTAATCTACTTTCCCTGTTAAGTAATAAATCGCAATTTGTGTGCGATGTTCAAGTCCAGTTTTCCCTAAAACTGACGTAATATAATTTGCAATTGTTCCCTCAGATATAAAAAGCTGTTTCGAAATTTCTTTATTTGAGAAACCTTTTGCAATTAATGCGATAATACTAAGCTCCCTTTCTGTGAAAAGGCTCTTATCAATTTTACATTCTTCCTCTTTACTTTCCATTAAATTAGACTTAATTTTATCGAGGACAACATCTTGCATAACAGTTTGACCGTTATATACTCCTTTTATCGCATCACGAATACGCTCCGGATCGTTATTTTTTAATAAATAACCTTTCGCTCCGTTTTTTACTGCATCCAAAATATACTCATCATCATCAAACGTCGTTAAAATAAGCGGTTTTGTTTTCGTCTCTTCACAAATGAACTTCGTCGCCTCTACACCGTTCATATTTGGCATACGAACATCTAAAAGAGCAATATCAACTTCATGCTTTTTACAATACGCTACAGCTTCTTCCCCATCATTTACAGTATCTACTACTTCAAACTCTTCGTATGTATTTAAAATAATTTTCATGCCCTCTCTAATAAAAGAGTTATCATCTGCTATTAATATTTTAATTTTCATGTTTGTTAGTATGAATCTTTCCCTACTAACATTCACATCCTTTCTCCGTATAACATTTCCTACTTGCTCATTATATACTTCTCTTTACCATTTTTTCACACCTTTTTTCATCTAGCTCTCCCGCAAAAAATATATTATTCTTTTTTTACAAAATGTGTAGGGTGACTTATCATTCTTTACGTCTATATAATAGAATGCGTCAAAAAGGAGGGAGAGACCGATTGAGGAAAAACAATTAATTGAAAAAGCACAGCAAGGAAGCGAGCATGCTTTTCGTATCCTTGTACAAACATATCGTCATTATATTTTTCAAGTTATCTTTTCTATTTTAAGACATGAAGAAGATGCGAAAGATGTTACACAAGAAGTATTCGTAAAAATTCACACCTCTCTCCCAAATTATCAATTTCGTGGATTAAAAACGTGGATGGCACGTATTGCCACCAATCACGCTATTGATTATAAGAGAAAGAAAGCTAGAGAAAGTGAAGAACTCTCCTTATGTAAAGAAGCTGAGGAAAATATACAGTCCTCTCATAATATTGAGGCTTTATTATTGACGAAAGAGCAAAAATTACTCATTGCTCAAAAACTGCGAGAACTTCCCGAAAATTACCGTGACGTCATTCTCGCACATTACTTAGAAGAAAAGAGCTATCAAGAAATTGCTTTACAGGAAAACATCGAAGTAAAAACAGTCGAAATGAAACTGTATCGAGCACGAAAATGGATTAAAAAACATTGGAAGGAGGAAGAGTTTCTATGATGCATTATTCAAAAGAAGATTGGCGCAATTATACATTAGATTTTATAGAAAGCAATGAACGTGAATCTATGGAAGAACATCTTTATGAATGTGATCATTGTTTAGCACTTTATATGGAAAGTATTGATGAACAACATGAAAACCTTCCAATGATAAATGATGATTCATTTACGAACGAAGTTATGACGCAAATTAATTTTGAAACACTACAGTCTAATGAAAATATAAAAACAACCTCACTAAAGCGCACGATCATTCACTACATAATTGCGACTGCGGCTACAATTATTTTTATGGTAAGTGGTTTATTTCAGTATATTTTTACAGCGACATCAAATTTAGAGAAATCTTCAAAACATAACGAGTCTTCTATCTCACAACAAATTGTAAACAAATCGGTAGACACATCGAAAAAGGACGGAGGTTCAAAGCATGAATAAAAATCCCTTTTTAGCACTTGTATTAGGGCTAATTCCTGGGCTTGGACATTTATATTTAAAGAAATTTGGACGGTTTATTTTATATAGCGGAGGGGCTGTATTTCTATTTATCTTTGCAGCATTTTGTACAATAGCATTAGGAGCCCGTGATATTGCTTTTCTTTCTCTATTTTTACTAGTCGTGTTATGGGCAATCAATTTATTAGATTTAGTTATCACTATTATTAATCAATCGAAAAAACAAGCTGCCGGAGAATTCATAGAATCCTCTAAAGAGAGCGAACGATTTTATATCATTCTCTTATCCATCATCCCTGGACTTGGCCATTTTCAATTAGGACTTATGCAACGCGGACTTACATTTTTAGTAGCTTGCACAGGAATCGGAAGTATGATCATTTTCGTTGCACTTTTAACATCGCAAGAAAGTTTTCTTATCTTCCTTATTACATTACCTGTTTTATGGATTTACAATTTCTTTGACGTTGTTCAGCAACTCCAGAAAAAAGAACGTGGCGAGCAATTAGATGATCGTACTATTTTCGAAGATTTTGAAGAACATCGAGAGCAGGGAAAGAAAAGTAAAACATTTGCTTCTATTTTAGCTATGTTCCCTGGTGCAGGTCATATGTATTTAGGCTTACAACGCCGTGGTCTTCAGCTTATGGCAGCCTTTTTACTATCTATTTATTTACTCGACTTATTAAGACTTTCTGCGTTTTTATTTTTAGTGCCAATCATTTGGTTCTATAGCTTTTTTGATGCTTTACAGCAAACAGCAAAATACGGAAAAGAACGAGTACAAGACGAACCCATTATCGATTATTTTATAAATCATCAAAGATGGATTGGTATCGGATTAATTACACTCGGTGTTTATTATTTATTAGATCAAACAGTCCTTCCTATTTTGAATGATTATTTTGTAACTATATTTAATATTCATCTTAGTGAACTATATTATCGCTATTTCCAAACATCTATCGTTGCGCTCCTTTTAATTGGCGGCGGCTTTAAATTGTTACTTGGAAATAAAGAAAACAAAGGTGGGACAAGCGAATGAGGACTTGGCGTGTTGGAACATTCTCAATGGGGCTTTCTATTATATCGTTAGGATGCTTTTTACTATTTTCAGTCGTAAAAGGAATTCAAGTATTAGATACACTAACTGCATGGTGGCCAGTTTTACTCATCATACTTGGAGCCGAAGTTTTACTATACCTTCTATTTTCTAAGAAGGAACAATCATTTATTAAATATGATATTTTTAGTATTTTCTTTATCGGCGTTTTAGGAAGCGTCGGAATTGCTTTTTACTGTTTATTATCAACTGGATTACTAGAAGAAGTTCGTCACTCTATTAACACAACGAGGCAAACGAGTAATATTCCAGACGGACAATTTGATATACCTGAATCTATCAAAAAAATCGTAGTAGATGCAGGACATCAGCCTCTAACGATAGAGGGAAATAATACAAATCAAATTCATCTTTTGGGAACTTATGAAATGACAACGAAAGCAAATGAAAAACTCAATTTAAAACAAGATGATTTCCTTTCAGTTCAAACGGCTGGAGAAACGATGTATATCACTTTAAAATCATTACCTGTTCAGCATACGTTATTTAATTCAGCACCACAGGTGAAACCAACGCTTGTTCTTCCGCAAAATAAAAATGTGGAAATCCGTGCTTCAAATAACGAACTATCTCTTTATCCAGGTCAATTACAAAATAATTGGTTTGTACAGGAAAGCTCAAGAGTGTCTGTCCATCTTGCAAAAGAAAGTGATGTATCTTTAACAGCAATAACGAATCAAAAAGAAATACACGGAAACACACCTTGGGAGCAAGTAGAAGATT
This sequence comes from Bacillus sp. FAU20, assembly GCF_056033865.1. NCBI lineage: Bacteria > Bacillati > Bacillota > Bacilli > Caryophanales > Bacillaceae > Bacillus > Bacillus sp. FAU20. The sequence continues at coordinate 431,545 of NZ_JBVYHY010000021.1, forward strand.
TAACGAAAAAAGAAAATAATTCTTCAGAAGAACATCCAGAATTAAACGAGCAAGAACATTGGTATAAAAATTCGATTAAAACTGGAAATGGGACGTACAAGTTAAATATTGAGAAAACTTATAATTTGAATATGAGCGTTATCGAAAAATAAAAAACCTTCCACAATTTCGGAAGGTTTTTCTCATATAATCGCTTTAATTCCTTCTAACACTAATCCAATCATAAATCCGCAAACAGCCCCGTTTACTCGGATCCACTGTAAATCTTTACCGACGTTATTTTCAATCATTTCGATTAACGTTTTATCATCTAACTTATCAAGGTTTTCTTGTACAAGCTTACCAATTTTCGAATGGTTCTTCTCAACAAGACTCACAACTTGTTTTTGTAACCAATCTTCTATTTTTTGAACTATCTGTTCATCTTCTTTTATTTTATTCATTTGTTTTTGTAAAAATGGAATAACATATTTATCAGCAAATTCTTCATTATTTACAAAAGCAACTGCTCTTTGTTGTACTTGCTCTAGCATCTCTTTTATTTTGTCAGTAGCATCCCAATTCGCAATCCACTTTTCTTTCCAATTTTCTAATTCCTTTAATAAGGCTTCATTTTCTTTTACATTGATAATTTCTTGACGAATCTTCGCTAATATAAGTTGTCTTGTGGTATTATCAGCCTCTTGTAAGCTGTTAATATTACTAATGATAAACTTCTGCAAAATGCCGCCAATTTTATCTTCATCTACAATATTCATAAATGATTTCAAAGTAAACTGCAAGAATCCATCTACTTTTATATTTTCCATCGCCTTCATACCTAAGCTACCGAGCTGGTAACGAGCTTCATCTTGCGCGGTCCAATCTTTTACCTTCACTAATATGTAATCAAGTGTCTTTTCATCATATTCTTGCACAACTAATTGATCAACAAGCACTTGTAAAATGTTACTTGTATTAATTGTATGTAAATATGTTTTTAATTCTTTTTCAATAATAACAGCTAACTTTTCTGTATCTATTGTTACAATTGCTTTCTCTGCAATCGTTACAATCCCCTTTTTCACAGCATCAGACTGCATTTCTCTCTCAGCAATTTGCAGTACCATCTGTGCTAATTGCATCTCTTTTACTTTATTCGTAATACTTTCTTTCGTCAGCCATTCATTTTCTAACGTATGAATGAGCCCTTTCGTTACCCGTTTACGATTTTTAGGTAACAAAGCTGTATGCGGGATTGGTATTCCCATCGGATGACGGAATAAAGCAGTAACCGCAAACCAATCTGCAAGTCCACCAACCAATCCAGCTTCAAATCCCCCTTGTATAATCTCTCCTGCTACCGTTCCTTGAAAAGGGATAGAAGCCGCAAAGCCGACACCCATAACCCCAAGCGAAATACCCGCTATATATTTAGTCTGTAATGACATCGTATACACATCCTCTTATTATGTAAAATAAAGCTTTTTTGTTGTATTTATTCAATATTAGTTATCCTTTATATATACTATAAAGAACTATTGTGAAAATAACAAAGATTTTTATGTACATGAAAAAATGAGGCTACAATTAGCCTCATTTTTCTTATACCGTTAACTCCAAACCTTTCCTATAATATTCATTCATTACATCTTTTGGAACCATACTTCCACCCGTTCCCCACACAATATGAGTACCTTTTTTCACCTTCTCTGTTAACTGTTGCTTTTGTAAATACTCATCTTCTTTACATACTTTCACTGGCCCTATCATACCTGCTAGTGCAGAAGGCTCTAAACCAATATTCTCCGTATCAGCTAGTTCTTTTAACAATCTATATAACTCTTCATCACTTACTGTGTAATTCCCACTCAAAAATGGTTCCATCGTTTTACCGACAAATCCAGATGGCCTTCCTACCGCAAGTCCATCCGCATCTGTTACATTATCAATTCCGATATCTTGAACGGCAATTTTGTCATGAAGGCCTGTCATTAAGCCGAGTAACATACATGGTGAGTGTGTTGGCTCTGCAAAGAAACAATGAACGTTGTCTTTATACAATAACTTTAAACCGAATGCTACGCCGCCCGGTCCTCCTCCTACTCCGCACGGAAGGTAAACAAATAAAGGGTGATCTTCATCTACTACAACCTCTAACTCTTCTAATTGCTTTTGTAATCGTGATGCGGCTACTGCGTATCCTAAAAATAGATCATGTGAGTTTTCATCGTCTACAAAATAACAGCTAGGATCCGCATCCGCCTGTCGTCTTCCTTCTTCTACTGCTTTGCTATAATCATCTTCATATTCAATAACGTTTACACCTTTACTTCTTAATAAACTTTTCTTCCATTCTTTTGCGTCTGCTGACATATGAACGGTTACATTAAAACCTAGATTCGCACTCATAATTCCTATGCTAAGTCCTAAATTTCCTGTAGAACCTACCGCAATTGAATACTTCGAGAAAAACTCTCTACATGTATCACTATCTAAAATGGAATAATCATCTTCTTCTGTTAACATTCCGTGCTGCAATGCTAGTTGCTCAGCATGTTTCAACACTTCATAAATGCCGCCTCTAGCTTTAATTGATCCTGATATCGGGAGATGACTATCACATTTTAATAATAATTCTCCTAAAATAGGTTGCTTGTAATTTGTCTCTAAAGCTTTTTTCATAGAAGGTATTTTCACTAAAGGTGATTCGATTATGCCGTTCGTCCCTTTCGTTTCAGGAAAAACTTTCGCAATATATGGCGCAAAACGCTTTAATCTCTCTTCCGCATCTTTTACATTCTCTTCATTCAATGGTGTACCTTTTATTGCTGTTTCATACTTTTCTATGTTTGGATTTATCCAAAATACTTCTTCTGTTGCGATTAATTTCTTTAATAGTGGATATTCCTCTTTTAATTTCTCTATTTCCTTCATTTCTCTTCCTCCTCATCACCTTGTAGCTTACGATTTAATAAATTATAATTAAATTAATTTTAATATAGTTTAACACAAATCATTCAATTAAGTTAATTTTAATTTAATTTTTTTAAATATAATTTAATAATTATTAAGGAGATTTTCATTATGGAAAATATAGATATCGGTAAAAAAATTGAAAAACAAAGAAAAGAAAAAGGTTTAACTAGTAAAGAACTAGCAAAGATGGCTGATATTACACCATCTATGTTAAGTCAAATTGAGCGCGGGTCCGCTAACCCTTCTATTCAAACATTAAAAGTGCTTGCTAAAGCTCTTGATGTGCCAACATTTAGCTTTTTACTTGAAGATACAAATACAGACGATTTAATTGTACGTTCCCATAAACGAAAGAAAATGATTATCGATAATTTATCATATGAAATGCTTTCACCTGATTTCACTGGAAATTTAGCAACAGCAATTATGACTATCCCGCCTAATACAGCTTCATCAGAAAATGTGCTAGAACACAAAGGAGAAGAATTGGCATTTGTCTTAGATGGGAAAATCACATTATATTTAAATGAGGAAGAATACGTATTAGAAACTGGCGACAGTGTAAAGATACCTGCTTATTTAAAACATAAATGGGTGAATCATTTTAAAAAAAATGCCATTGTTTTGTTTTCTGTTACTCCGCCGATTTTTTAATGTATCAATAAAAACAGGATGATTCTTATAAAATGCGGATTATCCTGTTTTTATTAAATAAGAAAGTGAAATTTTTGTTAAAAACTTAACAGTTGGACCCAATCTGAACAAGCCTCCTAAAAACATATTTACAAGTGAAACTATCCCTCCCATTGACGCTAACGTATCATGAATCAGATTCATCCCACCACTACCAGAGGCACTTGTAATATTCACATAAAAATAAGAAATACGTAAAAATTAATTGATTTTTCGGAATTTTGTTGAAAAATATGGTAAAATTACTCTTATACTTCTTCTATTTTGCTATTATAGAAATAATTAAATTAGGATACTTTTATCGGATGGGGGAATATATAATGAGTGTGTTATTAAAAGGGCATGAACAGATTGTCAACGAATTAAACATTTTATATCAAGTAATGGTAGCGGAGCAATTAATTGAAGCGAAACAATTAAAAGAAAAAATAGAGAAACAGATTAATAAAATTGAAGCTGATTAAAATCTATCGCTTTACTACTCCCTACTAAACTTTAAATATAAGGTCCTAACCGATTGGACAAACATTAAGTATGATACTTTTAGTCAAATTGTTCGTTTTGACAATCTAATAACTGAAGACTTTATTACTTATTATTATCACTTTTTTAAAGCTGAACATGCTACCATTATTGGAAATTTGTAATGAATTAAATAATCAAGAATATAAACACCATTTCACTATCTTAAAAACACAACACACTGGTATTCTAGACGACTTAGAAAACGCAATCATTGCAGGCACTACATATTTTAACAGTAAAGAATTATACGATTATGCACAAGAATATTACGAATTATTAGCAGTAGAATTTCATAAAGTGAATAAAATAGAGAAATCTCAAAAATATTTTTTCAAAACTTACGAAGCAAAACAAAAATTATTAACTAAGGAGGCACTAAGATAATGAAAAAGATTAGTTTAGCTATTTTAACCTTTACATGCATACTTGCTTTTGGCTTTAATAATTTCACTGAAAATCAACAAGCAAAACAACTTCCAAAATGGGATACAGATAAACAAGAAACACATGCAGACCTATAGAAACCTAAAAACCCCTAATAAAGGGGTTTTTAGATTTCTACAATATAATGATTTAGCATATGATGAAGAAATACGCTTATAAAAGATAGCCATACACAGATACTCTCTGTACATGGCTATCTTTTATTTTTTCGGCACTAACAAAATCCCTAAACTAATAATACAAAAGCTCATTATTTGCTGTGCTGATAGACCAAACTGAACCGAATTTTGTTCACTAACAAGCGAAATAATGATTTGAGCAAACCCCTCAACAATTAGAAAAATACTTATATTCTTTCCATTTCCGAGCCTTTCATTTTTCATCCATAACAAGCCCATTATACAAAGAGCAAGGATGATCTCGTATACGAAAATAGGGTGATATAATAGTTTAGATTCATATATTTTCATTCCCCATGGTAGTGTCGTTGGTACACCTACTTCATGATGTAATAGAAAATAAAAGATAGTGCTCACACACAATCCAAAAGGGAGTACATCAAGTAAAATACGAAGCAAAAATTGTTCCTTTTTACTTTTCCAAACAATGTATACACTAGCAATTACGCATCCTACTACAATATGTTGCATACTTCCAACAGCTAATAGTGCTTGCACTGGCGCCTCAAAAGCCCATACAGGATTTAAAATTGCTGGTGCAAACTTCCATACAAATACGATGATAAGAAACGCATTTGTTACGGCATCCATCATTTTTTCATATGATACATTTTGATGCCTCATCTTTCGTTTCATCAACATAAATCCAAATAGACTTCCAATTATAAGAGATACGGGTTGTAATCTCACGATCCACTCCATCATCACGAAATCCCCTTTTAACTCTCAATCAATTTCTTAAATTTCTTTTCTAATTGATCTGGTGGTAATACACCTCGTACATGATCTACTATAATTCCATCTTTATTAACAAAAAATGTCGTCGGTAAAGAGAATACTTTATAATCTAGTCCAGCTACTCCGTCCATATCTAGTAGAACCGGAAACTCAAATCCATAGCGATTAGCAAATGCGCTTGCTTCTTGTACTGGGTCACTAACAGTTGCATTCACCGCAAAAATTTCAACATCCTTTTTATATTTATCATACATATGAACTAAGTCAGGTGCCTCCATTTCACACGGCCCACACCATGATGCCCAAAAATTAATAATATATGGTTTTCCCTTGGCATCATTTAACGACTGCAACTTTCCGTCTAATCCTTTTAATGTGATGCCAGGTGCTTTAAAACCTACTTGTGGTAATACTTCTTTCTCTTGTAACTCTGCTTGCTTTGCTTTTCTTTCCTTTTCTTCTTTCTTTGAATTATAAAAGTTAACCCCCGCCCAAGCGAGAGCACCTACTAGTATAATAGCAATTAGTTTCTTCACTTTTCTTCCTCCTCATTTTTAAAAACCTGTAAATCCACCGAATAGACGAATAAAGAATGCTGTAATTTTCGTCATTTGATTTGTATACAATAAAATACCTGTAATATATGATAAACAAGATATATATAGCGATAAAAAGTATAATGATATAAATAACAACACTACTCTATCCACACTACATAGAGTAGTGTTTATCCTTAAAAAAAGAGGCTATATGCACTCTCCGACAATAAGTACAACCGACATACAGAATAAACCTACTGTTACATATACCGAATTCGTATGTAACGGAATAGTAAGCTTAATAACCTTTTCATTTAACACTTGCTCGATTCGTAAATTTATTGCTGTTTTTGCAAATGAAGCTGTAACACATCGATTTTCCATTGTCTTTATTTTAATTAATTTTAATAACGCGCTACCTAACTCAAATGAAGATTCCATTTTTTGCATCGCATATTTATCTGCTGCTAACTCTTGATACGTATGGTATCGTTGTAACAATTCTTTTAATATCGGGATGTAAATCATTCCTTCTGCTAATAACGTAAAACAAAATAATTTTAGCGGATCCCAATTATTTTGATGATATTCTTCATGGAAAATAATCGCATCAATCTCTTCATCTGAAAACGTCTGAAGCAAACCTTCTGACATGACAACTTTCGGACGGAATAATCCAATTGTAAACGCTGCAACTTCCGCAGTCGGCAATATATATATTTGTTTCCCTTTTCTAATAAATGGGATAAGTACTTTTTGTACTTTTTTACTATAGAAAAATTGCCGCCAAATTCTTTTACACACAATCAATACAGTAATTAATAATAACCCCGCTATTATAATACGAACCATTGATAGTTCTTTCATATGTTTTTCTAACTGAAACAAGCAAAACTTTGAAAGGAATAATGCCCTATTTTGAAAGAGAAATGGATATGTAACATAATACAATAACAAGCTGAAAAAGAGGGTACTAACAATGAGCGCTAACAATACGATTTTACGCATTTGCCATTTCATTTCATCGATCCTCTTTTTTTAACTGATTCAATTTGTCTTCTAATTTTTTTATTAAATTCGGATCAGCCTGCTCTAACTCATCTATCATATGTGTTACAACTAAATCTCCAAATTCCCCCACTAATTCCTGTGTCATTTTCTTCGTTTGATTAGATAAGAATTCTTCTTTCGTTTGTATAGCACGATATATGCCACTTCTTTTCACAGTCTGTTTTTCTAAGTGTAATTTCTCTACTAACCTGTTCATAACTGTCATAACAGTATTAAAATTCACAGGCGATTCTTCACTTAACTTCCGCTGGACTTCTTTAATAGTAATACCTTCAGTAGACCAAATAATCTCCATAATCTTCGCTTCAAGCGGTCCAAAGAAATGATTTAATCCTTGCTCATTTAACCTATAGTTTTGCGTAAACATCGTATGACTCCTTTCACACTACGAATTGTAGTACAAATTAAATGAGAGGTCAAACGCAAGTAATATAAACTAAAATTCACTACCTATAAATACGTACCTCATTCTATTCATTATAAGCCTAACTTATCTCCAAATGTATCAAAGAGATACTGCTCTAATATTTGTACACTAAACTTCTCATTACGCCCAAGGGCAAATAATTCCCGATCTTTCGCTACGATAGTATCTAACGGAATAACTACATTATCCACTATTTTTGTAATTTCAATTATATTACTTTTTACATTTACTTCTGTTTTAAATTCAACGTTTTCTAACACTATATGTGAACGTCTTCCTGATGCAAAAAAAGTAAAATTAGGATTTTTAACAACGCCAATTTCAGTCTCTAACGCATATAAATAGTGAAAAATTACATCTCTATGTCCATCTTTTATTATTTTTTCATCCTTCTCATCGTCTAAGTATTCTTTCAGCTTCGTTGTAAATTCAAATCGAAAATCCACTTTTTTTCACGCTCCTTCTTTGTATTTCATATTAAATAAATATATTGAAATAATTTTACCATATTGTAATAAAACTTCCTATTAAAAGTAAAAACTGTTTTAGAAAATCGCTATTATTTCCGATACCCTTTTAAAATATAAGTATAAATTCAATATGAATGAATGCGTCATTATATCTATTTAAACATATTTTTCCATATTTTGAAACATTAGTATGAAATATTATATATCAATGAATGGTTTCTAATGCATTGGTATATATAGTCAGTAGTTTCTTTACTATTCCGATATACTTAAGCTATATTTTCTAATTATTGATTACATTACGGAAGGAATGTAACTCTCTTCTATCGAATTTTTATATAACAAAAATGATTAGGTGGTGCTTTACTATGAAATTAGCTGTCATTGGTGGCGGTGATTTACAAGATTCAAATCACTTGCCTATTAATGAACGCCTTATAGAATTAACAAATAAACAGTACCCAAAAATATTGTTTATTCCAACGGCTAGTCATGATGATGAAAGCTATATAAAATTATTTTTAGACACGTTTGAAAAACAATTACATTGTGAAGTACAAATTTTACGCATTACAACAGATTCACCTTCTAAGTATGAAATAGACGAGATGATTCATTCAGCCGATTTAATTTATTTAGGTGGTGGAAACTATATTCACATGCTTACACAATGGAAAGAATATAGACTTGATGAAAAATTATTATTGGCTCTACAGCAAGGAACACTTATTGCTGGTTATAGTGCTGGTGCTATGTGTTGGTTCACGTCTAGTATCCGATCAGATTATGAAGGTTTTGGTTATATAGAGAGTAACGGATGGGGTATTGTTAATAAAAGATTTTGTCCACATTATAATCAATTAAACAGAATGAACGCCTTCCATTCCTTTTTACAAAATCATCAAGGGAATATAGAAGGAATTGCACTGGAGGATAATTGTGCTTTATATATTACAGAGGAATCCTTTGAGATTATCGGTGAACCAGAAAAAGCGTGGGAGTTTTATATGAGTGATCAAACACTCATTAGACAACATTTTGATATCACTTTAAAAAGCTATTTGTAAACCTCCACTTACGAAAAAATGTCCCTAAGTCTAATTACTTAGGGACATTTTTCTATTTAACTAACTAATCGTGTAATTCGTTTCTTTTGCCATGAAAGCTTATAATATGCATACTGCAATATTAAGCTGACAATAAATGCTGCTGGATACCCGATCCAGATGCCTTCTATTCCAAGACTTGTATGGTAAGAAAGATAATATGCTACGGGGACTTCTACAAGCCAAATTGAAACAACTCCAATAACAGTTGGCCAAAGTACTGTACCGCTCGCTCGCATTGTCGCACTAATAATTTGTGCATGACCGAAAATTAAATAACTCCATAACGTAATCATAACTAAGCTATGAGCAATTTCAATTGTAGTTTGACTCGTTAAAAATAGTGATAAAATGTCTCTTGAGAATAAGTAAATAAGAGATATTAACACACCACCGATGACGTAGTTCATAATAATTCCGGCCTTCACAACTTTCTGCAATCGATCAAATTGATTCCCCCCAATCGATTGCGCCGCAAAAATAGAAACTGTAATACCAAGGCTAACTGCTGGCATTTGCACATAACTTGCAACTTGATTCACAACGCCGTAAGCAGCTGTTGCATCCGAACCGTAACGATTTACAAACGCGATTACGGCAATTTCAGATAATGAAACTAATATCATATTAATACTCGCTGGAATACCGAGCCTTAGCAATAACTTTAATAACTCCCAGTCCATTCGAAGATACTTTCTTACTGTGCCATCTAGTTGTAGTGGGTGATTTTTCTTCTTTAAATACACAAGCATGACAAGAAACGTAATAACTGTAGATATAACAGAAGCATAGGCCGCTCCATACACATCTAATTTCGGAGCTCCTAACCATCCAAAAATAAGAATCGGTAATAAGATCATATTTAGCGCTGTACTTACAATTAAAAAGTAAAATGGCGTTTTAGAATCTCCTGTACCTCTCATAAATGTTGTATATGCAAAATATAAAAATAATACTGGCATCGATATAAATAAAATTCGTGCATAATGTACACTTATTTCAATAATATTTTCTGGCGTTCCCATAAGACGCATAATATCCATCGCAAAAATACTACCTATTATCGCTAATACAACTCCGATAATAAAAGTAAACGTAAGCGTAGTACCGACAATAGCTTTTAAACGATCTTCATTTTTAGCACCAAACGCCTGACCAATTAAAATAGAGCTTCCTGAACCGATACCAATTACGAATGAAACAAGTAAAAAGAACAAAGGAAAGAATGCTGATATAGCCGCTAAATCATTAACTCCAAGCCATCTTCCTACTACTACCATACCAAATAATTGTCCAACTGATTGTAGTACATTACTTAATAATAACGGTACTAAAAACAGAGACATCGATTTCCAAATCGGTTTACTCTCACTTTCCAACTTTTGTGACTCCGCACCTTCTTTATTGTTATCTGCAGGTGGTTTCAAATTTCATTTCTCCTTTTATTAAAAATCTGTTTTCAATATCTATCTCTTTGTATAGTTGTTATAATACTGTGCTTCTATTCATTTTCCTTCCGCATGATTATAACTTCACCCAATATTGACTTCCATCGGCTGTTCGATCTAAAAATCCATATTCGATTAAATATCTTCTTAAAGTTACGAAATCAGGGTATACATTTTCTATCACTGTATTTACTTCTTTTTCAGTATACTTTTTATTACTATCAAACTTCTTTACTAAATGACGTAAGATAATTAATTTACGCTTTTGTTTCTTCGGAAATTTAGAGAGAGGTCCATCTAACCCTTCTGTAAAATGAGCTTTTAATACTTCATCATTTTCTTCTTCCGTAATATTGTATCGATCATCCACCATCGTTGCTGTTCTATGAATTGGCACAAATTTCGTTTGTACTTTTGATTTTTCTTCTGATAATTCCATTAGTGCTAAAAATACTTTTGCTTGCTTCATTTTCTCTCGCAGTGTAAATCGATGATTACGAATTGTTGATGTACTTCCGCCATCCAACTCTTTTACAATTTGTTTATCATTCAGTCCCATATGGAAAAACTGAACCATTCTCTTTTGTAAATCCGATAAACCAGTAAATTTCTTATCCATATTTAATAAATAATCAAACATAGATGTATGCTCATTTTGAATATGCAATTGGACGAACTTTTCTGCTTCATACCAAACTTGATTATCTTGATAAATAACACCTTTAATAAATGTTTCACCACAAGCTAAGCAAATGTACTCCTCTTTTGCTTCATCAAACACATACCCTTTCTTTAATTCTTCTATTGACGCATCCCAAAACTTCTCTGAAATATCATTCACACTAAACACTCCTTCAAAATGTTTATTTTAAAACCAAACAAATTACCATAACGTTTATTGTCACTTTACCATCTTATCACAACGCAAACAAACATTTCAATCTTTCGTTTACCCATTTTATAAACTTTTATAAAAACATCTACCGAACTTCTTTAATACAACGAAAAGCGAATATGTTTATACAAATTCATTTTATAAAATGTGAAATAGAATATGAATATTCTTCAAGACCCTTGGTTTACCGTTAAGCAAATTGCACAGAATACATATGCGATTAGTGAATATGGAACCTGTATTCACTCATTACAAAACTTCAGTATTCAATTTTAACGACAAAAAGGATGTTTTCGTATAAGAAAACATCCTTTACTTTTTATATATTCTATTTACAGTCTCTACTAAAACTTTACTTGCTCGTACAAATGTATGCTTTCGATTTCTATCTTCAACAAATTTATTAGCACAACTACTCATAATCATCATACAACTAATTATGACTAACGCTATCTTTCTATTCCTGTAAGTCACTTCATGCCACTCCACTATTACAAAACTTCTTTTGAATTTATCCCATCAAGAAATTTTACATGAATAATAAAACGTATGAATATGCAATTCTGCATATTCATACGTTTTATTACAATATTATGATTTAATTTAGTTAAAGAACAAGTAAACCGAGGTGACTGACTTGAAATTTAAAGCGAAAAAAAATCCATTCCACGTCATTTTCATTACATTATTTATAATTATTTTTTTCGTTTCGTTATTCTTCCAAAATGAAAATTCTATTTTTTTCACTCTCATGATGCTATTAAATATCGTGAATCTTTCTTCATTCTATTTCTCTCACTACAACGTAACGGAATCATCTCTTGTTGTAAAACACGGTTTCATACTTCGTACTGAAATCTCATTCAAAGACATTCGCCATATTAAGTACTCTGGCAAAAAACTTCGTTCAAAAAAATGGACTAGGCAACAATTAGAAATTAATTATAATTTATTTGACTCAGTGACCACTTTCGTACCACAAGAAGAAGAAAAATTCATTTCACTCTTAAAAGAGAACTGCCCACAGATGAGAGTAATGAATACGCCTGCTAACAAATAATATGTTTCATCTACTTGCAGTATTGCAAGTAGATGAAACATAAAAATGAACATCAAAAAAGCCAAGATTCTATACTAAGAACCTTGGCTTTTTCTATTACTCTTTTGGAGCAATCATTTTCTTCGGATCTACAATTTCATCAAATTTCTCTTCTGTTAGTAGTCCAGATTGTAATGCAGCTTCTTTTAAAGTTAATCCCTCTTTATGAGCATGCTTCGCAATTTTCGCTGCATTTTCATATCCGATATGTGGGTTTAGCGCTGTTACAAGCATTAGTGAACGATTCACATTTTCATTAATTACTTCTTTATCTGCTTCAATACCAACTGCACAATTGTCATTAAACGAAACAATTGCATCCGCTAATAAGTGGGCTGATTGTAAGAAGTTATAAGCAATAACAGGTTTAAATACGTTTAACTCAAAGTTACCTTGGCTCGCAGCAAATCCGATCGTTGCATCATTCCCCATCACTTGTGCTACAACCATCGTTAATGCTTCACTTTGCGTTGGATTTACTTTACCTGGCATAATAGAGCTTCCCGGTTCATTTGCTGGAATAATAATTTCTCCAAGACCACTACGTGGACCACTTGCAAGCCAACGTACATCGTTAGCGATCTTCATTAGATCCGCAGCTAATGCTTTTAATGCACCGTGAGTATATACAACTTCATCATGGCTCGTTAATGCATGGAACTTATTTGGTGCAGAAACAAATTGTTTACCTGTAAATTGACTAATTTCCTCTGATACCATCTCACCAAATTTAGGATGAGCATTAATACCTGTTCCAACCGCAGTTCCACCAATTGCTAACTCTTTCATATATGTATTGCTCTCTGCAATCATACGCTCTGTTTTTTCAAGCATACGGTGCCATCCGCTAATTTCTTGTCCTAAAGTTAACGGTGTTGCATCTTGTAAATGTGTACGACCAATTTTTATAATATGTTCAAATGCAGTTACTTTTTCTGCTAAAGTTTCTTTTAATTTCGTAATTGCTGGTAATACGTGATTTTCTACTGCGATTACACAAGCTACATGAAGTGCCGTTGGAAATGTATCATTTGAACTTTGTGACATGTTCACATCATCATTTGGATGAATATGTACGTCAGATCCCTTCTCTTTCAAAATTTGATTCCCACGATTTGCAATTACTTCATTCACATTCATGTTTGACTGTGTACCACTACCTGTTTGCCATACGACAAGCGGAAAATGTTCATTCCATTTCCCTGCAATCACTTCATCAGCAGCTTCTACAATTGCTTCTGCTTTTTCTTGTGATAGCTTTCCTAATTTTTGATTGCTAAGCGCTGCACTCTTCTTTAAAATTGCAAATGCTTTTACAATTTCAAGCGGCATTTGCTCTGTTCCAATTGGAAAGTTTTCTTTACTACGTTGTGTTTGTGCTGCCCATAATTTATCAGCTGGAACTTTTATTTCTCCTAATGTATCTCTTTCAATTCTGTACTCCATGTTTTCATCCCCTTGAAAATATATTACCTACATCTCTTATAATAACAGACTTTCTCTTAAATGATAAGAATTCTCACTCTTATATATAGATATTCTATATTTATTTTAAAAAATTCCTCTTGACCTAAACTTAAGTTTAGGCTGTATCCTTTCCATTGTAACCTACTATAACACTACTGGAGGAATTCAATATGAAAAAATATGCTTTTATAACAGGTGCGAATAAAGGAATTGGATATGAACTTGTTCGTCAATTAGCAGAAAAAGATTATCACGTATTTTTAGGTGTTCGTAATGAACAACTTGGACAACAAGCCGTAGAATCTTTAAATGTTTCAAACGTTTCATATATTCAAGTAGATATTTCAAATTCACAATCCATTCAAGAAGCAACAAAAAAAATTTACGAAACGACTGACCACTTACATTTATTAATTAATAACGCAGGCATAGCGCTAGACTTCAATACACTACCTAGTGAATTAAATATTGAAACTTTACGCCAAGGATTTGAAGTTAATTTTTTTGGAACTTTCCAAATGATACAAGCCTTTTTACCATTATTAAAGAATTCAAACAACAGTAAAATAATAAATATAACAACTGACATGGCCTCACTAACATTGTTTGCTAATGGTGAAACACATCCAATCAATACACTAGGATATAATTCTTCCAAAACAGCTATTAATGCTTTAACATTAGCTTTTAGTAAAGAATTTGCTACTAACGGTCCAGAAGTATTTGGGGTAACTCCTGGTTTTACAACTACAGATCTTAATGGAAATTCCCCCGGTGGCCATACAACCACTGAAAGTGCTAAAATTATTATTAAATATGCATTAAGTGAAACAAACTATAATGGTAAAATACTAAATAAAAATGGCATTATACCTTGGTAACAAAAGGATGAATGATATGTATTACACAATTGGGCAAGTCGCCAAAATGCAACACTTAACTATTTCTCAAATACGTTATTACGATAAACAAGGACTGTTCCCTTTTCTGCAAAGAAATGAAAAAGGAGATCGAGTTTTTGATGAAGAAGCACTCAAATATTTAGAAATGATTTTGTGTTTAAAAAACACTGGTATGCCTATTCAAAAAATAAAACAATTTATCGACTGGTCTATGGAAGGAGAATCTACCATCTTTCAACGGTTGGAATTAATGAAACAACAGGAGACCAATGTCTTACAGCTTATCCAAGACACTGAAAAAAACTTAAAAAAGATACAACAAAAAATTGCTAAATATGAGAATGAAATAACTTCAGCAGATGCTATTACAAAATAAAAAAATCACCTTCTACATATTGTAGAAGGTGATTTTTATTTTATGATGCTTGCTTTCCTTTATCTGCATCATCTACATACCAGATGAATTTGCCTGTATATCCATAAATAACTGCTAAAATTAACGATACGAAGCTTAACCACATAAACGGAACGTATGAGAACGTTGCTACACCTAAAATACCAGCCATAAAAATACCATTATCAGACCATGGAACCATACCTGAAGTTAACGTTCCACCTACTTCTGAGTTACGTGCTAATACACGACGGTCTATTTTTAATTTATCATAGCTATCTTCCATAATTTTTGGTGTTAAAATTAGTGATACATACATCGCACAACCAAATATATTAGCTAAGAATGCCACGATTAATGTAGACAACGTTACATTACCTGCAGAATTTAATTTCTTCTCAAATTTTGATACGATTACTTTTAAAACACCTAGTTTTTCAAGTAATCCACCAAATCCTAAACCGAAAATAATAACAGCTACTGAGCCAAGCATACCGTTAATTCCACCACGGTTTAATAACTTGTCAACAAACTCAACACCAGATTGAATTGAGAATCCGTTATAAGCTGTTCCAATCGCTTCTCCAAAGTTCATCCCTTGGAAAAGAGTTGCCCAAATTGCACCAATTAAAGCTCCCATTGCAATTGTTGGCATAGACGGTTTCTTCATCGCTAATAGAACGATAACAATGATCGCCGGAACAAGCATCCATATTTTAATATCAAATTGCTTTAATAAAGCTTCTTTTAAAAATTCTACTCGATTCAAATCAACATTATCTCCGCCATACATCCAACCAGCTACAGTAAACATAATACTAGTAATAATATAAGCCGGAACATCTAATACGAGCATAGCTCGAACGTGAGCAATAACATCTACTTTCGCCATAGAAGCTGCAAGAACTGTGCTATCAGAAAGTGGTGATAATTTGTCGCCGAAATAAGCTCCTGAAAGAACTGCACCAGCAACAAGCGGAAGTGGTAAACCAAGTCCTTCACCAATCGCCATCATAGCAATACCTGCTGTTCCTACTGTTCCCCAAGACGTTCCTGTCGCGATAGAAGTTATAGAACAAATAATTAATGTTGCTAATAGGAATATGCTAGGGTGAATAAATTCTAATCCATAATAAATTAATGTTGGTACTACCCCACCAGCAATCCATGTTCCAATTAAAGCACCTACTGCAACTAAAATCAGTATTGCTTCTAATCCGTTAGAAATCCCTTTCGTAATTGCATCTTGCAATTCTTGATAACGAAATCCTAATCTTAATCCAAGCGCAATTACTAAAAACCATGAAATAAATAGCGCTAATTGAATTGGGAGATCAAAAATCGTTTGGAAGGAAAAGACAACAGCAAGAAATAGTAATAAAAGAACTATGATTTCTAGCATCGATGGTAATCTTACACTTTTCATTTTTTTCTCTCCTTACAAGTCGATAACATGACGTATGTCGTCTTACATGTATGTAATATACAATTAGCGAAGACAAAACAAAATTTTCATATTATTTCGATTTATTTTTCCAGTATAATATATTCACAACCCTTTCTATTGTAAAAGTAGATTACGTTTTTCGCAATGAAAAATATAAAAAATGTTGTATTTTTATTTATCCCGATATTTTCGGCCAATAAGACCTCCGCCTTAAAATTCAGTAAGCGCAAAGCACTTAGGTAAGAAATTAACTACTGTAACATCCCGGACTGACATGAACGTATTAAAGCTTCACTTTATTTACAAAGAAAAATCCCATACTAACTTTTTTAATATTTGCTGCAACAAAACTTTTTACAACTATCTTCACTTTTTAATTCACACCATTATTTCCCACGCAAAAATAGGACACACATCATAAAAATGATGCATGCCCTACCTTTATTTATACATATTTTGTATTTCTTCTTTATTTTTAAGTATTTCCTCAAACTTATCACTACAACCCTTCGGAAATAACACTCCCAGTCCATATGAATGCGCAAATTGAAAATGAGGGTACTTCGCTTTTACCTCATCCCAAAACTTATATACGCCGAAATCACCACTTCTAACTTCAATATCATGAAATAATACAATACCATTTTTCGCGACTTTAGGCAGCCAGGTGTTATAATCGTGAGAAACAGCTTCATACGTATGATATCCATCAATATGCAAAAGATTTATCGTTTCATCTTGAAACCGGTCTACAGCATCATCAAAAGTAGATCGAATTAAATTTCCTATATTAAGGTAGTTATCGCTCACTACTTTTTCTACTATTTGAAAAACCCCTTCTCCATATGGGCCTGTGTGCCCATCTCCAGCCCAAGTATCTACTGCAAAGCATTTAGTCGATAACCCTCCATCTTTTACTCCCTGACAAAAACTAAAAAAGGAAGCTCCTAAATGTGTACCTAGCTCGACTAAAGTTTCTGGTTTTTCAAATCGTACTAAGTCATATGCAAAATCTAAATGTCCACTCCACGCAGATTGTGACCGAATAATAGGACTAAATGTTTCAAATTCAAATGATGGTTTATGAGTAACCCAGTTCATCGCATAACTCCTTCTGCACATATTTTTAACAAACCAAATTACTCTTATCTTTATTTTTTTATCGCCATGATTATGATTCTATTTCATGAAAATATGAAGAATTTATTCTTTTCTATTGAGGTAAAACATCATATACATATGGGTCAGTTGGCTTATTAATTTTCTCGATTTTGTTTACTTTTACAAGTGAAAAGACTGTTCCTTTATATGTCGTTTCATCTAATAATCCTGTTATTTTCACCCATGTTTCTTCTGGAATATTTTCAACATTTTTCCCCGTAACAATCATCCCCCAGACTGATGCATCCGCAATACAACAAGTTATGCCATATCGAGCCACTACCGCTTTATTACCCGTCACATCCTTATCATTATACATAAACCCTGAGAATGTAATTTCTTTCCCTTTAAATCCTTTTACATTTTGACCAATTATACTCATTGTTTGAACATAATCCTTATCCTCTACTTGTATTTTTCGTTGTCCTAACATACATTTTACTACTTGCTCTTCCGTTTCATAAGTCGTTGATAAATTTGATGTTTCATCTGGATCATCGAATACCTCTTGCCCATCAAAATCATCCTGTTTCCCCTCTTTTTCGTTACCTTCCATACTTCTCGCCTGTACACTTTGATTCATACCCCTTTTTCCTGCTAAACTTCCATCAATTGTTACACTTCCAAAGAGAAAAGCACTAACTATCGGAACAACAAATAAAACATATACAAAGAAACTTTTTATCCCTGATTTTAATGCTGTATGGTGCTTACAACAATTACAATCACCCTCTTTTTCTCTCCAAACTTGTAAAGAACCAAGAAGTAAAATCACTACAAAAGCTATATACGTAAATTTAATCATTTTTGGAGCGATAAAATTATAAATATTCCCTGTTACAAGTAGTTTAAATAAGAGCATTGCTAAACCAATTAAAATAATTCCACGAATATAGCGATGATATGCCTTCTGCTCCTCTTTCTCCATTCTTTCTCACCTCCTATAACATTATGATTTGCAGGATGGTATACACAGATACAATGACAATTCCCATCAAAATGAATACAAATTTCTTTTGAAAATATGCAAATAGCATTAACGTATTTTTCATATCAAGCATAGGCCCAAACACAAGAAATGCGAGAAGTGCCTTTACTGAGAAGACATGTCCAAAAGATGCCGCTATAAAAGCATCGGCTGCAGAGCAAATTGATAAAACATAACCAAACCCCATCATAATAACGGGAGCAATTACTTCGTTATGTGCTACTACATCCAGTACATTCCGATCAAAAAACGTTTGAAATACACTTGCTAAAAAAGCACCTATCAATAAATACTTACCAGTATCAAAAAACTCATCTACAGTGTGATTCATAACATCTTTCCAACTCTTTTTTTTGCTTGTTTGAACTGAAACCTCTACGTCTTTTAAAACATTTCTTTCGCGATAGCAATAATACACAATTAGACCTATGAATAGAGCAACTAGAATTGTTATCCCAAAGCGTGCATATACAACGTAATCATTTTTTTGAAACGCATATACAGTAGATAAAAGAACAACTGGATTCATAATGGGTGCACTCAGTAAAATAACAATGCCTACATGAAGTGGTAACCCCTTTTGAATGAGCCTTCTTACAATTGGTATAATGACACATTCACACATTGGAAAAAGAACTCCCACAAATACTGCTGGAATCATTGCAACAATTGGAGATTTCGGCATTACTTTTTGAATCATATCTTCCTTCACAAACACTTGAATAAATGAAGAAACAATTACCCCTAATAAAATAAAAGGTATTGCTTCAAAAATGATACTTAAAAATACCGTATTCACATTCAGCCATTCCTGCGGTATATTTTTGTGCAAATTTACTAGACTTGTAAAATCTACAAAAAATAATAAAAAGAGAAACATAGCGATAAGAGCTATGCCTACTAATTCTTTTGAAACTCTATTAAAGACCAAGCTTCTCGCCTCCATTTTATTTATATGTAAACATGTGCTTGTCCAAATCCTTCATACTACAGCACAAATTTTATAGTCTATTTCTATTCTTAAATCGTAATCATTATGATTTATTATTGATTTTTCTTTTCCCATCGTTTAATATAAAACGTAATCATTACGATTTAAAGGAGAGATCATTTCATGAAAAAAGTACCTATCACTGTATTAAGTGGTTTTTTAGGATCTGGAAAAACTACCTTACTACATCACATTTTAACTAATAAGAATAACTTAAAAGTAGCTGTTATCGTTAATGATATGAGCGAAGTAAACATTGATGCATCTCTTATAAAAAAGGGTGGTTTTTCACGTACGGAGGAAAAACTAGTAGAAATTCAAAATGGCTGTATTTGTTGTACACTACGAGAAGATTTAATGATAGAAGTGAATCGTCTTGTGGAAAATGGTGATATTGACTATATTATTATTGAATCTTCTGGTATAAGTGAGCCTATTCCAGTTGCTCAAACGTTTACTTATACAGACGAAGTTCTTACCATTGATTTAACGAAAAATTGTCGCCTCGATACGATGGTTACAGTTGTAGATGCAAATAGATTTTGGGATGATTTTGCAGATGGAGAAAGTTTATTAGACCGAAAACAAGCAATCGATGAGAATGACACACGGGAAGTTATTGATTTATTAATAGATCAAATTGAGTTTGCAAACGTAATTATTCTTAATAAGATAGATTTGCTAGAAAAAGAAGATGTGATAGAGCTTCATCATTTACTAAAAAAATTAAATCCTAATGCAAAAGTTCTTGAATCTTCGTTTAGCAAAGTACCATTACAAGAAATTTTAAGCACAAATCTATTTAATTATGAAGAAGCTAGTCAATCGGCCGGCTGGATACAAGAATTAAACAGTGACCATCATACACCGGAAACAGAAGAATACGGTATCACTTCTTTTGTTTACCGCCGCAAATATCCTTTCCATCCCGAGCGCCTTATGAATTGGCTAGAAAAATGGCCTTTAGATGTTGTAAGAGCGAAAGGATTCTTCTGGCTGGCATCTCGTAATAATATAATAGGGCTTCTATCTCAAGCAGGCTCCTCTATTACAATTCAAGGAGCCGGTGAATGGATAGCCGCATTACCTGAAACTGAAAGAAATCAAATGATTGCAGAAGAACCAGAAGTATTGAAAAACTGGGATAAACAATATGGAGATCGAATAACCGAACTCGTATTTATTGGAATTGATATGAACCGTTCGTTAATTGAACAATCATTAGATGATTGTCTATTAACAGAAAAAGAAATGAGACAAAACTGGAATACATTTATTGATCCTATTCCAGCTTTTACTTACACTTCATAATTCAAAATAGAAAGGCTTCTGTAAACGGAAGCCTTTCTATTTTATCGTTCTCTGATCTAACAAACATCTTTAATTTGAATAACAACTTTACATTAAGTAAGAAATTTCAGTTTATTTTTAATTCTTTTCATGATATATTGCATATTGTATACGATATATTTCTTGAAAGGAGGACTCTATACATTATGGATTCGAATCGTTTAAAAGGAATCATTATGGTCATAATCGGTGCTTGTTTATGGGGCTTGTCTGGAACAGCTGCACAACAACTTTTTCAATATGACAATGTTTCAACCGAATGGTTAGTTACGATCCGTTTACTTATATCTGGAATTATTTTGCTCATTATTTCCTCATTCGGAACGAGAAAAAAAGAGATATTTGGCATTTGGAAACAAAAATCTGATGCTATTAAAATGATTTTGTTTGGTCTATTCGGTATGCTTGCTGTACAGTATACGTATTTCGCTTCAATTAAAGAAGGAAATGCTGCCGTGGCAACATTATTACAATATTTAGCTCCTATATTCATCACTGTATACTTACTTTTCAAATGGAACGTTCGTCCATCAAAAATTGATTTCATTTCAATTACCCTTTCATTAGTAGGTACTTTTCTCTTACTAACAAACGGGTCTGTTCATAACTTGGCTGTTTCTACACCAGCTATTATTTGGGGGATTTTATCTGGATTATCTCTCGCTTTTTATAGTTTATATTCAAAGGAATTGTTAGAAAAATGGTCTTCCTCCGTTATCGTTGGATGGGGCATGATTATTGGGGGTATTGGTGTAACGATTGTACACTTTACTTCTACAAACGAATTCATTTTATTATCAACTATGAAATATGTAAAACTAAGTACCCTACCGCTCATCACATTTGTCGTCATTTTCGGGACACTTATTGCCTTTTATTTATACTTAGACAGCATACGATACCTGACTCCGAAAGAAACAACATTATTTGGTTGCACAGAACCACTCGCAGCTATTATTTCTTCTGTACTTATATTGCAAGTGCCATTTCAATCTTTTCAGTTATTAGGCGCTTTTTGTGTCATTGTAATGGTGCTCATCTTAAGCCAAAAGCCGGATGAAGGGAAACAAAAATTAAAGCTTGTTCATGTAAAAAAGGAAAATATACAATGAAAGGATTGAATTCACTATGCCTGTCCCTCAAAATTATAAAAAACCAGGAAGAGTTTCAGCAAAATCACTCGTTTTAAATCAACTACAAAATTGGATTATTGAAGGTGTACTGAAGCCCAATGAAAAAATTAATGATGGGGAATTGGCTGAGGCACTAGGAGTAAGCAGAACACCTGTAAGAGAAGCACTTCAAATATTAGAGCTTTCTGGATTAGTGGAAATGGTACCAGGGCAAAAAACGAAAATTGCTCCTATTAAGTTAGACGACGTATCTATCATTTATGAAACGATGGCTGGTCTTCACTCTATTATAGGAAAGCAAGCTCTTCAAAACATTACAGACGCTGATATTCAACTACTTTCTGAAATAAATGAGCATTTTCAGCAATCTATAGAGAAAAAAAACGCAAAACAAGCTTTAGAATTAGATATACAATTCCACAATACAATTTCTTCTATTGCTAAAAACCAATATATTGAACCCTTTCTAGAAAATATGCAACTTCACGTTTTACGTCTTGAATATTTGTTTTTCCAAAACTTTGTTCCAGCAAGTCAATCTATTGAAGAACATCACTCTATCATTCAAGCATTACAGAAGCAGGACGAAAAACAAATGGAACAAATAATGACCCAAAACTGGCTCCGTCCCATGAAAGAAATACAAAAAATAATTTCTACGAAATAAAAGGAGAGCTGGTTACACAAAATCGTAACCAGTTCTCCTTTTACTAATCTATATAGCTATGCCTGGATATTTGCATAATCTTCCATATCTTCGTACTCTTTTTCCAATTCCTCTAAAGACAGCTCGTATAATTGTCGGTCGCGAATCTTAAACACACCTGCTCCAATTAACTCATCAATTAAATGCCTCTTACGATTTTCAACAGCAAAACGGAGTTGACTACTCATCTTTTAAAAAACTCCTTTCTACGATCATTGAAAATGATAATCTTTATCAATTACCACTTCTGATTATAAAAGATGACTCTTTATAAGTAAAGTAATTTCATGAAATATTTACCTTGCAAAGTATTTGTGGCCACATTATATATATGTATGCCGTGCGAAAAATGTTATGACACTTTTTCTTATCCTTTTTCTTTCATACTTTGCAAGTTGTCTCATCATGATTAAATTCACCATCTATTTCTACTTGAATGGTGACATGTTCTACATGAAATTTCTCCTTTAATACATACGTAGCCTCTTTTAATACACTTTGCGTTTCATTCCCTTTAATAATAAGATGACATGTTAATACTTGAAAATCTGATGTGACAGACCATATGTGCAAATCATGAACTTCTTTTACAATCGGAATATTTAATAATGTATTTTTTACCTCTTCAACATTTATGTGCTGTGGTGCACCTTCCATTAATATATGAACCGTATCACGTGTTACACGCCATCCACTAATAATGACTAAAATAGACACAAGAATACTAGCAATCGCATCTGCAGCAGTCCATCCGAAAAATTTAATAAGTAATGCAGCAATGATCGCTCCGACGGAACCCAATAGATCGCCTAGTACGTGCAGGAAAGCACTTCTTAAATTCAAATTACCTTTCACATCTCCGCCTCTCATTAATATCCAGGCTGATAAAATATTAATAAGCAGACCAAGGACTGCAATAATGAGCATCCCATTACTAGCAATCTCAACTGGTTCTTTAAAACGACGGGTTGCTTCAATAAAAATGTATACCGAAATGACAATAAGAACGACACCGTTACATAATGCTGCTAACATTTCGACTCGCTTATATCCATATGTTTTCACAGTTGTTGCTGTTTTTTCTCCGAGCTTAAACGCAAGTAAACTTAAAGCTAAAGATACTGCATCACTTAGCATATGCCCCGCGTCAGATAGTAGTGCTAAGCTATTTGTTACAAATCCACCAATAACTTCTGCAATCATAAAACTTGTTGTTAGTAGGAAGGCAATTAGTAACGCCTTTTTATTTTTTGAATGACCATGATCATGCGAATGTCCCATACTTATACTCCTTTAAGTACAATATCTGTATGTTAGTATGAAACAAACTCCCCATCTTTATCCCGAATTGACTGATTGTAAACGCCCGCTTCCTCTGTATACACACTTCGCTATTTTTTAAACAATCCCTTTTTCTCAAATAAAACAAGACTACTTCTTTTTTATTTTCATATTGTTTACTAATGAAAGAATTTTTAAGGAGGTTACTTAAATGAAACGTTTATTTCTCTGTATGGAACGTGAACTTGTTGTAGTGAAAGAACACAATGATAACTATGAAACGACTTATCACTTACAAAATATGCAACCTACCTGTATCGCTGTTGATCCGTTCCACCCAAACCGTGTATATTGCGGAACATTTGGACGAGGTCTATGGTTAAGTGACGATAGTGGGGATTCATGGAGACCAATTGGAGATTCTTATCGTTACTTTGATTTCCCTAAAGAAGATGGTATTTTGCACTCCTCTATCACTTCCATAACAATAAGCTCAAATGAACAAGTTAACGGATATGGTGTCGTTTATGTCGGCACAGAACCAAGCGCTTTATTTCGCTCTGAAAATGGTGGTGAAACGTGGACTGAACTTAAAAATATGAAATCATTATTATCTTCTTATACGTGGGCATTTCCGCCTAGACCTTTTACCCATCACGTACGCTGGATTACAGTTGACCCAAACAACCCTAATACAATACACGTTTCAATCGAAGCTGGTGCTGTTATTCAAAGTAACGATAAAGGGCATACATGGATTGATAAAAAATTCGGTGCTCCTATCGATGCTCATCAATTACTTATGCACCCTGAAGCACCAAATCGCCTTTATGCATCATGTGGTGACGGATTTATGGGCGGACCTGATCGTGCTTATCTTGAGAGTTATAACAATGGAAATAGCTGGATCTCATGTAGTGCAGGACTTGAACATCATTATTTATACAGCATGGCTATCGATCCAGCTGATTGTGATACGATTCTCGTTTCTGCTGCGCCAAGTGCTGATCTCGCTCATCATCGTATCCCTTATGAATCTTATATTTATCGAAAAACGAAAGATACTCCGTTCCAGCAAGTACAACAAGGATTACCATCTGCAATCGGTACAGTCATTTCGATGTTTGCGACAAACGAAGCCGAACCACATACGTTCTACACGTTAAATAACAATGGCGTCTTTCAATCCAATGATAGCGGCGAATCGTGGGAACAACTAAACATTCCGTGGAAAGATGAGTATAAAACGCAGCATCCGCATGCGTTACTCGTAACTAGTTATTGATGTAAAAAAGACTGCCTAATGGTTTTAGGCAGTCTTTCTTTTATTTCTTTAAGTCGATTACAATATTATCTAACACAATAGCCTGATTGCCTCCCAGTCTTCGAGGTACAAAACGCTCCTTTACTTGTCCTTCAACTATTGTTACCGATTCATAATTTTCAGAAGTGTGGATTCTTAAATTAACGTGAGGTGTTATTATTAACTTAGTAGCATTCTCATTAAGTTGTTGGAATGTTTTACTCCAATTAAAATTATAAGAATCTTCACCTGAACCTCCATTTCCTTCTCCATAATACTGATTACCTAAATCATCTCTCACTTCTAAATCGACATCTACTCCATCCCATACACCCCTTATCTCTTGAGATACTTCTTGGTTGTAGTATAGAATAAACGAAATTGGTGTTATTTCCATTCTCTCCATATTTACTTTGACACCATCTTTTTCTGTACTACCTCCAATCAATTGCTCTTTATTTTCTATTCCTTTTAGATTAATATTAAAATTCCAATCCCCTTTTATCTCTTCTTCAGTTTCTAAAATGGCTATACTTTGTACAATCCATTCAACATTTACTATAGTTTCTTTACTACCAACTAGATCGCTACTTGTTTTGATTAAACCTGTATATTTTCTATCTGCGACTTTAGTAATTTTATTGCTACCTGATTGGGCACCTGCTCCTTTAATAGTTAAAAAATCCAACGTACTTGGATTCTCGCCTAAATCTCTGTTACTTTCTATAGAATAGTTTATTGATATTGTCTTCCCATCAAAAATCGCATCATTAATCGTTATCTTTATTCCCTTGCTTTCTTTTGTCATATTTAGTACTGTAGCGTATTGTTTATAATTATAATGAGGCTCCATTATCTTCCCTGCGTCAGCTTTAGAGTTTTCATATAACCCTGTTCTACCATTATCTAAAAATCGGAATATGTCACCTACAATTGGCAATCCCCCAGCATATGTAGGAAATCCGATACCGAGTGTTGCAACTGATAATCCTACTAAAATAGATGCAGCAGCGACACCTTTTTTCCAACTTTTCATCTTTTTCTTCGTACGTATCGATTGTTTTACATTTCGTTTTACTTTTTCCTTTTCGATTTCAGAAGTCTCAATTTCCTCTAGTTCTTTTTCATCTATATCAATATCATTTAATAGTTCATAAATGTCTTTCATATTACACTACCTCCAAAACTAATATTCGTAGCATTTTGTTGTAGTTTCTTTTTCCCCCGGTACACTCGATTATCAATTGCTGCCCGAGTTAATCCTAACTGGTCACCTATTTCCTCTGTCTTCATACCAAATAAATATTTCATAATGAACACCTTTTGATCTAGCGGTTCTAATTGATTAATGAGCTTCAATAATTCTTCCCTATCTTCCATAACGATTAATTCGTCTTCCGCTGATTTTTCTGTACTGATATGAAACTCATCTGAAATGATTTCTACTGTTTTAGTCGATTTCCGGTAATAATCAATTGCTTTAAACTTCGCAATCGCTGCAATCCATTTTTTAAAATCACTCGGCTCTCCATGAAATTTATTTGCGTTATTCCAAATGGATAGGAAAATATCATTTACACATTCCTCTATGAGTCCATCATTTTGAACTGGAAGAAGAACTTTATGCGTGATTCCTTTTATGAGTGGTAAGTATGTATCGACAACAAATTCTAACGCGTCTTCTTTTTGCCGCTGTAATCTCTTTATAAAATTTTTCTCATTTGATTTCATGTAGCGATTCCCCTTATTGTTTTGTAAAAGCTTTTACACCCTATATAACGTCTGAGAAAATTTTTTCTCTCATCTTTTTTATTTTTTATATGTAATGGAATACTTTTCCTTAGCCATTGTCTCAGATAACTATGCGTTCAAAGAAAATTTTCTCAAGTCTACAATTTGATTCATGTAGTACACTATTTATATAGTCATCCTTTAACTTGGTGTACATTTTATTTCGTTAATCTACTATTTTAAATTAGGAGATGAGATATTTATGTGTGGAATTACAGGTTGGGTAGATTGGAAAGAAGACCTTTCAAATCAACATGTTATTTTAAAAAAGATGGCAAATAGTATTCAGCATCGTGGTCCGGACGCTGAAGGATTTTGGTTTTCACCTCGCGCAGCTTTTGCACACCGCCGATTAATCGTAATAGATCCTAAAGGAGGAACGCAGCCAAAAACATTTCGTGCTGGTGATTATACGTATGCTCTTACTTATAATGGAGAAATTTATAATTTCCGTGAACTGAGAGAGCAGCTTCAAAAATGTGGGCATGCATTTGAAACCCATTCAGATACAGAAGTATTACTACATGCTTATTTAGAATGGAAAGAAGACTGCGTACGACATTTAAACGGAATTTTCGCTTTTGCCTTATGGGATGATCAGAAGCAACAATTGTTTTTAGCACGAGATCATTTAGGTGTAAAACCACTCTTTTTTACAGAAAGAAATGGCAGTATTATTTTCGGCTCTGAAATTAAAGCATTATTAGCGCATCCATCTGTCCCTGCTGAAATTGATGCGAATGGAATAAATGAAATATTTGGATTAGGCTTATTTCGCACTCCAGGATGTGGCGTCTTTAAACATATTCAAGAAGTACGTGCTGGACATTCTATAACATTTACACGTCATAAAAAAGTAGTTACTAAGTATTGGAATTTAGAAAGTAAGTTCCATACAGACTCTATAGAAGATACATCTTCGCATATTTTATCTATTTTACAAGATACAGTAAAAAGACAATTAATTGCCGATGTTCCTCTCGTTTGTATGTTATCAGGCGGATTAGACTCTAGCGGTATTACTGCACTTGCGGGTAAAGAATTTGCTGCTGAAAATAAAACACTTCATACGTATTCTGTTGACTTTGTAAATAGCGCAAAAGATTTCGAACTGACATTTGCTCGCACTGGTTTAGACGCACCTTGGGTAAAACGCGTTTCTGAACATGTAGGGACAGCGCATCATGATATTATTGTGAATGCTGAAGAATTAGCAAATCACTTATTCGTTCCCCTTCATGCGAAAGATTTACCGAGTGCTGGTGAAATGGAAACTTCACTATATTTACTATTTTGCGAAATGAAAAAAGATGCGACCGTAGCTTTATCCGGCGAATCAGCTGATGAAGTATTCGGTGGATATCCTTGGTTTCATCAAGAAGAACTACTATATGTAGATAAGTTTCCTTGGCTAACAAATTGGAAAAATACATCTCCTCTTCTACTAAATGAAGTAAGTAACCAATGTAATCTAGAAGACTATATTGATACACGATTCCAAGAAGCGATACTTGAAGTACCTACTCTTGAAGGCGAAAGTAAAAAATCCGCGAAACAACGTCAAATGTTTTATTTATTTTTAACAAGATTCCTTCCTTTCTTACTTGACCGTAAAGATCGTATGAGTATGGCTGTTGGATTTGAAGTTCGTGTACCGTTTTGCGATTATAGATTAGTTGAATATTTATGGAATGTTCCTTTCAACATAAAAAGTATTGATAATATCGAAAAAGGCATTTTACGTAGAGCACTACAACCAGCTTTACCTGACGATGTACGCAATAGAAGAAAAAGCGCTTATCCAACTTCACAAGATCCACACTACTTACAAACAATCCGTAATTTAACACTTGATATGTGTAACAATAAAAACAATCCTATTTTCTCACTTATTAATCATTCCATCTTACTTTCAATTGCTGATCAAAGTAATAAAGAGATTAACAATTTTGAAGCAAGAAGTGCCATGGAGTATATGCTACAAGTAAATGAATGGTTAAAAACATATCATATCCATATTGCTTAACAAAAAGGAGTTCAAGGATAAAAGCCTTGAACTCCTTTTATATTAATTAGCACATTGTTTATTATCAGTATCAATAGACCATCCAATAATCGTGGCACAATCTCTACCTTTCCACTGCAGTACATTTGTTAATACTGGCTCAATCTGCAAGCTATTCCCGTCATGTAATACTTCTACTAAAGATTGATCATCATCAAACTTTCGTTTGTCACACTCTAAAATGCCATCTGTTGCCATTACAATGTGATTCATTCCTTTTTCTAATCCTCTTACACCTGACGTAAAGCAAGGTGTATTTGCTGCAAAAATATTTTTCCTGCCAATATATTCGTAATTTTTCCGTTTATTTAATCGTCCTTTTCCATTTTTCGTTTTCTCAGAATGGAATAAATACGCGAAACAATCACCAACTGATAACCAATATAAAAATTCGCCTTTTCGTAAACAAATTAAGCAAGCGAGTTCCTCATCATCTTGATCACACTTTTTAATAAATAACTCATCTGTAAATAACGCTAATAAGTACATATGTGTATGATGAAAAGCTAAATGTATTGGATAGGAAAATAACTCTTTTAATTTCTCTTTTCTTTCTGAAATCGCTTCTATTATATAATCAATATTTTTTGTTTTGTGGTGTGTATCAAAAATCATAACAAATTCAAATTGTAATTCAGGGTCCCACCAAGCAAGTACCGCATCTCCTCGTTCATATGCATCACTTTCTTGATTTCCCCCATATACGCCGACTGAAAGAGGACCACATTTTTCAACATGTATTTCATCTACATACATCTGTTCATGACTCATCCATTTGAATGTATTCACAACTATCATCCTCTCTCTTGCTAAATGTATACCTTTACACATAGATTACCTTATATTTCAATAAAAATAAACTTTTTCAACATTTTTTATCCAAATAAAAGGATTTTATTTCTAAAATGACGAATATATCTTACTATACGATATAAAAAAGGGGATTTATTATTATGAACAACATTAATCAACATTGGGAGAGCATTTATTATCACTTACGATACGAATACGAGGACAACCTTTCCCACCAAGCAATTCGTATTTTACAAATCGTTTCTCGTGAGAAAGATATAACAATTGGAAAAGTCGCTACTGAGCTTAGTCTTTCTCATAACACAGCATCTGAACATATAAAGCGCCTTATTCAAAAGGGGTTCATCGTTAAAGAGAGAAATAAAAAAGATGAAAGAGTGGTAAACCTTACATTAACAATTGAAGGAATTGAAGTATTAGAAAAACATACTTTACTAGATAAAGAAAAGATAAAAATATTAGAATCACAGTTATCAAAAGAAGAACAACAATTAATTGAAAAAGCATTTTCGTTATTAGCGAAGGAGGCAAAATATGCATTTCCTCGTTAAAGTAATCGTTTCGGCACTTATTATCGGCGTTATCACTGAAGTCGCTAAACACTACAGTACGATAGGTGGCTTTATTGCTGCCCTTCCTCTCGTGAGTTTACTTAGTCTATTTTGGATTTCATTTGAAGGCGGGAATAAACAAGAATTGAGTCAATTTGCTTTAGGGGTATTATATGGATTTCCCGCATCAGCACTACTATTATTTATTGTCTATATTGGTTTAAAAAATTCATTTACACTTAGTACATCTGTCCTACTCGGTATAGGTGTTTGGTGTATCGTTTTTGCTTGTCAAAAATTATTTCAAGCTTAGGAGGAATTAACATTCATAAATTTGTAGAAATAATGGGGCAAAATATAGAAGTACATATAAAAGGAGGTGGTAAACAAACTGTAGTCATTCAAACCGGAATGAGTTGCTCATTTTATGATTGGCTTCCTATTATAAAAAAGCTTTCACAGCACTTTACAGTCGTTTCATACCATCGCCCAGGTTACGGGAAAAGTGAGCTAGGAAATCAACCACGTACAATAAGGCAAGTTACAAAAGAGCTGCATATGTTACTAAACAAACTAGCTATTCAAGAGCCATTTATTCTAATCGGTCATTCCTATGGAGGATTATGTGCACAACATTTTGCGATGTTACATGAAGATAAGCTGCAAGCACTTATTTTAGTTGATTCTACTTCGATGAACTTACACCGTTTAGATGAACTTCATTTACCAATTTCTGATCAAACTGACTCGGATGATATGTGGCTTGAAAAATATAATACATACTCCAAAATGGATGTAGACATGCTTTCTAATAAACTAAAATCTATACTCGCTAACCAATCAAGACAGTACATTGAATTTTCTACCTCTCCTCTGTTATATAAAGCAACAGCTTCTGAACTATATGAGTGGAAAAATTGTGCTCGCTCAATAAAGGAGCTATATAAAACATTAGAAATACCATTAATCGTTATCGGTAGAGATCCTCATTATTCTATTACTCAGTTAACTGAGGATGGCATGCCAAAAGAGGAAGCAACACAACTTGAAGCAATGTGGCAAGAACTGATCCATGAACAATTACAACTCTCAATACATAGCCAATATATACTTGCCGAACATGCTGGTCACGGAATCGAAATTGATCGGCCTGATATTATTATTGGGGCTGTTCAATCTCTATAAATAAAAAAAGGAAGCAACTAAAGTTGCTTCCTTACTTATCTATTCATAATCTTCTTCATCATCGATTTCTTCGTAATAAGCATTCCCATTACTTACATAAATAGGGCCATTCGCAACATCAATACGTAATACCCATGCCCATGGCACAGCTAAACGCTTATGTATTGCTCGCCAAAAGCTCATTGATTTTCTTTCGTACTCCTGGAACTCCTGAAGTAACTCTTTATAGGAGGAACCGTCTAACTGAATATTTGCTTCTAGCAAACGAGAATGGGCATAGTACTGCAGCTCTAGTTCAGCAGCAATTTCCATTTCTTCTTCTGTTGCCATACCAATAATTGTTCCATCTGCTGGTGCAATTTCATATACGTTGTGAACTTCAATAAGCCCTTCTTTCTCTTTCTCAAACATGTAAACAGCCTCCTTTAACATATAATTTTTATGTTACAAAGTCATACTTCTACAATAACTTCTCTCTTTCCTCTTTTTTTGATAAACTTTTACAAAATATTTAACCGATGACCTGTTTTCTCTATTCTTTCAGCAGAAATGAAACGATTTTTATCAAAATTTAATTTATACACATCAGGCATATGAAGTGTTTTCCAAAACTCCAAATCATATTTCGAATTAAAATAATTCATGAGTAATACCATAATATTTCCATGCGTACCTATTACAATATTCTTACCTTCATATTTTTTTAATATATTTTGTATACATATTACAGCGCGCTTTTGTGCTACAGTATTCGATTCTCCGCCTTCGTATGCAAAACTCCAATCTTTCCACACATTCTGCATAGCATCATTAAAATTTGATACTGGCTCTGTGCTCAATAATCTTTCACGCAAATCTTCTTCAGTTTGTATTGATAATTTATATGTATTCGCAATTCCTTGTACAGTTTGGATTGCTCTTTTGTAAGGACTAGAAATAACAACATCAATATGTTTATCTTTTAATAAATGCGTTACATTTTCTGCATCACAGTGCCCTTTTTCAGATAAAGGTCGTTCCCGTTCTTCTTTTGTATATGTAGAATGGGCATGGCGAACGAAATATATTGTTGTCATTTTTCAACCTCCTTTCTTATTTTCCATCTATATTCAATAATAATATTGGAAAATCCTGTATTACAAAAGAGCACTTTTTCATAAGTGCCCCTTTGTTTACATAATAAAATTATTTCATTATAATTTATTTCCAAACTCTTCATCTGTTATAGCATCTTGAATAAAATAATCTATATTATTTCTCAGTTTTTGATATGAAACTTGATCTTCTATATCGTTAAACATAATGACAATTTCTACTTTATTCCCTTTCTTATCTGTAGTATACAAGCTTTTTGTCAATACGAATGCGGTAGAACCACCTTTTTGACCAGCATATTCGAACTTACTATTTTTAACTGTTTCTTTGAAAATGTTCTCGATCTCTTCTTGCATTGATTTTGGAAAATAATTTCTACTATTTATCTTTTCCATTATACTCATATAATCTTTAGCGTTTGCACCCACTAATCGATCTGACCAAATTCGCTGAAATTCCATATCTACCTTTAATGGAATATCCCGTTTTTTCCATTCTTCTTCATCTTTCATCCATTCATGAATTTGTAACACATGTTTATTATATTCTTTCTTTGACATGTTACGTATCATTTCTAACGATTGATTTTTTGGCTCATGAAGCTCTTTTTCTACATACCCTCTCATATATAGTGAAGCAGTATACGAAGAGAACTTGTCATGACTAGTAAGCTCTAACTCTTTTAAACTATCATTTACTCTTTCTATTCCAAGCTTATCTAACAAATATGTCGTATTTGCATTAGAACTATAATGAATCATTCCTTTTGCAACTTCTTCTAAAGCGATTTGTCCATTTTCCACTAATTCTCTCGCTTTTGCATCTTCTAACCAATCAGGATGTGCCCCACCATCAGTGTTTTTAACATAATATTTTTCTAGCTCCTGTAATGAAATTTGTTCATCACGATTGATTTTTCCTTCTGACACTTGCTTAGCAAATTCAACTGCTATTACGATTTTTGCCATACTTGCTAATGGCAATTTTTTATTTTCATTTATAGAAGTTAATACTTCTCCATTTCTTTTAATAAGTAATGAACATGTTTCATCTTCTTTATGTTCTTTTATGTACTTTAATACGTAATCAGGATCTTCTTTTGACAAATAGTAATTCATAATAACAAAGAAAGCTATAACAGCTACTATAATGACTCCTGCAATTATTCCTATAATCTTTAATATGTTCACAATATACCCCCTCTAACAAATTTCCTTCTATATCATAATTATACCGAATTTAATTACAAAATTATACAAAAAAGAATAAATATCCCTACAAACAAAGAATCATTTTTTTATTTCACACTGTATTGTATGGAAAATCTCATGAATATGTCTAACTTTCACATAACAAAAAAACATGCCTTCATTAGGAAAGCACGTTTTGTGATATTCTTCACATTGTTTAGTTAAAAAATAAATGTTTACTTACCATGATGTAACATTAAATCACTAAGTTCTTCTTCAATGTGATTTAATTTCGCAACGCCTTCTTTCCATTTATGAATATAACGTGAAACCCCAACGAAAAACAAAACAATAATTGTGGAAAGAATAATACCATATACGATTGCTACAGTACTCATAGTTACACTTCCTTATAATTAGTAATGTGGTTATTAGTTATATTTTTATTATAAACCTTTTTCTTTTAAAATACTTCGATTTCAACTTTTTGTAACAAAATTGATTTTTCTAACATTTCGTTCGTGAAAATGGCATATTTTTCACAAATTATACAAAACTTCACCATATGTACTATTACCATATGAGTTATATTATTAAATAGAATAAAGGGGATGATATACTATGACGACTTGGTTTATTGTAATGTTAGTTGTATTTGGAGCATTTAAAATTATCGTTTCTAGCCTTCCTAACACTGTTATTGAATCCATTATTAGCAAGTACGAAACACATCCAAAACTTGAAGAAGAGAATGTGACTATTACAATTCACGGAAATAACGTAGAAGGCGAACAGAAATCAAAAATTATTCATGATTTTAACGAAGGTTTATTTTTAGATCGCTATTATGCACCACCCCATAATGAAGGCACTCCTTTAATTATCAATGCAAAACGGGGTAAAAAAGATTTCACATTTTATATTTACAGTCATGAAGAGCATGTTGATGTTGTAAAACAATATAAAAAGAAGGTAGTTGCTTATAGTTTACGCTCTAAAAACCTTCAAAATAGTGATATGTTCGTGTCAGCTGACTTAGCTTAATACTCATATATTAGAAAAAGGAATCCAAGAAATATGGATTCCTTTTTTTCTCATTTACTGAAAAATAAGCTCTGTCTTCAAACTATCTTTCGGTAACAACCAGCCTTTTTTCTCTAAACTCGCCATTAATAATTCCCTTTGTTTTGTCGCAATACTTTCTTCATTTGTTTTAAATGACACTTCTATTACGAAGTCATCTTCTAATTTTCCGGTATTACTTAATGGCCAAATTTCAATATTTGCTTTTATGTTTTCAAACTCTCCTGTATATCGTTTCATTAATACAGGACCGTAAATACGGGAATTCTTTAACATTTCTTCTCCCCAATTTGTATACAACCATTTGTTCATTTTCCCTGGTAATTTTTCTATTAACATGTTTTGAGCAGCTTGTTCATTTGGTAAATCAAGTATCCCATATCCTTTAGCGCTGTAACTTTTCTTATTTGAAATGCTTAATGTTTTCTTCTCAAATCCCCAATCTATTTCCGCCTCATAACTATCCGTATTACTATCGAATCCTTCTTTTTTAGCTACTTCTAGTGCATCTTGAATTACACCATTTGGAATAGGATATCTTTTTTTATATGTTAATTCAAAATCTTTACTAAATTCTTTCTTTCGAATTCTAGCAAACCAACCTTCCTCACTTAAACTTTTATTCGCAGTGTCTAAAAATTGCACTTGTATTCTTTCATATTTTGTACCAGCCTGGAAATGTTCTAGCACCTCTTGCTTCATCTCTTTGTTATCACCTAATACTTGTTCTGGCTTCAATAATAACTTTACTTCAAAACTAGGTTTCATTGGACTAGCTGCAAACCCTTCGTTAACGTTATAAAGGAAACAACAAAAGAAAATGCTTACGAATACAAATACTTTTTTCATATACCTATCCCCTTTACATTTCAAATGACTTCTATACGTTCCATTGCAAGTGAATATACATTTTCATATCCTGCTGTACTTAGCTTTTGTTGTAATCGATCCGTATCCTCTTTCAAAGCGTGTACTAGCACCGTATGTTCTGGTAATAATGTATTTAACATCTCTTTAACGTCTCTTATACTTTGGTGAACTTTATACGCAACTCGATTCACCCTACATGTATTCCTTACATGCTCTTTCATAACTTTTTCTGCAAAACTCCCTTTCGCAATATGCCCAGTAAAAATAACGGCATTCCGTTTTTCATTCCGAAGTTGTTCATAGTATAACTGTGCTCGTTTCGTTTGCATATTCGCATCGCTCATTACAACTATTCCGTAACTATTTTGCATACTAATGTCATTATCCATCACTATTATGTTTCTTTTTAAACTCTCCATAATCCATTTAAATTCTTCATTATTTTTTATCCAATCTTTATATACGAACATCTCTTCAAATCCATCTAAAATTTCTTTATCTACTATAAGCGGAAATTCTTTATATCGTTCATATAAATACAATACTATATCTTGCGCCCTACCAAGTTGTGGCAGCGGTAATAATGCTATTCCTTTATTTTTCATAACTCGTTCAATTTCTGTACATAGATCGTCTAATCTTTCATTTTGCGAAACATCCTCTGTGTGATAAGCGGCATCTACTATTGCAACTTTTATATTGTGGCCCAATTTCTCAGGTAAATTAGCTCGTAGTATATTAGACTCTGCTGAATAGTCGCCTGAATAAAATACGTATGTATTACACATATCCACCAAAAACCAAACAGCTCCTAATACATGCCCACTATATCCCCATTGAAACCGCAATGTAGGAGTAATTTGTATCCATTCATTTGGATTACTAATCTCATCAATACATACATAATTTAAATCTTTTATATGTTGGTCGCTATAAGGTAAATTCCACCCTTGCATCACATTATAGTTTCTCCATTTTTCATAATATAACGGCAGTTGCTCCTTCGTATAACGAGTCGTCCAAATTTTTTTCTTATAGCCATACTTCGCTAATAAAGGTAAACCCATCGTATGATCTTCATGAATATGTGATAAAAATACCGCATCTAAAAATGGAACAGCTTCTCTCTCTATTTTTGGATAACCATCCTCATAAGATCGATTAATACCACAATCAAATACTATTTTCGTCTCTTTATTTTTTACAAAATAGCAAGAGCGACCGTATTCTCCTGCTCCTCCCCATACTTCCACTCTCATCATGCTACCCCTTTTCGCTTTTGCTCCATATGTTGCAGCAGTAATAAGCACATTGTTGTAAGTCCAACAGAAACAACGGCCATCGCCATTCCAATAGATACTTCACCCTGTTCAAATTGAGCAAAAATAAACGTTGCTGACGTTTCTACTGATGGAGGTAATACGAGAAGTGATGCTACTAACTCTCTTATTGAAATTGTAAATGTCATCGCCCATCCGGCAAGAATGCCTGGGATAATAAGAGACAATATTATTTTTCTAAAAATATAAATATAATTTCCAGAAAAAATACTTCCTGCCTGCACGAGAGAATCATCAATTTGTCCGAGTGATGATTTTACATATTGCACCGTGTAAGGTAAAAACAGAACAACATACGTTACGATAACCATGATTGGTGTATTATAAATTGACATAGGCATATATGGTGAATTCCAAAATAGAATAAGACCTACAACCATAACGATTCCTGGTACCATATTCGGTAACATACCGCACATATCAAGCCATTTTTCAGAGGTTTTTTTCCCCTTTCGAATCATAAGTGCCAAAAAGACTCCAATCATTACCGCAATAATCGCTGTTACGAGTGAAAAAAGAAAACTATTCCATAAAGCCTCTAATCCCGGAGACCCCATTGTAAACAATGCCTCATAATGACTTGTTGTAAAGTTATTTACATGTAAACCGCCGCCTCTTAATTTTGAAAAAGAAGCAATAAGTATAGAAAAGTATGGAATTCCAATTGATACGATTAATAAACCAATTACATACATCCATGCTACAACGCGCGTAAATATAGACAAAGTATATCTTTTAGATTTCACACCTTTTCCACTAACCATTGCATATGAATACTTTCGATTCAATACATTTTGCATATACCAAATGAGCATACAAGCACTAAGTAATAAAGAAGATAATGCTGTTGCACTACTGAAATCAATTGGCCAACTCGAAATAAATTTATGAATTTCTGATGTTAATACGTGGAATCCTATTCTACGTCCGAATGTAGCCGGTGTTCCAAATTCAGCAATCGTCTTTACGAAAATGAGTAAAGCACCCATTACATAACTTGATACTAATAACGGCAATATTATTTTTCTTAAGCGATAGAAAAAACTTCCGCCATGAACTGCTGCAGCCTCTTCTTTACTACTCCCAATCTGAAGTAACGTGTTTTTCAGCATGAAATAAAGGAATGGGAATAAATGCAGACTCATAATTAATACCATACCTCCTAAACTAAAAAACGATGATGAAACTGTCTTTAGCATCGGGAAAAATTGTTCAAAATAGCCGTTAGGTTGCATGAACAAAATCCAGCCCATCGATCCAATATACGGCGGTGTCATAAATGGAATCATAAAAACAATATCTAACTTACTATACTTTCCTACATCTGTTTTGCTCATAATAAATGCCAATGGAAATGCAAATATTGTAGCACCTATTACAACGAGTACACCTAGAAGCATCGAATTTAGAAAAATCCCCGCTAATCCACCACTCTGCATCACTTCAAAAGGCTTTAAAAAATTCCAACTGCTATTTTCATATACACTAGAAAATAAAATAAGAAAAAGTGGAATGACGATTAACATCGCCACAAGTAATAACGCTACCGTCATTCCAACTTGTCTTACTGATACGAATCGATTTACCATGGAATCACCATCTTATTGAAATACTTTCTTAAATTGTTTCCCTATTTCATCTTGCTCTTTCTCAACTGTTTTCCAATCAATATTTAATACTGGAATCTCTTCTACATTTGGTCTATTTTCAGCTTTTATATCTGTTCTACCAGGCAATAAATACGCTTTAGAAACTTGTTTTTGTACATCATCGGATAATAAATAATCAATAAACTCTTTTGCACCTTCAACATTTTTACTATCCTTCATAATCCCCGCTGCACGTGGGCTAATAACTGTTCCGCTTTTTGGATATACGATATCAACAGGTTCACCCTTTGCTTTTGCGCTATACGTCATATAATCAACACCCGCAATGACCATATCTTTCGCACCTGTTACAACTGGGTCTAACGCTTCCTGGTTTGCTCCTGCTACTGTAACTTCATTTTTCTTAAGCTGCTCAAATAAATTCCATCCATCTTGTCCATTCTTTTTCACGTATCCTGTTACAAAGTCTAAAGCTGAACCTGAAAGTGCTGGATCTGGAAGATTCACTTTCCCTTTCCATTCTCCTTTCGTTATATCGCTCCAATCTTCAGGCGCCGTCTTCACATTTTTTGTATTGTACACAACCCCTAATGCTGAAGCACTATACCCGAAATAATGGCCTTTATCATCTGACCATTCAGAACGCAGCTTATCAGCTTGTTTCGCCTCTTTATAAGCTAACGTTTGACCCTCTTTCTTTAATCCTTCCATCGCTGGTAAGGAAGCGAGTACGACAACGTCAACGACTGGATTTTTCTTTTCAGCTTCCATTCTCGCTAAAATTTTACCAGTTGTCCCTTGAAACATTTCCACCTTTATACCAGTTTTCTTTTCAAAGTCTTTTTGAATTTTTTCTGCTAACCCTTTTGGCCCTGCACTATATACAACAATTTTCTTTTCATTCGTATTTTTACTTTTTGCATCTGCATTACCTGTCTTTGAACTACAACCTGTTACTACAGTAGAAAATAGTAAAGTACATACAAATAAAGACTTAAGCGAACTGAATTTCTTCATACGATTCTCCCCCTATATGATGAATACATTTTTTGGGTACATATAACGATACTGGTTTCCCGATGC
Source organism: Bacillus sp. FAU20 (assembly GCF_056033865.1). Classification (NCBI taxonomy): domain Bacteria; kingdom Bacillati; phylum Bacillota; class Bacilli; order Caryophanales; family Bacillaceae; genus Bacillus; species Bacillus sp. FAU20. The sequence goes on from NZ_JBVYHY010000021.1 coordinate 471,936, forward strand.
TTAGCTTACTATTGTGATAGGCTGTCCAGATGCCTAAAGTCCCCATATTTACTTTCACTTCATAACGTTCTCCTACATATATAACGTGCTGAATTTCACCTGTATACATTTCGCACACATCATTTTTTGTCCAACTCACATGCTCTGGACGAATCATTTTTTCACCCTCTACAAGCCAATTCGCCTTACCAACAAATTTGGCAACAAATTCATGAGACGGTTTCACATAAATATCTTCCGGTGTTCCTTTTTGTAATACTTCTCCTTGTTTCATGACGATAATTTGGTCTGACATTGACATTGCTTCTGTTTGATCGTGAGTGACATACAGTGCAGTTAAACCAATGGAATGAACGATATCCATAAGCTCTATTCTCATTTCTTCTCGCAAAATTGCATCGAGTGCACTTAGCGGTTCATCAAACAAAATAAAATGAGGTTTTGTTACAATTGCTCTAGCGAATGCGACACGTTGTTGCTGTCCACCAGAAAGTTCGTGTGGATACCTTTTCTCCATACCTTGCAGGCGAACTCGCTTTATCGCATCCTCTACTTTTTCTCTTAAATGATTCGTTTGCTTTGTAGCCCTTAAACCAAATGCAACATTTTCAAAAACAGTCATGTGCGGCCATAAAGCAAAATCTTGAAATACCATACCGATATTCCGTTCATGAGGAGATGTCTTTATCTTTTTTGTAGCAGAATACATGCACTGGTCTCCAAAATATATTTCTCCCTTATCCGGTTCTTCAAGTCCTGCTATCATTCTAAGTAAAGTCGTTTTCCCACATCCCGAAGGTCCTAAAAGTGTAGTGAATTCCCCTTGTTTCATTACAATCTGCAACGGCTTTAACGCTTGTGTTTTTCCAAATGTTTTTTCTAATCCACTAATTTTAATATCCATCGTCTCACCTCTCTCCCCTCATTCTTAACCTGCTTTCATTCTATATGGAAGATTTATACTGAATGTTAATGTACTGTAAAGATTAAATTAAAAAACTTCTAATAAACTATTTATTTCTATAGATTTTTTCTATAGTTAAAATAAAAAAGGCGGCAATTCATAATGAATCTCTTAAAATTAGAAATTGTAGTACTTATTAAGAAATACAAAAAGCTTACAATCGTTGCAGAAAAACTTGGCGTTAAACAACCAACTATTACTTTTCATATAAAAAGCTTAGAAGAAGAACTCGGTGTGTCTTTATTCGAATTACGTTCTGGAAGGTATTTCTTAACAGAGGCTGGTGAGGCTTTGCACCATTATGCTTGTAAAATAGATGCACTTATGAAAGAAGCTAGACGTGTCACGCAAGAGTTTAAAGATTTTCATAAAGGTGCTATAACAATCGGCGCTAGTTATGTACCAGCGACTTATCTTTTGCCAGCAGTCGTTCATCAATTTCAATGTGAATTTCCCAATATAAAAATAACGCTACTAGTTAAAACAGCCCCTGAAATTCGAATGATGCTACAAAATCACGAAATCGATCTTGGGATAATTTCCGCTGCTCCATTTGATGAACCACTTTTAAAACAAACGAATATAATGCCCGATACACTTGTTCTTGCTTTTTCCAAAGAACATCATTTTTCAAAGAAAGACAATGTATCGTTACAAAATATAGAAAAGGAACGCATACTATTGCATCGTAATCCATCTACAACGAGAGACTTACTTACACAATGGACGTTAGCGCACAACATTACATTCCAATCAGAAATTGAATTAGACTCATTAGAAACGATGAAACAAATTTTAAAATATGGTAATGGAATTGCCTTGATTTCTAAACTTGCTATCGAACAAGAAATACAACGAAATGAGCTATGCTATATACCAATCCCTGAATTTGAATTTCAGCGTAATATTTATACGATTCATCATGAGGACAGATGGAATTCTAAAATCATTTCTTTTTTACTACAGAGCATCACTTCATTTGCAACAAAAAATTAAAAGGCTGTCGTTATGCATGACAGCCTTTTAAACTATAAATCTATTTATTTTTCTTTGCCTCAATTTTTGCTTGCGCCTCTTCAGCCTTATCTAATGCTTCTGATACTTTCTTCTCTTTTTCTTTCACTTCATCTATACTATCGACAGCTTTAATAATTTTATCGATTCCTTCTTCTTCTACCTTTCTACGCTTTGCCACTCTTTCATTTACTTTCTCTTCCACATCTTTTGCTTTTTGAAGCATATTCTCTGCATTTGATGTTACAGCTTTTTCAAGTTCATCATCTTTTTTCTTTTGTAACACTTCATTTGCAATGTCTTTCGCTTCTAAATACTTACCATCTTTTAATGCTGTTGCTCCGTTATCCATCTTCTCAGCAACTTCTTTATATGATTTCGCTTCATTTCCTGATTTCTCTTTTTCTGCTTTTTCGAACCACATTGTTGCATCACTATACTTTTCATCTTTCAATGATTGCATACCTGTTTCAATATATGTGTCATAATTGCTACATCCAGCCATTACGACTAATAGAAAAAGCATAACAAAACTTAATTTTTTCATGCTGTTGTCTCCTTTTCTTTGCAAGCTCACTTTACTTTAACATACATGAAAAAGAGTTTCAAAAACTAAAATACTAATTTAGTCATTTTTATAATGATAAGTCAAATTTTTATTATTTTCTTATTTTTAAGCGGACACATCTACTTGTTTTTTCGCCATATGTTGCTTTACTCCAACTAATACAACTAACAATAAACCTCCGCCTATTGTCATCATAACAATGCTAGTTGGCAACATATCTAATAGTAGTCCATATACAATTATACCAAGTGGTGCGATTGCAGTCGCAATTGTTTCAAGTAGGCCAAACACACGCCCTAGGTAGCTCGGATCTGTCGTTTTTTGCATATGTACTTGCATTGGAATGTTTACAATCATAATTGCTATACCAGTTAACATCATAAAAGCAATATAGTAAATAAAACTTGCTACTTTTGGAATGATAACTAACAACGGAAAGACTGTACATAAACTTAAACCTGCAAACAAAAACAGTCCAGTATAAATAGAACGAAACGGATTATTCACTTCTTTACGCACTGATAAAGAAATCGCTCCCATTAGCATCCCGACTGCTAACATTCCCTCTACAGTACCGAGTTGCTTTGAAGATAAATGCAATGTATGGACGATAATATATGGAAGTGCAACTGTTAGACCACACGCAAAAAAGTTTACCCACAATGCTATTTTTATTAAACCATATATTTCACGTTGTCTTTTTACATATAAAAAACCTTCTTTTATACTCGTCAAGAAATGCTCTTTGCTTTCAGCCATTTCTTTTTTATATAGATCAAATACAATAAACAATTGCAAAATAACCGCTAAAAAGAACGTAATACTATTTAATAGGAAAAACGATTTAATTGAAAAGAAACCATATACAACTCCGCCAATAATCGGCCCTAAAATATTTGATAAAGAAGCCGCCGTTTGATTTAAAGCACTCGCTTTTTGAATACGTCCTTCATCTACTAAACTCGGAATAGACGAAGTTAATGCAACGGAATAAAAACTTGCACAAATTGATAATAATGCTGCTGAAATATAAATAAAAAGAAGTGATGGTCCAAATATAGTAGCAAGAATAAACATACTAAGCATCGTTAAACTACTTAATAAATCAGTACCAATGACAAGCCATTTTCGATTCACACGGTCTGCTACAGCACCAGCAATTGGGCCACAGATCATCCTTGGAATTGATCCGCAAACGAGCGTAATTGCAAACCCCATCCCTGAACCAGTAGTCTTTAATACATATAACCCCATTGCGAACGTATAAATACCTGAGCCTAATAAAGACGTCATTTTTCCAATCATCATTAAAATGATATTTCTAGTTGCAATCTTCATTCTTGAATCATGTTGTCCTATACTTATATCTCCCATTTTTGACTCTCTCCCCTTAAAAGTTAAATTGTGTTAAACTTATTATATAATCAACTTTCCAATTTTCACAACAAAAAGTTAAATACAATTAAACTTCTTAAATATAAAGGAGCAATAATATGGCAACTCTCGGTGAAAAAATTAAAGCATTACGAAAAGAAAAAAAGCTTACGCAAACAGCACTGGCAGGTTCGGAACTGACAAAAAGTATGCTTAGTCAAATTGAAAATGGAAAAGCTACACCTTCTATGAAAACATTACAATATATTGCGGAAAAACTTGAATGTGAAACGAGCTTTTTATTAGAAGAAGATGAAGAAGAAATTGTGGAACTCATTCAAAAAATGGAGCCATTAATAAAATCAAATAAATGCGATGAAGTTTACAAGACTTTACTACCTATCGTTCAAAAAGAACTACCCCTTACTTTAAATACAGCACGTTTATATAAACAGTTCTTAACTGGAGCGGCTATTATGAACGATTACAATATTGAATATTACGTTGAAACAGCTGTTTCTATATTTGAAAAATATACTTTGTATCGCGAAAGTACTGAAACGAAATTACTGTTTTACTATATGCTCTACAAACGGAAAAAATATAAAGAATGTTTACAGTTGATTACCAAAATTCGCGATGAATATAAAACGAAGAATTTAGAAATGGATCTTATTACACATATACAATTATATTTAAAAGAAGCAATTATTTTACTCGCATATGGTAATTATGAAAAATGTGAAAAAATCATTTTAGATGCACTTGCATTTTCAAAAAAACATCAAGTGTATTATAAAACAGATGAATTTTACCGTATTTTATCTTATCAAAAAATCATTACAACCGATAAAGAACGATATTTATATTACATAAAAAAATCGGAGCAATTTGCCATTTTTACAGAAGATACTTTATCCGCTGCAAATATAGATATATTAAAAGCTTATTACTACAATACCGTTACAAATGAATATACAATTGCATTAGAACATTTAGAACAATTCCGAGAAAAACTAAAAGATGTACCGATTTTTCAAGACGATGGATTGTATTATCTTGAAAAAGGAAAATCTCTGTATGGTTTAAAACGTTACGAGGAAGCTTTGGAAACATTAGAACGTGCTAATATTCCAGATTATATGAGTCATCCACTTGATCAGTCATGGTTATTAACAGCTGGATCATATCGTGCCCTGTGTCATATAGAACTTCAAGATAAACCAGCTGCTCTGAAAGAAGCAAAAGAAGCAGTTCAAACGATAGATGGTTATCCTGATTCCATCTTCACTTCATTTATTAAAGAAACATTACAAATAATACAAAAACTTTAAGAATGTCTCTAAATGGTATATTATTCCTCTTTTTTAGCAAAGATAATAATGATGGGAGGAATATAAATGAATATACAACGTGCAATAGAGCTTTCTATGTCAGCAGAACAAGCCAATGTCAATTTTCAAGGCATGCCTGTTATGATTCAACACGTCGATGAAAGCAATGAAACCGCCCGCATATATGAAGTAAAAAACCCAGGACGCGAATTAACTGTTCCAGTTAATAGCTTAGAGGAAATATAAGAAATGCCACTTCTCTTTTGAAGTGGCATTTTTCTTATGAATCAAAAATACGACTATTATTTCTTCTAATTTTTTAAGATTATAATAAGAAAATGTAAAATTTATACTATAAACCTATATTTTGTGATAATGTATGATTTGGAAATAAATAAATCTTTATAGATGAATAATATAAAGTTTTTTTCATTTCCTACTCTATACATAAAGGAGGCATTGTATGAGCCTTTCTATATACGAAGGTTTAGGCATTATTTTTTTCGTAATCATTATGACTTACGCCCTTGCACACAAATATTTATGCTCAAAAAAATTACTTATTATTCTATTTCTCATTTGTAATGCTATTTATCTTATTTGGCGAACTTTTTATTCGTTACCAACTATTAATCTCATAAGTATTATCGCTGGTATTATATTGTTAATTACAGAATGGGCTGGTTACTTACAATCTATCGTTTTCAGCATTGTTTCATGGAAGCCATATAAACGGAAAGAAGTACCATTATCCACTTTCGAAAAACTGCCTACTGTCGACATATTTATTGCAACTTACAATGAACCGATCGATTTGTTAAAACGTACTGTAGCTGCTTGTACGTTGATTACTTATCCGAAAGAGTTACTAAACATTTATATTTGTGACGATGGGCGCCGTGAAAGTGTAAAGCAACTTGCGGCAGAGTTTTCTGTTCAGCACATAACTCGCACAGAAAATAAGCATGCAAAAGCTGGAAATTTAAATCATGCGATGCTTCATTCAAAAGGTGATATTATCGTAACAATGGATGCTGATATGATACCACGAGCTAACTTTTTAGAGCGAACGATTGGTTATTTTTCTAAAAATAATGTTGTATTCGTACAAGCACCACAAGTTTTTTATAATGCTGATCCTTTCCAATATAATTTGTTTTTTGAAGATAACATCGCCAATGAACAAGATTTCTTTATGCGCCAGTTAGAAGAAGGAAAAGATCGCTTTAATGCTACGATGTATGTTGGTAGTAACGCCCTATTTCGCCGCACCGCTCTTGAAGAAATTGGAGGATTTGCGACTGGAGTTATTACTGAAGATATGGCAACTGGTATGCTACTACAAGCTAACAAATGGGAAACTATATTTGTCAATGAAACACTTGCTGTTGGATTATCCCCAGAAACATTTAGTGATTTATTAAAACAGCGTGACCGCTGGTGTAGAGGGAATATTCAAGTCGTAAAAAAATGGAATCCTTTCACTATAAAAGGATTATCTTTTATGCAGCGTCTTTTATATGCAGATGGAATCCATTATTGGTTTTTCGGTGTTTATAAAATGATATTTTTACTAGCACCGCTATTATTTTTAATATTTGATATTTATAGTTTAGAAATTAATTTCATGCACTTATTCATGTTCTGGGCACCTGCTTTTTTAACATCACAGCTTATTTTCAAAGCTGTTTCTAATAAAAAACGAACAACTACGTGGAGTCATGTGTACGAAGTTGCTATGGCTCCTTATATGGGATTTGCTATTTTATCAGAAACTTTCTTACGTAAAAAATTTCAATTTCATGTGACAAGAAAAGGAGTTCAAAATAATACAAGGCATTTTTTATGGATTGCAAGCGTCCCTCATCTCATATTACTCATTTTAACAATTATTGCACTGATTCGTGCAACACTTATGTTCTTATATCCTGAGCAATATCATATTGAAAGAGAAAGTTTATATATTAATATTTTCTGGGTACTATACAACGGGATAGCTATTGTCACTTCACTATTTGTAGCATTTGAAAGACCGCGTTTTCGAAATTCAGAACGTTTCGTAGTAAATTTACCAGGTACTTTATATGCCGAAGATATGATCATTTCTTGCAATGTCCTTGATATTAGTGAAACGGGGGCACGTTTTGAATTAGATTCCTCCATTCCATTTGAAACTTTATCAAGTCTATCTTCCTATACGTTATCTTTTGGCGAGGTAAAAAAGATTCATAGTACAAAAAAATGGATTCAAAGACAAGAAAATTCTGTACAAGTTGGTGTATCATTTGATGATGTATCCCATGAGCAATATTGTAAACTCATTCTTCATTTATTTAGTAAACCGGTTAATGACCGGGTGGAAAAGGTGTACGATAAAGCATTTCTTACACTAGCAATTGCATCTTTCATAAAAAACACAAAAAAAGCACCAAGACAATTTCGCAGACAACATATACGTGAGCAACTGATGTCTCCTGGAACATTGCATATGAATGGGATGCCGATTGAAGCGACTATTATCGACTATAGTACAGGTGGATGCCAAGTACAAACGAACATCCCACTTGTTATTGACCAAATTATACAAGTAACAATGGAGGAACGTAATATTCAAAAGAGAAATGCACAAGTGTGTTGGATTCAAAAAAAGGTCGTAAAATATATGCTGGATTAAAATTCACAGCGTAAAAAAAGAAAAGAAGCGTAGTGCTTCTTTTCTTTTTTTTTACATGCTAAAATACTTATTAAAAGGGGGAAATTTATATGGAAAATGCTTCACAAAAGGCGAGTCATTATTATGCGGTGATATTCACTTCTAATTTATCAAATGATACAACTGACTATAATACCGTTGCCGAAGAAATGGAGGAACTCGCAAAGCAACAACCTGGATTTTTAGGTGTAGAAAGTGCACGAGGTAATTCTGGGCTCGGAATAACAATTTCTTATTGGGAATCACTTGATGCAATTGAAAATTGGAAAAAGAACGCCTTACATAAAGAAGCGAAAAAAAGAGGTCGTGAGCAATGGTATGAAAACTTCCACCTGCGTATTTGCCTTGTTGAGAAAGAATTTAAGTCTCAAAGAGGCACAATATAACTATGAAGGAAAAATTAGCTCTCGTTATTGTTCATGAAATATATGGTGTGAACGACCATATGCATCACGTTGCCCAGCACTTTACTTCATCTCATATAGACGTATTCTGTCCTAATCTTCTACACTTACAACATGCATTTCATTATCGTGATGAAGAAAAGGCATATGAACATTTTGTAAATCATATTGGATTTGATTATGGAAAAAAGCAAATTGAAGAATTCATTTCTCATCTTTCTAGTAGTTATACACATATTGGACTTATCGGCTTTAGTGTTGGAGCTACCATCTCATGGCTATGTAGTAACAATCCGAAAATAAATTTTATTATCGGATGTTACGGTTCTCGTATACGCGACTATGTTCACATAAAGCCTACATGCGCTACACTACTTATATTCCCTGAAAAAGAAGCTAGTTTTTCAGTATCCTCTTTAATTCACACATTGCAGCAACAAAATAATCCTTTATTAGAAATAAAACAACTACACGGTGAACATGGATTTCTAAATCCGTATACTAAAAAATATAACGGACACTCTACAAAACAAGCATATAATGTAATAGATTCATTTCTTGTAAAAAACACTCTTATAAAGGAGATGTAAATGACACTTACATTACTCTTACTTATTTTCATATTCATTGCCTTTTTCTCAGTGCTAACTATTATTTTCGTAACCGTAAAAAAGGGGGAGTTTTCCAAACAGCCCTACTTACAATCTATTATCGTTTGCATTTTATTTTTTACAAATTGGATTTTATATTTATCAACTTTTTATGCGTTACTTCCCGAGAAAATTAGTGAGTTCCTATTCCTACCCATTTGGTTTTTCCTTTGTATTTTAGGTTTTATCACTTTCTGGCGCGAATGGAGAAATAATCGTGTATTTTCCATATGTATCGTTCTTCTTTCCTTTATTAGTTTTTATTTGGGTTATTGTTGTTAGTTCTTTCGGGGATGTAATAGAAGAAGGAAGAAAAGCCAACTTTCAACTTTTCTTCCTTCTCTGTTTACCTTTAGTTTTCACTGTCACTGATTCACAAGGTGTATAATATATTTGAGGTGTCGCCTTATCAACAAACATCATAAACGTAACGAAACCGATAATAAAGAAAATAAACAACGCTAACAAAATTGCTCCTATCGTTAAAAGTATCATAACACCACCCCTATATTTTTCATGTTATTACACTTTTCGCTATTATATGAGCGTAATCCTTTTTAGAAAAAGAAACGTAACAAAATAATCACAACCACTCCCGTTAATACTGTACCTAATAAACTACGAGTATATATCGCTACAAGAAATGTTGGAATTGCTGCAATAAGATAATCCCACTGCATCGTCTCATGCATAAATAAAACTTGTGCTAAAAGTGCTGCTAATATCGCAATTGGTATGTAATTTAACCATTTTAAACCCCAGTCTGGAATTTGTAGTTTACTAAATACGAGTAGAGGTAAAATACGTGGCACGAGTGTAACAGCTCCTGCTGCTAGTAAAAGTAATAATACATCTAATCTCATTTCCATTTTTCAATCACCACTCCAATCGTCGCAGCTAGTAATGTTGCGATAATAACTGCTATACTATCTGGCATAAATAGGTGTGAAACGTATGCGATAATAATCGCTACAATTGCAACACTTAAATGAATTGCTAGCTTTGGTTTACTACTTATGAGCTGAAGTACAAATAATCCGATAAACATCGCTGGTAATGCATAATCCATCCCGTATGTATGTGGATCTGGTATCCACTCACCAAATAGCCCACCAATAATAGTAGCAAGAATCCAATTTAAATACGCTGTTACGTTAAGCCCTATCATCCATCTTTCACCTAAATATCCTTTTTGCGCAGCATGCTGCACTGCAACGCCGAAAGTTTCATCTGTAATTTGCGAACCGATGATTAAGTTTTTAAATAGAGGAATTTTCCTAAAGTACGGTGCAAGTGCAGCACTCATAAGAAGGTGGCGCAAGTTAACAAAAAATACAGTAAAAATAATTGCGGAAGCAGGAGCACCGGCTGCATACATACCAGCTAATATAAATTGGGCAGAACCTGCATAAATTAAAGTGGACATAAATGCAATTTCAATGATAGAAAAACCTGCTGTTTTTGCAATTACACCAGCTGCTATACCGATGCTCAAGTAACCAAATACAGTTGGTAAACAATCTTTTACTCCTTGCTGAAATGTATCATCGCTCTGCAAAGCTACATGTGCCTGAGCTTTACTCATCCTTATCATCCTCCATTCCTTCTAAAGTTCGTTTTCCTGTTACGACATGAACTAGATCTATATTTTCACGCCATAACGTATCTAACTTATCAGCTCCAAATTCCTTCGTAATTTCTTCAACCATAATATCGTGCCGCACATACTCTGTAGCAACGAGAACTAGCGCTGGGTCATACGTTGTAACGGCCCATGAAGTGCTATCATTTGAGAATTTCGCAATTAATACTTCCTCTCCATCACGAGCAATAACAGTTAAATGACCACCCATTCTCTTTTCAACAACGTGGGGCGTCATATAATTATGGTGAAATGTCGCTCCTATTTTTGTTTCTGGAGCTCCAAATAAGATTGAAAATATATGTACGCCTTCCTCTTCCTTTTGATGAATGTATGGTTCAATTTCATGCACTTGATCTTCCCATAAAGAAACCCATAACTCTTCCTTAGCTCTACTAATTATATTGCATATTTCTTTCAAAACACGATCATTTGAACGAATATGCGAAATTACATCTATTTGTCTCTCTTGTTCTAAACAATTTAATTTCTGGTCTAAAAACTCAAAGGACTTTTCAAAGTCTTTTCGCATTCGATTCATTAATTCGGTAGCTGGTACTGGTACATATTTAACTGGTTCAGAAGGTACAATATGCACCGCTCCTTTATCCATTAACTTACCGAGTACCTCGTAAATCATAGAACGAGGTACTCCTGTTTGTTTACTCACTTCATAGCCTGTTACTGGGGAATGTTTTAGTAGTCCAATATACGCTTTACATTCATATTGGGAAAATCCTAACTTTTGTAATTCCTTTATAATTTCATCCATCGGTAACCCCTCACAATCTAAATCGCCCTTACTTCAAAACGACGATTTTGCTTTCCTTTACTTTTTACTTTATCAATAACAAGTGTTCCTATTTCACTCGTATTTTTCACATGTGTGCCTCCACAAGCTTGTTCGTCTAAATTTTCAATTGTAACAATGCGGATTTCTTGGATAGTAGTTGGCAGGAGATTTATTGCTGTTTTAATCATTCCTACAGCATTTTCTGCTTCTTCGCGGTTCATATAACGAGTGGAAATTTCTTTATTTTGCTTAATAAGTTTATTCACTTCCTCAACAATTTCTTCTACTTCCACGCTCGATAACTCTTGTAACTCATTAAAATCGATACGTGCTTTATCAGGATAAATTTGATTTCCAGTGCATAGAGCTCCATACTTTTCATAAACAACAGCTCCGATAAGATGCAGTAAAGAGTGATGACGCATTAAATTATGACGTCTTTCCCAATTTATCTCTAATTTAACTGGACCTAACTTTACTTGTGTTTCGTCTTTTATATAGTGAACTATTTCTCCTTGCTCCTTCTTTACTTTTTCAACTTCAAATACAGACCCATCTTGTACAATGACACCCGTATCACATTCCTGTCCTCCACCAGTTGGATAAAAAATTGTTTCTTTTACAAATACTTTATTCCCTTCTACTCTTATCACTTCTGTTTCGCAACTCGTTTTGTATGCATCTTCTAAATATAATGCCGTTGTCATACTCTCACCTCTTTAGTAGTTATAGTTATACCTACTAATATAAAAAAGAAGCTCCGTAAAGTCAATTGATAATTCTGAAATTTAAAATTAATAAAAGACTCCTTTATTAGGAGTCCACTATCTCAATATTTCATTCGCTTCTTTTTCATAAATTTTATCAAATGACGTCATAACGCGCTGTGATGCTTGAATCATCTTTTGATCTGTCATAAGATCTGCCATCTCTTTCGTCATATCAACATTCGAATTTTCTAGCATATGATTTTTTACTATTCCTGTTCCGTTCGGTAAATTAGCAATGTTTCCTTCTGCTAGTGTAAAGCTTTTGTTCTCTCTTTGCACAAGACGAGCATTCGTTTCGGCATCTACTGTTTTTGTTTGCAAACGAGCAATATTATTTTGTGTTACTTCATCATATAATGTACCATCTGCTTGTACAGCAACCTTTGCTCCTTCTGGAATACGAATACGCTCATTATTAACATCCATCACATAAGCACCTGAAGATGTTTGTAAATAACGATCACTATTTAATGTGAAACTACCATCTCTCGTTAAAAACGTTTCATCATTTTTAGAAGTAACGAAAAATGATGTTGTGCCGGCCGCGCCGTCATCTAAAAAGAAATCTGTAGCGCTATTTGTCATTTGTATATTTCCTTGTACTAAATTCACATGCGTTGCAGCTGGTACTACAGCGTAATCGACCGAACCGATATTTGTTACCGCCCCATCTCCGCGGCGATATGTGTCTTGTACATCAAATACTTTAGACGTCATATTTTCTGCTTTAAATCCTGTCGTTTGAGCATTTGCAACGTTATTCGAATGAACATTAATGCGCTGCATGTAATTCATCATGCCCATAGAACCTATATAAAGACCGTTCATATTCGTTTGAATAAGGCAAGCGCCTTATTCTTCACCTCTTTTCTACGATGTTTGTAACATTTGTTTTGCTAAATGTTCAGCTGTAGCGATATGTATATTTTTCTTTATGTCTTGGCCATCTGTCATTAATACAATAGGAGCTGATGATACTGCTGGAATTTTCAACAATTCGCCACTACTTGCTGTTTCATCAAATTTCGTAAACACAATACCATCTATATGAATATCTTTAAAGTTTGTAATAATTTCAATCATATCTTTACTTTTCATAGAAGCTGATAACGTTAAACAAATATAATCTGGTTCTACTTGTCCCATCGTTTCAATCATTTCTTCCACTGTTTCTGACGTACGATAATTTTTCCCTGCTGTATCAATTAAAATATAATCGACGCGTGCTTCTTCTTTAAAATACGTAAGCGCTCTTGTCATTGCAGCTTCATCACGCACAGCAATTACTTCAGATCCAATTGTCTTTACGTTATCTTGCAATTGCTGCACTGTCCCTATGCGCGAATGATCTGTCGTTATAAAACCAACTGTTTTTTTCTTACCGTGAAATTGCCATGCCATTTTCGCAAGTGTCGTCGTTTTACCAACGCCAGTTGGACCGATTAATGCAATTGTTTGTACTTCTTTTTCAAAGACGTTTTCCGTATTAAAATGAGATTTCATATCTTCCAATATGTACCTGATAACTTCTTCTTCCGTAATCATCGTTGCATTTTCAAACTTTATTTTTAACTTTTCAGCATATGCATGAATGAAATATTGTTCCACATCGTTTTGTTCTAGCATCCGAATTACTTTTTGAATAATAAACGGTACAGATTCTTGATTTTCTTTCTTTGGAACTACTTCTTCTTTCTTTACCGGAACGACTTGTTTCACAAATTTTTTCTTTTTCGTTACTTTCGTTACTTCCGTTTCTTTCATCGGTTTCACAACGACGATTCCTTTTTCAAACAGCTTTAATAGTTTCTCTTTTTTTCTTGCCCATTCTTCACTATTTCCTGTTTGCATCGCCGCGTATGACATAGAAGTCGTTACGTTTTCTAAATTGTGCAGTACTGATTGAATTCCATTCGCCTTCACAATTTGTTCTGAAGGATCATTCACAACATCCATTAATTGTTCATGAAATTGAGCTGTACCTTCATTCACTTCTTCCTGTTTTTCTTCTGGAAATGCAACTAACATTTCATAATCCTTTTTCCAAAAAAACGGTATATTTCGTTTTACACTTTCATCGACAACGTAATAATAATCTGTACCATATTGGTCAAATAACTTTCGATACAATTCATTTTTCGAAGCTGCTTTTATTCGCATTAACGCTTCTTTCTTTTCTGTACTTTCCATTACTTCACCCCCTACTATTCAATATAGGCAATTTGATCCACAACAATTTCTGGTGCTAATTCACTAATACAAAGTACTTGTGCTTCCACTTGATAACGTTCTAGCAGTCTTACAATCGCAAATCTAAAATCTTTTCTACGTGTTAATAACACTGGTTCTCTTCCCATTAAACGTGCTTGCTTAAAGACGCGCTGCACTTGCTCAACGACACGTGTTTCTAAATCTAAATCCCAGTTTAATAAGTAACCTTGATATGAATTATTCACAACATCCGCATCTAACTCAATTGAATCAGAGAAGAGCGCTGCATATATTTTTCCGTCCGGATTTTTCGCATTTTCACAAATAACTTTTGAAATACATTCACGAACAAATGATGTTACACCATCCACGTGGTTTTGATAAATTTCCTTGCCGTCAATAATACCTTCAATAATTGTTGGTAAATCACGAATAGAAATACCTTCTTTTAGAAGTTGTTTAATAACATTTTGAACAAGTGATAAATCAATTTCTTTTTTCTTAATCTCTTCTAATAGAACGCCATTATCATTTTCAAGCGAGTTAATTAAGTCTTTTACATGTTGGCGCTGAATTAATTCATGAAGATTACGTCTAACGACAACATCTAAATGTGTAATTAATATGCTAAGTGGCTCTAACACTTGATAGCCTTTCATTTGTGCATCTTGCACCATATGCTCTAAAATCCAATATCCATCTTCACCGAAAATTGGATCTTTCGCTGGCTCTGCATCTAAATCAGCCATTACGTTTGGTGTTTTCAGTGCTAATAAATAACCTGATTTTAAAACACCTTCAGCCGCCTTCGCACCTTTAATTCGAATAATGTAACGTCCGCGTGGTCTAAAGCTCGTATTATCTTTAAAGTTAATTCCAGGAACGTTAATACCAAGGTCAGTAATAATTGACTTCCTCATAAGAACAACTTTATCACGCGCTGTTTCCCCGTTAATTTTTTGCTTTACAAGTGCTGCTAAATCTAAACCGAGTTCTACTATAATTGGATATTTATCCGTAAATACTCCAAATGAATCTTCTACTTGTTGCAGTTGCTCATCTTCGCCTTGGATCATTTCTATTTCTTTTTGAAGCTCGTCTTCTTTTTCTTTCTTTATTCGATTTTTATTACGAATTCCTAAGAAGATAATTGTTCCGCCAACGAGTGCGAATGGTAGAAACGGTAGCGGAGTAAAAATACCCATTGCGATAAATAAACCACCGAGCGCATATACAACGACTTCATGCGCTAATAACTCTTTAAAGATACCTTCTGTTACTGTATCTGGTGAGCCGTCAAATACACGCGTTACGATAATACCAGTTGAAATCGCAAGCATAAGCGATCCAATTTGGTTTACGATTCCGTCACCGACAGTTAACTGTGTATAATGAAGAGCCGCATCTGCAAAGCTCATCCCTTGCTGCATCATTCCGACAATTAAACCGAAAATAATGTTTACGAATAAAATGACAATCCCGAAAATAACGTCCCCTTTAATGAACTTTCCGGCACCATCCATCGCCCCATAAAACTCTGTTTCCATATTTAATTTTTTTCGTTTTGCTTGTGCATCTTTTTCTGAAATAATACGCTGGTTTAAATCAGCATCGATAGACATTTGTTTCCCTGGTAAAGAATCAAGTGTAAAACGAGCTGCTACTTCAGCTGTACGAGACGCACCGTTTGCAACAATAAACTGGAATATGATTAATACTGTAAAAATAACGATACCAATTAATAAGTTTCCGCCAATTACGAACTGGCCGAACTCTTCAATAACATGACCTGCATTTCCATCTGTCAAAATCGCTCGCGTCGTCGAAACGTTAATCGATACGCGGAAAATCCCGATTAATAACAACATCGTTGGAAATGACTTTAATTCATCCCACTCGTTAATACTTGTCGCTCGCATATAAATAAGCACTGACATACTTAGTAGAAAAACGATAATGATATCAAGTATAAATGGTGGAAGTGGAATTAAGAGCGCCACTACGAATGACGCTGCTAAAAAGATAGAAAAATAGGTTCTTGCAGACTCTATCTTAAACAAAGAGATCTCCTCCAAACGCGCTATTATACTTCAAGTTCGTTCGTCTGAATTAAATAGCGCATAACTTCAATTACAGCTACGTATAAATCTTCTGGAATCGCCATATCTTCCTCGACTTGATAATATAAAGAACGAGCAAGCGGACGGTTTTCCACCATTGGTATTTCTTGTTCACGGGCAAGCGTTCGTATATATAACGCGAGCTCATCTTCCCCTTTTGCAACGACAATTGGTGCTGCATCAACGTGTTTATTGTAACGAAGTACGACCGAAATATGAGTCGGGTTGTTTACAATAAACGTTGCGCCATCCATCTTCTTCGCAATTGTTCCTTGCAAGATTGCATGCATAAAGTTTTTTCGTTTCCCTTTTACTTGCGGGTCCCCTTCATTATCTTTATGCTCTTGTTTCACTTCTTCTTTTTTCATCTTAATATCTTGCTCGTACTCCCATTTTTGATAAATGAAATCAATAATAGAAAGAACGATTAAAATAATTAAAATTGCTAAGAAAATAAATTTAATTTGCCTAATAATTTCAGTAAGTGACGCAGTCCAGTTAAATCCAATCATGCTCACGATTTTCTCTAAATTCTTTTTAAAAAGAACGTAAGCGACGTAACCGATTAATCCCATATAAAACAGTGATTTCAAAATATCTACTAAACTTTTACGACTAAACAGTCTCGTGAAATAGTTTTTCGGATTAATACGTGATGCTTTCGGTTGAATGACTTTAGAAGAAAATAGGAACCCGACTTGAATCATATAATTGAATAAATGAAAAGCGTATACGAGTATTAATATCGGAGCCGATACTTTCAGTAATAAAATCCCCATTAAATAAAAATACTCGGTTGAATCTGTATTTTTTCCAATTTGACCAAACAGCACCGCTACGGAATTCGCAATCTCATACCCTAGCCAATCTCCGAAGAAATAAACGACAACTGCTAATACGAGAATGGAAAATAAATTATTTAAATCTTTACTCCGGGCAATATTCCCTTCTTCACGCGATTTTTTACGCTTCTGCGGGGTGGCCTTTTCTGTTTTATTATCCTTTGCCATGCGCGTCCCCCTACTTCGTTAAGAAAAAGTTAAATAGTTTCGTATACTCTTCAAGTAATACATCCGTCATATTTTTAAACACATAACCGAGCATCGGTACACTCATCGCAATAAACAAAATACCGCACGTAATTTTAATTACGTATGCATTCATAAAAACGTTTAATTGCGGAGCGTTTTTTGCAATTAAAATAAGAACAAAGTTAATAATGAATAAACTTCCCATAAGCGGAAGAGCAATTTCAACCGCTGATGTGATCGCAAATAATAGCGTTGCGAGTAGACTATCTAAAAAACTAGTCGTCAACAATTTTGAAATCGCCTCTGTATATTGAAACGACTTTAAAATCGTGGCAACGAAATAATTAATGCCGCCAAGTGAAATAAAAATAATGAGAAAAAATATATCAAAAATGGTTGATAGTAAAGTAGACTGTGAGCCCGCATTTACATCAAACAAACTTGCCTGTGATAAACCGATATCAAAGTCTAAAATATGCCCGGCCATTTTCGGAATGTTCCATAGCATTTCTACAATTTTTGAAAGTGATAATCCAATTACAATTTGCGTTCCTGCATAAGCTGCAACGTCCCAAACTGTCTTGATGTGAGAGACATCCACTTGATCGGCCACTGTAATTGAAAGAGCAAGTCCAACTGTAACCTTCGCCATTGCTGGAATGGATCGTCCTGAGAAAAACGGTAAAAAATATAAAAATGAAGTAATGCGGCAAAACGCAAAAAACGTTGCCGCCCATAATTCCATATTCATTTCAGTTCACCTATCTTAGTACGAACGCAATAGCGATGGGATTTTATCAAATAAATCTAAAATAAGTGTCGTTAACTCTTGGAACATCCACGGACCTAAAATGATAATAACAAGGACAATACTCGCCATTTTCGGTAAAAACGTCAGCGTTTGCTCTTGAATTTGCATCATTGCCATAATAACCGCGATAATAATAACGACAATCAGACTTACAACGGCAATCGGCATTAAAATCATAACCCCTTTATAAAAAAAGGTTTGGAAAATATCTATAATTGGTGACGTATTCATTTATATGACTCCTATCACATAGCATCAAGCGCTTCAGGCGACCGTCTTAAACATAATATCGACGATTTTTGTATATCCACCTAAATATACGAAAACGAGTATTTTAAACGGTAAACTTAAAATCATCGGCGGTACCATCATCATCCCGAGGTACATTAAAAGTGTACTAATAATCAAATCTATAAATACAAACGCTAAATAAATGAACATCCCTGTAAGTAACCCTTTTTGAATTTGCGTTAACGTAAAGGATGGTACGAGTGTAAATAGTGAAAGATCTTTCAAATCTTTCGGCAACTCTTCTCCGCGTACTTTCAGCATCATTTTCAAATCATGCTTATACGTATGCTTTGACATATATTCTTTCATAATAGGAGCTGTCGTTTCCGCAGCTTGGCTTACTGTTATTTTCTCTTTCGTCATCGGATCCCACACATCGCTCTTCAGTTGCCCGAGTACAGGCTGCATCGTAAAGAGTGATAAAAATAATGCAAGTCCAACAAGCACTTGGTTTGGTGGTAAATTCATTACCCCAAGTCCTTGACGTGTAATCCCAAGAACGATCATAAAATAAGTAAAATGTGTAAATAATAGAACGATAGAAGAAGATAATGATAAAAGGGTAACGAGCGCAAATAGTTGTACACTTGAATTACTCGTAAACTCTTTTCCATTTTCGAAATTAATAAAACCGTTCGGGGCCGCATACGCTGGATTTACAAAAATAATTGAAAAAACGATAGAAAATACGAAAATAACGGCTAATAATGATAACTGTTTCTTTATTCTCATGATGGATCCTCTACTTTTTTCGTTTCAGTCTTCACCGCGTCTTCTAGTGCTTGTTGAAACTGATTTCCTGTTCCGGTTAATTGCACAGACTGCACACCGTTATTACTAATAACAGTGAACACTTGCTTTCCGTCCACTTCAAATAAAAAGGCACTCGTTTGATGATTTAAATACACGCCGTCTTTTACTTGAATATGGCCATTTTCACCCTGCTTAAAAAACTGCTGTTTGCGCGTCTTTTTTGTCATATAATATGCACCGTAACCGAGCGCACCAAACAGTAAAACGACTTGAAATAAGGTCGTCATATACGACATATGACTCCTCCTCTACTCTTTATCTTGCATTTGACTTTGCGCTTTCATAAGCGCCGCTTGTTTCTTGTCAGCTTCAATTTCAGAAATGATAATACCGAATTTCTCGTCCATTACGATTGCTTCACCGATGCCGACTTTCATATTACTTAAATACACATCTACTTTATGTCCTAAGTTTTTCTCTACTTCAAGAACATCGCCAACTTTTAACTGCTTTACATCACCAAGCGTAATAGATGACTTTCCAAGCTTTACACCAAGTTCAATCGAAATATCTGAAACAGTATCGATATGTGCTTTGCCTGCTTCATTTCGCTTTCCTGCAAAATCTTCTAATCCCATTAATGACACGGGAGATACTTCATGCTTCATATGGATCCTCCTACTCTACAAAACTTTTAAATAGGAGCGCCTTACGCGTTCCATCTTTTCCAATAAAACAATTAAATTTATGCTTTCCATCTACATAACCAAGTAATTCATCCGAAACTTTCGTATGAAGCGGAATAATATCGCCTTCTTCAATTTGTTCAATCTCACTCATTGTCATTTTCTGCTCACCAATTGCAACGTGAACAGGTTTGTACACTTGATTTACTTTCATTTCCACTTCAGACGTATACTTTTTACGCTTGTCTGAAGAATGTTCGACAATATTTTCAGACGTTAACTTATCCATAATTTCTTCAACAGATAAGAATGGAATTCCGATACGCACCGTCGTATTCCAAAAATCTGTTTTCATATTTACGTTAAGTAATGAAATGATATCGCTCGCTGTTGTAATCTTTAATGCATTCGGGTCTGTTTCCGTCGTTACAAATTTCGGTTCAATCGCAACAACACTTTCAAATGATTGCTCTAAATTTTTACAAAGAAGCAAGAATATATTATCAAGCGTTAAAAACTCAAACGCTGTTAACGGTCTGCGCATCGTAAAGTTACGCTTACTATCTCCGCCAAGCCAACATTCATGAATATAAATAACGAATGCTAAATCAATCTCAATAACAATTTCTCCAAGCTCTGGTAAACCGAGATCAATTACGCAATATAAATAATAATCTTTCGGCATTTTCTCCACATATTCACTCGTAAATGGAACTTGCTCAACTGTTGAAGGTTCTAGTTCAATTGGAATACGCATACGCGCTGATAACGTCTGTGACGTCTGCTTTCCAAACGTAGAAGCAATCGCTTGCAAACTACGTAAATGCTCAACACCGAACTTCTCTGGTCTATTAAAATCATACTCTTGAAATTTCTCTTGCTTTCCTGCTTCTTGTGCGAAAGCTGGCATTTCCTCGCCTTCATTTACCGCCTTCAGCAGGGCATCAATTTGCTCTTGGCTTAATTTTTCGCCACTCATGACAATCCCCTTCCCTACCTTTTCAATTCAACGATTTCAACGTACATCTTTCCATTCTTCGTCAAAATCTTTCCGGTTCCAATCTCTTCATTCTCAAGCATAAGACGCACCGTATTTTTCGTTGAATTTTCAAGACGATACAATGTACCTTTCGTAATATGAAGCAGATCTTCAATTTTCTTTTTCGTATTTCCGATTTCAAAATAAATTGTTAACGGAATATCATCTTGTAATTTCAAATCTAGCCAACTCCCATATCATGTTCACGAAAATTTCATGTTCTCTCTATATATGAAACTTCTTATTTTGAAACGTCGATATTTAATATTTTTTTAATATATCCTTGCGTTTCTTTAAATGGCGGTACGCCTCCGTACTTTCTCACATTACCAGGACCAGCATTATAAGAAGCAAGCGCCAATACTAAGTCGCCGTTATTTTTCTTTAAATAACCGCTTAACTCTTTCACGCCACCTTCAATACTTTCAGCTGGTGAAAAGGGATTCTTCACACCCATCTCCTTCACATTCGCTGGCATAAGCTGCATAAGTCCCATCGCACCGGCATGTGACACCGTTTTCGGATTAAAATTAGACTCTACCTCAATCATTTTTTGAATTAACGTTTTCGGAATTCCATATGTACGACTTACACGATCAATAATATCCTCATACTTCCCTTCATTGGAAGAACGTATTTTTTGAATATTATACTTCTTCGTTAATTCCCACGTATCAGCAGCCTCATTTTTCGTTTCTGGGAAACGTCGTTCAAACTCTTTTTGTGCAACTTGCACTTCATCTGCTTTCTTCGTTTCAGCCTTTTCTTCAGGCTTATTCGCTTCCTCTACTTTATTAATAGTTTCTACCGGCTTATTAACAACCGCTTCTATTTTCGTAGATTGTACCGGCTGACTCATATCTTCTATGTTTGCCGGCTGCGTAGTAGCCTTCGTCTCCTTCGCAGGTTCACTCTGCAACTTCTCTTGAAAACGACTACTAACGAATGCTTGTGGACTACTTAGCTTTTGCTGAATTTGTCCTTTTTTATATGCAAGCACTTCTTTTACTATATTTCCAACTATCATAATATCACCTTTTCGGTAAACAAAGATAATCTAATATTAGAGTTTTTTTTTAAAGTTTGCAATAATCCTTTTAATAATTATGTAATAAAAAAATGAATATATTGTTAAACTGTTATTTTTTTATATTTATTAATTCGAATTTTTAGTTGACACCCGCTATGACAGGGATTACAATAAATCTCGAAATTGATTTTTTCGCATATTACCGTTTTTCAATTTGCAGAAAAGTCAATATAAAAAAATGGGGGTTTCTTAACATGAGAATTAATACAAACATTAACAGCATGCGTACTCAAGAGTACATGCGCCAAAACCAAGCTAAAATGAGCAACGCTATGGACCGTTTATCAAGCGGTAAACGTATCAACAACGCTTCTGACGATGCAGCAGGTCTTGCAATCGCAACTCGTATGCGTGCTCGTGAAAGCGGATTAGGAGTTGCAGCTAACAACACACAAGACGGTATTTCATTAATCCGTACAGCTGATTCAGCAATGAACTCAGTATCTAACATCTTACTTCGTATGCGTGACCTTGCAAACCAATCTGCAAATGGTACAAATACATCTGAGAACCAAGCAGCTCTAGATAAAGAATTCGGCGCATTAAAAGAGCAAATCAATTACATCTCTACAAACACTGAATTCAATGATAAAAAATTATTAGATGGTTCTAATGAAACTATTGCAATTCAAACACTAGATAACGCTGATGAAGGTAAGAAAATTGATATTAAATTAGCAAACGTTTCTACCAAATCATTAAGTATTGATAAACTAACAATTAGTGGCGCATCACAAAAAACAGTTGATGATGTTGCAGCCAAATTTACTGCACTTAGCACAACAACTACTACTGACAAAGGTGATCTTCAAAAAGAAGTTGATGCTGTTATGACGGAATTCAATAAAGTTAAAGGGTCTATGTCTGCAGCAGATGCTAAAGCCGTTACTGACAAATTAACAGCTTACAATACAGCCGCAGATGCAGATAAAGCTACTACAGCTAAAGCCTTAGGCGGTGCGTTCGATAAAACAAAAGTAACTGTTGGTAATCCTAATGCTGCTGTCGCTGCAATTGACTCTGCACTAGAAAACATTGCATCTAACCGTGCAACTCTAGGTGCTACATTAAACCGTCTTGACTTTAACGTAAACAACCTGAAGAGCCAATCTTCTTCTATGGCTTCAGCTGCTTCTCAAATCGAAGACGCTGACATGGCGAAAGAAATGTCTGAAATGACTAAGTTCAAAATCTTGAACGAAGCTGGTATCAGCATGCTTTCTCAAGCAAACCAAACTCCACAAATGGTTTCTAAATTATTACAATAAGCCATTTGAGTTAGTTTCCTGAATAAACCTCTCTGCTTGCGGAGGGGTTTATTTTTTCTATATAGACAGATTATTTATAAAACTTTCTTTTTTATGTGGAAGAGAGTATCTGCGGTGCATAGAAGCGGTTAGTGCTTATCTTGATCCCCTCTTATGCTAAAACACAAATAGCAAATAAGCATAAGCCTTTTTATCTTTTCATGACCTTTTATTAACTTTAGAACACTAACTATATCAATCTATAAGGAGTGTCTATTATGCGTATTGGTACGAATGTTTTAAGTATGAATGCTAGGCAGTCGTTGTATGAGAATGAGAAACGTATGAATGTGTCAATGGAGCATTTGGCGACTGGTAAGAAGTTAAACCATGCTTCTGATAATCCCGCTAATGTTGCAGTTGTGACTCGTATGCATGCGAGAGCAAGTGGTATGCGAGTGGCGATTCGTAATAATGAGGATGCGATATCGATGCTTCGCACGGCGGAAGCTGCCCTTCAAACTGTGACAAATATTTTACAGCGTATGCGTGATTTAGCCGTTCAATCTGCGAACGGTACAAATTCAAATGCAAACCGTCATTCGCTGAATAAAGAGTTTCAGTCTTTAACAGAACAAATTGGCTATATTGGCGAGACGACTGAGTTTAATGATTTATCTGTATTTGACGGTCAAAACCGCCCTATTACACTAGACGATATCGGTCATACGGTAAATATGACGAAACATATTCCCCCTTCCCCTACACAACATGACATCAAGATTTCAACAGAACAAGAAGCAAGAGCGGCAATTCTTAAAATCGAAGAGGCTTTGCAAAGTGTGTCATTTCATCGTGCCGACCTTGGTGCAATGATAAATCGTTTACAGTTTAATATTGAAAATTTAAATAGCCAAAGTATGGCGTTAACAGATGCTGCATCTCGAATTGAAGATGCAGACATGGCGCAGGAGATGAGTGATTTTTTAAAGTTCAAATTATTGACTGAAGTTGCACTTAGTATGGTTTCACAAGCGAACCAAATTCCGAAAATGGTCTCTAAACTACTACAATCATAAAAATTAATCTTCCATTTTTGGAACGATTCCATACAAAACAAAAGGGAAATACATATAAACTATGTATCTCCCTTTTATTTTGTACCCAAATTTTATTACTGTGTTACCGTCATAACTTGTCCGCTACGGTCAACCATTATTTTCATTTTTCCGTCTTGTGCATTATATAGCCCGAGTTTATGTAATTCCATTTTACAATCTTGTACGAAAGTTGGTAATTTACGAATTTGATCGATATCAGAACTTGTAATGAAATGAATTAAAAGCTGCGTCATACCTTTAATATCTTGTACAAGCTCTTCTTTCTCTCGTTTTAGCCTTTCATTTTCTAGTTGTAACGACTGCAATTCACCTTCTAGACTACGTGTATTCTTTGCTTCTCTAGAACGCCCTGCTGCCATGCTAGAAAGCTTATAAATACCTTCCATAAACTGATGTAGTTCGTCTTCTTTCCTTTCACTACATTGATTAATTGTTTCAAAGTTATCAACGATACCAGATATAACTGTTACAAGATTTTTTTCATCCTCTTTATGCTGGATTTCTTCTTTTAATTCGTACTCGTTTTCTTGTTTTCTTGCAACCATTGTCTCTTTTACTGGTATATATTTTCGCTTTCGTCCTGGTTTTTGTTTTTCAATATTTTCAAACGGTATTTCACGTTTTTTCAATTTATAATACGTATTTTGCAATTGACTTTCTGTTTTTGGAAAAAGATTTAGTTCATTTTTACTTACGTATTTTGAAATATTTAAAATGTTTAAACCGTGACGTTGACAAAATTGATACACTTCATACAGTAGCTCTAGTTCAGACTTCAGCCATGTAATTGCTGATTTTTCATATGCTCGCATCCCGCCATTTTTTTCTATATCTATTTGAAATAATACCATTCTATTATGTAAATCAACTAACTCTTCATACTTTACTTGGAATTTTTTTTCTATTTTTTTTAATTCCGCTTCTAGTTGCATATCGTTCATTTTATTATTTGACATGTTTTGCAAAAGACCTAATACATTAATTGCTGTGTGGTGATACATACTCTGTGCCACTCCCCCTCATCCTTTCACAATTCTCATCTGACTCCCATGTCTTTTAAGAAAATAGCAATTTTTACATATCCATATTATAACAGTTCGAAATTATCTGTCAAATAATAAACATACAAAAATGTATAGAAAGTATAAAAATTTGGAAAATGTTTTTTTATTAACATGCAAAATTGCATATTAATTACATTTAATTATATTATATGGTATTTTGAATGTTTTTTCACCGAAAAAATTTGCGTTACCACGAAATATTACTAAAATAACAATCGAAAATACGTTTACTTATATTTTTAAATCAAAAATCTCTAAATAAAGATTATTCGCACATACAGCGACAAACACCCAAGAAACCTTTCATTTTTCTACCAATTTAAAGTATATAATACTAAAAAGGAACTAGCCAATGCTACACATGGCTAATTCCTTCCCCTCTCTAACAAAATAGAGTTATAAACCCAGTCTTCAAATCCTCAATCAAAGTCTCACTTCTTCTTACCTAAAACTACTTCATACCTCTGAACTCACATCGCATGAGACTCTATTAAGCACTGAAAACTTCCTTACATAAGTAGTTCCTCTATTCCTACTAAATAGAAAAATGTTATACGCCAGCTCTTCTACTTACCTATAACCACTCCATATCTCTGGTCTCAACATCGCATAGGGCTCTATTAAGCACTGACCGCTCAACACTTAGCTAGAGCTTCTATTCCGGCTAAATAGAAGCTTTTAAAGCACTAACTTATCAACTAAACCAATTAGCTCTTGAATATCTGGCTTACTTACTTGAGCATTTGCTCCTACAGCTTCACCTTTATGGAATAATTCATTTGTAATTAATGAAGAGAAAATAATGACTGGTAAACGATTCATTACTTCACTATCCTTAACCACTTTCGTTAAATGATGTCCATCCATTTTTGGCATTTCAATATCCGTAATTAGCAAGTGAATATGTTCAAACATTTTTTCGCCTTGCTCTTTCGCTAATTTTTCAATTTGTGCTAACGCTTCTGCACCATTGCTGAAGAAGTTCATTTTCGTATATCCAGCTGATGATAATGTTTCTTCTAATATTTGGCGAAGCATTGCTGAATCTTCTGCAATATAAATTACTTTTTCAGCTCGATCTGTTTTTTGTTCTAACCCTGCAATTGATTTATTGTCATAACCAGTGCCGCTAATTTCACATACAATTTTTTCATAATCTAATAGTAAGATGATTTTGCCATCTAGTTTTACAATACCAGATGTCGTTTCTTCTAGTCCCATAGATAATGAAGCTGGTTCATCAATTTGTTCCCACGAAATACGTTGAATACGATGTACTTCATCCACGCGGAAAATAACTTTCATTTGGTTTAATTCTGAGATGATAAATTTCGTTTGATCAAGTGGCTTTGTTGACTTTAAATTAAGAGCCATTGCCAAGTTAATAACAGGTAAAATTTCACCACGTACTTGAACAACACCTTCAACTGCATGATGAGATTCTGGCACAGTTGTAACAGGGAATGGATTAATGATTTCACGTACTTTCATAACATTAATACTAAATAGGTTTTCACCAACAGTATACGTAACAATCTCTAATTCATTTGTTCCGCTTTCTAATAAAATACTTTGTGCTTGTGACATAAAGGTGTCGCTCCCCTTCCATTAATTCCGTATATCTAATTATTAAGCTTTATAAAAGAGAAAAAGTCAACTACCTATATAAAAAATATAGATAGTCGAACGATTCACTTTATTAAAAAACAATTAATCTTGTATAAACGAAGCAAGTGCCTCTAATAAAACTTCTTGTGCTCCTACAATTTCTGTCGGCATTGCTTCCCATTTTTTCAAAAGCTCCGTCTCTACTCTTATTCTCAGCTCAGAATTCATTTCTGCTAGCACATATTCTTTCGTTGCTATATCAACATCAAGTAGCGCGAGTGCATATAATTCCGGGTCATTTATTTTTTCGAATAATCGTTTTAATACTACCGGTGCTATATGTTTTAATTTTTCAATATGAATTTCCTTATCCGAAAATAGTAACTCATATTGAATAAACGTAACATTTTCTTTAATCACTTTAAAATAACAATTATTTTTTTTATCATTCACAAAATAACCGTTTGGATCTGCGATAATACTCTCTACTTTACGAATTAAATCTGGCAAACTATTCGCCGCCATTACAGTTCGCTGCTCAACCTCACTCGGCGAAATGAATGTAACGCGATACTTATTTTGCACCATCCTCCTCACCTCTCCTTTTATAGAAATTCAGTCTAATTGTATACTACAACTACCTTAAATTAACTTAAAACTATTTTATATTACCACTTCTTACACTACCACACTACTCTAGTAACGCTACATATCTCTGGTCTTACACATCGGTCGGGACTCTATTAGGCACTAACCGCTCCAAAACATCGCCAGGTCCTCTCTCAAAACCTAAAAAGTGCTTTTAAGAACCTTTCAATAACTCTATGTTATTAAACCAAAACGCTATCTGCTGATCCGTAATATTTGGCAACATAACAAAAAACTCACGGCACTTCATCTCATCCTTAAACAGTTGATACTTCCAAACAGTATCGCTACCAACACTTATGAAATAAAACTCATGGATACGGCCAATGATTGCTTGTTTTTCGCCAAATGAATACGGAGGCACTTGCTTAATTTCAAATTGATCTGGTAAATATACATGCTCTTCTCGTTCTATTTTTAATACTTGCTCGGCAAGTTCACGTTTATTTTCGAAAAAAGGCAATTGTAAAATTCGCTCTTGTCTTGTCATACGAATAAAAAACCCTTTCTACTCCATTACATTTTTTCCATGCGATATATTATCGAATTAAGTTTACAACTTCATTTAATACTTCATCTGAAACTTTAATTACTTTCGCATTTCCTTGGAATCCGCGTTGGTATAACATTAAGTCAACGAATTCTACAGATAAATCTACGTTAGCACCTTCTTGTGCACCACCGCGTACTTTACCTGCACCGTTTTGACCAGATGTACCAAGAGCTAAAATACCTGTTGTATTCGTTGCTGTATAGTTACCATTACCTGTTTTCATTAGTCCGCCTTCGTTCGGGAACATTGCAACAGCTAATTGACCTGCAGATTTCATACTTCCATCAGAATATTTTACCATTACGTATCCACCGTCAGCAATGAAGCAATCTTTAACCGTGGCTGCTGCTCTACCATCTACGTCTGTTACTGATAATGTTTTATCTGTTGGATGATTTGTTAAATGGCTTAAGTCTAATTTTATAGAACCGCCATCAAATGGAATATTGGCTCCTTGCTCTTTCGGATTTGGATTTCCAACAGCATCAAATGTCATATTACCACCTGCACCTGGAACATCTTTAAACTCTGTTTCTTTTTTCGAGTCATTGCGCATTTGTACTTTATATGTATAGTTATGTTCACTCGTTTGTTTAAACTCTACACGCATTGTCCATGTATTCCCCGCATTATCATATACAGGTAAATCTTGTGTAATTTGTTTTTCACCAGTTGGAATATTCCCTTTAATTGTCCCTTTCGATGTTCGAATACCACCAATTGCTGTTCCCATTGGAATTTGCAACGGTCCTGGAATTCCAGATAAATCAACTTCACCAGTTGCCTCATTTGCAGGGTAGGCAAATACGTATTGACCTTCAGTATTCGTAATATAGTAATCTGAAGATATCCCAAACGTACCTTTACGAGTAAATTCCATATTTCCGCCTTTTGAATCACCTACAACGAAGAAACCATTACCTTCCATTGCTGCTTGTGTTTTGCCACCTGTTAACGTAATTGTACCATCACTATAATCCGTAACCGTACCACTCATTTTCACACCGTTACCAATACTTTTCGGATTCGTTCCTGCGTACTTACCGTCACCTTTTGCACCAATCGAATTGTTATATAGTAAATCATCAAACATTGCTTTTTGTTTTTTATAACCTACTGTTTGTGCATTGGCAATATTATTTGAAGTTACACTTAATGCATTTTGTGTTGCATTCATCCCTGTAATACTTGTATATAACGCTTTAATCATAACGTATGGACACTCCTTATGAATTTGTAGTTTTTACTTCTTCAGTTACTTTTTGATCGTCTTTCTTTGCGTCTTCTGGATTCGTTTCCCCAATCGGTTTATCAGACACTCTCTCAACGAAACGAAGAGAGACAACTTTATTATTAATAACGAGCTGTACATCGTTATTTTCCGCAAGACGAACCGTTTCTACTTGACCGGTTACTTTGTTTCCGTCACCGTCAACACCTCTTACGTATTTCCCTAAAAACTTCATTCCACCATCAAGTGCTGTTGAATACATCGTTGATTGCAGCTTATCTACCGCTTTCGTCATATTCTGTACTTGTTCCATAAGAGATAACTGCGCTGTCTGATTCATCATTTGATTCATATCCATCGCATTAAATGGATCTTGATGTTGGAAACTTGATAAAAACAATTTTAAGAAATCATCTTTCCCCATTACCCCAGGAGTCTTTTGCGCTCCTGCTGAAACTCCATTACTTTGTTGCACTGGCGATTGTACACCATTAACAGGTACATTACTTTTTTGCGCTCCTGCTTGTAACGGAATATGATTTGTACTCGTTGTATTTAATCCAACTGTTGGCACGCTTTATTCCTCCAATAATCCCGCAAATTCTGTTGATTGTTGTTTTTCATGATTTGTATTTGCTAATTTCTGTTTTTGCCTTTGCTCTTGTTCTCGCTGTTCTTTACGATTTTCATCTTTATCTGAATAGCTAATTTGAATATTGATTTCTTTTTCTTTTAACTTTAATCTCAATTCATCAAAAATGATTTCAACACGTTTTTTCGCATCGTGTTTTTCCATTTCTACGTGAACGTCAATTTGATCTCCGTGTTTTTTCATAAACACTGTTAATGTACCAAGTTTTTCTGGATTTAACTGGAATAAAACACGTTCTTGTTTCACTACAAATTTTTGCAGCGCTTCTACTTGCG
Organism: Bacillus sp. FAU20; assembly: GCF_056033865.1. Lineage (NCBI taxonomy): Bacteria > Bacillati > Bacillota > Bacilli > Caryophanales > Bacillaceae > Bacillus > Bacillus sp. FAU20. Next base: position 502,593 of record NZ_JBVYHY010000021.1, read on the forward strand.
CTTCCATTTTCTTTCCTAAGTCAGGTAATGAAACTTTCTCAGCACCACTATTTGATTTCCCTATTTGTTCGGTACTCGTCGTTTTATTTAATAATTCTGCACCTGCAGAGCTCGAATCGTTTAATGCATCAACCTCAGGCAACTCTACCTTTGTATCATCGCTCTCAGCTTTCGGAAGATCTACGTCTTTAAACTCTTCTTGTTCCTTTGCAATATTACAAGTTTCTGTTTCTACAGCCTTCAATGCTTGCATCGCTTGCTCTGGCATCTTCATTTTGTCTAATACCATTTGCATTGTATCTTCTAAACATATAGCATTTTTGATATTCATATTTGAAAGAAGTTCTTGTAATTGTTGTAATTCAGCTGCAGGTAATTCATTAAGTTTAATATTGCCATATTCTTTATATAGCTCTTGTATTTTTTGTATGTATTGATATAACAATTCCGGTTGGACATGTAATTGCTCAATTGCAACCATTTGCTCAGATACAGCTAATAACAACTGTTCTGTCTCTTTTTTTTCTTCTTTCTTTACAATTGGTTCTTCTTTCGTTACCGATGGTTTAGAAAGAATATAATCTTTTTTCTCTTCTTTCGGTGCTTCTTCTCGTTTCGTTTTCTCCGTTTGCGGCTGTTTTTTATTTTCCATTCTCATCGTACGATCGAATGAAGAATCTTCATTTTTTGATTGTACTTCTAGCCCTTTTTCTTTTTGCGGAGGTAAACTTTGTTGCACCGGTAATACAGACTGTATCACTACATTCACCTCATCCATTCATACACATTTTCAAATCCAGAAGCATTTTTTCTTCCAGCTTTTCTTGTGCTTTCGCAAACTTTTTGCAATCTTCTTGATACATCTCATCAATGACACGTTCTTTTTCTTTTACTTGCTCTAAAAGGCTTTCATTTTTTTGAATAAAACCTTCCGTTTTTTTAATTTTTCGATTCCATTCTTCTATTCTTTCAGGTGAAAACGTATGTGAAGAAAGCATGCCAGCCATAATACGTTGCCCAGTTTGTACGACTTTACTACGCGATTTCACAACATATAAATCATATTCTTTTTTTTGTTCTATTTTTCTTTTTTCAGCTGTTAATTCATACACTTCTTTTAAAATATGTTCTTTTTCTTGATTTATTTGCAATTTTATTGTGTCGTACTGCTGTTTATCCACCTGTTTTCATAACCCCTTTCTATTATAACGTTCTCTTTTTCTATTATATAGTTTTTTCCCAAAAAAATCTGTGAAATATTAAAAAACAAAAAAATAAGACCTCTTATGCAGAGGCCTTATACTATATGCTGTATCGCTTCAACGATATCATCAAATTGGAAACTATCCGATCGACCTTGCTTTAAAAATGTATTTATGCCTTCTACTTTATTTTTACATTCAAAAATATAAGCATTTTCTTCATTTTCTTGAATCGTTCCTAGCTTAAAATACAATTCATTTTCTTTATAAATTGATAAAATCTTTCTCATTTCATTTGCAAGTTGCCAATGATGTGGCGAAACAATTTCTTCCATAATCCTACTTACTGAATCTAATACTGAAATTGCAGGATAATGACTAAGCGTTGCAAGCTCACGCTTTAATACGATATGTCCATCTAAAATACCACGTGCTAAATCTGGTACAGGACCATTTAAATCATCCCCATCAACAAGCACCGTATAAATACCTGTTATAGATCCCTTTTGTGTTTTTCCGGACCGCTCTAACAACTTCTTCATATAACTTTCCATTAACAGTGTTTTACCACCAATCGGTAACTCTTTAACAGCAATATCAACACTTCTTCGTGCATCGGCAAAACGAGTAACAGAGTCCATCATAAGTAATACGTTATTACCTTGATCACGGAAGTATTCAGCAATAGACGTTGCGAGTTTCGCTGCACGAAGTTGCATAAGATGACTTTCATCTGACGTCGCTACAACAACGACGCTTTTTCGCATACCTTCCTCGCCTAACTCTTTTCGAATAAAGTCTTTTACTTCCCGGCCACGTTCCCCTACTAAACTAATAACGTTTATATCAGCTTTTGCATTTTTTGCTATCATTCCAAGTAAAGTTGATTTACCAACACCTGACCCAGCAAAAATACCAATCTTTTGACCGATACCAATTGTTAGCATAGAATCAATTGATTTTATTCCTGTTTCAAATACATCGGTAATCTCTTCACGTTCAAATGCATGTATAGGTGGTGCATCTAGTTTTATTTTCTGTAATGGAATGTTTTCAGCTTCCTCATTTAACACTTCACCATTTGCACTTAACACTTTTCCGAGCAAGTGATTACCACGTGGTACAACAACATCTTCTGAAACTAATGTCACTGAATCTCCATAACATACTTTTTCTGTCTGTTCAAATGGAAGTAGCATATTATTTTCTTTTTCAATGGCAATCACTTCACATAAGACGTTATGTTCTCCAACGAAGCAAACATCTCCAATCTTCGCTTTCGGCCCTTTTGCTACGAAAAACTGTTCTTGTACACTATGAACTTTGCCTACTTTCGTATACAGCGGTGTTTTAATAAACTTATTCCATTTTTCGTTCTCATTCATTAACAGGCGGCTCATAGATTTTGCTCCTCAAATAACTTCTCTTCTTCCCATTTCTGACGAAGTTTTGCAAATATAGGTGCAAATTTAAATTCAAAGAACTCTTTCTCTTCTTCCAGAACAAATTCACCAAACTGCAAGGAGAAATCATATTTCCATTCTACTAATTGTAGTAACCAATATTCTTTCGTATTCTCCTTCTCTTCTTGAATACGTTCAAACGTTTCTGGATGTACTGTAATGATTAATTTTTCAAACGAAGTTGGCAATGTTTGCACGATGCCAGTTAAAATAGGTAACACATCAAGCAATCGTGAATCTACCGCTTGATTCACGATTTTTTCTGCTAGATGAAAAGATTGATCCCATAATAACTCTGTCCATTCATACGCTATTTCTTGTTGTTCTTTTTGAAATTGCACACGCGCTGCTTCCATCTGTTCCATTTGCTCATGAATATGCATTTGAAATTGTTCTTTATCTTGTAATAACTGCTGCCGCTCTCGTTCTAGCATTTGCTGCTCTTGCCTTAGCTGATTCATTTCCATATGTAATGATTCTTGCTGGGCGCGAAGTTCTGCATGATCAGCTTGTAATTCTTCCTCTTCTATTTGAACTGAAGCTGGTTTTGGAAATTGTAATTCATACGTTTCTTCAGAAAAAGAAACAGAATTCTTCGGAATTCTGTTTTTAAATAAGGACATCCTCTTCACCTCTTTGAACGATAATTCTTCCTTCTTTCTCTAGCTTTTTCACTGTACCAGTGATCGTTTGCTGCGCTTTTTCAGCATCCGTCATCTTAAGCGGTCCTAAGCCATCTAATTCTTCTAGAATCATCTCTTTACGGTTTGAAGACATACATGTAAATAATTTCTCTTTAATTTCTTCTTTTGCAATTTTAAGTGCTTTCGCAAGAACACCGTTATCTGTAATTTCTTCTAATACACGGCGAAGCGCAAGATCTTCAAGACCAAGTAAGTCTTCAAAGACAAACATATTTTCTTTAATTTTCTCAGATAACTCATAATCGACTTCATCCAGCTTTTGAAAGACTGTTTTTTCAACACCTCGTGAAACATTATTTAAAATATTTACGATTGTTTTCAAGCCATCAGTTTTATTAATTGCACTAAATGCCATATTATTTAATTTCGATTTTAACAACTCACCAATTTGATTAATTAACTCACCATCAACTTGTTCTAGTTTCGCTATACCCATTACCGTTTCAACGCGCTTATGATCTGGCAATCTCTCAATTAATTGAGACGCAAGTTGCGGTTTAATATAAGAAGCGATAATTGCAATTGTTTGTGGTGACTCATCATTAAGCACTGTAAGAAGTGGCTCTAAATCTGTAAGTGAATTTAAGAACTCAAACGGATTATCTTTGTTATACCAAAGATCTTCCAATAATTTTTCCAGTTCGTCTTCTGGCATGTTTTTAAATATGCGACGAATGTATTCTTTATCTGGAGTGACTAAGTTCAATTCTTTTACATTTAGTTCATATAAGAACTCTCCTAGTACATTTTCTAACGTTTCTGGTTTGTATACACGAAACTTTGCGATTTCACGAAGTAATACTTCTTTTTCCTCAGCTGTCATATATTCAATGACTTTTGCTGCCACCCCTTCTTCTAATGTACGAATAAGGATGGCAGCTTTTTCTTTGGAGGAGATTTCATCTAACATCGTTGTTCCTCCCTTACTGTCCGTTTAACCATTTTTTAATTACTTTTGCAGTTCCTTCTACATGTTCTTTCGTAGCATCCTGCACTTGTTCATCTAACGTTGGTTCTTTCGGTTCTTCTGGTTCAGGTTTTGGCTCTGGCACTATTTTTTCTTCAGGAATTTCCAAGATACTTTCATTACTTGCAGCAATTTCCTCTTCTGCTAAGTATTCTTCATATTCCTCTTCTTCTTTCTTTCTCTTACGTCTTGCTAATAAGAACCATACTAGGCCACCAATCGCTAATAAGCCAGCTGTAATTCCACCGAATAACCACCAGTTCATACCACTTTTTTCTGGCTCTTTCTCTTTTTCAGCTTTCGGCTGATCGAACTGAACAGTTACAACGTTAACTTGACCATTTATAAAGTTACCGTTCGGATCAGCTTGAAGTCCTGCCGCTGTTCCAATTGCTTCTTTAAAAGTTGTCATATCAATTCTACGTTTTACTAACGTATCATTGTCTACCCATACAACAACATTTGTTTTCGTTAATTCTGGGTGTTTCTTAATTGTTTCAACTGTTTTATCTATTTCATAGTTTTCGATTTTGTTACCATTTTTATTATCATAGACAACTTTACCATTTTGATTATTGTTCGTACCGTAGTTTGGCACTTCACCGTTCGCTGTAATACCAGCACCTTGCTTCGTATCTGCCCCTTCTTGCGCAGTAGAGCTTTCCTCTTGCTCTTGTTTACTACGAAGTACACCTTTATCACCATACTTTTCTGACTGACGTGTAACTTCATCGTAGTTTACAGATACTTTCGTATTCACTTTATATTCATTCGGTTTAAACATCGTCATTAACGTTGCATCAATGTCCTGCTTTAATTTACCTTCAATTTGCTGCTGCATCTCTACTTCTTTCTCATAAGAAGAGGAACTACTAGAATGTGCTTCATCTGCTCCTTTTGAGATAACACCTTTTTTACTATCAATAACGCTTACTTCTTCTGCCTTCACACCAGGAACTGCTGCACTAATCATTTGCTGTATACCTGCAACTTGATCAGCTGTTAACAATTGGCCACGTTTCACTCCAACCGTAATCGCCGCTGTTCCTTTTGCTTTTTCTTCATCAAAAATTGTCTCTTTTTCAGGCAATGTAATTTGAACATTTGCCGTTTCAACTGTCGCAAAGTTTCTTACAATATCTTGCTCCAATTGCTTCTTCGTACCGACAATTTGCTTCATTTTTTTATCTTGTTCACTTGAACCGAGAGAGCTTTCTAATAAAATTTCTTCACCGCTTTTCGAATTAAACGGTAAGCCCATCCCATTCATTTCTTTTCGAACCCATGGAGCATCATTCTTTTGCACACGAATTGAACCATCGGCCGCTAATTGGTAATCGACACCTAACTTCGATAATTCTGCTGTAATCTCTTGTTTATCTGCATCATTTAAATTTTGATATACAACAACATATTTATCTGGCAAGGTGAAGTATAAAAGTGCTCCTGTTACAATCGCTAAAAGCGCAGCACCGATTACTAACTTATGCCACGTTTTTAACGATTGGATAACATTTTTCATCTTTTCCATTTAAACACACCCGTCCACTTTCCTAAATTTGCATATTAATTAGTGACTTATAATTTTCAATAAGATTATCACGTACGAGAGCAGCCGTTTTCATTTGAGATTCAGCTTTCTTTTGCTGAATTAAAACGTCATGTGTTTCTCCTACCCCTTTAGTTAGTAAATCATATACTGCTGTTTGTGCATTGTTTTGCGTTTGATTCATATCTTCCAATAAATCAATAAACTTTTTCTCCGGAGCTACAGATGTTTGAGAAGTTTTCGGTGCACCAATTGACTGAATTGCTCCAAATGGTTGTGTATGTAACATTGGTTGAATTTTCATATTACGATCTTCCCCCTTATCCTCGGCCGATTTCTAAATCTTTATCAAGCATTTTTTTATTCGCATTTAATACACTCGTATTCGCTTCATACATTTTTTGAGCAACCATTACATTCGTCATTTCAGCAGTTACATCAATATTTGGATAACGTACATATCCTTCTTCATTTGCGTGCGGATGCGTCGGATCATACACTAAATTTTCCGTTTTGTCTGCTTCAATACTTTTTATTTTTACTCCATTAGTAGGAGCCCCATCTAACATACTTGCAAAACTATTGTTTGATTCTAATACCACACTACGACGCTCATATAAATCTGCCCCCGGAGCCGCCGTCGTATTTGCATTTACAATATTGTTAGAAGTAACTTCCATCCACTTTCTCGCTGTCGTTAGCCCTGAGCCACTTGCATTAATTGCCTGAAACATCCGTTGTCTCTCCTTCTACTTTTAACGTCCGCGTGCCGCTTGGTTAATTGCATATTGTGTATTAATTGCGTTAATTGAAATACCGTATAACTGATTTGCTTTCATTAAATCTAGCATTTCTGTCGTTACATCCACACTATTTCCGTCTTTATTCGTTTGCATTGATTTTGTTTGAATCTTTGCATATGTATTTTTCGTATTTACTGTCGGTAAGTGCATTTCATTCGTTTGATATAAATCTGGATTGCTCTTTAAATCAGCCGCATTATTTTTATATAACGCACTACTTTTATTCATCTGCTCAGCAAATGTTACATCTTGTGCTTTATAGCCAGGTGTATTCGCATTTGCAATATTACTAGAAACAGTATTTCGTTTCGTCACTAAATAATTCATATAATGGCTTACATCACTCACTAAATCTGGCATATTCCACACCCTTCCTTTTCTAACGTAATGATCCACTGATAGAAGTTTCACTTCATTATTTATTTTCTTATATGCGTTTATTAAAATATTTACTATTATGTACCCTTACATATTTTATTCCATTTTTTCATTGTTGTCTTTAGAAAAATACAAAAATATAAAAAAAGAATGCAAAAAACTGTATACACATAGTAATCTATAGAACATTTCAATATATAAACTACAAACTAAAGTCCATTTTTCTATTATTTAGATTACTATTATTTTTTTCATCACAGTCATAAAATGAAACCTCAATCAGCGGAGTTCTTTATGTAAACGAAGGAATAGACCCCCTTTTAAAAGGGGAATCTGTTTCCAGACGTTATTATTAATATTTACCGTAAAATGAATTAGCCTTCATTCGCCCATCATTTGTCATAATCATTTCTTCCAAAATCTTTTGCTTATCTCGAATATGTTGAGCTGCCTTAATAATGAATGGGCTTACCTCCGCTGCAACTTGCGCACGCGTTTCTTCATCCAATGTCATCATCCAGCGATTTAACATCTCACTCTTCTCAGCAAACTCTCTGTCTGACACTTGCAATTCACCGATTTCATTAAAACAGCTGACAAACGTCCGATAAATATCATTGTTCATTTTCAAGTGCTCCGCGGTAACCGTCTATTAAATCTTGTAACACTTTCACAATTGCATCAATATCTTTCGCTTCACGCGTTACTTTCATCGTTTGAATTTGAATGCTAATCCAATCATATAAACCATAGAGACTATCATATAAATCTTTCGTAATCTCAGGATTTAATTGAAGCTTTAGTTCTTCAAAAATACGTTCTAATTTTTCAAGAAGTGCGTTCCCTTCTTGTAATTTAAAAGTATGTAAAAGTTCTTCTAAATTACGAAACTCTACAATACATCTTTCATAAATAAAAATTGTATTTTTAATCGGATTACTCGTCATAATATCATTTTGCATATAACGTTGCCATGCTTGCATACGATCACTTCCTCAACTTTCATTAATCATCACTTTTTTGTTTTGTCATTGCTTTAATTGTTTTTAGTTGGCTATCAAGCGCCGCTAATGTACTCTCTAGCTTTTGATACTTCTTCACAATATCATTTTGTTTGTCCAAATTTTGCTTTTCAATATCTTGAATCTTTTTATCTAAATCACTTACACGTGAGTCAATATTTTTTACTCTCTCTCCAACTACACCTTTATCACCGAATAGTTTATCAAGCGGTTCTTCCATCATTTTTCCTAAACCGTTAGAACTAAAGAAAAATTGCTTCGCTGCATCTGGCTTCTCTTTTAATGCTTTCGTTAACTTTTCGTCATCAACTTCCATCGTTCCATCTTGCTTTAATTGAATACCAAATGTGAATAAATAATTACCATCTTGAGAAAATGTTACGACATTGTTCATTGCCTGACGTACACTTTGCATAATAGCTTGACCTTGGAAAGCTCCACCTTTTCCAGCAAAGATATCTACTGTAGAAACAGCTTTATTATAATCAGCTACCATTTTTTTAATAACATTCGATGCATCTGTTACGTTTGAGTCATTTACTGTAAATTTTAGATCTATACCTTTTGCTTTTGGATCTGTTGTTGTACCAGCATCTAGCGCTCCTTCTACTTTCGGCTCAGTTACCTTTAACAACTCAATTTTCACACCAGGAAGAGCTTCAATTGTATTAGTAGAACCTTCCCCTTTGATACCATTAATAGTATACATAGCATTTTGTGCTTCATTGATTGTATTGAGCGCTGTTCCATCCGCCTTAGCTAAACCCATATCTTGAAATAGTGTAGATGTGTTTGCCTCAAACTTAATCTGTCCATCTGTTCCCTCTTTTTTCGAGGTCATGAAAATTTTATTTCCAAGTGTATAAGCTGATACGCCATAATCTCCATCATTAATCTTATTAATTAAATCTTTATATGTCATATCAGTTGTTACTTTTAATTCTTTACCACCTAGTTTTAATACTTCATCTTTAGGAAGCTTTGCATTTATATCTTTAATTTCATTTGAAGCTATTTGATGACGCTGTGCAAGCTGTGTAATCGTCATATTAAAAGTTCCTGCAATCGCACCACCATCAGCTTTTACATTAATATAACCGTCTTGTGTTGTAGTTACTTTTTTCTCATTCCCTTTAAAAGCCGCTAAGTTTTTAAACGTTTGTGTGAAAGAACTAAATTCTGATTTTAAACTTGTATATAATAGTTTATCATTTGTGAGATCATTCTTTTCCTTCGTATACGGTGTTTTCCTCATATCTAAAGCATTCATTTCTAATTCGACGAAGTTAGAAGTATCGATCATATTATTTCCGAGGTTCCAAATTTGTTGTCTACCGCCAATACCTGTCATCGTTGTTCCTGCCATTTTTCTCACTCCTTATAGATTACATGTAGTCTAAAATACTCGTTTTACTCATCGTACTAACCGCTTTAAGCGTCGCTTCATACGTCGCATTTATATATGCCAAGTCAGAAATTGCGACCGCTAAATCAACATCCTCAATTTCTTTACGGTTTTCTTGAAGCGCTAAATTTTGCTCACTTAAAATTGTTTTAAACGTCTCCATTGTGTTCATTGTTGAACCAACTTCAGTTGTACGGTTAATGATGCCATCTAAGTTTTTCTTATTTTCTCCTAATAACGGTTGTAACGCTTTTTGGTCACCTTTTTGCATCGCTTCGCTCATCTGTTTTAACGTTTTTATAACTGGGGATAATAATGCTTCTCCGTTACGGAATGCCTTTAACTCATAACCGTCATTTAGTTGCCAGTTCACATCATTTTGTCCACCCTGGTACGTACCATCTTCTGTAAATGGTGACTTTTCTGCACTATCACCACCGAAAATATAACGACCTTGCTCTTTCGTATTCGCTAAATATACAACTTGTTTTAAAATTTGATCAATCTCTGCACCGATGGCTTTCAATTCTTTTTCACCATTTGGCTCATTTAATGCCTGTACCGTTAATTGATCTGCTCTCGTTAAAGATTTAAAAATACCTTGTAAAGTATTTTCAGTTTGTGTTAATACATTTTTTGAGTCAGCTAAATCTTTTTGCATTTGTTCAATATTCGCCAATGAATGTTGAATCGCAAATGATTTACTCGCTGCAAGTGGATCTTCACTCATAAGAAGATTTTTCTTCCCTGAAGTTACTTGGTTTCTATGGTATTGTTGTTGCACATTCAAATCCATTAACTGATTCTTTGCCCAGTTTGCATTTTGAAATGTAGATACTCTCATTTCTATCTCCTCCTTATATATTTCCAATCAATTATTATCACTTATCGAATAATCGAAAATAGACTATCAAACACTTCATTCATCGTAGTAATAGCTTTAGAGTTTGCGACGAAATATTTTTGGAAGGCCATTAAATTTACCATTTCCTCTTCCATATTTACACCTTCAACGCTCATTTTTTCTTGTTGAATACCTTCTAGTAAGTCGCCATGAATTTTTTGATAACCATTTACTGCACTTTTATCAGATGCAACACGAACTATAAATTGGTCTAATGCTTGTTTATAAGAAAGACCTTCTTTATAATCGTCATCTGTAACTGCTGCTAGTTTATTTGCTGTTTCAGCAGATATTTTCATTTTCGAAACATCTTTTTGGAATTCTGGATTTAACTTCATCTCTTTCGCATAATCTCCAACGAAGAAATCTTTTCCCATCACTGTATTCACTTGTTTTTTCACTGAACTCATTAAGTCTTCGAGATTTTTTTTATAATCTACAATCTTCGCTTTCGTATCAATCGCTGATTTTATCGCTCCGCTAGTTACAGAGATTTCTGAACCGTAAATCTCAACTGACATTGGGTCTTTTTCTTTATTTAATTGAAGTGGATATGTATCTTGTCCATTTACTGTTAAAATACCATTCATTCTAACACTCGCGATATTAGGATTCATAGATTCATAAGATACTTCGATGTTTGCATACTTAGACATCTCTGTAACGATGCGATCTCGTTCGTCTAAAAGTTGATTCGGCACTTGTGTACCTGCTTGTCCAATTTTATGATTCGCTTCTGCTAAACTCGCAGCAAGACGATTAAATTCATTAACATGCGCTTCAATATCTTCTGCTGTCTGTGCTTCCACTGTATCTAAGTTTTTTGCAAGACGATTCACTTGACTTGTGAACTTCCCAGTTTCAGAAATTAATGTATCATAGTAGTTTGGTTGCTCTGGATTTTTTGCTACTTCACGAAAGGCATTAAAGAAACCGTCCATTAAACTAGATAATGAATTCTTCCCTGTCGTTCCAACCATAGACTCTACACGTGATAAAGTTGAATTCATGTAGTTATAATAAGAGAGCTGAGATAATTGATCATTAAACTGCTTCGTTTTTACCTCATCAGTAATACGGTCAACACCTAGCGTTTGTACACCGTAACCAATTCTCTGTTCTGGCGTATGACCATTGCTTGCTCCAACAGATCCGTAATTCACCATTTGACGAACATAACCTGGTGTATGAATGTTAGACAAGTTTTGTTTCGTTGTTTGTAACCCCATTTGAGCCGCTAACATGCCCGATAGCGGTGTATTATAATCAGATAATCTCATAAAGCTTCACTTCTCCTTTACAATAGTTCGTTCATAAAGATTTGCGAATTATTGTTTCGCTCTAAGTTATATTCAGAAACAGAATCCACAATACTTTCTGTAGTTTTTAATAGTACGTTTAAGTAATATTGATTTTTCAAAAGAATCATTTTTACATTCTCTTCTAATTCAGTTACGTTTTTTTGTAATTCTTCCATTTTTTCGATTTCTTCTTGAGAAAAATACGAAAATAACGCACTTACACGAAACGATTCAACTCCTTGTTCTTTACAGAACTGAACAACCATTTCTTCAAATGAGCTTGATAACCCTTTTAAACCATCAATGTACTGCAATTGCTCTACTTGTAACTTTTGAACTGCATTTACATTTTTACTTTTTAAATTCTCATATATTTGCTCTCCAAGCGCTTGAATATTTTCATACGCCTTTTGTATAATAACGAGCTTTTCATATAATTGTATGTACATATAGCTTCCTTCCTTTTACAAGACTAAATTCACAATTAATCCATGGATTTCTCCAATTTGATTCAACATTTCTAAATGTCCTGTTTTCGTATTAATTAAATTCATAACATCTTCTAATTCATTCAATCCCATTTCTGCCTGTTTCACAATCGTCATTTTCTGTGAATATCCGTAACGTGGGTGACGAGACATGACATCTTTATACTGCAATACATTATCAACGTAAAAATTCAAAAATGATTTTACTGTATTTTTGTACTCCATTACATTATCAAGCGTTAATTCCATTTCAATTTTCTCTTTAATTTCTCCAATATTATCAACAAACGCTTCCATTTGTTCTAGTAATTTATCTTTTTTCGGATCTGCATGCAAATTATCCGAAAATGCAAGTCCTGTCCTGACATTTGCTTCTTTCGGCATTTGAGTAGCAGGCGGTATATGCGATAAAATTGGATTATGCGAGATAGAACGTAGCATATATATCACCTATTTATTTTTTTATTTCTTCCTAAACTTAATCGTAAAATCCAGTTATTTATAATTATACTCTGAACAGTAATATTTTGCAGTTATTTTTTATAAAAGATATGTTACAATTTAGCATGAGGTGGCACAATTCTATGAATATTTTCCTTTGTGGTTCAAATCAATTAACAGCATTAGATCAAGAAGAAATTAAAAAATTTTTAACTGACTATGCTCACAAACATAAAATTTACATATTATGTTATAAATCTATTGAAAATGAGGTTCTTCGTTTTTTCGTTGAGAATGAAAGACTCGCTCAAAATTTATGCCTTTACACGCTGCAACCATTGCAAGCAATAACAGATGAATTTCAAGAAGTCATTGATTACTTAAAAAAACACGGAGCCGAATATGTTGCTTTTGATCATCCTTCTGACTCCATTTACCGATCAGATTATATGTTTTTTGTTAAACAAATTATTGAAGACACTGATTTAGTTCTCTGTTTTTATAATGGGGACAAACATACATCTGTCATCCCTGTCGATGTTGCAAAAGAAGCAGGTATTGATGCTGTTATTTATGATTTACCAGGATTACATGAAAAGCAAATGAAAAAAAGCTTTGAACAAAAAATTCGTATGATGTAAAGGGGGAGGCACAATATCATTATTGTGCCCATTGTAAATATGATAATTGAACAAGATTATGATCATTTTATCGCGAGTTTTAAACAACAATTCAATATGGATATCGCTTCATATAAACAAGATAGAATGCGCCGTAGAATCGATGCTTTCATTTCGAGAAAAGGCTTCGAAAACTACACTAATTTTTTAAACAAATTACGCGCTGATCAAAATTTATTTTTAAATTTTATTGACTATATTACAATTAACGTTTCAGAGTTTTTTAGAAATAAAGAACGATGGCAAACTTTAGAGTCAAAAGCACTACCAAAATTACTCGAACAAAATAGCGGAAAATTAAAGGTATGGAGTGCCGCTTGCGCTGCTGGTGAAGAACCATATACACTCTCTTTAATTTTATCAAAGCATCTAGCTCCATTTCGTTTTGAAATTCAAGCAACAGATCTTGATTTTCATATTTTAGAAACTGCAAAACGCGGTCAATATACAGAACGTTCGTTAAAGGAATTACCTAATGATTTGAAAGAACGTCATTTCACAAAAGAGAATGATCTATATTCATTGCATCAAAACATTAAACAAAACGTCTCTTTTAAACAACATGACCTTTTAATGCAGTCATTCGATACAAATTATGATTTGATTATTTGTCGCAATGTAATGATATATTTCACAGAAGAAGCAAGAGTAAAACTTTACGAAAAATTTAGTCGTTCTTTACGAAAAGGCGGTGTACTATTTGTTGGTAGTACGGAACAAATTTTAACACCCGAGCGTTACAATCTTCAGCGATTTGATACATTCTTCTACGAAAAAATATAAAAGAGGTCGTCACAATGGAGTGACGACCTTTTTACATAACTCGAATTAAAATAATACCGACAATCCATATGAAGAGAAAAAGAAACGTCATAGACCATTTATGTTCTTGCATCGTTTGTTTCAATGCCTGTGATAATTGTGTCATGTTCATTTCCGCAAGCGCTCTCCATACACTTACATCCCGATCTTTAGCAATGCGGTCTGTAACGCTAATTAAAATTGTTTCGTTAGATAATTTCGTTATATAAGCAGTAATAACCGTTACCATCAAATTTATATTTCCTTCTGAAGAATCACTTTCCACTCTAGAGATAAGTGCACTTACATCTAGTAAAGGAATATGTACTTTTCTACCAAATGATAGTTGTACTTCAGCGAAATCATATGTTCCATCTAACAAAGGAAGTTCTTTTATATGCGCCTGCTTAATAAGTCCTTGCAGACTTCTAATTACTTGTTCAAATACTTTTTCTGATTGCTTTCCTTCTTGAGATAATGTATGTAACTTTTTAAAAAGTTGTAACACTGTATCCATCTCTTTAGAAAGCATTTCCTTCATAATCTTTCCATCACTTAAACTTGCAAGTAAAATACCTATTTCATTATTTTTCGAAATAATTTTAGACTGTCCAGTAAACACTAAATTGCTACGCTTTCGTTCTTTCTGGATTTCATGCTCCGAAATAGCTGCAGGCTGTTTTAATGGTTGTAGCGTCTTATCTTCAATTGTCGTACGTTTAATCTCCATTTAAGCGCCTCCACTACTATGAAATAATTAGCCCCATTCTTTATTACTCTTTAAAACTAAAAACAGTACGAACAAACCTGACATGATAGTAAATACATCCGAAGCTTGTACTCCCTGTTCACCTTTTTCTTCTTCCTTGTCTTTCGTTTCTTCTTTTTGTTCTTTCTTTTTAGAGACAACTTGTTTGTTATTTTTCTCTTTTTGGTCCTTCGCCTTATGTACTTCCTTGTTGTCTTCGAACGGCTCTTTTATAACGTAAGTAAATTCCTCTTTCTCTTTCAACGGTTCTTTTATAAACTTATTTACTTTCTCATCTTGCTTCGGAATTTGAACAACTGGCAATTTTTCTTCTGGAAGCGGGTTTTTGACTTTCAAATCTTCTTGCTTCTCATTTTCTTTCTTATCTTCTAATTCATTTTCTAGTTTATTATCTAATTTATCTTCTTTCTCTTTCTCTTTCTCTTTCTCTTTCTCTTCTATCTTTTTATCATCTTCGTTTTTTGGTGCCAAAATAGAAATGATATATTCACTTTTCTCAACAAGTTTATTACCTGCTGCATCTACTATCTCTATAAGTAATTCATATGGACCAGCCGGCAATGCTTCTGTTATTTCAAATACTTTTTGCCAATCCATATCATGCTTGTTGTAGTCTAATAAAAACGAAAGCTCTTTATTTGCTTTCCCTTTTAATGTAACGCGCACTTCTTTTACAACCGATTCTATATCTGACGCTTTTACTCGTAGATGTATAGAATCTCCCTGTTTTCGTTCAACTAAGTTCTCTTTTACTTCATCAATAGTAACTTTCTGTAACTTTGGCAATTCTTTATCTATAGTTGGCGTTTCATTTTTAATACGAATGAGTGGGACTTTCACTTCATTTTTTATGAGCTCTTCTTTCTCATTCTCTTTGTAACTTTGAACAAGCTGAAGATTCCAATCACCTTGCAAATCAAAATCCCCTGCTTTATAGTTAGCAACCCAACTCTTCGTTTCTTCATCATACTCAAAAGATAGTATTCTTTCTTGCGCATATTGCTCGCCATTTTTTTGTAACTGCAATATACCTTTCATACTTTGAATGTTTTTCCCATTTGGTTCTACAGCAATTCGCACTTCTTCGCCAACTTTAAGCTCCGGCTTATTTACTGTAATAATTCCCTGTTCTGTTTCTATCTTTCTTTCATTCAATTGTTTATTTACTACTTCTTGTTGTTTTGCTTCTTGTTCTGCTTCTTTTTGTTCCTCTTCATCTTGTTTCGTTTCCACTTGCTCTGAAGATTTTTGAGATTCCTTATTTTCTTCTTGTACATTCACTTCATTTATTTTTTGATCTGGCTCAATTTGTTCCTCAGCCTGACTTTGCAAGGGGAAGAACAAGCACACATGTATGCATAGCCAACTCATTAGAAAAAACTTTACGTTTTTCATCTACTAGTTCAAACTCCTATTTCAATGCCTTATAGTGATTTCGTCACTTTTACTCCGAAAAATCCATCTACATTTACAAGTTCACCATACGCCACTAATACATCATTTACATAAATACGAATCGGTTCATCAATATCCTCATCTAGTACAACTGCTTCATTTTCTTGTAAACTTAATATATCTTGAATCGTTTTCACTGTACTTCCAAATACAAATTTCACATTCATTTCTACATTTTGTAGAATGGACGTGTCCATATATACTGGTTCCATTTGTTTTACTTCTTTAAATTCAATAGGTTGCACAACTGGTTCTACAATTTTTTCTTCTTCAATTTCTTCTGTGGCAATCTCTTCTTCTTCCACCATCGGATACAGAAGTCGCCTTACCATTTCTTTCGCTTCGGAAATTGGCAAAATTTGATACATCTTCGATTGAAGCAGATCGCCAATTTCAAGATTGAACGTAATTTGAACGAGTTCGTCCACTTCCATTGACTCTCCCAAATATTCCATTTCTTCTTTTAACGTTACAAATTTAACATTTGGAGGCGTCATGTCCATTTTTTCTTGAAACATTTCTGACATCGCCGTAGCAGCATGACCCATCATTTGGTTCATAATTTCTTTAATACCGCTCAGTTCTAATTCAGTAAGCTCTTTTTCTGGGTCAACTTCCCCTGTTCCCATCATCATTAAATCTACCATTGTTAAGGCAACATCTTTCGTAAATACGAATACATTCTCATTCTTTAGCCCTTCAACAAAGTCGACATTTAAAATAACAAATGGTACTGGTACTCCATCATAATGACGAACATTGATTGCTTCCACATTTGGTGTACTAATTGTAACTGGTTGATTTAAAAGCGTTGACAATACTGTTGAAGCGGAACCAATTGAAATATTTGCAATTTCACCAAGAACATCTTTCTCTTCTTGTGTTAAATGCTCTTTTTCAACTTGTTCTTCTACAATCTCAGTTTCCACTACTTCTGCTGGTTCGTCTGTTTCTTCTACTCCACCAGATAATTGCATTAATTTATTTACCATTTGTTTCGCATGCTCAACTGAAACAATTTGTACAAGTTTAGAGTTTACAAGATTATCTATCTTTAAATCAAACGATACTTTAACAATCGTATGATTCCCATCGATTTCAGAGATTTTCTCCATTTCTTCTGATAACTTTACAACTTTAATCGTCGGCGGAGACATATCTACTGTATCTTGGAAGAATTCCGACATAGATGTAGCTGCGAATCCCATCATTTGATTCATCGCTTCTTGTACAGCACTTAGCTCTAATTCACCAAGTTCTTTTCCGTCCTCCACTTCACCTGTTCCCATCATCATTAAATCAGCAATGGACAATGCAACATCTTGCTTAAGAACAAGAAGGTTTTCCATATCTAATCCTTTTGTAAAATGAATGTTTAATACAACATGTGGAACTTCGACATCTCTTGAATCATATAAATCTACCAACTCTATACGAGGAGCAGTAATGCTTACTTGCCTATTTAAAATTGTTGATAATACAGTCGAAGCTGAACCAAATGATATATTTGCAATTTCGCCAAGAATATCGCATTCTTGGGGCGTTAAATGCTCATTTTCTTTTTCTAGCACAATCGTGCTCGTATCCCCTTTTGTGTGTTGCTCAGGCATTTTCCCTGCCTCCTCATTTCTGTTTTTCTATCAAATAATATAAACTCTTATTTTATTTTAGCAAAATTATTATATAAAACGTTAATATGTATGTATTCCCATTATTAGATTCGTAACGATTAGCCAAAAAGCTCCCCAATTGTATACAAGTGGGGAGCTTTCCTTCATTCCTATTATAAACCTTCTGGGTTTAAAATGAGGACCACTCGTCCATCACCGAGAATCGTCGCACCAGAGAAATAGTTAGAACTCTCTGCAAAGAAGTCACCTAATGACTTTAAGACTATTTCTCTTTGACCGATAATTGTGTTTACAATAAGTCCATAGCTGCGATGTGTGTTACGAACAATTAACACAGGAACCATTTGACCATCATATGACGCAAACGCCTCATCTACTGTTTTTTCACCAAATACAGTACTTAAATGTTTCACTTCAATAATTTGATTACGATAATTTAACACATCTTTTCCTTGTAAGGATTGGATGTCTTCTCTCTTAATTCGAATCGCTTCAACGATATTTCCAAGAGGTAAAGCATAACGCTTATCATTCGTTTGAATAAGCATAGATTGAATAATAGATAACGTTAATGGAAGTTCAATTCTAAATGTACTTCCCTTTCCTTCCTCAGAATCAATAATTAAATGCCCACCTAAACTATGAATCGTATGTTTTACAACATCTAATCCGACACCGCGTCCAGAAAGATCTGATACAACTTCAGCTGTACTAAATCCTGGTTGGAAAATAAGATCAAACACTTCACGATCTGTTAATCTATTCGCATCCGCTTCAGTTACAACGCCATTTTTAATCGCTTTTTCTAATACTTTCCCTTTATTAATACCGTTTCCATCATCCGTAATTTGAATAACGACATGATTTCCACTATGAAAGGCTTCTAATTTAATCGTACCTGTCTCATTTTTACCTGCATCACGTCGTTTTTCAACAGTTTCTACACCGTGATCGATTGCATTTCGAATTAAATGAACGAGCGGATCACCGATTTCATCAATAACAATTTTATCTACTTCAGTATCTTCACCTGTAATTTGTAAATCGATTTTTTTCCCTAAATCTTTCGCTAACATACGTACCATACGTGGGAAACGATTGAATACAGTTTCAATCGGCACCATACGCATATTTAATAGTACATTTTGAATATCTTTTGAAATATCGCCTAATCGATTTAAATGTTCAATTAGCTCCTTGTTTTGAATCGTTTGAGCCAATTCATCAATGCGCCCACGTTCAATTACACTTTCTTCAAACATATTCATTAATCTTTCGATTTTCTCTAATTGAACACGAATTGAACGATTCTCCACTTTAGCATTTTTCGTTTTTGTAGTACTTTTAGCCGGCATAGCACTTGAAGGTTGATTCGTTGCCTCTACCGGTGATTTTACTTGCGTAACCACAGCTGGTTGTAGCTTTTCTTCTACTTGCACAACTTCTTGTGTAACGACTTTTTTAGAAGCTACTTCCTTCGATATAGGTTCTCCTTGCTTTACTTCCACTTTCTCAATTTCAGAAACATGAAGTACTACTTGTTTCAATTCTTCTATACTACAATCCGTATCCATAAATACTGTAAATTCAAATCCGAAAGCATCTGCTTCAATTTCTTCAATACTCGGAGCTGTTTTTTGTATATTCCCTACATTTTGCAATGCTTCAATACACATAATGGCACGTACTGCTTTTAAAATTGCCTGCTGTTCAACTGTTATATGCACTTCATGCGAAACTGCATCATCGTTGTCTATATGATTTTGCTCTATATGTTCCGTAGGAGTTTCTACATTGCCGTTCAATAATGCTTCTAATTTCTGTTTAGTTGAGACTACATCAATATTGCCCATTCCACCTTGTTGCACATCTGCAACCATCTTCTCCAAATTATCAATGCACTCAAAAATTACATCAATAATATCCGCATTTACAACTATATTTCCATGACGAATTTCATCTAACACATTTTCCATCTTATGCGTTAAATCAGCCATCTCCGTAAATTCCATGCTCGCAGACATACCTTTGAATGTATGAGCGGATCGGAATATTTCTCCTACAACATCCATATCAGCAGGATTTTGTTCTAACACTAGCACATTTTCATTTAGCGACTGTAAATGTTCTTCTGACTCTTCGAAAAATATATTTAATAGATCTGTTTGCATTTTTATCCCCTACCTGTCTAACAAACATTTCATTTATGTATAACAATTTAGTGTTTTACAATGAGAAAAAAGGGGGCCACACGTCGATCCGCTATCACTGTTTTGATTCCTTGTGGCACCCCTTCTATATTAACTATTTGCTACTTTTGTTAAAGCTTCAATTACACGATCCGCTTGGAATGGCTTTACAATAAAGTCTTTTGCCCCGCCCTTAATTGCATCTAATACCATACCTTGTTGTCCCATTGCAGAACAAATAACAACCTTTGCACTTGAATCAATTTTAATAATTTCTTTTAATGCTTCAAGCCCATCCATTTCTGGCATAGTAATATCTAATGTTACAATATCAGGTTGAAGTTCTTTATACTTTTGAATTGCTTCTACCCCATTCTCTGCTTCGCCGATAACTTCAAATTCAGCATTACTTTTTAATAAGTTTTTAATCATCGTTCGCATAAACATCGCATCATCTACTACTAAAATTTTATGTGCCATTCTTTTTAATTCTCTCCTTCTATGTATAAATATATCTTAATATTTCACCTTATCATTCTCACTCATTATACAAAATAAAATGATAAAATTTAATATTTTTTTAAAAGAATTTTCGTATTTTTAGTATTTTATTATTAAAATAATAATATACTACTCTTTTATATAAATAACAACGCGACGGTTTTTTTCCCAGTTTTGCGGTGAATCATTTGGTACAATTGGCTTTGTGTCTGCATATCCTACCGCAGCTAGCCTTTTATCGTCCACATTATACACTTCAATTAAATGGTGAATCATATTTGCCGCTCGTGCTGAAGATAACTCCCAGTTAGAGGGGAATTTCTCGTTATGAATAGGTCTACTATCTGTATGTCCCTCTACAACAATGGGGTTAGGTACGGATTGAAAAAATCCAACTAATTGACTTATTATCCCTTTCGCTTCGGGCTTAACGTTCGCATCGCCTGTATCAAATATTAAATTATCTACTATAACGACGCTTACCCCTGTATCCTCTCGATATACATTCACTTGACTAATACCGTTATTATCTACATACGCTTTTAACTTCTTATATAATTCATCCATTCTCTTTTTTGAAATCATTTTTTCATCATTTTTTTCATGTGAAATATCCGGTATTGTATTTTCCATTACTTTTGCATCTACTTGCCCCGTATCACTAAACTTTTCAAGCATCTTTGACAATTTTACTGCATCTTGCTTTGATGTAGCAACTAGTAATACAAAGAAAGTTAATAATAACATCGTTAAATCTGTAAAAGTCGTCATCCAACGAGGCGATCCCTTTTGCGGTCCTTTACTCATCATACCACTCCTTGAAATATTAGGCTGCTCCTTTTACCTTTTTTACCTTTGTTTCGTATACATATGTATCCAGTTTCAACTTTAATTTAGAAGGGATTTGTCCACGATACAATTCTGAAATTGCTTCTATTACAAACTTCTTCTCTGTATATAAATCTTCAATACCACGATATACTTTTTCCGCAAGAGGGATTGCAATCATATTCGCAAGTACAGACCCATATAATGTCGTTAACATCGCAACTGCCATTCCTGTACCAATTTGCGATGTATCTTGTAAGTTTTGGAGCATAATGATAAGACCGATTAACGTACCAATCATTCCCCAAGCTGGAGCAAAATCACCAATTTTATCTAATAATGCTGCTCCTTTTCTTAACTCATACACTTCCGTTTCAATATCTTTCAATAACACTTCTTTTAATTCATCTTCATCGTAACCGCTTAACATTAATCGAATTCCTTTTTGAATAAAAGGATTGTCTACTTGCTCCCCATCTACCTCTAAAGAAAGTAAGCCGTGCTTTTTAGACTTTTTCGAAAAATCGACAAACAAATCCGTTAACTGTTCTAAATCTTCTTCTCTTCTATGTAAAACAGTAAAAATGCTTTTCGTATATTTTTTTATTTCTCCAAATCGATATGCCACAACAATTGTCGCTGTAGTTCCCCCTATGACAATTAAAATAGATGAAACATCTAAAAAGTTTTTGAAAGCTTTTATTCCACCGCCGCCAAGCATAATTGCCGCTATCACTATAATGAAACCTACTATAATGCCCACTGGGCTAGAAATATCAAACTTCCTTTTTCTTCTTTGTGGTCTAGCTAATACTTGATTTTTCTCTCCCATATTTCTGCCCTTTCCTTTCCATTTTTATATAACATTTTTTTATTTTAATAATACGTTTTCACATATAACATGTATTATACGCTTATCATCTGTTTATCGCAATATACTCATGAAATTGACACATTTCATTTCTATATTAGAATTATGGTATGAATAAATGAGGAGGATGACGATGGAAGACAACATTTTACAAGTCATTGCATTAGCAGAAAAACTAAAATATGAAATGCGACATAGCTGGCTTTCCAACGGGCGTCAAGAAAGTGTTGCCGAACATACATGGCGTATGTCTCTAATGGCCATTTTAGTTGAACCTTATTTGGATCAAAAAGTAAGTATTGAGAAATTACTTAAAATGGTTATTATTCACGACCTAGTCGAAGCCGAAGCTGGTGATATTCCTGCTTTTGATACAATGAATAGTCACGAATTACAGCTACAAAAACAAAAAAATGAACTAGAGGCTATTTTAAATATTAAACAAACGTTAACAGGTTCTCTCGGCGAGGAATTATATGACTTATGGATGGAGTTTGAAGCGAAAGAAACGTACGAAGCAAAAGTTGCTAATGCACTCGATAAACTTGAGGTGAAAATCCAACATAACGAAGCTGATATTGATACGTGGCTACCAATTGAACATAAAATGACGTTCCAAGTAGCAAAGCATACAAACTTTGATTCTTTCCTATCTAAATTACAAAAAATTATTGAACAAGATGGAGAAAAGAAGTTAATTGCTGCCGGCATTGATGTTGAGGCATGCAAGCAATAATGAAATAAGACACTCAATAAGAGTGTCTTATTTCATTATTGTTGATATAGCCTGCTTATAAATAAGCTGTTGTTTTCCATCCACTAAGATTAAAACTGTAAATTTATCCACTCCAACAACTTCTCCTACTATTCTAACGCCACTCTTTAAGAAAATTGTAACTGTACCTTTTTCTTCTTTTATTTGTTTATACAATTCTTCCTGTAAATGTTCCAATTACTGTCCTCCCCTTTCTGTTAAACATCTTAATATAAAAAACTATAAATTCTTTATTTATGCACTTTGTCTTTTATATTCATAAACTTATTAATTAGTATATCTAAATCTCGGCTGAATAACAAAACTTTATCATGATCCAATCCGTGCCTCGCAACAAGTTGAATTAACTCTTTCTTTTTGTTTTCTATTTTATTTTGTAATTGTCCCATCTCCATCTCTATACTAAAACTCCCTTTTCCCATAATATTACTTGTAAAATTATAGTACATATTCTCTCATAAAAAAATAAAAAAATGGTTTTTTTTACAATTTTTTATTTTTCTATGCCTAAATTACGGATTACGTAAAGATTTATTTACAAATCACTAACATACAATCCTAATGAATCTACAGGTATTTGTCTAATTATAAATGAGACTGGCTCGTTTTCTATACAAAAAACATACTGTATATAGTAGTCCATGAACCATATAGATTAACTTACTAAAAAGGAGGAAAACATATGAGTTATGGTGGAAGTTGCGCTGGTTTCGGCGGTGGATTTGCTTTGCTTATCGTACTATTCATCCTTCTAATCATCATCGGATGTAGCTGTTGGGGTGGCGGTGGATACGGATATTAATATATCCTATCCTTGACAAATGAACGAAAAACTATAGAAAAACAGCTCATATTTGAGCTGTTTTTTTCATACTTTCGTATGAATTTATATCCCTCTTATTTGCGATTTCAACTAACAAAATATTGTTTAATATAGAATAAGAAACATTTTACTAAGGAGGATTACAATGATTAAAGGTCTTTACGAAGCACAATTACCTGTTGGACTTCCTACAGAGGAAAAAGTGTATTTAAGCGAATGGAAAAAACAAGTTCAAGCATCATCATTACATAAGGATTAATCTATTTATGTCAGTTTCTTATTCCAAACTTCTTAAAACAAATAAAAACTTCAATAAACTATTTTATGGGCAAACATTAAGTGTACTTGGGGATTGGTTCCATACGGTAGCTTTATTAACATTTGTCTACAGCATAACGGAATCGCCGTTTATGATCGCACTTACTTTTATAAGTAAAAGTTTACCACAGCTTCTTCTTAGTCCATTCATAGGCGGAATTGTAGATCGTTTCTCTAAAAAGAATATTATGATTTTTACCGATATTACACGGGGAATTCTAGTCCTTACATACTTACTCGCAGGCTATAAAATTGAGATTATTTTCATTGCTAATATATGTTTATCTGTACTTTCTTGTTCATTTGAACCGGCTAAACAAGCAACCCTAAAAAATATTGTACACCAAAATCATTTCGTAACTGCTAACTCTCTTTCTAGTACAATTAATGCTTTTATGTCTATTATGGGAGCTTCTTTGGGCGGAGTAATTGCACAATCTTTACATATTGAGTTCGCTTTTTTAGTAAATAGCCTATCATACTTTATTTCAGCCTATTTTATTTATAATATGAGTATTCCTGCTCATGATACTTGTAACAAGAACAAAACATTTTTCACTGATATAAAAGGTGGTTATACATACATATTACAAACAAAAATCATTTTAACATTAATTCTTGTCGGCATTTCATGGGGAATTATTGGAGGCGCTTATCAACTACTTCTAACGATCTATGCCGAAAAAATTTTCCATACGAACATTGGGATTTTATATACGGTTCAAGGGGCTGGGCTTATGATAGGAAGCCTTCTCGTTAATCTTTATATATCCCATAATAAAGAAAAAATGAAAAAAGTATTCGGTTGGGCCTACTTACTACAAGGAATTTTCTTTCTCGGATTCATTCTATCCGATCAACTTATTATCGGTATCATTACTTTATTCTGTATGCGCATAGCAGGAGGAATCATCGTTCCACTTGATACGACATTACTTCAAACTTATACACACGAAAATATGATAGGTAAAGTTTTTTCATTCCATTATTCCATTTACGCATCTCTTATTCAGTTATCGATGTTTTTTACAGGAGGACTGTTAGAAATTCTTTCTCCTCAAATGATTGGCAGTTTATTAGCTACATGCTGTATTTTTGTAAGTTTTATATGGCTGTTCTTGTTTTATCGCGGGGATCTCAGTGAATAATTTAATGATAATCAATACATTTTGATCCCATTCATTATTTTTTTCCCCATAATAAAATTGTTTAAAAATGTAAGTCGGATTTTTTAGGTAAAGAGCCTTATATGGCAACACTATTTAAGAAAAAACTAGATATTTATGTTAAAATACAAATAAGTTTGTGAAATATTGCACTTAAATAATAGACTTTAACTAGTTAAACTTGATTAAATAGGAGGGCTGTTTTGGGTATCACATTCATTTTCATATGCATTATATTAGTGGCTTCTATTCTGCAAGCAAGTACAGGTTTTGGCTTCTCCATAATGGCAACCCCTTTCTTACTTATGTTATTTCTGCCACAAGAAGCTATACAAATAAACATTATTTTATCTTTAATTATCTCCATTTCACTCATTTGGAAAATAAGAATGGATGTTGATTTTGTTCTACTGAAAAGGTTTATTTTTGGAAGTATAGTTGGTGTTCCTTTTGGCATTTTAATTTTCATTTCCGTTAACATAAACACTTTTAAATTAGCAGTTAGCATCCTACTCTTGCTATTAACATTGTTGCTAATATGCAACGTTAAGGTTAGATCAACACAATCTAGAGATTTCATAGTTGGCGGATTATCTGGTCTTTTAACGACAAGTATCGGTATGCCAGGTCCACCCCTGTTACTTTATTTTACAGGAACTGATACTGAAAAAGAGAAGTTAAGAGGAACTACATTAGCTTTTTATCTATTTATATATTTCATTAGCCTAGTAACTCAAATACTCTTTACTGGCACAAACAAAACCATTTGGGAATCAAGTTTTTATGCCATTCCAATTGTATTTTTAGGTTTGTTTATAGGTCAAATTATTTTTAAATGGTTTAATCAACGGATTTTTAAAATATTTACGTATATCCTTTTAAGTTGTACGGGTATGTATCTTCTTATTGAAAGTTTGCATTTATTATAGAAGTTGCTTTAGGTTATGCATTAAGAATTAGGTTTCGAATGAAATATCATGATATATTTTTAAACGTGATAACGATAAAAAGCGGCTATTATGCCGCTTTTTACATTATCAAATTGGTCGATATTAAACCAAATGACAGTAAATACATCGTTATAACAATCATCCACATATTGTTTTTCAATAGGGGTACTTAATGATTTATGAATAATGTACAAAATTAATTTTCCATATTGATCAATCACTTCTTTCAAAGCATCTTGATCATGTTTTTTCATAGCTATAATTAAATCCTCTTCAGAATTGAAAATCATAAGCATCTTCCTTCCTCAGTTCCCCTTTAGCAGCTGCTTTTACTTACTATTGGCATTTCATTCTCATTTTCTATCACTTTTGTAAAAAATTATTAATTTTTATTTCTATGTATATGATAACAAACAAAATACCTAAGTTCAGAAAGAATAAACAACTTTCTGGCCTTAGGTATTTCTCCTCCAAAAAAGGCAAACCTATACGTCAGGTTTGCCTTCTTACTCACTTCTTATTTAATCCTTTTTCACTTAAAAACTCTTTCATATGCATTCTTTTTTCTTTAGACATAAATGAACTCATGGATTCCGTCCATGTTACGCTTTTCTTATTTGATGATCTTTCTTTATAATACGCGTTCATCGTTTCATCATATTCGTTTAGTAATTCATCATATTTTTGTTCATCATATCCATTTTCATGAAGAACTGCTGCTACTGGTAAACGTGGTTTAACTCCATGTTCTTCATCTGGTACACCGACTGTCATTCCAAATACAGGATATACTTTATCCGGTAAATGAAGCAATTCGCTCACTTCTCTCGGATTATTGCGAATACCACCAATATAACAAATACCGTATCCTAATGATTCTGCCGCTAATGCTAAGTTTTGCGCAAAAAGTGAAGCATCTACCGTCGCAACGATAAAGTCTTCTACTCCCTCATGCTTTATCTCTGTACTATGTTTTTCACATGCAATTTCAAGTCGTTTTAAATCTGCACAACAAACAAAAAATGCTGCACAGTCCTTCACATGGCGATTTCCGGATAGCTCTGCTAGTTTAGCCTTTAATTGCTGATCTGTTACATATATAACAGAATACGCCTGTACAAAATGTGATGAAGCTGCATGTTGCGCAGCATGCACCATCTTTTCTACTACATCTTTCGGAATTGATTCTTCTTTATATTTACGAACTGAAACATGTTGCTCCATCTTATGTATGATCTCATTCATGAAAATCACTCCTTTTTTCTCTTCATAATGAAAAATTAACATATTTTTTTCAATTTTCACAACTTATAAGCACAAAAAGAGCAATTCTTTTTGAATTGCCCTTTTTTAAAACGTTTATCAATACGGTAAATGAAATTATACTTATCTTATTACGCCGTTTTCAAAACTTTAATACCTTTTACGATATTCCAAATGAAGTAGTAAATCCCTACAAGAATGAACACTGCATATGTGATAGCCATTCCAATTCCAGCACCGTCAGATTGATTGAACCCTAAACCGTACATGCCTGATACTGCTAGTCCTCCAAATAAGATTGCGTATGGGAAAACATGTGACCAAAATGCTTTTTTCGCGTGATACTTCACTTCATCTTCTGCAACAAAGTACACGATAATTGGTAGTAAAAATGGTGCAAAAAAGATACTAAAGTAACATAACGAAGATAAAATATTATTTCCTTTCATCCGATTCACCTCTAAATAGTTTTTGTTACCTTCATTATGTCAGGAAATCATTCTAGAAACTATCGCTTTACCTTTCACGAACGTGACATATTTGTAAGATTTTCCTCAAACTAAATCCCGCCTGAGTTTCAGACGGGATCACTTTCACTATATTCGATTCATAAACCAATACTGTGTAATTGCTAAATATTCTCGTACATTCGATGGAATGATGATTGGTTTCGGTGTTTTTGCCGGAAGACCTTCTAATTGTAAACCTTGTTTGGCCGCTATTTTTTTCGCTCTAAACATGTGAAAATCGTTTGTTACGATCATACCTTTTTTCATATCGGCTGGAATTAACGGTTTTGAGAATGTAATATTCTCATCTGTACTCGTAGATTTGTTCTCCATTATAATGCGGTCTTCTACGATGTTTTGTTTTATTAATCCTTGTTTCATTGCTAATGCTTCTGAAATGTCTTCACCTTTTCCTTGTCCTCCAGATACGATAGCGATTGTTTTCTCATGTGATTTTAAATATTCAGCTGCTTTATCAATACGATATTGCAATGAATAAGATGGTTTCGTCCCATTTACTTTCGATCCTAGTACAATTATGTAATCAGCATCGTAGGTTGCATTCATATGCCCATGCTTATAAATGTGATATTGTAAAAACCCCGCATACACGGCGCAAATCATTATAACACCTAAAATGCCCTTCATTATTTTCTTCTTTCTCATATTCATATACTCCTATTTTCTTTTACTTCCTTCATGATAATATCCATTTATTTGTTTGTATACAGACAAATTCCAATAAACCCTAATTTATCCTCTGAAAGGTAATATTTATATTACTTTCGGGAATAGTAAGTACAACTTTACACGAAGGAGTGTCTCTATTGCTTCTCTTTTTATGTAACGTGTCGTTCTTTTTCATCTTATTTTTACTATCGCTTAAGTTACTCGGTAAATCCGCGTTAGCGCAACTAACTCCTCATGATTTTGGGGCTATAATTTTTTTATCTTATTTAGCTTTCCAGGCCATACCCGTCTCTGGTGCTTTACAAGCATTTCTCGGTATGGTTGTTATCACATGTTTACATTTACTCCTTACAAAATTAAGCCTATTCAACAAACTAAATCGTTTTATTCTCGGACACCCTATCATTTTAATTAAACATGGTGATATTATTTTTGAGAACTTACAAAAAAGTAGATACCCCATTGCAGAATTGCTTTCTAATCTTCGCGTTGCAGGATATCCAAGTGTTCATGAAATTGAATACGCTATTTTAGAAGCGAACGGCGCTATTAGTATTTTACCAAAAAGAGAACTTGTACCATTAACTCCAAAAGATTTAAACATAGAAGTTAAGTATGCTGGATTACCAATTGCACTTATCGTCGATTCACAAATTCAATATGATAACTTAAAGTTAATACATAAAGATGAAAAATGGTTATATAAAGAATTAAAAGAAAAAGGAATTACAAATATTAAAAACGTTGCCTTTGCTTCTGTTCAAGAAACGGATGGATCTTTTGCGATTAGTTTAAAGGAATAAGAAAATCCCCTTAATTGCTTAAGGGGATTTTCTTCATCATATCGCTTCTTTCTCTCCTGCCATATTTAATGGCACAGGATGTTTCATACGATTCATCGTAAATACGATAACCGCTGTCATTACTTCTGCAACTGGCATAACGAGCCAAATTCCATTTATACCAAATAATTTCGGCATAATCCATAACAATGGAATAATAAATAGTAATCCTCGGCTCATTATAATAAGTACTGATTTCTTCGTTTGTCGCACTGATTGGAAGTACTCTCCATACACAATGTTATAACCTAAAAATACGTATTGGATAAAGAATAAACTAATACCTGTTAAGGTTAACTCCAATAATTCTGGAGATTGAACATCAAATAAACCAATGATATATTTCCCGAAGAATAATCCGACAATTATCGCAAAGCCTCCGAGGACAACAGCAATTTTCACAGCAAACTTCAATCCTTCACGAAGTCTCTCTGATAAATTTGCCCCGTAATGGAAACTAGCAATTGGCTGTAATGCTGCTCCAACACCAAAGAATAATAGTAATGTCATTGCATGAATACTATTCACCATCGCATAGGAAGCTACTCCTACTTCTCCTGCATATTGGACAAATGCAATATTAAAACCAATCGTTACGATTGCAACCGTACTTTCTGCTGTAAAACTTGGGAAACCAATCACCATAATTTGTTTGACAGTATCCCATTCAAAATGAAATTTCGTCCACTTTAAAATACTACTTTTTCTAAAGAAATGGGTTAATAATACAAGGAAACCAATCGCTGCCGAAAGAATAGTCGCTGAGGCAGCACCTGTTACGCCCCATCCAAAGATAAAAATAAAGATATAGTCAAACACTATATTTAATACAGCCGTTACAACAAGACCAGCCATTGCTAAATTAGGATTTCCATCATTTCGTATAAATGTACTTAAAATATTTTCTAAAACGTATATCATTCCAAATGTTAATAATACGTGTAAATAGTCTAACGCATATGGTAAAATTACTTCATTTGCACCAAATAAGTATGCTAAATCTTCTATTCTCCATAAGCAAATCGCTGCTAAAACACCTACGATAACAACTGCTACCGTCATTGATTGAGTAAAAATAGACCTCGCTCTCTCTCGTTTATTTTCACCTAATGCAATGGAATATAACGTTGCCCCGCCCATTCCAATCCATAATGAAATAGAGAAGAAAATCGAAAAGGCTGGAATAGCCACGTTCACTCCTGCTAAACCGTTCGCCCCAACTCCTCTACTAATCATAACCGCATCAATTACAATATTCACTGACATTAATACCATTCCGAGGACGGCTGGTATTAAATAAGAAATAAATAAACTTTTAATTGGTTTTTCTCTTAATTTTTCTGTTGCTTCCATACTCTAATATGCTCCTTTTTTTCAACTCTCTTTTCTTAGTTTAAACCTTCAAGTAACTTTAAGGTCAATAGAGAATTAAAAAATAGGTGACTTAATTATCGCGTTTGATGCTCATTTGTAATTATACGAGTCCTATAACTTATTGCTTTGTTTTTTCATTATAGGAATTTGAATTTCTGTTACTTGCTCCTCAGGATCTTCTGTTACAGACCAATCAATCAATCCAATCTCAATCGAATCTCCATGTACTTCGTAACCTTCTTTATCAATGTATGTAAGTAACTCCTTGTACGTTGCATCTGTTTCTTCATACGGTCCATGATGATAAGAACAAGCATATAAACCTTCTTTAATTTCATCTGAAGTATGCACTTCATACGGCATATAATCCAAAAGAATAAATACACTGCTATATGCTTGAAACTCATTTTGCATTAACCCTTTTTTCGCAACAGTTACACCAATATCTCCAGAAAATAAGCTATCATCCATTTGCCTCATATTTTTTTGCAACGAATGAATGTAGTACTCAAACATATCATCCGTCGTATTCGGGGCAACCGCAATAGCTGTTATTTTTCGCTGCGGGATCTCTTTTATTACCATTTGTTCAGCTTTTGCTTTTGTTGCTTCCTTAATTAAATGAATTCTATGCTCCATTTTCGCCAAAGCATACTCAATTTCTCTTTGTTTCTTCAGCATCATCTCTTGTTGTTTTTCCAGTAAATTGAGTGCGTATGCTGGATTTCTTTCATCAATATATTTCTTAATTTCCTTTAACGGAATATTTAACTGGCGTAAAAATTTAATCGTATCTAACAGTGAAAATTGATCGATTGTATAATAACGATAATTCGTTTGAGGATCAACAATGGACGGATGAAAAATTCCTTTTTCATCATAATACCTTAATGTAGATTCTGCGATATTATGCATTTTTGCCATTTCTCCAATTGTAAAACGTTTATTTAATAACATGTTTCCTTCTCCAATTCATTAAAAATGTTGCCTTATTTCTTCTTATTATATAGCCATTCCCTTCATACTTAAATCAAATTCCATCATGAAAATCTGCTATTTTTTCATTGATTTTTAATAAATTTTATTATATATTAATTACAGGTTCAAATTACGAGTTCAAAAGAACTTGTAATAAGACCCTTTTTGTTTAATGGGTTTTACATATTTTCATTAGGCAAATTCCGAGAAATCGTATGATAAAACTAAAAATGACGAGGAGAGGATCAGATGGAATTCGAATTTTTCTTTCAAATTGCACTTATTTTATTAAGTACAAAACTTGCTGGTGATCTTAGTGTTAGATTAGGTCAACCTTCTGTGCTAGGTAAATTAATTGTCGGTATCGTTATCGGCCCAGCTATATTAGGTTGGATTGAAAATTCAGAGCTTCTAACACAATTAAGTAATGTCGGTGTTATTCTTTTAATGTTTATGGCAGGACTTGAAACAGACTTAGATGAATTAAACGCAAATCGCAATTCTTCTTTAGCAGTTGCACTCGGGGGTATCATTCTTCCATTCGTAGGTGGTTACGTTTCCGGTCTTGTTATGGGAATGGAACAAGGAAACGCTGTATTCTTAGGGCTACTTCTGTGCGCGACAAGTGTTAGTATTTCCGTTCAAACACTTCGTGATTTAGGTAAAATGAAAACACGTGAGAGTACGACGATGCTTGGAGCCGCTGTATTTGATGATATTCTTGTTGTTATTTTATTAGCATTCGCAATGAGCTTCTTAGGCACTGATGATGTTAACTTAACAATGATTATCTTGAAGAAAGTAGTATTCTTCGCTTCTATTATTTTAATTGGATGGAAAGGTGTACCAGCGATCATGCGTTGGTTATCACCACTACGCGTATCTGAGTCTATCGTGAGCGCAGCTCTTATCATCTGTTTCTCATTCGCATATTTCGGCGAATTATTAGGAATTGCTGGTATTATTGGTGCTTTCGCTGCTGGTATTGCAATTTCTCAAACAAACTACAAACATGAAGTAGAAAAGAAAGTAGAACCAATTGCTTACGCTATGTTCGTTCCAGTATTCTTCGTTAGTATCGGTATGAATATTACATTTGACGGTATTGGCAATCAAATTTGGTTCATCCTAGCATTAACAGTAATCGCTGTATTAACAAAACTAATTGGTTGTGGTGTTGGTGCACGCATGACTGGATTTGATGCAAAGTCTTCTGCAATTATCGGTTCTGGTATGGTTTCTCGTGGTGAAGTTGCACTTATCATCGCAGGAACAGGACTCTCTTCAGGTCTATTAGCACAAGATTACTTTACAGCAATCGTTATTGTCGTTATTTTAACTACAATGATTACACCACCAATGTTAAAATACACTTTTGGTGCTAAAGATAAAGCAATGAATGAAAGCAAGTAAATAAGTTTACTATAATAAAAGGAGATTGCTATCTTATAAAATAGCAATCTCCTTTTTGTTTTATCTTTAAACAATCTCGTGCTTTTTTAACCATTTTTCAAAAATAGTTCGAGCTTCTTCATCATCGATATCATTACTAAATGAATACACCTTAATGCCATAATCATCTATATATTCGCCTAGTTTCATTTCCTCCACTTTCTTATAAAAACCGTCTGCCTCATAGTGCGGAATATAAGCATCCCAAACTGGTTCATTTATTCTTTTGTACGCTGTCACTTCCAAATCATATCCATCTTCATAATATCCGATGTGATAATGTTGACTAGGATCATATTTCTCCATAAAAAACTCCTCCTACTAAACAAAAGCGAGCTGTAATCTACAGCTCGCTTCATTCATTAAATGCGTTCCATCGCTGTCTTCAACGTTCCAACAACAAAAGCGATTTCTTCACTCGAAATAACAAGCGGTGGTGCTAATGTTAAGACGTTATTGTATCCTGCTGTTGTCATACCGTTTCGCCCTATAATTAACCCTTTTTCTTTACAAGCATTTACAACACTTGCAATTTTGTCGTTATCAATTGGCTCTTTCGTCTCTTTATCATTTACTAGCTCAATTCCAACTAGTAAACCTTTTCCTCTAATATCCCCAACAAGTGGATGCTCTCCAATTTCTTCTTTTAATTGCTCTAATAAAAGCGAGCCCATTTGTGCAGAGCGCTCAACTAAATTTTCATTTTCCATAATTTCTAAGTTTTTAAGTGCTAATGCACAAGCCGCTGGATTTCCACCAAATGTATTAATATGACGGAAGAATTCATATTCTCCCTTCCCTTTAAATGCTTCATATATTTCTTTTTTCACAGCTGTTGCTGATAACGGTAAATATGCGCTCGTAATCCCTTTTGCCATCGTAATGATATCTGGCTTCACATCATAATTCATAAATCCAAATGCTTTTCCTGTACGTCCGAAACCACAAATCACTTCATCGCTTATGAGCAAGGCACCGTGTTTTTGACACGTCTCATGAACAGCTTTCATATAGTCTTGTGGTGGCATTAAAATGCCTCCACCCGTAATAATTGGTTCCATAATAAAAGCTGCAATCGTTTCACTTAATTCCCATGTCATAACGCGATCTACTTCTTTCACACATTCTACATCATAAATGTTCTCTCTTTCTATTCCAGGCATACGATAGCAATCTGGCGGCGTTACATGTAAAAAGCCTGAAGCAAATGGCTCATATTGATATCTACGCTGTGCTTGTCCCGTCGCTGCCATCGTTGCCATTGTATTTCCATGATACCCGCGGTAACGTGACATAAATTTATAACGATGTGCTTCACCTTTTTGCGCATAGTATTGCCTTGCTATTTTAAAAGCTGTTTCGTTCGCTTCCGAACCACTATTAGAGAAGAAAATAACATACTCTCCTCCAAGCCACTCATTTAATTTTTCTGCAAGCTTTATAGCCGGTTCATGCGATTGTGACATCGGAAAGTATGATAATGTTTGTAATTGCTTATAAGCTGCCTCTGCGAGCTCTTTTCTGCCGTATCCACTATTCACACACCAAAGACCACTCATACCATCTAAATATCTTTTCCCTTGTATATCTTCAACCCAGCACCCTTCTGCTTTTGCCCCTACCATTGTATTATTTGGACTAAAGGGACGCATTCCGTGCCAAACATATTGCTCATCTTTTGCTAATAATTCATCAGTCTGTTTCGTTTTCATCATTTCTTCCACCTTCCATAACAACTTATTTTTCACAAAAGCTGCGCTGGTGCCATGATGATTTAAATTTCTCCCTGCTTATTTTCATTCCACAAAATTAAGACAAATCCTACTTACAAAGCAGTATTATTTACAATAAAATGACAAAAGAAAAAGGAGCTTTTCTTATTATCGAAAAGCCCCTCTTTTTTAATGTGAAGACGCATCACTAATACCATGACCAGTATTAGATTTCACAAGAATTTCATCAAACTTCGCCGCATCTTCTTTCTTACTAGATAAAATGGTCCCTAAATACGCTGCAAGGAATCCGAGCGGGATCGAAATAATTCCAGGTGTCGTATATGGGAATATCGCTTCTCCAACAAATATAGCTTTTCCAGCTACAGGATTCCAAACATTCGGACTTAACGCTACGAGAACAATAGCTGATACGAGACCAACAATCATACCAGAGATGGCACCCGCTGTATTGAAACGCTTCCAATATATTGTGAATAATATAACTGGTAAGTTTGCACTCGCTGCAACTGCAAATGCTAATGAAACTAAAAATGCTACGTTCAATGTTTGAGCAAATAACGCTAGTATAATGGATAATACCGCTACTCCAATAGACGCATAGCGAGCCATTGAAACTTGCTCTTTTTCCGTTGATTTCCCCTTGCGAATAATTTCATTATAAAAATCATGTGCAAAGGCTGACGCTGCTGTTAATACAAGGCCTGCCACTACAGCTAAAATCGTTGCAAAAGCAATGGCTGATACGAAAGCAAATAAGAAATCTCCACCTAACGCTTTCGCTAATAAAGGTGCTGCCATATTACCAGCAGGATTTGCTTTAATAATTGCCTCATTCCCTACAAATGCCGCTGCCCCAAATCCTAAGAAAATTGTCATAATATAAAATGCGCCAATTAACCACGTCGCGTATACTACAGATTGACGTGCTGTTTTTGCATCACGAACTGTAAAGAAGCGAACAAGAATATGTGGTAATCCAGCTGTACCAAGAACTAGTCCTAAATTTAAAGATAGCGTATCAAGGCCATCTTTATACTTTACTCCTGGGTTTAAAAACGAGTCTTTTAACGGTGTAGCTGTCTTCATTTGTGCGAACATTTCAGTCACACTAAAATTAAATTTTGCGAAAACGATAACAGAAATAATAAATGTACCAGCCATAAGTAATACAGCCTTTACAATTTGAACCCAGCTCGTCGCAGTCATTCCGCCAAAAATAACGTACACTGTCATTAATGTACCAACGATTAAAACAGATGTCGTATATTCGATTCCTAATAATAATTTAATAAGTGCACCAGCCCCAACTAATTGTGCAATCATATAAAAAATCGAAATCGTCATCGTATTAAGCGCTGCAACTCCGCGAACTTTTTTCGCATCAAAACGCGCTGCAATCATATCTGCTAACGTGTACTTTCCTAAATTTCGAAGCGGCTCTGCAACTAAGTATAATACAACTAAGTATGCAACTAAAAAACCGATGCTATAAAAGAACCCATCAAACCCAGTTAACGCGATCGCCCCAGCTATACCAAGAAAGGACGCAGCAGACATATAATCTCCTGCAATAGCCAGACCATTTTGCCAACCAGTTAATCCCCCTCCAGCCGTATAAAACTCACTCGCATTTTTCGTTTTCTTCGATGCAAAATAAGTTATGACGAGTGTACCAAGTACGATGATTAAAAATAGTGCAAAAGCGGTTACATTCAAAGTCATCCCCTCCCTTTTTGCATATCTTGCAGAATGTTTTGTGAGATTTTATCAAAGGATTCCGCTTTTTTGCTGTAAATCATACATAATGACCACGTCATAATAAATTGAGCAAATGCAAATACCCATGCCCACGTAACATCACCGAATGCCGGTGTATTGAGTACCTTTGAATACGATGTTAATATAGGTAACGCAATAAAAAAACTTAAAAAGAAAATACTCATTGGAACGATGAACTTCTTTTTCGTATTTAATAGCAATTGAAATTCTTCTGACTGAACAACCTCTGTATAATTCACCTCATTTTGCAACTTACGTGCTGACGTATCATCTCGTTTCATTAACCGATCCCCCCTCTTACTTGAAATGCACTTCCCCCTTGCATACCTAAAGACTAAATTTTATAAATATTCAGAAACTTATACTTATTGTAGACAATCCGTGCATTCATGCAAAGATTTTTTGATAGACATTTTTCGGCAATTTCCCCTAAATTTTTAATATACTTTTTCAACATAAAGTGACACCTTACTTATTTTTTCCTCATTAAGACAAAAGCAGTGCTTAACGCACTACTTTTGTCTTTTTTTCCTTTTCTAAATTACGAGCTGTTTCGCTTAACTCAACCTCTTTTCCGTCTTTAAGTGTTCCAAATATAAAATCGAATACTGGATTTGAAACACCGAACCAAAACTTTTCGTTTTTATAATGGTGTAATATATGTTGTTTTTTTAACCATCTTCCAAACTTAGTGACGGGACGAATCGGTCTATGGGCAATATAATGTTTCCATTCGTAAACGAGTAGCATAATAATCATTCCGATTCCAAATGAAAGTGTAATAGTAACACTTTTTGTAATACCATATGCTATAAGCAAATATATAGTAAAACTAGGTATACTAAACCAAACAGGTAAAAACAAAAGTTTTAAATCATCTGGATATACGTGGTGATCATAATGCAATCTTCTTAACATTTTTAATAGAAATGTGTTTTTAGGTGGCTTTATATGGAATAAAAAACGATGTGTCATATATTCATTAAGTGTATAGAAAGCAATCCCAACCATACATGCTAACATACCAAACCACGTAAAAAATTGCATTTTTAAAATAATAATGAAAATAAATAGAATGCTATACATAATAACGATATCATGTTGTAAAAAGAACTCTTTCCCCACTTTCTTCATCTTGTTTCCCCCTTTTCCAAAAAAACAGCCGCAACATATCGTTACGACTATTTCTTTTCTATTCTTATTCTATTCACTTTACAAATTTGCCTGCTGTTCTATTGTCGAGAAAAAATTGTTTGGTCCAAATATATTTTGCTTCGGAATAATATGTTCCACTGCAAACACTGTTACTTCTCCTCTTTGCACTTCTCCAATAATAAGCCCCAATATTTCATGATTTACTGCAAACGTCGGTTGCTTTGTTTGTAACAATCTTGCTGCATTATGAAATACCGTTTCATATAGTGGATCTCTATCAGTAATTTCTTTTCGGATTTTTGGCGCTAACGTAATTATAATTTCTTTTCCTTCAATAGTGGTTCGATACATAAAAATCTCCCCTTCAATCTTATGTGAACAACTGTAAAGCTTTGTATGCAAAATGTATAGAGTAACATACTAAAATAATACCTGCTCCGGCTGTTATGTAGCCAAGCGCTTTTGGTTTTAATAAAGTTCTTCCAAAATGTACAGAAAAAGCAATATTTAAATTCCATAAAATAATACCAGCAATAATGCAAAGACTGTATAAAAAAGCTTCTTGTTTCGTTACCTTCGTAAGTAATGAGCTAAGTGTACTTCCGTATATACCAAACCAAAAAACAAGATTTAATGGATTGGATATCGCAATTAAAAATCCTGCCATAAACGATTGCTTAAGGCCACCTACCTCTTCTTTTTTATATTCCATATTCGAGTGGAAAATTCCTTGTTTTACACTTTGAAATCCTAAATAAAATAACAAGAAAAAACCCGTGCAATACATGAAGGCTTGTACATATGTATACATAAACACAGAAGATAAACCGAAATAAATGAGAAGCATAAATAAAACATCTGCAGTCATTCCGCCAATTCCAACAACCCAAGCGTGCCAAAACCCACGTTCGATTCCTCGTTTTAACATTTCAATATTAATTGGCCCTACTGGCGCAGCCAATGATATACCTAATACGATTTGCTGTATAATTGCTCCAAACATCGCTCTATCCTTTCTACTCTCTTTACTACTAGTTAATGATGTAATTAAAAAAATAGACTAGCTTTCATAATAAAATACCCTTTTTTATCCAAAATATACAAAAGAACCATCTAGGTGATGGCTCTTACTTTTCTATCCTATGAAGAAAAGGACATTTCCCTTTTATTAGCTCTACATCGTCTCCTATGAAATATTGTTTCCATTCGCGATGCTCTGGGTCACCATAATGACTAATGTTAGGATGTTTCGGCAATTGATCCCACTTTTCAACTCGCTCACGGACCATTTGTCTTGAATATGCTCCTTTAGGATGATCTCCCTCTAATCCATCAAAAATAGTGCGTGGCTGAAACCCAATAACGAGTGAATTCCCTAAATATCTAGTTTTTCGTTTTTTATAAGCTGGCGCATTTCCAAATGCGAATATTGGCTCACCACCAAATGAAAATTCCCATAAATAATGGTCTGGATCTTCAGGAATTTGCTTTGGCCATGCTTGATTATCGTTTTCATGTAAATACTGTAACACTTTCCAAAAGGAATCACGGTAATATTCGAGTGATTGTTCTTCACATTCCGGTTCTACAAAAAGGAAAAAGCCCCTTCTTACAATCGGCCTCTCTTTCATTAACTCTAAAAAAGATAACATTGTATGTGGCAAATGACTCCAATCATTATGAGAAAGAAATGAATAACGAAGTTCATTCTTTTTCAAAGCTGTTAAACCGAAATAACATGGAAAAGTTGGTTCTAACACGACACTTGAAAAAATCTCAAATTCTTTTGCAACCCAATCCGGTATATCGGTTCTCGTTCTCATTCCTTCATTGTCTAATAAGTAAGACTTATTCATTCTTTCACCTCATTATGTATAGCATTCAATTAAGAATATTACATACTCGGTCTGTCCTATACCTATTTAAAAATTTGACTGAAAAATTATTTAAAAATACAAAAAAATAAAATCGCTTACTTGACTAAATTCTCCCAATTCGTGTATATTTAAATTAATCATTTAGCAGAATATTCAAGAATATAGCATTTTTAGTTTATATTATTTTTTTAAATGAATTTCACTAAATGAAAATAGTAAACGCTTTTAGGAGGAATTGTAACATGCAAGGAAAAGTAAAATGGTTTAACAACGAAAAAGGTTTTGGATTTATCGAAATGGAAGGCGCTGACGATGTATTCGTACATTTCTCTGCTATTCAAGGAGACGGCTACAAAGCTTTAGAAGAAGGTCAAGAAGTATCTTTCGATATTACTGAAGGTAACCGCGGACCTCAAGCTGCTAACGTAGTAAAACTTTAATCCAACATATAACAGGAGGTTACCTTACTTGGTAACCTCCTTTGTTATTCCTTTGTATATTTCCGTTTTACAGAGCAAAAACTATGTGAAATGCGCACTATACAAAGGAGGAATTATTAATGGGATCAGAAGTAAATGATTTTGAAGAAGTGAAATTCCGTGTAGAAACAGCACAAAAAATGGTAGGATCAGCAACAATTTCAATGGATCCAGATACATTAGAGCATGCTACTACTGCTGTAGAAGCCGCTCGCTCTCAGCTTGAAATTATGAAGTCTGTTGCAACAGATTTAGATGAGCCGTTTCTGATGAATGAGGAAAAAAAATTAAGTCAATGCGAGCATCAATTAAATGAAGCGAAGCACTAAAAAACATCCAGAGAATTTTCTCTGGATGTTTTTTCATGACAGCTGTTCTCCATACTTTTTCAACATTTCTCCAACTGTACATTGCCTGATACAAAATGAATGAGCGTAATACTTACTATTCGTCTTTCGATTATGTTCTCGCAAAAAACACCCTTCACAATACGTTTCTAATAAGTCATTTACCTCTGTAATGAGTTGCTTTTTATCCACCTTTGCACCTCTCTATTCGGTTATTTCTTTATGACTATCAATAACTGTTCCTTCTAATGCTTGCGTAGCTAATTGATGTGCTTCTTTATTTTGTTTTCTAGATATCGGCTCACATACAAGTTTTAATTTCATTTGCTTCGCCTTTTGTTCAATTTGATCTAAATAATGATTTAAATGTTCATCATAACAAGGCCATTCTCCGGCTAATTGCTGCAGTACCACTTGTGAGTCTCCGCGAAGTGTAACTGCTTCA
The DNA here is from genome assembly GCF_056033865.1 of Bacillus sp. FAU20. Lineage (NCBI taxonomy): Bacteria > Bacillati > Bacillota > Bacilli > Caryophanales > Bacillaceae > Bacillus > Bacillus sp. FAU20. Next base: position 543,903 of record NZ_JBVYHY010000021.1, read on the forward strand.
TACTTAATCCCTAGTTCCTCGAGTATATTCATACCGTATAATAATGATGCATATTCCGCTTCATTATTATCATATATACCTTCTATATATGCATTGCGGCGAATGCGGTAGTTTGTATTTCCTTTTTTATAATACACACATATACCAACGCCAGCCTCTTTCGTTTGCACATCATACCCCCCATCAAAATAAACGTGTATTTCTTGAGGCTCTTCCTCCACTTGTTTACTCAGCTTTTTCATTTCCTTTAATGACCATTCGGCATCCATTTCATCGTAAAATAGTAGTTCTTTCACCCTACCCGTTTTCTCAAAATCCTCTGCAAATTGAAGTACTTCTTCTATGTTCATATAATCTGTCGTTAATTCCGTCTGCAAACCGCGCTTTGTTTTATACAACCAATGAATTTTATATTTCATACTAGATTCCCCTTATATAAGACTTCTTATATGTAGCCAGCTAATGAAAGCCTCACTTTATTTTATTATATTGTATCAATAGTCACAGCATTATATTCAATGTGATTACATACAAAAAGAGCTATCCCTATAGGAATAACTCTTTCATCTATTGCATAAATCTTTCAAATTGTACTCGCTTGTTAATCCAGTACATTACAGGCATACCAATCGCCATGACAACAAATTCACCGATTGCACATGTTAACCAAGACAACATAAATGGTAAACCCAATGCAAGATGAAGTTCAATTGCAATCATAAACATTGTAATTGTAAAGATAACTGTATTAAAAATCATACGAGCCCAAACACCTTTAATAAATCGCATAGAAATAATCGTTGCAACTAATGCAAGAATAGATTGCCCTACTCCAAATACTAAATCGTAAGCGATCATAGGTGAGAAAAAGAGATTCGTTAAAAATACACCTAATACAATTCCGTAAATTGCTTTCTTATTAAATACAACAAGATGATTAAACATCTCTGAAATACGAAACTGTACATTCGTAAAGCCAAATGGCTGAATAAGCATAGAAACAGCAATATATAATGCCGCTAAAATACCATTACCGACTAAAGTTCTAATATTCATGACAAAATCTCCTTAGTTTTTTTACGTGGGATGGTTTCGAACCACGTTATTCGTTTTTTAAGCAACAAGATTATATTTTACGTGGTAGCCCCTCTTTCGTCAATAGATTCCTATCGTGAACTACCTTTTTTCTTTTAGACAACGTATAATGAAACATATGAAAGATTTAGGAGGTTTCACTTCATGACAGCAACAATTCAAAATGAAAAAGTGATCGTTTCCATTTCTGACAAAGGTGCAGAATTACAGAGCGTTCGCTTAAAAGAAGACAACATAGAATATTTATGGCAAGGTGATTCTACTTATTGGGGGCGCCGCGCACCAATTTTATTCCCAATTGTCGGTCGATTAGTAGATAATACATACTACGTAGACGGTAAACCATATTCATTAACACAACACGGTTTCGCTCGTGATCTTACTTTCTCTGTGAAAGAACAAAGCGAAACAAAGATCACTTATATCGTTACTAGTAATGAAGAAACATTAAAAAAATACCCATACGAATTCGAATTACTCGTTTCTTATGAGCTAGATGGACAAAGTGTTCATGTAACATACGAAGTAAACAATCCTACTTCAAAAGAGATGTTCTTCTCAATCGGAGCACACCCTGGATTCAACTTGCCTTTATTGGACGGTGAATCATTTACAGATTATCACTTATCGTTTAATGGTTCGGAACACTTAGAAACCAGTGTATTAGAAGGACCTTATCTTTCAAACAAAAAGCAATTAATCGCTGAAAATACAAATGAATTGCCACTTACATATGATTTATTCAAAAATGATGCGCTTATTTTTGAACATATGAATACGAATGAAATTTCGATTCGTTCTCATAAACATAATAAATTTGTAAAAGTAGAATTTGACGGATTCCCATTTGTCGGCGTATGGACACCAGGGGATAATGCACCTTTCTTATGTATTGAACCTTGGTACGGAATTGCCGATGAAGTAACTCCAGCAAAAGATTTCAAGGAAAAAAAAGGAATTCAATCTTTACAAGCGAATGAAACATTTACATGTCGTTATAGCATTACAATCGGCTAATTACTCTATCCCCTACTTCAAAGAAACATATAAGTAGGGGATCATCTTATCATTTGGAGGTTTCTCATTTTGATTGAAGTATATATTGATGGTGCATCAAAAGGAAATCCTGGTCCTTCTGGTGCGGGAGTATTTATTAAAGGGGTTCAACCAGCTGTACAATTATCATTACCCCTCGGGACAATGTCCAATCATGAAGCAGAATACCACGCTTTACTTGCGGCATTAAAATATTGCACGGAGCATAATTATAACATTGTCTCTTTTCGTACAGATTCGCAACTTGTCGAGCGAGCTGTCGAAAAAGAATACGCAAAAAATAAAATGTTTGCACCTTTATTAGAAGAAGCACTGCAGTACATAAAAAATTTCGACCTCTTTTTTATTAAGTGGATTCCAAGTAGTCAAAATAAAGTTGCTGATGAGTTAGCTAGAAAGGCTATCTTACAAAATTAACGGAGGTATGAGTGTGAAAAAAGATTGGATTGCTCCTCTTGCTTTATTATTTGTCTCTTTTATTTGGGGAGCTACGTTTGTTGTCGTTCAAAATGCTATGTCTTTCGTTGGTCCATTTACTTTTAATGGTATTCGCTTTTTATTCGCCGGAATTATTTTATTATTCGTTCAAATGATTTTCGCAAAAAAAACTTCAAAACAAGATATAAAACAGAGTAGCTTTGCTGGATTAATCGTTGGATTCTTTTTATGTGTTGGCTATGTGTTACAAACATTCGGCTTACTTTATACAACTTCTTCAAAAGCAGGATTCTTAACAGGGCTTAGTATCGTTATGGTACCTATTTTGTCTTTTATCTTTTTAAAACAAAAAGCTACTATTTTTATCGTAATGGGCATTGCTGTAGCAACAGCAGGTTTATACTTATTAACAGCTGGTGATTCATTTCAATTAAACATTGGAGATATACTCGTTCTCGGTTGCGCGGTTGCTTTCGCTACTCATATTCTTGTTAATGGCTTCTTCTCTAAGAAAATATCACCTTTATTGTTAAGTACGTCGCAAGTGTTAGCTGTCGGTATGTTTTCTTCTATTTGCGCCTTTTTGTTTGAAGATTGGGAAAAATTACTTTCAGCAGCACTATGGACGAATTCTTCCTTTTTATTCGCCCTATTTCTAACTTCTCTATTCGCAACATCCATTGCTTTTTTCATTCAAACATCAGCGCAAAAACATACGTCTCCAACGAGAGTAGCCATTATTTTCGCAATGGAGCCCGTTTTCGCTGCCTTAACAGGCGTTCTCGTTGCAAACGAACAACTTTCTATTTCCGCTATTATCGGATGCCTCTGTATTTTCCTAGGCATGGTGTTTGTTGAATTACCTTCCAAAACAAAAAAAGAAGCGCAGGCTGCGTGAAGTTACGCTTGTAACTTCCGCATAAAAGCCTTAGCGCTTTTTTTATCTGTAATCTCTTCTTCTTTCAATCGTTCTAATAACGCAACAAAATAACTCCCATCAAACTGTAACTGATGTTTAATTGTCGCTTCTATTGCCGCGTTCACAATTCCATCAGATGCACCCGTATATCCTTGTCCGAACATAATAAACCCTTGTGCTTCCTCTGATAGTTTAAATCCTTTCGTATGTAAGAATGAAAGATAATCTTCTACTGTTTGCATGCTATTCCCACCTACTCAAAAATTCTCCATCTCCTATCATACATGTTTTTACAAGCTATGAGAATGAAATTTATATGACAACTTTGTAAATCTATCCGAAGTAGACGATAGAGGATTTCCTTACAATATAAAAGAATATGTAACTGGTAACTTATTTTATATTAAAGGGGATAGGGATATAAAATGAAACAAGCACTATTAATTATTGATGCGCAACAAGAGTTAATGGATGGAAATGAAAAAGAAAATGCAGTTTTTCGTAAAACCGAGTTACTATCCACACTAAATACAGCTGTGCAGAAAGCAATCGATGCAAATGCCCTTATTGTTTTCGTAAGAGATATCGATGTTGCTTCTGGTAGCGGTGAGGGATTTGAAGTACATAATGAAATTCAAGTACCTCAGTCTGCAATCCTTATTAATAAAGCAGCAACGAACGCATTCTATGGCACTTCTTTACTTGAACTTTTAAAAGAAGAGAAGATTGGCCATATCGTTATCGGTGGATGTAAAACAGAGCATTGTATCGACACTGCCGTTAGGACAGCAACTGTACAAGGATTTGACGTTACATTAATTAAAAATGGTCATTCCACAACTGATTCTAACGTATTATCTGCAGAGCAAATTATCTCTCACCATAATAAAATTCTACATGGACATTATAATGTGGATCATTTTTCAGTTGTTAGGGATGTCGAGGAAGACCTTTTTGTACCTATTCATGATCAATATCGTGATTAACGAAAAAGAATCCTTCATTCAGAAGGATTCTTTTTTATCCAAAAATTTGCGCTGCAATACTATATAGTTCACCATTTCTTTTTAATAACCGATTACTATTTTTCATCATAATTGGTGGTGTATTCACCTTTTTAAAACCAGCAATCTCTAATTCTTTCATGAAATCGTTCTTTCCTTCTGGTACATCCATTCTTAATTTTCCATTATGCCCTCTTACTAAAGCATGTACTATTTTCATTGCCATTTCATCATTTTTAGCAACGATTGGCCCTATTATTTTATTTTCTGGCGTTTGTATACTTAAACCGTAACCTAATACACTTTGTTCCTCATCCTTTACAACGATACACTGTTCACTTTGCATAATTCTTTTCGTTAAAAACTCTTTTCTATTTGTTCCAAACGCATATTCATCTAATTTTATTAGTTCTTCTAAATCACACTCTTGATAATTCATTATATAATCTTCATTTTCTATACAATAATCATTCACATTGTACGAGTTACATATGTATTTAGAAACATAGCTTACTGCTCTAAATCCTAATTTTTTATATAAAAATTCCCCCTCATCCGTAGCAATAAGCATAATGGCAGTTTGAGCCGATACGCTCTTCATGCATGCATTCGTTATCGTCTTTCCAATCCCGCGTCCCTTATAATTCGGATGTACAATGACCATTCCGATAGATGCTAATTTCTCTTCATATAATATTATTGCCGCACTAGCAATGAGTTCCTCCCTCTCATTCCACACACCGTATACAATACCTGAGCTAAAAATAGTCTCAATTTCTTCCCTGTTATAATCCCACCCAATATAAGAAGATAACGCTACAATGTCCTCTATTTTTTCTTTCCTAAGACGTTCTACTCTAATTTCCAATTTAATCATACTCCATCCCCTTATCTAGACATTTAAATCATTATTATCAAATCAACTTGTACATGTTTCCATTTATTTGTCACGTACATATCCTATTTTGACCAAGACTATATCGGAAATGAGGTGACAACATGCCCATTACGAATCGATTTTCTACCACCACTAACGGCGCACTCGCTATTACAGGAAATACTTTAGGATTAAGTAAAATTAGTAATCAAAACCGTGCTGGTACAATCGGAGCAATTGGTGCATTCGCAACTACAAATACTGCTTTACAAGTACCTACTTTTCCTGCTGGTACAACGTTAAACTATACACAAAATAGTTCTACCGCTCTTTTAAATATACCTGCTGGTAGTACGATTCTTTACGCAGAACTCGTTTGGGGTGGAAACTATTTATCTCGTGATCAAAACATTACGAGTGTATTAGGAAACCCGGTTTCTTTTACAACACCTGTTTCAACATACTCGATTACTCCTTCAGCTGTTACAGCTTCAAATCAAACTTTCGTTTCAAATTCTATTACATTTGGCTTTTACACTCGTTCAGCAGACGTAACAACCCTTATTCAAGCTGGAGGCTCTGGTTCTTATACTACGGGAGCTGTCCCTGGACTTGTAGATCCTATAGATGCTTCTAATGGAACAATTAATTCAGCTGGATGGACGCTTATCGTCGCTTATCAAAACGGGACATTACCAGCAAGAAACTTAACAATTTACGTAGCTGGAAACCGTGTTTCTGCTGATACTGGTAGTGCAGATGTAGCTGTTTCTGGATTCTTAACACCTTCAGGAGGACCTGTAAGCGGGAGATTATTTTTAAGTTCTATTGAAGGAGATGCAGATATAACAGGGGATCAAGCGCTATTTGGACCAAATTTCAGTTCATTAAATGCTTTATCTGGGCCAAATAATGCTGTAAATAACTTCTTCGGTTCTCAAGTGAATAATGCTGCAGGAAACTTAGATACAACTGGGACATTTGGAACGCGCAATCAAAGTGCCGCTACAAGCACAAATATCTCCGCAGGCCGGCAAGGTTGGGACATTACTTCTATTGATATTTCTCCTTATTTAACAAATTCTCAAGTGTCCGCCGCAATCCGTTTAACGACTAACGGAGACGCTTATATGTTGAATACAGTCGGTTTACAAATCAACATAAATTCACCTAATATTCAAGCAACGAAAAGCGTAAATAAAAGTGTTGCGGCAATTGGAGACGTTCTCACTTATACAGTTACTATCCCTAACACCGGACTTCTTCCTGCCAATAACGTTATTTTTACAGACATCCTCCCTAACGGTACTTCCTTTATACCTGGCACTGTAACAATAGATAATGTCCCACAAACGAACGCAAATCCGGCCGCTGGTATATCTCTCGGAACCATTAATAATGGTGCTTCTCGTACAGTAACTTTCCAAGCTACTGTCGTTTCTCTTCCAAGTCAAAATCCTATCTCTAACACTGCTAATATTACATTTCAATATACACCAATCGCCGGAGGAACAACCTTTAACGGTCTTGCAACAAGCAACTCTGCTGGAACACAAGTTAACCTCGCAGATATTAATGGCACAAAATCAGTCAACAAACTTTTTACAGATATTGGTGAAACGTTAACTTACAGTATTGCCTTAGCTAATATAGGAAATATCGCGGCAACGAACGTTATATATACGGATCCGATTCCTAGCGGGACTACTTTCATTCCAGGGAGTGTAACTGTTAACGGGGTTACTCAAGCTGGCGCAAATCCCGCTACTGGTATATCAATTGGATCTATTGCTGCTAATTCTACGACTACGGTTTCATTTCAAGTATTCGTTCCTTCTATCCCGCAAACAAATCCAATATTAAATAGTGGTACAACAACTTATCAATACATTCCTGTGCCAAATCAACCGGCAGTAAGCGGGACTGATACGACGAATATTGTCTCCACTCAAGTGAATAATGCTACTGTAACAATGACGAAAGCAGTAGACAAAAATTTTGCAGATATTGGTGATACACTAACGTACACTGTTTCCTTTACAGGTACAGGTAATACGAATGCGAATAACGTTATTTTTACAGATGTCATTCCTACTGGAACAACTTTTGTTCTCAACAGTGTAACAATAGATGGTACGACACAAGTTGGAGCAAATCCCGCTACTGGTGTGAATATAGGATCTATTCCAACTGGCACAACAAAAAATGTTTCATTTCAAGTAGTAGTAAATACAATTCCAGCGTCGAATGTCATATCTAATGGTTCAAGCGCTTCTTATCAATATACCGTCAATCCTAGCCAATCACCCGTTACAAAAAACATTTCTTCTAATCTTGTTTCTACTCAAATTAACAATGCGAATTTAACAGTAACAAAATCAACAAATAAACAATTTGCTACAATTGGCGAAACAATCAGTTATACAATTCTTATTACAAACAGTGGAAATACAGCTGCAACTAACGTGCAACTAACAGATCCACTACCAAATGGAACGATATTAACTCCTGGTACTGTAACACTAAACGGTGTTTTACAAAATGTAGATTCTCTCATTGCTTTACCTATAGGAACAATTCCTGGCGGAGCTACTTTTACTCTTTCTTTCCAAGTAACAGTCATCAATATTACTCCCCAAAATCCTATCATTAATAATGCATTCGCTTCTTACCTATATACTGTAAATCCAAGTGTGCCACCAACTTCAAAAACAACAAATTCTAATTCTGTTACATCAACAATTAGAATAGCAAACCTTCAGGCTACTAAGTCTGTAGATAAAACATTTGCGGAAGTTGGAGATGTTTTAACTTATACCTTTTCTCTTACAAACGATGGAAATGTTGCGGCGAACAATGTAGTACTATCCGATTCAATCGCGAATGGTACTGTCTTTATACCAAACAGTGTTACGATTAACAATGTTACTCAACCAGGCGTTACACCAGCTAGCATCAATATCGATAGTATCAATGCTAATACTACAATTACAGCTTCATTCCAAGTATTAATAACTAGCATCCCAAATCCAAACCCTATTTCAAATAGCGCTTCTATTTCCTATAACTTTATCGTGGATCCTAATGCTTCCCCTGTAAGTAAGAACACAACTTCAAACACTACATTCACTCAAGTAAATGACGCAAATGTCGTTTCAACCAAAGCAGTGGATCGAGCGTTTGCTACTGTTGGGGATGTATTAACTTATACCGTTACTTTGGCAAATGCAGGAAGTGTTTCCGCTGATGGTCCTACTTTTGTTGATACGAATCCAGACGGTACTACCTTTATCCCAAATACTTTCCTTATTAATGGTGTACTCCAAAATAACGTCGATCCAAATGTCGGTGTTCCGTTACCTTCTATTCCTGCTAACGGCTCACTTACCGTCTCTTATCAAGTAACTGTCACCTCTTTACCAACACAAAATCCAACAATAAATTCATCTAGTACACAGTATAGCTTTATTTTGAACCCAGGAGATCCACCAACGATAGAAACATCTTTAAGTAATACTGTAAGTACACAAATTAATTTAGCAAATGTAATTATTTTCAAGGATGTAGATTTAACTATCGCTGATGTTGGGCAACCAATCACATATACAATTGCCTTAGCTAACCCAGGAAATACTCCAGCAGATAATGTAGTCGTTACCGATATACTTCCACCTGGTACGACTCTCGTACCAAATAGTATTTTTATAGGGGGTGCTTTACAGCTAGGTGCGGATCCAAGTGCCGGCCTTCAAGTTGGTACGATTCCAGCAGGCGGCATTACAACAATTGTTTTCCAAATTAGTGCAAATAGTTTACCTTCACCAAATCCAGTTCAAAACAGTGCTGCACTTCAATATAGCTTTATCGCAGATCCAAATTTACCTGCTGTTGTCAGGAACGCTATTAGCAATATCGTAGCTACACAAATTAATACTGCTAATATTGTCGCTACGAAACTAACAAGTACAAATTTCGCTGATGTTGGCGATGTCATAACTTATGCAACAATTTTAACGAATAGCGGCAATATCCCCGCCTCTAATGTAACGTTTACAGATATCATTCCAGCTGGTACCACCTTTCTTCCTAATACTGTAACGATTAACGGTGTCCCTATAGCTAATGCAAATCCTGCTAACGGCATTTTAATTGGTACAATTGGAGCAAATTCATCACGTACTGTTGCATTCCAGGTTTTTGTACCAACTATTCCTAGTCCAAATCCGCTTACGAATCAATCGAGCACTACATTCCAATACATGTACGATCCATCCAAACCAGTTGTAATGCAGATCGTGGCCTCTAACACTGTACAGACAATTATTAATAATGCAACGATTACCGCTGCAAAATCTGCAGATAAACAGTTTGCGAACGTAAATGATATTATTACGTACACGACTACTTTAACGAATAACGGGAACACACTTGCATCAAATATAGTCTTTACCGATGCAATTCCAAGCGGGACATCTTTTATTCCAAATAGTGTAACAGTAAACGGGAATATACTGCCTAATGTAAATCCAACGAATGGAATAGCAATTGATCCTATAAATCCGAATGCAAATACGATAATTTCGTTCCAGGTGCAAGTAAACTCCATCCCGAATCCGAATCCAATCCCGAACCAAAGTAACACAACGTACCAATATATCGTAGACCCGAACTTACCTCCAGCATCCGCCAATGCATCAAGTAATGTAATAACAACTCAAATTAACAACGCTACGATTATCGCTACGAAATCAGTAAACATACCGAATGCTGCAATTGGAGATATCGTTACTTATACGATTGCAGTTACGAACACAGGAAATATCCCTGCTAGTGCTACAGTTTTAACGGATGGACTTGGACCAGGTGCATCCTTCATCCCCAATTCCGTTACGATCAATAACATTTCCCAACCTGGATTAGACCCTTCATTAGGTATTCATTTAGACGATATTTCACCAGGAGGCACTACTTTCATTACATTCCAAGTGAAAATTCTCGCTATTCCACCTAGTGGAACTTTAACGAATAATGCTCTTGTAAACTACGAATATGCAGTGAATCCAACTGAAACACCAGCTGTTGGTAGTACCGTTACAAACACGACAGTTACACCGATTATTGACGCTACTTTAGTAATAAATAAAAATGCTAGTACAACTTTCGCAACAATTGGAGATACGATTACATTCACCTCAGTTGTTACAAATACAGGAAATACTACCGCTAATAACATTGTTTTTACAGATTCCATTCCAAATGGTACCGCCTTTGTCCCAAATAGCTTTAAGATAAATGGTGTAACAATCCCGAATGCAAATCCACAAAACGGTATTACTATTGGTAACTTGAATTCAAATGCATCGGTTACACTTAGTTTTCAAGTGAATATTACAACTCTTCCAAATCCTAATCCCATTCCGAATCAATCATCGCTTCAATATAGCTTTATTGTTGATATAAATGAGTCGCCTGTTTCACGAACAGTTCAATCCAATACAACTTTTACACAAGTAAATACTGCGTCCGTTATCGCAACAAAAACTGCAAGCAGTGCTTTTGCTGCTGTTGGAGATACAATTACGTATACAACTACGCTCATTAATAGCGGAAATACTACCGCAAACACACCTGTTTTTATCGATATATTACCACCTGAACTTTCATTCGTTCCTGATAGCGTACAAATTAACACTATCCCACAACTTGGATTTAGACCAGATAGCGGGATTTCTTTAGACGCAATTCCGGTTGGAGGAACGACAATAGTTAATTTTCAAGCGATCGTCGGCTCAATACCAGCTACAAATCCAACTTTAAATCAATCTAGTACGACATACTCTATCATTGTTGATCCTAACCAGCCACCAGTGACAGAAACAGCTACTAGTAATCCAACTTTAGTGCAAATTAATGAAGCAATTATCCAAGCAACGAAAAGTGTGGATCGACTATTTTCTGACATCGCACCTGGAAATTCATTTTTAACGTATACAGTTTTATTAGAAAATATAGGAAACACGACTGCTACGAATATCATGTTTACAGATTCGATTCCAAATAATACAGTATTCATAGAAGATAGCGTTCGAGTAGGCGGGGTTTTATTACCTGGAGTAAATCCAGCAAACGGGATACCAATTGGGGATATTATTGCAGGAGATTTTATAAACGTTACCTTCCGCGTGCAAGTAGTTAGTATTCCAAATCCTATTTTTACAATCGGACCTGGAGGGCCAAATTCACCAGTTGTAAACGGTGCTTTCATTGATTATCAATTTATGACAGGACCTAATTTACCACTTGTTTCACGAAGTACGACATCTAATTCTGTTTCGACACAAATAAATTCTGGGGAAGTTGTGGCAATCAAATCTGTAGATAAAACTTTCGCTACGATTGGCGATACAATTTCTTATACAATTACATTAAGTAATCCTGGAAATGTCACTTCACAAAATATAATTTTTACGGATATTTTACCTGAAGGAACAACATTTATTTCCGGAACTTTAACAAATGATTCTGGTACACAGCAAATTGGAAATCCTGGGAACGGAATACAGATTGGAAATATAAATCCAAGTGGAACGACTGTTATTACTCTCAATGTTCTTGTTACAAATATTCCAAGTATAAATCCAATTTCTAATTTTAGTTCCGTACAATTTGAACATGTAGTTGATCCTAGCCAACCTTCTGTATTACAAACAACTATATCAAATACGGTTTCAACGACCATTAATAGCGCAATATTAACTACAACAAAAACTGTTGATAAATCGGTTATTTCCGTCGGGGATACACTTACGTATACAACGACTATTACGAATACAGGAAATACCCCAGCTACAAATGTAACTTTTACAAGTACCATTCCAGCTAGTACTACATTTATACCAAATTCAGTTACAATAAATGGAATTCAGCAGTCTGGTGTGCAACCAGCACTTGGAGTAAACATACCAAATATTGCTCCTGGTGAAACAGTAACCATTACTTTCTAAGTAAATGTTCTTTCTGTTCCCCCTTCAAGTTCAATTATGGGGAATGATACCATTTTATATTCTTATACTGTCGATCCAAACGGAACTCCTGTTACAACTTCTACTTCAACGAATATCGTTACAAACCCTGTATTAGATGCTATCATAACGATGATTAAATCCGTCGATCAAACACTTGTAACACTAGGTGATACCATTACCTATACGACCATTTTAACGAATAGTGGTAATACAAACGCTACAGATATTGCTTTCATTGACCTTATACCAGATGGAACAACGTTTATTACTGATAGCGTTACAATAGATGATATCAAGCAAATTGGACTCAATCCTAATACCGGTATAACGATTGGATCAATTGCTCCTAACAGCTCAATATCTATAGCATTTCAAGTTACTGCTACTTCTACACCCGCCCAAAATCCTATTGCCAATTCCGCTACTGCTTCTTACACATTTATCGCTGATCCTAATGCCCCTATTGTTTCAAGGACGGTTACTTCAAACACAGTGTTCACTACGATTAATACAGCTACCATTCTTTCATTAAAACAAGTCGATAAATCCTTTAGTCGTATTGGAGACACACTCACTTATACTGTCGCTTTAACAAACAATGGAAACTCATCCGCACAAAATGTTATATTCACAGATACTGTACCGAACGGAACAGCATTTATTGCAGACACATTTTCTATTAATGGGATTCCTCAAAGTGGCGCAAATCCAGTGAACGGTGTAAATATCGGAACTATAACAGCTGGGACTACAGTAACAATTTCGTTCCAAGTTACTGTAACGTCATTACCAACGGAAAACCCCATTGTAAATTTCTCATTAACATCGTACCAATTAGTCTCACCGCCTGATGCAGAAACTTCAATTAGCAATCCTGTTTCAACGCAAATTAAAGAAGCACTATTATCCATGACGAAAAATGAAAGTGTATCGTTTGCAGGTATCGGGCAAACTGCTTTTTACACTACTTCTATTTCAAATATAGGGAATACAGATGCAGCCAACATTGTATTCAAAGATGTATTACCAAGTGGAATCACATTTGTTCCTAACACATTAACTGTCGATGGTGTTTTGCAACCTGACGCGAATCCGAATAACGGTGTATTTCTTGCAGCACTTCCACCAAATGAAATATATAGTATCACCTTTCAAGTTACAGTGAACAGCATTCCACCTATTAATCCAGCACCAAATACTGCATCAACGACATATGAGTTTACTGTTGATCCTGTTAATCCTCCAGTATTAAGTGCGGCTACTTCCAACACTACGCTTCTTCAAATAAACAATGCAAATATTATAAGTACAAAAACAACAGATCTTACTTTTGCGGATGTTGGTAATACAATAACATTTACACTTAACCTCCCGAATACAGGAAATGTGACTGCAACTGATGTTACCGTTATCGATATACTTGATAGCAATTTAACTTTTGTTCCAAACAGTTTCACGGTTAATGGGCAAACCATTCCAAATGCTGATTTATCTACTGGTGTAAATATCGGTTCAATTAACGGTGGTACTGCAGCCATTATCACATTCCAAGCTACCGTTACAACCCTACCAATCAACAACCCTATTTCTAATTCAGCTCTTACCACTTATCGTTATATTGTTGATCCCGACCAGCCGTTCATTTCAACTTCTAATCAATCTAATACAACGACAACACAAATTAATAGCGCTATCCTTACTGCACAAAAAAATTCAAATGTATCAACGGTAGATATTGGGCAAGATATTATCTACTCCGTTACGATTACAAATAGCGGAAATGTTAGTGCGACGAATGTTATTTTTACCGATATGATTCCAGACGGAACTTCCTTTGAACCGAATAGTTTTACACTCAATGGAACTACTATCCCAAATGCAGACCTAATTACAGGCGTTCCAATTGGTGATATCGCGCCAAACCAGTCTGTCCTCGTAGCTTTTCATATTAGTGCCGATGAAATTCCGCCTATAAATCCAATTTCTAATCAAGCTAGCGTTAATTTCCAACATATCGTCAATCCAGCTAACCCTCCAGTTTCAAAAAACATTACTTCAAATAGTGTTACAACAACAATTGAAAGTGCTATTTTAACTACCACTAAAATTGGAGATAAAGCTTTTGCAACGATTGGTGATACGATTACGTATACAACTACGATCACGAATACTGGAAATATTCCTGCCAATAACGTTATTTTCTCAGACCCGATACCATTGTGGACACAATTTGTTGCAGGATCAGTTATTGTTGATGGCACTCCGTTACCATCCGCTTCTATCATTGACGGTATTGGCATAAATACGATCATTCCAAATCAAACTGTAACAATTGTATTCCAAGTTCAAATTGTAAGTAACCCAACAACATTCACACCAGAGCTCCAAAACTTAGGATTTGTAAACTTCCAATATAACGTAGGAAATGCATTACAGGCTCAACCTGGAAATGTGGAAACGAACGTCTTCGTTACTTCTATTAATTCAGCAATCCTTTCAGCTGTAAAAACTGCTAATACTGCCTTTGCGAATATTGGCGATACGATCACTTATACAGTTTTAATTCAAAATAGCGGTAATACAAACGCTACGAATGTAAATTTCTCAGATACGATTCCAGCAGGAACAACTTTTGTAGAAAATAGTTTTACTGTAAATGGAAGTACCATTCCAGGGGCAGATCCAAATAACGGAGTTAATATCGGAACAGTTAGCGTGAGTAGCTCCTTAACTGTTACTTTCCAAGTCATAGTTACATCAACCCCACCTTCAAATCCGATTACAAACGTAGCATCTATTCAATACGCTTTCATCGTTGATCCGGCCTCTCCTCCTGTTACAGGCACGATAAATTCTAATAGCGCTTCAACACAAATTAATAACGCAACTGTTACAACTGTCTTACAAGCAAATCGTTCAATTGTATCTATCGAGGAAGTAATTACGTATACAGCAACATTAACGAATACTGGAAACTTCCCTGCAAACTCTGTATTACTCATTAATGGCATTCCTGAGGGCGCATTATTTGTTCCAAATAGTGTTACGCTAAATGGAATTTCACTTCCTGATGCAAGTCCAACTCTCGGTATTCCAGTTGGTATTATCGCGCCAGGTGATTCTGCTACTATTACGTTCCAATTTGTCGCTAGTTCTATTCCACCGCAAGGAGCAATTATCAATCAAGCCATTACAAGTTACACGTATATCGTCGATCCAAATCAACCTCCAGTTACAGCAACATCCTCGTCTAATACAGTTAATACAGCTGTTGTTGATGCATCGTTATCCGTAATTAAAAGTACAGATTCTCTCGTACAATCTACTGACGGTACAATCACTTACACAGTAGTCGTTCAAAATAACGGAAATACTACTGCAAATACAGTTACTTTAATAGACTTGGTCCCAGAAGGAACCGCATTTATTCCGAATAGTGTTACCATTAATGGCGTTTCTGTTCCAGGTACCGATCCTAACATAGGAATACCATTAAACTCCGTTTCACCTTCAGAAATCGTCACCGTCACATTTCAAGTTATCGTTCAATTCATTCCAAACGTGAATCCTATTTCTAATACAGCCCGTATTGACTATACTTTTATCGCTGATCCAACTGCTCCTATCATCTCTCGAACAATTACGTCCAATCCAGTTTTCACACAAATTTCGGACGCGACTATTCTTTCTTTAAAAGCAGTCAATGCACAACAAGCAACAACAGGAGATATTTTGACTTATACGATAACACTAGAAAATACCGGAAATATTCCAGCTACAAATCTCATATTTTCAGATACTCTTCCGGAAGGTACTACATTCGTAGAAAATAGTTTTACACTTAATGGAACAGCTATGCTTGGTGCCAATCCAAATGCTGGTGTTACTTTACCTACCTTATCAGCAAACGCTACTCACCTTATTTCTTTCCAAATTCTTATTAACGATCCATTCTCGCAAGAATCAATTACAAATCAATCCAACACAACTTATACAATTCAGCCAGACCCAGGGCAACCGCCTATTACTGAAACATCTACTAGTAATATCGTCATTACAAATTTCGTGCAAGCACAATTGGTAATTACAAAAACATCCAATCCAACAACTGTAGATATTGGCGGAACTATACTTTATATTTCTGAAGTGAAAAATATCGGTAATGTTGACGCAATAAATATTATTTTCACAGACTCTATTCCAGCTGGGACTACATTTGTTCCCGATAGTGTCACAATTAACGGCGTCCTGCAGCCAGGTGTAAATCCTGAAAATGGAATACCGATTGGAACCATTCCTGCTAACAGTTCCAAAACGATACTATTTCAAGTGCAAACAAATAATCCACCTACTGAAACCGAAATTGCAAATCAATCTTCAGCAATTTACCAATATGTAAGCATTCCTACAGCCCCACCAGTAAATCGCTCTGCAAATTCTAACATTGTTACAACATCACTTCAAAATGCAAATATTATTTCTGTTAAAAGCGCGGATGTAACTTTCGTATCAATCGGGCAAATGATTACCTACACAAATACACTACAAAATATAGGAACCGTTCCAGCTAACAATACCGTGTTCGTTGATAATATTCCAGAAGGTACTATATTCATTGAAGATAGCTTAACAATAAATAATGTAATTCAGCCTGGCGTGAATCCTGAAAACGGAGTAACTCTCGGCACGATACAACCAAATGAAACAATCACTATTTCATTCCAAGTACAACTTACAAATATACCAGAGGGCAATGCAGTCATTAATATTTCAGACACTTCGTACGAATACCAAATTGATCCTAGTTCTCCTATTATTCAGCGCATATCGTTATCAAATGCAGTAAATACTGAAGTGCGGACGGCAAATGTTAGTGCAATTAAATCCGCTAACAGATCTATTACACGCATAGGTCAAATCATCACATATACAATCGCAGTTACAAACGCTGGTACAGTACCTATTACAAATACTCTCCTCATTGACGCAATTGCCGCTGGCACCACATTCGTTCCAAATAGCATACTTGTAGATGGCATACCAAGGCCTAATGAAAATCCAATTACCGGTATCAATCTTGATATAATTCTTCCAAATAACACGATTATTGTTACTTTTCAAGTAAGCGTAGTCTCTATACCGCCACAAAATAACATTAATAATATCGCTGTCATTCACTATGAGTATCGACCAGACCCAAGCGCCCCACCAATTTCAGAAACGACCTCTTCCAATAGTACAAATATACAATTTATTGATGCTATTCTTATTGCTACAAAATCTGCTAATACTGTATTAGCTAACATTGATGAAACCATTGAATATACAGTATCCATTCAAAATAACGGATCCACTACAACTAACTCCATCTTTTTTACTGATATTATAGAAGATGGAACGGTATTTATTCCGGGAAGTGTAACAGTTAACAACACTGTACTTCCTGCAGCAGATCCGAATATCGGCTTTTCCATTCCTAATATCGCATCAGGTCAAATAGCTACAATAACATTCCAAGTTTCAGTTACGAATTTACCTGCTGTAAATCCAACACCTAATACTGCAAACATCGTCTACGACTTTATTTTCAATCCTGACTTTGCACCAATTCAAAAATCGACTACTTCCAATACTACTTTCGTTCAAATTAATGATGCTGATATCGTTTCACTTAAAACTGTTGATTTGACCTCTGTAACGATTGGTGACATTTTAACTTATACAACAACTTTAACGAATACGGGGAATACGGATGCAACTGCTGTTGTATTTACAGACAATATACCTGATGGAACAACCTTTATTGACAGTAGCGTTTTAGTAAATAACATTCCTCAGCTTAATGCCAATCCAAGTGCTGGTATACTTGTAGGAACGATTGCTCCTAACACTTCTATCCCAGTCACATTTTCTGTTACTGTCGCAGCTCTTCCAGCCAGCGGCTATGTTCAAAATCAATCAACTTCTCGTTATACAATTACTGGCGAGGAACAACTATCGACTAGTAATATTACTTTCACTGAAGTTATTTCTGCTAATGTAATTGCGACAAAAACAACACCTATCCAATATGCTGACCTACAAACAATCATCCCTTATACAATTTCCATTATAAATAACGGAAATATACAAATAGAAAACATTATTGTTACAGATAGCATCCCAGGAAATACGAACTTTATAGAGAATAGTGTTATTGTGAACGGAAACGCTCGTCCAAATGACAATCCACTTAACGGTATACAAATTGATAACATTCCGCCTAATACGAGAGCAACTGTTCTATTCCAAGTACGGGTCACCTCGATTCCACAAACCAATCCTATCTCTAACACGAGTACAATTGAATATGAATACACGTTACCAGATCGACCACCTATTACGGAAACCATTATTTCATCAGCTGCAGCAACAGAAATTAATCATGCGAATTTGAATAGTAATAAAACTGTTGATCTTGCATTTGCAACGGTTGGTGATACGTTAACGTATACGATTACACTAAATCAAACCGGTAATGTTGCAGTAAATGATGTAATTATTCAAGATATTATTCCTCAAGGTACTACGTTTATAGAAAATAGCGTCATTGTAAACGGAGAAATCCTTCCAGGAGTGAATCCAGTAAGCGGCATACCAATTGGTACTATACCTATTGGTGGAGACGCAATAGTTTCATTCCAAGTAACTGTAACTTCTATCCCAACACCAAATGAACTCAACAACAATGCAATTACTACCTTTAACTATATAGTCAACCCAAATAACGCACCTGTTACGAATACAACTACAACAAATACTGTCACTACAACTGTCCAAAATGATAATGTCGTTGCGATAAAGGTTGTTGATTTCACGAGCGCCTTGCCTGGTCAAACTTTAACGTACACCATTACTATTACGAATAATGGTAATATCACTATTGAAGATCTTCTTCTAGTAGACACGGCACCAGTAGATACGACATTCGTTATTGGTAGTGTTACGATTAACGGAATCAATCAGCCTAATGAGAACCCTGAAAATGGTATTACGTTAGGAAATCTTGCTCCTAATGAATCTGTTATTATTACGTTCCAAGTGAAAATTTCTTCTTCTACTCTTCAATCTAGAATCAATAACGATGCGACTATTTCCTATACGTCTATTGTCGGTCCAACCGAACCACCTATTACGATTAGAAGGCAAATAAATACTGTTACAAAACAAACAAATATTGTTACAACGATAATCATTAATCCAATAGTTCGCATTGAGAAAACAGCAGACAAATCTATCGTCATTATAGGAGATGTTATTACATTCACATTAGAGGCATTTAATGATTCCCCAATTCCTACATTAAGTACTTCCGTTTTAGATATGATTCCAGCTGGTACAACATTAATAGAAAACAGTGTAACAATTAACGGTACTCCCGTTCCAAACATTCGACCAGATACTGGTATTAATATCGGCTCTTTACCCGCAGATTCAGTAGCAACTATAACATTTCAAGTTCTCGTAACTTCTATTCCTTCAAACAGTACAATTATAAATTCTGCAACAGTTACCGCTGCTTTTCAATTGACACCACAGGATCCAATTGTTACTTTCATTGTTAATTCAAATATCGTTCGTATACCAGTTCAATTTGTAACTGCAACAGTCACGAAAAACGCTTCCGTCAGCTCAGTTTATTTAAATCAATATTTTGATTATATGGTACGTGTTACAAATACTTCCGAAATTTCACTCTCAAATATTTCTTTACAAGATACCATTCCAGCAGGTTTACAATTTATAAACGGCACTGTCTTTATTAACGGTGAACGCTCTCCACTAGCGAATCCGAATATCGGTTTCCTAGTCGCTACTAATTTGGAACCAAACGAAACAATTATCGTGTCATTCACAGTACAAGTAATAAGCCCACCTGTTAATAAAGAATTTAAAAATACGGCCAATATTTCGTTACAACTTCAAGTATCGCCTACCGACCCACCAATTACAGTAACCGTTACAAGTAACGAAAACATCGTCACCTTTGTTCCAGAAAATCCAGATGAAACACTTCCAAATTTAAATTGCTTCTTTGACGGTGAACACTTCATTCGCATTACTCCTCGAAATGTACGAAATTACCTTTGGACTTGGATTTGGTGGAAGTAATTTAAACAAAAAAGAGATTGTAGTTTGGTTGAAACCAAATTACAATCTCTTTTTCATTACCTATATCCCACTACGTTGTAACTTGTCTAAGAATATACACTTAAACACCCTCTCAAGTTATTTTAGTCGTAATAAGTTGACCAGCTTCATTAATAGTAACTTTCCATTTCGCTCCACTAGCAGTCTTCATGATTATACCTTTACTTGCCTCTATTTCAATATCTCCAAACATTCTGCCACCAGTTGTCGCTAACCAAGCATTCCCGTTTTCCAGAGAAGATCTTGCAAAGATACGATTAATTCGAAAACGCTTATGATCTTGAGAATAACCACTTAATGTAATTCTTACTTTATATAGTTGATTCGCCTTCATATTCGATATAATTGTATCGCCTACATTTAATGGAACATCCGATGCGATAACCCAATTTCCAGTTGCGCTTAATGCATATTCAATTTTAATTTTTTTTGGACTCTCTCCCCATCCAAAATACATTCCGAAACAATTTAACATTTGTATTGGTTTTTTCGTAAAATCCAGTTCAATAACAACTGGATTACTATCTGGAACGTCAATATAGTTTACACTTTGTTCATCTATTAAATTAAAGCAATTTGCTAGATTTCCACCGTACGGTACTTTCCCACTTACTTGCTTAACAATATACTTTTGCTGAGCATTTACTAATATATCATCTTGATTGCCTATTAAGTGAGGTTTATTTAACGTAATCGGTAACTGAATTCGAAGAGATTCTTCATAGGTAGACTTACAAACATTATATTGCCCTTTATCTACAATAGTTGTCGAAAGCAGATTTGAAAAAAGGTAGTTACGATGAGAATTAGAAGAAAATTCAATGACAATTTGTTCACTACTCATCCGGTACGTATCCCAGATCATACAATCAAATGTATTATACGCACCTGAGCAACGAATTACTTTTTTCGTTTGTTGTCTACATTGTACTTGAATATCATGAAACGTATTTCCTGAACTTTCATTTGGTAAATCACTATTTCCATCTACTTCAATCCCATACACACATCCATCAATAAATATAGATTGAAATACATTGGCGTTAATCCAACAAGGTGTATTGATATCATTTATATATTCTGTCTTCAAATGTATTGCAGTTTGAAAGTTTTTAATTTGAATAAATTTAACTTGAAAGAAACTAATAAAATCCCATGCCTTTTGACAATAAAAATGTATAGCTTTTCCTTTATACGATGGGGTTGCATTTACTATATTTATATTTGATATAACAGATTGATTAGGTACTTCGATTTGTTGTGAACCAGAAACATAAATAACAACAGATTGAAACAATGGATTTATAACTTGAAGAGTACCACCAACTATCGAAGCGTTACTTTGTAGCTCAAATGCATTAAAATCTCCATCAATTTGCAGCGTTACGGTAGGATCTAACTCTAATCTTACGTTTGATTTAATAACAATCGGCTTTACAATTTTGTACGTATTTACCCCGGTAATTCTAACCGTCGAAATTCGATTCGCTACACAATAATCAATAGCTTGCTGAATTGCTAATGAGCTATCATTTCCCGAGTTTGGAACTGCGCCAAAACAATTAATGTGAACGCTACTTTCTGGCACACAATCTTCTTGGGAAGAAATATATTGTGACAAAATAAATTCACTCCTCATATTACCTTTTTCATATAATATGTGAGTTGTCTCTTAAAAGTTTCTATAATAAAAAAAACAAACGACCTACCCGGTCATTTGTTTAATTCATATATATTTTTCGTTTCCTCTATCATTTTAGTTAACGAGAAATACATCATTGCTTTCTCTCGTGCTTTTAGTCTAATAGCAATTACCTTTTCTTCATTCCCTTGTAGTTCCTCAAGCGCACTTGCGAATTCATATTCGCAATATTCAGATATCAAAACACCTGATTCTCCATCTATTACTGCTTCATGTATTCCACCAACATCTATTGAAACTATTGGTGTCCCTGTAGCCATTGCTTCAATTACTACCATTGGAAACACTTCACGAAAAGATAATAAAAGTAAGGCATCCATATTCCCTATAAACTCATGCGGCTCAGAAATATTTCCTAGCATCTTTACACTCTGTTGCAATCCATATTTTTCTATTTCTTTCATAATCGGTTCTTTCTCTGGTCCATCACCTGCAATATAAAACATAAAATCATTTCTCTTTTTCAACACATTTGCAATTTTGACAAATAGTAGATGGTTTTTCTCTTTGGATAATCTAGCTAATATCCCTATTTTATATGTAGATTCTTTCTTTTTCTGCTGGAATAAAAACTTTTCAATATCGACACCGTTATAAATTGTATTTATTTTTTCTTCTGCTACATGAATTGAAATTAAATTATTCTTTTCAAACTCACTTACTGTAATAATATTGTTTACATATTTATTCATGAAATAACGAAAAAGCGTTGGCATTTTCTTTTCTAATATCGTTACATTATGTTTCGTATAAACAATTTTCATCTTTTTTTTTAATAAACTTTTGAAGTAGCAAAGCATATAATACCATTCGCAAACTATTTGCATGAATAAGTTCTATCTTTCGTTTACAAATTTCGTTTCGTAAATAATAAATATTCCTCAAATGATTCCATCGACTAAGTAAGATGAAATTTTCTTTTCTAGTAAGAGATTCATATAGTTCTCCATCACCTGCAGCTGTATAAATCTTAAAATCCTCATAACGCAAATTACTTTCCAATTTACAGAAATAGCTCTCGGCTCCGCCAGTTATCAATTTATCTGTCATCAACAGTATATTCATAATTGCGTCTTCCCAACTACATTGATTTTATTTTTTTTATAAGCATGATAAGCATACTTGCTGAAATAGTAAAAAATTTGTACCGAATTCAGTCTTTCTTGTTCCCTTAACAATTTCCAATACCGGAAAGCTGCTCTAATTTTATTTCTAGAAACAGAATTTGTAACAATTCTATATTTTGCTAACACTTGCTGTATCCCTTTTGCTTCATACCCTTTATGTAATAAGTTCAGCCATAACGCTGTATCTTCCGGCTGTATACTAGGCATTTCTACATACGGAATTTTTTCACGATCAATCATCACTGTTAAACACCCGATAATTGTATTTCCTACTAAATAATGATAGTCAACAGATTTTGGTACACTCACTTCGCAATTTAGTTCATTACCATTTTCATCAATTAAACTATACGACGCATATGAAAAAGCAATATTCATTTCTTCCATAAATAACAATTGTGTCTTCAATTTATGCGGCAACCATATATCATCACTATCTAAAAAGGCAATATACCTTCCTCTTGCCTCTTGGATCGCTAAATTCCGAGCTTTAGCAGCACCAACATTTTCTTTTAATGATAATAATCTAATTCGTGAGTCTCCTTCTATTATCTCTTTAATTTTTTCCGCAGATTGGTCGGTTGAACCGTCATCAACGATAATCATTTCCCAGTTTTCATACGATTGATTCTGTACAGATAAAATTGTCTCACCTATAAATCGTATACTATTATAAGAAGGTGTTATTACAGAAACATAAGGCGGCTCGTTATGTGCTGATAGACATTTTACCATCTATCTTTCCCCTTCCTTCATATATTGAAATATACTTCACAACAACTGCTAAAAATAAAAAGAACGCTTCGTTAATAATGAGTGACAATGACATCATCTGAAATAAAAATGCAATCATAGTCAATAGAAGGTATGGTTTTTCACGAAACAAAGTATGCTGCGCTAGCTTGAATATTAATATGAATAAAAACGCGCTATATAGAAGAAAACCAATTGTACCCGATTCAGACAAAATTTCTAAAAATGTATTGTGTACATACAATTTTTCATTAAATTGATACTCATAATAATTCGAAAAGTTAAAAGCACCGATTCCGATATATGGATTGGATAAATAATATTTAAAAGCAGCTTCCCATAATGTAAATCTACCACTTCCATTATCATGGGAAAAATCAGAGATTCGTTTATTTAATATGTCATCTAATTGCCCCCCCATTACACTATTCGATAAACTAAAAATAACTACACTAAACAATACTAAACTCATAATTATTTTTATTTTTTTAGCGAAACTAGACATACATATATATACAAAAACGACAAGCACAAGCGCTAATATACCACCCCTTGAAAAGGTTAATAGACTCGTCGTAACACATAAAATTAACCCTAGGATGTTAGTGATATTTTGTAAATTAGTCATATAGTACATAAAAAATATTGTATTATAGAAAATAAAAATGTTAGGATCATCTAGCAATCCAATTAACCGTGGATATCCTCTATCAACTAATAAACCAGCAAAAATTTCTCTCTCTTCTCCACCGTATAAACTAAAGTATTGTAAACCGATTATATAGAGTATTAGACTTACAATATTAAATACTACTCCTACATAAGCAATAGATGATTCAAGTACCACTATTTCAGTATTCCCCAATAAATTCCTCATTATAAAATAGCATCCTAAAACGAGTAGCACGCCAAAAATCATACGAATACTAGCATTTAAATACATAGAAAAAATTCCACTTAAACAATAAATGAAATAAAACAGTAAAAATATAACTTCATGAAAATATAACTTTTGAATATGAAAGTTTTTAATTGTTAAACAAAAATATATGACTAAAAAAATCATATATATTTTCAATGAAAATCCAATATATAAATTGTATTTACTTAACATAACAAATAATATTAGAAGAATAATCCATCCCATCGATACTTTCATACTATTTTCCATAAGCTATATCCCCTGTTTCGTAATATAATCCTTTTTGCGTATTTTTCTTATAAAAGAAAGAAGAAGTTTTTTTAGCTCATAATCATATAAGAATATGGCAGCTACTACAATTAGTATATTAAGAACAAGCGCAATTAAATGATATGTATGCAATATATATTGCACTCCAATAAAGGTTACACCAAAATAAATTGTATACGGCATTACAATTTGGAATACAATTTTTTTCTTCACTACACTTACCGCTATATATCCCACTAAAGCGACAATTTCAAATAAAACCATAGCGTATGCCGCTCCTATCACTCCACCAAGACTACTAAAGCTATAAAGCATAACCCCACCTATCACCAATGCTACACACTGCACAACAGTTCTCTTATTTTGGCATCCACTCGTCGTTAAACCGTCAGCAATGGCAATATTTAAACTTTGTAGCACAATAAGAAATGATAATATTTGGAGTGGTTCTACTGCATTGCTCCATTCTTCATGAAAAAATATAGAAATAAAGTATGGTGCTAAATGATATAAACCAATCGTCATACATATTCCTACAATCGCCATTGATTTAATTTGAAGCAAATTTAATTTCGTATGCGCTTCTAAATTATTCTGGTTATAATGCTTAAAGAGCACTGGGAAAAATGCACCTGCAATTACCCCTGGTACTTGATATAAAGCTGCCGGCATCCGGTACGCCACTGCAAAAACACCTACCATACTTAATGGCAATGTATAGTTAAGCAAGATAGGCGCTAATTGTGGCGTACTCATTATTAAAAAACCGCTAATAATAAAGGGAGTTAATTGCCAAAATAACGCTTTATGAATTACGACTTTCATATTCATTTTCGTCTTTCTTCTCATGATATATATACTGAATACACCACCGATCATATACCCAAAAGCATATAAGCGAGCTGTTACATACACCGGTAACTCTCCGAAAATACAAAAACATGTAATTATAATGACAACTGATGCTGATACAACTTTTATGAGCGCTATATACTTCATTCGTTCCGTCAGTTGAAAATAGGCAACCCCTATGTTTTGCCAAGTTAATCCTATTAACATGAAAAACATTACGTTTATCATCATATAAATTAAATTTTTATCCGCATACATATAATGAATAGCAATATAACCGATGATAGAAATAAAAATAAGTAGAATCATCCTTATTTTTATATACGATGATAAAATCTGCTCTAAATCTGCTCCATCCTTTGCCCCTTCTCGAAGAAACGTATTACTAAGTCCTAAGTCTGTAAAAAATAACATAACAAACGTCACTGCTATGGCAACACTAAACATCCCATAATGTTGTGTGTTAAAAAAGTTTGCTAAAACAATTAAACTGACGGCCTGAAGAAGGTTAGCTAAAATCGTACTATAAAATAGATGGATAATATTGTTTAGAATAGATCTACCCATACCAGTTCTCCTTTGCAAGTAACCTACTTACATATGTTGTTTGTTTACATATATATTTATCTTGCACCATTACCATTCAATACAATTAAAACGGTTTTACATAAAATACGGATGTCCATCCGAAATGTTTTCATTTCAATATACTCCATATCCAGCCTCAACTTTTCCTTTGGATCAAGATTATACCCTCCATTTATTTGTGCCCATCCTGTTAATCCTGGTTTTACTATTAAACGTTCCTTAAACTCTGGAATATACGCATCAAACTCATTATAAAAAAACTCTCTCTCTGGTCTAGGGCCTACAAAAGACATATCTCCTCTTAAAATATTTAAAAGTTGCGGTAATTCATCAATTCTCGTTTTTCTTATAAACAATCCAACTTTTGTAATTCTTTGATCATGTTCTTTTGCCCATTGTGGTCCGTTCATTTCAGCACCCTTTACCATCGACCTTAATTTAAATACATTAAACTTCTTCCCGTTTATACCTAAACGTTCTTGAAAGTAAAATGGAGCACCTGATGTTTCTAAAGTAATCATAATACAAAAGAACAACATAATTGGTATTGTTAATAGTAACAATATGATTGAAAATATAATATCAAACAAGCGTTTTACACTTCGATTCAATATACTAGGCTTTTCTTGAGCCGGAATCGTATACAACTTGGCTTGATTTGTTTCACGAATCATGGATCGTTACCCCCACATTCAAGAATATAAAATTATACCTATTAATTCACATTCTTTCCTCTTTATATCCGCTATTACTTTTTGCACTGTACGTAGTGAATCTTTTCGCTTTTTAACTGCTAAGACCACTCCATCGCATTTCCCTGCAATAATGTGCGTAGCAGGAAGATCAAATACTTCAGAAGAATAAAAGAAAATGTAATCAAAATCTTCTTTCCACTTAGCAATCGCATTATCAAATTCATCCATAGCAACTAAGGGGGTCCCTGTGTGTACTGTTTTTTTTGCAGGAATACAATATAAGTATTTAGACAAATTACTAGAAAAAGATTCATAATTGCAGGGGGAAGAGCTTATTATATCGTTTACTGTTATCATGTGATCACTTTGTAATAATACATGTAATTTAGGATCAGAAAAATTCACATCAATAAGTAACACCTTTTTCTTCATTTCCGCAAACACTAGACCCATATTTACTATAAGCGAGGCAACAACCCCTCTGTCCTTCGTTGAACTAACTGTGAACAGTTGTTTTCCAGATTTTTTTAGCTCGTGATACACCGTATAAAACTGTTCTTTCATCAGATCATCATGCAGATCGAATGGCAGCTGTTTCTTTGTCCTAAACATCAACATGTTCACCTCGATATATAGATGATTGTTTATCAACCTCTGTAGGTTTCTTTTTTCTATTCGGTTTCATATTTATGTGACCAATAACAGAGACTGTTGTTATTTTCTCTAAATCTTGTTCCGTGTATATACGTTCATCAAAATAATCTCGAAATACAGCTAAACCTACCCCAACAAAAAAACTAACAATTAAAGAAATAGGAATGATTAGTTGAAATTTTGGAAACAATTTTTCAGCCTGTTCCTGTAACTCAGGATCCGTCAACACTTTCACACCTTGTACATTTGTGTACTGTTGAAAACTTTGTTGTGATTGCTCTGCCAATGTCTTTACAATGTCTTTCACGACTTTCGGATTGGAATCTTTTACTGTAACAGTTACAATTTGTGAGTTATCCGTATTCACAACCGAGATTTTTTGTGCTAATTCATGACTTGATTGCTCTAATTTCAAAGTTTTTTTGACTGTTGAAATAATTAATGGGCTTTTTAAAATATCAACATACGATGTTACTAGTTGCTTATTTTCTTGTGTTTTATTTGTTGAATTTTCCTTATTAAACTCATCTAAATTCCCAACAAGAATTTGCGTTGAATATTGATATGACGGCTTTAGAACATACATTGAGATAAGAACTAAAGAAGCGGTTAAACAACACATCGTCAAAATAATCGTTACGAATCTTCTTTTCAATAATTGTTGAAAATCTTTTATACTCATTTCTTGCTTCAATTATTTCACCGCCCTTTTCTGAATAACATCCTGCAAGTCACTCTTTACAGATAACTCTCTCTTCTTTCTGTCCACTTGTTTTGTTACATAGTTTCCGACTCTGAATGCAAACTTTTCTACATATACATACGAAAGTATTGCAAGTATAAACGAAAAAACAAGTGAAAAAATTAAAATAATAGGCAATGGTAATATTTCATGGAGCATGTATATAAGGGAGAACAACGATATAATATGGTATAAATAAAGACTGTAAGAAATCTTCCCCAAATATAACAAGTATTTATTACGTAGCAAGGACGACAAAGTTGATATTGACAAACTTAATATGACAAATAGACTTGCACTTATCGCCACTACGTAGTCTCGAAATATAAAATTATTGAGCACTTTAATTTCTCCAATAAGTCCTTCATACATAAAAAGTAAAATCGCAAATAAAAACCATGCAATTTTCGTGTTTTTAGTACAATTACTATAAAAAACTATTAAATTGTTTTTATACTTCGCAACTAGTGCTCCTAGTAAAAACAGCACCGTGTAATGCACTGTTAATGCATAGCTTGTCAATGTTAAGCCCGAACGAAACAAAAATAATATTACAACAGAACATATACTTAAACTAAACAATAATAGTAATGAACACCTCAACGTTTTTCGTAAACAAATCATCAAAATTAACGGAAAAATTATTGATATTCGCATTTCATGGACAAGTGACCAAATCACACCGTTATATGCATCTGTATTGTATTTCCCAACCAATAAAATATGTTGCGCTATTAAGCTTGAAGAGCTTTCAATCGTCCATGAGCGATTAAACCATTCACTTAAATAAGAAATACCATATTCACTAATTGTAGCCTGGCATATAATAGCTATAATTAGTGCTACAATATAGGGAATATATATTCTGCATATACGTTTTAAAAGGTATGCCCCATAACTACTATAGTTTTTTTGAATAGATTCGTACAAAACAAATCCGCTCAAAACAAAAAAGATAATAACAGATTCGTTACCACTACTAAAAATAAGACGAGCAGGCGTTTCTTTTAATAGGTACACAACAAATGGTTTATTATCTCCATAACTGTAATTTTGAAATGCTAAAAAAATCATTAAATGATGACCGATCATTACTATTAATGAAGAAATCCCTCTTATAGAATCCAATTCCTCGTATCTCTTCATCTTTTTACATCAACTCCTAATGAAATGATAATAATCATTTCAAAGCGACATCTTTATTCATATTCCTCTCCTTTCTTTTCATTCCAATTTTTCATATTAAAATGATTTTATAGTATAAATTTGAGTGTATTGTAACATTTTTTGTAATATTATGAATAGCGAATCCTAAAAATTGGTATATACCAATTTCAACCTCGAAAAATGAGTAATATTGATAGAAAAACACTATAAAAATATCTTGCATATTTACAAAATTAAAGAGCTGAATAGCGTTTTTTCAATATAAAATAAAAAAGATAGCCTACATAGGCTATCTTTTTTATTTTATTTAATTACTGGCACCACTATATGCTACATGTCGTTTCTCAATTCTCTCTTCAATTTCTTTCATATTTTCTTTATTATTTAATAGTGATTGTTTATTTTCAATTAATAATTGTTTAAAAGATTTTCTCACTTTTTTTCTCATTTTCATTGTCCTCCTTGGGGGATGGTTTATATAAAAGATAAAGAATTATCTGTGTGTTCTTATAATAATTGATTGTTGTGAATTCTATTTGAACTTCATATGAAAATTCTATTTATTTTCTGACAACTTTGTGAACACGCAAAAAGAGACTATCTAAAACTATATTGAAATTAATTTACTTCATTATATTTTGTCGAAACATTTATATATTTAAAATTGAGTTCGACATAATTTTATTTACTATAATACTGTTTACAAAAACAAAAAGAAGGTGTTACCAAGTCAAAGTTCGACTTATGCAACATCCCTCTTTCCAAGCTATTTATAGCATATTTATTAATATTTCAGGTCTTCCCCAATTCATTTCTTCACAAACAAATCTAATTTTTTCTGCATCCATTGTGTGTAATCCTTCTTCTAGTGAACATGAAATTGGAACTTCACAGTGAATTTGGGCTAATTGTAACGAAATATTTAAGTTCTCTAAATCACTTTCAATCTTCGTACGCTGCGCTTTTGTTAATGATTCTACATTTTCTAGTACAGCGGATACTGTTCCGTGCTCTTGAATAAGCTTATACGCTGTTTTTTCACCGATACCTTTTACACCTGGATAATTATCACTTGTATCTCCCATGAAAGCTTTTGCATGGACGATTTGCCACGGCTCTACACCTTTTTCTTCCATGATTTTCTCCGGTGTGTAATATTCGTAATTTCCAATTCCTTTACGCAGAAGCATAACTGTAACGTTCTTATCAACAAGTTGAAGTAAATCTGTATCACCTGTTAAAATATAAACTTCAGCTTCATTGCAGTATTGTTTTGCAAGCGTACCGATACAATCATCCGCTTCGTAGCCTTTCATACCGATAACTGGAATGGATAATTTCGCAGTCATTTCTTGCACTAAATCGAATTGAGGAATTAATTCTTCTGGTGGCGCTGCACGATTTGCTTTATAATTCGAGAACGATTCTGTTCTAAATGTCGTACTTCCCATATCCCAGCATGTAACGATATGTGTTGGTTCGATCGCTTGCGTAGCTGTTAATAAGTGTTTCATATAACCATGAATTCCGTTGGTAGGGGTTCCATCTTGTCGTTTCATAAATTGTCCGTAGACACTTGTTGCGTAAAAAGCACGAAATAATAGTGCCATACCATCAACTAATAATACTTTTTTCATAATTCCTCTCCTATTAAAAAAATAATAACCTTACGTTATCACGTAAGGTTATATAAATAGATTACCATTCTACGTTTTTGCTCAACTTTGTCTATTATACATTGTTTTTGTATATTTAGCATCATTAACACATTAAGACGTTCTACTACAACAAGTATGCAATATGCCTGAATACGTATTTTTCCCAGTAGAAACAACGACAGCTTTTGCATTTCCACTAACGATATACGAACCTTTAAAACATACATTTTCAAGCTCAAGTGGATTATAATCTTTCATCCGTTTTAATGGAATAAATCGTTTACGTTCAAGGTGATAGCAGCTCTCAAACTTCTCTATATTCGCTTCGTTTCCCGTTAACACAGACTCATTCACTAATAAGTCATCTGCATAAATAATACGTACATCAGCTGGCACAGCATCTCCAGCCGAAAGAAAAATCATATCTCCAGGTACAAGTTCTCGCACTGGTATCTCCATCATTTTCAGTTCACTATTTAGCCCTGTACTACTAGAACATTCTACTCTAGATACAGTAATCGTTTCACGTTGTAATTCATCACACACACGTTGTTTTGAAAAACCTGGAATCATGCCACCAAGCTTCATCATGACTTCTGTAAGAAGTGCTCTTTTGGAAGTTAGTTCATTTCGGCCATATACTTGAATACGTTTTTGTGCCTCTTTCATTGATAGTCCGTCTCTTGTTGTTTTAAAATATGCAAATACAGATTTGACATCTCTTGTTGCAATTTCAATTAATAAATCTTTATTTTTTTGGAGCATTGTTTGTTCTTTTATTGATTTTTTACTTAGTTTATATGACGTGTTACCCACAGTTTTGTTTGCATATAACATATTATCGTCTCCTCCTTTACAACATAGGAAGAAACGCTTTGTTTCTCAATTTATCCACTTTACTGTGAAAGTGTCTCGCGCTTTATAAACGCTACATCGTGATAAATATAGAGGGAGGAACAAATCGTTTCCTGCCTACATCATATATTTTTGATTTGAAGTATATGGGTAACGGAACCGAGTCAGAATTTGACATGCTCCTCACCTCCTCGTTTAATTTTATAGTTTATACTATGAAATTACTCATAGCTTGGTAACAAAAAAGACCCCTACCCTTAAGAGAGTAGCGGCCATTACATACACAAATAAACGATTTCTAATATGATTAGAAATCTACGGACCTCTCCCTCACCGAGTTTTAGCACTGTATAGCATAGGTACATTACCAGCTACGTTAAGAAAAACCTTAATTCGATCATTCCTGTTGACCCATTGGCGTCTCTCGACATTTTTGGGCAGTAGCATTTCTCTATACAGGAGCCTCACCTAACAGAGACTTATTTTCATTACATTGAAAATGTTACTCTTATTTAAAATAGATGTCAACCGTAGCCTACAATTTTTTCAAAAGGTATGGCAAACTAACATATATAAAGTGAAACTTTAATCAGTGGGGGGGTGTTTATCCCCACTGTTTATTAGCCCTCACCAAGCGGGCTGTCCTGTAAATAGCGGGATAAAATAAAAAACTTTACGTTTAAACGTAAAGTTTTTAATAAGTTATACAACCAGCAATTACAATCCCAATTGAAAGCGATAAAAACATAAGAAAAAGACCGACTGCTTGATTATCTTCTTCGAGACTTTTGTTTATATTAAAGCGTGGTGTAAGCCACTCAGCTAAATAAAAGACAATAATTTGAGCCAAAATCCCAATTGCCCCCCACGAAATCATATCAAGAAGTGAAATTGAATTAGCTGCTGTCGAATATAAAACAATAGCTAACCCAAGTAATCGTCCTCCAAGCACATAGCTTACCGCCTTATTCCCTTGAGCCATTAACTTAAATTCCTTAACTTTCGTTGTCACTTCCATCAAGAACAGACCAATACATAAAAGTCCGAGTGTTACTGCTAAATATAATAAAAAATTAATCATTTTTCCTCCTCCTTTTTATACCTACCGGTAAATAGTACGATTCATTTCCTGTAATCTTTTCTCCCGCGCGAATACCGATACTACTCGCTTTTCCAGCAATTAAAAAAGAACCAAACACATACGACAGTTTCTCCATCCCTTTTTCTGTTTCCAAGAATACGACTGGAAGTTCTGTATACTTTTGAAATATTGGCAGTGACGTTTTATATGTTTGATGTGCATTTTGAAGCATAATATTTTCATCCTTATCGCGAATCGTAATTGTATCTCCTTCTCTACCAAATGAAGGTTTTTGAACGAAAGAACCTTTTCCTAAAAATAAATCTGGTTCTAAATATGTAGGTAACATATATTCTTTAATCCACTGTTGTTCCTCGTTTGTATAAAAGGCCTCTTCTTCTGCTAACCCCCAAATAAGACACTGAATTGATTTTGGCTGAAGTAAAAATGCTGACAAAGGATTTATTATAAAAAGCTTTCCGGCTTTTACAAGTTGCAGCAGTTCCACCCCTACCAAATCTCCTGTTTCAGAATCTTGATCCTCAATTAAATCTTCTATCGGATATGTTTGGCGATATAAAACGTCAATCTTCGCCCCATCTTTATCGATTAGAGCATCTTTTGTAATTCTAAGTTCTGACATTGGCACTACTTTATTTTCAACATGGCATAACTGACTCAAATACATAGTCGTATTCCAATCCTCAATATGTTCATGATGTGCTGTAAAAACAACATTTGGATTGTCTAATCCCTTTGTCGCTTCCATTACAGCTTTCGTAACACCAGAAGATAGTAATCGTTCTTGATCCGAGTTTGGATCATCATAACCTAGATTTTCACATACTTTCCCATTCATTTGAAAACATTCCACAATAAAAGTTGGTGTATCACTATTAAACTCAAGCATTTTGATTTGGTTATCCTCTGTTACAGCAAAATCAAATCGCGAAATTACAGATTCAGGATAAAGCCCTTTCATTCTAATGAAAGATAAGCTCACAGGAGGAAAACCAAGCTCAAGAAGCTGTTCGTCACTTAAATTACGCAAAAGTCTAGCAGTCTTAAAAAATATTTTTCCCATTCGTTCAGTCGCCAATCGTAATTGTTCCAAAGTCTGATTTGTTATAGAAAAAACATGAAACAAACTATACTCACATTCATATAAATCCGACCAAAAATTTGGATATTTCAAATAAAACTCTTTTCGATCCCTTATGTATTGCGACATATTTTAGCCCCCAAATCCTCCCTTTGAACCGCTTCCAATTCCACCTTTAAATTCAGCAGACGATTGATACGATTTAAACGCCGATGAATTTTTAAAAGAGGATTTATTTTGATAGTATCGCCCACCATAGAAATAATGCCCACGATAACCTGAACTACTATCATCACACTGCCATACCCCAAGTTCATCATCCCAATCCCAATCAGAACAACTATTATCATTCGGTTTTGGGGGAAGATCTTGTGCGCAACCAAATAAAGTGCCAGTCATTAAAGACGTTACGACACCACCTACTAGCCATTTCGTTTTTGTCACTTTCGCACTCCCCTTTTTAATTTCTATTCCTATTATATAGGATAGCATGATAAAGTAGAAGAAAAAGGAAGAAGAGGGATAAAATGCGCTTAGAATATCGACTTAATGATGAAACGAAAGGGTATCCTGCTTTATGGAACTACGCCAATATTTCTAATTCTGAAATTATCGCACGCATGACTTGTGAATATTTTATTAAAGAGAAAAATACTTATGTTGTTACTGCAACTTCGGTTGATCCAGACGGAACAGCAGTTATTTATATTCAAAAAGAAGTTTTCGCAAATGACCCTTCAGACCCTACATACTCCCACATCGGATTTGAAATTAGAGAACTAAGTGAAACGAGTTCAAACATAGTAGATAGTCAAGATGTATGGAAATATGAAGAAATTTTACCATCTCTTCATTCAGATATTATATATATTCAACGAGACGGCATGTCTATGGAATTCTCCTTGGATTCTAGAGAGATTGATGAAGACAGAAAGTGCTACATTTATTACGGAAACTTCACAGGTGAATCAAGATAATATTGATATATCTATACAACAAAAAAACCTTACGTATAAAACGTAAGGTTTTTATATAGCCCCACATATGCCGTTCTCTCTAGATGTCCATAAACCTGCTCTCACAGGTGGATGCTCTCACAAATGTTTGTAACTTCCTTCTTAAAAAGATGGCATGTTAGCTACATTTAAATATTGAACTTCCATATTAAACTTATTGGTTTAAGACATGCATAAGCTACGTACACCGTAGGAATTTTATATAAGGTTAGTTGAAATAAGACCCCCGCACGTGCCGCTCCTCGTAAATGTCCAAAAACCCGCTACTCGCAGGTGGATGCCCTCACAGTTACCGTACATCTTCCTCCACAAGGAAGGCTTGATGATGGTCGCTAAATATTGAGCTTCCGTATAACTAACATCGGTTTTAGACATAAATAAGTTACGCACACCGCAGGATGTATTATTTACTTGTCGTTATATTATCACATTGTTTCTAATGTGTAAAATACAAATTTTTTCGAGCAATCTCTTGCTTGTGACCTTATTTTAATACAAATTATTTTTGCATGCAAGTGATTAATCTTCTTCTTTTGCAATTTGATTTTCTGGATAAGAAATCCAATCACTCCAGCTACCTACATACAATTTAACATTTTGGAATCCAGCCAATTTTAACGCAATGATATTTGGACATGCCGTAACACCAGAACCACAATATACAATGGTTTCCTTATCTTTCGACAGATTTTGGAATCGTTCTTGTTGCTCAGCTTCATTCTTAAATTGTCCTGATTGCAACATTCCATCTTTCCAAAAATAGTTTGCTGCTGTCGGAATATGACCTGCTTTATGATCGACAAGTTCCTCTACACCAGCATAACGTTTTGGCTCTCTTGAATCAATTAATGTAACATCTGCACCTGCCTGGATATTCTCTCTTACTGTTTCCATCGATACAAGCATATGATCTTGTATGTTTGTTTTGAATGTTCTTCGTATAACAACAGGAATTTCCGTTGTTGTCGGTAGTCCATTCTCTTTCCAAGCCGGGAAACCACCATCTAATATATATACTTTCTCATGTCCTACATAGTTACATAACCACCATAAACGAGCAGCATTTGCACCGGCTTGACTATCATACGCAATTACTGTCGTATGTTCATCAATACCAGCCTCCGAAAGCTTGTCTGCAAACTCCTCAATATTTGGTAAAGGATGGCGGCCACCATGTTCTGCTATAGGACTTGATAAATCTAAATTCAAATCAAAATATAACGCATGAGGAATATGTCCTTCTTCATACTCTTCTCTACCCCAATTAGGATTCGCTAAATCAAAACGACAATCGATTATACGGACATTCTCATCTTCTATATGCTCACGTAACCATTCGACTGTAACTATCATCTTTAACGACCTTCTTTCTCTTTCAAACGACTTACATACTCCATAACCATTTCTTCTGTAACATATTTACGCTCTAGTGTAACACCATTTTTTGCAAGATCATTAATTTGCTTCGTTACAACATTAATGACATCAACCGAAAATTCTTTCCCATTTGACGCAAGAGATACAGCAGCTTCAATAGCTGCTTCACGCTGTGCATCTAATTGTAAACATGCTTTTACACTTTCATTTTGTTTACGAGAATGTGCTGTAATTGCTTTATGTACTTCCATCTTCTCTTCCCCCTAAATAGTTATACGTTTTTATTCAATTCCATTGCAAGCCGGATCATATCACGACATACAATCCCATTTTCAATAATCTCTTCTTCATAATGCTTCGAAAAGTAATCAAAATCAATAGAAAAAATACGAAATCCACATTTTTGATATAAAGCAAGTTGTGAAACACTAGAATTGCCTGTACCAACTTCAAGTTTTGACATACCATATCCTTTAGCAGTTTCTACAGCATGCCTTAATAGCTTCTTCCCAATCCCTTTTCCTTGTAAATGCTCTGCAACCGCAATATTCATGATTTCCATCGTCTTTGGCCTTGTTTCCAAAAGAACATATACACCGATAACGCTCCCCCCCTGCTTAGCTACATATGTTAATCCTCTTTGTACATATGTAGCTATTTGCCGTTCACTTGGATCAGCAAGTAGCAATAAAGACTTCGGTATAGCCTCTTTTGGAATACGTTCTATTACAACAGACATAAAAAATTCCCCCTTCTCTATTGTTCTAAACCCTCCTTGTCTACCATAAGTAATAGAAAGGAGGGATTCACCATGGACAACAATGAGAAAAAATGCAACGTCATCTCTATTGATGGAAAGAAGAAGAAAAGCGACACGTATTCCTATCCAAAATTAGTAGTTGAAAACAAAACATATGAATTTTCTTCATTCGTCTTATGCGGTGAAACACCAGATGGCAGACGACTCGTTCTTACTCATATGATTTCTACCGATGAATTTGCTGGATTTGTAAAATCTTTAGATACTGTACTGCAAAAGAAAATTGAACGAATCTTTTTCTCATAACGACTATATAACATAAATTTCTTTTTCAATCTCTACTAACTGCTTTTGCAATTGTTCTTTACTTTGCTCATATAGAGATACATCGATCGTTTCAGCCAATGCAAACAATATACTTTCATAATAGTTCATCACATCTTGCTGCATCACTTTTTGGAATAAGTTCCACTTCATATCCCACTCTTGCTTATAATGATGAACAAATAAATCTTTTTCATCAGCTACATAGTTTGATACGAGCGGTTCTAATACAGATTTAGCGTCTTCTTGCATAAAAGCTTTGTCATTCTTTTCAAAAAAGCTTTTCTCATTTTTAAAATGTGCCAGTGCTTTTTTGAAATCTTTTATTTCAACTGAAGGGAACGGTTCTTTATGTGTAATATCTTTATATTCATACTCCACTGTTCCATTCATAGAAATTGATTCATTTTCCACTTTACAGTTCACTACAATTTCGTCCTTTGCACGCTTCATCGCTTCGTCTATCCATTTTTCAAGGCGTAATGATGTCGCACGCATTTCTTGCAATAAATCATGCTGAATAAATGCTACTAATTCCATAACACACTGTTGCAATTGTGTTTTCACATTTCCATCCGTTCGAAGTGAAGCCGGATTAATAAATTCAGTAAACACATCGTTATAGCGTAGGAATAGGCGCTGTTGCACGTAATAAAGCAACTCTTTCACTTCATTTTGCATCGCCTGTTCTTCAGCAAGTACACTATATGATGAAATGATATGAAGTAGTTGATCACGCTCTGCTTCATATTTTTTTGTTTGCTTCTCTTTCTCTTCATTCCCCTGCTTTGCACCCTTTATCATGTTTACTAAAAGCTGATCTGCCCCTTGCAAAGCACCGTATAGAGCATGCACAGAAACAAGCATTAAATCTCTCATCATAAAGGACGTAAATGATTCCTCAAACTTAGTAATCCCAGAGTTTTGTAAAATACCATACTTCTCTTTTTCAACATTCTTTCCTTGTTTCTCTTCAAGCGCACATAAACTTGAAATTGCAAATAAACGCGGATTTCTAATACCGTATTGCAGTAGCTGATCTGCGATATAACCTTTTACCATTTCAAGTTCTTCTTCAGACTCTGCTAAATCCGCCGCATTAATTAAGAAGAACATTTTATCAAGGGCAAAAGTATCCTTTACACGACCAAGTTGAATTAAAAATTCACGGTCAGCACGAGAGAATACATGGTTATAATATGTAACAAATAAAATAGCATCTGCGTTTTTAATATACTGAAATGCAACATCCGTATGGCGAGCATTAATAGAATCCGCTCCAGGTGTGTCTACAAGCGCTACTCCCTGCCTTGTTAAAGCACAATCATAATAAAGTTCCATATACTCAACGAAGCATGATTTCTCTTCATTCGCTACATAATCAGAGAACTCTTCTAATGTAACTTGTACTTGTTCTCCTAAATAAGTAGAAACTGCATCATACCCTTTTTGTACCGCTCGTAAAAAGCTAAATGTTGTTTTTTGCTTCCCAGTTGGTGAAGGATATTTCATAACTTTATCAATTTGTGCTAACGCTTCATCTAACGTAGCAATCTCATAATGAAACAGCTTATAAACAGCTTTCATATCTTCTAATAACGCTTGCTTTGATTTAAACTGAACAATTACTGTTCCATGTGGTTTTTCCTCTGTAACCGGCAAAATTTGATTAATCGTTGCCGTCGTCGGGTTTGGTGATACAGGAAGTACTTTGTCACCGAGTAAGGCATTGGCAAATGATGATTTCCCAGCACTAAATGCCCCGAATAACGCTACTGTAAATTGTTTTGTTTCCACACGTCTTCTTTTCTCTATTACCTCTTGCTGTACATGTTTCAACGCTGGTAATGGCTCTAATATCGTTTCGGCTTTTTTCACTTTCTCTAATATACGTTGAATATTTAAAGCTGCCGTTCCTTTTAGCTCTTCCTCATGAACCGCTACGTTATCGTTTACGATTTCCTGTTCTTGTAGTGTAAATTTCTCACTAACAATTTGTGTCTCCCTTTGCAATATCTCATCTATTTGCAACCCTTCAGGCGTAGCAACATGATCGTGCCAAACATTTCGTAAATAGTCTTCATATGCCTCCAAATTGTTACTGTATTGTAATTGTGTTTCTTTCGCCGTTTGCAACATCGTATATGTTTCAATCTCTTCTTCAATACGAGCAACTGCTTCCCTCACCTTTTGCTTCAAAACGACCGCACTTTTATCAAAAATTTGCTGTGCTTTTATAAAATAACGTTTCTTCAGTTCATTCGCTACATCCGCTGTATAAAGAAGTAAGTAATCACCTGTGAAACCTGCACCTTGTTTAATTACTTCGGCCAACATTTCTGGTCCGAAAGCAATTTCTAACCCATATATGTCTTTCCCAATTTCCTCCGTGAACAATCCTTCTTCTTTTAAGAAGGCTACAATAAATTCCTTCACATGAAAATCAAGTTGCGTTTCAACAGTTTTTTGAAGGGCAGAATAAAACGCCTCTACACGTCTTTGTTTTTCTTGCTCCGTCTTTCCTTTCGAAAATAGCAAACCGACCTTAAATTTTGTTAATTTCGTTTCTAAATATGCATTTGCCAATTCTCTCATTTCAAATGGCATTAAATAAGCATTATCTAATATAGCTTGTAAACCTTTTATAAATTCGTTTCTCACATGAGATTCTTTACTTGCCTCACGATTTTTCGCTTCCGTTAGCTCTTCCTTCTTTTCAACTACCTCTGAAATAGAAAGTGGTGATGCTAACTCTTCCTCATATTTCAAAAGAGCTTTTTCATTTTCAGAAACAATAAACGAGAAATGTTCCCCCATTAAATATTCTGT
Organism: Bacillus sp. FAU20; assembly: GCF_056033865.1. NCBI lineage: Bacteria > Bacillati > Bacillota > Bacilli > Caryophanales > Bacillaceae > Bacillus > Bacillus sp. FAU20. The sequence continues at coordinate 584,981 of NZ_JBVYHY010000021.1, forward strand.
TTCTCGCTCCATTCCAGTCCTTACACACTGCTCTTTTTCCTTCATAATAGAAGTAATTAACGCTTCTAAGCTTCTAATTTCATTATGTGGATGGTTCATCATTCGTAATGACGTATAATAAACACCATCTACTTCAATATCCCAGTTAGAGAATGATTGTTTTACACTATCTTTATAATTCTCAAACGATAATTCATTTTCTTTATGTTTATCTATTTGATTTACAACGAGATAAACCGTTTTATTACGTTGTTTCAATTCTTTAACAAATTGTAAATTCACTTCCGATTGGACGTGATTATAATCCATCATATAAAAAATGACATCTGCCAGATGAAGTGTCGATTCTGTCGCTAATTGATGGGCATCATCTGTTGAATCGATCCCTGGTGTATCAACTAACATAACCCCTTCAGGAATTGGCGCGTCGTTTCGATAAATATGAACACCAATTACTTCATCGCCGTCTTTACAAATTTGTTTTAATTCTTCTGCTGAATATGCACCGTCATATTCGTACTGCTCTCCAGATTTAACCGTTACAACAACACGATCCATTCCTTTTTCAATTTTGACAACGTTAGCGCTTGTCGGAATTGGACTTGTCGGTAACAACTGCGCTTTATATAGATGATTCATCATCGTTGATTTCCCTGCAGAGAAGTGACCGCAGAACGCTATCATAAGCTGTTCTTGTTTATATTTTTGAATTACCTCAAACAACTTTAAACTATTCTCTGCATCGCCGTGTTTTTGCCACTCTTCATAAAAACAAACAAGTTTTTTCATACCGTTTGTCTGTACTATGTTTGTCATCCCCTTGTTCCCCTTTATCCAAGATGTATATACTTTTCCCCGCTATTTGCGAGCTCATAACCAGTGAGAGTTACACCTACCCAATGATTACAGTTTCACTTTACTATCATACTAAATTTTCAGCATATTCTCATTAAAAATAAAAAATCCCTTTCATTCTTTTTACAAATGAAAGGGATTTTATGTCATATCACTCATTTTGCTGTTCCTACTCCATTTAAAACATACTTCGCAATAACTGCATATACAGCGACTGTACCTGCTACTAATGCATATACCATACTTACGCACCAACCTTTTTTTGATAATGATTATCACTTTTGAATACAGTGTATCATTAAAGAGAATCATTATCAACACTTTTCATAAAGAAAGCTCCTTATAAGAAGGAGCTTTACCGCCTGTTTTGAAGAAGGTTAAAACTTGTTGTGCAATCTTATTATATCTCATCCTACATAACTTAACAGTTTAAAAAAATGGAAATATCCCCTATCCCCTCCATCTTACATTTTGTATAATAAAAGGGAATTACTTAACAAGGAGGAAAAAAATGACACAAAATCTCACACAAGGCGAGAGGATACACTCCATTGATATTATTAGAGGAATAGCTGTACTAGGTATTTTTCTTGTGAATTGGCCTGTTATCGCCGGGGTTGACTCACGTGATCTTTCAGGAATTTACGAAGGGATAGACAGCTACATTCGCCTATTTTACGATATGTTTATTCAAACGAAATTTTATACAATTTTTTCGTTTTTATTCGGATTAGGTTTTTATATTTTTATGAGTCGTGCTGAAGCGAAAACAGATCATCCGAAAATTTTATTTGTTCGCCGCTTACTTATTTTATTATTATTCGGTTTCTTACATTACGTTCTTTTATGGGACGGAGACATTTTACATACTTATGCGATTGCTGGATTTTTCTTATTTTTATTTTATAAGAGAGAACCTCGTACTATTTTAATATGGGCTATCGTTTTATTGAGTATTTTTCAGTTTTTCATGCTAATCGTAGGTATTATGATTGCATTCGTTCCAAAGGCAGAATTAGGATTCTCCTTACCTATCATGCCACTTGAAGACTGGGTGTCACAAATCCAAAATCGTTTCCATGCATTTTATGCTGATGGAATTGGACTCAACGTATTCATGCTCCCAGAAACAGTTGGGCTGTTTTTACTTGGTTTATACGCCGGCAAAAAGGATATTTTCCGCCGCGCGAAAGAGTTAGATCCAAAGCTTAAAAAATGGCAAATTATTATGTTCATTTTAACATTACCAATGTGGTTCTTCATGGTCCGTTACTTCTTATCAAAACCATTTTATGAACCAATTTATATGCAGGTCTTTACAATGTTTAGCGGAAAGACATTGTTCATCTTCTACATTGTCACGTTAATGCGTTTATTACAAAAAGAAAAATGGCAAACAGTATTACGTCCATTCCAATACGTTGGACGAATGGCATTAACAAATTACATCTCGCATACAATTGTTATATTGCTTGTATTCGGGCTATTATTTAAAAATGATTATCCTTCTCCATTATGGGTTGGACCAATATTCTGCATTAGTTTCTACACGTTACAAATCTTTATTAGCCGCTGGTGGCTTTCACATTACCAATACGGGCCACTTGAGTACATTTGGCGTCTTGGTACTTACGGGAAAATGATGCCACTTAAAAAGAAAAGCAAGGTCTCATAACGAGACCTTGCTTTTTTACGCTTCTCTTACTGCATTTTGCATAGATACTGGCTCTTCTTCTACTTTCACTTTGCGCTGCGGCACCATATTAAATACGATATTTAAAAGTACTGCTGACGCACTTCCAAGTACAATTCCGTTATCTGTTAAAATACGAATGCTTTCTGGAAGTTGTGAAAATAATGTAGGAACGACTGTTACGCCAAGCCCAATTCCAACAGAACATGCAACGATTAATAAGTTTTCTTGTTTACCAAAATCAACGCTACTTAACATTTTAATACCATATGCCATAACCATACCGAACATCGCTAACATCGCACCACCCAGTACTGATTTCGGAATAATTGTTGTAATAGCTGCGATTTTAGGAATGAAACCAAGAACGATTAACATACCACCACACGTGTAAATAATAACGCGATTTCTTACTCCAGTTAATTGAACAAGTCCTACGTTTTGAGAGTATGTTGTATATGGGAATGCGTTGAAAATGCCACCTAACACCATCGCTAATCCTTCTGCACGATAGCCTTTTGTTAATTCTTTTTCACCGATTTTTTTATTGCAAATATCAGATAATGCAAAGTATACACCCGTTGCTTCTACAATCCCTACACAAGCAACAAGAATCATCGTAATAATTGGTGTTAATTCAAAGGTTGGTGTACCAAAGTAAAATGGTTGAATACCGTGGAACCAATCAGCCTCTCCAACCGCTTGCAAACTTACTTTCCCCATAAACGCTGCAACGATAGTACCGAACAACAAACCTAATAGAATAGAAATGGAACGGATAAATCCATCAAAGAAACGATACATAACGATGATAAATAATAACACTCCAAATGCTAACGCTAAGTTTTCAAGACTTCCGAAATCTTTGCTTCCTACTCCACCAGCCATATCATTAATAGCAGCTGGAACAAGTGTAACTCCAATTACTGTAACTACAGATCCTGTTACAACAGGTGGAAACAGTTTTACAAGTTTTCCAAATAATTTCGCAAAAATAACAACAAATAACCCAGCAGCAATAATTGCTCCATAAATTGAAGACACACCGTATTGTTTTCCAATCGCAATCATCGGTCCAACCGCTGTAAATGTACAACCAAGTACAACGGGAAGTCCTATACCAAAAAAGCGATTTGATAATGCTTGTAAAATTGTCGCAACGCCGCACATTAATAAATCAATTGAGACTAAATATGTTAACTCTTTTTGATTTAAACCAAGTCCGCCGCCCACAATAAGCGGAACGATAATTGCTCCAGCATACATTGCAAGCATATGCTGCATACCAAGCGATGCAATTTTAAATGGATGCTGCTTCATCGTTTATTTCACCTCCGCAGTTTCTTGCTGTACAAATGTAACTGTGCCGTTATCAAATGATGCAATTTCTGCTAGTGATTCAACACGAACTCCTTGTTCACGAAGCTTCTTTCCTCCATCTTGAAATGCTTTTTCAATAACAATCCCAATTCCTGCAATACTGGCTCCTGCTTGCTCTACTAAACTCATTAACCCTAAAGCAGCCTGACCGTTTGCTAAAAAGTCATCGATAATTAAAACGCGATCACTTTCATCAATATGATTTCGAGATAATGAAATTTCATTCGTTTCTTGTTTCGTAAATGAATATACGTTTGCAACGTACATATTATCTTGTAACGTTAACGATTTACGTTTTCTTGCAAAAATTACTTTTACACCAAGCTCTAATGCAGCCATAACAGCTGGTGCAATGCCTGAAGATTCAATCGTCACGATCTTTGTAATGTTCTCTTCTTTAAAACGTTTAGCAAATTCTTTTCCGATTTCTTGCATAAGTACTGGGTCAATTTGATGGTTTAAAAAAGCATCTACCTTTAATACGTCACCAGATAAAACCTTTCCTTCGTTCAAAATCTTTTCTTGTAATACTTTCATGTTTGTTCCCCCTCTTATGCAATAAAAAAACTCCAAAAGCCGCCACCACTCGTTACAAGTGAGAGACGCGCTTTTGGAGTTTCGCAAAAAAGAATGCTAAACAAGCAAATATATTCGTCCTCACTCATAGTCAAAGTATTTACGGTACTTCGGTAGAAACTTGCAGGCCATATCCCCGCGATTATATGAGTGTAGCTAACTATTTATTTTATAGATGGATTATAACGCACTTTTTATACTTTGAAAAGTATTTATTAACAAAACACGTACAAATTTTATCAAAATATCATTTTCGTTCGAGTTTTGTAAACTCTTACATATTATTTCAAAGCGCCGTTAAAACGATTGGCCCATCTTTTGTAATCGCAATTGTATGCTCATATTGCGCTGATAATTTCCCGTCCATCGTTCTTGCAGCCCATCCATTTAAATCTACTTTCGAATATCGCATACCTACATTTACAATTGGCTCAATTGTAATTACCATTCCTTCTTGCAGCTCAGGCCCTTGTCCTTGTTTCCCAAAATGAAAAATTGCTGGTTCTTCATGAATCTCTTTACCGATTCCATGTCCCGTAAAGTCTCTTGCGACAGAAAAACCTTCATTTGTTACATAATTTTCAATTGCATAGCCAATGTCTCCTACATGATTACCAATTACCGCCTGATCAATCCCTTTATACAAAGCATTCTCAGCTACTAACAACAACTTTTCTGCTTCATCAGAAACATTTCCAACTCTATACGTCCAAGCAGAATCTGAAAGACCACCATTTAAGTTTACTACCGTGTCAATTGTTACAATATCGCCCTCAGTTAAAGGTACATCCACCGGAAACCCATGGCACATTTCATCGTTTATAGATGCACATATCGCATATGGATACCCGTTATATCCTTTCTGCTGAGATATTGCACCATGCTTTTCTAAATATGCTTCAACAAACGTATTAATTTCTTTTGTCGTAATACCTGGTTTCATCATTTTTGCAATTTCCCTATGACATGAAGCAAGTAACTTCCCGGATTCGTGCATCAAATCTATTTCATTTTTCGTTTTAATTGTAACCATGCTTACCTCTACCTTCCTTGCTAAACTTACTATTTGCTACTAATACAAATCCTCTTCCAAAACTTCCAATTATAAAAGCTAACATCATTTCTTCTATTTTCCGAATGTAAATTTTTATTTAATTCGTTTTTACATATTACATCTAGTATTTTTTGTTGATGTTTACTTATAAACAAAGTATAGTAACACTATACTATTAAAAGGAGGATTGTTAAAGATGATGCATGCAGGAAGACTACGTCAGCAAACTTTGAACAATAAGTAACTTAATATGTTCAAAGGCTCTGTTTTCATAAAGCAGAGTAAACGGGATTAGTCTGCACATTTTTAATAATCTTCAACGGAAGAATACACTTTCCATATGAAGAAAGGCAGATATACATCTGTCTTTTTTTCGTATATTTTTTTGATACAAAAAGAGACGTTTTTTCATTATATCCTCGTTTACTCTTAACCACAGACAGAAGCCCGTCTGTGGTTTTTTTATGATTACATTTTCTTATATCTTGCTACTTCAATCATATGGATGTAGTTAGAAACAATTCGTAACAGAAAACGTATGAAAACATTGAAATCTAAATAAACATTTGGAGGAAATCAAAATGAATACACTTAAAGTGAAACAATTTGCAAATAAGGAAGGACTAAATATATTAGAAGATTCAATAGAAATCAATGAATCTGGCGTTGACTTTCAAGTAGCACACGTCAAAGAACAAAACGGGGATAAATGGATACTACGAATTCCTCGTAGACGAGAATCTATGAGACATGCTCTACGTGAAAAAGAAGCATTAGAAATCATGAAAAAACATGCAGAATTCCAAGTTCCTGATTGGTCTATATTTTCTGAGGAACTAATTGCTTATAAACAACTAAGTGGCGTTCCTGCCGCTACTATCGATATAGAACAACAAGGTTATATATGGACCTTTAACGAAAAGGATGTACCAACTGAATACTATATTTCCTTAGGAAAAGTTTTAGCGAATTTACACTCATTACCTCAGCAAAAATTTAATAGTATAGGTGTTGAAATTCTTACTGCTAATGAATTAAGAACTTCTATGAAACAAAGGATGAATCGAGTGAAGGAACAATACCACATCAATCAAAACTTATGGGATCGTTGGCAAGCATGGCTAGCTGAAGACTCTTTTTGGCCATCTCACGTAGGAGTAAAGCATGGGGATATCCATCCAGGTCATATCCTGATTGATAATAAAAATAAGGTAACTGGCTTAATCGATTGGACAGAAGTAGGGATAGGTGATGTATCTATAGATTTCACATCGCATTATCTACTCTTTGGAAAGGATGGACTAACAAAGTTAATTCACTCTTATGATAACGCTGGCGGTAAAACTTGGTCAAGAATGGATGAATATATTATCGAACTTCTAACAACGAGTAGTATTACTGTTGCTGAATACGCTCAAGTGTCAGGTTTGAAAGACATGCATGAAATAGCTGTACACATGCTATCAACTGAAAGTTAATGAAGTTGCAAAAAACAGAAGAACCCTCTTCTGTTTTTTGTTATTTTTCACATATATAATTCATTTTCAAAAACTCAAAACAACTACCATTCGTCTTCTGTATAAACGTTCCAACTGCTTCAAATCCTGCCCTTTTATATACTTTAATAGCTCTTTTATTAAATGTCGCTACTGATAACGTTATATAATTGCATCCGTATTTTTCTTTAATAAAAGCTAGTCCAGCATTTACGAACTGTAAACCAAATCCATTTCCAGTTATATCAGGTTTCATTCCAAGACCTATATCAACCGTTCCATTATTTATTTTACAAATAGTAAAAAAACCAACGAGAATGCCATTTTCCTTCACTGAAAATGTATGATTCCCTCTACTCTCATCATGTAAAAATCCAGCTAAATCTTCTTCATCTGCCTCTATATCGTAAAAGGAATATTCCCCTTTATAATGCCAGTTATATGCAATCTCTTCCGCCTCTTCTTGCGTCATTACTGTATATGTATAAACCATCTTCTATCCCCCTATAAAAAAAAGCTGCAAGTAAGCAGCTCTTTTTTTACAACTCATAAATTTCTTTATACTTCGCTTCTAAATAATCTGCTAAGTAATTTGCATTTAACCCTTCGCCTGTTACATCTTCTAAAATTTCAAGTGGCTTTTTCGTTTTACCATATTGGTGAATATGTTCAGTTAGCCATTCACGAATTGGCGTTACGTTTCCTTCTTCTAATAATGCATCAAAGTTCGGAATATCTTTTAACATTCTTTGCTTAAACTGCGCTGCGTACATATAACCAAGCGCATAAGATGGGAAGTATCCAAATGAACCACCAGCCCAGTGAACATCTTGCAATACACCTTGTGCATTGTTTTCCGGACGAATTCCTAAATATGCTTCCATCTTATCATTCCAAGCCGCTGGCAAATCTTTCACTTGTAATGTACCATCAAATAATTCTTTCTCAAGCTCATAACGAACCATAACGTGAAGCGGATATGTGAGCTCATCTGCTTCTATACGAATGAACGATGGCTTCGATTCGTTAATCGCATCATAAAACTCATCTACTGATATATCATTGAATTGACCATTGCTATACTCTTTTAATAAATCATAATTTTTCTTCCAGAATGATTTATTACGACCGATAAAGTTCTCAAAGAATAACGATTGTGACTCATGAATACCCATAGATGTTCCACTACATAGCGGTGTACCTTCAAATTTTCCTGCAATATTTTGTTCATATACAGCATGACCACATTCATGAATTGTTCCAAACACAGCCATACGGAAATCCTTTTCGTCATAGCGTGTCGTAATACGAACATCCCCTCTATTTAATGTAATCTCGAATGGATGCACCGTTTCATCAAGACGACCTGCTTCAAAGTCATAATTCAACTGCTTTAATAGCTCTAATGTAAAGTTCTTTTGTTTTTCTTTTGAAAAATGTTCTGATAAAGCACTTGTCTTTAATCTCTTTTGTGACTCCGATATTTCTTTTACAAGCGGAACGATACGCTCACGAAGTTGACCAAATACGTGATCTAACACTTCTACTGTAATACCCGGCTCATACATATCTAATAATGTATTATATTTGTATGTTTCGTAACCCCAATATGTAATAAATTTCTTTTTAAATTCAACTATTTGTTCTAAATACGGACGGAACATTTCGAAATCAGATTTTTCGCGGGCTTCTTCCCACACACTTTCCGCTTTCGCTTCTAATTTCACATACGCTTCATATTCAGCTTGTGGAATTTTTTTATTTCTATCATATTCTTTACGACACTCTTCAACCATTTTCTTCGTCGTTTCAGAAAGTTTGTCTTCACTTATTAAAGCTTCAAGCTCTGTTAAATAATTTCCCATCTCATCTGAAGTCGACATAGCAAACACTTCTGATGAAAGCATACCAATTACTTCTGAACGCTGGTCCACACCTTTTTTAGGCGCACCTGTTCTTAAGTCCCAAAACATTAAGCTTAATGCTTCTCCGTAATTTTGTATCTTCTTCACATATGTTAAAAATTGTTTTTCTACTTCATATGTAGCTACTGTCATCGTATAAAAACCTCCCTTTTCTACCTCAAACTTAATTCGACATGAAAATCTAAATTCCTTTTATAATAGAAAAAAAGCTTGGCAAGCGCCAAGCTTTCTCCTTATAATTCTTTACCTTCTACCGGTAGTACGTTTTTCACCGCTTCTATCACTTTCTCATCTTCTGTATCAGATAAGAAGATTGAAATAGCACCTTTATCGTCACTCGTACGAATTAAACGACCGATGCCTTGACGAAGACGTAAAATCATATATGGTACATCTACATCCCAGAACGGATCATTAACATGTTTACGCTTCGCTTCAAACACCGGATCGTTTGGAGGGAATGGTAATGACCAAATGATAACATGTGATAATGATGAACCAGGAATGTCTAAACCTTCCCATAAATGAACGGCACAAAGTACAGTCTCTTCTTCATTTTGGAAGCGAGAAACGAGCTGACTAATTTCTTGATCCCCTTCATATAGGAACGGAACTGACATTTGTTCTTTACTTACATATTCTTTAAACGCTGCAAGCTCTTGCGTTGTACGGAATAGTACAAGTGTACGTCCATTTGTTTTTTGTATATTTTCAAGTGTATATTGACACTTTCTTTCCCATTCATTTTCTTTCGTATGCGATAGTAAGTTTACTGCCATTTGCTCCTCATAATCAAACGGTGAGGCAACTGAGAATGATAAGTAATCTTTTACCCCTAAGCTATTTGCTGTAAACGCGAATGAATCGTTATTAGATAATGTAGCAGACGAGAAGATATACGGGATTTTCTTCAAGAATACTTTCTCTTGTAACACTTCTTCAACTGCACGTGGCATAATGACTAACGTGAAGGCTCCATCACCTTCTTCGCCCCATGTAATTACATTTTTCTCGTGCATGAACAGACGAAGTGAATGTTCTAACACATCTAAATGTTCATCAACGATATTTAAATCATACGTATTTACTGTATGCATTTCACTTTCAAATACTAATGCATCACCGACTTCACCAATTTTCGCATAAAGTCGTTTTGCTTCAGCTGTTACTTTTTCTGTCACAGTAATTTCTAAACGATCCGAACCGGCAATTTCCTTTTTATTTTCTTGTAACACATCAAAGAATCGCTCTGTTTGCCAAATTGTTTCTTCTACTAAATGTGCAAACTCTTCACGAATATCATTTTGTAATAATCTCGTTAATAGTTGCTCCATCATCGTTTGCTTTAAACGGTATGTTAAAGCTTTTTGAGCTGCATATTCTACAAGATGTCCTTCATCGAATACAACGCAGCTACTTTCTGGTAATAACGGAATTTGCCCTTCACGCTTACGAGCATCGTACGTCCAAATATGATCCATATAGAAATCTTGAGAACAAATAATTAAATCTGCTGCTTTACGATAATGTTCACGAGAAAGAGTTTGTCCACAACGATGACGAGAATCACAAGTAAAGCAATCTTGGAAGTAATCCCAATTTACTTTTGACCATTCTTCGTCATTTAAAAGTGGAAATTCTTTTCTGTCACCATAGTGCGTAAAGTTTTGCATCGTACCATGATCGAATACAAACTGTGGTAACTCGTAATATACGTCTTCAATTACTTCTGGAGCTCGTCCACTCATAACATCTTCAAGTTTACGTAAGCATAAATAATTATCCATTGATTTTGCAAGCCTTACATCAACAGATAGCCCTAATGCTTCAGATAACTTAGCAATGTCCCCTTCTTCTTTCACAAGCTGCTCAATTAACGTTTCATCTGCACAAGCAATAATAGCTGGTTTCCCAGTATAACGCGCATAACAAATTGCATATAGAAGATATACAATTGTTTTCCCTGTTCCTACACCCGCTTCTGCGAACATTACTTTCTTTTCTTGGAAAGCACGCTCTAATTGAAACGCCATAAAAATTTGTTCATCACGCTCTTCAAATCCTTTTTCTGGAAGGATGTCGTAAAACACATCTCCAATCCACTCATTCAACTTATCATAAAAATTATCTTGTTTTCCTACTTCAAATGGTAATCTCTTCTCAGTAAACATCCTTAGCCTCCAACCAAAAAGTTTTTCTATAAAAAGATATAGCAACCGCTACTCATTTGTATGCAGTCACTTTCCCCTGTTACAATACATAGAAATGCACGAAAAAAAATTTTCCTTTCGAAAAAGGAAAATTTTCTTCTATATTAATGACTTTAAATACCGTTTATCAATCGCTGTTTCATGTGAAAGAGCTGACAAATATTCTTCTTGTGCTTTTTGTATTTCATCTACAATCACACCTTGGCTATCCACTTCTTTTCCGAGCTCATCATACGTACGGTGAATAGCTTTTTGAATCATTGATAATTGGAAACTATCCATATTAGTTCCTCCTTTACGCATTACATAATAGCCAGTATATGCGTGCTAGAGGAGTTTTATACTATGAATTACGCGGTGGACGTTTTCCGAAGTATTGGTAGTAATCTGTACGGATAAATCCGTTAAATAGTTTACGTTTCTTCGATGCATCTTTTCCGTAACACTTCTCAAATGCTTCGTAACTTGTTAATACATATGCTGACCATGTATCTAACGGACGGAATACTTGTCCCATTTCTTTGTACAATTGTTCAACAAGTGCTTTTTCACTTAAACGTTCTCCGTATGGAGGATTCGTTACAACGTAGCCATAATCCTCTTTTGTTGTGAAATCTTTTACTTGCATTTGTTTAAATGTAATTAAATCGCCTAAGCCTACTTCTTCTGCGTTATCTTGAGCAACTCGAATCATACGATGATCAATATCTGATCCAATGATTTGTAATCGTTGATCATAGTTCGCTAAATCTTCAGCTTCTTGACGAGCTTCACGCCAGTTTTGTTTACCTACCCAGCCCCACTCGTCAGATGCGAAACCACGGTTAAATCCTGGCGCAATGTTTTGTCCAATTAATGCTGCTTCAATCGGAATTGTACCTGATCCACAGAATGGATCAACAAATGGACGATCTGGCTTCCAGTTTGTTAATTTAATTAAAGACGCAGCTAATGTTTCTTTTAACGGAGCTTCCCCTTGATCCATACGGTATCCACGTTTATGAAGTCCAACACCACTCGCATCAATTGTTAATGTTGCAATATCCTTGAGCATTGCAATCTCGATACGGAATAATGGACCATCTTCTTCAAACCAAGTTGTACGTTTATATGTTGTTTTTAATTTTTCAACGACAGCTTTTTTAACGATACGTTGGCAATCCGAAACACTGAATAATTCAGATTTTAAAGATTTACCGATAACAGGGAATTCGCCATTCTCTGGAATATAATCTCCCCAGTTTAATGCTTTCGTTTTTTCAAATAGCTCATCAAATGTTGTTGCTTTAAATTCGCCAACTTTAATTTTTACACGGTCCGCAGTACGTAACCATAAATTCGTGCGACAAATCGCCTTTTCATCTGCTTCAAATGTTACTTTGCTGTTTTCTACTTGACATTCATAACCAAGATCGCGAACTTCTCGGGCAACTAACGCTTCAATACCCATTGCCGCTGTTGCAATTAAAGTAACTTTTCCCATTTGCATTCACCTCTTATGTATATTCAAACAATAATTAATAGCAATTGGTCCTATTAATCATTACATTTTACGAAAAATTTTCTCATTAACCATTTTAACTCATACTTTATAACTTCATACAAATAAAAAGCCCTCCTCTAACAAAGGAGAGCTGAGTTATTTCATAGTTGGTTCATAACGTTCTGTAAGCCATGTTCTGTTCCTTTGTACTACAAACGGCCCACGCCTCGTACTCCGGTGGCAATCATCTATCTACAGGTTATAAAACCTGTCCTTTCCCATCGTTCATTTCCTTGGAAAAGATTCCCCTACCATTATTTGGGTTTCTCGCTCGTGGGGTTTACCTCGTTCCACTCCTATCATTTCTTCAAGGACTTCGTCACTGTGGCACTTTAAAGGTAGTCAAACCATATCCGAAAGGACTTAGGTTTTTTCCCTGCCGTTAAACCAGCCTTACAGCCAGAATACCCTAGCTTATGAATTGGCTAGGCACGAACACTACAGCCATCTCAGGCCGTGCGAGCATGGACTTTCCTCTACAACGTTGGCGTTGCAGCGATTACCCAAACGTTATGACATCCATTAGTATAGTGGAAACAAAAAGATTTTGCAACGTTTTTTTCTATGTAAAATGCTTAAACCTTTTCCCACCTTACATCATTCGTATAACTTACTTCCAAATACAGCTTTTTCTAAGTTAGATAAGCGTTTTAAAATATCCGTATTCGTGTTGTTATAAACTGGTTGTGCAACTGGTGTTTGTACAGGTTGTTGTGGAACTTGCGTTACAGCTAGTTTTTGTTCCTCTAATTCACGCTTTAAACGAGCATTTTGTTGCTTTAATTGCTCAAACTCTTTGTGGAAAGCTTCATAGTCTTTAATGATCATATCAAGAAACTTGTCTACTTCTTCTTGCTGATAACCTCTCATACCTGTTTTAAATTCTTTTTCTAAAATATCTTTCGCTGTTAATTTAATTTTATCCGAAATCATTTTCTTCACCTCAAATTTTTACCAAAACTTTCATTAACTAAATTTTTTCAGAAACAATGCTTTTTGTCAATCATATATACGAGTACTATATTACATATTACTCTGCATTATTCCACTGTTCCTCTTCTATTATATCTTGTAAATCAGAAAAAAGAATGAAATAACTGTGATAATTTTCTATTTCCCCTTTTTTCTTTGCTGATTCTACAATATATTTGGGAGTTCCTGGTTTTTCTTCATCGTATACCGCTAAAAGCGCATCACTTTTTTCAATAAAAAATTGATTTTTTAATTTAAATTGCTCTGGGCTTTCATACTTCCGTTTCGTGATACTATCAACATGGTCTGCTTGAGAAAGAATAAATTCGTAATATTCACGATTATCTTCTTTCCAATTTTCTTCTTGTTCTAAAAACGGAGTGAATACCCCTAATTTTAAATCTGGATATTCTACTTGCATTTCAAAAACAACTTCAGCAGCCCATAATTCTACACCTAATTGGCCGCTTATTATAACCCACTCTAAACCATCTTCTACAAAAGTGAGTAATTTACGGTGTAATGCTTTCTTTATACACTCCACTCCTGGATGATCATTTTTAAATATTCCAAGTTCAAATGGCTTATATCCTGTTACTGAAATAACTTTCATATCAACACTCCAATTACAAAAAAAGAACTAGCATTTCGCTAGTTCTAACATATCATTTACTTTTTAAATATTCCACCAACGTTTGGTCCGATATTTGGACCTACTGGTGATACATTGTTTGGTAAAAACGGTGATACATTTGGTCCTGGTCCAAACGGTGATACATTCGGTCCCGGCCCAAATGGAGATATTTGATGACCGTGGTGATGATGATGATGACCATGACCACACGGTCCACATCCGCCGCCGAATCCTGGGTCGATTGGGTCCACAACATTTACATTTGAATTTGTTTGTGGGAAGAAGTTTTGGTTTTTAATTTGTTGATGATGTACATGTGTTGTATGTGTTGGGAAAATGTGTGGCACCACCGTTGTTGAAAAAGAGTGTGTTACGCATTGTTTCGTCGGATGAATGACAGGAGCAGTCGTACAAATAGGTCCTGTAGGCTTATGCCCTCCAAAGCAAGGATGACAATGATGCATAGTTTTTTCTCTCCTCTCTCGTTAAAAAAAATCTGATTACACTTTACAGTATGAGAAAAGAGAGAAAGCCGTTTGTTATATATACCCATTTATTACAAGGAAATTTGTCTAGTCCTTTATTTCATCTACATTGTTTTTATAGACAATCCTTCAACATTACTTACCAAAAAAGCCTCCAACTTGCTTTACAATACCTGTCACTTGATTCATCGCATTCATCATTTGTCCAGCTGTATTCATCATTTTATTTACATCATAGTTACCATCTGATGTTTTAAATTGAGAAACAAAACTAGAAAACTGACTTGGCTGTTGTTGCTTTTGCTTACCCTGCGTCGGATACGGTTGTTTTGGTGGATAAAACATCGCTTGTTGATTAGCATACGGCGATGGTGGTGGTGGCATATAATATTGCGAATTCATATAAGGCTGCTGCTGTTGTTGATTCATGTATGGTTGCTGAGCTTGTGGTTGTTGAGCTTGATTCACATAAGGTTGCTGCTGTTGTGGTTGTTGAGCTTGATTCATAAAGGACACTTCAAACGGTTGATAATAATTTTGATTTCCATAATAAGGCTCGAAAGGATACATATTATACCGTAAATATGTATCCGTATTATATTGGTACATATTTTGCTGTACATATGGATTCGTTTGCTGATATACGTTAGGTTGTTGAAACATGCATTCTCTCCTCCTTCACATAAGTTTCTACATATATAATATGTACCTATAAAATAATATGTGTGATGGAGTATCTGTCTATTTTTGTCGGAAGTTTAAATTTTTAAAAAATTAAAAAAGAAAACCCTTCCATGCTATGATAATGAAGAAGAAGATTCTCATGGGGGAGGAATCAACATGGTATTAGGGGATTTAAAACAAGCGTTTTCTCAAAAAAAGGGGTATTGCACAGAGAATGTAAATGAATTATTAGACTTTGCGAGACATTGGTATCTCGAAGGAAAAATATGCATATCAGATTATCGAACATTAATAAAAGAATTAGAAATAAACGGCGCAACAAAACCCACAACAATGACAGAAGCATAAAAATAACAAGAGGGCTCTCCCTCTTGTTATTTACATTGCTCAACTATATTTTGCAAAGTATACGAAATGGCTTGGTGTGTTTCAAAGAATCGTTTACCTTTACCTTTATTTACAAAGCATTGTAACACATTCGTTTGTAAATTATCGTATACTTGATCAATTTGCTGTACATGTATATATTTTGGCTTTTCTTCTTTAATCCACGTATAAGCTAATTCTTTCCACTTCTTTAATTCCTCATCTACCATATCTACAAACGGTTTCATATCCTTATAAAAGTCGTATTCGGTTAGTTCTCTCTTTTTTACATTCGCTTCATTATTATACTGCATGAGTTTTTCTGAAGACTGTATTAACGCTTCATTCTTCATTACTTTCCCACCTTATTATGCACTCACTACGACGTTTTGAAATGTCTTTACCCAATTCCCTTTCTCTTCGTGATGCACTAATTTATTTTCCATATGTTCAATATGCATTTCTGTTATTTCTATCTTATTGCATATTTTTTCACTCGCATCCTTTAATGCATGATTCATTCTAATCCCTATATTCATTTCCAGCAAATCGAGAGAACTTAACATTTGATCCATTTTTTTCATTACATCTTCCTTTTGAACCATCGCCATATACAAAACGCCTCCTTCTTTGCTTTTCCTTTGTCATGTATTTTCGCCGAATGATTCACCACTCCTCCCCACATGACAAAACTAGTTGTTATTCGTCAAAGAAATCATTTCGTATGTCATTTATAGAAATGGTAACAATACAAAAAGGAGGTGTATTACAATGGCAAAGAACAAAAATGAAAAAAAGAAAAACCAAAACAAACAACAAAATAAACCCGAGACTGGCAATCCAAAGCTAGATGGTCCAAACTTCCCTGCTACATAAAGCGAGACTTTATTACGAACAGTTAAATTTCAAGTCACCCTTAATCTCCTACTAGCATTACGTTTTGAGATTAAAGTTGTAGCACACATAGCAGGATTGTTTCAAATTAAGAAGTCCCGTCTTCAAAATGGAAGACGGGACTTCTTTTTTATTATATCATGAACTCATCCATCCTTTTAGCAAAACGATTTACGATAGATAGCCTATAGATTTGTTCTCTCTTTCTTCTATACCATTCTGTTATATTAACTTCCCCTTTAGGTTCTTCAAGTACAAATAGCACATTCATTTTCATATTTGCACAAAACCAATCTCTCATTTTTATTTCTTCATGTAAAATAACAGGATAAATATCTCTAAGTGTTGGCGTATAAGACTTTCGAGTTTCCTTTGCGTAAACTTCATAATCTTCTCTAGACCCAGTATGTGTAGTTTGCAATGCAAACTTATAAAACGAACCATTATAAATTGGATGAAACAATAACCATGCTAATTTTTTTCCTAGTTCTATACGCTGTTGTAACGTTTCAAATTGATAAACCGAAAATCCATACATTCTCCCTTCAATTGTTGGGAAGATAACTGCACTAATATGAAATCTTTCTTGTACTTTAAAAAGTGCAGTATGGAATACATGTTTTTTAAAATATGTGTTCTCAATGACTGGTTTTTGAATTTTATTTTGTTCATTTATAATAAGCGCTGTCATAAGCCTATTTATATCTCTTCTTTCCCAGAAAAATAGCCATTCTTTTTCCATAAAAATTGATACGCTGAAATATTGCAACAAATGAAAGAGAGGTGCACGTCTCTTCTTACTTTCCTCATACAATAATAGCTGTGGAAATGCATCTAAAAAAATAATCCAATTAGCCTGTTCGTACAGAATAAATAAATGTTTTTTTACCGTTTTAGGTAAAACAGTAGCATAATATCTCCCTTCTAAATCAGTCATATTCCAGCCCGCATTTCTCGAAACCATACTCGCTAAAAAGGCCCACCTGATTTCACTATTTCTTAAATAATATTCTTGATAAGATTGTGTTCGAGAAATATTGTCCACATTAGCTATTTCTGTTTTCTTTTTAATATTGCGAATGATTGCTCTTTCTTCCTCTGTACAAAACTTTTTTTCTCGATTTTGTTTAATTTTCATATAATCATTCCATGTAAACATAAATAAGTCATCATACCTTTCATCAAAAAGGTCACATCTTTTTTCATTTTTTGATATAATCACCTTTGTAAGTAATTCTTAGCAAGTTGGGAGTGGACACACTATGACCATTCGTTACCCAAATGGAAAAAGGTATAATCAAGCTTCACAACCTCAAAAAACACCTATAAAAACACATACTTATAGTAATAGAGGTATGTCCCTTGAAGAGGAATTGAATGAAACAAATCAATATTACTTAACCCATAATATTGCATGTGTACATAAAAAGCCTACACCTCTTCAAATTGTAAAAGTAGATTACCCCGCTCGAAGTGCTGCAGTGGTAAAAGAAGCGTATTTTAAACAACCTTCTACAACAGATTACAACGGTGTATACAAAGGGAAATACATCGATTTTGAAGCAAAGGAAACAAAAAATAAAACTAGTTTCCCACTTCAAAACTTCCACCTTCATCAAATTGAACATATGAAGCAAGTGGTTGCTCATAATGGAATTGCATTTGTTATTATTAAATTTACACTTTTTGATGAATTTTATTTACTAGATGCAAAACATATTATTGCATTTTGGAATCGTCAAAATACTGGTGGACGCAAGTCGATTACGAAAGAAGAAATAGAAGAGCATGGATCCTTATTATCATGCGGTTATCACCCTCGGATTGACTATATCCGTGTACTAGACATGGTTTATTTTTCGTGATAGAGTCATCACTAAGGCTCTTTTTTCGACTTTTGGGGGAGAGAATGAAAGGTAGGAGAAAGTATAATGTCAGATAATTATCGTTCTCGTACAGAACGAAATCATGTGAAAAATCAAGAGAAAAAAACACATAAAGAAGAAAAACCAAAGAAAAAAGGCTCCTTTTTCAAGAAATTCCTTATAGGTTGTCTACTTCTTGGTATCGTTGGTCTTGTAGCCGGCGTTTCCGCTTTCTTTGTTATGGTAAAGGACGCTCCAAAATTAGACAAATCCAAACTTGTTAATCCTTTATCAACAAAGTTTCTTGATAAAAACGGAAATTTCTTCTATGAATACGGTGCTGAAAAACGAACACATGTTACTTATGATCAAATTCCAAAAGTAGTTGAAAATGCATTCCTTGCAACTGAGGATTCGCGTTTCTATGATCATAATGGAATTGATTTTAAACGAACTACAAAAGCAGTTATGGAAAATGTCACTGGTGGTTTCGGTTCCCAAGGTGGTAGTACGATTACACAGCAAGTCGTTAAAAACTACTTTCTAACGATGGATAAAACCGCTAAGAGAAAAGTACAAGAATGGTACTTATCTTACAAATTAGAGCAACAATACTCTAAACATGAGATTTTAGAAATGTACTTAAATAAGATTAATTTAGGTAACCGTTCATACGGTATTGCGACAGCAGCGCAAAAATATTATGGTAAAGATTTAAAAGACTTGCAATTACATGAAGCTGCTATGCTCGCTGGTTTACCCCAAGGTCCAAACATTTATGATCCAACCAAAAAGGAAAATGTTGAACGAGCAACAAATCGTCGTAATGTCGTATTGTCATTAATGAATCGACATGGTTATATAACAAAAGAAGAAATGAATAATGCAGTTAAAATCCCAGTAACAGAGGGCCTTCAACCGTCTTCAGAAATAACTGAGATGAAGTATCAAGCATTTTTAGATGCAGTTGTAAAAGAAGTTGAAAAAGAATATCCTGATGTAAATATCGGTTCAGATGGTTTAACGATTCATACAACACTTGATCAAGATGCTCAAGATTATGCTGAAAAAATTATGGATGGCAATCTTATTAAGTATCCAAACGATCAATTCCAAGGATCATTCGTATTTATGGATACACAATCTGGAGAAGTTCGAGCAATTGGTGCTGGACGTAAAGAAAATAAGTCCACTTTCAAAGGTCATAATATGGCAACTGATTTAAAACGCCAAGTTGGTTCAACAATGAAACCAATTTTCGACTACGGTCCAGCGATTGAGAATCTTCAGTGGTCTACTTATCATCAATTAAATGACTCTGAATATACTTATTCTGATGGCACAAAGATTAAAAATGCTACAGGGAGTTTTAAAGGTGACGTTTCACTTCGTGAAGCATTGAAGAAGTCATTAAACATCCCGGCTTTAAAGACAGCTCAAACAGTTGGACTTAATAAATCAAAAGAGTTTGCTGAAGGTTTAGGCATGACATTTGAAAATGGAGTACATGAATCTACTGCAATTGGTAGTAACGATAGTTCTCCCTTAGCAGTAGCAGGTGCATATGCAACCTTTGGTAATAGTGGTAACTACAATAAACCACACTTCGTAAAAGAAGTAACCTTCCCGGACGGGAAAAAGAAAAGCTTTAAACCGAAAGAACAACGTGCTATGCAAGACTATACAGCTTACATGGTAACTGACGTTCTTCGTGACGTAGTAAAACCTGGTTCTGGTGGTACAGGACCAACAGCATATGTTTCAGGTGTTGACGTAGCGGGTAAAACTGGAACGCAAAACTTTGATGCAAAAGATTTAAAGAAATACGGCATTCCAGCTGATGCAAACAGAGATAGCTGGTTCGCTGGATATACACCACAATATACGATGGCTGTATGGACGGGTTACGTAAAGAACGGTCCAGAAAACTACATTAGTGATCGTTATACTAAAATTGCACAGCAAATGTTCCAAGTAATGATGAGCAAATTCGCTACAGATAAATCACGCTTTGAACGTCCTTCTTCTGTTCAAGAAATAAACGGAGAATTATATGTAAAAGGTGCGAAAAAAGATGCAATTAAACAAATTAAAGTAGATGCCCCTAGTGGTCTGAATGTCACTTTTGATGGCGCTAGCACAGTTACACTAAACTGGTCTGGACCAGCAGAAGTTGATGCATATGCAGCCAGCTATAAAGCAACTGACGGTTCAAGTGGCAGCCTATCAGTAAGTGGTACGACAGCTACTCTTGGTGGTATTAAACCAGGTGTTACTTATAGCTTCTCTGTAGTAGCGAAAAAAGGCACTGGCACAAGCCCAGCAGTTGGTGCATCCTTCACTGCGCCTGGCGGAACTCCAGATGCGAAAAAAGCTGAAGAAGAGGCTAAGAAAAAGGCCGATGAAGAAGCTAAGAAAAAAGCTGATGAAGAAGCCCAGAAAAAGGCTAATGAAGATAAAGTAAAACAAGACGAAGCTAAGAAAAAGGCTGAAGAAGAGGCTAAAAAACAACAAGAACAGCAACAAGAACAACAACGTAAACAGCAAGAAGAAGCTCAGAAGAAAGCTGATGAGGAAGCTAGAAGGAAAGCTGAAGAAGAAGCTAAGAAACAAGCTGAAGAAGAAGCTAAGAAGAAAGCTGAAGAAGAGGCCAAGAAAAAAGCTGAAGAAGAAGCTAAGAAACAACAAGAACAGCAACACCAAAATACCGGAGGAGATACACCTCACGCAGACGGTGCTGTTGTTACAACAGAGTCCTAATATACAAAAAAAGAAGTCCGTTTCTCTTAACGAGAAGCGGACTTCTTTTTTGTTATCATTTTCTTTACATACAGCTTTTCTATTTCGATATACAACTGCGCTAATTGAATATAAGAATGATAATTACTCGGTTTCTTTATAATGAATGAATATCTTTCCATAAAATTAACAGGTTGTACTTTTAATTTATTCGTATTTATTTGCATTTCATTCAAACTATGAACAGGTTGTTCATTTAGCCAATAGACAACCGATAACAAGTGAGCTGCAAAAAGAATCATTGGTCCCTCAGCCTCTTGCTTATTTCTATTTCGAAACAGTATAGCAATGTCTTCATGCTTATTTTTCCATACATTCAACATCGCTGGAATACTGTTTTCAATTTCCTTCCATGGCTCATACTGTCTTTCAATATCAAATATAAAGTAAGTATTTTGTATTATCTCTTCAAAAGAATTGTCTGTATGATACTTAATTAAATTTACACTTTCTTCAAAAAATGGTAAACAGTGAAATTCTTTCGGTATTTCTATAACTCGCTCCATCCTTTATTTCACCTTCATTCGCTTCTTTCCTTCACGACATACTTCTAACAGTCTGCACTCCTCACATTGCGGTCGTTGTGCTTTACAGTGATAACGTCCAAAGAAAATCATACGATGATGTGTAACTCCCCACTCATCCATCGGTACTTTTTTCATTAATGTTTTTTCTACTTCTAACACAGAGTCTTTCCATCTACACATAGCTAATCGTTTACTCACTCGCTCCACATGTGTATCAACAGCAATTGCCGGAATTCCAAACGCTACGGAAACTACAACATTCGCTGTTTTCCTTCCTACACCTGGTAATTTCGTAAGTTCATCTCGATCGCTCGGTACTTCTCCATTATAGTCATCTAATAACATTCGGCATAATTTTTGAATGTTTTTTGCTTTATTTCTATACAATCCGATAGAGCGTATATCTTGTTGTAATTCTTCTAGAGAAACACTTAAATAATCTTCTGGTGTTTTATATTTTTGAAATAAATTTCTTGTCACTTTATTTACAAGTACATCCGTACATTGTGCAGATAACGCCACCGCGATTACAAGTTCAAATGGATTATCATGAACCAATTCACAATGTGCTTCTGGATACATATCCGCCATTGTGTCTAAACAATAACGGATTTGCGTTTTGTTAAGCATATTTTTCCTCCTATATTACTGCTCCAACCAATTATAAAAAGGCACTTTTCCAGTAAATTTCGTCTCTTGTTTTGTCATTTGTTGTGTTCTTTGTTGATTCGCTCTAAATTTTTGACCTTGATTTTGAGCCTGATCTACCGTTTTAATTCCATTCTTTTTCCACTCAAATAAAATACGATCAATATATCGGAAATTTAGTTTTCCACTCATTACAGCTTCTCTAAGAGCCGCTTGAATTAAATTTGGATGATGTTGATCTTGGTCCTCCCACATTCCTAACGTTTCACATTCGAACGGCGAAAGTGGTCTTCCAAATTCTTTTTCAAATACTGTATATAAATTTACTTGCAGCTGTTTTTTTTCTTTTTGCTCTTCCTCTATTGATTCATCCATTAAGAAATGTAATATTTTTTCCCATAACGGTTGTAAAGAATAACTTTCGCACATCATCGCTTCTGATCTTTGTCCACCTTCTAGTGATAAAAACCCTTTTTGAATCAATACTTGAATTACTTCCATACATTTCATTTCCGTTATCGTCATCCGTTCAGAAATCTCTGAAGGAGTCGGAAACGAATTACCTGATTCTAAAAATGTGTGTACATGAAGTACCACCATAAATTCCGTCTCATTTAAACCTAATTTTTTATAATGCATCATAAGCAATTTTGGAATTGCAATGCTTCCCTGCTCAAACCACTGTAACATTATTTTCTTTTTCATCACCAAACACCTCGCTCTCTAGTATAACACACCTTTAGCTATTTCTTTTTGCCACAATTCGTCAAAAAAACCTCCCCATTAATAGGGAGGTTTTTTTATATTACATGAATGAAATATAAAATTAAGCTTGCACTTTACTTTTCATAAATGTATGGATGCGCTCTAATGCTTTCTCTACTTGTTCAAGAGATGTCGCATATGATAAACGAACATTATTTGGAGCCCCAAATCCTGTACCGGGTACAAGAGCCACTTTTTCCTCTTCTAATAGAGCTTTTGCCCACTCATCAACTGTTGCATATCCTGATAAAGCTACAGCTTCTTTTACGTTAGGGAATAAGTAAAATGCACCTTGCGGTTTAATACAAGTAAAGCCAGGGATTTGAATTAATTTATCATAAATGATGTTTAATCTCTCTTCAAAGGCTTGACGCATTGTTTCTACAGGTTCTTGTGAGCCTGCATATGCCGCAATTGCGCCGTATTGAGCGATTGAAGTAGGGTTTGACGTACTATGACTCGCTAAGTTCGTCATCGCTTTAATAAGCTGCTTATTCCCTGCTGCATATCCAATACGCCATCCTGTCATAGAATGAGATTTAGATACACCATTAATAATAAGTGTTTGTTCTTTTAATGCATTAGAAAGCTGGGCAATTGAAGTATATTCTACGCCACCATAAATTAATTTTTCATAAATTTCATCAGAAACGATTAAAATATCATGTTCTAAACACACTTCTCCAAGCTGTTGTAATTCTTCTTTGCTATAAATCATTCCTGTTGGATTGCTCGGTGAATTAATAATAACCGCTTTCGTTTTCTCTGTAATTGCCTCACGCAGCTGCTTTGCTGTAATTTTGTACTCATTGTCTTCTAAACCTTCTACATAAACCGGCTTACCGCCAGCAAGCTTCACTTGCTCTGGATAGCTTACCCAGTAAGGAGTTGGGATGATAACTTCATCTCCCTCATCAAGTAATACTTGGAATAATGTATATAATGCATGCTTTGCACCATTACATACAATAATTTCAGATGGATCATACGCAATACCTTGATCGCGAGTAAACTTTTTCACAATTTCTTGTTTTAACGATTGTAATCCACCTGTTGGTGTATACTTCGTATGCCCTTCTAACATCGCTTTATGTGCAGCATCCATAATATGCTCTGGTGTATTAAAGTCAGGTTCCCCTGCCCCTAATGCAATTACATCATGACCCTCTGCTTTTAATGCTTGTGCCTTTGCTGTAATTTCTAAAGTTGAAGACGGTGTTAAAGCAGCTACTCGCTTTGCTAATTTCATTTGTAGTTCCCCCTACATCTATTTTTCAATGCTATATCGTCTTAAAAATTTTCCATCTTTAAATTCAAGATAGTAATAGCTATAACGATTGTCATCATCAATATATGTAACTTCCCATAGTGGTACATCATTTTCAAAGCCTAATTTCACTTTCATAATCTCTTTCGGCTTACTTTTTGATTCCTTACTTTCATTGCCGACTTGCTCTATTGTTCTTTGTATAGCCTCTTTTTCAGAAATACCTTCGCTCTTTTTCCTTACTACAGTATCCCCTTTTTTCTCAGGCACCCAAACGATAAGTTGTTCTCCCTTTTCATCTGTACCTTGCACGACTATATATGCAGATTTTCCATTGTAATAATCAACAGATTTGACCTTTGTAAGCTTTGCTTTTTCTTTAGCAATTTCTACAAATTTCGACTCTTTGGGAATTTTCTTTCCCATCGCTTTATTATAAACATACGCCCCATATATTCCGCTAGCAACGATAACAATAATGATTGCAAAGATCCACTTTTTCATTGTATCACTACGTTCTGTAAATCGTAAATACAGCTGTTTCTTTATCTTTTTCGTCTAATGCTAGTCCGAACATGAGGTCCTGCTCTTTTAACGTACGATTCAAACTATCAACAATTTTATACAAATCAGACGAATATTTAATACGTGTCGTTGATAGTACTTCGATTTTCTTCTCCATGAAAAAACTCCTCCGTTACACAAAAATTTCTAATTATAGAAGAACGCAATGCGGTTACAATAAGAGTACATTCTTTACAACCCCTGCTTCATCACCCATCTATTATAGCAGGACATGTACAGCAAAAAAAGGTTTCAAGTCGAAAACCAACACATTTTGTATACAAGAAGTAAGAAAAATAAAATTCCTCCTACCCACATTTTTTACGCCCGAAGTTTATAAATACTTCAGGCGTATTTTTCTTCCATTTTTATTCATTTGGTGGTTCTTCTAATTGTACTAATAATTCTTCTAATGGTCCTTCATAAAGAGGTACGTTAGGAATCGATTGTAGAAATCGTTTTCCATAAGAAGAACTCGTCAAACGACGATCTAACACTACTACCGTTCCTGTGTCTGTATTCGTTCGAATTAAACGGCCAAATCCTTGTTTGAAACGTAATATTGCTTGTGGGAGCGCTAATTTAGCGAATACATCTTCACCTTGATTTTTTAGCCACTCACCTTTCGCTTCCATCATCGGCTGATGAGGAGGTGTAAATGGTAGACGGACTATAACAAGACAACTTAAGGCATCTCCTGGAATATCTATTCCTTCCCAGAAACTGCTCGTCCCTAATAAAATTGATTTGTCGAACTCTTGAAACTTTCGAATTAAACGGCTTCTACTTCTATTATTCACACTTTGTGTGAGTAATAAATAACCCTCTAATTCATCATTATTTTTTAAATTCGCATACGCTTCTTTTAACATTTCATACGAAGTGAATAAAACGAGCATTCTGCCTTTTGTGGTTTTCGCTATCTTTGCAATATGTTCCGATACAGATTCAATAAATCGTTCATTACTTACTTGCTTAATAAAAGGTACATCCGTTGAAACCATTAATTTCATCTGTTCATCATAACGAAATGGTGACGGAACCTTTAAAGTATTTGGAGCGAAATCATGTAAACCAAGTTCCTCTTTTATATAATCAAACGTATCGTTAATTGTTAGTGTTGCAGATGTAAAAATAACACTCTTTTTTTCTGTTAAAAATTCATCCGCAAATCTTTCACCAATATGAACAGGCTGTGCATATAGAACTGTTGAATGAATCGTCCCTTTCGTTTCAGTCTCCATCCAAGTTACATACGAATTCTTTTCTAATATGAGTAATTGTAATGATTCTGCCATCTTTCTCAGCAACTCAATTAAATGCATAAATTCACCTGTTACAACATGCATCTCCCATTCTAACTTACTTTGCAATATATTCACTTGCTTCTCAAGAGCAGTTACTACCCTTCTTAATTCATATATAAAACGATTTGTTAATTCGACAATACTATCCCACAACTTACCTTTTTCTAGTTCTGGGTTATACCTATAGATGAGCGGCATATTATTCGTTCCTTGTTCTTGCTTTGTTTGTTTAAATATAAAAGTACGTAACATTTGGAAGAGTTCATCCGCATCAAACTTAAGTTCCTTCAAACTATAACTTATCATACGGAAAGTTGAACGAGATGCTTGCTCTGATTTTTTCATCATTTTATATACTTTGGAGAGTACATCTTCTGTTTCTAGCGTCCCAAGACGAGATATAACCAATTGAAAATACATACAAGAGAACTGTTCACCCAATGTTCTACTCGCAGCTTCTTCAATATGGTGAGCTTCATCAAAAATAATATGTTCGCATGAAGCAAACAACGGTTCTTCACTTGAAAAATCTTGAAATAATAACGCATGATTTGTAATAACGATATCTGCAAATAAAGCTTTATTCTTCGCTCGCTGGTAAAAACAACGACTATACCAATTACTTTGCATACCGCCTGGACTATACGCATCGCTACAAATCCGATTCCAAAGTAACTTTCCACCCTCAGGAATATTTAATTCGTCTCGATCACCTGTTTCAGTTTGCAATAGCCAAACTAAAATCTTCGCCTTCGTAAGTGCCATATCATAATTTTTTTCTTCCTCTTGCAAAGCATACTCAAATTTATGTAAGCATAAATAATGCTTTCTTCCTTTTAGAAGAGCTACCTCAAATGAAAATGGCATTATTTTTTGTAATAACGGAATTTCTTTTTCTAATATTTGTTGTTGGAGTTGTACCGTTTGTGTACTTATAATGACAGGTTCTTCTTTTCTCTTTGCAAAATAAAGACTAGGAAGCAAATAAGCAAGAGTCTTTCCTGTTCCTGTACCGGCTTCAATTAGTGAAAAACGAGAATCTCTTAACGCCGTATATATCTCTTTCATCATCAATTGTTGACTTTCTCTTCTTTCAAACTTTGGCATATGTGATTCCAATTTATCCATCGTTTTATTCAAGAAAGCATCAAACTTTGATGAACACGTTTCTCCAAGGTTTAAGGAATAGTTCCGCTTTTTCAGCGCAATATTTCGATGTATTTCATACTCCGCTATATCTTCTTTACCGTGCATTACTTTCTTTAAAATATTTTCAGAAAGCACATCAGCTATATCACTTTGGAACACATCGCTTAATTCATAAAGCGATTGCAACGTGACAAGTGGTAACTTTTCAATTTCATTTAAAAATTGTAAAAATAATTCCGCTGTTGCAAGAGCATCACTATCCGCACGATGTGGTTGATCGTGCTCTAGTTCATGCTTCTTAGCTAAATCACGTAATTTATAACTATCGGCTGTCGGCAAAAGAATTTGAGCCAATTCAACCGT
Source organism: Bacillus sp. FAU20 (assembly GCF_056033865.1). NCBI lineage: Bacteria > Bacillati > Bacillota > Bacilli > Caryophanales > Bacillaceae > Bacillus > Bacillus sp. FAU20. Next base: position 613,002 of record NZ_JBVYHY010000021.1, read on the forward strand.
GTCGATTTTCGGACAATGTATTTCTGTATATCCAGCTTGCCTTAATTCTTCATTTAAAAAATTCCAATCAAAGTGAACATTATGCGCAACGAAAGCCGCACCTTGTAATAGCTCAACAATCATCGGGGCTACATCTTGAAATAACGGGGCTTGTTTTACAAGACTTTCATCAATCCCTGTTAATTCTGTAATAAATGGTGGGATCTCTCTCTTTGGATTAACAAAAGACGAAAAAATCTCCAATATCTCTCCATCTTCTACTACAACAGCTGCAATTTGGGTAATTTTATCCTTCCCATCTTTCCAGGAGTTCCCTGTCGTCTCTAAATCAACAACGACATAACGCTTACTCATATATGTAACACCTCAATTTCTTACCTTTCAAACAACAATAATTTATATAATGTTACTATACCACGTTTCATCTCATCTTAATGAAAAGATGCACAAAAAAGCTATCTCCGCAATGGAGATAGCTTTTCTACTTATAATATCGTACCCGCTTTTTCAGCACCTAACATTTCAATAATTTGATTATTATCGTCTAGTACTGCAATTTTTGGTTCTTGTTTATGAATCTCTTCTTCCGTAACTAGCCCATAACAAATAATAATTACTTTGTCCCCTGGTTGTACAAGCCTTGCCGCAGCACCGTTTAAACAAACAACACCACTACCGCGTTCCCCTTTAATAACGTATGTCTCTAAGCGAGCACCATTATTATTATTTACAATTTGGACTTTTTCGTTTTCTACAATATTTACCGCATCCATTAAGTCTTCATCAATTGTAATACTACCTACATAATTTAAATTTGCCTCCGTTACAGTTGCACGATGTAACTTTGCTCTCATCATTGTGCGAAACATAGATGCTCCCCCTTATTTAACCGTTACTGTTATATTGTCAATTAATCTTACATTTTCAAACTTAACTGCAATAGCTAAAATGATCCTTCCTTCGACTTTCTCTACCATTGTTAATGACGGATATGCATATAAATCCACATAATCTACAGTGCCTTTCGTATGCGTCTCAATATACTCTTTCACAAGATTTGTAATGATTTCCGGATTACGTTCACCTGCCTCAATTCTTTCTTTCGCTATACATAGGCTTCGGTATAAATGAAGAGCTTCTTCACGTTCATCTTGTGATAGGTACACGTTACGAGAACTTTTCGCTAAACCATCTTCTTCCCTTACAATATCAACTGGTACGATTGTAACTGGAATATTGAAATCAGTTACAAATCCTTCAATGACAGCAACTTGTTGAGCATCTTTCATACCGAAATAAGCACGCATTGGCAGCGTAATATTAAATAGTTTCATTAGTACAGTTGCAACACCAGCAAAATGACCAGGTCTTTGTTTGCCACATAATACATCGGTACGCTTTACAACTTCAACTGTTGTCGTTTGTTCTGCTGGATACATTTCTTCTACACTCGGATAAAATAAATAATCTACACCGTTTTCTTTTGCTACATTTTCATCTCTATCAATATCACGAGGATATCGATCTAAATCTTCATTTGGGCCAAATTGTAGTGGGTTTACAAATACACTTAAAACTACAATTTCATTTTCTTCTCTTGCCTTACGTAATAAAGTAGCATGGCCTTCATGTAAATAACCCATTGTTGGAACAAAACCAATACTCTTTCCACTTGCACGAAGTTCGTTTGTAATTTGCTGCATCTCTTGCACTGTAGTTACGATTTTCATTATTGTTTTCCTCCGTATAACGCTAAGCATTCTTCCTCTTTCATTGTGAACGAATGTTTTTCTTCAGGAAATTTCCTTGTCTTTACTTCAGTAACATATTGTGAAATCCCGCGTACAATCTCCTCTTGAACAGACGTATATTGCTTCACAAATTTCGGAACACGATTTACGCCGTATGAGATAAGATCATGATAAACAAGCACTTGCCCATCTACTTTTTGTCCTGCACCAATCCCAATTGTCGGTATTGTTAGTTGCTCTGAAATAAGTTCTGCTAGCTGCATTGGTACACATTCTAACACAAGCGCTATTGCACCAGCTTCTTCACATTTCTTTGCATCTTCTATTAATTTTTTTGCACTCTCCGCATCTTTTCCTTGCACTTTATATCCACCCAACACTCCTACAGATTGAGGGGTTAAACCTAAATGCGCTACTACAGGAATTCCTGCGTTCGTCAAATATTGAATCGTCGATATAACTTCTCCAGCACCTTCTACCTTCAGTGCGTGTGCCCCGCTCTCTTGAACGATGCGGCGTGCATTCACCATCGTTTCTTGTAATGATACGTGATACGACATAAATGGCATATCAGTTACAATAAACGTCTCTTTCGCTCCACGGCGTACAGCTTTCGTATGATGAATCATATCCTCTACTGTTACAGGTACTGTTGAATCGTATCCGAGTACAACCATTCCAAGAGAATCTCCAACTAGAATCATATCAACTTCAGCTTCTTCTGCTAATTTAGCAGATGGATAATCATACGCCGTTAGCATTGTAATCGGCTCACCTTGCTCTTTCATCTTCAAAAAATCTGTTTTTGTTTTCAAAAACTACTCCTCCTTTATGCAGGAGAGAGGAGATGGCCGAAATCATATAAAAAACCCCTCTGGCCATAAAAGGGCAGAAGGGTTGTGTGTTAGTCGGCATTATTCATCCCTCTGTCCCAGTCCGTTATTGGATCAAGGCAGAATCCAAGTTATTATTTTTCGTATGACTTCGAATCATGGTGCAGTTCGCTCTGATACTGCCCACATTCGAACTAATTATAGCAAACTACAAAAAGGAATTACTACATTTTTTTGAAAAAATAATTTTTTATTCTTATTACGGTATATGAAATTTAATACGAGAGTATATATGCTATACAGTTTTTATGGATAATTCAATCCTGAAAAGATACATGTTTTTCAACGCATGTTAAAAAAAGTCCAAGTTAATTTTTTCTGTAATCCATTTAACTGTATAGTATAACCCTTAAACTAATGATGCAGGTTAATTGAAGAAAGCACTTAACAAAGGAGAATTGCAGATGAAAAGAATTTATTATCATGTTACAAATTCACCTCAAAACTATTGAAATAAAAAGAAGTTCCAAAAGAGGAACTTCTTTTACTTAATTTCGATATCTGCAGAATGAATATGATGTACTTTTCCTTCATGGTCTTCTAGAAGCAATACACCATCCTCTGTAATTCCTTTTGCTACACCCGTAATCGTCTCTCTCATTGTTCGAGCGGTAATTTCTTTCCCGATGCTCACAGCGTAACTTTCCCAAAGAATTTTAATGACAGAGAAACCATTTTGTAAATACTCTTCATATAATTTTTCTAGTTGTAAATAGATTTGTTGCATAAGTTCTGCACGAACAATCGGCTTACCTGATTCAATCGCTAATGAAGTAGCAATGTGCTGAATTTCTTCATCAAAATGTTCTTGCTTTTGATTCGCATTAATACCGATGCCCATAATGACAGCATTAATTTTATCAGGATCCGCTTGCATTTCTGTTAATATACCTACAGCCTTTTTACCTTGAATTAAAATATCATTTGGCCATTTTATTCCTACGTTTACACCTGTACATTTTTCAATTGCCTGTGCAACACTAACAGCCGCTAACAAAGTAAGTTGCGGTGCATGATGAACTGGGATTGATGGGCGTAAAATAATACTCATCCAAATCCCTGTTCCTTTTGGTGAATGCCATTTTCTGCTTAAACGACCTCTTCCCGCTGTTTGTTCTTCTGCTACAACGACAGTTCCTTCTTCTGCACCTTCATAAGCAAGTTTTGCTGCAATGTGCTGCGTTGATTCAACAGTTTCTTCAAAATACACTGTTCTACCAATTCGCTTCGTTTGTAGCCCTAACTGAATTTCATTAGCAGTCACTTTGTCTGGCTTACTTGCAATTCGGTAACCTAATCGGCGCACAGCTTCAAGTTCATATCCCTCACTCCGGAGATCCTCCATATGTTTCCACACAGCAGTTCTTGAACAACCAAGTTTATCACTAATTGTTTGGCCGGATACAAACTCGCCATCCGCTTCAGAAAAAACTTGCAATAACTGCTTTCTTATAGTAGATTGCATCCTTGCAGCCACTCCCTTATACGCTCTTTCTCATTAACTACGTTTCCTTGTACGATTGCTTCTTCGATTTTCTGAAGCATTTCAGCAACCCACGGACCAGGCTTTTTGTTTGCCCAGTTTAATAAATCATTACCAGTCACATTCATTTCTTGACGCTCCTGGATTGGCAATGCATGAAACATTGATTGTACTCGTTCAACAGATGTAGGATCATAGCTTTCAATCATCGCTTCATATACTCTCTCTGCCATTTCAGCGATATGAATTCCCGTTTTATAAAGAAGGACTGTATCCCAATCCTTCTCCTTTCTAGTACGAATTGCCAATAAAACTGCAACAATATCTTTTATTTTTTTATTCGAAAACTTCCATTGACGTAAAAAGACAGATGGATGTTCTTCTCCGATACAATATAAGAAAAATGCCCACGCCTCAATATCCGTTTCGAAAGAATCCCATTTATACTGCGTAGCTTTTAACAGTCTCTCTTCTGACATTTGTAAATATGGCAAATGAGAAAATAGCTTCGTCTCTACTAATTCTTTGAGACCTTTCACACAATATGTACCAGTTAACAGTTTCTCAAACTCTACTGTAATACGCTCAATTGCTATATGTTCTAGCAAATGCCCATGCGTTTCAATCGCTTGCTTCGTTTTCATTTCTAATGAAAAACCTAACGTGCTTACAAACCGAATACCACGCATCATTCGCAGGGCATCTTCTTGAAAACGATCCGCAGCATTTCCAACTGTCACAATTTCTCTCTGTTGAATGGCTTCCTGTCCAGCAAATAAATCAACCATTTTGCCTTCTTCTGTCATAGCAATTGCATTCATCGTGAAATCACGACGTTTTAAATCCTCTTCTAATGAACGAACAAATTGAACACTACTAGGTCTTCGAAAATCTTCATATTCGCTTTCTGTTCGAAAAGTAGTTACCTCATAAGGCTCACCATTTTCTACAACAATTACAGTTCCATGCTCAAGACCAACAGGAACATTTCTTGGGAATATAGCCATCACTTCTTCTGGTAGAGCGGATGTCGCAATATCAATATCTCCAATCGGCCTATCGATAATAAGATCTCGTACGCTCCCACCAACAAAGTAAGCCTCATGTCCTTGTTGCTTTAATGTCTCAATAATAGAACTAGCTTTTTTAAATCTTTCCATTTTTGTCATCCCTTAGTACGTCATAGTAAATCGTTTCATATTGTGAAACAATTTTTTCTGAGCGAAATTGCTCATAAACACTTTCTCTTGCTCGCTCTCCCATATTACGGTGAAGTTCCTCGTCCTTTAATAGCTGAATAGCTTGATTTGCCACTCCTGTTGTATCGCCAACTTCACATAAATATCCTGTTTCCCCGTGTTGAATAACCTCTGGAATACCTCCAACCCGCGTTCCGATACAAGGTACACCACACGCCATTGCTTCTAATAAAACAAGACCAAAACTTTCCTTCTCTGATAGAAGCAACATTAAATCACTCATCGCGAGTAGTTCTGCAACATTATCTTGCTTCCCTAAGAATAAAACGCGATCTTCAATATGTAAATTTTTCACTATCTGTAAAATCGTACAGAATTCTGGTCCGTCTCCAACAAGAAGCAACTTCGCATCTACTTCTTTAACAATTTTAGCAAATGCCTGAACAACATCCTGCACACGTTTCACTTTACGGAAATTCGAAATATGAATAAGTACTTTTTCACTCTCACTTATACCATATTCTTTCTTTAATTGAGACATATTACGCTTGAAATATACACGTTCGTCTATAAAGTTATATACCGTTTGAATTTCTTTACTTGGTTTTACAAGCTCATGTGTTTCATTAATTAATGAATGCGAGACAGCAGTGACAACATCTGATTGCTCAATACCAAAACGAATTAAATTATTTAACGAAGGGTCGGAACCTAACACAGTAATATCTGTTCCATGTAAGGTTGTAACAATTTTAATACGCTCTCCGATCATTTGTTTTGCTAAATATGCACAAATTGCATGTGGTATTGCGTAATGCACATGTAAAATGTCTAAGTTTTCTCTTTGTGCAACCTCGGCCATTTTACTTGCTAACGCTAAATCGTATGGTGGATATTGAAATACAGAGTATTGATTTACCGTCACTTCATGAAAATAAATGTTTGGATATACTTTATTTAACCGGAATGGTAAACCCGATGTAATAAAGTGAATTTCATGCCCACGTTCCGCCAATTGCTTTCCTAATTCTGTTCCAACAACTCCAGAACCACCTACAGAAGGATAACATGTAATACCTATTTTTAATTTCATTTACATCCCCCTAATAAATCAGCATGTAATAAAACCGGTTTCTTACTCATAAATCCCTCGGCATACAAGACTCCAACTTCTTTTCCAAACATCTTCTCACGAGCGATCACAGTTTCAACGTAACCTTCTGTTAACGGTGTCTTAACACCATCGCTCCCTGTTGAAAACTGACTTTCATACGCTTCTAATGCTTCCACCTTTATAGAGAGGTACTCACTTATATCTATACAAAAATTCGGTTTATGAAAACCATTAATCATATAATTATAAAAAGACTCCACACGATGTGGTGAAAGTTCCGGCATATATTTACGGATTCCTGCTGAAAAAATAGCCTCTTCCACAAGCTTTGCACAATTTGCATGATCTGGATGGCGATCTTCATAGTACGGCGCAAAAACTAGTTTTGGTTTATATGTACGGATCACCTTGACAATTTCACGTATATACTCTTCTTTCATATACAAACCACGGTCTGGCATCGCTAAATTCAGCCTCGTTTTTACTCCCATTATACGAGCTGCGACCTTCGCTTCTTCTTTTCTCAACTCTATCGTTCCATTTGAAGAAAGATCAGCTTCTGTTAAATCACAAATACCTACTTCATACCCTTGCTTTGTATATTTAGCGATGGTACCAGCCATGCCGATTTCAACATCATCGGCATGAGCACCAAACGCTAATATATGTAATCCACTCATAATTGTTCCCCTCATTTTCTTAACTTACGATAATCTAAATCTCCTCGCTCTAATGCGTGCATTAACATTTCAGCACTTGCCATATTCGTTGCAAGTGGAATCGCATATACATCACATAAACGAAGCAATGCATTCACATCCGGTTCATGCGGCTGTGCTGTTAATGGATCGCGGAAGAAAATCACCATATCTAAATCGTTCTTTGCAATCATTGCACCAATTTCTTGATCTCCACCAAGAGGGCCAGATTGATATCTTGTTACAACTAATCCAGTCGCTTCCATAATACGAAGCCCTGTCGTTCCTGTTGCAAATAATTCATGTTGTTCAAAAATTGGTTTATATGCGTATGCAAACGAAACCATATCATTTTTCTTTTTGTCATGTGCGATTAAGGCAATTTTCATCCGTTGTCTCCCCTTTAGTCGATAATATTTTCTAAACCGTACACAAGATGATCAAGGTTCATTACTGTCTCAATTGATAGTTTTACACCTGACATAAATGATGCACGATTGAATGAATCATGACGAACTGTTAACATTTGTCCATCTCCACCGAACATTACTTCTTGGTGTGCAATAAGCCCTGGCAAACGTACACTATGAATGTGAATACCGTCTACATTTGCACCACGTGCACCTGCTAGTTGCTCTACTTCATTTGGATGACCTTGCTGCTTTGATTCACGATTTTGACGAATTAACTCTACCGTTTTTACAGCTGTACCAGATGGTGCGTCTAATTTTTGATCATGATGTAATTCAATTACCTCAACATCTTGGAAATATTTCGCTGCCATTTGTGAGAATTTCATCATAAGAACTGCACCAATTGCAAAGTTTGGAGCAATAATTGTTCCTACGGCTTTTTCTTTTGCATTCTCTGTTAAACGTGCCAATTCTTCTTCTGTAAATCCAGTTGTACCAATAACCGAACGAAGTCCACGCTCAACTGCAAGTGTAACGTGTTGTTTCCCCACTTCTGGTGTTGTTAAATCTAACAACACATCTGCTTCTACTTCATCTAAACAAGTATGTAAATCAGCGTAAATCGGTGCATGTAATGCTGGCATGCCAGGTAAATCAGAAATCTTCTCACCACCATGCTTATAATCCACTGCTGCTACTAAATTAAAATGTTCCGTTCTTTCCATAAGAAGAACTGCTTCATGTCCCATACGTCCTCTTGGTCCGGCGATAATTACTTTAATTTCTTTCATTATTCTTTCTCTCCCTCATCAATACGTGTCCAGCGATCTTTATCACGTGTATTAAATTTATTCATTACAATGTTATGTGCTGTCTCTAAATCAATATTTAAACTATTTGCCATACAAATCATAACAAATAATACATCTCCAAGCTCTTCTTCAATACTTCTTTCTTTTTCAGTTGTTTTCTTCGGTTTCTCACCATAATAATGATTTACCTCTCTTGCAAGCTCTCCCATTTCTTCCGTTAAACGAGCCATCATTGCAAGCGGACTGAAATAACCTTCTTTAAACTGACCAATATATGCATCTACTTCTTTCTGCATATCTTTCATCGTTTTTGCTTCCATACTATTCACCTCTAATCCTTCCTCTTTCATGTTAGCCAATTCATCGCGATTTGACAAATATTATTCCCCGCCAAACACCTATTTGCGACCCATTTTTGGATAGACTATAATAAAGTGAAACTTCTTTTGCGTTTTTTTGCAAAAGATTAGTTGAACTAATCGGGTTCCTACGGCTGGTTCGCCTTTCTTCAGAGCTTTATCTCCTACCAGCCGTTGGTACGGGGTAAAGTGAAACTTCTTTTGCGTTTTTTTGCAAAAGATTAGCCCGTACCAATCGGGTTCCTACGGCTGGTTCGCCTTTCTTCAGAGCTTTATCTCCTACCAGCCGTTGGTACGGGGTAAAGTGAAACTTCTTTTGCGATTTTTGCAAAAGATTAGCCCGTACCAATCGGGTTCCTACGGCTGGTTTGCCCCTCTTCTTTGCTTCATCTCCTATCAGCCGTTGGTGCAGGTTCTTACTATTTTCACTAGCAATTAGAAATTACTTATTATTATGGTTTACCGTTTCAGCGGAGCAATGCAATCATTACATAATTAGGGGGATTTCTATATGACATCAAAATTGAAGATGCGAAATATTATTTTTATTTTAATTGGTTCCGCTATATTTTCTTTCGGTATTGTCAATATCAATATTGAAAATCACCTTGCAGAGGGTGGCTTTACTGGTATTACACTATTATTGTATTTTTTATTTAAGTTTGATCCTTCCTACTCAAACTTAATTTTAAATATCCCTATATTTTTTATTGGTTGGAGGTTACTTGGCAGAGCGACATTTTTATATACATTAATTGGCACCTTTAGCGTATCTTTATTTCTATGGATTTTCCAGCGTTACGAAGTACTCAACTTACATTTAAACTTGCAAAATGATATGACACTCGCAGCTTTATTCGCCGGGGCATTTATCGGTATCGGCCTTGGAATAATATTTAAATATGGCGGGACTACTGGCGGTGTAGATATTATCGCACGACTAGCTCACAAATATGTTGGCTGGAGTATGGGGAAAACAATGTTTATGTTTGATGCTGTCGTTATCGTCGTCTCTATTCTTACCTATTTATCATACCGCGAGGGCATGTATACGCTAGTTGCTGTTTTTATCGGGGCTAAAGTCATTGATTTTATGCAAGAAGGAGCTTATGCTGCCAAAGGAGCGACTATTATTTCAGAGAAAAACGATGAAATTGCTGCCAAAATTTTATCTGAAATGGAGCGCGGAGCAACCTTTTTAAAAGCTGTTGGATCGTATACAAAAGTGGAACGTAACGTATTGTATTGCGTTGTTGCTAAAAATGAAATCGTGAAATTAAAAAATATCATTACTTCTGTAGATCCTCATGCTTTTGTCGCTGTAAGTGATGTACATGATGTAGTTGGTGAAGGATTTACGTTAGATGAAAATAAAAACCCTTTACATAATTAAATGTAACTAGAAAAGCGCCTTAGCTTTTCTAGTTTTTTATTACAAGTCTTTTAAGCTTCTCTAAATCCTCATAAATAAGCTCCAATAAACTCCGATTATAAAAAATGGAAGCTGGATGAAAAGTCGGAAAAACATGATATTCTTTCTCTGACCATGTAAACTCTGCACTTTGCATATCCTTTAATTTTTGAATGGGCTGTTTTAATAATTGCCCGTGTATATCTGTGATTTTTTTATTTTTTCCTGTTAAACGTTGAAGACCGATATTTCCAAGCGTGACGATAAGCTTCGGATGTATTTTCTCTAATTCATAATCTAACAAAGGCGCATGGGCAACTATTTCTCCCTGATTTGGCGTTCTATTATACTTTTTTTGTATGATTTCACCATTTCGTTCTTTTTTCTCTCGCCATTTATAAGGTCTACTTCGAACAGCGCTCGTAATATATACTTCTTCCCTTGTAACATCAATACGCTCTAAAAAATCCATTAATTGTTTTCCCGCCCTCCCGCTAAACGGAATCCCATTATGAATTTCTGTTTCACCAGGCGCTTCTCCTAACAACATAAATTTGGGATTTTCAGGACCTTGTCCACTTAAAAAACCTTCTAGTTGATAAGGAGCACTGCGCTCTTGCACTTGTTTTACTAAATGGTCTGGATATTTCATTTCCCCCCACCGCCTTTCCGCATTACTTCTATTATTTCTATTTGCAATACATTATATAATTCAATCTATACAATAAAAAAAGACTATCAAAATTGATAGTCTTTAGTCGTCGCTACGCTGCATACCAGTATACATTAATACGAGACGTAATAATTCAAATACCGCTACAGCTGCAGCTGCTACATATGTTAATGCTGCCGCATTTAATACTTTACGAGCTTGCCCATATTCATCTGTTGATACAATACCTAACGCTTCAATTTGTTGCATTGCGCGCTTTGACGCATCAAACTCAACTGGCAATGTAACGAGCTGGAACACAACACCTGCTGCCATTAAAATGATACCTAATAACAACAAACCAGACATTTGTGCAAATATACCGATTAGGACGAAAATCCAAGACATATTCGAACCAAAGTTTGCAACTGGCACTAACGAATGACGAACGCGCATAAATTTATAATCTTTTGCATCTTGAATTGCGTGTCCTACTTCGTGTGCTGCAACTGCTGTACCAGCAACTGAATGTCCATAATAGTTATCTGTTGATAATCGAACCGTCTTAGCGGTTGGATCATAATGGTCTGATAAATGACCTGGTGTTTCTTCTACAGCTACGTTGTATAATCCATTTTCATCTAAAATTTTTCGAGCCACTTCCGCTCCTGTCATACCTGATGTTGAATAAACTTGTGAATACTTGCTATAGGCACTACGTACTCTTGACTGTGCATACAACGGTATGATCATTATGATCGCGAAGTAAATTAAATAAAACATCATGAACCTCCATTGAAGTTTTAATTATAGTACTTCTCATTCTATTTTCTTCTGCCACTATTGTCAATGAATAAACCTTACAATCCATATCTTTATTTATTGCATTATCTATTTTTAGAATGTACATTACTTTTTCTTTTTTCTCTCTCTCCTTTATACTTTCTCCATCCAACATAAGTTAATGTGAATAAAATAAGTCCCCCAGTAATTGTCATAAACCAAATGAGAGAGGGTGCAATTTCATCTTTTTTTACTGTGTGAAATATCTTTTGCAAATCCCCTTTAATAATCCCTAATTGCATTTGGCCGCCTTTCGTTTTTAACATAACGTTACGAAATTCATCTAAATAAGATAAATGAACATTTACACGCTGAACCTCGTTTTCTGGCAAAGCAATCATTAAGCTTGGATAAATAATATTGAATTCATTTAAAAACGTATTTAACGTTTGTTGAAACTGCCCAGCATCTTCTTTTTCCATCGCTTTTTCCATTTGAGAAAAGGCATCCATTACTTTCCTTTCTCTTTCCATCCAAAGTGGTTGATATTTCGATACTTGTGCATCAACAGCAAGTTGTAATGCCAGCACATTATCAATTTTAGCTTGCTTACCTAAACCTTCTTCAGAGAGCGATTGTTGCGCCTTATCGTAAGCTAAAGAAATAACTCTAACTTGATCTGGTGTTACTTCCTGCTTCTTTTCATTCCCCTTTATTAAAAATTGCTCCGAGAAATGTTGTAATACTTGTACCGCTTTTTCATCTTCATTACGCTTCACTAACTGTAACGAGTCGTCTAACAACCCTGTTAGCTCATTCCACTCTTCAGCATATATACGTAACGGAAACATTATAATTAGAAATGCTATCAATCCAATTAATGTTCTCTTCATCCCGGTCCCCCCTATAACTACTAGTACAAAATATGTTAATTTGGACAAGAATAGAACAGAACTAGACCGAAAAATATATTATCATTTTACAAAGAAAAAAATTCTCTTTAAGCAGAGAATTTTTTCTGTGACATCCTTTTCTTTTTTACGAAATATCGATATAAACTGTAACAAAGTATACTACCACCTAAAATGAATAATAAAATAGCACACGCAGCATGCATAAAGAACTCTTCTGGTAACATTAATATAATTGGATCTTTTTCAGGATCAAAAACCCAATAATCATTACTAAATAAAAGTTTATGGAATAATACAAAACTCTTTTCAAAATTAATAGCAATTGGTAACATAAGCGCTATCGGAAAAATGATTGTTAAAATCGATCCATGCAGTAAAAACTTTTCATTTTTCTTTTTTAATAAATAAATTCCGCCTATCACTGCAATCATAATTGTCGCATACATCACATATTGAATCTTTACTAAAATATTTTTAACATCTACAAAATGAATACGGCCATTTGTGGACATATCTAATGTTGGCAAATGTAATGCTCCGTCATAAAACGGGGATAAATATGTAATAAGCACATCGTAATTTCTTTTAATTTCATCCTTCGTCATATCCGCTAAATCAGGAATATTTAAAAAATCAATTTCAAAATAATACAGCCATTTTCCATACACAACTGCCGTTGTTGCGAGTGCAAAAATAGAAAATGCTATGCTATATGAAACAACTAAAGTAATCAATCGATCCAATATTTTTGTACCACTCTTATTTTTCTCCATGTTCTCCCCCTAAATGTTCTAACCATCATAAAGAAAATTGTTTCCTTTGCTCACGTAAGCAACAATAATATGTAATACATAGTACAGCAATACTTAACCAAAACGTAAAATAACCAATTTCCTCTACAAACAAATGCATAATTCCATATCGCGGCATTTGCCAAAATAAATAATCAATTGCATCGTTATGCAACGTCCACACAGCTGCTACTATAAAATGCCATTTTTTTATACGATAGAATGGAGCATATAAAAATCCTTGTACTGCCATCGCAAAGTGCGAAAGCATTAACATGTAGCCCATAAGGCCAATAGGCCCTTTTACGTAAATCATAATCCCGTTTACAACAACAGCCCAAATACCATATTTTATTAAAGTTACAATCGCTAACGCTTCTATTAATCCCCAGTTTCTCTTTGCCAAAAAAGCAATTAAAACAAAGACAAAAAAGAGACTCGCCATAGGACTATCTGGTACAAACGGCCAAAATATAGGTGACGTTTCTTTCAATTGATTTCCGTACCATATAAATCCGTAAATTGTACCTAATATGTTAACAATTAATAAAAATAATAATACCGAGCGTTGTCTTAACATTGCATACAAGTACACCAATCCGTATGTCCAACACCTTTCAAGCAAAGTAATTCATTCATTAAATCCTACTCTATTATAACAAACTTCATCCAACTAAATAGAAAAGCTGACTACAAATTTTGTAGTCAGCTTTTTATTATTTTTTATTATACTTTGCAACGAATTCCGAAAGCTTCTTCAGTTCCTCATCCGTACCTTTAAATACACCTTTAGGCATTGAACCTTTTCCCTCTTTCGCAATTTTAGCAATTTCTTCTGGCTTTAAAGTTAAGTTTTGCAGTGCCGGTGCTGCTGCCCCGCCCTGTAAATTGTCACCATGACATGTTAAACAAGTATTTTTTTGCATTAATTTATAGCCATCATCATTTTTATCAACTGGCGCTGTTTTTACAATTGCTCCTTGTTTTTTTGCAGCTTCCCAGTCGTGGTGTGCTACAGATTCCCAAGTTAAAAAAATAATCGATGCAATTGCTAAAAGCATAAATCCAGTTGCCACAGGACGCTTCAATGGACGTCTTTCTGGACCTCGATCAAGAAATGGAGCTAACAGTAATGCTCCAAACGCAATCCCTGGCATAATAAATGCTCCAATTACAGTAAATGAACCGGAAGCATAAGAATACTTTAATAACTGATACAAGAATAAGAAATACCAATCTGGAAGTGGTATATATCCAGCATCAGTTGGGTCCGCCATTCTCTCAAGCGGCGACGGATGCGCCACTGTTAAACATAAATAACCGATTAAAAAAACTGCACCAACCATCCATTCTTTTAACAAGAAGTTCGGCCAAAATGCTTCTGTTTTCCCTGGGTATTCAGAATAGTCTTTTGGAATATTTGGTTTCCGAGCTACTGGTACCCGAGAATCTCCTACAAACTTCATCCCTTTGCCGCGATGCATAATCTCCCTCCTTTTGTTCTTTCCCCTTTAATTTAGCAATCTCTTATAGTGGACCGGAAATACCTTGTTTGCGAATCATGATGAAGTGGAAGGCCATTAAACCTAGAAGTGCTGCTGGTAAGAAGAAGACGTGAATAGCAAAGAAGCGAGTTAATGTTTGAGCGCCAACAATTTCGGAATGACCAGCGAGTAATGTTTTAATATAAGGACCAATGAGCGGTGTTTGCTCTGCAATTTGAATCCCTACTTTTGTAGCAAATAAAGCTTTCATATCCCACGGCAATAAATATCCGGTAAAACCAAGACCTAACATAACAAAGAAAATAAGAACACCAACAATCCAGTTTAACTCACGGGGCTTTTTATACGCACCTTGGAAGAAAACTCTGAGTGTATGTAAAAACATCATTACAATTACGAGACTAGCACCCCAGTGGTGCATACCACGAACAATTTGCCCATAAGCAACTTCATTTTGTAAATAGTAAACTGATTCCCAAGCATTTTTAATATCAGGCACATAATACATCGTCAAAAACATTCCAGATAAAATTTGAATTACAGTAACGAAAAAGGTAAGTCCTCCAAAGCAATAGACGAATGCAGAGAAGTGATGTGCCGGGTTTACATGTTCAGGTACTTCATGATCAGCGATATCACGCCATATTGGTGTAATATCCAATCTTTCATCCACCCAATCATAAATTTTATTTAACATCTACTTTGCACCCCCTCTTGGCTTCGCTTTTCCTAGATACAGCGTTCCATCTTTCACTTTAGACTCGTACACATCAAGCGGAGCAAGGGGTGGCGTACCTTTAATGTTAATCCCATCTTTTGTATAACGCCCCCCGTGACATGGGCAAAAGAATTGATTCGGATGTGCTTTGTCCGAATTCCAGTTAACTGTACATCCTAAATGTTTACATACTGGAGAGAACGCAACAATGTCTCCGCTTTCATCTTTATGAACCCAAGCCGATTTTGGTTCTTCAGACTTGTACCAACCATCAACCTGCTTCACTTTAAAATCGAAACGCTTCGGCTCTGTTGTAATATCCTTTACTTGCGCAACAGCAACCATATCTGTTCCCGCTTCTTTTCTTAACACCGGATCAAGCGCAAATCGCGTCATCGGCATTAAAATACCGGCAGCCATAAAGCCTCCTACCCCTGTGAGTGTGTAATTTAAAAATTGTCTTCTTGACACGCGATGTTCTTTGTCGCTCACGAAAATTTCCCCCCTCTATCAGAAATTGTCCCCTCGTGATAAATTATATAAAAAATAAAAACTAGGACACTATCATGATATAATACGCTCATGCACAGGTCAATATCATACTACTCATAATAATAAGAACTTTCTGTTTATTGCAAGTTTCCCCATTTCTCTTCCAACATCACCATTATATTTTTTATATGCGCATGAATAACTTCTCTTTTTGCTTGATCACTAAATTGTTCTAACGCTAATGAAGGAAACCAAAATAAATCTCCCTGTAACTCTTGCATATCCTCTTTCCATGAAAAATCACTTGTAACATAAGCAATATGCTTAAAACCTTCACTTCGTAAATGATTTGTCCATTCTTGCAAACGACCTTTTTCATTCTTTTGACTTTCTACCAAATACGTAAACGCAGGCAGTAAAAGCACTCTTCCTTTATACTCTCTTTCCAATTCCGTGCTCAACAATTCGATAAATTCACCTTGTTCTACAATCATTTTCATTTCTTTTGCTGCCGAAATTGATAACAGCGGTATTACTCCTGTATCAACATACTCTCTTGCTTGCTCAAACTGTTCTACATCTTTTACAATCCACTTCAAATCCCTTCCCTCCTTCACTTACAAATGACAGAACTTTCACTTTATATATATTAAACCACACTAAAAGAGGTAAAAAAAGAAAAACTACCCAATATAGGTAGTTTTTCTTAATAAAAGTCTGAAATTTGTAAAAATTAATTAATCCAAATAAATTCTATAAAGTCTTTAACTCTGCCGTTAATCTATGAAACGTTTCCTTATCTTGCTTATCTAACGCTTCATCAATTTGTTTCAAAAGGCGTTCTCTCCTAAACGAAAATACACTTTCTTCCAAAAACCTTTCTGCAAGTAAACGATCTTTTTCATTTACTTCAATATGCTTTGGTAGATATGGGTTTTCTTCTAATACAGCTACATAATTCGCATTTTGAAACGATGATTTAAAGTTGAGTTGAATATAAATATCCTCATCTCGATTTAAACGAATATCATGAAACGATTTTTCAGCATCTGTTGTCATAACATTTTGTTTAAAAAAGTGAAACGGTGTGTCTTTCACACAATTCGCTGACATTACTAAGCCACGCGGACAATATTTTGCATGCTCTACGAAGTGGACTTTATGCATCAATTGGTCGTGACTCATTAAATAATTCAGAATCCATACACATTCACGCTGTTTCAGTTGGTAATTATTCAAAAACCATTTTACAAAATCCTTCTTCTCGTTTACAGAAACAGGGGTATTCATAGCAATTAAGTCCCTCCTCTGTCTTTCTCTTTTCTTTTTAGATTCAAGAAGCGGCATTCAGTTTCCTTCCAACTTATGAAAAATCCTCTAAATTATATAACAACTCTTCAATATGAATTTGTGTCGGGTCTAGTTGTAATAACTGGGTAAATACTTCTTTCGCCTCTTTTCGTTTTCCTTCTTCCAATAAGAAATAACCGTACTCTTCTAAGAAGTCTGGATGATTCTTAAAAGAAGTATATGCACTTTCATAGTGTTTTAATGCATCCGAATACATTTCTAATTGTTTTTTTGCATACGCAAGATCCCAAAGTAGTTGTGTATCTGGTTCTCCACTATCAATAGCACGCTCTACAATTGCAATTAACTCTTCGTACTTTTCTTGTTCTTTTAAGATATATGCATATTTTAATGTTGCACCTAAATGCCCTGGATCTAACTCAAGCGCTTTTTGAAGAACTTCCTCTGCTTCTACTATTTTTCCTAATTTCGCCGCAATGTTCGCTAACTCTACATAAAATGGAACTGAAAGCTCATCTACTTTAATTCCTTCATGAAGCGTTTCATAGCTTTCTTGAAGCATTCCTTCTTTTTCATAGCTTTTCGCTAAATACATGTACAGTGATGCGTACTCAGGGTCTAATTCTTTTAGTTCTTGCCAAGCACCAATTGCTCTCTGATATTCTTCACCTTGGTATAATGTAAAGGCATATCCAAATAATGAGTGAATATCTTTTTGTTCCTCTAGGCCTGCTTCATAATAAGAAATCGCTTCTTCCCAGTTTCCGATCGCGCTTAACGTTTCTGCGAGGCGAAGTGCAATCACAACACCACCCATTACTTTATGTTCCGCTAATAGCGATTCATAATAAGTAATTGCCTTTTGTTCTTCACCTTTACTACTATATAATTCTGCTAACCCAAACGTAATAACAGGTTCATCAGGCATCATTTCTTTCGCCTTTAATAGTTTTTGCTCTGCTACATCATCAAAACCTTGCATTTGGAATAAATCTGCAACAAGTAATAACGATTGAACATATAAATCGTCATTTTCTGGAATATCATGAAGCACTTCAATCGCTTCATCTTCTTTATCTAGATCAATATATAATTCTGCTAAAAATACAGTGAATTCACTTTCTTCTGGATACAGTAAACGTAAGTCTTCAGTAATTGCTAATGCCTCATCTGTAAATCCAAGCGTATGATAGTAACGAGCGATATCATACTTCTCTTCATCATTCGCAATTTTTAATTGTTCTTTTAATAATTGTAATCCTTTTTCCGCTTCACCATTTTCAATATATGAAACAGCTTGTTCAAACTTTTGCATAAACGTCTCCTTTAATTCTAAAAAATATTCTCTTCTGTTCATTTACCCCGCTATTAACGGGCAGTAAGACCCCCACCTCAAAATTCAGCTAAGGCAAAGAAGTTAGTTTTGGGATCAACTGCCCGTAAAAGCCCGATTGGTTCAACTAATAATCAGCGGGGGATAAACATCCCCCCACTGATTAAAGTTTCACTTTATCATAAGCAACTCACTGTTAGAACGCAACCTTTAGAATGAGCATGTATCTTCTTATACTTCTTCTTACAGAGTAGGTAATTGTTCAAACGGTTCGAATATGACACCGATACCTTATCCTCATCTTCTATTGTACCGCTTTCTTTTATGACCGTGCAAATAACTTCTCTCACTAATTATCGAGCCATACAAACTATGGTTTACAGAACAACTTAATTAGCAGTCTTCAACCTTTATTTTTAATGCGATAAAAAAGGCTCCTATACTAGGAGCCTTCACAATCTCTTAAGAATATGTTTCTTCTTTCTGTACTTGCTCATTTACAAGCTCTTTCAGCAACTCTATAATTTCATCATTTTCTTCCTTCAAACCGACAGTAATACGAATACCATCATCGATACCAAATGCAGCACCAGAACGAACGATATATCCTTTTTTCATTAATCGTTCGAAAGCTTCATTACCCGGTATACCAAGTTTTAAGAAAATGAAATTTGTTTGAGATGGATAATAGAATACGTTATATTCTTTACAAAATGCATAATACTGATTTAAACCTTCAGCATTCTTTTGCACACAATCTTGTAAAAATGCTTGATCTTCTAATGCAGTGAGTGCTACAGATTGGGCTACAGTTGATGTATTGAATGGTAACCTAGCTACTTCTAGCTGTCCGATTAACTTCGCATCCCCAATCGCATATCCGATACGAAAAGCAGCTAAACCATATGCTTTTGAAAACGTGCGTAAAACCATAAGATTTTCATACTTTTCAAGAAGTGGTAATGTTTGCGGATAATCTTCTGCTTCCGCGTATTCATAATATGCTTCGTCCATAATAACGAGAGCCGACTTAGGAACTGATTCTAAAAATGAAAGTAATTTTTGTTTCTCAACATATGTACCTGTTGGATTATTCGGATTACAAATCCATACAATTTTCGTTTTCTCATCTACTTGCTCTAGCATTGCATCTAAATCGTGAATACCATCTTTAAGTGATACTTCACGAACTTCTGCTCCTTCAATAACAGCATGGTGATGATATTGTGAAAACGTAGGATTCGCCATTACAACGTTTGTTCCTTCATGTAGTAACGCTCGGCTAATCATTTGAATGACTTCATCTAATCCACTACCAAATAGTAGTTGTTCTGCTTTTACACCTAAATGTTCCGCTACTTTTGTCCGAAGTTCAAAGGCATATCCATCTGGATAAAGGGCATATTGGCTCGCTAAAGAAGTTAATGCTTCTGTCACACGTGCTGAACAACCGAATGGATTTTCGTTGGATGCTAATTTCACAATTTTTGATAAACCATATTCCCTTTTTACTTCTTCAATGTTTTTCCCAGGCACATACGCTCTCAAAGTTAACAATTGCTCTTTCACTCTCATTTTTCTTCCCCCAGTCATTTCATTCAATTTGATTACAATACGGTTATAGCCCCTTACTGTAATCTTTTGTCATAACCGTCACTATTACGAGAATACCTCTAAATGAGCACTTCACAGCACTTCGCTATCATTTTAAACCATATCTTTTTGAAATGCCTCTAACGCAATATGAACAGTCTCATCTGAAATAGATACGACATTCACTACCCCATATTCCTGCATAAGCACCATATGAATTGCTCCTGCATTTGCTTTCTTATCTTGTTTCATCAATTGAACGAGGCGCTCTACATTCAAATCTCTTGGCATTTTTGGATAGCCGTATTTCAAGAACCACTGCTTCATATCTTCATAAGCAAGATCAACCTTGTACACTTGCTCACTTAAAAATATGGCGAATAACATTCCAACCGCTACACCGTCACCGTGAGTAATATTTCCATACCCTAGCTCTTTTTCAAGAGCATGTCCTAACGTATGTCCAAAGTTCAAATGAGCACGTATACCCTTCTCTGTTTCATCTTGTGACACAACATTTGCCTTTACAGGAATCGCCTTCGTTAATATATGGATTAACTTCTCATCATGAAGATCCGTTAATGTTTGCACTTCTTCTTTTAACCAATGGTATAGCTCCACATCACCGATAAGAGCATGCTTTATCACCTCTGCATAACCTGAACGCCACTCTTTTTCAGGAAGAGACTGTAAAAACGGTGTATGATATACAACTGCTTCTGGCTGATGGAATGCACCAATCATATTTTTACCTAACGGATGGTTAATCGCTACTTTCCCACCCACTGCGCTATCGTGCGCTAATAAAGTTGTCGGAACCTGCACAAAGCGAATACCACGCATAAACGATGCAGCAACAAAACCAGCTAAATCTCCAATCATTCCGCCTCCAAGTGCAAGAATTAAAGAATTTCTATCTAATTTATTTTCAAGAGCTGACGTATGAGCCGCATAGAAATTTTCGAAAGACTTCTCTTTTTCGCCACTTGGTACAACAAACGAAAACACGTGCTGCTCTACTTGTAATGCATCGATAACTGTCTGTAAATGTAGTGATGCAACAGCTTCATCTGAAATGATCATTACGTTAGATACCGCTGGCTGCATATTTTGAACGATCATTGTTAAGTTTGACAACGCTTCTTTACCAACATGTACATCATATTCTTTTGATTTCGTTTGAATATGTATGTTTCCCATTAAAATCCCCTCGCATATTCATTATGTTTCTCAATATTTTCACGAATTAGTTCCATACGATCTAATCCGAATTGTTCTATTAAAGCTGTCGCTAATTCCCAAGCCACAACCGCTTCTGCAACGACACTAGCTGCTGGCACTGCACAACTATCTGAACGTTCAATACTCGCTGTAAAAGGCTCTTTCGTATCAATATCTACACTTTGAAGAGGTTTATAAAGTGTAGGTATCGGTTTCATCACACCGCGCACAACAATTGGCATTCCAGTCGTCATACCGCCTTCTAGTCCACCTGCATTATTTGTTCTTCGTGTATATCCATGCTCCTCATCCCACAGAATTTCATCATGAACTTCACTTCCTGGTCTATGCGCTGCTTCAAAACCAATTCCAATCTCGACACCTTTAAAAGCATTAATACTCATAATTGCAGCTGCTAATTTCGCATCCAGTTTTCGATCATAATGCACGTAGCTACCTACTCCAATTGGCATCCCTTCCACAATTACTTCAACGATTCCACCAATTGAATCACCATTTGCTTTCGCATCATCAATCGCTTTCATCATTTGGTTACCAGCTTCTTCATCTAAGCAACGTACAGAAGATGCTTCTGTAATACTCTTTAATTCTTCAATTGAACTATACGTAATCTCCTTAGCTTGTACACCGCCAATTTCAATTACATGGCCCGCCACTTTAATACCAAGTTCTGCTAACACCTTTTTAGCAACCGCACCAGCAGCAACACGTACCGTCGTTTCGCGCGCTGACGAGCGTTCCAGTACATTCCTCATATCTCTATGACCATATTTAATCGCACCATTTAAATCAGCATGCCCAGGCCTTGGTTTTGTCACTTTCCTTTTCATCTCTTTTTCTTCTTGCTCAGTTAAAGGCTCCGCCCCCATAATTTTTGTCCAGTGTGCAAAATCACGATTTTCAACAACAAGTGCAATAGGGGAACCTAATGTTTCTCCATGTCTAACACCACTTAAAATTTGCACTTGATCCGTTTCAATTTGCATGCGTCTACCGCGCCCATACCCCTTTTGCCTTCTAGCTAACTCTTCGTTTATATCATCTGCTACTAAAGACAATCCTGCCGGAACACCTTCTATAATCGTTGTAAGTTGTGGACCATGAGATTCACCAGCTGTAATATATCGCATACGTTATTCCTCTTTTCGTATATGTATTTATCTCACTATATTAACTTTTATCATTCTAAAAATATTAAAGAAATTATATCATAAATCGACCATTTTCTTATTCTATATTTCCGATAGGCCTAATTTAAATATCAACATATCATAACAGCTCAAACTTCGTAACTAACTGAAAATAAAAAAAGTGCAAGAAGAATACCCCTATTCTCCTTGCACTTTTTACTATTATCACAGTGATTAAAGCGTTTACAAATCATTTCAAAATAATTAGTAAATCCATTCATTCATTAATTTTGAGTAGTCAACTAATTCTTCTTCTTTAAAGAAAATAGCAATCTCGCGCTCTGCGCTTTCTAAAGAATCAGAACCATGGATAATGTTTTTCGCAACAGTTACACCGAAATCTCCACGAATTGTTCCAGGAGCTGCTTCATGTGGTCTTGTTTTCCCCATCATGTTACGCGCTGTATCTACTACACCTTCACCTTGCCATACCATTGCGAATACAGGTCCAGATGTAATAAACTCTACTAACTCACCAAAGAAAGGTTTTTCCTTATGCTCAGCGTAGTGTTGTCCAGCAATTTCCGGAGTGACTTGCATTAATTTTGCACCAACTAATTGAAAGCCTTTTTTCTCAAAACGAGCTACAATTTCCCCAATGAAGGCACGTTGTACACCGTCTGGTTTTACCATTAGAAATGTTTTTTCCATAAAAAATCTCTCCACTTCTGAATTATGTATGTAATTGTATATCCCCACACACATATTATCACCCTTATCACAATTGTGCAATAGTTTTGAAATAGAGAGATTATTTTATTTTTTAGAATAAACATTAAAATTTTCGTTTTCCAATATACTTTGCAACATTTTGTAATGCGTACTTTGCTTTTCCACGTGGAAGTGGTTTTATTATTTCTAAAGCTTTATGTAAATAACGTTCACTAAACGCAAATGCTTGATCAATTGCTGTACTATTTTTTACAGCATCAATAATTTCTTGCATTTCACTTGCTGTTGAATTTTCATGTACAGATGTGATTTTCTGACGAAGTACTGGATCTTCCATCGCATATAAAGCAGGAAGTGTAATATTCCCTTGTAGTAAATCTCCGCCAGCAGGTTTTCCAAGTTTCTCTTCTGTGGAAACGAAGTCTAAAATGTCATCAATAATTTGATAAGACATCCCTACAAAATACCCATACCAAAATAGACGATTTACCGTATCACGATTAGCACCAGCAGCAATCGCTCCCAATTGACAACTCGCGGCAATTAATAATGCTGTTTTTCGCTTTATTCTTCTTAAATACGTTCTTAAATTTTGGTCATAATTGTATTTATCTTTAATTTGTTCAATTTCACCTTTACAGACTTCTAAAATAGTATGTGATAACGCTTGATGCGCCTCTGGAATTTCGATATTTGTTATACATTCAAGAGACTTAGCGAACAGATAGTCCCCTGTATACATCGCAATACGATCTCCCCATTTCGCATTCACAGTCGCACTGCCGCGTCGTAAAAATGCAGCATCAATAACATCATCGTGAACAAGAGAAGCCATATGAATAAGTTCTAACGCAACAGCAACATGCTTAATCGCATCTAACTTATAATCTCCAAATTTCCCTGCAAGCAACACAAATACAGGACGAATTCGTTTCCCACCAGCTTCAATAAGCTGTAATGCTGCCTCTTCTACTAATGGCTGTTCAGAAGCGACTGTCTTTTTTAATTCTTTTTCTATCACATTAATATCCGATCGTAAAAAAGAGTACATAAGTTGTAACTTCATATTGTTCACCTTAACCTAAAACTTCTTTTTTCTATTTTGATTCTGGTTTAATACCTAAATGCATCGCTGCTACCCCAAAAGTAAATGGTTTCACTTGCACACGTTCAAGTCCAGCTTGCTCAAACATTTGAGCCAATTCTTTCATTCCTGGGAACGTACTAGCAGATTCTTGAAGCCATGAATATTCTTTATAACTTTTCGCAAACATCTTTCCAAATAACGGCATGATATATTTAAAGTATAAAATATACCCTTGTCGAAAACCAATCATTGTTGGTTGAGATGTTTCTAAACAGATTACTTTTCCACCTGGTTTTACTACACGCGTCATTTCTTTTAATACGTGCATATAATCCGGCACGTTACGTAAACCAAACCCAATCGTCACATAATCAAACGTATTATCTTCAAACGGAAGTTCCATTGCATTCCCATGTAGAAGTTCTACTTGTTTTAATTGTAACGCCTCTACCTTTTGCTTACCGACAGATAACATATTTTCACTGAAGTCTAAGCCAACAACCTTTCCTTGTTCACCTACGGCTCCAGCTAGCGCAATTGTCCAATCCGCGGTTCCACAGCATACATCAAGCGCTTGACTGCCTGGTTGTACATCCATAATTCGCATCGTTTCTTTACGCCACGCTTTATGTCTTTGAAAACTAATTACAGAATTCATCACATCGTATTTATCAGAAATCTTTTCAAATACGTCATGTACTCTTTCTTCTTTTGATTGTTGCATGCTCGTACCTTCTTCCAATGTAAAATTGCTTATGTCTTCTATTTATTCCTTAACACAGAATTTATTTTATTTATATCTGTGTGATTTTCTAAAAATTGTTTTTCTTTCTTTCTCAAGTCCTTCAGCCAACCATTAATCACTACTTCTGCTTTATCCCCTAAAGCATCTTGCATAGCTTGAAAAACAGGTGAATGTTGTTTATCAGCATACAATTGAATTTCTTTTTGAAGGCGATTTCCACCTAATACGTATGTGATAAATGGCTTCCAATGTGATAAATGAAAATGATCACATGTTTTTTGAAGGAGTGCAGACTCAATCGTTACTATGCTTTTCATTATGTCATTCATCGTTTCATGCGCTTTTTGGTATAACATAATTTTGTGTTCATTTATCTCTTTAATTCCTTCAGCAAGTGCACGAATTAAAACAATATCACGGTTCATAGACAATAAATAATAATATAGTCCACTATAGTAATCGCCTGCAAGTACTGTTAATTGACGACATTTATGCGATTCAATTTCTTCCTCGCCTACTTTATTTGATACCCTTTCATGTGTATCAAGCGCAATTTGTACAAGCATAATTGTTACTACGTAATGCTCAATTTGTTCTATATGTAAGTTTGCACTCTTTAAAGCACCATATAACAATGCTATCTTTTCTTCATCAATAAATGGTTCTTCAATATAGTTTATAAAATAAGGATGGCGTAATTTCTCCATCAATTTTTCTTTTATACCCGCATACCCTCCGTAGATGTCACACACAAAAAATCACCCTTGTTTTCTAATTCATAAAACTTATTATAACACATACACTCTATTTTCTATAACCAAAACTTGGCTACACCTACCATTCATGTAAGCAATCTTTCTAATCTCACTCTGTCTAGTTAAAACTATATCATTTATTTACTAAAAAAAAAAAGAAAAGCAGTTTCCCGCTTTTCTTTACTTCGTTTTAATAAACGATAAAATTTCACTGCGTGCTGCAGCATCATTTTCAAGCACACCACGTACTGCTGTCGTTACTGTTTTCGCACCTGGTTTTTTCACACCACGCATCGTCATACACATATGTTCTGCTTCTACTACTACCATTACACCATGAGGCTCTAGTACTTCCATAATAGAGTTCGCTACTGTTGATGTAATACGTTCTTGCAGTTGTGGACGACGTGCAATTGTATCTACAGTACGAGCTAATTTACTTAACCCTGTCACCTTTCCACCTTGCGGAATATATGCAACGTGAGCAACTCCATAGAATGGAACTAAATGATGCTCACACATCGAATAAAATGGTATATCTTTTACTAGTACAAGCTCTTCGTGATCTTCTCCGAATACTTTATGCAAATGCTCTTTCGGATCTTCATGCATACCTGAGAACACTTCTGCGTACATTTTTGCAACACGCTTTGGTGTATCAAGTACTCCCTCACGATTTGGGTCATCCCCAATCGCCTCTAAAATAAGGCGTACTGCATGTTCAATTTGTTCTAAATTAACTTTTGCCATCCGCTAGCCCTCCCGAAAACCTAAAAGTGATACGAACACATTCTAGCATATTTATGTTTTTAAAAGCAAAAAGAAGAGTTCCCAAAAAGGAAACTCTTCTTCCCTGTTAATATGTAAGGATTATTTAACCGCATCTTTTAACGCTTTACCAGGTTTGAATGCAGGTACTTTACTTGCAGCGATTTCAATCTCCTCACCTGTTTGTGGGTTACGACCTTTACGAGCCGCACGCTCACGAACTTCGAAGTTACCGAATCCGATCAGTTGTACTTTATCACCTTGTTTTAAAGCTTCTAAGATAGAATCAAAAACAGCGTCTACTGCTTTTGTTGCGTCCTTTTTAGAAAGGGAACTTGCTTCTGCAACAGCATTGATTAAATCTGTCTTGTTCATGCCATTCACCTCCTCCCAAAGATAAGACTGTATAATGATCATAAAATGAGTCTTACTTTCATTTGTAGGCAATTTTTGCAAATTCTATACTACAAAGATGTAGATAAATCATTATCAACGCCTATATTATACGATTCTCCTTTATAATTCAATATTTTTAAGGAAATTGTTACTCTGAAAATGTGAAAATCTGATGAAACTTGACAATTTACAACAATGTATTAGATAATGACTGTTTATTTTTCTATTTTACAATCAAAAAAATAAAAAATCCCTCTACAATGAGAGGGATTTTTTATTATAGTATAATCGCAATTAATCCGCCAGATCCTTCATTAATAATTCTTTCTAGCGTTTCTTTTAATTTATATCTAGCATTTTCTGGCATTAAAGATAATTTTGCCTGAATTCCTTCTCGAACAATCGAGCTAAGTGAACGTCCAAATATATCAGAATTCCAAATTGATAACGGGTCATCTTCAAAATCTTGCATTAAATAACGAACTAATTCTTCACTTTGCTTTTCAGTACCTATAATCGGCTCAAACGTTGACTCTACATCTACTTTAATCATATGAATAGATGGCGCTACCGCTTTTAACTTCACACCAAACCTTGAACCGTGACGAATAATTTCTGGCTCATCTAAGCTCATATCCGCTAATGCAGGCGCTGCTACACCATATCCTGTTTGCTTAACCATACGCAGTGCATCCGCCACTTGATCGTACTCTATTTTCGCATGAGATAAATCGAGCATAAGCTTTAATAAATGATCTTTCCCTCGAATTTCTACTCCTACTACTTCTTTTAAAATCTGATCATATAATTCATCTGGCGCATATAAATCAATCTCCGCCACACCTTGCCCCATATCAATGCCAGCTAGGCTCGCTCGATCAATAAATTCATATTGACTAAACTGCCAAACAACGCGATCCACATCACGAAGACGTTTTATATCCTTCACAGTTTCTTGAACTGCTTCTTGATAACTTTGACGCAACCAATGCCCTTCATTTAGCACCATCACCCAGCTTGGAAGGTTCACATTCACTTCTAATACAGGGAATTCAAATAACGCTTCACGAAGTACATTATATACATCTGTTTCTCTTAAACTCTCCACACTCATTGCAATAACCGGGATATCATATTCTTCTGATAAACTTTGGCGTAATTGCTCTGTATCTGGATGATACGGCTGTACCGTATTAATTATCATAATGAAAGGTTTTCCTACTTCTTTCAACTCATTTACAACGCGTTCTTCTGCCTCTATATAATCTCTTCTTGGAATTTCACCAATTGTTCCATCTGTTGTAATTACAACACCAATTGTTGAATGTTCTTGAATTACTTTACGCGTGCCGATTTCTGCAGCTTCATGGAATGGAATAGGTTCTTCATACCAAGGGGTATTAATCATGCGCGGGCCATTCTCATCTTCATAGCCCTTCGCTCCAGGAACCGTATATCCAACACAATCTACTAATCGAATATTCACTTCAAGTCCTTCATCTACTTCGATAGAAACCGCTTGGTTTGGAACAAACTTCGGTTCCGTCGTCATAATTGTACGACCAGCAGCACTTTGAGGCAATTCATCCTGCGCTCTTTGACGGTCAGACTCATTCTCAATATTTGGAATAACTACAAGTTCCATAAATTTTTTAATGAATGTTGATTTCCCTGTTCGAACAGCTCCTACAACTCCAAAATAAATATCACCGCCTGTTCGTTCTGCAATATCTTTAAAAATATCTACCTTTTCCAAGTGATTCCCTCCCTCAAAATTTTTGGGAATAATTCCGCGTTTATAGTCAACTAATAC
Organism: Bacillus sp. FAU20; assembly: GCF_056033865.1. Classification (NCBI taxonomy): domain Bacteria; kingdom Bacillati; phylum Bacillota; class Bacilli; order Caryophanales; family Bacillaceae; genus Bacillus; species Bacillus sp. FAU20. The sequence goes on from NZ_JBVYHY010000021.1 coordinate 641,895, forward strand.
CTTCTCTAACGTTGCCTATAATATCTGATATAATATAATGGTATTCTAGAAGTTCGGACAATATATCATATAATTTTGTCCAATTTCATATGACTATTAAAAAATATCTTTTGTTTGCATCGTAAGTTGTATAACATAAAAAACCTTTCTTCTAGAACTTATTCACTAAAAGAAAGGTTCATGACTTATCATTTTAAAAAAATTGGTTCTCCGTCCTTTACTGTGTACGGTAAAGAATAAGCTGGTACAAACGGGGAAGCTTTCAAAAGTATATTTCGAATATCTTCTCCCTCTGTAAACTGCCCTTCATTTTTTTTCAAAGCGTCATATAAGTCAATTCTATAATCAACAAAAACTTCTCCTTTTTCATTTATTACAAAAGGAAGTCCTTTACCAGAATATGGACTTGTCACTTGTGGTACATCTTTATAGCCTAGTTTTTTGAAATCCAATTCATATACACCATCTGAAATTACTTTTTTAAAAGGTGGATATTGATGTTCATCACGATACATCCTAAGCTTTAAAGAGAGTTCCTGAATTTGTTCAGCCATCCTAACATCAATTAACTTTACTGTTGGATTTGTTTCAACGTCTATTAATACGTATTGATATACTCCTCCACTTTCATACGCATTCCCTGGCGCTTCTTGTATGTAACGCGGGGCAATCTGTTGAAAATCGATTGGATACTTTTGATAAATAGGTGTACTCATATCCCTCGTCTTAATTGGCAATATCCCATCATTTTGCTCCTTAAATGTCACAACAGCTTTTTGAACAACCTGTAGTTGATCTTCATAAGGAACCGCATTTTGCTTTATATTTTCTTTCGGATACAGACACCCTGTTAAAAGGCTCATACAACAAAATATTAAAATAATATAGACTTTTTTCACTAGCATCACCTTTTCATACTAATATAACTTGCTCCGTATATAGTATTTTCGAGACCATTCCATTTACTGCTGTACAGGTCCACTAAATACAACAAGAAAAATAACAATTCCTGACACAATCATAAGGGTGTAGGCTACTAACGCTGTAATCCCTTTCAAAAATTTATTCTTTATTTTATGTCTACTTAATAAAATAAAACTTACTGCAAAAAACATAAATCCAATTGCCCCTAAAGCCAACCACATTTTCATAAGCCCTTCTGACATATACACACCCCTTTTTATTAATCTATTTTTATACTATTTTAACAAATTAAAATCTTTAAACAAATACAAAAAGAACATTTTACTACAAATTGCGAATATGTAACTTTAATCAATAGGTTTTTTCAGCATTTCTCACCAATCTAGGCAAAAATAAAGCCGAAGCGATTGTATCTCTCGCTTCGGTTGACCAAATATGCCCAAAAACAGCTCTATTCCCATTCTTTCATGGCTATCATATGCAATCTACAAACTCTTTGTTTCTCATAATTTATTTTTTAAACATCTTGCTTAACGAGCCAAAATCTGTTGGCATATTATTATTAATAATCGCTTTTACAATTTGATCCTCTTGCTCTTTCGGCACTTCACGTCCCGCCATAAGAGCCACTTGATGAATTAATTGACGAAGTACAGTTTCATCACGTAAATTCGCATTTTGCACGGATGATGCTAATTTAAAAATATCCTCTTTATTTACTTTCGCTTCCTTCTCAATATTATTAAAAATGTTATTATCCATTCTTTTCACCCTCTCCTCAAGTTACTCTTCATCCTATGCAAAAATGAAAAAATGGTGAAAAGACCCAAAAAATAAAAAAAGCGCCAGAAGTACAAATGTACTTCTGGCGCTTTTCTTTACAGTAAATCAGGTATAGCTTCCACTTCATGTTTTCGAACACGTCCCATCAATGAGCCTACCGCATCTTTTACGTTATTCCCATTGAACAGCACGTCATATAAAGCAGCTGTAATCGGCATTTCAACTTCCATTTTCTCTGCCAATTCATGAGCAGCTTTCGTTGTTCTTACACCTTCCACAACCATACCCATACTTTCTAACACTTCTTCTAAAGAGTGTCCTTTTCCAAGCATATTTCCAGCTCGCCAATTTCGGCTATGAACACTTGTACAAGTTACAATTAAGTCTCCCATACCAGTTAGACCAGCAAACGTTAACGGATTCCCGCCCATCTTTCTTCCTAAACGAGCAATCTCTGTTAAACCACGTGTCATCAATGCTGCTTTTGCATTATCACCTAATCCAAGACCATCAGTTATACCAGCAGCTAATGCGATAATATTTTTTAACGCACCACCAAGTTCAACTCCAACGATATCTGGATTTGTGTATACACGGAAATAACTATTCATAAATAAATCTTGTACTTCCTCAGCCGCTTCCATACGCTTTGCTGCAGACGTAACTGTTGTCGCTTGTCGTAAACCGACTTCTTCAGCATGACTCGGTCCAGACAGTACAACAACATCTTTAATTAAGTGCTCTGGAATTTCTTCCTCAATCACTTCCGAAATACGTTTTGACGTACCAGGTTCAATTCCTTTGCTCGCATGAATCCAAGTAATTGATTCAGTAACAATTTCTTTCATCTCTTGTAATACATCTCTGTACGCTTTCGTTGGTACTACTAGCAGTACTGTATTTACATCTACTAATGCTTCTTCTAAAGAAGAGTAGGCTACGATTGTGCTTGGCAATGTAATGCCTGGGAGATATCGACTATTCTCATGTTTCGTATTAATTTCATCCATAAGTTCTGGGCGATTCCCCCAAATACGTACATCATGTCCATTGTCAGCTAATACCATCGCTAACGCTGTTCCCCAGCTACCTGCTCCTACTACTGTGATTTTTGTCATAAAATCACATCCTCTCCATTAGTCTCTTGCTCTAGCGATAATGTGAATCGGCGTTCCTACGAAGCCAAATGATTCACGTAAGCGATTCTTTAAGAAACGCTCATATGAGAAGTGCAATAATTCTGGATCGTTTACAAACACAACAAATGTCGGTGGTTTTACCGCAACTTGTGTTGCATAGAAAATTTTCAGACGGCTACCATTATGAGTTGGTGTCGGATTCATCGCTACCGCATCCATAATTACATCGTTTAATACGTTCGTTTGAATACGGATACTATGACTTTCATTTACCTCATCGATAACCGGTATTAATGTTTGTGTACGTTTTCTCGTTTTTGCAGATAAGAAAACAATTGGTGCGTATTCTAAGAATTGGAAATGAGCACGGATATTTTCTTCAAATGCTTTCATTGTTTTCTCGTCTTTTTTCACTGCATCCCATTTATTTACAACGATAACAACAGCTCGCCCTGAATCATGAGCATATCCAGCGATTTTTTTATCTTGCTCAATAATTCCTTCTTCACCATCTAAAACAACTAAAACAACGTCAGAACGTTCAATCGCTCTTAGAGCACGAAGTACACTATATTTTTCTGTACTTTCATACACTTTTCCTTTTTTACGCATACCAGCTGTATCAATAATTACATAATCTTTTCCATCTTTACTATATGGTGTATCGACAGCATCACGAGTTGTTCCTGCTACATTACTAACAATTACACGCTCTTGACCAAGAAGAGCATTTACAAGTGATGATTTCCCTACATTTGGACGTCCAATTAAAGAGAAACGAATTGTGTCTTCATCATATCCGTCTTCTTCAATCTTTGGGAAATGTTGTGCAGCTTCGTCTAGTAAGTCACCTAATCCTAATCCGTGTGTACCTGAAATTGGGAATGGTTCGCCAAATCCTAATGCATAAAAGTCATAAATGTCACTGCGCATTTCCGGATTGTCCACTTTATTTACCGCAAGTACAACCGGTTTATTTGAACGATATAAAATTTTTGCAACTTCTTCATCAGCTGCTGTTACACCGTCACGACCGTTTGTCATAAAAATGATAACATCCGCTTCATCAATTGCTACTTCAGCTTGTTGACGAATTTGTGTCAAAAACGGCTCGTCTCCAATATCAATTCCGCCCGTATCAATAATGTTAAATTCATGATTTAACCATTCTCCAGCGCTATAAATACGATCACGCGTTACACCTGGAATATCTTCTACGATTGAAACTCTTTCTCCAACAATTCTATTGAAAATAGTAGATTTCCCTACGTTCGGGCGACCTACTATCGCTATTACTGGTTTCGGCATATACTTTCATCCTTTCAACTTGCTTCTGTTTATTATGTAAAAAACCCTTCTTTGTGCAAGAAGGGATTTGCATTCCAGAATATTTCTCAACGTATCAAAACACCTCACATTATAACACACGTTGCTAATGTTTCACAATAATATATACATTCTCTTGTAAGCGATGTGCAATACCATCTAAAATTGCCTCTAAATTATTTGCAACAAATTCTAGTTCCTCTGTCGATTCGCAAACGAATAAAGGAGCACCACCTGCAAATTTTTCTGGAGTCGTTGTTATAACTGCCAGAATAACACTTTCTAACATCATCTCTTATCTCCCCTTCCTTTCGGGGCTTCCGATGACATATGGACAGCACTTTCTAACGTTGGTACATTTCCTATGACACCTATCGCTTTCTCTGCATCTTGATCTTGCGGCAGGACAAAAATCCCAACCCTGCCATCCTCTAAATCACGCTTTGCTAACGGTACAAGCGCTGGTGTACCAGAATCTCTATAAATCCCTAACGCTACTGAAACATCGTGTAAAATAGCTTGTCGTTGCCCTAAATTTGAGATTGTAACCATCGCATCAATTGATTTCGGCTTTAAAATAAAACCCATACCATATTTCATAATTTCTTCTTGTCTTGCTGGCAATCCAATATTCATAATGTAAATATTGTCAATATAAAGCCCTGCTCCTTCAAAACGAAGCGGAACGTGCTCAATTTCAACAAGATCATGCAGCCTTTTACCAGACATTAATTTTTTCGCGATAAAAAATGCAATTATAGCCATAATTACTCCTGCAATCCATGAACGGAACCCTATATACGCAAACGTCGTTGCAAACGACGTTAACATTGCCAAATAGTTGCGACTTTCAAAAACCAATGCAATTCCTTCAATGTATGTATTTCCACGCGGTACGAGCTCATACCCATCTAATTGTTGAAGCGTATTTCTTTCCATATTACGTACATCACGAAATTGTGTCGCTGCTAACGTAAGAAATGTAATGGCAGAAAAATCTTTTTTCAAAATAGACGGGATTGCAATCGCTCCTAAAGCAGCTGCAATTAAACCCATTGCAATATGAATGATTTTCCCATGCAGCCTCGTCGGATATTGCCGCGTATCCGTCCGCAGCATTAGCACCCTTGTAACTGTCCCTGCTATTACGCCGCATAAAATGGCTGGTGTATATTCAGTCATGTATTACCCTCGCCTTTCTTTTACGTGTTTTTCTCTTAAACTGTTCCCTGTATACTGATGCTTTTGCAATCAAAAACAATACTGCCATGAATAATGTAGAAACGGCGACGATATCAAAAAATGCTAAACTACCGTAATCATATGGAAAATTCAATTTCCTAAAAATAAATGTCACTAGCAACTCTCCTTGTAACATTCCTACATATAGGGAACATAATCGTAATACGCGATCCCCATGCAATAACACCGATGCATACACAAGAGCACTACTTAGCAGAAACACTCTATCCACCACAATCCAAATCGGATCATATATTTCTAACAGATGAAAACTTGTATATAACATTGCGATAATAAGTGCCGAAAGTAAGCTATACAATTTTTTCCAGACAGAATATAGCGTGATCCCTATAAAAGAAATAATACAAAGTAGAAGAGCATTTACCGATACCACGAATGAGGCAATCGTTACATGTAACGGAGAGCAAATTATAAAAATCAGTATACAAGCGCCTAACTTCCACCGAATAGGGTCCTTTTTCATAAAAAAGGTTGCGATGACCCACCCTATCCAAGCTACAAAATAAAAAGTACTTCCATCCATCAACTTCACCTCCTATGTTTTCCATTATGGGAACTTTTTATGAAAGTTAATCCACTTTATTTACGCATAGTTTTTTCTTATAACAGCAACACTTTTAACAAGGAGGTGTTATTCATTATGGGTAAAGATCGCCAAGAACGAAAACTACGAGAATCACGCCGCGTTGAATCCGATCGTGATCAATCACTACAATATCCAGGTGCGACTGGACTTGATACACCAGAACAGGCTCGAAAACAAAACCAGCACTAATTAATACAAAAAGACGGTTTCGATATTGTACGAAACCGTCTTTTACATAATCATTTTAATGTTTTAAATTTATATCAAAATAATATTTTGCGCACTATATCCTTCCACTACTTCTTTTTACCTTCACCTATTCCCATTAAAAATTAAGTTCTCTCCAGTAATTCGACAACACACCATCTACATTTTCAACCCTTTTTCAATTGTAATTTTCACGAAATGATATTTTCATATAATACTAGTTCCATTCTCCACTTTATATTACGAAAAAGAATAGAACAAAAAAATCAACCGAACGGTTGATTTTTTATCTCCTACTATAATGCGCAGTATCAATACCACGTTGCATTAACCAATGATATGTTTCACCCTTTACAACAAGAGGTACAGATTGCAACTCTTCTATCGTCTTCGCACCAAGAGCTGTCATAATAAATTTCAAATCTGTATGTAGAAGCTCAATTTCATCCACTAACTTCTCGATACCATCTTGCATTAAAATACGTAAAAAGTAACCAGCAAACGCAGTTGTATTCGCCCCTAATGCGATTGCTTTCGCTACGTCAAGAGCTGTTTGTATACCCCCAGATGCAATAAAAGAGAGGTTATTATTTGTAGAGGTTGCTTCAATAATCGAGGTTGCTGTTTGTATGCCCCAGTTATTAAAATAAGAAAGCATTCGCTGTCTTCTTTCATTTTCAACAGCAGCAAAATTCGTACCACCTTGCCCACCAATATCAATGGCTGTTACACCTACGTTCGCTAACTGTTGCATCGTTTCCTTACTCATCCCAAATCCAACTTCTTTTACAATGATAGGAACTTTACTATTTAAAACAATTTTCTCAATGCGCTGAAGTACTCCAGTAAAATCACGGTCTCCTTCTGGCATCGTTAACTCTTGTATGACATTTAAATGAATTTGCAATGCATTCGCTTCAATCATATCAACGGCGCGCTCTGCCTGCTCGATAGTTGCCTCACTACCTAAATTAGCAAAGAAAATACCATTTGGGTTTACCTTTCTAATCACCTTATAAGAAGCAACTTCACTTTCATCTTTTAACGCCGCCATTTGCGAACCTACAGCCATAGCAAGGTTATGATGTTTCGCTACATATGCTAATTGCTCATTAATATGTAACGTTTTCTCTCCTCCACCACCAGTCATCGCATTGATAAAAATCGGCGAACTTAGTGAAAGTTCGCCGATTTTTGTTTCACATGTTATTGTGTCATAATTTGAATTTGGCAAGCTTTGATGCACAAAATCAATATCATGAAAGCCATGCGTACGAGACTGACCAGTAGAAAGAGCATATTCAATATGATCTAATTTACGTTTTGCCCTTACCACTTGTACCCCTCATTATTTCTTTAATTTTTTCAGTTGTTCACCAATAATATCACTTAATTGGAAAGTAGCAGAATCAGCATTTGGCTCATACTGACTATAATCTTCAGTTACATTATTTTCCTCAAGCGCTTCTTTTATACTTAAAGAAATACGTTTCTCTGCTACGTGAACTTCAAGTACTTTCACTTTTACTTCTTGTCCCATTTCCAATACTTCATTCGGATTTTTCACGTGACGATTTGCAATTTGAGATACGTGTACAAGTCCTTCAACACCAGGTAAAATCTCAACGAATGCACCAAATGTAACAAGGCGTTTTACTACTCCCTCACGAATATCTCCAGCTTTTATTTCGCCAGCAACGTTTTCCCAAGGTCCTGGTTGAGCTGCTTTAATTGATAAAGAAATACGTTGTGTATCAGCATCAACAGATAACACCTTTACCTTAACTTTTTGACCTTGCTCCAACACTTCAGAAGGTTGCTCTACACGTTCGTGTGAAATTTGTGAAATGTGAACTAAGCCGTCCACTCCACCAACGTTAACGAATGCGCCAAAGTCAGTTAATCGTTGCACTGTTCCTTCAACAACGTCCCCTTCTTTTAATGAAGAAATTGCTTCTTTTTTCTTAGAATCCAGTTCTAATTCTACTACCGCTTTATGCGAAAGGATTACACGATTTTTTTCACGGTCTAATTCAACAATTTTCACCGCTAATGTTTTACCTTTATAGTCAGTAAAGTCTTCTACATAATGTACTTCTACAAGTGAAGCTGGAATAAAACCGCGAACACCAAGGTCCACAACTAATCCGCCATTCACAATATCTTTTACAGTAACATCAAATACATGACCAGAAGTAAATTTCTCTTGTAGTTCTACCCATGCTTTTTCTGCATCAACAGCACGTTTAGATAAGACAAGATCATCTTCTTCTAATTTAATAATTTTCAACTCTAGTGTTTGATCTAATTCTACAACATCGCTTGCTTTTTCAATATGAACGTTAGCTAATTCACTAATTGGAATTACGCCATCTGTTTTGTATCCAACATTTACAAGCACTTGTTTCTCTTCAACCTTCGTTACAGAACCTGTAACAACGTCACCAACTTGTAATTCTTTTGAATCCATAACTTCTTCATTCATTTTCTCTACCATGGAAATACCTCCCTACAGAATTGACAAAGCATTTTTTATGTATATACGAAATGAAAACAAAGTTTTCATTTGCACGTTTAAGAATTTCTCATCACATACTCTTTTTCAATACCATTCACAAGAAAATATATTAAACCTATATAAATAGTATACAGCAAAACTAGCTTGAAAAAAGTATGTTTTGAAATATAATAGCGAATATATTCTGACAGTTTTATTCCTCTTTAACTAACTTCTTACAAATCAGCTCATTTGTCAAGGAAAGAGACTCACAATTCACGTATCCTTTACATTTCTATTTAAACAAAAAAAAGAAAGAGGATTATCCCCTTTCTTTATTTCGCAAACACTCCAGAAACAATGCTCATAATTTTTTGGACAACTTCTTCAATTGATAAAGAAGTCGTATCTAATTCCAATGCATCATCAGCCTTTTTTAGTGGAGAAACTTCGCGTTCTGAATCTAATTTATCACGCTGAGCAATTTCTTCTTTTAACTGCTCTAAATTAGAATCGAAACCTTTATTTAAATTTTCTAAATGTCTTCTTTCCGCTCTTTCTTCAACAGAAGCAAGCATAAAGATTTTCACTTCAGCATCCGGTAATACATGTGTACCAATATCACGGCCGTCCATTACAACGCCGCCTTTTTTCGCTAACTCTTGCTGACGACGTACCATTTCTTCACGAACAAGGCGATGTTTCGCTACAATAGATACTCGATTCGTCACATCAGGTGTACGAATTACTTCAGAAACATCTTGTCCATTTAAAAATACAAGCTGTGTATTGTCTCCTTGCTGAAACTCAATATTTACATTCTTTACAACTTCCATTAACTGCTCTTCATTTTCAATGTCTACTTTTTGTTCAAGGGCTGCATATGTAAGCGTACGGTACATTGCGCCTGTATCAATATAAACGTAAGAAAGTTCCTTCGCAACAACTTTTGCCACTGTACTTTTCCCAGCAGCTGCTGGACCATCTATAGCAATTGAAATTCGTTTATCCATCGTAACACCTCATTTTTTCACTTATAAAACAAAACGAAAAGCAGGTGTTCACCCTGCTTCTTCTCATTTGCTTCACGTCATTAAATCCTCAATTATTGTAGCATAATCCTTCATAGAAGAAAATGAAAACTACCTATTCACCTGCAAGATTTCCATTTTGTTTTTTACCATGACACCCTCATAATAAACAATTTTAGATAAATATTTCACTGATGACTTATGTATAAATAACAATTGCACAACAGAAAGACAAATGAATTGTATTATTAATATACGAATAAAAATTCTCTCCATCTTTTTCACCGCAATCCCTCCCTCCTATACTATATTTGCCCATTTCGTTTCGTGATTTTATACATCGTACATATAGCGGTTAATTTTATTGTCATTTTCGAGGCATACTTTTATACATTTCCATTGTCGAATTTACTCAAAACATGTTATGTTCTAAATGTATTTTTTTACTTGAAAGGGGTATAAGCATTGAAAAGAATCCTAGTTTTACACACAGGTGGAACAATTGCAATGGAGGAAGATAAAGAAACTGGGGTCGTACAACCAGGTGAAAAAAATCCTCTTTTAAAATTCATTCCTGATTTAGAAGGCGATGTTGATTTAATCGTTGAAGATGTGTTCCATCTACCATCTCCTCATATGACACCGAGCGAAATGTTACAATTACAAGTCATCATTGATGAAAGAGTAAAACAAGACAACATTCATGGCGTAGTCATTACGCATGGCACGGATACATTAGAAGAAACAGCTTATTTCTTAGATTTAACAGTACAAGCAACTATTCCGATCGTAGTGACAGGTGCAATGCGCTCTAGCAATGAGTTAGGTGCTGATGGTCTATATAACTTCTTATCAGCTGTAAAAGTTGCTAGTTGTGATGAAGCTGCAGAAAAAGGTGTTTTAGTCGTATTAAATGACGAAATTCATTGCGCTACAAATGTAACGAAAACACATACAAGTAATGTCGCAACATTCCAAAGCCCACAATACGGACCAATTGGAATGGTAACAAAACGCGGCGTTGTCTTCCATCACGCTTTAGTACATCACGAAACATATACGATAAACAAAGTGTCTAAAAATGTAGTTGTTCTAAAAGCATATGCTGGCATGGATGATACATTATTAGCAGCAATCGAAAATCTTCCTGTAGACGGCATTGTTATCGAAGCTCTTGGACAAGGTAATCTCCCTCCGAGAACACTACCTAGCCTAGAAAGATTATTAAATAAAGGTATTCCTGTCGTATTAGTTTCTCGCTGTTTCAACGGTATCGTTCAAGACGTATATTCGTATGAAGGTGGCGGTAAACACTTAAAAGATATGGGCATTGTATTCACATACGGCTTAAATGCACAAAAAGCACGCATTAAATTGCTTGTTGCATTAGAGAATACAAATTCTCATGAATCCATTCAAAATATGTTTATGCACGAATAAAAAGAAGCTGTCGAGGTTTTCCCGACAGCTCCTTTTTATTTTTCTCTTAATGCAATGGTTTGCGCAATCGCATCTCCATGAAATCTACCGTTCTCGATAAATATTTCATTTGCATTATTTCCAGCAGCAATGACACCTGCAATGAAAATATTTTCAGCACTCGTTTCCATTCTATCCTCTGTATAAATTGGACGTCCTGTTTCTTCATCAATCTGAACACCCATCTTCGTTAAGAAGCTATGATCAGGATGATAACCAGTCATCGCAAATACAAAATTGTTTTTGATTGTAAAAGCTTCACCATCAACTGTAAACGTTAATGTATGCTCAGTAATTTCTTTCACATGAGCCCCAAAATGCATTTGAATTGTACCATTTCGTACTAACGCCTCAAATTCCGGCAAAATCCAAGGCTTTATGCTTGGTGAATACTCACTTCCACGATACAGTACCGTTACACGTGCACCAGATTTAACAAGTTCTAACGCGGCATCTACACTCGAGTTTTTCCCACCTATAACTACTACATCTCGATCAAAATAAGGATGCCCCTCTTTAAAATAGTGAGCTACTTTCTTCAATTCCTCACCTGGAACATTCATATAATTTGGATTATCATAATATCCAGTTGCTACAACAATATATTTCGCTATATATATTTCTTTACTTCCGTCACGCTTTGTCGTCTCAACCTGAAAAACTTCTCCATCTTTTTGAACTTTCTCCACTCGCTCAAAAGCATTTACACGTACAGATTTACGTTTTACTACTTCACGATAATACGCAAGCGCTTGATTTCGAACTGGCTTACGATTTTCTGTAATAAAAGCTACATCACCAATTTCTAATTTTTCACTCGAAGAGAAAAATGTTTGATGAGTTGGATAATTATAAATAGCATTTACAATGTTTCCTTTTTCAATTACTAACGGATTTATCCCAACCTTTTGCAACGAAATTGCAGCCGCTAATCCGCACGGACCGCCTCCGATTATAATAACTGTTTCTTTCTGCATACTCGTCCACTCCTAGTCTTCTACCAATACACTATTTATAAAAACAAGAAAAAACCTACTTACAGCAGTAGGCACCTATCTTTATTGTATTCATTTTTCATATATTTGTCATCTAAACGAAACGTACATCCGATAGACATCTGCTAAAAACTGCTGAAATTTAATACCTTGTTTCCCTAATACATTCTCAGGATCAATCTTTCTAGCTGGATCAAGCGTTTTATGTGACACGATATCTTTTTTCGGATTTAAGCCAAAGTTTTGGCATAAATACGCATGATACCATGTAAAACGATTATATGCTTCCCAAAAGTTAACATCACCGCCATAACAAAGTTCCACTCCAATGGCCGCCTTATTCGCGTCATAGCCATATAAGTCATTATCCGTCGGCACACCATATCGAACATGATACGCAACTTCATTTATAGGAATAATCTCCAATATTGTTTTATCATCTATAAATGTATGCGCCGAAGCTTTCGGTTGTAATTCATTAAAGTAATCTCGATTTCCTATCGCATTGCTTCCAGGATTCCCCGTATCATGGCTTACAATAAATCTAACTTTAGTCAGAGGAATCCCTGGTCGTGAACTTCCATATCCAATATAGTTGCGCTCTATAGGAAACATTGCCATTGCTACCAACTCCCGCTCTAGAAGGTTACCTTACTTCCTTATATATGTATTCGGTAACAATGTCCTTATCGCATATTTCTTACGCGAAGAGAAAATCGAAAATATTTGAAGTGAACACCATAAACAACAAGATACTTACAGCCACTCCATAAAAACCGTAAAACCAAACACAATCTTCTTTCGTATCTAAACCGAAAAATTTATTTACCGATTGTAATAATGTGCCACGCTTGCTTTGTTTGTTTCGTAATACTTCCACTCGCTCTACAACATCTGCTGGCATCATAAATCTTTGGTCTACTGTCATTTTCATCATTTATCTCTCCTTAAAATCATTTCCGTTTTGTTTATCTAAGGAGAGTATAGCACGTTTGTTCGTATAGAACAAGCGTTCTTTTTTTGTTTTTATTTTATTTTTCAGCAATCCAAGTAAAAATTGAGATTACAACGGCAATAATCGGCCCTACTACAACCACACCAAATATCAAAAACAGTAGCCCTTCCCCGAACATCCGAACGATACTTATTTTTCGAGCTTTCATCGTTCTTGCAAGTTCTCCCTCTAACCTCTTAACCTTTTCTTCTAATTGTTCTACTCGTTCCAGCATTTCATTCTCCATATACAACACCTCATTCAATATTTCAACAAAAAAACGTGATTTCCTCGAAAGGAAATCACGTTTTCTCAAGATATAATATTTTATACCCAACCTCTGAAGCGGCTTGCTTCAGCCATTTTACGAACACCAACCATGTACGCCGCTAAGCGCATGTTCACTTTACGAACTTGTGCTGTTTCATAAATAGAATCAAATGATCTTACCATTACTTTTTCTAAACGTTGTTCTACTTCTTCTTCAGTCCAGTAGTAACCTTGGTTATTTTGTACCCACTCAAAGTAAGATACTGTTACACCACCAGCACTTGCTAACACGTCTGGAACAAGTAAAATTCCGCGATCTGTTAAAATTTTAGTCGCTTCTAATGTTGTTGGACCATTTGCAGCTTCAACAACGATTTTCGCTTTAATATCATTAGCATTTTCTTCTGTAATTTGGTTCTCAATTGCAGCTGGAACTAAAATATCGCAATCAAGCTCTAACAATTCTTTGTTTGAAATTGTATTGTTAAATAGCTTTGTTACTGTACCGAAGCTATCACGACGGTCTAATAAATAATCAATATCTAATCCGTTTGGATCATGTAACGCGCCGTAAGCATCTGAGATTGCAATAACTTTCGCACCTGCATCATGCATAAATTTAGCTAAGAAGCTACCAGCATTACCGAATCCTTGAACAACAACGCGTGCACCCTTAATATCAATGCCACGTTTTTTCGCAGCTTCGCGAATACAAATTGTTACACCTTTCGCTGTTGCTGTTTCACGTCCATGTGATCCACCTAATACAAGCGGTTTACCTGTAATAAATCCTGGTGAATTAAATTCATCAATACGGCTATACTCATCCATCATCCATGCCATAATTTGAGAGTTTGTGAATACATCTGGAGCTGGAATATCTTTCGTCGGACCTACGATTTGGCTAATTGCTCGTACATAACCGCGGCTTAATCTTTCTAACTCACGGAATGACATTTCACGTGGATCACAGATAATTCCACCCTTACCTCCACCATATGGTAAATCAACAATACCACATTTTAAACTCATCCAGATTGAAAGTGCTTTCACTTCATTTTCTGTTACATTCGGATGGAAGCGAATTCCACCTTTCGTTGGACCAACAGCATCATTATGTTGTGCACGATATCCTGTAAATATTTTAACAGTCCCGTCATCCATACGAACTGGTATTTTCACTGTCATCATACGAATTGGTTCTTTTAATAATTCATATACTTCGTTTGGATAACCCAATTTTTCTAACGCTTCACTAATAACAATTTGTGTTGAATTCAATAGTTCAAAATGTTGTTCCCTTTGTTGTTGTGTTTTTGTTTGAGTTCCCTTTTCGGCTACCATAGTAAGTAAACCCCCTGTAATTTCACTTGTTTAGTAAACCTTCATTGCCTAGTATACACCCTTAAATTTGGAATGCAATAGAAAACGCTAACAAATATATACAAACTATTTTATGTTGCAAGCGTTTTCACTATTATTATAGTCCTTTTATTACTTTTAGAAAAGTAAAATACTTAAATATTTAAATGTTTTTTATTTTCATCAACCATACTCCCATAAAACTGCATATTTTATTTTCAAAAAGTATGTTCGAGTATTTACAATCATCCCTTCCCTTATCCAAATAAAAACAAAACCTCAGCTTTGTTGTATTAGCTGAGGTTTTGTTTTTTCACAAAGTAATTGTGTATTTGTTCTATCGCGTTAACATCCATTAATTCTTTACCGTACTCCATGATGCGATAAATGGTTGCTGTAGACGGATTACCGTATTCCGCTAAAATAGCTATAAAATCCGCCTTTAACAATTGAATTTGTTCCTCTTCTTCCACCCAAAGATAGAAGCGCTCATCCCACGTATATAGCTTTCCGCCAGTTACACCAAGGTTATATAAGCGATTCGACAGGTTAATTACGTCATCTAGCGTAGCAAACTCATATAATATATGCTCACTTTCATCTAGAGTCACTTGCATTTCAATAAACTCGTCACGGAACTCATCATCTGTATCCATTTCTTGATTTTCTTTCGTTACAATTACAACCATCCCTTGTGCTTGTAGAGAAAACACTTCAACTGCAATCGGACCATCTGCTTCAAATCCTAATTCCTTATTTGCTTCTTGCATCATATCACGAAATAATTGCTGTACTTTCGGCGCATTTCTCCATAAATCTTCTTTCGTTAATCCTCGTTCAGATAAATCATCAAATGTTAGAAAAATTTTTATCTTATTGTAATTTAATCGTTCCAGCCTCATCTCATACCCTCCCTACGTAACCAATGCATCTAATTTTATTATATGAAATAGAAAATAGATGGTTCTTTTCGAACAACTATTCCGATATTTTTAACCATTCATCCCATTCTTCTTTCGTATCACCAATTAAGATTGTTTCAATGTCTAACTGCTTTAGAACGCCTAGCTTTCCGATAAATCCAACAGAAAGAGATTCCCTTTTTTCTTGTAATAAATTTATAAAGTTCATCGTCTTTTTCATATCTTGTTCGTCAGCAAAAGATACAAATACATATTTCGGCTGTATTTCCTCTACCGCTGACAACATACCATCTTCAGCTAAGCTTGTCCTAATATATATCGCCTCATATCCTTTTAAGCGTAAATAAGTTGAAAAAATAAATCCTTTCAATGCATTCTTTTCTAACACAATAACTTTGTGTAAAGAGGAAAACATTGAGGCATTGTGATACACCATCCCTAGACGCGTTTGTAAAAATGATAGTGCATATTGGAATTGCACCATTGAAATCTCATTATTATTTTTTGACGTTAATAATTTGTCTGTCACTCGAAGAACGATACTGGCAACAACCTTTTCTGTTGAATATATACTAAAAGCTTCGTTTAATAATGCAGCAATTGTAATTTCATCAAATTTTAACAAAGCTTGTAGCAAATCGTCCACTAAAACAACTTCTTTATCGAAATGTATCTCTTTTTGAACTGTACTCGGCAAACGATTCTCTTCTAATAACTGAACTGCTTGTCCAATCATCATGCCGGAGGAAACTTTTTCCATTAACCATTTTAAAATTTGAATATGCTCTTCTGTATATAAACGATGCCCAGCTTGATTTCGCTTTGGGGCAATAATTTGATATCGTCTTTCCCATGCACGAAGCGTGCTCGGCTGAACTCCAATTATATTCGAAACAGCTTTTATATTATATTTCCCACTAAGAGTTGGCATCATTTCCCTCCGCACAATGTAATGATATGTGTTTGAGCAGGTGCTCGGAAACGAAGTGGTATCAATGTTGTTCCGTACCCATTACTAACAAAGAGAATCGTATTCAAATGCTTATATACGCCACCTTTTAAATATTTTTTAGATGGGAATAATCGGATTTGTCCTCCATGCGTATGTCCACTTAACACAAGTGAAATCTGTTCATTTCCAGACATTTTTTTTATTATATCAGGGTTGTGACTAACTAGGATACGAAAACCATCTTCTTTACAATCCGCCAATGCCAAATCTAGACGATCACGGTGCAATCCAACATCATCGATACCGAGCAAACAAATTTTCTCTCCTAATTCAGACTCAAATACCACTCTTGTATTATCTAAAACTTTTACGTTATTTTCTAATAATAACGCATCTAATTCATGATATTCTATCTCATAATCATTGTTTCCCCACACAAAATATACAGGACCTATCTCTCTTAACTTTTGAATATTCGCAGAGATTTTTGATAAAGAGACACCTTTCTCTGCTAAATCTCCTCCGATAATTACAATATCTACTTTTCCTTTTACTTGTTCAATTAACAAATTCGAAATGACTCTTCTATGAATATCAGAAATAAAAAACACATTTACTTTTTGAAAACTTTTCGGAAATTCTTTAAATACTAAAGTATGTTCCAACACCTTATTACGCATCGCTTCTTTATACATCACAAGAAGTAATAAAATCCCCATGCCTATGAGAGTACTGAATAATATAATCCATATCATATTTTTGACTCCCCTCCTCATAAAGATAATCCTAGGCTTTTATAACAAACTGTGATCGCTTAACTCACTAGCTTTCTTGCTTTGTGGACTTATCTTTTATCGGAATTTTTAATTCTTGACCTGCACTCACTTCATCTTCTTGCAAGTTATTATACTTTTTAATTACTTCAATTCCATTTCCATCTGAAAAATATTGCTTCGCTATACTTTCTAAAGTTTCTCCCTCTTTCACAGTATGCGTTATTACTTTTTCAGACTGTTTCTGCGACTCAGATTTAGCTGAATCAAAGAAGATTACTTCAAACGCACTTTTTCCGGCATTATTACTATCACCCTTCACCTGAATATATTTATCCGTGTACCACAAAATACTAATTGGCAGCAGAATGAATAGAAATGTTAAAACCCGGACGAAAATGTGATTTATTTTAAACTTTTGTTTTTTCTCTTTATTTCTATGAATTTCACTACGCGGCGGTAAACTTTCTTTTTCTTCCACTCGCTCAACTTCTAATTCCTCTTCAAAATCAGGAATTCGTTTCCTCATGTTGTTCACCACCACCTTCCATTTATTTTCTTAATTGGAGTCCCATTATAAAATCAACAAGAAAGTGTGCAAAGATTGTTATAAACAAATTTCCTGTCCATTCAAATACATAACCAAAGACAAAACTAATGAAACAGACGAAACAAAACAAAAATGGCTTTGTTATATAACGAATATGTAACACTGCAAATACGAAGCTCGCAATTACAATTCCAAAATGAGTCTGCACTACACCTCTAAATAAAAACTCTTCTGCAAAACCAATTAAGAACGTAATAACGAGTAAATGCAGAACGGACATTCCTCGAAACATCTTATCGTTAATACCACCATCATCAAACCAAGACTCCGGAAACACTCGCATTGCAACATAATCTAATAACACAATACCAATCGCTAACAAACCACCTATAATAAGTATAGATACTGGTTCCCATTTCCATAAATTAAAGACTTCTTTTACATCTTGAAATAATATATATGCCAGTAAACAGCCAATACCGATAATAATTAACTGTGTTATATATAGATTCAGCCTTATTTCCTGCGGACTCATATCTTCAACATTATGCCTTTGAATGTTCATCATTCCTCCATCTTTTCTAGGCCGAAAAGCTTTTGTAACTCTGTTTCCCAATTATAGTCGAAATCCGATTGTTGCGCTCGTCTTTTTTTATAATCTTCTTTTGTAATACCGCAATAATCGCAGCAATTAATTAACTCTTGCTCTTTCCTATAACCGAACTGTTGCAGCACATATTCACGTCTACATCCTTTAACTTGTATCCATGACTTCATATTTTCTAGCTCACTATATTTATTACGCAACCTTATTTCTACTTCAGCTATTAATCGGTTCATGATTTCATCTGACAAACCTTCTAATAATAATCTTCGTTGTTGTATAATTCCAACCTGTTCGAGATGATAACGAACGAAACGCCAATATTGCTCATTAAATCTTGCTGCATTATAACAAATTTCTTCTACATCTTCTATTGGTAATTCTTTCGTTTGAAACATTCTTTCTTGTAGTAAAGAAAATAAAAATTGTATTTGTGACTTACTTGGCAATTCATCCTCAATGATTGAAATTGGTAAATCATGATCCAACGGACTACATAATAAAATAGCTATACTCGGTTCGCCATCTCTTCCAGCTCTTCCGATTTCTTGTAAGTAAGAAGCTATATTAGTTGGATAATGAAAATGAATAATATATCGCGTATTCGCCTTATTTACCCCCATACCAAATGCACTTGTACATATTACAAGTTGCAATTGATCGTTCATAAACTGCTGTTGAATTAACATACGCTCTTCATGTTCCATACCACCATGATAAAAAGCTACACCAGTAACACCTTTCCCTCTCAAGTATTCCGTTAACCTTTCTGTCCACGCTCTACTTGAGCAATATACAATCCCCGGCCCTTGTAAATACATCACCTGCTCTAAAAGCGTCTCTTTCTTTTCTTCTATCGTCTCTACAAATTGCACATCCATTGCAATATTAGGACGGTCAATAGAGTATACATGTTCCGCAGCACCCTTTAAATTTAAACTATCTGCGATATCCTGCAGTACCCCTTTTGTCGCTGTGGCTGTCAATGCTAATACTGTAGGAGAACCAATATTTTTAATAACTACATTTAGTCTTTTATAGTCCGGTCTAAAATCATAACCCCATTGAGAAATACAATGAGCCTCATCAACAACAAATAATGAAATATGAATTTTCTTCAATTCCCTAATTAATAACTCCGACTGTAACATCTCTGGTGAAACAAAAATAAATTTATATGAAGATAATTTTTTCATCGCTTCTCTTTTTTCATTTAATGTCCGAAAACTATTAAATGCTATTACTCGGTTTTTCACAACATACTTTAATTGTGTCACTTGATCTTCCATTAAAGATAATAACGGTGATACAACAAGCACTGTTCCTTCTCGCATAAGCCCTGGAAACTGATAGCACATAGATTTCCCTCTTCCAGTCGGAAGCATTGCTATCACATCTTTTCCTTCTAATAAATCTGTAATTACTCCTTTTTGACCTGGACGAAATTCAGAATATCCAAACCACTTATATAAATATTCTTCAAGTTTCATTTACACCCTCCATCCGCGCTAATACAAGACGAACTTCAAAATAAGAAATATCTTCTCCAACCGCTTGTTTCAAAACACGTAACTTCCGCGTTTGCAATGCTTCAATTACTTTTATTACTTTGTCTATCTTTTCTTTTTCCATAAACATTTCAATAGAAAAATCTTTTTCTCGCAAAGCAATTTCAACAAAATGATCTTCTATCGTTGCAACCTTTAAATTCCGAATCGTCGCTATTTCTTCTAAAGAACGTCCTTGCCTCCAAAAATTATATGTTTTTTTCGTGGATAAACTAAATAATTCAGCTCTCTCATTTGGATAAGATATAATTTCAGCTAATAGTGGAAATTCATTTTCTTTATCACGAACTTCTTGTATAAAGAAATGCATTGTACCCCAAAATAAAAAATACACCCTGAATATATCTTGTTTCGTAATTTCTGCTAATTGTTGCAATGTACAACCAATACGTTCATAACCCGTTAATCGATATGTTACAATCGTCGCTTCTATCGCATTACTCTTTTCTAAAAGATTCTGTACTTCCGTCCATAGTTTTCTCGCCAACTCACTTCTCTTATATGGCCTTCCTGTTAGAAAACGTTTCACCCACATCATTATTTCTGTATCTTGCTGAATTGGAATAAACCTCGTATTATTCTGTTGTAAATTTGATATGGTTTGAATAATCAATGATAATCTTTTCCAAAATGTTTCACCTAATTCACCGTAATGTAAACCATGCAAATGTGCTGGAAAAGCATAAACTTCCTCCCATTTATGTAACTGCATTTTACCCGTAGGTGTTAACACATATGTATTTTCATGTATTTCTTGAATAAAATCCGCTTGCAACAACTTTGCAACTTCACCATCATAGTCATTTCTATTCAATGATTTATATATTCCGAACAAAAATGAAATTCGGAACATATTTCCATCTTGTAAAGTTTGCGAAGAACGTTTGCCCTTTAGTAAATAATAAATAGAAGAAACGGTTCTCTCACCATTCAATTGTTTTAAACAATGCAACAAAGTATATTGTATTTGCATGACCGCTTCCACCTTCCAATCTTAACTTCATTCTTTTCAGTACAATTACACTATCTACTGTCGCTCATTAAACTTATCATATAAGAACTATATACTTGTATATAGTCTATTGTATCAAACGAAATCATATTTACGTATTTTGAAAATCTTATGACATAATTCAAAAATAAGTTGACACTCTAATTGATAAGCATTATCATTATAATTTTATGTTGAAAAGTTTTACAAACCGTTTTACAATAAGGTTATAATTTTTATGGCGAGCTTTTCACATACATATTATCAGGAGGGAAAAAAGATGGCAAAATATACAATCGTTGATAAAGATACTTGTATTGCATGTGGTGCTTGTGGCGCTGCTGCACCAGACATTTATGACTATGATGATGAAGGTATTGCATTTGTAACATTAGATGATAACCAAGGTATCGTTGAAATTCCAGATGTATTAATTGAAGATATGATGGATGCATTCGAAGGCTGTCCAACTGACTCAATTAAAGTTGCTGACGAATCATTCGACGGAGACGCTTTAAAATTCGAATAGTCTTTTATTAACTTCAAAAAATGCCCCTCATATTGATGAGGGGCATTTTTTGTATCTAAATTTTATTTTCCTTAATAAAAAACCATTAGTAGTTTCACACTACTAATGGTTTTAATATATATTATGCATTTTTCATTTTTGCAAACACCCATACTTTCAGGCGTGAGAATAATGCTACAAATACAATTGTTACAACAATCCCTTTAATTAAATTAAATGGTAAGATTGCCGTTACAACCGTTGTTCTTATGGTTTCGCTAGACATAGCCGGTGAATTTAAAAACCAAGTGTAAGCCGGGAATATGATGATGTAGTTTAATACACTCATAATAAGTGCCATTGTAATTGTCCCTAGCATTAATCCTGTAGTTAAACTCTTCACAGTACGATACTTTCTAAATAAGAAAGCTGCTGGTCCAATAAATAAACATCCTGCAATAAAGTTTGCAATTTCTCCAACTGGTACTCCCGTTAAACTCCCTTGAATCCCGTAATGTAAAATGTTCTTTATCGCCTCTACAATCACTCCTGCTACTGGTCCAAAGATAATTGCTGCAATTAAAGCTGGTACATCACTAAAATCAATTTTCAAAAATGGCGGAAGCCCTGGGAACGGGAAATCCAACATCATTAGTAAATATGCAATACTACTTAGCATCGCTACACTCACCATCTGCACTACACTGTTTTTTTGTTTCATCTTTCTCTCTCCTTTTCCATCGATCATCTCATGGAAAGTGGAAAGGTTCTGCTATGCCTGTTTTTCATAGAACGAAAAAACCCTTTGTGTTTTACACAAAGGGAGAATTTAAGGCACATCAAACAGACGTTCAAATCCATATCTTTTTTGAACGCTTGAACCTCCATCTTCTCCCATCCAGACTATACTGTCGGCTTTGGAATCACACCAAATCCTGCCTTAACGGCTCGCGGGCTTAGAACAAAATCATAAATAGTTCATCACCGCCGGTCGGGATTTTCACCCTGCCCCGAAGATAGACCGATATTCTATTTTCCCCTTCATTATACAACAACCTCATAACATTGTGAACTAAAAAATTGTAACTTATTTAAAATTAGTTATTTATTTTTCATAACAACAAATAAATTGCGAGATATTTTACAATACAATCCATATTTTTTTATTATTCGGCATTTCTCTTTTGGATTACCTAGTCATATATAATTAAAAGTGATAAGATATTGAATTGTTAAGATAAGAACATTTTCTGAGTTATGGAGGAAATGTCATGAAAAAAGAAAAGAGACATTCTATTCGAGAAGCAATGAAAAAAAACTTAAGAAAAGAATACTTTTACTTAAAAAAAGAATTACTTTTCTACTGCCCAATTGATTTAGGCACATTCTCAAATGAGACATACTATGCTACTTTCGATGAAGATGGCATAAGTATTTATCAGTATGATAAAAAAACAGAAAGTAAATTAAAATTGTGTGAGCGTCATCCGTGGAAGAGTTGGAATAAAGTGAAGATTGATCACTATTTGACAACTTCTCAATTTATTTTTCAGGGTGAGCGAAATTGGATCTTATCTCTTTTTCAAAAAGGAAAAGAAGCCCAAAAAATTATTGAAGAGCATACATCTTTACAAACAGAAGTTGTTTCCCGCTCTTTCTTAAAAAAACTTCCTGGTTTTCGTTCTAATACACCACTGAATAAATACATCGGTAGTATTTGTTACACTGCACTTATTGCATTTTTATTAAAATGGATGATTCCATTTCAAGCACCACAAATCGCCCTGTATTCTATTTCGATTGGTTGTATGCTTCTTGGCCTACTTTGTTTGACAATCGGTTTAATTGAACCGACTATCGTACTGTTTCGAACAAAAGAGAAAACAAGAACAAAAGTTTTTTACTTGTATAGCTATTTAGCTATTTCTGGATTTATATGTGTCTTTATTTTTTGGTAAAAGAAGCCGTCCCAAAATAAACTTTGGGACGGTTTTCTTTTAGATATAGATGCTCTGATTCACTCAATAGTTCTAGCAAAAGCGCCCATATAATTTCATTTACATTGAACATTATTTAAGAAGAACATAAATTTGTTCAAAGTTTAATTTTTGAGACGTTTCCTTTACTTAACATATAATTGTTGATTAGGATAAATTAGCTCTTGCTGCAATCCATTTTTTTCTTTAATTTCCTTAAGTGTCATACTAAATTTCCGTGCAATACTAACTAAAGTATCCCCTTTTTGTACGACATATAATGACGAAGAAACAACTTCATTTCTTTGTTCACTTAAAACAAGCAATGGGTTCATCGCATTCTTTTTCGCCATCGTCCATCTTCCTTGATGAAGTTCTAAATGTAAGTGTGCACCTCGCGATTCTCCCGTGTTCCCTACTTCTCCAATTTTTTCTCCTTTTGAAATATAATCTCCTTGTCCCACATATCTCTTATTTAAATGTGCATATACAGCCTCATATTCTCCGTGTTTAATAAATACAACATTTCCATAACTACTCGAATAATAAGACCTCGTTACCTTACCATCTTGGATAGCTGCCACAGGCGTTCCAATTGGCGCAGCTACATCAATACCATAGTGTTTTCCATGCCTTGTCCCAAAATAATCACTTATCTGACCTTCAACAGGCCATGTCCATCGATTTTCTTCTGCATAAACATGTAATTGAGATACAAACAGTATACTCAATAGCATGACGCCGCATTTTAAAACTTTCATATACATCCTCCGTTTTCTAATTACCACTATACCTTCTCTATTTTGGTATATTACAGAAAAAAGTATACAAAAAAAAAGAAAGTGAATTACTCCACTTCCTTCTCTTTCTTATCACGAAAAACTAATGCACTACGGTTATACTCCACATCTTTCACTTGTAATCGAGCATTTATTACTCGAGCTATTGCAAACAAATAATCAGATAATCTATTTACATACTTTAAGACAACTTCATTTATTTTCACTTCTTTTTGCAATGATACTATAGAGCGTTCTGCTCTCCTTACAACAGTACGTGCAATATGAATAGTAGCCGCCGCCTCGCTACCTCCTGGCAAAATAAAGCGTTCTAATGGCGGGGCTTCTTCTATATACAAATCAATCTTTCTTTCTAAGCTTTCAACCATCTCAATTGTCACCTTATAAGGAATTTTTTGTTCCACTATTGCCAAGTCTCCTCCGCAATCAAATAGCTCATGTTGAATATTTTCGAGCTCATTGTAAATATCTCTATAAGTCCCGCCTTGAAGCTTAGTCATTGCATATCCGATATGAGAATTCGCCTCGTCTATTGTTCCATACGCTTCCACACGGATATCATCTTTATCAACCCTACCGCCTATTACACTTGTCGTTCCTTTATCTCCTGTTTTTGTATATAATTTCATTTCTTCACAGCACCTCTCTTGTTATTCTTTATTCGAGCAACATAGAAAAAAGTTCTACCATTCTTTATTTAATTGAGTTTACAAAAAAATAAAAAACAGCAGAACTTTATTCATTATCAACTTTAAAAACACATATCTAAATTATACGATTCGGTAAATAGACAGAAAATGTAGTTCCTTCTCCAACAACACTTGATACAGAAATTTTACCATCATGGCCTTGCACAATATTTTTCGCAATCGCAAGCCCGAGTCCTGTTCCACCCTTTTTCCCACGTGTTCTTGCTTTATCAGCTTTATAGAAACGATCAAATAAAAATGGAATATCCTCTTCTGGAATGCCTGCACCCGAATCTTGTACTTCAAAAATGAGGCCATTATTTTTCGTATCAATTACAAGCGTTACATGTCCGCCTGCGTTTGTATGACGTATTGCGTTATCAATTAAATTCGTCAATACTTGTTCCATACGATCTGCATCAAACGGGTATTGTTCAATTGGATCTTTGAAATCAACCGTTAACGCGACCTCTTTATCCTTTGCAATCCCTTGGAATTTACGACCTATTTTTTCAACGAAAGGATGAATATCAACTTCACCTATATGTAACTCTACATTACCACTTTCCATGCGTGCTAAATCTAATAATTCATTTACAAGTTTACCTAAACGAACGGATTCATCATAAATGATTTGAACAAACTCATTAATTTCTTCTTTCGTTTGCACAATATCATCTAAAATCGCTTCACTATACCCTTGCAGCATTACCATTGGTGTACGAAGTTCATGCGATACATTCGCAATAAAGTCTTGACGCATCTTTTCAAGACGGCGTTCTTCCGTCATATCTCGCAGTACAGCTACAGCTCCACGAATTTTCGTTTGATTGTAAAGCGGCGTCATAAGAACTACATAGTTCCCTTTTTGTAAATTAATTTCAACAACTTGTTGTTGTTCACTTTCTACAACAAGATGGAATAGTTCCACAAGTTCAGAAGGTAGTTTTTTACTTAGCTCTATCTCTTTTTCTTCTTGCCAAACTTGTAAGAAATGTTCGGCCGGCGGATTGATTACTACAACTTCACCTTCTTGATTTAATGTAATAACCCCATCTGCCATACTACTTAAAATACTAGCTAACTGTTCTTTCTCTTGTTGCAAGGCGTTCATATTAAACTTCAACTGTTTTCCCATTTGATTTAAGGCCGTTGCAAGCTCACCAATCTCATCCTGAGATACCATAGGAGCTTTCGCATCAAACTTCCCACGCGACACTTCAAAAGCAACCTCACGCATTTTACGAAGTGGTGCTGTAATTCGAGTAGATAAGAAGAACGCAAAGAAAGTTGTTAATATAATCGCAATTCCAGCCGATAAGAAAATAAAATCAGTCGTTCTTTCCATACCTTGTATCGGTACTTGTAAAGATTCATATACGAACACTGCACTTTGATTTTTTGATTGCACTGGTTTTCCGACGATCATAATATCATTTTCGGTGTTTTTATTCTTCCTACTATTAGACGCTTTTCTAATGTTATTCTTAATTTCTTTTTTGTCTGTAAAAACAGCCGCTAATTCTTTATCTTCTTTTAAGTCATCCATTGTAAGAGTGACTAATCCTTCTTGTTTCGGTGAAGAAGAAATTTCTTTACCATCTTCTACAATAATAATCCTTGAAAGTGGATCAGAGAATTTGTAAGCGATATTCTCAATCGTTTTTACATCGGCACCTTCTTCAATTAACTCTGAAACACTTGTTGCGACTTTTTGAAGCCTAGCTTCACTCATATCAACATAGTATGTTCTAAAAAACTGTGAAAGTAAAATCGCAACAAATCCAAGCACGAACGAAACGAGAAGTAATATGGTCATCCATAACTTCCCTACTACACTTCTCCAAAGCATCAGTCGTTCACAACCTCAAATTTGTAACCTACACCCCAAACAGTAACAATCATTTTCGCTGCATCTGGTGATTTTTTGCTTAACTTCTCACGTAAACGTTTTACATGTGTATCAACTGTACGTAAATCTCCGAAGAATTCATATTGCCATACTTCTTTTAACAGTTGCTCACGATCGAATACTTTATCAGGAGCTTTCGCTAAAAATAATAGTAACTCATATTCTTTCGGCGTTAAGTTTACTTCATTACCATCTGCAGTAACACGGTGTGCATCGTTATCAATTGTTAAGTGCGGGAATACAGTAACATCTTTTGTCGTTGTATCTTGTGTAAAGAATGTTGTTGGTACAGCACGGCGTAATACCGCTTTCACACGTAGTACGACCTCACGTGGACTAAATGGCTTTACAATATAATCATCTGTTCCAACTTCAAATCCTTGTACTCTATTTACTTCTTCACCTTTTGCTGTCAGCATAATAATTGGTGTCGCTTTCTTCTCACGAACCCCTTTACATACTTCAATGCCATCTTTACCAGGCATCATAAGATCTAATAAGATTAAATCGTAATCATTTTGCAACGCCATTTCTAAAGCTGTATCACCATTATCTGCTTCTTCAATCGTATATTGTTCTCTTTCTAAGTACATTTTCAATAAACGACGAATGCGATCCTCATCATCTACAATTAAAATTCTTGATTCATTTTCCATCTCTACCCGCTGCGCACTCTCACCTCAGCGGTTCACACCTACCCTTCTTTAACTATTATGTTGCGCTATTCTCGTTTATTTAAGCAATCTTCTAAATGTTTCACTTCCCATATTATGCTTCACAAGAATAATAAATTTTGTTCAATTTTTTTCCAAAACTATGTATTTTTTTTGAACAGCATATAATGTCCTCGACATCATTTTACAAAATCAACCGCTACTTTGTCATGTTTTTCTCAAAAAAGAAGAAAAGTTGACAAAAATAAAATAGGAAAGTGACATGCACTCTCCTATTTTATTTCTCTATGCATATGAATGTAAACCGGCAATAATTAAGTTTACTACAATAAAGTTAAACATAATTATTGCAAAACCAATTACTGCAAGCCAAGCTGATTTCTCTCCATGCCATCCTTTTGATAGGCGTAAATGTAATACTGCTGCATAAAAGAGCCAAGTGATAAGTGCCCAAACCTCTTTTGGATCCCAGCCCCAAAAACGTGTCCACGCTATTTGTGCCCAAATCATCGCAAAAATTAATGCACCTAATGTGAAAACTGGGAATCCAATTGCAATAGATCGATATCCGATTTCATCTAGTAGATCACTATTCGTATTCTTTACTAACGGCTGAAGTGCCGCCGATACTCGCTTCCGTAAAACAAGTCTTAATACAATATACAGTAACGTTCCTACTAACACTGACCAAATAACAGTATTTAATTTTTTCGCATTTACAATCGCTGGAACTTCAACTGCCGGTTCTAATTTATTTTCTGTCAGTAACTTCCCTTCATGCGGTCCAACTAAGGCCGGAAGATTGTACTTCATTTCCAGTTGTTGTTCATTTTTATCAATCCATTGAAACTTCGCTTCATATTTCATACTAGAAAATACCGTTGTCACTCCAATAAACCCAACCGTACAAACAAGCGTGAATACGACCGTTTCTAACCAAAATGTACGTTTGCTTCTCGTTGATTGATCTACATTTTTCAATAAATACATAACGCCCGTAATAAAACTAATCGCTAAGATTGCTTGTCCTGCTGCTGCAGTCGTCACGTGAATATGTAACCAATTACTTTTTAAAGATGGAATGAGCGGAGATATTTCCCTCGGAAACATACTTGCATAGGCAATTAATAAAAGCGCAACTGGTAATGCAAATAGTCCGATTATACTTACACGGTACATAAAATACATGACAATAAATGCTCCTACAAGCATCATGCCGAAAAATGTACCGAATTCAAAAAAGTTACTAACTGGCGCATGCCCTGATGCAATCCACCTTGTAACAAAATATACTGTTTGTGCTATAAACCCTAAAATTGTAATCGTTATTCCTACATTTGCCCATTTATGACCCTTTTCTTTAATGGCTCCCCCAAAAAATAGAGTCGCAATTAAATATAAAATAAATGCGGTAAAGAGAAAGTTACTACTTATTTGCACCATATCGTTTCCCCACCTTAACTAATTTTTTTATCAATTACTTTATCATTTGGCTGTGGAATTGCTGTACCTTCTATTACTCTTTCAATATCTTTCTTTAAACCGAACCAATTTTTATTTGTATGCCCTGCAATCCACCATTCATCATTAACACGTTGTATCCAAATACGGCGATGATTCCAATACATACCTTGAATGACACCAACCATAAATATAAATCCTCCAATGCCGAGAATCCAAAGCGTTAAATCTTTTCTTACAGTAAGTGCTGTTGCATTTTGCATTTCCACACCTGCGAAGGACATTTTATATTTGTTATTCCCATCTGGTTCTATATTTTGCTGAATACCAACAAAACTCACTTCACCATCTGGCGTTTCAGGTGTAAACATTTTAAATACAAATGCAGGATTGTTTGGTAATTTCGTTTTTGTATTTGGTTTTCCATTCTCATCAAAATAAAAATCAGGAAAATAGCTTAATAGTTCTAAAGAATAACTATTTCCTAAATCATATTTTTCCTTAGGGTTCGTTAAATCTACTTTAATCGGTCCCCACTTTTGATTATTTTCTTTATTTTGCAAGTGAAAGGACATACTTTTAAATTCACTTTCTTTATAATCCACTTGATACACTGCAAATTGATCAAATTTCAGTGGTTCATTCACTCGAATTTCCGCTTCTTTTACTTTTTCTAATTTCGGTTTTTGTCCTGCTATATTTTCTCCTACTGCTTTATATAATACGGCATTCGTTTGGAAGTTTTTCGCAATCATTTTATCGCCTACACGATCAATCGCTTCCTCAAAAACTTCCTTGTCCTTACTTTTATCATAAACTTCTTTTATAAATTTTTCGTTTTTTAAGTAGTATTGTCCATCCGTCCCTGGTATTTCTTTCGTTTCACCGTCACGTAACCAAAGTGCTTCGTCTACGTACATACTCGGTAAAAAACGAAGCATCGCACCGAATAAAAAGATAATAAGACCGATATGATTCACATATGGACCCCAACGCGAGAAGCGTCCCTTTTCTGCTAAAACGTTTCCGTCTTCCACTTTCACGTTATAGTTTCTTTTCTTTAAATTCTTTTGCACTCTTTCCAGGTCACCATCTTGCGGTGTACCAGTCCCATATAATCTCTGTCTCTTTAAAAAGCTAGGATGTCTTTTTACGCCTTGCTTTTTTAAAGCTTTATAAAGTGGAATAACGCGGTCTAAACTACATATCACAAGAGAAATACCGATAGAAGCAATCAAAATCATATACCACCATGAACCGTATAAATTATTAAACCCTAATTGATA
The DNA here is from genome assembly GCF_056033865.1 of Bacillus sp. FAU20. Classification (NCBI taxonomy): domain Bacteria; kingdom Bacillati; phylum Bacillota; class Bacilli; order Caryophanales; family Bacillaceae; genus Bacillus; species Bacillus sp. FAU20. The sequence goes on from NZ_JBVYHY010000021.1 coordinate 672,418, forward strand.
GTATAATTGTCCTAAAAATCCGTATTCTTGTTTATAATATTCAGCTGGTGCAATCCCTGGAGTTATGTACATTTCTTGCGGAAAAATAGTTCCTATCGCTGATGCAGCTAAAGTTATTACGATTAGCCATACACCCACTTTTACAGAAGAGAAAAAACTCCAAATTTTATCGACTATCGTTTTTGTCTGCGTGAGAGATCTCCGTGCACTCCCCTCATAGCGCATATCCAATAGTTTTGTATTTTCATTGCTTTCAAATGGTTTCCCGCAAGCTTCACAAAAAACGGTTCCTATCGGATTAACATGTCCACATTCACATTTAATTTCTTTCAACACTCTCACCGCCCCTGTATCTATATGTACTATTGTATATTCTAACCTCAAGTTACCGCAATACTCAGAATTTTTAAACCAGAGGCGCTACAGACACGCACCTCTTATGTAAAGGCTTTCTTTATTACGGAGTAATTTTCTTTAAATACCCTTCTAACTGTTCTTTCGTTTGTTCCCCTATAATTTGCTCCACTACTTTTCCATCTTTATCAATCAAAAAACTTGTCGGTAATGGACCTACGCCATATGTTCCTATAATCTTTTGTCCTTTATCAATGGCAACTGGGAATTTCAAACCATATTGGTTCACAAAGTTCTTTACTGCAATATCCGTTTCATCTGCATCTAACGCTATGATTTCAACGCCTTTTTCTTTATACTTTGGATATAATTCATTCATATAAGGCATTTCTTTTTCACAAGGTTTACACCACGTGCCCCAAAAGTTTAAAAATACACCTTTTCCCTTTAAATCTTTTAGTTCAATTTTCTTCCCTTCTAAATCCGTCACAACAAAGTTAGGTGCTTCTTTTCCGATTTGCATTTTCTCTTTATTAGCAAAGAATCCTTGATAAAGGGTAAATCCTACAGCACCACATAAAATGAGTAGAATAGTAACGCGAAATAATAAGCGATTTTTCTTCATATTACCTCTCCTCGGTACATGTTATGTATTATCTTCTGTAAATGTTGTATGAATAAATCACCAGCAGAGCACTCCACTGGTGAATTTTTAACTCTATAGCTTATCTTGGCTTTGTAGAAGCAAGTGCGCGTAATTGTTTCACCTCATGTGGTGTCAATTCTCTCGCATCACCAGGTCGCAGGCTTCCTACTTCTAAGAAAGCATAACGTTCACGTTTTAATTTCACTACTTTACAGTCTAACGCTTCAAACATACGACGTACTTGACGATTACGTCCTTCATGAATTGTTAATTGTACAATAGCCATCTCTTTACGCTTGTCCCAAGAAATAATTTTCACACGTGCTGGTGCTGTTTTACCGTCTTCTAACGTAACACCGCGTTCTAACATGCGAATTTTCTCACCTGTTAATGGACCTTTTATTTTTGCAACATACGTTTTTTCAACTTTATATCTAGGATGCATTAATACGTTTGCGAAGTCCCCATCGTTTGTCATTAATAATACGCCAGACGTATCATAATCTAAGCGTCCGATTGGGAATAAACGTTGTGTAATTTCCGGGAAAAAGTCCGTTACAACACTTCTTCCTTTATCATCTGATACACTTGAAATTACGCCAGTTGGTTTATATAGTAAAAAATAAACAGGTTCTTCTTTTTCAAGAGGGATGTTATTTACTTCTACTTTATCTTGAGGAGTTACTTTTGTCCCTAACTCCTTCACTATTTTCCCATTAACTTTCACTTTTCCTTGCTGAATTAATTCCTCAGCCTTTCTTCTCGATGCAATACCTGCTTGCGCAATCACTTTTTGTAATCGTTCCATTTCTTTTTTTCACCTCGAATTTATCTTACCTTACATTAGAAAGACTTGGCAACCGCATACGCTTTACGGCTATTCGCTTCATCTTACTTAAACAACATAGCGATGATAATAAACATATAAAGGTCAAATCATGTTTTTACCCTTTATTATTGTCCATATTTTTCATATTTCTCACAATAAAAGTTCATCATTTTGTCAAAAACACCACATAAAAAAACCACTATTAAGCTCTACACCTTAATAGTGGTCGTATACGTATTATAAGCGAAATAGTGTAAAAAATGAATAGTATTACTGAAACAATAAAGAAACGAATACAATTGAGCATATAATCCCGATTAAATCTGCAAAAAGTCCTACTTTTAGTGCATCCCCCATTTTTCTAATCCCAACCGCTCCAAAATATACAGTTAAAATATAGAAAGTCGTATCTGTGCTCCCTTGCATCGTAGAAGCCAATCTCCCAATAAAAGAATCTGGCCCATATGTAGCAATTAAATCGGTCGTAATACTTAAACCAGCAGAGCCTGAAATAGGGCGTATAAGTGCTAATGGTACAATTTCTGCTGGAACATGGATTAAATCTAACATTGGCTTCATTACCGATATCATTGCGTCTAACGCACCTGAAGACCGGAATATAGAAATAGACACAAGCATTCCAACCATAAATGGTAAGATAGAAATTGCAATTTGAATCCCTTCTTTTCCTCCCTCAACGAACGATTCATACGTCGGCACTTTCTTTATCGTGCCATATAAAAGGATAAAACCAATTACACAAGGGATTACCCATAAGGAAATTGTATTTACAATACTCATTTTTTCCGCCCCTTTCTACTCCTTCTTCGGTAAAAATAGCGGTCAATCCAAATTGCTCCAATCATAGAAAGTACTTGTGCAATAAATGTTACCCCAACAATTTCAGTAGGATTCGCTGATTCATACGTCATTCGAATCGAAATGACTGTCGTAGGAATTAATGTAATAGCTGATGTATTTAATGCTAGAAACGTCACCATAGAACGGCTCGCCGAATCCTTTCCTCCATTTAACTCTTTCAGTTGTTCCATCGCTTTAATGCCAAGAGGGGTTGCTGCATTACCTAGACCAAAAAAGTTTGCCATCATATTTGATAGAATAAATCCCATGGACGGATGATCCTTTGGTATTTCTGGAAACAACCTTTTTACTATCGGCATAAAAAGTGTAACTAATTTTTTTAACAATCCGGCTTCCTCTGCAATTTTCATTAAACCGAGCCAAAATACTAAAACACTAATAAGTCCTATACAAATCGTTACCGCATCTTTTGCTCCGTCAAATACAGCTTTATTCACTTCTTCCATCGTTCCATTTATCATGGCGTATACAATCCCAATGACAGCCATCGCTACCCATACGAGATTAACCATCGTTCCCAACACCTATCATGTAAGAAAAAATTTCTTTCACATTATTCCAGTAAAGTCCTGTTGTAGCTACTAACTTCCGTTTACTATAAAATAAATTCCGTTCCCCAACTTTCTCATTGCCAACATAAACATCTGTCTTTCCAACCTTTACTCCATCCTCAAGCTTTATACTTTTATCGAGTTCAACTTTTAATAATACGTTCTTTCTTTCCTCTTCAGTTAACGGCACGGAAAAACTATTTTTCGTATAAACATGGTTGGCATACTTCTTTTCATTTATTTCAGCAATTGCTCCTTGTCCTAAAACTTTCGTTTGTTTAAAACGTTCAAAACCTTTATCAAACAAATTCATATGATCATCCCAATCACTAGAAGCACTCAAAGTTACGACAATTAAATCTAGTCCACCTTTTGATGCCGTTGTCACAAGCGTTCGCCCAGCTTTCTTCGTAAAGCCTGTTTTTCCTCCTGTTGCAAATTCATAATAAGACGTTACCAGCTTATGTTTATTTTTCCACGGGTAATCCCAAGAATCTGATTTATACGTTTTAGTTCCGAAAATTTTCTTAAATGTCTCGTTTCCCATTGCATATTTCGTTAATAATGCCATATCGTAAGCCGATGAATAATGTGATCCATCTCCATCTAAGCCATGGGGGTTTGAGAAGTGCGTATCTTTCATTCCAATTTCTTTCGCTTTTTGATTCATTAAATATACGAATCCATCTATACTCCCACCCACACTTTCAGCAATTACTTGCGCTGCGTCATTACCAGATCTAAGCATGAGTCCGTATACTAAATCTTCTAACTTCACTTTTTGTCCAGGCTTTAAATAGATTGCCGATCCTTCCACCCTCACCGCTTCATTACTAACTGATACCATTTCTTTCATCTTCCCTGATTGAGCAGCTAACAAAGCGGTCATAATTTTTGTTATACTAGCAATTTTTTGAGGCTCATGTTCTGCTTTTCCGTATAATACTCGACCAGACTGTTGCTCCATTAATACAGCATTTCGAGCACTGACATTGCTGTTCATCTTTGCATATGTAGGAATCGGCATAACGCTTGCATACATCATAAGAAGCGTAATGATTATACAAATTCGTCTCATATTTCCCCCCACGTCCTTTTGGCACTTTTTGTACAAGTGTATGCTTGGCCTTTTAAAATATGAACGAAATCTTCCTTCTACTTCCATTAAAAAAGACGCAGAGAATTTGCGTCTAATATGGTGTCCATTCAATTTGTTTCGCAGTTTCAAACCTTTTTTCTACATCAGGCCAATTTACAACATTCCACCAGTTTTTAATATATTCATCTTTTCGATTTTGGTATTGTAAATAATACGCATGTTCCCAGACATCTAGTACAAGGAGCGGTATCGTATCCCATTGTGTAAATAATTGATGAAGTGTACTTTGCAAAATTTCTAACCTTCCAGACCGGGGCACCCAAACGAGAATTGCCCAGCCTGAACCTTCTACTTTAGAGGCCGCTTCTGTAAAATGTTTTTGAAAACGTAAAAAGCTCCCAAAATCTTTTTCAATTTGTTGTGAAAAAGCTCCTCTTGGACTTCCACCACCGTCTTTTTTCATGTTATTCCAAAATATCGTGTGTAAGTAATGACCTGACCCATGAAAAGCCGCTTCCCTTTCCCAATGCTTAATTAAATCAAATTTATTTGTTTTTCTCGCTTCTTCCATCATCTTCTCTGCTTTATTTAACCCTTCCACGTAACTCCGATGATGTTTATCATGATGTAATATCATAATTTCTTTAGAAATATACGGTTCTAATGCATTATACGGATAAGGTAATGGCGGGAGTGTATGTCCTCCAATTGGGACAGCTCGTTCACTATCCCCTCTTTCATATAATTCATATTCTTCTTCTTGCATAAATACTTCCTGCAAGTGATGCTGAATATGTTCTACATCATCGCTTATTTCATACATAAACTCTGCATCTGTTTCATACTCATGCTCTTTCATACGCTCTAATAACGTCTGAATTTTATAAGCAAGCATATGGACATCATACACTTCCATTGCACGGCTATCTAATACGTGAAGAACACTTTCACACCAATTTTCTACTTCATGAAAGTAATCTGTAAATACACCTGGTTGATTCATGTTGCACCTCCCTAATGCTATCCACTTAACTATATTCAATGAAAATCCCTTATATAACTGTACAAAAGGAAAAGAAGCTAAGTCACCTTAGCTTCTTTTCCTCAATCAATATTTGTGTAACATCTTTGTCTGATAATCGGTCTCATAATATTCTAGTTCTTCACGCATCAATTGAAATTTACCTTCTAAACTCTTCATCACTTGCTCTAAAGATACAGGTGGTGTTTGTTGAAAAACGATAGAATTTTTCCCTGTATATGCAGACCGACTATTTTCATACCAATGATCACTCTTCGGTGAAAAAAACTCTGCAATTACTTGATGGTAAATCTTATATAAAATTTTTTCAGCTGCTGTTTTTCGAAATGGCTGACTATTCAACAAAACAAGACATGCATCCTGTCCTTCTTCGCAAAAAACGAGAAGTCGTCTCATTGATGCTAATAACCCTTTATAATATCGCTCATTCCCTGCTGGTGTTTCCTCTAATAAAGAAGGTAACGTATGATAATTCACATAATTGGTTATCAAATTAATAGCATCTTCTAAAAATATAGAAACTTGTTCTGTTTGATTTTCAACCATCAAATTAGACATTTTTTCTCTCTCCTTTGCCATTTCACGCTATTTCTACTCTTTTATTTTTATGTAATTCAGTTAATATTTCTTGTACTTTCGACACCGTTCCCTCATCAAAATATTGTTGAAATTCTTCCATATTATTTAAATACAAACGTTTTTGCGCACGAAGCTCCCTGTCTTTCACTAAACAACATATCGCTACAATATCGCGCAAATATATGTTTTGTTCTTCTACTTTATACACTGGATTTCCTTCAAAAGGATTAATTTCTTGTAAAACTTCTTCAAAATATCGAACGTATAAAACCGAAAAAGTTTTCTCTTTATCATTTAATATATATGTCACTTCAGATCTGTTAAAAAAATCTTCTGATGTATTAGGTTTCGCTTTTTCTAACTCATACCCTACGTAACTTTTTATAATCATATACTCCCCTCCCCTTTCTTTCATTTTATTCTAACTTAATTTTCTGATAAACAAAATATTCCTTTAAATATACCTATATAAAAAATAGCTCGCCTATACAGGATTTTACCTTTTTATTTTTCTTGAAGTTTGTCATAATAATATTATTGTCTCAGTTTTCTTATACAAGGAGAGTTGTATTTATGTCGTTTTCATGGAAACGTTTCTTACAAATCGGGAAAATTATCTTCCCATTTGTTGTATTAACAATTGTATTCTTTCAAGCAAAAAAAGAACTAGCGGGCATTTCTTTTTTAGAAGCGATTGATACAATTAAAAACATTCCAACCGGAGGAGTCTTTTTAGCAATTACACTTGGTGCATTCGCTGTATCAACAATGTTCTTTTATGACTATGTTATGCTTCGTTACTTAAAAGCTGATATCCCTGTCCAAAAGATTTTCCGTATCTCGTGGATTGCTAATACTTTAAATGGATTTATCGGGTTTGGTGGTCTTGTTGGGGCCGGCGTACGCACAATGCTTTATCGTCCATATATAAAAGAAAATGGAAAACTTATTAAAAGTATCGCTTGGATGACAACTGCCTTTATTAATGGATTAGCCATTCTTTCATTTCTTGGTCTTATCGGAATATTAGACACGAGATTTATTCTGCATGAAAAACCATGGCTATGGCCTGTTCTTATCTTCTTCGCTCTTTTCGTCCCTATATATATCGGATTTTCTAAATTAAAAAATAGAAAAGCGACGCAAACAGAGGAACAAGAAGAAGAGGAGAAAAACCCAACTGTTTTATACTCATTAGTTTCATTAGTCGAATGGGTATCTGCTGGTATTGTTATGTACGTCATATTACTATTATTTGGCATTGAAATCGAATTCCAAAAGTTTTTAGGCGTATATATTATTGCTGCTTTAGCTGGTGTCGTTAGTCTTGTTCCTGGTGGCCTTGGATCATTTGATCTTGTCTTCTTAACTGGGCTTGGGCAATACGGCATCGATACAGGTGTTTTACTCCCTGCTATGTTATTATATCGTCTCGTCTATTACATCTTGCCCTTCTGCCTTGGTCTCATTTTTGCAGCTTTTGAAATGACAGGAGTAGCCATTAAAAAGTTTGAAGATAAACCTTTTATTGCGCCTGCATTAGAGACAACTGGTGTTATATGGACTTTGCAGCGTGACTTTCTAGGAAAGTTAGGTTCTTGGGCATCTGCTGCTTTAACAGTATTTGCTGGCTTAATGGTTATTTTATCAACCATTCTACCAACAAGTATAAATCGGGCACACGCCTTACATATTCTAGCTCCAAAACATCTTATTCAATTTTCTTTTAGCTTATCGCTAACATTCGGTATTCTCCTCCTCATTCTTTCGCGGGGGATATATTACGGAACAAAACGTTCTTATTATATGACGATTGTTTCTTTAATTGGAGCGGCTATTTTTAACACACTAAAAGGAATTGATGTTGAAGAAACTTTTATTTTATTAATCGTACTCGCCGTATTGTATATGCTTCGTAAAAGGTTTGTACGTGAGAAAATGGAAGTCTCACTTTCCGATATCGTAAAAGTTTTTATATTCCTACTTGTAACGTTATATTTATATAAAAACTTAGGTATTTTATTTGCAGGTGCAAAAGAAGCTTTCAAACCTGATTTTGTCGTTCGTAATATTACACAAGTGAAACGAAGTGCATTAGCAGCTGCCTTTTTTGTTCCTACTTTTTTACTAATTGGTTCACTCATTGCAAATCGTTATCGAAATGAATTTCCCGGGCAACCAGCTAATGATAAACGATTACAAAACTTCTTAGATGAACATGGTGGAAATGTACTTAGTCATTTAGGTTTTTTAGGAGATAAACAGTTCTTTTTCAGTAGTGATGGAAAAGCACTCATTCTCTTCTCAATAACTGGAAAACGACTTATTGTACTAGGTGATCCAATTGGAGACCCTTCCTCCTATCGTACTGTATTGCAAGAGTTTTTAGCTGAGGCTGATCGATTTGGATACATTTGTGTATTCTATCAAATTGAAAGTAAATGGATGAGTTTATACCACGATTTTGGTTATAACTTCTTTAAGCTTGGTGAAGAAGCTGTTGTTGATTTAAATACCTTTACAATAACAGGAAAGAAACGCGCTGGCATGCGAGCTACTTTCAACCGTTTTGAAAGAGAAGGCTATACATTCTCTATTCATGAGCCACCTTTCTCCGACGAATTATATGAAGAGTTAAGAAAAGTTTCAGATGCATGGCTTGGTGGAAAAAAAGAGAAAGGTTTTTCACTCGGATACTTCGATCGTGAATATATTAGTCGCGCTCCTATCGCAACATTATCTGATGCGGATGGAAAAATCATTGCATTCACAACATTCATGCCCGTATATCAAAACGGATCATTATCTGTCGATTTAATGCGATATTACCCAGATGCGCCTAGCGGCATTATGGACGCAATTTTCATCCACTTATTCCAGTGGGCAAAAGAAAATGAATACCACTCCTTTAATATTGGTATGGCACCACTTTCAAATGTTGGTTTATCCACACAGTCTTTCTGGTCTGAACGAGTGGCTGCTGCGATCTTTAATAATGTTCGCTATACGTATAGTTTCAGCGGATTACGACATTTTAAAGAAAAATATAAACCAGCATGGAGCGGTAAATATTTAGCATTTAGGAAGAATCATTCTTTACCAATTACAATGCTCTCTGTAACAAAATTAATAGGAAAAAGAAAAAACAGCTAAATTCTTAGCTGTTTTTTCTTTTTTGAACTTGTACAATAAATTCTTTTTCATACTTCTTACCATTTATATAGAAATTCCCCCACATTTTATACGTGCCCTCGGCAGGAAATGTAATCCGGTATTGTAATTGCTCATCCGTATCTACAGGCATAGCGTATAAAAAGTTCTCCTTCGTTTCATCCACTATATAGAGTGACTCTACTTCCCCTCTCTCTGAATGTAATTTCAATTTTCCACCCTTTTTCGCTTGAAACTGAAATGTTAACGTAACTGGTTCATTCGGATGTAATGCGCCAAATAAAAGAGAAACTTCATACTCTCCTATTTTTTTTGTAAGTACACTGTCGATTGGAAATTTCACTTTTTTCTTATTGTTCTCCTCTTTCGTTCTACCAAAATCTTTCCTAGCGAATGACTCTACGGACTTATTTTTGTCTTCGTATAAAAATATTGTATATTCTTCGTCTTTCGCTATTTTGGAAGATAACTTATATGACCCGTTCCCTGCAAATGTGGGTTTAATTTGTTGTATGTTTTTTAACTGTCCATCTACAATCACTGCCCTCATTTGATCATTTACACCAAGAATTTCATTATTCTTGTTGTTTAACAACTGAAATACAATATCTACTTTCTCATTTCCCTTTCCATTTGAAACATCCCACTTTACTTCCTGAACATCTCCTACAGTCTCTTCGTTTTCTTGATATTTTTTTATGTAAAATCCTCCTGCCACAATAAGTACTAACGCAATAAGCCCAATGACAAGATTTTTCAAAACATCACCTACCATTTTTATTGTCTCTATTCATACAAAACTTCTTAAGATATATATTCTAGATTATGATTTATGAAATCCTCCTATTTTGTACATATTACAAATAATAAAAAGATTTTAATTGAAAGGATTCGTAGTGTATAATGCAAATGATATTGATTTCTATCAATACATTATAAGGAGGACTTTTTTATGAGTGTACATATCGAAGCAAAACAAGGCGAAATCGCTGAATCTATTCTATTACCTGGTGATCCATTACGTGCAAAATATATCGCTGAAACATTTCTAGAGGACGTTACTTGCTATAATAATGTGCGTGGTATGTTAGGTTTCACTGGAACTTATAAAGGAAAACGTGTATCTGTTCAAGGTACAGGTATGGGTGTTCCTTCTATTTCTATTTATGTAAACGAATTAATCCAAAGCTACGGCGTTAAAAATTTAATTCGCGTTGGAACTTGCGGTGCAATTCAAAAAGATGTAAAAGTTCGTGATGTTATTATCGCAATGACGGCTTGTACTGATTCTAATATGAACCGTTTAACATTCCCAGGATTTGATTTTGCACCAGCTGCAAACTTTGACCTTTTAAAGAAAGCTTATGATGCTGGAACTGAAAAAGGATTACACGTTCGTGTCGGTAACGTTTTAACAGCAGATGTGTTTTATCGTGAAAGCATGGACATGGTTAAAAAACTTGGAGATTACGGTGTATTAGCAGTAGAAATGGAAACAACTGCTCTTTACACATTAGCAGCAAAATACGGTGTAAATGCATTATCTGTATTAACAGTTAGCGATCACATCTTCACCGGCGAAGAAACTACATCTGAAGAGCGTCAAACTACATTTAACGAAATGATTGAAATCGCTTTAGATGCAGCAATTCAACAATAATACACTAAAGAACTTGTCATACGTCTGGCGAGTTCTTTTTATGTGACTTTTTATAAATAACTACTTTATAAAGAGACAGATTTCTCCCCTCTACTTTCTTGTAACGTTTGTTATAATAAAGAAATCATTTACAGTATTTCTCATAAGAGGTGACGCAGTGAAAAACAGAAGTATCGTCTTTAAACTATTTTTATTAACATCCACTTTATTTACAATCATATTCCTACTTTTTTTCCTAGGACAATCTCTATTTTTAGAGAAATTTTATATTAATAAAAAAGTAAAAACAGTCCAAACTGCTTTTGAAAAATTCGTAGATAATTATGATAAAAGTGATAAAAGTTATGAGCAGGTTAGAAAACTAAAACAAGAATTTCATGATAAAACAAATGCAGATATGCAGTTTTTGGATTCTAACGGTATTATTAAAAGTGATAACAATTACTATATCGATGTATTTAATCCCAACAATAATAAACAGTATTCCATTCCACTCAATAATCTTTTAACACCAGAAGAATATAATAAATTCGAAAATTTAGGTTTAAAAAAAGATGTAATAATCAATGTTGATGGAGTCGTACAAGAGAATAATATAATCACACCACAAAAATTAGGAACGAATTATAATCAATGGCAGAACGAACATTTCTATTCGGATTTTCAGTCAATTAATGGTAACCCTTCTAAGAACAGACTTGCAAGCCGATACAAATCTACAACTCGAATCATCTTTACAGGTGTTATAACTAAGTTACAGCTCCCATCCAAAGCTGAGGTTCGTCTTGCAAATGATATTGAAACATTACAAGCCGTTCAATATTTTGCAGATATGATTAGAGAGGGCACTTCTAACTCGAACCAATTAAGTACTTTCATATTAGATGGCGGAGAAAATATAAAAAATAGTATCTTTGTAAAACCTATTATAGAAAATGGAAGGATTACAGAATATGCTTTTGCGATAGCATCTTTGCAGCCTGTTAATGAAGCAATGCTCGTTTTAAAAGATTATTATGTCTATGCCTTAATCATCGTGTTTCTCGTAATTATTTTGTTATCCTTCTACTACTCAAAAATCATTGTTAAGCCATTAATTAAAATAAATCGTGTTACAAAAAAAATGGCTAATTTTGATTTCAGCGAGAAATTACCTGTTACAGCTGACGATGAAATTGGGGGGCTTTCTGGCAGTATCAATACATTATCTGTAAATTTAAAAGATCGAATCGATCGATTAAATGTTGCTAATACAAAGTTACAACAAGATATTGAACGTGAACGTCAATTAGAAAAAACAAGAAAAGAATTCATTTCTGGCGTATCACACGAATTAAAAACACCGCTAAGTGTAATTAGAAGTTTTGCAGAAGGAATTAAGGATGGTGTTAGTAAGGATACTTCGTATTATACTGATGTTATTTTAGAAGAAACAGAAAATATGAACAGGCTGATTGTTGAAATGTTAGAATTAGCAAAGTTGGAATCTGGTACTTACAAACTAGATATGACGACGTTCTCAATCGGTGAATTAACGCAACAAGTCTACAAAAAATTATTATTTAGCATGGAAGAAAAACATTTACAAGTGAACATCGATGCAGACCCTTCTATACTTGTTAAAGCAAATCGCAGTCGCATTGAGCAAGTAGTTGTGAACTTACTAAGTAATGCAATCCGTTATACGCCAGATGGAGAAAAGATACAAGTCTCCATTATAGAAGCAGAAGATACCGTAAAAGTCGAAATCGAAAATACAGGAAACCCTATCCCTGAAGAAAGTCTTGAAAAAATTTGGGATCGCTTCTATCGTCTAGATGCATCACGTAGCCGTCACACTGGAGGTACCGGTCTTGGATTATCTATCGTAAAAAACATTTTAGACCTTCATCATGCCGAGTACGGTGTGTATAATACGACTAACAGTGTTGTATTCTATTTCAATTTACAAAAAGTAAAAGAAGTCAAATAATTTGTCTTAATTTCACTAGGAGTTCACATGAAATTCACACTCTCCCTTTATAGTAAGAAACAAGTTAATCCTTTCCTTTACACATATAAAAGAGGAGAGTGCGTGAAATGAAACAAGCAGGACAACCTATTCAAAATGAAAAACAATTAGAAACTATCAAAAATATACTTTTACAATCTTCGAAACGTGATGGCTTATTATTCGTATTAGCTGTAAATTCTGGCTTAAAAGTAAGTGAAATCTTACAATTAAAAGTTAGTGATGTAATCGATGAAAATGAAAATGTTCGCCATTCCATTTTATTTTACAATGAAAAAGTGAAGAAACATAAATGGTTTGCTGTAAATGAAGACTTACAGCACGCAATCGAAGACTACATGAAAGAACGTAAAACTTGGAAACGTAATGAACCATTGCTAAAATCTCAAAAAGGAACAAAATCTATTACGAGACAACATGCATGGTACATTTTAAACAAAGCTGCAAAAGAAGTTGGATTAGAAGGGATTAGCTCACATACACTTCGAAAAACTTGGGGTTATTGTGCATACAAATCAGGTGTTGATATTGCGTTTTTACAACACTTCTTTGATCACAGTACTCCATCAAAAACTTTAAAGTATATCGGTATTGCTTAATAACTCTTATACATAAAAAAGGTTACCATTTGAAAATTTGGTAACCTTTTTTATATTTCATATTCTCTTTTCTTGTCTCTCCTATACTGTAGTGGTACTCTAATAATAAGGGGGAGAAATTATGAACACACTTACAATTGAATTACCAAAAGAAACGGCTGAAAAACTTGATTTATTAAAACAAGCTTATGAAAAGAAAACAGGTGCTTCTATCTCTGAGAGCACTCTCGTTCAAACACTTATCTCAAAAGAATTTATCCAAGCGATAACTCCTTTTGATTTACAACAATTCGTCAATGGAAAAGAACAGCATTAATCGCTGTTCTTTTTTTATCTCTATTTAAAATATACAAGTTTTTTATATATTTTTAGAAAAACCATTGACAATGATAATGATAACCATTATCATTTATTATGAAGCCAACAATTGATGAATCAACCAAACGCTCAGTAACATTGTTACCCCTCTTTTTCATATAGAAAGGCACTGTACATTCCCCCTGTTTGTACAGTGCCTTTCTTGTTTATTATCATTCAAAAAAATTTAATTGCTCCGGCTTCGGCTCACCATATGTAATGTTCATCATTTTCATAAGCTGTTTCGCATTATCTGCTGCATCCCCACCTGAATTGTTGTTAAACAGTACGTATATATCCTTTGTTTTCTTTTTTAATTGCTCTAATCGTTCAACCCATTCTTCCAGTTCTTTATTGTTGTAGCGATATAAACAGCGAACCGCTCTCCAATTTTCCCCTTTATCAAGCCAACCATGAACATTTCGACCGTGAAAACGTATTAATGCCATGTCTGAATTCGTAACCTCTAACACGAGTGGCACAGAACCTATCCCAGCCTGTGGTTCATCACAAATTGTATGAATCCATTTCTCCTGTTCTAGAAACTGTAACGTCTTATCTCTCATTTCTGGATAAAACCATGTTTGATTTCGAAATTCTATTGCACATGGTAAACCTTCCATTTTTTCTTTCGTATATCGAAGAAAATCTACATTTTTCTTTTTGCAATCAAACCATGGCGGATATTGAAATAAAATTGTTTTTAATTTACTAGCTTCAATTAAAGGAAGAATAGATTGTTTATATACATCAAACATCTCATCGAACGTAGAAAAAGGAATTTCACCTTTCATATGTCCTGTCATTCCTTGATATGCTTTTACTATAAAAGAAAAATCTTTCGGTGTTTCCATTGCCCATTTTATATAGTTTCGTGCAGGTTGCATCGCATAAAATGAACTGTCCACTTCTACAATAGGAAAATACTCACTATATGTTCGTAATTTATTTCTATTTTCATAGGCGTCTATATATAAAGAATCATGATCTCCCCACCCTGTTACTCCAATGAAAAGCAAATATATTCCTCCCTTTTTAACTTCACCTTCTATCCATTCTACTCAATTACTGAACACTTCGACCAATCAATTTTATTAAGTAGTCTCTTCTTTAAGAGTATCCGTATAAAAATATGATATACTAGATGGAAGAATTTTTAAATTGAGGGGTTATTTATGCTTCCAAACGATGATATTATATCTCATGAAAAACGAATAGAAGAACTAGAAAATAAAGTACGTTTTTATGAAGAACTTGTAAATCAATTACCACACCATTTCACATATAAAAATTCACATATTGGTTTACAAATAAAGAAAACGAGATCGACTCATTCCATTCAAAACATACAAAAAGAAAATAAAGAGGCCGATTTTCAACTTACTTGCGACTCATTATTTTTATTTAAACAACTTGAAACATACTTTGTTCATATTTTTGATGCTTTTTCACATCATGTAACCTTTGTTGATAATAAAGGAAATATAACTTTATGTAATCAAGCTGCTGCAGATGATTTTGGTGTAGTACGAAATGATATAATTGGAAAACCAATTCAACAATTACTAAAATTGCCTGAAGAAAAAATTAAAGCTCTAGAAACATTAAGAACAGGCACAGAAATATACAATGAAGAAGTTTTAGACAAAAACTATGGCATTTTAAATAACCGAATTATTCGTGATTATAACGGAGAGATTTTTAGAGTTATTAGTGTCTTTCATTATTTAAATACAGAACGTGATGCAGAAAAATTTTCGTTAGCAGGGCGAATCGCGGCTGGTATTGCACATGAAGTACGTAATCCTCTTACAACCGTACGAGGATATTTACAATTTTTACAAGAAAATGTTTCTCCATCTAATAAAGAACTATTTAAAAACTTACTTATTCCTGAATTAGATCGCGCAAATAGTATCATTACAAAATTTTTATCTATTTCAAAAACACGTGAATTTAAAAGAGAACCCTTTCCCATTAATACATTTTTACGTGAGTATATTCAACAGTTATTAGCTAGTGAAGTCTTTTTACATAACATTTCAATTGATTATAATTTTTCTACCGAATTAGATGATATATTAGTTCATATTGATCGTCATGAACTTGTACAAGTTTTTTTAAACTTATTCCAGAACGCTGTCGATGCTCAAAGCGAAAAAAAACTTTCTATACAAATCGCTAGTTACCGCCTTGATAATTTTGTCCGTATTACTTTCACTGATAATGGAACTGGTATTCCACGAGCCATTCAAGAATATATCTTTGATCCATTCTTCTCAACAAAAGATTCCGGTACAGGGCTCGGCTTGTCAGTAACGAAAAAAATCATTCAAAATCATAACGGTACATTAAAAATGACTAGTAATGAAAATGGTACAACTTTTACTATTTCAATTCCAATCTTACCTAAAACAGCCCTTGAAAGATTAAATCAATACAAATAAAATCCAATCCACGAACTGCATGCCAATTGTTAATCCTTCAACAATTGACATGCAGTTTTTTATGTTGAACTTTTCTTCTTTACGTTATATAAATCCTTCTATACCTTACTTACTTTTTGCTAAGTGGGCCAATTCCTTATTTTTTTATAAATGGTAGTTTGTCCATTACGAATTTAGTATAAATTTCATTTTAATATATAGTAATGACTATTGATTCTATGAAAGAAAGGAATGAAAAGATGAACAATAAAAATAAAGGAAAAGTATTTTATGGTAATGATTGTTGCGAAGTAAGAGCTTGTAGTCATATTAACATCTCTAAGTCCGAACTTACAGAATTCGTTAGACTTCTTCAAGCTCTTGGCCAAGCTATTCAAGCTGTCTTTCAAAACCCTTCTCAAAATAATATAGATAACTTAATCGCTGCCCTAAATAACTTACAAAAATTCCTCAATTGCTTAGATTTATCCCCAGCACAAAAACAAATTGGAAATTCTATTATTGCTAATTTATTAACTATTTTAAGAACAACACCTTTCTCATGTGGAGCATTATACGTTGAGCTACAAAGCTTGCTTAATTATTTATTGTATATCGCTAAGTTATTCAAAGTAGATTGTTGTACGATCGACAAACTAGTTAGACTCATAACAGAAATCCAAACTATCCTAGTTCAATACGGATCAGGTTGCCTTGGAGGCGGAGGAGCAACAGGTGCTACGGGTGCTACGGGTGCTACCGGGCCTCAAGGACCAGCGGGTGCTACTGGTGCTACTGGACCTCAAGGACCTCAAGGCGCTCAGGGACCAGCGGGCGCTCAAGGTGCTACTGGACCTCAAGGGCCTCAAGGTATTCAAGGACCAGCAGGTGCTACGGGTGCCACTGGCGCTACGGGTGCTCAAGGTGTTCAAGGGCCAGCGGGTGCTACGGGTGCCACTGGCGCTACGGGTGCTCAAGGTGCTCAAGGACCAGCGGGTGCTACGGGTGCTACGGGTGCTCAAGGTGTTCAAGGGCCAGCGGGTGCTACGGGTGCCACTGGCGCTACGGGTGCTCAAGGTGTTCAAGGGCCAGCGGGTGCTACTGGACCTCAAGGGCTTCAAGGTATTCAAGGACCAGCAGGTGCTACTGGCGCTACGGGTGCTCAAGGTGCTCAAGGACCAGCGGGTGCTACGGGTGCTACTGGTGCTACTGGCGCTACTGGCGCTACTGGACCTCAAGGGCTTCAAGGTATTCAAGGACCAGCAGGTGCTACTGGCGCTACGGGTGCTCAAGGTGCTCAAGGACCAGCGGGTGCTACGGGTGCTACTGGCGCTACTGGCGCTACGGGTGCTCAAGGTGTTCAAGGGCCAGCGGGTGCTACTGGCGCTACGGGTGCTCAAGGTATTCAAGGACCAGCAGGTGCTACTGGCGCTACGGGTGCTCAAGGTGTTCAAGGACCAGCAGGTGCTACTGGCGCTACGGGTGCTCAAGGTGTTCAAGGGCCAGCGGGTGCTACTGGCGCTACGGGTGCTCAAGGTATTCAAGGACCAGCGGGCGCTACTGGACCTCAAGGGCCTCAAGGTATTCAAGGACCAGCGGGCGCTACTGGCGCTACGGGTGCTCAAGGTATTCAAGGACCAGCAGGTGCTACGGGTGCTACTGGACCAGCGGGTACCCCAATTCCTGTAACGATCGCGGCAATCGGAAACTCCAATGCTCAAACAATATCCCCTGGAACAAATATCCAATTTAATCAAGTTTTCGAAATAAATAACATTAATTTCAATGACACTGCAGATACTTTAACAATTTTAGAAACAGGCGTATATGATATTAGTTTCTCAGCGTCTACAACTTTCCCAGGCTCTTCACCGTTTGGATTCGGTATTTCATTCAACGGCCAACCACCTACTCGTAATTTCTCAACTAACGTTATCGGTAGTGCTGTATCGTTCTCTACAATCGTTACTTTACAAGCTGGTACAACAATTTCTGTACAACCTACAGCAAACACTATTTCTATTCCTAACACGGGCGATACAACTGCAACACTATCTGTATTCCGAATTTACTAATTTTCGCTTGAAAATTATATTTATAATAATATGTATCGTTTAACCGTGCATTAAATCTCTCTTTATATAGAAAGGAGCACTTATTTGGGAGGATAAGTGCTCCTTCTTTACGTTTCTTTACCTCAAATTTACTCTATCTTAATCCTCATTTTGTATGATAAATAGTGAAGTCAAAGATATGAAAGAGGGATGAAAATGAGAGTTATGTCACTAATACGCATTTGGTTTGCACTTATGGTATGCATTATTTTATGTTTAGGATGTTTTTTAACTCTAAAATATTCCACTATATCAAAAGCAGAGAGAAAAACTACTCCATACAAACTTCTATATACGAAACAAAGCAACATCCCTTATTCCAATGCCACAAAGAATGAAAAAAAAGTTATAAAAGGAATGCTTATTACAAAAGCTTCTAGTTCCGAGGCGTTACTTCAGATTGCTGAAACGATTAAAGATCAGTATACAAATAAAAAAATCGATGAAATTACACTTTCTATCCACAATGAAAATAACGGTAATTACGAAGAGGAATTACCTTACGAACCTATTAGTAAAGGCAAAATAATCGTCACATACGATTCCGAATCTTTTGGCAGTACGAATATTATACTTAACGAGTAATATTATGTATCTCAACGGATATGGATTAATAGCTAATTAAGATAGACAAAAATCTCTACCGATTAAAATTTCATTTTGTTTTCATACAAAAAAAGAGGCGAATTTCTTTATTCGCCTCTTTCTTTTACCAAAATGAAGGAATCCATTCTTTCACTTTATCAAGCCACTCTTGTTGCTCTTGTTTTCGTTGTTGTTCTTCTTCTTTTCTTCTCTTCTCTTCTTCTTTTCTTCGTTTTTCCTCTTCTATTGTAGTCAATTGTTTTTTATAATCAGCCTCAGATATGAGCGATAACTGGAACGCTTTTTGAGCTGGATTTGCGTTCGCTTTTTTCATAATATCCCGGAACATTGTCGTCGTAATTTGACTACCACCTGGAACATAATGATCGCTATCTGTTTTATCATATCCTACCCAAATCGCACCTACCAAATCTGGTGTGTATCCAACAAACCATGAATCCTTTGCACCGGTGCTCGGGCCATTTACAATTTGAGTAGTTCCTGTCTTACCTGCTGTATCAACATTAGTAACTTTCGCCTTTTCGCCCGTTCCCTTTTCCACAACACCTTTTAATAAATATGTCATCTTTTGAGAAATTTTCTCGCTCGTCACTCGTGTCTCTTTCTTATACCACTTTCCAATCGTTTCACCTTCAGCATTTTGTATCTCTCTAATTGCATGAGCTTCCACTTGGACACCGTCATTTGCAAATGTACTGTATGCTTGAGCCATTACAAATGGAGATGTCCCCACATGCATACCGCCTAAAGCAATCGGATACGTACGATCTTCTGGTACTAATGGAATACCAAATCGCTCTAAAGATTTCAATCCTTTATCTAATCCAATTTGTTCTAATAGCCACACAGCCGAAACATTGTACGATTTTGCCACAGCTTCATACATTGTCACATCACCGTGAAAAGTATGATCGCTATTTTGTGGTTTATATTCTTTAATGTTAAATGGTTCATCTTTTAATATATCGTATACTTCATATCCTTGTTCTAACGCTGGTACATATACAGCCAAAGGCTTTAGCGTTGAGCCAGGTTGTCTTTTTAATTGCGTTGCATGGTTAAACTGTAAAAACTGATACGGCCCTCTGCCTCCAACTAGAGCTGGTACACCACCTGTTTTTGGATTCATAAGAACTACACCCGTTTGCATAAGTTGGTCTGAGCCACTATCTTTGAAATAACTATCATTATTCACAACGTCTTCTACAGCCTGTTGTTTTTTCGGGTCAAGCTCTGTATAGATACGATAACCACCCGCTAAAATTTCATTTTGTGTTAATTCGTACTTTTCCATCGCTTCTCTAACAATATAGTCTACATATTGAGAGTATTTTCCCTTGTATTTATCATCAACGCCTCGTTTTAACACAAGTCCGCTCTCTTTTTCTTTACTATACTGTTCGTCAGAAATATACCCTTGCTCTTTCATTAAACTTAATACAACATTACGTCTTTCAATTGACTTGTTAAAGTTTTTATAAGGTGAATACGCAGACGGCGCTTTAATTAAGCCCGCAATCGTTGCAGCTTCTGAAATTGTTAAATTTTTTACATCTTTATCAAAATAAGATTTAGCCGCCCTTTTTATACCCCAAGCACCTTCACCAAAATAAATTTGGTTCATATACATTTCAATAATTTCATCTTTCGTATACGTACGCTCTATTTTTTTTGTTAAAAAATATTCCTTTATTTTACGCGAAAATGTGCGGTCTTGTGTCAGAAATACATTCTTCGCAAGCTGCTGTGTAATTGTACTTCCCCCAGCTACAACTTCTCCTGCTGTAATATTTTTAAAAACCGCACTTATAATTCCACTATAATAAATACCATGATGGTTAAAAAATTCCTTATCTTCTACTGCAACAATTGCCTGAACCATAATATCAGGAATATCTTTTCTTTTAACGCCTTCTGTTTTTGAAGAAGCTAATTTTGTTGCAACCTCATTATTTGCATCATAAATTAAAGTCGGTTGTGGAACAGCTTGTTTTAATTCAGATATGTCTTGAATGGAAATTATTATATTTACAGCAATAAATAGAGTAACGAATACACTTCCCAATACAATTAATGAATTACGAAGTTTCTTCCTCTTATTGAACCACTCAAGCATTTTTTTAAAATGAGTGTTCTTCAATTTCATTCGTTCACTTCCTTCATTTATTTACACTCTTCTTTTTAAAAGGAAGAATATACCGCCTTTTAAATTTATTATAATAACGTAGTCATTCCTATAGTGTAAAGCTTTTCTTTTGCATTCATACTTTTTGCAAGAAAAGGACATTCTACAAGTAAGATATTCACTATTGGATATTAATATTATTAATAGAACAACGAGAGTTATGTTAAGTTTTTGTAAACTTTTCGATAAAATGTTTTAAAAAACGACAGTTTTTTGTTAGAATTGATTAGCCAATATATTTTACATATATTACTTTTGTGGGGGTAACAATAATGGTCTTTAAATCAAAAAAAGATAAATTTTCTGAAATGTTAATGAATGTTTCCGAAAATTTAAAAGAAGGCGCGCAGTTTTTCGTGGAGTATAAAATTAAAAATGCTAGCGATTTAAAAGAGTTTTCTATGCGCATGAAAGAGTATGAGTCAAAAGGTGACTCATTTATTCACGAAATCATTATGGAGTTAAACAAAGCGTTTATCACTCCAATTGAGCGTGAGGACATCCTACAACTTGCAATGAGTATGGATGATGTATTAGACGGATTAGATCACAGTGCTGGTCTGTTCGAAATGTATTCTATTACAGAAGCTGATGAATACATGATTAAATTCGTAGAAGCAATTAATCAATGTGCGATTGAGATTGCAAACTCTGTTGAATTAATGTCTAACAAAAAATTAGTCGACATTCGTACAAATGCGATTAAGATTAAGGATTATGAATCACAGTGTGATGATATTCGCCGTCATGCGATTAAGAACTTATTCTCTCGTGAAAAAGATCCGATTAAGATTATTCAATTTAAAGAGATTTACGAAGAGCTTGAAGAAGTAGCTGATAGCTGTCAAAGCGTTGCAAACGTATTAGAAACAATTATTATGAAGAACGCGTAAGGAGTTTGATCATGGATACACTCTTGATACTGACCGTTTTAGTAGTCATTTGCGCTTTAGCTTTTGACTTTATCAATGGATTTCACGATACAGCAAACGCTATTGCAACGGCTGTTTCAACGAAAGCTCTAAAGCCTAGACATGCCATTATTATGGCGGCTATTATGAACTTTTTAGGCGCAATGACATTTACAGGTGTAGCAAAAACGATTACAAAAGATATCGTTGATCCATTCGCCTTACAAAATGGTTCTCTTGTAATTTTAGCTGCTTTGCTTGCGGCAATAGCTTGGAACTTAATTACTTGGTACTACGGTATTCCAAGTAGTTCTTCGCATGCAATTATCGGCTCAATCGCAGGTGCAGCAATTGCGGCCGCTGGGATTAGCTCGCTAAATCTTAAAGGATTTATTAAAATTATTGAAGCTTTAATCATTTCACCGATTATCGCTTTCGTTATTGGTTATATCGTATACAGTATTTTTAAAGTAGTATTTAAAAACTTTAACTTAACGAAAACGAATAAGAACTTCCGTATATTCCAGATTTTCACTGCGGCATTACAAGCCTACACACACGGTACGAATGATGCACAAAAAGCAATGGGAATTATTACGATGGCTCTTATGGCTAATAACTATCATACTTCTAGCGATATCCCGTTCTGGGTACAATTATCTTGTGCTATCGCAATGGGGCTTGGTACTTCTGTCGGTGGATGGAAAATTATTAAAACTGTCGGTGGACAAATTATGAAAATCCGTCCTGTAAATGGTGTAGCTGCCGATTTATCATCATCACTTGTTATTTTCGGTGCAACATTCATTCACTTACCGGTTAGTACGACGCACGTTATCTCTTCTTCTATTTTAGGGGTTGGTGCTTCTCACCGTGTGAAAGGGGTAAAATGGGGAACTGCAAAACGTATGTTAATTACATGGGTTATTACACTTCCTATTTCAGCTTCTTTAGCTGCTCTGTTTTACTACCTATTACATTTTGTTTTCTAATCAAAAGTCGTCTTCCTTATTTTTCTAGGAAGACGACTTTTTTGTGAACAAGCCTATTTCTCATTAAAAAGCGTGTATAATAATTGGTGGATAAGTTATTTAGAGGAGTTGGCAATTTTGGAATACATCATGTTACTTTTCATCGGACTAATCGCCGGAACAGTCGGCAGCCTAGTTGGGCTTGGAGGCGGAATTATTATTGTTCCGTTATTAATTGGATTACACAGTTTATCACCACAACTTGCAGTAGGGACTTCTATGGTAACAGTCGTTTTCACAGGACTATCTTCCACCCTTACTTACATGAAGCATAAGCGAGTAGATTATAAAAGTGGACTTATTTTATTTATCGGAAGCGGCCCTGGTGGTATTATTGGATCATGGGCAAATAAATTTTTAAACCAAGACACATTTTCTTTATACTTTGGGATTTTCCTTATATTCGTCTCAATTCTACTTATGCTTCGAGACAAATTAAAACCTCTTTCCCTCTCAAATACGTCTGTAATTAAGCGTTCTTTTACAGATAATGATGGAAATACTGTACACTACCAATTCCCACCGTTTCTTGCTATCTTTATCGCCTTTATAGTTGGGTTTATATCTGGATTATTTGGAATTGGTGGCGGTGCCTTACTTGTTCCAGCAATGATGCTTCTTTTTGCATTCCCAGCACATATTGCAGTAGCAACTTCAATGTTCATCGTATTTCTATCAGCAATTGTAAGTTCTGCAACTCACATCTCACTTGGAAATGTCAGCTGGATTTATGCATTAATCCTGATTCCGGGTGCATGGATCGGCGGAAAAATCGGGGCTTACATTAATACAAAACTAAGTGGAAATGCCGTAATTAATTTATTACGTATTACGTTAATTATTCTTGGAACTAGATTAATCATTATTTCCCTTTTATAACGTATTCTTTTTAGAATGCGTTTTTCTTATACACATGAATATAAAAATCCTCCGAGGAGAACAAATAAAATTAAACAAACACATAATAACATATAATTTGAAATATGTACTTTCTTCAAGTTGACCACTCCTATAACTGCGACTGTTATCTTTATGATAGCGAAAAAATAGTTCACTTGCAGTTACAGAGCGCTAACAATGCAAAATCAATTATTACAAATTTTATCCTTATATTTCATTTCTTTGTATATTCTATCGATTTAATAAAAAAAGATGTCATATTGACATCTTTTTTAATGAAGAAGTGACCATCCCATGAAGTCTTCATGTACTTGGCACGCCCTCTTATCGTTTCGATCATATAATTCAGCATAACTATCTGTTTCTTCATCATAAGCCATCGTATAAATAATTTGGCCGTCTACTTCAACGGATAAAACGACTCCACCTTTCATCTCTTCTACATGAATGATAGCATTCGCCGGAATTCTCATATCCGTCATTCTCATCGCATCTAACAATATACTAAACCCCCTACAGCGTATTCATTGCTAGTACTATTACACACTAAATAGTATACTACTGTAATAGCATACATTTCGTCAATGAAATTGCTGTTGAAATAGCATATTGTCTATATACATATACGCTAAAATAGAAGAAATAGAAACATATTAATGGGGGGCTAACATTGATTCTACACAAAGGAGATGTACTATTCCGTCAAGGCGAGGACGGTCCTTTATACTTTATAAAAACAGGCTTATTAAAAGTAGTTCGGCTAGAAGAAGACGGAACACCATTTTTATTCAACATTATCGTTCCAGGTGAAACGATACCTCATCATTCTTTAATTTCGCCGAAAGAATATCACGGTACAGCTATCGCTTTAATAAAAACAGAAGTGGAACCGATCACTAGTAATGAATGGTACGAGAGACTTCAAGCAAATCCCGAATCGTATGCTAACATCGCTATGCAATTGCAATCTAAATTAAGAATGATGCAACAACGAATTGATCAATTGACAACCGTCTCTCCGAAAGAACGTCTTCATCGTTTACAAGAATGGTTCACCCTATATTTAGGTGACATTCCTATATATGAAATATTAACACAAACCGAAATTGGCCAACTGATAGGTATACGCCGTGAAACAGTAAACCGTTTATTACGAGAACAAATAAAAAACGAGGTAAAATAAATACCTCGTTTTTTTGCTTATTGTAAGCTTGTTGCTGGGCCGAAAAATTCATAATGAATATGCTCTTGTTTCACACCTAAATCAGTTAGTGCAGCATTTATATGCTTCATAAATGCTACTGGACCACAGAAATAAAATTCTGCTTCAGTTGTCGGAATAATAGTTTTTAACCACTCACTTTCAATGTAACCTTCTTTATCAAAGTTCTTCATTTCTAAATCTTTTTCAGTCGGTGCAGAATAACAAGTATATGCTTTAACTTGTTCATATTCATTTTCTACTGCCTTAACGTGTTCTTTCATTGCATGTGTATTACTATTTATTGCTGCATGAACAAAATATACATTACGTTTTGAATCTTGTTCAATTAACGTATTTAACATACTCATCATCGGTGTAACCCCTACTCCACCACTAATTAGTACAACTGGTAATGTTGAATCCATATTTAACACGAAATCTCCTGCTGGTGCACTTACTGGTAAAACATCTCCTTCTTTTACATGTTCATGTAAGTAATTAGACACTTTACCGTCTGGTGTATCTACACTTTTTTCTTTTTTTACACTAATACGATAATATTCTTTCCCAGGAGCGTCGGATAAACTGTATTGACGATTATGTGTATATGTCTCACCTTCAATATTGATTTGAACCGTTACATATTGACCTGGGATGAATGAAGAAACTTTCCCTCCATCTTCAGGTTTCAAATAAAATGACGTAATAACATCGCTTTCCTTCACTTTTTTAACAATCACAAATTTGCGGAAGTCTTTCCATCCACCTTCTTTATGTGCAGCTTCTTCATACATCTCTGCTTCAATGCTAATGAATGCATCAGCAATGACACCATATGCTTCTCCCCATGCATTTAAAACTTCATCAGGTGCACCTGCGACCTCTTTAATGGCACGTAGTAAACATGTACCTACAATCGGATAATGCTCAGCTTTAATCCCTAAACTTCTATGCTTATGACCAATTTGTTTTACAACTGGAATAATTGCTTCTAAATTATCAATGTACGTTGCAGCTGCATAAACAGCATTCGCTAACGCTTGTTGTTGTCTTCCCTTTTTCTGATTCGTATGGTTGAAAATATTCAACAACTCCGGATGTTCCGAAAATAAAATTTGATAGAATCTCGTTGTAATTTCAACACCTTTTTCTTGTAGTAATGGTACTGTTGACTTTACGATTTCAATTGTTTTTGCACTTAACATTGTATCCCACTCCTCTATTTCCTTAACTGTTTTTAGTTTAACTGAATCTTATAATGCAGATTGTGATTTTAATCACTATTAACACGGTGTTTTTGTGAATAATATATGAACATTGCATTTACAAAACAAAATAAGCTAACTAGAATTCTAGCTAGCTTATTATTTTGTTTTTATAGCTTGTTCAATTACTTTTATATCTTTCCCATCGCCAAACTCCGTATACCCCCAGATATTCGTTTCACCTCTATATTTATTTACGATAATATCCAAGTCATGATATACACGGTGGGCATACACTACATACTCAATATTTTGAAATTCCACACCTTTTTTTACAATTTCATAGCTTCTATTTACATCGCGTTTTATTTTTTCATTCTTTATTTCCGTATGTATATTTTTTAAAGATTGTTCTTGTTGTTGAAACCATTGCTTAAATTGATTCCAATCCCCGTCTGTATAATTCTCTGCTTTACCGTAATTTAAGAAATTATTATAGCTTTCATGTGTCATTCGAATAAAATCTAGCACTTTTGTCTCTTCTTGCACATCTTCTATTTGAGCTATTGTATTTACCTCAGCAGGCTTATTCGCATAATGTAACAGCACTTTCATAAGACTATAACTAGCCATGATCATCACGATAATAATTCCAAATACATTTAACAATTTCTTCATATACAGAACTCCTTCTCTACTAAAAATATTACAACGTATGACTATACATGTAACATTCTCTCGTAGAAATATAATTCCTGTATTAATTCTTCCTATCATTTCGACAATGTTTTTCTATACATTTCTCGTTGGCAAATAATCTTGTAAAACAATATATCCTTCATAAGCTGTGTAACCGAGTATAGCCATTAATCCGATATAACAAGCAAATACTGTCCATTTCGTTTTCGCATCCACTTTATAATAGTTTTCTTGTTGTTCCTTTTCTGTTTTCCATTCATTTAATTTTCTTTCTGACGCTTCAAATGCTTCCCTTATGTGAATTGTATACTCATCTTTTTCATCTTCATATGGAACATAATCTAACGGTTCGAACTTCGGTAAAAGATACTCTAACACTTCCATTTTTTGAAGTTCACCTATTTGTAACTCTTTTTCCCGTTCTCTTTGTCTTAATGCATGCATCTCATGATGCATCACATATATAGTCCGATGTACAGCACCCGTTTCTTTTAATTCCTCTTCAAGCCTAGTAACATATTCTTTCATCCCATCAATTTTATGCCCTAATTCCTTAATCGGCTCATCTCTCTTTATTACTCTATATAACTCCATACAACCGATAATAACAATAAATCCTCCCAAAATACTTTTAAAGTAAATTGAATAGCCAAGTAATAAAATAAGGCCTGCTCCCCAAATTTTAGTACTGACAACTGAAATAATTCTCCCACCATCTAGCGGCGAAACGGGAATTAAATTAAAGAAATTAATCATACTTCCAAGCAAAATAACAAGCGCCCAAAATGGCTCTTTCGTCATTATATAAAGCGGTATCGCTGGTAAAAATGACAGAAGTCCGAAAAGCGGACCCATATAGGCAATGTAAGCTTCATCTTTCGCATTTTTCGGCATCTCTTTCATTCCAATAAGGGCCCCCATAAATGGAATAAAGATTGCTGGCGATGTTGGAATCCCCTTTCTTTTGGCAGCCCATAAATGGCCCATTTCATGAACAAACAACAAATAAATGAGCGCTACTCCAAATTTCCAACCATATAGAACTGCGTATGCGCCAAGCGATAGAAACATACTAAATACCGTTGAAAACTTTGCTAATTTAAAAAATGCAAATACCCACTTTAACTTAGACAGTAAAAATAGACCTATCGCAACAATAATTCCCCATAATCCTTTTTTATTATTTTTCATATTCCTCTCCTTTATCTCTCATTAATGAATCATATTCATTCATCAAAGCTTGTTCTTTTCTCTATTATGACATATTTTTTTCTATTATTAGAAATAATGTTTATATAATCCATTTTAAGCCAAAAATATAAATAAAAGGAGGTGTACACAAATGAATTTACAATCTCTTATAATAGGTGCTCTATCGTTTTTAGCTTCAACTCTTATTTTTTATACCGTTAGTTACGTATTATTATTAGATTTGTTGCCCAATCACGTATTTATTGCCCTTGTCATCCTTTCCGCTCTTATGATTTCTTTTCTTATTACACGAAAATCAATGAATGAGCCATCTACAAAAGCAAAGTAATAGAGAGGGGTGTTTTCCCCTCTCTATTATCATTTCCTAGGAAAGGCCATATAGATTTGACGAGTTTACATTCATTCCAATCAGTAAGGGCTAATTAAAGTCTCACTTTATCTTTGAAAATTCATTTTTTCACCATAATCTTTAACAATCTGAATTATATTTTGAAACAAACCTATTTTTTCTTTTTCACTGTTTAATATTTTCAAATCATAATTTTCGTAATATGTTTCTAATGATTTTAATTGTGATTCTGAAGCGCTTTTTACCTGCACAGTAGCATGCAATTCATATTGCTTATACCCTTCCTTTACTTTTTCACCTAAAATCATTTCACTCTCTTTTGCGCCAATTAATTTTTGAACTTTTTCTGAAAAATTGAGTTGCAAATAATATTCTTTCTCCTTCACTAACTTATTGTATAGTGATTGTGAAATCGTATACCGTACCATATAATTCACGTTTTGATCGCCTGTTTTAATATGAAACGCGGTAATCTGCAAATCTTTTTTTGTTACTTCCGTTAAAGGGCTTACCTGCATCTCATCTTCTTTTTGTTCTGAGACATTTGGAAATATATCCAAAAGCTTTTCCGTATCTTTTTCATTCAACATATACATAGCTTTCTTATATTGCACCCATCCTCGTCTATCTTCTCCCCTTAACCATGCATAATAAGTTTCTTTTTTCCCATCTCTACTAATGTGTATTTCATATTCAGGTTCACCGAAGCTTCCTGTTATTTCTTGTTTTTCAGCTTTATCCAAAATGTCTATTACTAACTTCGCTTCTGATTCTTGCAACTTTTTCTCTTTATGTTTTCTTTGTATAACGGTTACCCCTATTGTTTCTTTCACTTCATTCACCGTCTCTTCTATTTTTTTTGTTTCTTTTTTTGGCTCAACTTGACCACAAGCTGCTAGTAACATAACAAACAACAACACCAATACATATTTCCCTTTCAAATTAATCCTCCTTTTACGATAAGAAATCCTTATAATCTTCATACATAAAACAAAAACGTGACATCCTATTAAATACGCTATACTAATCATTGAAAGGAGGTCTTTATCATGTCCATTAATTTTCATGATGAAAATAATAAGTACACATATGCAACAAGAAACGCTCATATTTCTTGGGCTGAAATGGTAAAAAACATTACAGAAATACAAAACAAGCAAATAATTGATATCGGCTGTGGTGGCGGAATTTATACGAAAGAACTCGCTCTTATGGGAGCAAAAAATGTTGTGGGACTTGATTTTTCAAAAGAAATATTACAAGCTGCAAAAGAAAATTGTAACAACTTTCCAAACATTTCATTCGTCCACAGTGATGCACATAATCTCCCATACCTTAATGAAACATTCGACATAGTTATTTCTCGCGCAGTTATTCATCATTTACAAGACATTCCTACATTTTTACGTGAAGCTTCTCGTATATTAAATAAAAACGGTGTACTTATTTTACAAGATCGAACAATTGAAGATTGTACAATTCCAGGAAGTCCCGAACACATTCGCGGATATTTTTTCTCTCTATTTCCAAAACTTATTGAAATAGAGTCAAAAAGACGTCCAAAAACCAACACTATACAGACAGAATTACAAAAACATTCTCTTCATGTACTTCCCACACAAACACAATGGGAAATACGCAAAATACATGATTCTGTAGAAGCATTATTGCAAGATTTATCTCCTCGAACAGGTCGATCCATTCTATATGAGTTAACAGATGATGAACTTTCTCAACTTCTACATCATATACAGACCGCATTACAAAACGTCTCTCCTATTATTGAAAGAGATCGATGGACAATTTGGAGCGCGATGAAGTTGTAAGGAAGGAAGCCTCACAAAATAATGTGAGGCTTCCTTTCTTTCATAATCTAATTTTGCAACACTCTTGATATCCTCCACTTCTAGCCTGTGCACTTCCACACTTCGGACATACTAAATATCTAGACTGATTTGTCAACAAACTACCTTTTTGAAAGAGTAAAACTTCTGCTTGTTTAAACGAACGCGAATAATATAACCACATAAAACCAATTATAGCAATAATGCCAAATAATACTCCCATCGCAAGCATTTCAGTCACCTCTTTTGGTTTGTTCTTTCCAGCAAGTGGATTGTTGTATTATTCTCTATAAATTCAAACAATCCCTTCTTCACTCCTATAAATATCAATTTTCTCTATAAATTTTACAATTCTCCGCAAATTTTTACTCCCATTTTACAATTCATCATTCCCTTTACAACAACGAATATCACTTTCGATATTTTCGTATATAAATATATCTTCCAAAAAACATATTGACTTTCTAAAAAAAACATGCAACAATACTGTCAGAATACTTGAATAAAAATTCATTGACGAGAACGAGTACGTTATAGAACTGTTCCCCAGAGAGTTGGCGATTTGCTGAAAGCCAACGTTCAGTGCGTAACCGAAAATCATCTCCGAGAAGTAGAACCGAATGTTACAGTAAGTTCTTACCGGCCGTCCCCCGTTACAAGGAACACGTATCATGTTGTACGTTGCAAAGCCGTATACATATAGATTTATTTCTACATGTGTAAATTAGGGTGGTATCGCGGGTAAATATAACTCGTCCCTTTCTTTAGGGACGAGTTTTTTTGTGTTCTTACAAATGAATGAATGAAAAAGGAGGAAAAACAATGAACACTGTATCAAAAAAACATATTTTTTTCACGGGTCTTATGCTATTTTCTTTATTTTTTGGGGCAGGTAATTTAATTTTCCCTCCCATGCTTGGACAAAACGCAGGTGAAAACTTTTGGCCAGCAATGATTGGATTTTTACTAACAGGAGTTGGCTTACCACTACTTACTGTTATCGCAATTTCTCTATCAGGAAATGGAATGCAGCAACTTGCAAGTCATGTTCATCCATTATTCGGAATTTTCTTTACGGTAGTTGTATATATTGCCATCGGTCCATCCATGGGCATCCCACGTGTTGCAAATGTCGCTTATGAAATGGGTGTTAGTTCTTTCTTACCAGAAACAATCCGCTCTAGCAGCCTAGTGCTATTTGTATATACAATCATCTTCTTTACTATCGTATTTTGGCTGAGTTTGAATCCATCTAAACTTGTTGATCGTATTGGAAATATATTAACACCTATTTTATTACTCTCAATTTTCTTATTGTTTGTTAAAAGTGTATTCACACCACTTGGGCAATCAGGACCAGCAATGCAAGAGTATCAAACTTCTCCAATCTTCAAAGGATTTATGGAAGGCTACTTAACAATGGACACCATTTCAGCACTTGCATTCGGAATTATCGTTGTAAATGCAATTCGCTCTAAAGGTGTGAATAATCGTAAGTCCATTGCCATCGCCACAGCAAAAGCAGGGCTTATTGCCGCTACAGGGCTCGTACTTGTATATGGTGCACTCGGCTGGCTCGGGGCAACTAGCGTCTCTCTCGGATATGCAAAAAATGGTGGACAGTTACTTACTGTTATCGTACAACAATTATTCGGTCCGTACGGTTTGCTTCTATTATCTCTTATCGTTACACTCGCTTGCCTAACGACATGTGTTGGACTCGTATCTGCATGCAGCCAATATTTTTCAACGTTATTAACTACATTTTCATACAAAATGTTCGCAAGTATCATTTGTGCTTTAGGGTTACTAGTTGCCAACTTAGGTTTAACAAAAATCATTGCCATCTCTGTTCCAATTCTACTTGTTGTGTATCCAATTGCGATTGTACTCGTACTACTATCATTACTTCATAAATACTTCGGTGGATATCGCTCCGTTTATGTAGGCGCTTTGATTGGAGCAGCAATCGTAAGCGTATTTGATGGATTAAAACAAGGTGGTATTTCCGTTTCATTTATCACATCATATTTTGAATTTATCCCTTTATATAATGAAGGAATAGGCTGGCTAGTACCTGCATTAGCTGGATCTCTTATCGGCCTTACAATCGCTAAGCTAAGTGGTGCGAAAAAAGTCCCCTTGCTAACCGAATCTCATGAAGTAAAAGCATCCTAAAAAACTCCCAAAAGGGAGTTTTTTACATTTGAGAAGCAGTATGATTAAAACTACTTATTTTATACGCTCTCGTATAATAATCGATATTTGTATCCACTGTTTCTACTTTGACAACATCGTAGCAATCTTCTTGCTTTATTAAAAATAAATAGTACTCTTCTGTCGCCTCAATAATTGCAATTTTATCTGTTTCAACATTATATTGTTCACAAAGCGCTTGTAATACGTTCACATAATCCCCTAATTTTTTAGACTTATCCATGCCAAATATAGTTTGAACTAACATATACATTCTCCCCTTTGTATGTACTGTTAACAACCTAATGATAACGCTTACATATATTGACGTCAATAATAAGATTCGGTGCAAATTAATAATCAGTGAGGATAGCTCCCCACTGATTAAAGTTTCACTGTATCATTTCGTCAATTGATGTCTAAACGCATAAATAACCGCCTGTGTCCGATCACTTACATTTAGCTTATTCAATATATTACTCACATGTGTCTTTACTGTTTTGAGCGCAATAAACAACTCATCTGCAATCTCTTGATTACTTTTCCCCTCTGCAATTAATAACAAAATTTCTGACTCTCTTTCTGTTAACTCCTCATGCAAAGGTTGCTCTTTCTTTTGACGCATACGGGACATCATTTTCCCGGTAACTTTCGGCTCTAATACTGTTTCTCCATCATAAGTAGCTCGTACAGCATCTGCAATATCACTTGCTCTTGATGTTTTTAACAAGTAACTGGTCGCCCCAGCCTCAATAACAGGATACAATTTTTCGTCAT
Organism: Bacillus sp. FAU20; assembly: GCF_056033865.1. NCBI lineage: Bacteria > Bacillati > Bacillota > Bacilli > Caryophanales > Bacillaceae > Bacillus > Bacillus sp. FAU20. Next base: position 705,857 of record NZ_JBVYHY010000021.1, read on the forward strand.
CTAAAAAACTTGTTACAACTACAATTTTTGCTTCTGGCCATTCTTGAATAATAGCACGTGTTGCTTCGACACCATCCATCTCGTCCATGACAAGGTCCATCAAAATAATATCCGGTCTTAATTGCAAAGCTAACTCTGAACCTTTTCTTCCATTTTCAGCTTCTCCAACTACTTCAATATCTGGCTGCGTTGATAAATATGCAGATACACCCATTCGAACCATTTCATGATCATCCACTAGTAATACTTTTATCATGATTCTCCCCCTCTCTCAATCATAATGGGTACTTTCACTTCTATCTGTGTACCTTTATTTGGAAAACTAAGCACTTTTAATGTACCACCAATTTCATGAACACGCTCTTGCATCGATCTTAGACCATATGAACCAGCCTTATTAACCCCTACTTTAAACCCAACGCCGTCATCAATGATTTTTAAAATCGCATATTGATCAATTTTTCGAAGGCGCACTTCCGTTTTCTTTGCCTTCGCATGCCGTAAAGTATTAGACAGCGCCTCTTGCACAATACGGAATAAGTGATCTTCTACACCTTTTTTTAATTGAATCGGTTCAATTAACCATTCAATTTTCATATGTTGCTTTCTAGACAGTTCTGTTAATAATTCTTCTATACCCTCTGTTAGTTTTTTACCTTCTAACTGTACTGGGCGTAAATGAAGAAGCAATGCTCTCATTTCTGATTGTGCATTTACGACCATATTTTCAACGAGTTGCAACTGCTTTTTCGTCGTTTCTGGAAATTCAGCTACTTGTTCATTAATAGCCGACATCATCATCGACATTGCAAAAAGCTGCTGACTGACAGAATCATGCAGCTCCCTCGCCAATCGATGCCTTTCTTGAGAAATTGCTTCTTGTCTCATCTCTTCATTCCAATGAGCTCGTTCATTCGTTACTTTTTGAAAGAGTCCAGCTTGCTCCTCTAATCGGCGAGCCAGAACGATTACTTTTCGTTCCACTTCATGAAATTCATCATCTGCAGTAAACGAAACATCACTCGGAAAATTCCCTCGCTCTACTTCAAATAGAAACGTATTTAATCCTTGTATACGCTGCTCTATATAGTAACCGATTGCATATCCTACAATTCCTCCGATAAGTAAACTTGTAGTCATAATAAACAAGCCAATTGGAACAGAAGCGATGGATTCCTTCCATAATAAATCATATACTTGTTGCTCGCTTTTCCATACATATACAATTGTACAAATGAGTGCGATACTAACTGAGGACAACATAGAATAACGAATATACATCCACGAAATATTTTTTTGTTTCTTCATTATACTTTCCTCACTTCCGTATCGCCTACGACAAGCGAAGAAATAATTTTTATACGACGAGGAGCCTCTTTATACTGCTCTGTTCTAAATGTAACATTGCGGTTAAACCCTGTCTCCTCATGACCTGGCAAGAGCACACGTCCGACAATAACAGAATGATTTAGAGACAATTCAATATCATACGGCACATATAAACGAATATTACCAACGACACCCCGAATAACAATTACCGTTTCCCCTTCTGGAATCATAGCAGTTGTTAAATCTATTTCCACATCACAAGCACCATATTGAACATTAATATCCTCAAGTTCATAAATATGATCCATCATTCTTACATTGCCTACAAACATATTTTTCAAATATGGTTCTGTACGATATATTTGCTTCTCTTCGTCTATAATCCCTTTTTCTTTAATTTCAACCTTCATTGCTTTTTGCTGATGTCCTTGTTGAATCAATTGATAACCAATTAAAGCTAAACAAGCAAATACGACAAGAACAAATGCTGCTGATGAAAATAAGAAAAATAAAAATACGATACCACCAACAAATAAAAATACATTTCCCCGTACATAACGATTCTTTTTACGATAATGCCTTCCAAACATAAGCATAATAAATGCAAAAATGAGACCACCTGGTTCAAAATGTCCAAGTATCATATCAAGAAAAAGACCGAATCCAAATATGATGAGGAGCATTCCCATTAATTGTGTCTTTGAAAAATGTTTCTTCATTTCAGCTCCCCCCTTCTTGTCACATATACATAGAAGAAAAGGCATTGCTTTCCAACACCTTTTCTCCTATCACTATATCATAAGCCTGTTTTATAATATACTACTATTATTTTGTTAACTCTTTCGTTAACGATATATCATTCTTTTCTTTCATTTCACGCTCAAGTTTTGCAATTTTCATATCAAATGTGTCACGCTCATGCTCTTCATTCATACGAGTTTCTAAGTCACGAATGTGATCTTCAATTTCTTCAAATCGTAAGAACGGATTATTTTCATCCATTTTATGCATCGCAGTATTCATACGACGATTTGCATGTGCCATATTTTCACGTGCCATTAGTTCCATACGCTTTGCGTGCATTTCTTTTAACTTATTTTTCATTTCAGAAAGACGACGCTCTAACTCATCAATTTGCTCTACAACACCTGCATACATTTCTTCTAATCGAGTTACTTGCCCTTCATAATAAGCTACCTCTTCTAAAGCACGTTCATGCAATTGTAATTCGCCTGCTTCTTGAGCAATGATAGCTTGCTTTGATCTTTTATTAACGAAATAACGCGCTTGCTCAAGCTCACGAGCAAAGTTAGATTTTAATGTTTTATGACGCTCAATTAACTTCTCAATTTTTGTTATTTCGCGCTCACTATCACGTAAATATTGGTTTAACATCGCAATTGGATTTTTTCTTTCCTTCTCATCTAACACGTTATGAAAATCAGCTAAAATTGCATCGCGTACACGTCCGAATAAAGATTGTTTCATTATAAATCTTCCTCTCTTCTACTTTATTTATAATTTGATTTATTGTTTTAATTTTTCATTAATTTGTTCCACTCATCTTCAAAGTTGCTATATGGTTTAGAACTTTCTGGAGCAGATTCAACAACTACATCTTTTTCTTTTTTCCACTCACGGTATCCGTAATATAAAACCACTAAAGCAGCGATACCGATTAATGCTGGCGAATGAGAAAGTGCAATGGATAAACCGATTAAACCAACAATACCCCAAGCTAACTTTCCAAAAAATGATTTAGCTCGCACAAATGATTTATAGCTCCAATATACAACTCCTGCTCCGATTGCGAACCCTACAATACCAGCAAGACTACCAAGAGCAATTAAAGCCAAAATACCGGCTGCGATAAACGCTAGAAATTGTTTCATCTTGTGCTTGCCTCCCTTCGATTTGATACTCTTATCTTAACTATTTTTTCATCTTTCCATAACGAGCTTAAGAACCGTTTTTAACTCAGACTTAAGACCGAGTCATATTCAGCCCTTTACGCAAAAAAACGTGCAGAGTCTATTCTCTGCACGTTTTTTTAATTACTAACATTCATATTAAATTAAGCTGTTTTATGATACTTTTTTTTCTCAGCTACTTTCGAAAACCTTGGAAACCCAATTAAAATAGAAACAATCCCACATACTCCAACTAAGATTGGATAAAATGCATATGGTAACAATTCAACCGGAGATAACGCTGCAAATCCTGCTGCCGTTAACATTTGGGCACCGTACGGAATTAATCCTTGCACACAACATGAGAAAAGATCTAATACACTCGCTGATTTACGAGGGTCTATTTCATATTGATCTGCAATATTTTTTGCAAGCGGGCCTGTAAAGATAATTGAAATCGTATTATTCGCTGTACACATATTTGTCATACTCACTAAACCAGCAATACCAAATTCCGCTCCTTTTTTCGAACGAATATTACGTGTTAATACATTCATTAAATATTGAATACCACCATTATATTGGATTAATTCAACCATACCGCCAATTAATATAGCAAGTAATACTAACTCCATCATACCGCCCATTCCAGTCGTTACACTTTTAAAGAAACTTTCTAACGTGTAACTTCCATCTATAAGACCGATAACACCAGATAGTACAGTTCCACCAGTTAATACAATAAGTACATTCCAGCCAAGTAGCGCTGTAATAAGTACTCCTGCATACGGTAAAATCTTTATCCAATCAAAGCTATGCGCTTTAACCTGCGTATCACTTCCTGAAGTAACTATTACTAATAGTACAATTGTGATAATAGCTGCTGGTAATACAATTAAAAAGTTCGTTTTAAACTTATCTTTCATTTCTGTTCCTTGTGAACGAACAGCTGCGATTGTTGTATCTGAAATAAATGATAAATTATCACCAAACATCGCTCCGCCAACAACAGTAGCCATCGCAAGCGCAATTGAGATATCAGTTTGACCACTAATACCTACAGCAATCGGTGCTAATGCTGCAATTGTTCCCATTGAAGTTCCCATCGCTAATGAAATAAACGCAGCAATAACAAAGATTCCAGCTATGATAAATCCTGGCGGTAAAATAGTTAACGCTAAATTAACAGTTGAGTCTACTCCGCCCATTCCTTTAGCAGTTTCAGAAAATGCACCTGCAAGCACAAAAATTAATACCATAATCATAATATCCGGATTTCCTGCACCTTTAGCGAACCGCTCGACTTTCACATTAAAACTTTCTTTACGATTCATCACTAAAGCGACTCCTACAGCAATTGAAATCGCTACAAGTATCGGCAATTTATAGAAATCACCTGTAATAATTCCAGAACCAATAAATAGCGCCAAAAATATCCCAAGTGGTAATAAAGCTAAACCATTTCCTCTCGTTTCTTTCAAAGTACCATCTCTCCCTAGTTTCAACCTTTTTCTAATGAATAACAAAAGACCTCTTCCAATGAGAAGAGGTCTTATACATCTATAAGAAACGCTCTTCTCATCTTTCAAGCACACGCTTGCTGGATTTGGCACAGCACTCTGAAATCGAGTCCGCTGCCGAGGCATCGTAGGGCCAGTCCCTCCGCCTCTCTTTATAAGAAGGTTTCATATTTATTTTTTAATAATAATTTCTTTCCTAACTTTACTCGCTTACAAAACAAAAGTCAATTGTTTTTTGTATAGATTTTTTTGGTAATTATACAAAAATGTGAATACAACAATCATTTTAACTTTTCGATTTCTTCTTCTAATATTGAAATCCAATAAAATTCACTATTTTTTATTGCAGCTAATATCCATTTCGTAGTGTACCAAGCTAACTCATACTCTTCCTTCGTGACATCGCCACTTTTATAAGCATCCTCTAGCTCCTCTTCATCTAATACATACACCTTACCGCTAGATAATAATACTACATCTAAATATAAATCATCAAAATAAGGTAAACCACGATCGTCTATTTTATATTCTTTCGCCACATCGATATAATATTGCACTAATTTTTTCTGATCATCTAACATAGCGGTAATCGCAAAGTTTTTCCCGTCTATGAAATATTGAATCCACATATACTGATCCGCTGCAATACAAAGTTCTTCACCATCATATTCTTTACAACTAGGCTTCCTCACCTTTTTTATATCCAGTATTCCGAGCATCCCCTCTTCCACTTGCTTAACCGTATAACCCTTCTCTATTAGCCTCTTCCACGAAGAACCGTCACCATATTTACGTTTCATTATGTCTGCTCCTCTTCTATATACAGAAAAGCTCCCACATATTATGTGAGAGCTTGTTCATATTATAATTAAGCCGCTTGACCCTTTTCAGAAATCTCTTTTAAATAAGCTTGTCCTTTTTCAGCGTCATATTGACCTTCCCACTTAGACATAACTACAGCTGCTAAAGAGTTTCCTACAACGTTAACTGCTGTACGAGCCATATCTAAAATACGGTCAATACCAGCAATGAACGCTAAGCCTTCAGGTGGAATACCTACTGTACCAAGTGTCGCTAATAATACAACGAATGATACGCCCGGTACACCTGCGATACCTTTTGATGTAACCATTAATACAAGCAATAATGTAATTTGTTGTGTAATAGATAAATCAATACCGTACATTTGCGCTAAGAAAATAGCCGCAATTGCTTGATATAAAGTTGATCCATCTAAGTTAAATGAATAACCTGTCGGAATAACGAAAGATGTAATTGCTTTCGGACAACCGAATTTCTCCATTTTCTCCATGATTTTTGGTAAAACTGTTTCTGAGCTTGCTGTAGAATACGCTAAAATCAGCTCGTCTTTTAAAATCTTAAAGAATTGGAAAATATTAATTCCAAATATTTTCGCTGTAAGTCCTAAGACAACTACTACGAAGAAAATCATTGCTCCATATACGACAATTAGTAATTTCCCTAATGGAATTAATGAAGCAAGACCAAATGTAGAAACTGTAACACCAATTAGTGCAAACACACCAAATGGTGCAAATTTCATAACTTGGTTTGTTACGTAAAACATTGCGTCAGCTACACCTTGGAAAAATTGAAGAACTGGTCTTCCTCTTTCACCAATTGCCGCTACACCTAAACCAAATAGTACAGAGAAGAAGATAATAGCAAGCATATCTCCGTCAGCTAATGACTTCATAATGTTCGTTGGAACAATATTTACAAATGTATCTGCAAATGAATGACTTTGTACTTGCTCTGTCGTATGTGTATATTTCGAAATATCTGTCTTTGTTAACTGCTCCATATTTACGCCTTTTCCTGGTTGGAAAATATTCGCTATTAATAGACCAACAATAATTGCAATTGTTGTAATAATTTCAAAGTAAATAATTGTTTTTCCGCCTAGTCGACCTAGTTTTTTAACATCGCCAACACCAGCAACCCCAACAACAATGCTTGCTACAACAATCGGTACAACGATCATTTTAATTAATCGGATGAAAATATCACCAATTGGTTGTAAGTACTTCACAACAGCTGGATTATCAAAGAAAATCGCCCCAACCGCAATACCAAGTGCAAGTCCTATTAATATTTGCCATGCAAGTCCTATTCTTTTCATATTTGTTGTAACCCCCTCTTCGATGTGTCACTCTATCTCTCATTCTATCTCTATAAAACTTGAAATTAAGAGTATTACATATTATTCGACAATTCACTACATTTTGTCCCTGTTAAAAATCATAAATCAAAAATTTAAATCTGACAACAAAATAACTTTGCCCGAACACAAATAATTTTCTTGACAAAAAGCAGACCCATGTCAGAAAACCTAACATGAGAACGATTCCTCACTAGTGTTTTATTAGCTTTCCAAGCAATATCTTATCTCATAAAAACGATTACTTTCCTCCTTTATTTTACAGATAAATCCCAAAATATACCTTTGTTACACATATGAATAAAATGTAAGCACTATGACAATTACAGTTGAAAAATGATAAATTCCGACAAAACTTAGCAATTTTATAAATTTTTCTTTACATTATGATTACAACGATAGACACCCTTCTTCTTATGATATATAACATTCATAGGGAAAGGAGTCAGACAACAATGAAAAAGAAATTTGCAGCGTTTAGTGTTTTAGCAGCAGGAACGATTTTTGCTTCCCCGTTACTTTCACCCGTATACGCTGAAACGAATCAAGATAAATTATCTAATATTCAATCTGAATTAGAAGGCAAACAAAGTGACTTACAAAATAAATCAGTCGAGAAAGAACAAATAGAAAAAGAAATTCAAGAATTACAGAAGAAAATCGATGAATTAACTACTTCTATTAATAAAAATGAGGCTGAATTAAACGATACAAAAAAGGAAATTAGCAAAACGCAACAAGTAATTACTGATAAAAAGAAACATATAGAACAATTACAAACAAACATAGATACACGTCAGGAAGTTATTAAACAACGATTACAATCTATGCAAGAAAAACCGCGTACAAATATCATTACAGAAGTATTAACAAACTCTACAAACATTGCTGATCTTGTTGATAATATGTACTCCGTAAGTTTAATATTAAACAACGATACAGATATTGTAAAAAAACAAACATCTGATCAAAATGCTGTAACAACAGAAAAAGAAGCTGTTGAGAAAAAAGAACAACAACTGAAAGAATCTGAACAAAAACTAGAACAAAAACAGCAAGAATTACAAAATAACCAACAACAGCAACAAACCCTTATTAACGATCTACATACGAAAGTAGCAAAAGTAGATTCAGAGATTGAAGGATTAGAAGAATCCAAAGGCATTTTAGAAAATCAACGTCAAGCTGTTCAAAGAGCAATTGAAGAAGAAAAACGTGCCGAAGAAGCTCGTAAAGCGGAAGAAGCTCGCCAGGCAGAAGAGGCTCGCAAGCAACAAGCTACTAAATCTGCTCAAAAAGCTCAAGCAGCCCCAACACCACATGATACAAATATCGGTGGCTTTATCAAACCAGCAGCCGGATCAAAAACTTCCGGATTTGGTGTACGTTCTTTAGATAACCATAAAGGAATTGACATCGCTGCTTCGGGAACGGTTCCAATTATCGCTGCTGCAGATGGCGTTGTTATTCGCTCAGAATTATCATCTAGTTACGGAAACGTAGTGTATTTATCTCACCGTATAAACGGAAAAACATATACGACAGTATATGCTCATATGAATAGCCGTTCTGTATCGAATGGACAAACTGTAAAACAAGGCGATCAGCTTGGATTTATGGGGAATACGGGCCAATCATACGGACAACATTTACACTTCGAACTCCATCTTGGAGAATGGAATGTCGGCAAGACAAACGCAGTTGACCCATCTCCTTATATCGGATTATAAAAAACCTCGGTGCCTACCGAGGTTTTTTTATTTATACTTCACACAATATAGGCATTCTACATAGACCATAACTAAATGCCTCTAGTTTACGAGGTGATCCATATGAATACGCAATTACAACAAAAAATAGAAGAAGCTAGAGCGACATATATCAGCCGGATATTTACATTTGGCGGCTCAGTTTTATTTTTAATCGGTTCATTCCTCGCAGTCACCACAGCCTATAAAGCATATAATCCTCTATTACATTCAACAACATAAAAAAGACGGGAGCTCCCCGCCTTTTTTTATGCAAACATTTTAAATACACCTATCGCATTTAAAAATACAATTATTACAGTTATCGGAATAACATAACGAAGTAAGAAGAACCAAATGTTAAATAACGTTTCCCCTTTCGTTTCCGTCACTTCTAATTCTTTCATCAACAATTCTTTACTCATTTTATTTGGTACAAATAATGAAATAGCTAGTACCCCTAACGGTAGCAATACGTTACTTACTGAAAAGTCGACTAAATCAAAGAATGTTTTCCCAAATATTTTCACGTCACTCATAATCCCAAATGATAACGCTGATGGAATACCGACTGCAAAAATAAGAATACCAATTAATAATGATGCTGATGGACGCTTCTTCTCATTACCTTTCGCAACAGATGCTACTACTATTTCAAGCATTGAAATTGCTGATGTTAAAGTCGCAAAGAAGAATAAAATTAAAAACATAATAAAGAAAAATTGACCAAATGGTATTTTTGCAAATACTGCTGGAAGGACGATAAACAGTAATCCTGGTCCTTCAGTCGGTTTAACTCCTAATGCGAAAATCGCCGGGAAAATCGCTAATCCTGCAAGTACTGTAACAAAAACAGTTAAACTTACAATAGATGTTGCTGATTTCGCTAAATGTTCCTCTTTCTTTAAATACGAACTATACGTTACCATTACTGAGGCACCTACTGTTAGCGAGAAGAAAGATTGTCCCATCGCATATAAAATCGTATCTGCTGTAAGCTTTGAAAAATCTGGCTTTAAGAAGAACTCTACTCCAGCAAAAGCACCATCGAGTGTTAACGCACGAACAATAATCGCAATAAATAAAATAAATAATAGCGGCATCATGTACTTACTTGCCTTTTCTATACCTTTCTCTACACCTTTACTTACAACAAAAATCGTACAAAGCATAAAGATAAATTGCGCTCCAATCGCACTTAATGGATTGGAAATCGTTTCACCGAACAATTGTCCATAATCAGCTACTCCATTCCAGAAACTTCCTGTCACACTATAATATAAATAAAGTAAAATCCATCCACCTACAACACTATAAAAAGATAGTACACTAAAACAAGTAACAACTCCCATACGACCAATCCAAGGATATAATTTGCTATTTGGCACTAGTACTTTATAAGCTGTAACCGCCTCTTTTTGCGTGCTACGTCCAATAACAAACTCCGCTATTAGAAGAGGCATACCTATAAATAAAGTTAATAGTAAAAATACAAGGAAGAATGCGCCTCCCCCGCCATTACCTGCAACATATGGAAATTTCCATATCGCACCAAGACCTACTGCGGCTCCGGCTGCTGCGAGTACAAAGCCGATTTTCGACGTCCATTGCTGTGTTTCTTTCATCATAAATTCTCCTTTTCTGAATATTTAAACTTTTGTTAATTATACACTTTCATTTCATACTCGCACACCTCCTTTAGAAAATAAAAAAGTCCCCTACACGCAAATATGCATGTAGAGGACGATATATGTAATGTAAATACCGTGGTACCACCTCAATTGGATTGATAAATCCCACTTGTTCAAGTACAGGAATAATTCCGATACTCTATCCTTTTAACGGCAGAACCCGGGTTGCCTACTACAATGTTCAACATACCTCTCGCAAGCCCATTCTGTATATTTTATCGTACCGGGCTCCCACCTAACCCCAGCTCTCTGAACGCATCAAATATACGTACTCTTCTTGCTCATCGATTTCATCTATTGAAGTTACTTGTGATTATAAATTATATTTTTATATTTGTAAAGCGCACTTTATCTTTTATTATTTTAAAATCTTTTCCTCTAATTCTCGTAAAAAACTTTCTCTTTTCCCCTCGTTTTGCACATATACTGATTTCAACACTTCTTGGAGCAATATATTTCGTTCCCTCTTTTCTAACTGTAAATCTTTTAACTTCAACCTTACTTCATATAAAAAATCTAAATATGATTCATATGTCTCATCATATTTATTTGCAATATCATCTCGAATTTTTTTTGCGAGCTTCGGGCTCGCTCCCCCAGTAGAAACTGCTATATTAAGTAAACCACGATGAATCGCTGCCGGAAAATGAACATTACCACTTTCCGGATTTGTAATAACATTTACTAATTGATTCTCAGCGGCATCTTCAGCAACTTGTTCATTTAATATTGAATCACTACTTGCTGCAACAACTAAAAAAGCACTTTTAATATCACTTTTTTCATATTCTCTTTGATACCAACGAATTTTCTTTTCTTCCACAAGTTTTACTAAATTCGCATCTAATTCTGGACTTATCACAACTATATCCGCACCCTGTTTGAGTAAAGGAATAATTTTAAATCCTGCAACTTTTCCCCCGCCAATAACAACAACGCGTTTCTCATTAACTCGCACTGTAAGTGGATACATACTGATCTCCTTTCAATAACTCCGTCGTTTTCTGAATTAACATATCTTGAAACGCTTCATTCTTCCCTAAATATGGACTGATTTTTATCTCTTCCAATTCATATTGGCGCACTTCTTTCTCAATATGTTTCATAAGTAAACCTGTAAATAACAAGTAAGGCAGTACAACGATGTTCTTTTCTTTTCGTTCTACAACTTCCTTTAACTTCTCCTCAAATTTTGGCTCTGCAGCCGCTAAATAACAAACTTCTACTTTTTTAACCTTCTCTTTTGTTTGAAATAAAGAAGCAATCCAGTTTATATCTCTTAATACTTCAGGATCACTACTCCCTCTTGCAACGAGAAGTAACGTCACTTCATTTTTATCTTCCTGTTCGATGCCACTTCCGCTATACACCGATTTAACAAGTGTTTCTGATACACCAAACGGATTACCATAAGTCACTTTAACATTTGGATATTGATTCTTGAGCTTTACCAATTCAAACGGAATATCTTTCTTCACATGACCTGCCGCTAATAAAAAAACAGGGATAGCAATAATCTCTGTGGCCCCACGCTTCACACATGTACGAAAACCATCTTCAATAGAAGGATTCGCTAACTCTAAAAAACAAACTTCTTGAATAGTCGCTTCTATACGGCTCATACACGATGTAATAAATTGAATCGCCTCTTCTTTCGCTGTCTTCAAACGACTTCCATGACATATATATAAAACGGCTTTCATTTTACAACACTCCACTTACTTGATAAGCATTTTCTGTCTGCTTCTCAAACCAATGAATTTTTTCTCTAAAACGGACAACTTCTCCAATTACAATCATGCTCGGATTTTGAATTTGCTCTTTTTTCGCAACATCTACAATTGTCCCTAACGTTCCAACAACTGTGCGCTGCATAGACGTCGTCCCCTGCTCAATAATAGCAGCTGGCGTACTTTTATCTTTTCCATGCTTCATAAGTTGCTCACATATGTAGAGCAAATTACTAACCCCCATATATACCGCTAAAGTCTCTACACCTTTCGCTAAACTTTCCCATTTCACTTCTTCTTCAGCACCTTCTTTCCTATGCCCAGTCACAATAGCAAAACTTGCACTTGCATCACGGTGCGTCACTGGAATACCAGCATAAGCAGGTGCGGCTATTCCAGACGAAATACCTGGGACGATTTCAAATGGTACACCTTGCTTTGCTAATGCTTCGGCTTCTTCTCCCCCTCTACCAAACACAAATGGATCGCCGCCCTTAAGCCTTGTTACAACTTTTCCTTTTTTCGCATACTTAATAAGAAATATATTAATTGTTTCTTGCTTCATCGTGTGATAATTCGGGAGTTTCCCGCAATAAATCAAATCCGCTTCAGGCTTTGCGTGTGAAAGCAGCTCTTTATTCACAAGACGGTCGTATAAAATAACATCTGCCTTCTCAATACATTTCAATCCTTTAACAGTAATTAAATCTGGATCACCAGGACCCGCTCCAACAATATAAACCTTCCCCATCATCTCTCCTCATTTCTACTATTAAAGTGAAACTTCCATCCTTATATATGAATGGAAGTTTTCATTTCTTCATATTTCAATGTTCCTTACTCATGAATAACAAAGGCCGCGCTTTTTCGAATCTTCTTTTTTTCAAATAAAGCAATCTCCTTTACCTCTGGTAACGGTAAAAAATGTTTTTCAAGCTCCATCTCCGCCATCTTAAATGCCTGTTCTTCACTTTCAGCAACAACAACAATTGGAACAATGCTACTCACTAATACCGCTTCAAATCGATATAAATCCATATTGCCCCTCCTAAGACGCTATTACTTCTTCTAACACGTTATTTAACGCTATTTGTAATGTCTCTATACCAACACGACCTACAAAATCATAAAATGTTTCGGCTGGTAATTTGTTCTCTTTGAAATAACTTATAAATGATGCGAGTACATCAGGTAGATCCTCGCCATCTATTTTTCCTTTTAACTTTTGATTGTAGGCACCGCCATCTAACAATGTTCCACCTACGTATATTTCAAACGCTTCAACAATGCCTTTTTCCTTCGTTTTCATTTTCACCCCTTGTAACCCAATGTCAGCAATTTGACGTTGACCACATGAATTCGGGCAGCCTACCATATGAATTCGAACTGGAACATCGAGTGCAATTTGTGTATCTAAGTATTCTGCAATTTTTCTTAATCTTTCTTTCGTTTCTACTAGTGCAAGATTACAATATTCAATACCGGTACATGAAACCGCATAACCAATAAATGATTTCGGGCTAGCAGATATCGCTTCAAACAGCGGTTCACTAAGTAATCCTTTTACATTTTCCGGAGGAACGTTCGGAATAATGAAGTTTTGCGAGTTACATGTACGAATTTGTCCATTTCCATATCGCTTTGCAATTCTTGCAATCTCAAACATTTCTTCTGCATGTAAACGACCTACCGGTACATTAAAACCTACATATTTTAATCCCTTTTGTTTTTGGTCTTGAACACCATAAAAATAGCCTGCATTCCATCCTTTGAGTGCACTTTCCCCTTTACTTTGTAAAGGCCCTGTATACTCTATTAGTTTCTCTTTAAATTTCTCTGCTCCCCAGTCCGCAACAAGAAATTTCAACCGAGCTAAATGACGTTTTTCACGATATCCAAAATCACGGAATATAGTAGCAATTGCAATCGCCACCGCCTTCACTTCTTCTGGTAAAACGAATACATCTAATTCATCAGCTAAATACGGTCGAGCTGATAATCCTCCACCTACTTTTATATGAAAACCAACTTTTTTCTCACCATCTATTTCTTTCGTTGCAGGCGTAAATGCAACACAGTTAATTTCTGCGTTTGCTGAATTATAAATATTAGAACTAATAGACATTTTAAATTTGCGTGGCAAGTTAGAAAACTCTTCATTATGTTGGAAGTAATCATATACTTCTTTTACAATATGCGTTGTATCGAATAGTTCATTTGCATCAATGCCAGCAAGCGGATTACCTGTAATATTCCGCGTTATATCACCACAAGCCCCCGCTGAAGATAACCCAACTCTTGCTAATCTTTTAAAAATATCTGGAATTTGCTGAATTTCTAACCAGTGAAACTGAATCGCCTGTCTCGTCGTAATATCTATTACATCACGTCCATAATCTTCAGCGATAGAAGCAAGTACTTCTGCCTGTGCATTTGTAATAATCCCCGACGGAATATTTACCCGCATCATAAAATAACCAGCTTCTTTCGGTCTTTGTAAATACAAGCCTGCCCATTTAAAGGCATCCCACTCTTCTTTCGGAATAGATTTGAAACCATTTTCCGCATAGTAAGGAATATCATTGAAAATTTCTAAGCCATCTTTTTCTAATTTATTTTTCTCGGTCTGATTTAATTTTTCATTGTTAGCCCATACTTTTTCATAACTCATTGTTTATCCCCCTATATAAAACTACGCTCTTGTAAGTACTTCACGATTTGTTCTGCACATTCTTCAATAGAATATTTGTGCGTTTCTACAATTAATTCCGCTTGCTCTGGCTCTTCATAAGGCGAATCAATACCTGTGAAATCCTTAATATCACCTTTCCTTGCCTTTTTATAAAGTCCTTTCGGATCACGTTTCTCACACTGTTCAATCGGACACTTCACAAAAATTTCAATAAATTCATCTGCCTCTAATAAATCTCTTACTTGTTTGCGGTCTACTCGAAATGGTGAAATAAATGCTGTAAGGACAACTGCTCCTTGATCTACAAATAACTTTGCCACTTCGCCAATACGTCTTATATTTTCCATGCGATCACTTTCAGAAAATCCTAAGTCTTTATTTAAACCGTGGCGAATGTTATCCCCATCCAGCACATAATTTCCAATATTCTTTTCAAAAAGTTTACGAGCGACCGCATTCGCTACTGTAGATTTACCCGAAGCTGATAAACCAGTAAACCAAATTACAAAACTATGATGTCCATTCTTCACTCTTCTCTCATCTTTTGAAACCGAAGCTGTGTGCCAAGTAATATTCGTATCCATCTCGTTCTCTCCCTATTCTGTTACTACTTCTTTTTTCAAACCTTTAATTAGCACTTCCACTACTTCTTTACGACTAAATGTACTTGGCGGAATCTCACCGTTTCTTAATAATTCTCTTACTTTCGTACCCGATAAAATAACATGATCTTCTTTTCCGTGCGGACATGTTTTCGTTGAAGCCATCGCTTCACATTTCGTGCAGTAAAAACTATGTTCAAAGAATAGTGGTGTAATTCCTAACTCTTCTATCGTAAAATTTGTGAAGATTTCTTGCGCTTCATACGTTCCGTAATAATCTCCTACTCCAGCATGATCACGCCCTACTATAAAGTGGGTACATCCAAAATTCTTTCTTACTAACGCATGAAATATCGCTTCCCTTGGTCCTGCGTAACGCATGGCAGCAGGAAATACACTTAAAAAGACACGATTTTTCGGATAATAGTTTTGAAGAAGTACTTCATAGCTTTCCATTCTTACATCAGCAGGAATATCATCCGATTTCGTTTCTCCGACGAGCGGATTTAAAAAGAGACCATCTACAATTTCAAGAGCAGATTTTTGAATATACTCATGGGCACGATGTACCGGGTTTCTCGTTTGAAATCCGACCACTGTTTTCCACCCACGTTTTTTAAATGCTTCCCTCGTTTCAATTGGGTCTAAATGATAAGAAGGAAATTGATTATTTTCAAAGCGTTTTGTTAGAATAATAGTTCCTCCAACGTAAACGTTTGGTCGTTCATATAATTTTTTCACTCCTGGATGAGCCTCATCCGTTGTTTTATATACAAGTAACGCTTCTTTTTCTTTATCTGGTACAAAAATATCTTCTATTTGAATGACACCGTATATATTTCCGTTGTTGACAAGCTTTACTTCCTCTCCAGTCTTCAGGCTTTCTGCGACTTTTTCTGTTACCGGTAATGTAATCGGTATACTCCACACACTACCATTTGCTAAACGAAGCGTTTCTACAACTGAATCATAATCTTCCTTCCCTAAAAAACCAGTAAGGGGGCTATATCCACCTATCGCCAATAGTTCTAAATCACTTAACGCAATATTGTCTAATTTAATTTCTTTTTCAATTTGTGATACGTCATATGTCTCATCTATACGGTTTACTAATTCGTTTACTATGCTCATTTTTCTATATCCTCTCTTAGCTTTATTTCAAGATTCATCTTATTGGTAATGAAGACCACATTCAGTTTTCACTTTTCCAGCCCATCTACCATCTCTTGAATCGCCACCATCCCCTACAGGTAACGTACATTTCTCACACCCAATACTTGGATAGCCAACATCATGCAACGGGTTATACGGCAAGCTATGTTTGTATACATATCGCCAAACTTCTTTCCACGTCCAATGAATGAGTGGACAAACTTTAATAGATTGAAAACGATGATCTTGATTTATAAACTTTGTATGCTTACGTGTTTCTGATTGTTCCCTTCTTAAGCCCGATATCCATGCTTTTTCCACGACTAATGATTTTTCTAAAGGTAAAATTTTTCTAATCTTACAACAAAGATTCGGATTGCTCTCCCACAGTTTTTCACCATGCAACTTCGCCTGTTCATCAAGTGTAAGTTCTGGCTGTTTTTCTATAATATTCAATGAAGGAAATCGTTCCCGCACTTTTTGAATTAATTCATACGTTTCTTGAAAATGAACATTTGTATCCAAAAATACAACTTTAGCAGATGGATTTACTTGGTTTATAATGTGCAGCAATACCATACCTTCCACCCCAAAGCTACATGCGTAGACAACCTCATCTTTATATTCTTTATAAGCCCAATTTAATACTGATAACGCGCCTTTTGTTTCATCTTCTTCCGAAAACGAAACAACATTTTCTTCCCACGTTTCATACGTCAACATGTTTTTTCCCCCTGTAAAAGCAAAAAGACGGTTTTAACCTAATGAAAATAGGTTAAAACCGCCTCTAGTTTTTCTAGTCAGCGCTTTTCACTTTAAACGTACTTTTTCACTTTTCTCTAACTGAATTACTTTTCCATCTTGCACAACAATTGTAATTGAACCATATTTCATATCAGCAAGCATCGCTTCAATCTTCTCGGATACTTCATCAAAATGTTCCCGTAAACTCACGCGAACAGCCCCCCCTTTTTATTCATAAAAAAAATCTTTCCCATTTCGAAAAGACTGTTCGGTAATATATTTTACCTTATCTTTCAAAATGGATCCCATTTTGCTGGATTTAGCACCTTGCTTTCTATAAGCAGGTTGCCGAGCTTCTTCGGGCCAGTTCCCTCCGCTTCTCTTGATAAGCTTTGTATTTGTATTTTATCACAATTCTGATTTTTTTCAATCCTAGTTTTCCGATATATTTTAATTATTTTATTTTATAAAAAAGGAATTGCCCATTCGAACAACTCCTTTTCCTATTTAGACAAGCTCTTTAATACGTATGCGATCGTTCCCAATAATATTTTCATATGTTTCGCGTTCCACAACTACTTGCGATGTTCCGCCTTTTGCAAAGACAACGGCTGGTCTTCGAATCCGATTGTAATTATTCGCCATCGAATACCCGTAGGCTCCTGTACAGGAAACTGCTAGTAAATCAGCAGAAGCGACTTTTGGTAAATGAATATCCCAAATCAACATATCTCCACTCTCACAGCATTTCCCAGCAATCGAAACGAGTTCCTCATTCTCATCATTCCCTCGATTCGCTAACATTGCTTCATAACGCGCACTATATAAAGCAGGTCTTAAATTATCTGTCATTCCACCATCGACTGATACATATTTCCGAATACCAGGAATATCTTTCACAGATCCAACTGTATAAATTGTTGTCCCAGCATCACCTACAATGCTACGGCCTGGTTCAATCCATATTTCTGGCAATGGATATTCACATACAGTAAATTGTTCTCTCACTGCACTTGTTACAGCTCGCACATATGTTTCAAGAGTTAATGGTGTATCCGACTCTGTGTAGCGTATTCCAAATCCCCCGCCTACATTTAGCACTTTTACTACATAGTTTGTTTGCTCTCTCACTTCTTCTAAAAATTGGCGAAGAACTTCAATTGCTCGAACAAAACCAGCTGTTTCAAATATTTGCGATCCGATATGTGAATGAATCCCTAGCACATTATAATTTGATTTTTGTAAAGCAAATCCAATTGCCTGCATCGCTTGACCGTTTGAAACGCCAAATCCAAATTTCGAATCATCTTGGCCTGTTGTAATATATTCATGTGTGTGCGCCTCTACTCCAGGCGTTACACGAATTAATATGTTCACAAATTTTCCATGTTGCATCGCTAAATCGTGTAAAACTTCTAATTCAAAGAAATTATCTACGACAAAACAACCAATATTCGCCTGAAGAGCCATCACTATCTCTTCTTCTGTTTTATTATTTCCATGAAAATGAATACGTGATGCTGGAAATCCTGCTTGGAGCGCAGTATATAATTCTCCCCCAGAAACAACGTCTAATGACATATTCTCTTCACGAGCTACTCGGCACATCTCCATGCACAAGAACGCCTTACTTGCATATGCTACTTGATAAGAGAAACCACTTTCTTTAAAAGCACGATGAAACGCTCGGCATTTTCCTCGAATAGACTCTTCATCGTATACATAAAGTGGTGTTCCGTATTGCTTTGCTAGCTGCGTCGTATCGCACCCTCCAATTTCTAAGTGTCCTTGCCCATTAATTCGGCTTGTGCCGTGTAAATACATTTAAATTCCTCCCTTATTTCCTCTAAAACTCATAACCCCAATCTTCTATTCATTGCAGCACGCTTTTAGATAGACAAAAAACGCGCGGAACAATGTTCACACGCGTTTCTTATTAGGAAAAATATATATTGAAAAAATAAACGAGTTGTTATCTCCTCAAAATAAGAAACCGCATCAACATCTCCAAATAGCTCTCCATAAAATAAATCTTATGACAGTACTACATTTATTCAATGCAGTCCCAATATATGAATAAGATGGTTATTCTTATATTTCGGCAATAGTCCCTTTCAACCTATGATCACAGATTCCATTAAATCTCCCATAGCTTACTCTTTCCTATCGCGGCCTCTACCTTTGAGAGTAGATGAGGTAAGTCTATTTAATTTTCAAACATCTAATTGTTGCTATTAACAATACCAAAGGACCATTTTATTTGTCAAACAATTTTTTATATTGTTTTTTTGCAGTTTAGTTTGGTATCGTTTGGTAAGCGCTTTACTGAAATCTTTGTCACTTCCCATTCGCCTTCTTCGTTATTAAATGTAATCGTTACCTTCTCAAATGGTGGAGCAATTTTCCCAGCAACACGTTCATACTTTGTAACTTCAATACTTGCTTGAAATAAATATGTACCGCTATACACTTTTTTCAAACTAATAATTTTAGGACATTGATAAGGTTTCAAACTTCCATATTGTTTTTCAATTGCTTTATTTATTTTTGGAAATAAAACAGAATAAAGTGCATCTTCCATAAGAGGTGGATCATATTGGGCTACCGACACACTCGGTGAAGTAAAAAGTACAACACTACTGCATGCTATAAAACATAATAATTTTCGCATTATAACCTCCGTATTATCACGCGATTCTTTCTGCGTACGATAATTATCATACATAGAAATTCTGTTTTATTGTCTCCCACCACTCTTTTTCTACTCGATTATTATAAAAAAGCCCACAACCTTCTTTTATTTTCGTATAATGATACTCATAGTATAATAATCATAATAACAAAGGACTGTTCGTATATATAAAATGAGTCGTTAAGCAAACTGACTCTCAAGAACTGTCATGCTTTTTAGGAGAGGAGTATATTATGCTACAACATCTGTTTCCAAAACTGCGATTTGCACTCGTTGCAGTCGTTTTACTATGGATTAAAACATATATTGTGTACAAGCTAGCATTTGATATTAAAATTGATAATTTCTTTGAAGAATTCATGCTTTTTATCAATCCACTAGCTGCGTTACTTTTATTTTTCGGCTTAGCTTTACTTGCATCTAAGCACCGAAACCGAATTATAATTGGAATCAGTTTTATACTGTCATTTATTTTATTTGGAAACGCAATGTTTTATGGGTTCTATAACGATTTCGTTACTTTCCCGGTTTTATTCCAAACAAACAATATGGCTGATTTAGGGACAAGTATAAAAGAACTCTTTACGTACAAAACATTACTTTTATTTGCAGATGCAATTATTTTAATGTTTATTTCGCGTAAATTCCCATCATTTGGCGACAAAACACCACTTTCCCGCTCAGAGAAGCGAACTTTCTTTAGCGGTGTAACAGCTTTATTAGCACTACAAATTGTTGTATCAGTTATTTATAAACCACAAATGTTCTCACGCTCATTTGACCGTCAAACTGTCGTGAAGAATTTAGGTTTATACACATATCATCTATTTGATATTACGCTTCAATCCAAGTCTTCAGCTGAGCGTGTATTTGCAAGTGGGGATGGGTTTTCTGAAATTAAAAACTATACAGACTCAAAAGACAAACAAGTTGATAAAAACTTATTTGGAGCTGCAAAAGGTAAAAATGTAATTTTAATTTCAATGGAATCTACACAAAGCTTTGTTATTAATAAAAAAATAAATGGAAAAGAAATTACACCATTTTTAAATGAATTTATTAAGGATAGTTTCTATTTCGATAACTTCTATCATCAAACTGGACAAGGTAAAACTTCTGATGCTGAATTTATCGTTGAAAACTCACTTTATCCGCTAGATCGTGGTTCTGTATTCTTTACTCATGCAACAAATGAATACACAGCGACACCAGAACAATTAAAGAAATACGGATATTCTTCTGCTGTCTTCCATTCAAATGATAAAACGTTTTGGAATCGGGATGTAATGTATCCTGCGCTTGGATATGATCGTTACTTTAATTTAAATGATTACGCAGGAACGGAGCAAATGTCTGTCGGTTGGGGATTAAAAGATAAAGAGTTCTTTGAACAATCTATTCCAAAGTTAAAATCTTTACCGCAACCGTTCTATACAAAATTTATTACATTAACAAATCATTTTCCGTTTCTTCTAAATCCGGAAGATCAATATGTTGATGAATTCAACTCGGAAAGTGGTGTTGTAAACCGCTACTTCCCAACTGTTCGTTACACAGATGAAGCTCTTAAATTATTTATTAAACAATTAAAAGAAGAAGGATTGTATGATAATTCCGTTATTGTCATCTATGGTGATCATTACGGTATTTCCGAAAACCATAACGCAGCTATTGCACAGTTCCTAGGAAAAGATACTATTACACCATTCGATTCTATGCAATTACAACGAGTCCCTCTTATTATTCATGTGCCTGGCCAAGAAGGAAAAGTTGTTTTTAAAGTATCCGGTCAAATTGATATTAAGCCAACGCTCTTTCATTTACTTGGTATTAAAACAAATAAATCCGTTGAATTTGGAACTGACTTATTTATTAAAGAGAAAGATCCGCTTATGGTAATGCGTGATGGTAGCTTTGTTTCTGAAGAGTATGTTTATACAAAAAATATGTGCTACAAAAGAAGTACAGGTGAAGAAGCTGACATGGCGCTATGTCAGCCGTATATTGAAAAAGCAAAAACAGAATTAAAACTCTCCGATAAATTAATTTATGGAGATTTGTTACGCTTCGATCCTAATAATCGATATAAAACCGGAACGATGACAACGAAATTTGAATAGTAAAGGAAGCAACTTTATACAAGTTGCTTCCTCTTTTTATTTTCACTTAATTTTCAAACCATCCTTCTATGAAATCTTTCACAAATTGGTAATTTCTTTCGTATGAGGAATAAATTTATGGTATGATAAAATAAGTAAACTTTCATACACTAATTAAGAATTTATTACAGAAAGCAAGGGATCAGATTTTGTATAGAGCAGCTATTCCAAACTTATTTACGCTCGGAAATTTATATAGCGGATTTTTATCAATCGGCTATGCATCTTTAGGATATTATAAATCAGCTGCTATTTTAGTACTTATCGGGATGATGTTAGATAGTCTTGATGGTCGTGTTGCTCGTTTATTACGTGTTGATTCACAAATGGGAAAAGAGCTCGACTCGCTTGCAGATGTCGTAACATTTGGTGCAGCACCAGCTGTTTTAATGTATTACACATCTTTCTCAAACTACGGAATCATCGGATTATACATAGCGGGATTATTCCCTCTTTTCGGAGCATATCGTTTAGCACGATTTAATGTAACACCATCTTCTACTTCAATGAAATATTTCACTGGAGTACCGATTACAGCAGCGGGAGGGCTTGTTGCTTTCTTAACATTATTTTCACATACCATTCCAAAAATCGTTCTTATTACCGTATTTGTAACGTTCGCATTTTTAATGGTGAGCCGCATTCGTATCCCAAGTTTAAAAGATGTACCAATTCCACGATATAGCATCATTATTACACTATTTTTAGTTGGAATCATTATTACAATGTATCAAACAGGATTTGGAAATTTTTCTGTTTTCTTATTCATTGCCATTCCACTATATATTTTGTACATGTTATCTCAATTCATTAGACAAAGACCGTCTAAAAAAGCGAATAAAGAAAAATAAGAAAACCTTCCGAGTCCGGAAGGTTTCTCTTTATTTTGTAACTAATACCTTTTGATTTACAGGTGTTACTGGCTCTTCGCCGTTTAATATAGCTAAAATATTTCTGACAGCCATTTCAGCCATCGCATCACGAGTTTCAAATGTTGCATTCCCTACGTGTGGAGCAAGTACTACATTCTTTAATTCTTTTAGCTCTTCTGTAATTTTCGGTTCAAATTCAAACACGTCAAGAGCTGCTCCTTCAATTTCATTCGTTTTTAATGCATGAGCAAGTGCTGCTTCATTCATAATTGGTCCACGTGAAGCATTTACAATATACGCTGTTTTCTTCATCATTTTAAACTGCTCTTCATCAATCATATGATGTAATCTTGGATTATAAGCACAGTTAATTGTAATAAAGTCTGCTGTTTGTAATAATTCTTCCAACGTCACATACGTTGCTCCCAGTTCACTTTCAGCTTCAAACTTACGATTTGGCCCTGTATATAAAACATCCATTCCAAATGCTTTCGCACGTTTTGCAACAGCCTTCCCGATTTCTCCAAGACCTATAATTCCGATTGTCTTACCATGGACTTCTCGTCCTAAGAAAAATAACGGTGCCCATCCGTTAAATCCAGTCGTACGACATAACGTATCCCCTTCAGGAATTCTACGCGCCGCTGCTAAAAGAAGTGCAAATGTTAATTCTGCAGTCGCTTCCGTTGATACTTTCGGTGTATTCGTAACTGCAATTCCTTTTTCACCCGCATACGTGTAATCAATATTGTCGTAACCAGCACCATAGTTTGCAACAATCTTTAAATGAGGTGCTGCATCAATAACTTCTTTTGGCACCTTTGTCGAAAGTAAACTTAACAATGCATCTTTATCTTTTACACGCTCTGTTAATTCATCTATAGAAATTAACTCCTCTTTATCGTACATTTCTACATCATGATCTTTTAATAGTTCTAATCCAATTTTCGGAATTTTTCCTGCTACTAATATTTTTGCCACTACTAACACCTCTTCTATAGAAAATAAGATATCTCTTATATTTCATTGTAAGAAATCCACATATAAAAACCAAGGAATTTGATTATAGTTTTAAAAATCGACACTTTTCCATGAAAAAAGAGGAGATGCAACTCTCCCCTTTTCTTACGCTTTTTCCTGAGATTCTTTTCCAAGCTTCACATCAATAGTTCCTTCTGCAACCGTATCGCTAATTTGCTCCTCAATAACCGATTGAGATGCAGCATTCGTTTCAGAAGTATAAGCTTGTTGCTGTGTACCTTGTACATTTTGTTTATTTTGTTGTTTCGCCATTTCTTACCCTCCTTTTCATTCTTTCTTATTTTGAACAAAAAGGACAGTTTTCATCAAAAAATTGCGTTTCATTTTGAATTTGTTACTTCTTCTTCAAGCGACCTCATTACTCTTGCTCGCTTCGTAAATGTTGCAACCTGAGTAACACCGTGAGCTAGTAATGTTTGTACATTTTCTTGTACATAATTCCCTAAATCATTTGGATAATGGGCATCCGAAGAAATCGTAATTGGAACACCATACTTAGCTAATACTTGTAAATATAGTGGACTTGGGCACATTTCACGAACAGGATAGCGATAGTATAATCCTGCATTTATTTCTGTTGCCGTATTCGTTTCTACTAACGCACAGGCAATTTCCTCATAATAAGAAAGCTGTTCATTCTCATCCAATCGATAATTAAATACCTTTATATTATCAAGATGAGCGATAATATCAAATAACTCAGTACGAATCGCACTCTCAACTGTTTTAAAAAACATATCATATAATGCGCGTAGGTCATGCTTCTCAAAATATTCTTTCGTATCTGGATTATCGAATCCCCAGCCATTTAGAAAATGAACGGAACCAATTATATAATCAAAGTCTCCTAGCGCTAATAATTCTTTTAACCCTCCTTCACAACCAATAAAATAATCCGCTTCAATTCCAAGTTTAAGTGTGACACCTCTTTTACTCCATCGTTCTTTCGCCTCTTCAATGACCTTTGTAAAATCATACAGTGAAACTACCCTTACTTGATCTAACCATTCCTTCTGTATACGACCGAGCTTAGAATCACTAATATCTACATATTTTTCATAATATCCTTTCGCTTCATGAAAACGATATAAATGATCAACAATCCCAACTTCTGTTATACCTTTTCTCACAGCTTCTTCTAAATAGAGGTCCATCCATTCTGTTGTAAATGGCCCTTCCTTCACACGCTTTTGCAAACGCTCTTGTGTTTTCATAAGCCAATCAATAGAATGCCTTTCTTGAAGCGGTTCATAACATTCCAGCGCTTCATTTATTTTAGCAAGCCATCCTATTGAATACGGTCCTTCTTCTAAGTGAAGATGATAATCTACTTTCATATA
Organism: Bacillus sp. FAU20; assembly: GCF_056033865.1. Lineage (NCBI taxonomy): Bacteria > Bacillati > Bacillota > Bacilli > Caryophanales > Bacillaceae > Bacillus > Bacillus sp. FAU20. The sequence goes on from NZ_JBVYHY010000021.1 coordinate 731,261, forward strand.
CATTCCCCCTTATAATGTATCTATTTCCCTTCTATCCCCAACTCTCGAAAGCTTTCCATTTCGTTCTTTCACCTCTCGCATGACATCTTCCAATGTAATATTTTTTTCAGCTAATAAAACGAAACAGTGATAAAATACATCAACCATTTCTTTCACTACTTCTTCTTTATCATTATTTTTACATGCGATAATTACTTCAGCACACTCTTCACCAATTTTCTTTAAAATTTTATCTTCTCCTTTTGAAAATAAATAATTTGTATACGATTCAGGAAGTGGGCTTTCCTTTCGTTCTTCAATTGTTTTATACAGCAACTTAAAGGCATTTTTCATATGTATCCCCCTATAGAATTTGATAGTGAAAACATGTCTTCTCTCCCGTATGACAAGCAGGTCCTACTTGTTTCACATTCACAACAATTGAATCTTGATCACAATCTAAATATAAAGATTGCACATATTGAACATTCCCTGATGTTTCCCCCTTATTCCATAACGACTGCCTCGAACGAGAATAAAACCATGTTCTTTTCGTCTCTAACGTTTTTTCATATGCTTCTTCATTCATATAAGCTAGCATTAAAACTTCTTTCGTACCTTCTTCGATGACAATTGCTGGTATTAATCCTTTTGAAAAATTAGGTTTCATAACCGCACCTCAACATTTGCATCTCTTAATTTTCGCTTTACACTCTGCACTGTCGCCTCACCATAATGAAAGATGGATGCCGCTAACGCTGCATCAACTGTTGTCTTTTGAAAAACTTCTATAATGTGATCCGTATGACCACAGCCCCCTGATGCGATGACTGGAATGGAAACACTTTTTGAAATTTCTTCTGTTAAACGAAGGTCATATCCGCTTTTCGTTCCATCTGCATCCATACTCGTTAACAAAATTTCACCTGCCCCAAGTTTAACAACACGCTTCGCCCATTCTATGGCATCCATTCCTGTGTCAACTCTTCCGCCGTTGACATATACGTTCCATTTACCTTCTGCTACTTTTCTAGCATCAATTGCCACGACAATACATTGTGATCCAAAGTGTTCTGCCCCTTCTTCTATTAACTTCGGGTTTCGCACTGCCGCTGAGTTTATTGAAACTTTGTCTGCTCCAGCTCTTAGTAAATTGTACATATCTTTCACACTTGAAATCCCCCCGCCAACCGTAAGAGGAATAAATACTTTAGCTGCTGTTTTTTCTACAACATCTATAATCGTTTTTCTTCCTTCATGAGTCGCCGTAATATCTAAAAATACGATTTCATCTGCCCCTGCCTCGTTATATGCTTCAGCTATTTCAACCGGATCACCGACATCTTGTAATCCTATAAAATTTACACCCTTTACGACTCTCCCTTCTTTCACATCTAGACATGGAATAATTCGTTTCGCTAACATAACTTCGTTACCTGTAACACTTCTTCTAAATCAATCGTTTTTTCGTAAAGCGCCTTTCCAATTATGACACCATATATATTCATATCATTTAACTTTTTCACATCTTGAATAGATGCCACTCCTCCAGAGGCGATGAGACGAATGCCCACACTTTTTTGAAGTATCGCTAATTGTTCAAAATTTGGACCTGCAAGCGTTCCGTCTTTCGAAATGTCTGTAAACACAATCGTTTGAACACCTAAACTTTCCATTTGTTTCGCTAAACTAACGTAAGAAATTTCAGACAGATCAAGCCAACCTCTCGTTGCTACGAAACCATTTTTCGCATCAATTCCAACAATGATTTTCTCTTTATATAGATGAACTGTTTCCTCTAAAAATGACTTATCATAAAGAGCCGCTGTTCCTAAAATCACTTTTTCTACACCTACTGACAATAACTTCTCCACCGCTTTAAGTGAACGAATTCCTCCTCCCACTTGCACAGGAATACGTACCGCCTTGCAGATTTTTTCAATGACGGGCAAATTTAACGACTCGCCAGCAATTGCACCATCTAAATCAACAATGTGTAGTATTTCCGCTCCAAGCTTTTCAAATATGATCGCCTGCGCTACCGGATCTTCATTCATCACCGTTTCTTTACTAAACTCTCCTTGATAAAGTCTAACGCATCGCCCTTCTTTTAAATCGATAGCTGGGAAGATTTCCATGCTTCTACCACTCCTTGAAAATTTTTTAATATTTGCATGCCAATTTCGCCACTTTTTTCTGGATGAAACTGTGCACCAAATACATTTCCTTTCGCGACAAACCCTGGTACTTGCATTCCATAATCACTTACTCCGCATACAATTTCATCTGGACAATCCGCGTAATATGAGTGAACATAATACACGAAAGAACCATCCACTAATCCATTCCAAAGCGAAAATTCTCTTTCCTTCCTTAATTCATTCCATCCCATATGAGGAATTTTATACGAAACTTTTAACTTACGAATTTCACCTGGTAGTAAACCTAACCCGCTACAATCTTTTAGTTCCTCACTTCGTTCAAATAAAAGTTGCATGCCCAAACATATACCGAGGAGTGGTTTTCCTATGTCACAAACTTCTTTTAGTACACACACTAAATCTCTTTCTTCTAATACATCCATCGCTTTCGGAAATGCACCTACTCCCGGTAGAATCACGCCATCGCTTCTCAATATCTCTTCTTTATCACTCGTTACAATGTACTCTGCCCCAATATATTTTAATGCTTGCTCTACACTGCGAATATTCCCCATTCCATAATCTATAATGGCAATCAATTACAACATCCCTTTCGTTGAATTTACACCAGTAATGTTGGCATTTTTTTCGACCGCTTCTCTAAGCGCTCTACCAAAAGCTTTAAATAATGCTTCAATTTTGTGATGTGTATTACTTCCGTATAGAACGCGCGCATGTAATGTAATATTGGCAGCATGTGCGACTGCTCTAAAAAATTCTTCCGTCAATTCTGTATCAAAATCCCCGAGCTTCGGATTTGTTAATTCCCCTTGAAATACACAATATGAGCGTCCACTTATATCAATTGCGACAAATCCTAAAGATTCATCCATCGGTACATACGCAGAACCGTAACGATTAATTCCCTCTTTGTTTTGCAATGCTTCTTTCAAGCAATTTCCAAGTACAATTCCAACATCTTCAACGGTGTGATGTGCATCGACAAATACATCACCTTCTGCTTCAACTTGCAATCCAAATCTTCCATGTCTAGCAAATAAAGTCAGCATATGATCGAAAAAACCAACCCCCGTTTGAATAGATACACTCGTACTTTCATCAAGCTGCAAATTTAATTTAATTTTTGTTTCTGTCGTCTCACGTACTTGACTGGACTGACGCATTATTTTTCCTCCTCAAACCTTATTTGGATTGCTCTCGCATGTGCATGTAACCCTTCTTTATTTGCAAGCTCTACAATATGATGCTGTACATTTTTTAATGCTTCCTCTGTATAAGAAATAAAACTTGATTTTTTCACGAAATCATCGACTGATAACGGAGAAAAAAATCTTGCCGTTCCGCTCGTTGGTAATACATGATTCGGTCCCGCCAAATAATCCCCGAGCGGTTCAGGTGCATATGGCCCAAGGAAAATAGAGCCTGCATGTTTCACATAATCTAGAGCATTCATTGGTTCTTTTATATGTAACTCTAAATGTTCTGGAGCAATTTCATTTGATAACTTTAGTGCCTCCTTTAAAGAAGGAACGATAAAGATGGCTCCATTTCTATTTATCGATTCACGTGCAATTTCACTTCTTGGCAACGTTTCTAACTGTCTTTCTACCTCTTTTTCTACTTCTTTAGCTAGTTCCATATTCGTTGTAATACAAATCGCCGTTGCTCTCTCATCATGCTCCGCTTGCGATAATAAATCCGCTGCGATATATTTTGCATTACCTGTTTCATCCGCGACAACTACAATTTCTGATGGACCAGCAATCATATCGATATTTACTATTCCGTATACTTCTCGTTTCGCTAGAGCGACGTACAAATTTCCCGGTCCAACTATTTTATCCACTTTCGGAATCGATTCCGTCCCGTATGCTAAAGCAGCAATTGCTTGCGCGCCACCTATCGTATAAATTTCATCTACCCCCGCAAGATTTGCAGCAGCTAATATGTGAGGATTAATTCCTCCTTTACTCGGCGGTGTTACCATTACAATCTTTTTCACACCTGCGAGTTTCGCCGGCAATACATTCATTAATACTGAAGAAGGATATGAGGCTGTCCCACCCGGTACATATACACCTACATTTTCTAACTGCCGAATGAGCTGCCCTCTAATTATGCCTTTACTTTCACAATCGAATATTGAGTACTTCTTTTGCTTTTCGTGATACGAAACAATGTTTTTCTTCGCCTCTTTTAAAGCTTCTAAAAATGAATTCTCTACAAACATACTCGCTTGCTGTATTTCTTCTTCACTTACACGAAAATCTTTCATCTCTACACCATCAAACTTTTTTGTATAGAAAGATAAAGCCTCATCTTTCCCTTCCCTTACATTTCTAATGATTTTTCTTACACTTCTTTGAACAGTTTCTTCTATTATATTAGCGTTTTCTCTTAGCACTTTTATTTTAGATAATGCCTCCTTAAAATCTTCATAAATGATTTCCATTTTAAGTCCTCCTATTTCCCTGATAAGATTTCTTGCTCCATCATATTTATAATACTGAATATTTCGTCTTTTTTAGTTTTTAAGGCTGCCTTATTTACGATCATCCGAGCCGATATAAAGTGCATTTCCTCAAATACAATGAGTCCATTCTCTTGTAATGTTTTTCCTGTTTCAACAATATCTACAATCGCATCTGCCAATCCAAGAAGAGGAGCAATTTCTACAGAACCTTCTATTTTAATAATTTCTACATCCTCTCCCTTATCATGAAAATAAGTAGAAGTAATATGTGGGTATTTCGTAGCGATTCTTTTCTTCCGGTAACTCTTCGGATTATACGTAGGAATAGAAGCAACACAAAACTTACAAATCCCCACTCCTAAATCCAGCATTTCATAAATATCTTTCTCGTTTTCCATTAAAATATCTTTTCCAACGATGCCAATATCAGCTACCCCATGTTCTACATAAGTAGCAACATCAACCGCTTTTACTAAAATAAATGAAACATTTGTATTTTTACTTTGAAATACAAGCTTCCGACCTTTATTTTTGAGCTCGGAACAATCAATTCCAATCTGCTCAAAAAGTGGAATGACATGTTTTTCTAATCTTCCTTTCGTTAACGCAATTTGAATGTTACGCATGAAGCCTCTCCCTCTTTCTGGACTACCCATTTCTCATTCCATACATATTCCACTAAGTATTCATTCTTTGCCTCAACGACCGTTCCTATTTTATTTTTTCTTGCAAATTGAAAGGTATCGCTTAAATTAGAGAATAGAGATAACCAAGCATTTTTCCCATCCTTTCGAAGTAAATTTCGTAGCCTTTCTGCTTCCGCTAATCTATTTAACTCATAATGAATCATAATATCAATTTGATTTCGTTCATATGGTTCTTGCTGCTCTTGCAGAGCCTTCACAATTTGATTTACTTGTACCGCGAGTCCAACAGCTGGCAGCATTTCTCCAAAATTCCCAATTAGCTCATCGTATCTTCCGCCACTAACGATTTCTTCTCCAATTTCATATATATATCCTTTGAAAATAACACCCGTATAGTAATCTAAGTGTTGAATCATGCCCAAATCAATTGATATGTAAGAACCATATCCTAACATTTCAATTGTTTTATACATTTCTTTTACTCTTGCAATTGCCATTTTCATTTCATTACTTGAAGCAAGCTTTTCTGCTTCCTCAATAACTTCTAAATTTCCAAATAGCCTTGGTAATTTCTCAAGTAATCTTACTGTCTCATCGCATCGATCTAATTTCTTTTCTCTGATAAAATTTGAGAGGGCAGCATAATTTTTACTTTCTATATACGTTCTAAGTACCCTTTCTTCTTCATCCTGGATGGAGAGTTTTTTTACAATACATTTATATAACTGGACTTGCCCAATCTCAATTGTAAAAGATTGCACCTTCAACTTTTGAAGTGCTTGAATGACACTTATTACACATTCAATTTCAGCTCTTACATTATCAATCCCAATAACTTCAATACCACTTTGTACGATTTCATTATATTTTCCAGAATGGGATTCATTCGCTCGAAATACATTCCCGCTATACGTCACTTTAAGTGGCGTATCCCATCTCTGTGTTCCAATAACTCTCGCTAAAGGAATTGTCATATCTGGACGTAAAACGATAATCCTTCCCTTTTCATCAAAAAATTTATACATCTTCTCTTCATCTATCGGTCTATTTTGAAATGCAAAAACATCATAAAATTCAATTGTAGGTGTTCTTATTTCCTCATAACCTCTCTCTAAAAAAGTAAGCCTTAATTTTTGCTCCACTTCTTCAATTAACGTACATTCTTCGAATAAATAATCTCTCGTTCCATTCGGGTTTGCCCGTTTCCATTTTGTCATTTGAATTTTCACACCTTTCCCCTTCTAATGTATGCCTATTTCATTCACCTAAGCCGAAAATAAAAAGAGCCTTGTAGACAAAATACCTACAAGGCTCTTCAGTAGAGTGTAGGTACAACGGGAATAACCCTTGTACCTACACGTTTTCACGCTAGGTTCAAGGGTTTCATGTATGATGATGTAGTTGTGTAAGCATTGTAATAGATTGCACGATATTCATAATACTTACTCCCTTTCTCCTCTGATTTTCACATAGTATATAACAGTTCATTTTGAATGTAAATATATTTTAAATATTACGTTATTTCTTAATATACAGCTACCTTTCTTTCATACTCTTTTATTTCTTTTTCATATTGCATTGTAATACTAATTTCATCTAAACCATTTAATAACTTCTCTTTCCACATTTTCTCGATTGTAAAATGAAATCTATGCGTATTCGTTGTCATTATTTCATTTTCTAAATCAACTATGATTTGTTCCCTCGCATCTGTTTTAGCAAGTTGTTCACGCATATCTTTATCCATTACAATCGGTAACATGCCATTCTTCATACAATTCATATAAAAGATATCGGCAAATCCTCCAGCGATAATAACGCGGAAACCATAATCAGCAAGCGCCCACGGAGCATGTTCTCTAGACGAGCCACATCCAAAATTATCACCTGTGATTAATATGCTGGCTCCTTTTCTTTCTTGTGCATTCAGCGGGAAATTAGGGTTTTCTTGGCGATTATTATCATATCGCCACTCATCAAATAAAAACATTCCAAACCCAGTTCTTTCAATTCTCTTTAAATATTGCTTCGGAATAATTTGATCTGTATCAATGTTATCATTCATCAGTACTGCGGCAGTACCTTTATGAATACGAAATGGCTCCATCATAACTCTCCTTTCTAATATCAACAAAATGACCATATAACGCAGCCGCTGCCGCCATTGCCGGGCTAACTAAATGCGTTCGTGCTCCCTTTCCTTGTCTTCCTTCAAAATTGCGATTTGACGTAGAGGCACAATGTTCTCCTTCAGGCACTTGATCTGGATTCATACCTAGACACATTGAGCATCCAGGCTCTCTCCATTCAAATCCAGCTTCTTCAAATATGCGATGTAATCCTTTATGCATCGCCGCTTCTCTTACCCTTTGAGATCCAGGTACAACAAGTGCTCGAACACCTTCTTTTACTTTTTTACCTTTCACGACAGATGCAGCAATTTCTAAGTCAGAAAGCCTGGAATTTGTACAAGATCCAATGAAAACATGTTGAACTGGAATGTCATACGTACTTTGTCCGGGACTCAATCCCATATAAGAAAACGCTCTTTCGTCATTTGCATCATGCTTTTCTGGCAATTTCTCATCGATCCGAACACCCATACTAGGATTTGTTCCCCACGTAACGTACGGCGCTAAATCCGCAACATCTACTAGAATATGTAAATCATAAACTGCATCTAAATCTGTATAAAGTTCTGACCATTTTTTCTTAATAGATTCATAGTCTTTCGGTGCATATTTACGCCCTTTTACGTAAGCAACTGTTTTTTCATCTGGTGCAATAATGCCAGCCTTTGCTCCCCCTTCAATTGCCATATTGCAAAGCGTCATCCTCTCTTCCATATCCATAGCATGAATGGCCTCTCCGTAAAATTCCATTACGTAACCTGTTCCAACTGCTACTCCGTACTTTGAAAGAAGGTGTAAAATAATATCTTTCGCATAAACACCTTGCGGTAACTTTCCTTTTAACTCAATGCCCATCGCTTTCGGCTTTCGTTGCCATAACGTTTGCGTTGCCAATACATGTTCCACTTCACTCGTACCAATACCAAACGCTAGTGCGCCAAAAGCACCGTGTGTTGCTGTATGACTATCACCACAAACAATCGTTTTTCCTGGCTGTGTGAGTCCAAGTTCTGGTCCTATAACATGAACAATCCCTTGCTCTTCATCTCCGATATCCGCTAATGGCACCTGAAATTGTTTACAGTTTTCCCGAAGTGTATCTAGTTGCTGCTTCGCAATGCGGTCGGTAATATTCCAAACATCTTTCGTTGGAATATTATGATCCATCGTTGCAAATGTTAAATCTGGTCTGCGGACTGTTCGATTTGTAAGCCGCAAGCCTTCAAAGGCTTGCGGTGACGTTACTTCATGAACAAGATGTAGATCGATATATAATAAATCCAATCCATTTTCATTAGTCGCAACTACATGTCTTTCCCAAAGCTTATCTAGTAACCTTTTCCCCATTATCTTCCTCTCCCTACTAACGCTTGCTCTTCCATTTCTTGAATAACTGCCTTTGTAAATGAAGTTGTCGTTTCAGTCCCCCCGATATCTGCTGTACATTTTCCTGATTTAAGGACTGCAGAAACTGCTTCTTCAATTGCATGGCCTTCTCTCGTTAATCCGAACGATTGCCCAAGCAGCATTGCAACAGAACGCATCATCGCAATTGGATTTGCCTTATTTTTCCCCGCAATATCCGGTGCTGATCCGTGAATAGGCTCGTATAATGAAGGCCCCTTTTCAGCGTGACTTGCTGATGGAAGCATTCCTAATGATCCAGCTAATACTGAAGCCTCATCACTTAAAATATCACCAAATAAATTTTCCGTTACAATAACGTCAAATCTTCCTGGATTCCGAATTAATTCCATAGCTGCTGCATCTACTAAAATGTGTTCTACTTCCACATTCGGGTAGCGAAGTGCTACTTCTTCTGTCACAGTTCTCCATAATTTACTAGACTCTAAAACATTCGCTTTATCAATAGATGTTACTTTTTTCTTCCGCTTATTCGCTAATTGAAAAGCATACGAAACGATACGTTCAATTTCATGGCGATGATACGTAAGTGTATCTGTCGCCACTTCTTCCGTTCGCTCTTTCGGATAAGAAAAATAAATTCCGCCTGTTAATTCACGAACGACAACGAAATCAATTTCATCAGCGTTTTTTAATGGTGATAAATGTGCAGTTGCACTTTCTACCGTTACAGGGCGAACATTCGCAAATACACCGAGTCCTTTTCTTAATGCTAATAATCCTTTCTCAGGCCTTTCTTTCGCACTATCCCACCTTGGTCCACCTACTGCTCCAAGCAAAACCGCATCACTCGCTAAACAGGCGGCAAGTGTTCGCTGTGGTAATGGTTGCCCAGTTAAATCGATAGCGACACCACCAAAATACTCATCTTGCAAATGAAAATGATGTCCATATAGCCTTTCTACCATATGCAATACTTCCTTCGCACTTTCCATTACTTCTGGACCAACACCATCACCAGCTAAACAAACGATACGTTTTTCCATTTTTAACACTCCTTTTAACAGAATTTTCAGAACTTTAATTTGATAGGTGAGGAAAGCTTCTCTCACCTATCAAATATTTATTTCACAAGCGCTATAAGAGATTTTAATTTCCCTGCTGCATGGACATAAGCTCTCGCCGACGCTTCCAATACGTCTTGCGCAACTCCGAAACCTGATATTTGGTGACTACCTTCTTTTAATTCAACATGAACATGAGCAAGTGCATCTTGACCTTGTGTAATAGATTGTATGCGATAATCCGCCAATTCACATTCTAATCCTAAAATTCTTTGGATTGCATTATAAATCGCTTCAATACTACCAGAGCCAGTAGCTGCATCTTCATATACATTTCCTTCCTCATCTTTTAGTACAACTGTCGCGCATTGTGTACTATTTGATACAAAATGTACTTGTAATTGCGTAATGTTATATTGCTGGGCTGCAAATGCTGCTTCACCAAGCATAAGTGCGCGTAAATCTTCTTCAGTAATTTCCTTTTTACGATCAGCTAATTTTTTAAATGCTTCAAATACTGTATCCCGCTCTTCGTTTGTAAATTCATAGCCAAGTTCTTTCATTTTTTCTGTAAACGCATGACGCCCAGAATGTTTTCCAAGTACAAATAGGTTTTGAGATTCGCCTACTAGTGCTGGTTCAATAATTTCATATGTTGTCACTTCTTTTAATACACCATCTTGATGAATTCCTGATTCATGAGCGAATGCATTCGCTCCAACAATCGCTTTATTTTTCGGCACCACCATACCTGTTAATCTGCTTACCAATGTACTCGTCGCCTTAATTTCTTTTAAAGTCATCGAAGGCTCTGCTTTATAAAAATCTTTTCTAATATGAAGAGCAACTGCGACTTCTTCTAACGCCGCATTCCCTGCTCTTTCTCCAATGCCATTAATCGTTCCTTCTACTTGCAGTGCTCCCCCTTCAACTGCGGCTAGCGAATTTGCTACTGCCATCCCAAGATCATCGTGACAATGACAAGAAAAAATTGCTTTTTCATATGAAGGAACGGATTCTTGTAAGTATTTAAAAAGAGAATAATACTCTTCCGGATTCGTATATCCAACTGTATCCGGAATATTAATTACATTCGCTCCTGCGCGAATCGCAATTTCTACTGCTTCAGCTAAAAATGCTCTCGATGTTCTTGTCGCATCTTCTGCAGAAAATTGTACTGTCGGAAATAATGATTTCCCGAGCGTAACCGAGCGATGAATACTATTTAACACATCTTCTTTTGACATACAAAGTTTATATTTCATATGAATATCACTCGTAGCTAGAAATACGTGTAGACGAGGAGACACAGCACCTTTCACAGCTTCATATGCTCTTCGAATGTCACTTTCTTTCGCTCTAGCTAAACTCATAACCGTAGCATTTTGAATTGTATTCGCAATGCGCTTTACCGATTGGAAGTCTCCTTCGGAAGCTGCCGCGAATCCAGCTTCCATTACATGAATACCAAGCCTCTCTAATTGTCTAGCAATTTGTAATTTCTCTTGTTCATTTAAATTCACTCCTGGTGATTGTTCGCCATCACGTAGCGTCGTATCCATGAACAAAATCTTCTTCATATTATTTAATCCCTACCTTTACTCGCGGCTGTACGAAAGGCATCATTTCACGTAATTTACGTCCAACTACTTCGATTTCATGTTCATTCTCTTTCTCATTTGTCGCATGGAAATTCGGTCTTCCTGCTTTATGCTCTGCAATCCAACCTCTTGCAAATGTACCATCTTGAATTTCTGCTAGCACTGTACCCATCGCTTTCTTCGTATCTTCAGTAACAACGCGTGGTCCTGATACGAAGTCTCCCCACTGCGCTGTATCTGAAACTGAATATCTCATATTTTCAAGTCCACCTTCGTACATAAGGTCAACGATTAGCTTCAGTTCATGTAAACATTCAAAATATGCAAGTTCAGGCTGATACCCCGCATCAACTAACGTTTCAAACCCTGCTTTTACAAGTGCAGTCACTCCGCCGCAAAGCACAGCTTGCTCTCCAAATAAATCTGTTTCTGTTTCTTCTTTAAACGTCGTTTCTAGTACACCAGCTCTCGTTGCTCCAATTCCGTCAGCATAAGAAAGTGCTTTTTCAGTCGCAACTCCTGTTGCATCTTGATATACTGCAAATAATGCAGGAACAGCCCCTCCCTCGGCGAACGTACGGCGTACGAGATGCCCCGGTCCTTTTGGCGCTACTAGAAATACATCTACATTAGCTGGTGGTTTTACTTGATCAAAGTGAACATTAAATCCATGTGCGAACACTAGAGAGTTTCCAGCCTGTAAATTTGGTGCAATTTCAGCTTCATATACTTCTGGTTGTAATTCATCAGGCAGTAGAATCATTACTACATCAGCTTTTTCCGCTGCTTCTGCTACTGTATATACAGAAAACCCATCTTCATTCGCTTTATCCCAAGACTTACCCTTTCTTAAACCTACTACTACATCAAATCCGTTATCACGTAAATTTTGCGCATGCGCATGACCTTGCGAGCCATATCCGATGATTGCTACTTTCTTTTCTTTTAATACATTTACTGTTACATCTTTCTCATAATAAACTTTTGCCATTTTCATTTCCCCCTATATTTAAATGATTATTGGATTAACATAACTTGCTTATCTTGTTTTTTCATACTACGCGTAAAGGCTGTTACACCTGTTCTTGCAATTTCTTTCAAACCGTATGGACGAAGTAATTCAATTAACGCTTCTACTTTTTCCTGAGTACCTGTTACTTGCACAACTATGGAATCCTTCCCAACATCTATTACAGCGGCTCGAAACGGTTCAATTAAACTGTATAATTCAGCTCTTGCTACTGAAGTCGCTACTTTAATAAGTGCAAGTTCTCTTGCAATCATCGCTTCTTCTGTAATATCTGATACTTTCAAAACATCAATTTGCTTATGAAGTTGTTTAATTAACTGCTCGACTTGCTGTTCACTTTCAACGTGTACAACAATCGTCATCCGCGATATGTCAGATGATTCCGTATGACCTACTGAAATACTTTCAATATTAAAATGTCTTCGTGTCATAACCCCTGTAATTCGGTTTAACACACCACTTTGATTTCGAACTGTCGCTGTAACAATTCTCTTCACCCTTTTTCCACTCCCTCCATTTGGTGAACACCTTTTCCTGGTGCAACCATCGGCATAACCTTCTCTGATTGAAGTACACGACAATCAATTACGACTGGCTCTTGTAATTCAATTGCATGCTGGATTTGCTTCTTTGCAAGAAGTGGATTGTCAATACGAACACCTTTTATGCCATATGCATTCGCAAGAGCGACGAAATCTGGTTGGCATGGCAATAAAGAGTGCGAATATCTTTGGTTGTAAAATTCATCTTGCCATTGTCTTACCATTCCTAAAGCTTCATTATTTAAAATAAATACTTTAACAGGTAAAGCGTGTTCTTTTAATACACTTAATTCTTGCAGAGTCATTTGAAACCCAGCATCACCAACAATTGCAATAACTAATTCTTCAGGCTTTGCAATTTGCGCACCGATTGCTGCTGGAAATCCGAACCCCATCGTTCCTAATCCGCCAGAAGTTACCCATTTATCTGGATTTTTCAGCGGATAATATTGTGCTGCCCACATTTGGTGTTGCCCAACGTCTGTTGTTACAATCGCTTCTCCCTTCGTAATTTCATATAGCATATCAATCGCATATTGAGGTTTAATACGTTGAGAATTTCGTTTATAAGAGAATGGATATTTTTCTTTTCTACTCTTTAATAAAAAGAGCCATTCATGATGATTTTCTTTCTTTCCTTCTGATTGAAGCAATACTTCTAACGCCTGCTTAGCACTTGCAACAATAGGAATCTCTGTTGGCACATTTTTCCCGATTTCTGCTGGATCAATATCGATATGTGCAACAGTCGCCCCTTTAGCAAAAAAAGCTAAATTTCCAGTAAGACGATCATCAAATCTCGCGCCTATATTAATGAGTAAGTCGCATTCATATAATGCCATATTGGCTGTATAAGAACCGTGCATTCCCCCCATCCCTAGAAATAGTTCATCATCTGGCGGAAAACCACCAAGTCCAAGTAATGTATGCACAACAGGGATTTCATATTTACGAGCAAAACTTGTCAATTCTTTCGACGCTTTCGCGTGCAATATACCCGCTCCAGCTAAAATTAACGGTTTTTTTGCGGTTTCAATTACTTGTAGTAATTTGTTTATTTGAAGTAGATTCGGTTCATAATTAGGGTTATATCCTGGTAAATCCATTTGTACATTGCTACATCGCTCACCTTTCTCGACTACCATATCTTTCGGAAGGTCAATAACGACTGGTCCTGGTCTTCCTGTTTTAGCAATATGAAATGCTTCTTTAATAATCCGAGGTAAATCTGAGGCCTTTCGCACTTGATAGTTATGTTTTGTCACTGGCATCGTAAGTCCCATAATATCTGCCTCTTGAAAAGCATCGCTCCCAATTAACGTTGTTGCTACTTGGCCTGTAAATACTACAAGTGGCAATGAATCAATCATCGCATCAGCTAGACCCGTAATTACATTTGTAGCACCTGGTCCACTCGTTGCAATTACAACCCCTGGATTCCCTGTAATTCTGGCATACCCTTCAGCAGCGTGAATCGCCCCTTGCTCATGCCTTGTTAAAATATGTGGAATTTCACAATCATACAATGCATCATAGAGAGGTAAAACGGCACCACCCGGATAACCGAAAATCACTTCTACGCCTTCCTTTTCTAGCGCTTCTAACAATAGCTGTGCACCAGTTGCCAGTTTCTCTTCCGTTTTTGAAGACATTGTTCTTATAAGCCCCCTTTTTCAAACTTTTATACAATAAAAAAACCCTACGTCCACACTCCAGCTATGTGCTGAAGGGACGAAAGATTTCGCGGTACCACCCTTCTTTGCAAGAATACTCTTGCCTCAGTGATCCATAAATGGATCTAGCTAATAACGGAGCTACCGTCTAAGCCTAGACAAATGCTTTAGCTTAGCACTCAAGGGCGATGTTCGTCGACGTGAACCATCGGTTTTCAGCAACCACCGACTCTCTGTGAGGCTTCACAATCAACTACTCCTCCCTATCAACGCTTTCTTATGTTAAAAAAGTTGTTATCCAACTTTGTTTTCTTCGTAAATTTTCTCTCCATCTTCTACAACTAACTTACGAAACTCTTCTAATAAACGGTTCGTATGTGGACCTGTTTGCCCTAAGCCAATCGTTCTACCATCTACTGTCGTAACAGCAATAACTTCAGCAGCTGTTCCTGTTAAAAACACCTCATCAGCTACATATACATCATGTCTTGTAAATAACTCTTCTCTTACGTCATATCCAAGTTTTTCACCAATTTCTAAAATGGCGTTTCGTGTAATACCTTCTAACGCTCCAGCAGAACTTGGTGGTGTAATTAATTTATTTCCTTTAACAATAAACACGTTATCTCCTGATCCTTCAGCTACATATCCTTGATCATTTAACATAAGTGCTTCTTGTACTCCAGCTAATTTCGCTTCAATACGAACTAAAATATTGTTTAAGTAATTTAAAGATTTTACTTGAGGGGATAAAACATCGGGACGATTTCGGCGCGTTGCAACTGTTACAACTGGAATCCCTTTCTCATAATATTCTTGTGGGAATAAAGATAATTGTTCTGCAATTACTACTACATTCGGCTTCTTACATGAATCGGGATCCAATCCAAGATTTCCTGCTCCTCTTGATACAACAAGTCGAATGTATCCATTAGATAATTTATTTTGTTGAATTGTCTTAACAACAATATTTGTTACTTCATCTAATGAATATGGAATTTCTAAAAGGATTGATTTTGCTGATTCATACAACCGGACAAGATGCTCTCTCAAACGGAAAACATTACCGCTATAAACTCTAATTCCTTCAAATACTCCATCGCCATATAAATAGCCATGATCATATACTGAAACTTTTGCTTCATCTTTTGGAACAAATTCTCCATTTAAGAAAATCCATTGCTCATTCACTAGAAGCGCCTCCTATGTTCTATGAATTTTTTATTGTTTCCTAGTTTACTCTCCTTTCTAAATAAATCAAGTGAATTTTTAGAAAATTTATAATTTTTAATCGTACGTACTTCTTTAATTATATTGATTTAACAACATTGTTAACGTTTACAAAAAGTCAAAAAATTTTTTCCGCCAATTTCCACTAAAAAAATATTTGTTTAAAAGAAGGATTTTCATCAATTGATACGAATCTATTGTATTCAATAAACGGACATCCGATTTTATAAATCCGGGAATATATAACGACTTTTGGTGAAAAAGGGGGAAAATAACAAAAATAGCGCTGTCTAAAAATAACATTCATATTTTTCATTTCGTAATCATAATCCTATTTTTAAAAAACAATTTGTCAAAATAAAGGAGGAAATAAATATGGCGTGTGTACAAATTAAAGGAACGAGACAAGAGGTAGTAGAAATGCTGCAATTATTTGATCTAATGGATACGAAAGGTTTTTGTAAATTCGATAATTACGTAGAGGTAGAACCAAATACGAAAGAACATAATCATTTTATTGCTTCAATTGACATCCATTCAAATACTTCTTCAGCACAAGATACATTAAACGACCAATTCGTTAGTCAAATGCTTACTGGCGTATATAACGACTAAACAAAGATTTACTTCCTACCGTCTTTTCATAAATATATGCAGTGAACTTGAGCATACTAGCAATTAGATGGTAGGAGGTGAGAATTATGGCTAGAATTGGCGTTGAAAACTCATTAACAGACGTTCAACAAGCTCTTCAGCAACAAGGTCATGAAGTTGTTACACTTAACTCAGAACAGGATGCACAAGGGTGCGATTGTTGTGTGGTAACTGGGCAAGATTCCAATATGATGGGCATTGCAGATGCATCAATTAAAGGATCAGTCATTACAGCTCACGGTTTAACAACGGATGAAATTTGTCAACAAGTTGAAAGTCGCACTTAAAAAATGAAAGAGGACTCCTTTTAAAAGGAGTCCTCTTTTTTATATTCACCTAACGGGAAAGTAACATATACTGGATGAAAGCCCTACCTCTCTCTCATCATTACGGTTCCACTGACCGCTCCTTGATTCACTAGTATACATATATAGCTTACAAATACAATTTATAGGGTTTGTTCACAAAAGTTGTTGATAAAATTACCCGATCTTTCGCAAACTTTTCGTATTGCATTCATAAGAAATATTTACTCTACACTAGCTGTAACCGAGACACGAATTAAAATTTTAACACCAATACAATAACTTGTCAACATTTTTCTGCAAATTAAAAACAGACAGTAACGGTTTGTCTGTTTTAGAATGGAGCTTTTTCTTTTATTACATATACAACAAAGCCGCTTACTAACATAAATAAGCCAACTACTAAGTTTTTAATATTAATCATAAAGTCCTCTCCCTTATTCCATACATCATATATATTTACATTTCAATTATTCCGATCATCCTAAAGCGCACTTTTTCTAATATATCATAATTCCTAAAAAATGCAAGTTCACTTTTGACGACCATTTACAAATTTATCTACAGTGCTTGGTACAGTATTTAAAGCCTTTTCAATTAAATGTGTACTACTGTTGAGATGTAATACTTGCACCCCATTAGAACCAACTACTAAAAAAGCCACTGGACTAATGGAAACCCCAGCCCCGCTTCCTCCTCCAAATGGATGCCCTTGCTTGTTCTCTTTATGCTGATTTTGCCCACCGTTATGTTTTTCAGTAATGAAATCCCCTTTAAAATCACTTCCACCAGCTCCAAAACCAAAAGCCACTTGAGATACTGTTAATACTACATTTCCGTCAGCTGTTGAAACCGGACTCCCAACAATCGTATTTACATCTACCATCTCTTTTAAATTTGTCATTGCCGTTTTCATTAAATTTTCAATTGGATGTTCCATTATGTATTGCACCCTTTCCTCATTATTCCTTTTTATACTTTCCAAAATAGAGGAAGTCATACTAACTTTTCCTATTTCAAGAAAACATTTTCCTCCTTTTAAAAGATACTACTCCCTGTACATGCTCCGGTATAGTGAAACTTTAATCAGTGGGGGGGTGTTTATCCCCCACTGATTATTAGCCCTAACCAATCGGGCTTTTACGGGCACCCCAATCCCCACCTAACTTTTTTTGCTTTCGCTGAATTTTGAGATGGGGTCTTACTACCCGTTAATGCGGGATAAAAAAGAAAAAGAGATACATACTACTATTGAACCTTGTTATGAAAGGAGTCATGACTTTGACTGAGAAATTTGATGATTATAAAAGAAGAGATAGAATAGATAGTGATTATAAGGAAGAGTACGCCGCTGAAGTTGCACCACAACGCATTGATTATAATTACGATGATAAAGACGATAAAGATGCTGTAAAATCTTCCGCTGCTGGATCAACTGCTGGTTTTATTGCTCTTGCGCTATCTATCTTATCACTATTTACATTCCCAACACTATTTGGTCTTGTTTCTGTTTTACTCGGTATTTACGCTTATAACCGCGGAGCTACTGTAACTGGGGGTATCGCTGCAGTTGTTGGTGGGATTGCTGCACTTATTGCAATTTTATTCCGAGTAGCACTAATTGGTTTACTGTTCTCTCTGTTCTAAAAAAAGAAAAAGGTATCTCGCTTAACGTGGGATACCTTATCCTGTAAACACATCTTCCGATGGATATTTTATTTTTTGTTTTGCTGGTCGCGCTAAAGAGAACACAAGTGTTAATGGTCCAATCAATCCGCAAAACATAACAAACATAATAATACATTTTCCGAATGCCGATAGCTTTGCAGTAATTCCCATCGTTAATCCGACTGTGCCAAACGCTGATATCGTCTCAAATAATAATTGAATAAAGCTGAAGTTTTCTGTCAGCATTAATATAAATACCGCTGCAAAAATAAGTATTTGACTGGCAACAGCAATGGCTAATGCTCTCGTTACTGTTGACATTTTTATCGTACGCTGAAATAATACGATTTCCTCTTTTTTTCTAAAGAAAGAAAGGACAGATGTAATTAAGATAACAAACGTCGTTAATTTAATTCCTCCACCTGTCGATACACTTCCTGCACCAATAAACATCAAAATCATCGTAAATAATATAGATGATTCTTCCATTCCCCCGTAGTCAACTGTATTAAATCCAGCAGTACGAGGAGTTATACCTTGGAAGAAAGAAGCCCATAACTTTTCATTTAAAGGTAAATTCCCTAACGTCTTCACATTATTATATTCCAATACAAAAATAACAATCATCGCTATAACATTTAGCACTACTGTTCCAATAATCATGATTTTCGAATGAAGCGATAATTTTCGAAAACTACGGCTATACCACATATCAATTAATACGGTAAAACCGAGTCCCCCTATTACAATTAAAGAGCAAATCCCAATATTAATAATGGGATCCCCTACATATCTTGTTAAATTATCTGGCCATAAAGCAAAGCCTGCATTATTATAAGATGCAATTACATGAAAAATACTATAGTATAAACCTTTTCCAAAACCAAACTCTGGAATAAAGCGAAACGATAAAAAGATGACCCCAATAAGTTCAATACAAATCGAAAATATAAAGACACGCTTTACTAATTTTACAAGACCACCTATATTTGTTTGATTAAATGCTTCTCCAATTAACAAACGATGACGTAATCCGATTTTTTTACCTAGTACCCAAACAATTAAAATGGCAATTGTCATAAGACCTAGACCACCTGTTTGAATTAAAAACATAATAACAATTTCGCCAAACATCGTAAATGTACTTGCTGTATCCACTACTCCTAAACCAGTTACGGTCGCTGCTGACGTTGCTGTAAAGAAAGCATCTACCCAACTAATATGTACTTTCGTTGCGAATGGTAATTTTAATAACAAACCGCCAACCACAATTAAGCAGAAAAAACCTAATGCTAATATTTGTGGTGGGTTTAATCGTATAAGACGATTATAAAGTCCTTGTTTTTTTGTTATGTCCATATCACTAACTCCCTTATTAAAGTGAAGCTTTCCCCTCATAAATAAAAAGCTTTTTAAAAGCCCTTAAATAACTGGGACAAACCTTATATTCTCATAATATAGTTGAGCATAATCCTTTTTTTTATAGATTACAACTTTTATTTATATTCAGATTCCTTTTTCGTTTTATGCTGGAAAACTATATCCTAGCTCAATATTGCTAGCAATAACAATTTCATATGTACTATTTTTCAAATCCCCATATCTTTCACTCTATGTTCACGCAGAGATCACATCCACCTTTTATAGTATATGTATCGAAGCTGTTCCTCCCTAATTTATAAGACATTCCCCAGTGTCTTTGAATAGCTTCCATCCCTAATTAAATTAACATAAATTGTCCCCTTCCTTGACCATCTTATATGTGATGGTCTTATTTTTTGTTTGCTCTATCTTTTATTCCGCTATTTGTGGGCAATAAACGCCCGATTGGTTAAGGCTAATAATTAACAGGGGATGAACAAAAAACACTCATTAAATTTTCATTTTATTTAAAACTCCCTCTCTCTTTCACCCTATGTTCACACAGAGGTCACATCTACCTTTTATAGTATATGTATCGAAGTTGTTCCTCCCTAATTTATAAGACATTCCCCAGTGTCTTTGAACAGCTTCCATCCCTAATTAAATTGACATAAATTGTCCCCTTCCTTGACCATCTTATAAATGATGGTCTTATTTTTTTGTCTTTCTATCTTTTATTTAAAACTCCCTCTCTCTTTCACCCTATGTTCACACAGAGGTCACATCTACCTTTTATAGTATATGTATCGAAGTTGTTCCTCCCTAATTTATAAGACATTCCCCAGTGTCTTTGAACAGCTTCCATCCCTAATTAAATTGACATAAATTGTCCCCTTCCTTGACCATCTTATAAATGATGGTCTTATTTTTTGTCTTTCTATCTTTTATTTAAAACTCCCTCTCTCTTTCACCCTATGTTCACATGAGAGTCACACCTATCTTTTATAGTATATGTATCGAAGTTGTTCCTCCCTAATTTATAAGACATTCCCCAGTGTCTTAAAGCAACTTCCATCCCTAATTAAATTGACATAAATTGTCCCCTTCCCTTGACCATCCTATGTGATGGTCTATTTTATTTTCCAAACACAAAATAAGTCTATCTACACTTAAACAAAAAATTCAGAAAATATTGTAAAATTAAGTATTTTTTCGGTATAATTACTTTAGAAAGAAATTTCGCAAAAACAAAAGGGGGATTTTATTGAAACAAACAAAAGCAATCTTAATCGCATTATTTCTAGGTCTAGTTGTTGGACTCACTCTAAATTTAGCTGCTCCATCTATCTTTGAGCCACTAAATCAATATGTGTTCAACCCAATTGGTCAATTGTTTATTCGACTTATTAAAATGCTAGTTGTTCCCGTTGTGTTCATTTCTATCGTACTTGGTGCTGCCGGTCTTGGAGATCCGAAACAACTTGGAAGAATCGGTTTAAAATCAATTTCATTCTTCCTCGTAACAACTGCGGTTGCCATCTCTATAGCGGTTACATTTGCACTTATTATAAAACCAGGAGCTGGCGGTAATTTTAAAACAGAAGGTCTTAAGTATGAAGGTGCAAAAACTGAAACATCTTTCGTCGACACATTGCTAAATATCGTACCAGATAACCCAGCAAAAGCGATGGCTGACGGAAACATGTTACAAATCATTGCCTTTGCCGTATTGATTGGACTCGGTATAGCTATTTTAGGAAAACGAGTTCAAGGTATCCATTCATTACTTGAACAGGGCAACGAATTAATGATGTATCTTGTTAATATCGTTATGAAATTAGCCCCAATTGGAACATTCGGTTTGCTCGCTTCATCCGTTGGTAAAATGGGTCTTACAGGCGTCGCTGCGATGTTCAAGTATATGATTGTCGTTATGTTAGTACTCATTATTCACGGGGTCTTTGTATATGGCGGCTTATTAAAGGTATTAGCAAAAGAAAGTATTGTTCGTTTCTTTAAACATTTCGGACCAGTAATGGCAATTGGATTTAGTACATCTAGCTCTAATGCATCGCTTCCATTTGCAATGAAAACAGCACAAGATAAACTTGGCGTTCCAAAAGCGATAAGCTCATTTGTACAACCACTAGGGGCAACTATTAATATGGATGGTACTGCCATTATGCAAGGGGTAGCCACTGTATTTATCGCTCAAGTATACGGTGTTGAACTTACATTACCCCAATTAGCTATGGTTGTATTAACTGCTGTACTAGCTAGTATCGGTACTGCTGGTGTACCTGGTGTTGGACTTGTAATGCTTACAATGGTTTTAAATCAAGTAAATCTGCCAGTAGAAGGCATCGCTTTAATTATCGGTATTGACCGTATTCTAGATATGTCTAGAACAGCTGTAAACATTTCTGGCGATGCAATTTGCGCAATGATTGTCGCAAAATCAGAAGAAAAATATAATACGGATCAATCGGCAGCATCTTAAATCAAAAAAGGAGTGAATTATTTCACTCCTTTTTTGATTTACTCCCTTTTTTAGAACGATATTCTTTTCCTTTATTATCATTACCAGTTTCAAATTCAGTGCTAAATTCCTGATTAAATTGGCCGGACTTTGGTGACCCTTGATTACCGCTCCCTTTACTACCGTTACGATTCGTCATACTTCTCCCTCCTTCCTTGTATTAGTAGTATGGCGCTCTATCTTTTTTCATACACATTTTATTTATTAACATCTATTACACACGAAAGAAGATCTCCCATATATAAGGAAGATCTTCTATTTCATCACGTAAACGTTTTCTTGTTTATAATCACTTAAATAAGTTTTTGGGAAATTGAAATCATTACATTCATTTCATCTTCTGAAAGTGCAGAGAATCTTTCTTGTAAATATTGTTTTTTCGCATCTTCCATTTTCGAAACTAAATCTTTCCCTTGTTCTGTAATCTCTAAATACACAACTCGGCGATCTGATGTAGAACGTGAACGAGTTACAAAACCTTTATTAATTAATTTTTCTGTAACAGCTGTAATATGACTATTCGACACATTTAATTCATTTGCTACACGCGATACCATTTCTTTATTCGTACGATTTAATATTCTCAGAACGATGAATTCATTCCACGGTATGTAACCACCGAATATTTTTCCAATATCATTACGCAACGTGCGAAACATAGCAAACACATTTGTCGATAGTTCTTCCATTAATTGCTCTCGATTTTGAGACAACTTTGACAGCTCCTTTTATTTCATTTAGTTAAATAAAAACCTTATTAATAATTTTACATGAAATCTTACTTTTTGTCACCTTATTTTCCCATAATTCGTAGTTTTTTAATATGTATTTCATGATAAAACGAAGTCACCTTTCAGAAAAAGGGGGTATTTTAATGCATGAGAAGGAGAGGTTCTCAAATCTCAGCCTAAAAGATAAAACAATTATCATTAGTATTATTGCTCTTTTTCTTATTATAGTTTTTGCATTTATATTTTTTGTATATGTAGGAATCTTTCAAATTACAGGTATAGCGTATAGTTCACGTACTACTTTACTTCTCTTTTTTTATTAATCACTTTCTTAGATAGTATTACATTATTTATTTTCAGTTTCTTCAAAGCGCTGCTATATCCATTGACTCAAAACATGCCAAATTTGATTTCTATCACTCTTTTCTCATTCATTGAAATTACACTAGATTGGTTCGTCATTCATACTGCTGATGATTGGATAGAAAGCGTACAAATGTCTAACTTAACTGAATTATGTGTCGTACTATTCTTTTTTCTATTAAATAAATTATTAAGTGACAAGAAAGAGTAAGAATACAAGCTTTTCTATATAAAAATTGGTACAATGAAAGCAAATCTTACTAAAGAGGTGTTAATTATGAACTTACAACAATGGGCTGATAAAGGTATGTCCTTTGATACATATGTGAATGAAATGAAAGTAAACCAATACGAACTACTACACATTTACAATAACTTTTTAATTCCAAATGAATTACTTCCTGTATTAGAAGAACGTCAAAATGATGGCTGGCGTGTTATCGTATTAACTGCTGATTGGTGTGGCGATGCTCTTTTATGCGTACCTGTTATGAAACGCATTTCTGAAGTTGCAAATATTGATATGAGTTTATTAATTCGCGATGAAAACTTAGAATTAATGGATCAATATTTAACAAATGGAACAGCACGTGCGATTCCAATCTTTATTTTCATTGATAAAGACGGAAATGAACAAGCTGTTTGGGGACCACGCGCTCCAAAAGTACAAGAATTAGTAACTTCAATGCGCGCTACATTACCTGAAAAAGAAGATCCAACATTCGAAGAAAAACAAAAAGAAATGTATGCTAATTTCCGTGCTACATTAGCTGATGATACTTCTCTTTGGGAACATGTAATGGAAAACATGATGGAAAAAGTAGTAAAATAAAAACCTGCCGAGCTCGGCAGGTTTTTTATTTTACAAAATTATAATCCTTTTTTCTGAGAATATGCGGCATCTACGCACTCTGCTAGACGCTCTATCTCCCCCATATAGACTCCACGAGTCATCCACCCAGTCAACTTATACATAATCTTATATAAAAAATTATTCGGTTCAAATTCTATAATTAAAGTAAGTGATGTGCCTTCTTCATCCTCTTCTAACATATAAGTTGCGACTGTATAGCCTTGCTTCATTTCACATCCAATTGATACGATATAAGGTGCTTCACACTCTAAAATTTCTGCCTCAAACTCATATATTTTCTTACCCATCTTTTGCACAGATATATATTTATCCCCTTCACGAGGATTGTTTATATCTACATTTGGAGGATACCTGTTTTCTACCATAAAGGTACTCCATTCCAATATCTTCTCATCATTATTTACATAATCAAAAACGACATCAATTGGTGCTGGAATTACTATTTCTATTGCAAAACTCACTAAACTGCTCCTCTCAAATACCCTATAAATTTTATTTATCCCGCTATTTGCCGGGCAGTAAGACCCCCACCTCAAAATTCAGCGTAAGCAAAGAAGTTAGGTGGGGGGCGGGCTGCCCGTAAAAGCCCGATTGGTTTAACTAATAAAATCATTATGTCATATTTTACATAGTGAAATACAAGTAAATGAGAGCGAAAATTTTATTTTCTCCTCCTATAAAAGAAATCCCCTATAGAATAGACTTTTTTCAAGTGTCTATTCTATAGGGGATTACCGATAATTTATTCTTACATAATGAAGAAATAGAATACCGCAGCTAAAATGAAACGATAATAAGCGAACGGTGTTAGTTTTACACGAGATAATAATTTCAAGAATGAAACAATTGCAAGCATCGCAACAACGAATGCAGTTACAAATCCTGTTACAAATAGCGTTATATCTGCTGAGCTTAATACATCCCAGCTTTTAATTAAATCTAAGCCACTTGCAGCTACCATCATCGGTACCGCTAAAATGAACGTATATTCAGCTGCCGCTGTATGCGACACGCGAGCTAATAAACCACCACTTATTGTAGAACCAGAACGAGAAAATCCTGGCCAAAGAGCTAAACATTGGAACATTCCAATTGTAAATGCCTGTTTATATGTGATTTCATCTAACGTTCTTGCTGTACTTGGTTTCGAAAACTTCTCAGCAACAATCATTAAAATACCACCGGCTACTAAGCTAATAACAACTGGTCCTGGACCAAATAAAACCTCTTTAATAGTGCTATGGAATAATACGCCAAGTACCCCGGCAGGAATCATCCCGATAATAATATGTAATAAATTTAACGATGGTCCGTCTGTTACTTTACCTATTCCAACTAACGACCATAGACGCTTCCAAAATATAACAACAACTGCTAAAATCGATCCCAATTGGATAACAACTTCAAAAACTTTCGCTCTCTCATCGTTAAATCCAATTAAATGTCCTGTTAAAATCATATGTCCTGTTGATGATACTGGTAGAAACTCTGTTAACCCTTCAACAGCACCCATGATTAAACCAATTAACCAATCAGCCACAAGTAGTGCCTCCTTAATAACAAATAATATGTAATTTTTTCACACCTTATCATAATACCTTATCCCTTTTCAAAGTGCATCCTTTTTTTATTGGCTTCATATGTTGTAGGCGCGTATTTCTTTTCTAATCTTTGATTAAATTGTATGATAGTAAGAGTTTGTTTTTTTATACGGAAAGGGGATTTTATGAAAGAAACTACTTCATTCTCACAAAAGTTAAAGCAATTTGTATTACTATTTTTTCCGATTTTCGTAACGCAAATGTCATTATTTGCGATGAGTTTTTTTGATACAACAATGTCAGGACATGCAAGTCCAACTGATTTAGCAGGTGTTGCAATTGGAACAAGTATATGGATTCCAGTTAGTACGGGGTTAACAGGAATTTTAATGGCTACTACTCCCATTGTTGCACAGCTCGTTGGATCCAAGAAAAAAGAGGACGTTCCCCACGTTGTCATACAAGCAGTTTATTTAGCAATTTGTGCTAGCTTCGTTGTTATCCTCATCGGTTTCTTCGTCGTTTCACCTATTTTAAATGGCATGCGCTTAGAAGAACCTGTGGAACGTATTGCAGCGCAATTTTTAAGTATTATCGCAATAGGAATTATACCTTTATTCACTTACACTGTTTTACGTGGATTTATTGATGCATTAGGAAATACTCGAACAACGATGATTATTACATTACTATCATTACCAATTAACGTAATATTGAATTACCTATTAATTTTTGGTAACTTCGGTTTCCCAAAGCTTGGTGGTGTCGGAGCAGCAATTGCTTCCACTGCAACATATTGGTGCATTTTAATTATTACAGTCATTATTATTCAGACGAAAGAGCCTTTTGCCTCTTTCAACATTTTCAAACAATTATACCGACCTTCTCTTTCGAGTTGGACAGCATTCTTAAAACTTGGCGTCCCTATCGGATTTGCTATCTTTTTTGAAACAAGTATTTTCGCTGCGGTAACGCTCATGATGAGTAATTTTAGTACGACAACTATTGCAGCTCACCAAGCAGCTATGAACTTTGCTTCCTTGTTATATATGACTCCGCTAAGTTTAGCAATGGCAATGACTATTGCGGTTGGATTCGAAGTTGGAGCAAAACGTTACAATAATGCAAAACAATACGGACTGATTGGAATTGGATTAGCCCTTGCCTTTGCTTTATTATATTCGATTCTTCTCTACTTTTTTGATGATCAAATTGCTTCTATTTATACGACAGATGCAAAAGTTCATCATTTAGCAAAAGAATTTCTTATCTTTGCAATTTTATTTCAAATTTCAGATGCAATTGCAACCCCTGTACAAGGAGCTTTGCGTGGTTATAAAGATGTAAATGTTGCTCTAATTATGACTTTAATTGCTTATTGGATAATTGGTCTACCACTAGGTTACATATTAGCAACGTATACAGAATGGGCCGCGAAAGGCTATTGGATCGGTCTTATTATCGGTCTAGCATTTGGCGCTGCCTTCCTACTTATCCGTCTTTTTCAAGTACAACGAAAATATATAACACAAAACAGCCGCTAATAA
The DNA here is from genome assembly GCF_056033865.1 of Bacillus sp. FAU20. Classification (NCBI taxonomy): domain Bacteria; kingdom Bacillati; phylum Bacillota; class Bacilli; order Caryophanales; family Bacillaceae; genus Bacillus; species Bacillus sp. FAU20. The sequence goes on from NZ_JBVYHY010000021.1 coordinate 758,743, forward strand.
TAAAGCGGCTGTTTTCTTTATGCATATTTTTTCTTGTAACGTATACGATAATGAAAAAGAAAGGTGGATACATATGGACGAAAAAGAAAAAAAGCAATCATTCGATGAAGAATTTGCCCCTGAAATTTCACCTGGGTATCGGCAAGATGTACATAAGCCACCTAAATATAAAAACACTTCGTTTTTAATGGGCATTACCATTTTCGCTGCTGTATTACTCATACTTATCATTTTCGTTTATTTTTGATGAAAGGTGGCTTATTATATGAAGAAACAAGATTCCAATCGTTCAAAAAGAACTGTTAAAGCACAAAAAGAATATGCAGGAGATTCTGTTCATACCCTTAAACAAGTCGAGCAAGGAAATTTATATATTGCTCAAAAAGAACTTGGTCAACAAAATGAAAATCTTTAAAGGCCCTTGATTCCTTGAGGGCTTTTTTATTCCGCATTAAGTAGTACATCTCCAAATGTTCTATTCAGCAATGAATTTCCTTTATTGTATGCGCTGCTTTTGTTCTAGCACCATAAATATATTATTAACCTTTACAATTTTCACTTCATAATTCAATTTCATTTCGCTTCTCTTACCATTTTCAGTACCCACAACATACGCTACAGCTTGATAGAGAAAACTCTCATCTGTCTCTTCACGTATCTCCTCGTTTGTAAATTTATACTCTAAATCTTGAAAACGATTTGGATCATAATTTCCCATTAATTGTTCATACCCTCTATTTAAAAATATTTCTTCACCTTTTCGTTTTACATCTTCTTTATTAGTAAACTCAAATACTGATAGTTGCTCGGTCACAAAATACTCTCCTACCTTTTGCATTTCATTATGAGTTAAATTTTCTATACTTTTGTTCTTTAACTCCTTATTTAATTCGTACTGATCAATCGGTTTAAAGGTAGCAAAAACCTCCTCTTTATATGACCAAAACAATACAAAAGCGATACATAGAGAAATGATTAACAGTCTTTTTTTCGTAATACTCCCGCCCTTCTTCATAATGATAGCTATATTTTAACATATAGAAAGAAAATTCTGATATCATAAAGTAGAATAACTTAACTCAGAAACGAGGAACAATTATGGACTCTTACAAACATTATATAAAAGAAGCTTTGCCTAATCTTTCTATACATTCATATAAACAAAATGAAGAAGGATGGGATAATGTAGCAGTTATAGTAAATGATGAGCTACTGTTTCGTTTCCCGCGAAAACAGGAATATGCAATGCGAATTCCACTAGAAAAAGAACTATGCACAATTCTCACTCAATCACTACAAGAAATCGAAGTTCCACAATATCAGCTAATTTATAAAAATGAATCTGATGAGGTTCCTCTTTGTAGTTACTATACTCTCATTCATGGTGAACCATTAAAAACAGAAACCGTTGCCAAACTGGAGGATACGGAGCTTCAAGCAATTATTACACAATTAGCTACTTTCCTTGCGGTACTACATAGTATTCCTTCACACCAAGTTACAACGCTATGTTTCTCTATTGAAAAAACATGTACCTACTGGAAAGAGCTACAAACAAAATTAAACCAATATCTCACTACTAACCTTACTTCATTACAGAAACTAGCCTTAAATCGCTTATTTGAAAATTTCTTTGCATGTTTAGATACGTCCACTTTTCAAAACACAATCATTCACGCTGATTTTACACATCATCACATTTTATTTAACAAGCAGAACAAAAGCATTTCAGGTGTTATCGATTTTGGTGATGCGCAAATTGGCGATCCTGCTTTTGATTTCGCAGGACTATATTATGATTTCGGACATGAATTTACTACATCTGTATATGAACAGTACAGTACACTTATTTCTCATCATGACCCATTACTCATTCATCGCATTACTATCTTTTATCAATACAGTCCTTTACTACATAATATTATTTATAACTTTGAGTCAGAGAATGAACTCGAATTCATTACAGGTACAGAACAGCTAAAAACGATATTACAGGGATGAGATTACATTCTCTCCCTATATACTCTCTCCTCATACATCATTAACTTTTTATCCATTTCAACAATAACTTTATACAATTGAAATGCCTGTAAAATTTGCAGTTGAATTTCAAAAGGAGCATTTTGTTCTTTTAACCATTGAAATACTTTTGTTTCATCTTTCATTGATTATTCCTCCCTTTATCCCGCTATTTGTGGGTAGCCCGATTAGTGAGGACTGATAATCAGTGGGTGATGGACACCCCCCCACTGATTAAAGTTTCACTTTATTAAAGTCTGCTACAAATATACCGTAAATGATGAAAAGCTTTTCATGTCAATAACAAAAAAGGATGCAAAGTTGCATCCTTTAATGAACTATATTTTTCTTCTGTTTCGCTTCTTTCTTTACTTCTTCGCCTTGACATTCACTACGAAACGCACAACTTATACACTCAGAACGAAAATGACGCTCTGTATAATGCTCCGGTTGTTGCAACATTTCTTTCATTCTAGATAAATCAGCCATTCCAGATATAATATCTTCCTGTTTCGGAATGTACTCATACTTAGTTCCTTCTATTAAATTAATAACTTCAATTTTTCCTGGAAGAACGCCGAAAGCTTTATAACTGAATACTGTCATTAGCTTCTGACAAAGAGCAAGCATTTCCTCATCTGCATCGACAACATACTTTTTAATTACAAACGACTCAGCACTCCACTCACCAACTTCAAATGTCAATGACATGTGGACACCTAACTCTTCCATATATGTTTGAAACTTCTCGTATAAAAACAATGGTGGTGTCTGACTATCATCCTTTTCAACAAACTGTAATAAGTGATCCGTTAGCTTCGCTAATACAATATAGTAATCCGTCTTCGAAGCAAACATAGTAATCCTTACTTTTTTCCAATACTTTTCTATTAATATTAAAAGTACAATTTTCGTTTGTTGACCCGCAGGTAGCGTGTAATACTCGTTAATAATTTGATTGACAATCATTTGTGCTATTTGTTGCCATTCAAATGAAGAAGGTTCTCTTCTTTTTATATGACGAAAATAAAATTTATGCGGACAACGCATAAATTCATACAAATGATAATCTGTCATCGTTTTGATTGAGATTTTCTCATGCACTTGCTCTTCATCTCCCTTCTGCCATTAAGAAAGGTGTTTTACAAATTCAGCTCCAAACTGTAAACATTTTTCTACATCTTCATCTTCTGGCGTTAATTCTACTTTTAGTCCTTCTAACACAACTGCTGCCCCGCGCTCTTGTAGCTTTTCTATTAAAATGTCAACTGCCACTCCGTATTTCGGATAAGCCGAATCACACGATCCGAATACTGCTGCTTTTTTCCCAGTTAAATCAATAGAATCCATTGCATCATAAAAATCTAAGAAATCATCAGGAAGATCACCATCTCCCCAAGTGTATGCACCTAAAATAATTCCATCATACTGTTCTAATATAGAAGCTTCTGGTGAATCCATAATATCAATAACTTCAATTTCATTTTCTGTTTCACGAATTACGCCGGCAATATGGTCAGCCATTTCCTCTGTATTTCCACTCATACTTGCAAAAATCATTACTAACTTACTCAACTGAACCTCTCCCTTTACTTTGTATCTCTTTTTCTGTTTGAATGCTCTTCTTCTCATCTACATATTCAGACCAAATTACATTTCTTTGCCATTCCATATGCTGATCAACATCTTTATTTTTATCTTTTAATCCCCTCCGCAGAAGGTGAAAATTTTTTCTCATTAACATGTCGCATCCATCCCATTGATAATAATTATCAATTTCAACTACATTTAGATTAATTGACATTGATTATCAATGTCAACAACTATTTTTAAAAAAATGATTAAAATGTACAAGCTTGTCCGTTAGCTATTCATATACTATGAATGAGCATAGTTCTTTCTCAGCCCTCTCTGACGGAAAGAAATAAAAGCAACTGCAATAGAGTGCAGTTGCCTTTTTTTGTTTTTCTATGATTTTAGTAATCTTATAGTCGTCTCTAAAAATAGCTCCACTCCACAAATTAATGCTGATTCATCCACGTCAAATTTCGGATGATGATGTGGATAACAAGTATATATATTTTCATTACCTGTTCCTAATTTAATGAAACAACCGGGTGCTTTTCTTAAATATGCTGAAAAATCTTCCCCACCCATAGAAGGTTCAAGCTTCACAACACGCTCATTCCCAAACAAATGTAGTGCACTTTCTTCTACTATTTTCGTAATATATTCATCATTAATAACCGGATCATATCCATATCGATACGTATATGTATACGATCCTCCATGTGCTTCTGTAATTCCTTTCACAATTTTCTCGATTTTCCCTTCTGCTTCCCCCCTCAATGCTTGATTAAATGAACGAACGGTTCCCATTAAAGTTGCTGTACTAGGAATAATATTGTCAGCCGTTCCCCCATGAAATTGTGTAACTGAAATAACCCTTTGCATAAAAGCACTCGTATTTCTTGATACGATATGTTGTAAATTTGTAATAATCTGTGCTCCGATAGCAATAGGGTCTATCGTTTCTTCTGGCCGCGCCGCATGTCCTCCTTTGCCTTGAATTTCAACTGTAAATACGTCTGGTGCCGCCATCATCGGCCCATACGCAATTCCTATCTTTCCGCTTTCTAATCCAGACATAACATGTAAACCTATTACATAATCAACACCGTCCATTACACCTGCCTCAACCATTTCTTGTCCCCCACCGGGATACACCTCTTCTGCGTGCTGAAAGAATAGACGAATCTCACCTGCAAAATCTTCCTTTATATTTGATAGCACCTCTGCTGTGCTTAATAAAATAGCTGCGTGAGCATCGTGCCCACATGCATGCATCATTCCTTTATTCACAGATGTATAAGATTTACTTGTCTCCTCTTGAATTGGCAAAGCATCTATATCAGCTCGAATCGCAATTACTTTCCCTTGCTTCACACCTCTTTTAATTGCTAGTACACTATACTTCGTCGGTCTCGTTACTTCAAAAGAAGAAAATGAGCATAATGTATCATATATAAATTGCGAAGTTTCTTTTTCATGAAATGATAATTCCGGATACTTATGGAAGTGCCTTCTCCATTTCACGATATTTTCTTCCGAAATTAGATTCTTCCACACTCTATTCATGATAATTTCCTCCTTTTCAAAATAACTAGAAATTTAAAAGTTTACTCCATCTTGAATGATTAATAAAAACAAATACTGTATTTTTACGTATTCTTATAGTCCACTTTTATGTATTCACAAAATCTCCTTTCTATTTACATGTCAAACCCATTACAAATTCATGCTGAATGTAATATAATTGCTAAGTTAGGGATTTTCTTTTTTAGTATTTAGTGCTAATATCAAAAAAGAGCCTTTTGACTTATTTTTACCTAAAATGTGGGATTTTGTTTTTTTCACAATAATGTAGGACATGATACCTACAAAGAGCTATTATTTCATTAAGAGAGGGAAAGACATGGAAAGATTAAAAGAGATATGGTCTCGACCACTCACACAATGGGTTGCAAAGACGGTTTATTATCTTGCAATTTTATTTGCATTACTTTGGTTGTATGGATTCCATGATACAAACACAAGTACATTTATTTACAATGAATTCTAGGGTGGGAACGTTATGAAGTTATTAGAACAAATTGAAAAGTGGGCTGCAGAAACGCCTGATCAAACCGCTTTTGTTTGGCGAGATGCGAAAATTACGTACAAACAATTAAAGGAAGATTCTGATGCGTTAGCACATTGGATTTCTTCTGAGTATCCAGACGATCGTTCACCAATTATGGTGTATGGCCATATGCAACCTGAAATGATTATTAACTTTTTAGGATGTGTAAAAGCTGGACATGCTTACATTCCTGTAGATTTATCTATCCCAGCTGATCGTGTACAACGTATTGCTGAAAATTCTGGTGCGAAATTACTTTTATCGGCAACAGCAGTAACTGTAACTGATTTACCAGTTCGCATCGTAAGTGAAGACAACTTAAAAGATATTTTCTTTACTCATAAAGGGAACACTCCAAATCCTGAACATGCGGTAAAAGGTGATGAGAACTTCTACATTATTTACACATCAGGAAGCACAGGTAATCCGAAAGGGGTTCAGATTACTTATAACTGCCTTGTTAGCTTTACAAAATGGGCTGTAGAAGATTTCAACTTACAAACAGGGCAGGTATTCTTAAATCAAGCACCTTTCTCATTCGATTTATCTGTAATGGATATTTACCCATCATTAGTAACAGGTGGTACACTTTGGGCAATCGATAAAGATATGATTGCGCGTCCAAAAGACTTGTTTGCTTCTTTAGAGCAATCGGATATTCAAGTATGGACTTCCACACCTTCTTTCGCTGAAATGTGTTTAATGGAAGCATCTTTCTCTGAGAGTATGCTACCGAACATGAAAACATTCTTATTCTGCGGTGAAGTGTTACCAAATGAAGTGGCTAGAAAATTAATTGAGCGTTTCCCAAAAGCAACAATTATGAATACTTACGGTCCAACAGAAGCTACTGTCGCTGTAACAGGTATTCACGTTACAGAAGAAGTGCTTGATCAATACAAATCACTTCCAGTTGGCTACTGTAAATCAGACTGCCGCCTTCTTATTATGAAAGAAGATGGAACGATTGCACCTGATGGTGAAAAAGGTGAAATCGTAATTGTCGGTCCAAGCGTAAGCGTTGGATATTTAGGAAGCCCTGAATTAACAGAAAAAGCATTTACTATGATTGACGGTGAGCGCGCCTATAAAACAGGCGATGCTGGCTATGTTGAAAATGGTCTTCTATTCTATAATGGTCGTCTTGATTTCCAAATTAAGCTGCATGGTTATCGAATGGAATTAGAAGAAATTGAGCATCACCTTCGTGCGTGTTCTTACGTAGAAGGTGCAGTTATCGTTCCAATTAAAAAAGGTGAAAAATACGATTATTTATTAGCGGTTGTTGTTCCTGGAGAACATTCATTTGAAAAAGAATTCAAATTAACATCTGCAATCAAAAAAGAACTCAATGAGCGATTACCAAACTACATGATTCCACGTAAATTCATGTATCAATCTTCTATTCCAATGACACCAAATGGAAAGGTAGATCGCAAAAAATTATTGAGTGAGGTTACAGCATGACCGCATATGGATCATTTTATTTTTTCGCTATAGTGGGCATTTTATTAATACCTACTATCATAGCTGGATTAAAAGGTAAAATGTTGCGTAAATATAATGCAGTATTAACATTAGTCATGATTGCTATTATCTTCTCAGATAAACCGAAGCAAGCGATTATGTTAGCCGCATTTATTATTTGGCAATATGCCCTAATTAAAGGCTATTTACTTTTAAGAAAACAAAATAATAGTACATTCACATTTTGCATAGCTGTTATTTTATCGATTTTGCCTCTTATTTTGGCAAAAATCGCACCGTTTGCATCGTTTTTACCTGAGTTAAAACTTGTTGTTTTTCTAGGTATATCTTACGTAACATTCAGAGCAGTTCAGATGGTATTTGAAGTTCGTGATGGTTTAATTAAAGAGCTTTCTTTCTTTAACTTCTGGGAATTCGTTTTATTCTTCCCTGCGATTTCAACAGGACCTATCGATCGTTACCGAAGATTCCAAAAAGATATTCAAAAGCCACCTAGCGCTGAAGAATATCAAAATTTACTATATACAGGACTAAATCGTATTTTCCAAGGTTTCTTGTATAAATTTATTATTGCTTACTTAATAAAGCAATATTGTATGGACCCAGCATTCGCTCAACACGATACAATATTTTCAAATATGATTTACATGTATAGCTATAGCTTATATCTATTCTTTGATTTTGCTGGTTATAGCTCTTTTGTAATTGGTGTAAGTTATATGATGGGAATTAAAACGCCAGAAAACTTCAATAAGCCATTCCTTAGTCGTAATATTAAAGACTTCTGGAACCGCTGGCACATGAGTTTATCATTCTGGTTCCGTGATTTTATTTACATGCGTTTCGTCTTTTTTGCAACGAAGAAAAAGTTAATTAAGAACCGTTACACAATTTCGTATATCGGTGCATTTTTAAACTTCTTCATTATGGGAATTTGGCATATCCAAGGAAGCGCTGTTGCGCAGTATATTATTTATGGTCTATACCATGCCGCACTGTTTATTTTATTCGATATTTTCGAACGAAAAAACAAAAAGCATAAGTTTTGGCCAAACAATAAATTTACACGCATCCTTGCGATTGTAATTACGTTCCACGTTGTATGTTTCGGTTTCCTAATCTTCTCTGGACACCTTAACAGATACTTTTAATGCACCCTTCTTATTCCATTAAGAAGTTGCACATATAATAATTTCGGATATAAAGGAGATTTTAAAAATGGCAGAATTCAAAGAGCAAGTCTTAGATATTTTAGAAGAAGTATGTGAAAACGATATTGTGAAAGAAAACTTAGATGTTCAATTATTTGAAGAAGGTATCCTTGATTCTTTCGCTGTAGTATCTTTATTAGTTGAATTCCAAGAGCGTTTAGATATTGAAGTTTCTATTTCTGATTTTGACCGTGACGAGTGGGCTACACCAAACATGGTTATTAAAAAGTTGGAAGAAATCCGATGAACAAAGCAAAATTTGGTCCGATGCTTTTAGCATTGGCCCTTTTTGCTGTATTCTTACTTATTCCAACGCGCTTCCTACTTCCACTTTTAAGTGATGAAAAAGTAGAACAAGCTGCTACTTCTTTAAAAGAAGAAAAAATTCAAAGTATGATTTTACAGCAAAAGATGTTAGCAGATCCAAAATATCTTCCGATGTACGGTTCATCGGAATTCGCACGTATGGATGCTTTCCATCCATCTAATTATTTTAAAGTAAAGCCTGAAGGATTTACGCCATTCCTTCTTGGACGCGGCGGAACACAAGACCTTGTACATGTGTTAAACTTCGCATCTACAATGGATCAATTGAAAGATAAGAAAATGGTATTCGTTCTTTCTCCGCAATGGTTTGTACCACAAGGTATTGACGAAACGCACTTTGCACCTAACTTTTCAAAACAACAAGGTTACCACTTCATTTTCAACAATGATTTAAAACCTGAAATGAAAAAACAAATTGCAAAGCGTTTATTAAACTTTGAGATTGTAAAAAAAGAAACTTTATTAAAAATTTCGCTTGAAGGTATCGCTTATGATGATACGAAGTATAAAGTAAAAGCACTTGCTGCTAAACCTTTCGCTTATATTTACCGTAACATTTTAGATCGTAAAGATTTATTTACAGCTATGTTTAATATTAAACCGCACAAAGAGAAGCTTGACCCTTCATTAAAACAAATGAACTGGGAAGAGGCTCGTAAACATGCAGATCAAACAGGTGCAGCAGAATCTGGATCTAATGAATATGGTATCGAAGATGGTTACTTCAATAGCAAAATTAAGAAAAAATTAAAACAACGTGAAGGTTACTTAAAAAATGATGCTTATGACCAATCGCCAGAATATGAAGATTTACAAATTGTACTTGATTTATTAAAACAATCTGGTGCAAAACCACTCTTCATTTCTGTTCCTGTCAAAGGTCCTTGGTACGACTACGCTGGCTTCCCAAAAGAACGCCGCGAAGCATACTATAAGAAAGTTCATGAGCAAATTGAAAAAGCTGGGTATCCAATTGCCGACTTCTCAAATCATGAATACGATAAATACTTCTTAAAAGATCATATGCACTTAGGTTGGAAAGGCTGGGTTTACATCGACGAAGCCATCCAACAGTTTTATAAAGCAAACTAATGAAAAGACCGCTTGAATTACTCAAGTGGTCTTTTTGTATATATTTTGTAATTGTTCGATTGCATTCTCTGCTTCTTTCATAACTCGCTCCACTACATGCTGAGCTGATTCGATTCGAGCTAATGATGCTGCCTGTCCTGCCCAAAGCGACATATATCCTTCCTTATTTTGCTTCGCTGCCTCTTTGCGTATTTTAGAAGTTAATACGTTTTGCACTGGATACATGGGAAGCCCTTCTTCTTTTCCTTCATGTCTCTCTATAAATTCATTCCGAATACCGCGTGCATATTTCCCGGAAAACGCACGAGTTACAGTTGTGCTCGTATCTGTACTATGTAAAACCGCTTCTTTATACACATCGTGCGTAATACTCTCTTCACTTGTTAAAAAGGCTGATCCCATTTGAACACCTTCTGCTCCTAGTGCCAATGCCGCAACAAGCCCTTGTCCGTTCATTACACCACCTGCTGCGACAATTGGGGTATGCGGAACAGCCCCTACTAACTGAGGTATTAACGCAAACGTACCAATCATAGCATCTCGTTCTTTCCCAATAAACGTTCCTCTATGCCCTCCTGCTTCGCTACCTTGCCCAATAATAATATCTACTCCTAGCTCAGCAAGTACTTTCGCTTCCTTCACATGGGTAGCTGTTCCGATGACTTTTATTCCACTTCTTTTTAAATCATTTATTTCTTCTTTTTCTAACGTTTGAAATGCAAAGCTAACGACCGGTACTTTTTCATCTAATAGCACTTGTAATTGTTCCTTATAGCTTTTTGGAAGCTTTAACGTTCCTTCTACTTCTATACCTAATTCTCTATTCACTCCGCTTAGTAATACTTTCGCCTCATTTACCTTCTCTTCTTCTATTTGTATCTCTTTCGTTACAAGTAAATTAACACCGAAAGGCTTATCTGTTAGTTCTCTTATTCTATAAATCGCTTCACGAATTTGTTCTGGGCTCATATAGCCCGCTCCAAGCGTCCCTAATCCTCCGCTATTACTTACTGCTGCAACAAGTTCTGGCGTCGTAATCGCGCCTGCCATACCGGCTTGAACAACGGGATACTCAATTTTTAATATGTCTGTTACTCGACTTGTAAACATCATTTTCCCTCCTATTTCCCTTATATCTTCTTTATTTGATAAGCTTTCCCCTGCTTTTGCAAGGGTTGAACTTCATATGAAGCGAATATATTGAAAGAGAAGGAGGCTGAGCTTAATGATTTATCCAAATGCATTAAAACAAGGTGATACAGTAATGATCATTGCACCATCTGGTCCACCTACAATCGAAAATGTATTAAAAGGTGTGAATGTATTACAAGAGATGGGGTTATCCGTAATAATCGGGAAGAGCGTTTACGAGAAATATGGATTTTTAGCCGGAAGTGATCAAGTTCGGCTTGACGATATACATGAAGCATTTACAAATAATGAAGTGAAGGCCGTTTTCTGTGCACGAGGTGGTTACGGAAGTGCTCGTCTCCTCCCTCACATTCAATATGAAATCATTCGGCAAAACCCTAAAATCTTTTGGGGATATAGCGATATTACAGCTTTACATACTGCTGTTTCACGTTATGCAAAGCTTATAACATTTCATGGTCCGATGATTGAAGAACTAGGAAAAGGTATTGATTCCCTATCTTTATCCTCTTTCAATCAGCTATTCCATCCGTATTCAACCATTTTATCTGCATCAGAATGTATCGTACCTAGCTCTCACAGTACAGTTACAGGTACGTTAGTTGGAGGAAATTTAGCTGTGTTAACAAGTATAATTGGCTCGCCCTACGAGATAAATACGGACAATACACTTTTATTACTTGAAGACATTGGTGAAGAACCGTACCGCATTGACCGTATGTTAAATCAGCTACTTTTATCTGGAAAGTTTAATGAATGCAGGGGCGTTATTTTTACAAGTTGTCACGACTGCACTCCTTCAAAGCCATCTCAATCATTGCAAGCAATATTATATGAATATTTCGCACCATATCATATACCGGTCCTATTCGGTTTACCAATTGGACATATAAGTCCAAACATTGGGATTCCTCTTGGAGCTACAGCTACAATAAGTACACATAATAAAACACTCTCTATTGCTTCCGGCGTAGCCACCCCGTGTTCAAATTAAAAAGGAAAAGCGATTACGCTTTTCCTTTTATTTATAATAGTTAAAAATTCGTCCAGATGCGATATCTGCAATTTCTTCTGGAATAAATGTTTTACTTATATCAGTGCCAACATTTAATACAGCTGTAGCATCTTTCTCAATGCTACCAAATAACTCTTTCCCACGTATCTTAATAAGGGGCGTTCCTTCTGGCAACACATCTTTTACAAATTCCATTTGTGTAAAGAACGGAACGATCCATCTACCTTCTCCTTGGAAATAACGCAAACGAAGTATTCCTTCTGTTGCCCCGTCCTCTGCTTCTAGTGAACCAGCAACATAAAACTCAGTAGATAAGAGCAATTCATAAAATTCCTTTTGCTTCTGTTTATCATCACCTGCTACAACAAGTACCTCTTCTAATTTCTTTACTGAAATTTGCTCCATATGATGCCACCCCTATTTTCAAAATGATTGTACTTAGATTATACGAAATATTCTTATTTTTTTCTACATAATTCGCAATTATTTTCTTAAAATAATTTTAATACTTCTTTTGTCGTCACAATCGTAGCAAACTCTTCATGTAAATTTACAAGTGTCATATTGTAAATATCTTCTGCACTATACTCCTTACCATCTAAACCTTTACGGTTAAAAGTAGCCGTTGCATCACTCACTAAATACGTTGTAAATCCTAAATTCCCTGCCATTCGTGTCGTAGTTTCCACGCAATGATTTGTCGTTAATCCTACAACCACTACTGCATTACATTTGTTCTTTCTTAATTGCTCTTCTAAATTTGTCCCAATGAACGCGCTGTTAACGAATTTCTGAATAACCACTTCACCAAGTAGTGGTTGCACTTCTTCTTTAAAGTTTACCGTTTCCGCTCTCTCATAAAACATTGACTGAGCATTTTCTTTATTTACATGTTGAATATGAAAAACTGGTCGTTTCCTTTTTCTCCATTCTTCTAATAAAATTCTCATGTTTTCTTCAGCAAAAATATTATTTCTCTCGCCCCAATCTGGTAATTGAAACGCCTTTTGTACATCGATTATGATAAGTGCTATTTGATTTGTCATCATTTCCCCTTAATTTGGCTGTAATTGAAATAGAAAACCAAGTTGTTGTGACGCAGTAATAAAGCAAACATAGGCGCAAAGCTCTACAATTTCTTTTTCTGTCCAATATTGTTTTAATACGTGAAACATAGTATCATCTATTGCTTTTCGGTCATGAACAAATGTATGCGCAAAAGTAACGGCTACGCCAATCTCCTCTGCCTTTTGCACATCATCAGGTCTTCCCTTTGCCATACAGTACGGACATTCATTCCCATACGCTAATGTTCTTCTCACTTGCTCCTTCAACTCTGCTGAAAGAGTTCCTTTATTGTACAGTGTATCTTCTAACGTACTCCACGAATGTAATATATCCGAATTATGCCCTAATAACTTTTGAAACTTTGTATCTCCTACATTTGATAATGAAATTCTCTCCATCATTTCCCCTCCTATTTCCTTCTGTTTTATTGTAAAATAAATAACGTTCACTTTACATTTCATATGAATCTTAATTTATATTTTTCCTTTACAAAAATCATTATTTTACTGGAGGTATATTTACAAATGCAATTAGACCGTGTTGATCGAAAAATTTTAAATGAATTATATAATGATAGTCGCCTTTCGATGCGTGAATTGGCGAAACGAGTAAACTTATCTGCTCCGTCTACTTCAGAACGTGTTCGTAAGCTCGAAAGCGAAGGTGTTATTCAAAAATACACAATCGATATTGATTATAAAAAGGCTGGACTCGTTTTAGATTGTATTTTAGAAATTACTTTAAAAAATGGTGATACAACACGTATGCAACAATTTATTCAGTCTTATCCATCTGCAAGTTTTTGTTACCGAGTAACAGGAAGCTTATGCTACATTGTAAAAATTTCTGTTCCTTCACTCGTTGAACTTGAAGAATTTATCAATGATGTTTCTTCATATGCAACGACCGTTTCTCATATCGTATTATCAGAAGTATCTCTTACTCCTGATATTGAACATATCTTCCCAGAAGATTAATTTATTTTTATTCATAAAATATAAAAAAACCCCTTACAATAAGAATAAAAATAATATATTATGTATTAAAATACATAAAGTTCGAGAAAGGGGCTTTACATTGAAAATCTGGTTTTATGAAAAAACGGCACAATTAGATGACTTGCTTGGTATTTGGGACAATGTTCCAACCATCCCGCGAATTGGTGAAAAAGTGGAGATTTTAAAGACGGTCCGCACTGTTACAGATATTAAATATGTAAAGAACGGTAATAATTTTCGAGTGGAAATTATTACAAATTAAAAAGTAGCTCCTTAGGAGCTACTTTTTAATTATCTACTATGTGCTTTCTTTATAACGATTTTATCTTCTTCTACAGATACTGTTACATAATCATTTTCTTCTAACCTAAGCTTATTTACAGCCTCATCTGGTAACTCTATGGCCATCAATCTATCGGTTACGATCACTTGACTATACACTTCATTCTCTTGTGATGCATTCACTACTTTTTGCTCATTTATAAAACGTACTGGTGGCACGCCAACTTCTTTTACTGTACGCCATTGTTTCCCAATATAAGGAATTAACCAAAGTAATCCGACAAGCGTAAGACCGATACCAATCCATAAATTACTTTGCGCTTGTAATTCAGTAATTGAGATTGTACCACTTTCTTCTCCACTGAAAAATTGTATACTTGTTGCAATCAAATTATTTAGAGCGTGCACAGCTATATTCGTCCATATATTTTTTGTCTTTATGTATAAAAGACACATAACCATACCAAACATGAACGCACCAATAACATCAAAATGTCCTAGGCCAAAAATAATTGAAGATATAATTACAGCTTTTTTAATTCCCCATTTATAAGCCATTCGCTGTAAGAAAAATCCCCTAAAAATAACCTCTTCCATAATAGGTGCTAACACACATGCTGAAATGAAAGTAAATATCGTCATATATACGTTACTCGTATTAATAACATTTCCGTCTTCTAGCATAGTAACTAAGAAATTCGGTAACGTATGTGCTAATATGTAAAATTGAATCTGAGATATGCCAACTGAAAAAATCATCCCCATTATCGTTGCTAATACAATTAATCCCCAAGGTAAACGTCCTGGCTTATCAAAAAAACTGTTGAATACAACATTATTTTTATTTGTTTTTACGTATAGCCAAAGTAACGGAAATACAAAAAATACAGTTATTTGTGAAATAACCTCCATCGTATTCTCAGAAACATTTGCTAGACCTAATGGGATCATTATAAGGAGCACCCCTATAATCATCCATCCAAAAAAGCTACGTAGCCTTATACGTGAAAATGCATAGTGCATATAAAACACCCCCAAAGATAGTAAAAATACAATAAAACTTTAATCAGTACTTTATAGGCAATCCTTTCCCTATAAATAGCAGGATAACTAAATTATAATATGAATATAGTTGAAACTCTTCCTATTTTTCTCAAATCATTTCAAACAGCATATCTCTTAAAATACCATATCGCTGTTCTTCAAGTTTCAATCTAAGTGAATTTTATGTAATAAAAATCCCCGTTTTTACAAGCGGGGATTTCTTTTATTATAATACGTCACGTTTTTGGAATAATGCACTTGATGCTACAAGTAATACAACAAAGTATGCAGCTATAAGTAATAATGAAGTTGTAAATGTAAATTCTGTAAATGTAGGTTCTACTCCCCCACTAATTAATTTATTGCTGTCGTAAGCTCTTAAATCCAAATGGCTGAATACTACAAACTTCGCTACACCTTTTGCAAACATCATTAATACCATGTTAATTGTACCTTGTAAGAATAATAGAAACATCGTAATAATTATTGGTAATACAGACTTTCTAAACACATTTGCTAAGAAAAATGCAAGTGTTGCAAAGAAAAATGGTGATAGCAGCTGATATAATATTGTTTTTAAAACAATTCCTAACGTTAATTCAGTTTTACTACCGTCCATTACAATTACACCAATAATCAAAGCAATTAACGTACTAGCAAATACGATAAATAACATCGTTAATAATACTGTAATATATTTAGAAAATAAAATTGTCATTCGTTTTCTTGGACGAATTAATAATTGCTTAATCGTTCCTTTTTGGAATTCATCTGTAATTGTACGAGAAGCTATTGTAATTCCAAAGATCGTTGTGAATATCATAATTAAGCCGATATTTGAACTCGCAAAATCTAAGTAAGATCCACTTAAGCTACCAGCGTCGCCCCATTTCGCCAATACTACTGTTCCTAAAATCTCCAATAAAGCAATTACACCTATTAAAATATACATACCTTTTTTCGCATGCAACTTTAAAAATTCATTTTGAATTAATTTAAACATTACGCTTTCACTCCCCCAGTAATCGCTAAGAACTCATCCTCTAACGTTTTATTTTGAACAGTAACTCCGTATACAAGCACATCAGCATGAACAAGTTTTTTTACAAGTTGCGGAATGTTGTCTTTTGTTACAGATGCTACAATTACATTCCCTTTTGCTTTGCCTTTAATGATTTCATTCGCTTTCTGAACTTCATCTACTTCAAACGCTACAACGACTGCCTCATCATGTTTCACTTTTTCATGTAAGTTGTACTCTTGAACAAACTCACCTTGTTTAATAATAACGACGCGATCACACATTAATTCAATTTCACTCAATAAGTGACTTGATACGATTACAGCAATATTCTCTTCTTTCGCTAAACGTTGTAAATAATCACGAATTTGGCGAATACCAGCTGGATCTAATCCATTTGTCGGCTCATCTAAAATTAAGATTTTCGGCTGATGAAGTAATGCTTGTGCAATTCCTAAACGTTGTTTCATACCAAGTGAATATGTTTTCACCTTTTTATGAATCGCATGCTCTAATTCAACAAGCTTTATAATCTCAGCAATGCGCTCTTTACTAATTGGTGTAATGGCCATGTTCGCAAAATGCTTTAAGTTTTGCATTCCTGTCATATAATCATATAGTTCAGGATTTTCTACAATCGCTCCAATTTGCTCTAGCGCCTTTTCACGCTCCGAGCGAATACTATGTCCACAAATTGTAATATCGCCCTCTGTCATTGAAATAAGACCTGTCATCATACGGATCGTCGTCGTCTTACCGCTACCGTTCGGCCCAAGGAATCCGTATACTTCTCCTTCACGAACCTCAAATGATAAACCACGAATAATTTCCGTTCCACCAATCTTTTTTCGAACATTCTCTAACTTTACTACTACGTTTCCCAATGCTGATTCCTCCTTTAGACTTCTAGTTTTTTATCGATAATATAAGCAATTACATATATTATTAGAGCACTAACCATTACCATGAAACTTATATTAAAAATGTTAAATCCATTTTCTTGAAACATATTAATAAACAGACTCTTGCTTTCACTATGATATTCTACTCTTCGTAATACTTGGAAAGCTGGAGCTAATTTTCCTAGCAAGGTTGTCGCTAAAGTAATCGCTATATTTATTACTAGAAAAATAATAACAATTAGTATATTTTGCGCCTTTTTCTTTTTCGTAAGTGACTTAACTAGAGTAATTACTAATATAATTTGTAACACACTAAACAAAAACTCAAATAAATCACTTATCATATATATTAAATTATTAATTATGCCTACTTGCATAATCTCTTTTGCCTCTACATATACAGAAGTCGTAGGAAAAGCTAATACATAACTTACGTAGAAAAGAATTCCACATATCCCATACCATATAGCCATTGCAATAAATGAGAAAATAAGCATAGAAATTACATATTGTTTCCCAGATATTGCTGTAAGTCGTAACATTGGATTAGTCAGTAAGCGTGAATATGATTTCATTGTTTGTATAAACATATAAACAATATAAAAGAAAAATATAATCATAATGATTCCAAATATGCCCTCTTGTCTACTGACAGCCGCATCACTTTTTCTTACAATCATTTGTGAAAATAACACAGCTTCAATTAGCACAAAGAGTAAAAAAGTAACAATATATCTTTTCTTATTTACATTCCATAAATAGGAAAGTACTGACTTCACTTACTAAACACCTCCTTAAAAAATTCATGAACTGCTTTTCCTCTCTGAAAACGAATTTCTTCTACATTTTCATATAGAACCATTTCTCCATCTTTTAAAAAGATCACTTCATCAAAAATATTTTCAATTTCATTTATTAAGTGAGTGGAAATTAATATCGTACAATCTTCCCTATAGAACTGTAGAATTAGATCCAATACATGTTCTCTAGAAAGAGGATCAATCCCGCCCAATGGCTCATCCAGTACATATAGCTTCGCTTCTCGAGAAAACGTTAAAATAATCTGCAGCTTCTCAACCATACCTTTTGACAATGCTGTAATTTTTTCTTCTAACGGTATTTTAAATTCTGCAATCGTATCTACTGCTTTTTGAATATCGAAGTCTTTATAAAAATCTCGGTAAAAAAATAAAGCATCTTTTACAGTCATCCAATCATCAAAGACTGGCTTATCGGACATAAATGAAACGATTTCTTTCGACTGTAACCCTACCTTTTTACCATCTATTGTAATCCTACCTTCAGAAGGATATTGCAAGCCTGCAATCATTTTCAATAACGTCGTTTTCCCGCTCCCGTTATCTCCAACAAGCCCAACGATTTTCCCTTCCGTAATCTCTATGTTTAATTCACGGATCACTGCTTTTAATCCATATCTCTTCCATAAGTTTTCTATTTTTAATAGCTTTGTCATTGGCTCTCCTCCCTCTTATCATGTAATGAAGAACGAAGAATTGTAAGAATTTCTTCTTCTGAAAAACCTAAATTGTCCATTCCATCTATAAAAGAATGAAGTAATTCTTTCGCCATCTCTTTTCGCAGCTCCATAATTTTCTCCCCTTCATTCGTTACATACCGTCCCATTCCTCTACGTGTTACAACAACTCCATCCCGTTCTAGCTCTTGAAATGTACGCTGAATCGTATTTGGATTCACTTGTAATTCACTCGCTAATTCACGGACAGAGGGAATTTTATCACCAGGCAATAAATGTCCTGTTACGATCTCTTTTTTTATGTATTCCATTACCTGAATGTAAATTGGTGTATTTGGAGAAAACTCTATTTTCATTTCTTCCCTCCTTTCGTATCGGTGTACTAGTTAAATAATACACCGATACAAAAGGTTTGTAAATACCCATTTAATTACAAAAAAGTTCTATCCGTTAAACGAATAGAACTTCCCAATATAAATCGCTATACAAAATAATAGTGTTATGTAAACAAAATTATAAAGAAAAACTGTCTTATCAATGAATAAGACAGTTTTTCTTTATAATCCTATATTAAAAGTTAAACACGAAGTCATCGTCAGCTAACTTTTCAACGTTCGTTGCTTTTACGTAACCATTTCCTTTTACAGAGAAGAAATCATGGTTTTTCGTATCTGTACGTAAACCATTTAAAACGATTGGGTTAATTTCTTCTTCTTCAAACTTCGGCTCAAGTCCTAAGTTCATAAGCCCTTTATTTGCATTGTAACGAACGAAACGATTTACATCTTCTACAAGACCGATAGAAGTGTAAATTTCTTCTGTATAGGCCATTTCAATTTCATATAGTTCCATTAATAACTCTTGTGTTTCTTTTTGCACTTCTTGTTGCTCTTCTGCAGAAAGTTCTGCGAAGATTTGTTGTGCTAAAATACCGACGAATACGCCGTGAATTGACTCATCACGAATTATCAAGTTGATAATCTCACCACTTGCTGTTAGTTTTCCTTGACCAGCTAAGTAAAGTGGATAGAAGAATCCGCTATAGAATAAGTAACTTTCTAAGAACACACTTGCTACCATTGCCATGTATAACTCTTTTTTTGTTACTTCAGGCTTTAATAAACGACGATAGTAACCAGTAATAATACCAGCTTTTTTCTCAAGTAACGGATGATTGTCTACCCAGTCAAAAATATCATCAATCTCTTCTTCTGTAGCTAACGTTGTGAAAATGTGACTATAACTTTTCGCATGTACTTCTTCCATAGCTCCCATGAAAGCTAATACACTTTTCGCTTGTAAATTTTCAAGATGAACAAGTACAAGTGGCATTCCTTCGCCACCTTGTTTCGTATCTAAAAGTGTTAAACCACCTAATACACGCTTATAAGCAATTTGCTCTTCTTTCGATAATTGCACCCAAGTATTTTTGTCAGACGAAACCGCAATTTCTTCTTCTGTCCAAAACTGAGCGATGTTTTGCTTCCAAAACATTAAACTAAAATCATCTTCTTTTTTGTTCCAGTTTACCGCACGCATTAAATCGCCCCTTCTCTAAATATGATAACTAAGCATGAGCAGGGTTCAGAAAACCCTGCTCATCATGTCTCACTTTTTATATTAAACGGTACAAGCCACACACTCTTCCACGCTTAATTTACGTGTTCTCGTATAATACAGACTCTTTAAGCCTTTTTTATGTGCATAGATGTAGTAACGTGCTAATTCACGTGTTGAAATATCACTATTAACGTAAAGAATTGTACTAATTCCTTGGTCAATATGTTCTTGAATTTCTGCGATTAAATCAATTAATTTAAACTGATTCATATCGTAAGAAGATTTATAGTACCAGAACGTATCTTTTGATAAATACGGCATTGGATAATATGTTGTCGCGTTCGCATATGTTCTTGATTCGATTTGACTTACGATCGGCATTACGCTTGAAGTTGCATTTTGAACGTAACTGATTGATTGTGTTGGAGCAATGGCAAGACGATATGAGTTGTATAAACCATTCTTTTGCACTTGCTCTTTTAAACTTGTCCAATCTTCTTTTGTTGGAATATGAATTCCTTCAAATAGTTGCTGAACTTTTTCAGTTACTGGGCTGTAATCTGTCGTTTCATACTTTTCAAAGTATGTGCCATTCGCATAATCAGATTTATCGAAGTCTTTAAATGTCTCGCCTTTTTCTGTAGCGATTTCCATACTTTTCTCAATAGAATAGTAATTTAACATCATAAAGAATGTACGAGCGAATTCTTTCGCTTCTGCACTTTCATAAGCGATTTTATTTTTTGCTAAATATCCGTGTAAGTTCATTGCTCCAAGTCCAACTGAATGAAGCTCGTCATTCGCTTTTTTCACAGTTGGTGCATTCGGAATAATCGTCATATCAGAAACAGCTGTTAAAGCTTCCATTCCCGCATGAACTGCTTCACGAATTTCTTTATTTTCCATTACGTTTACGATATTTAACGATCCTAAGTTACAGTTAATATCACGACGGATAATGTCATCTGTACCGTAATCATTTATTTCTGAAGTTTCTTGAAGCTGGAAGATTTCTGTACATAAGTTCGACATCTTCACAGTTCCAATATCCTTCAATGGATGTTGATTATTTGCATTTGATTTAAACATTAAGTATGGGTAACCAGACTCAAGCTGAATCATGGCGATTTTAATAAGCATATCACGTGCACTAATATCTAGTGGCTTCTTCTTCACTTTCGGATTGCTCATTAATTCATCGTACATTTCATCAATGTCAATATCATCTAAATGCTTGCCATATTCTTTATAAACCGTATAAGGCGCGAAAACGTGGAAAGGTTCGTTTTTCTCAGCAAGCTCAAAGAACTTACTTGGAACGATAATTCCGATTGATAGAGACTGAATACGGCTCTTCTCATCGGCATTTATTTTTTTTGTATCAAGGAATTCAATAATATCCCAATGGAAAATGTTTAAATATACTGCACCGGCACCTTTTCGTTGGCCAAGCTGATTCGCATATGAAAACGAATCTTCAAGCAATTTCATAACAGGTACTACACCACTTGCAGCGTTGTCGATACCTTTAATTTGCTCACCACGTGCGCGTAGCTTAGATAAGTTTAAAGCTACTCCCCCGCCGATTTTTGATAATTGCATCGCAGTATTAATGTTAAAGCCGATTGAATTTAAGCTATCGTCCATCTCTAACAAGAAACAAGACACCATTTCTCCTCTTCTGCTTCTTCCCGCATTTAAAAAGGTTGGTGTCGCTGGTTGGTAGTTTTGTTTTACAATCATGCTTGCGAATTGTCTTGCTTTCGAAACATCACCGCGTCCTAAGTATAATGAAACAATTGCTACACGATCTTCATAGCTTTCTAAGTATTGTTTTTGATCATTCGTTTTTAACGCATAATCTTTGTAGAACTTAGATGCTGCCATATAAGATTGGAACTCGAAGTTTTCACCATAAGCGATGTTATATACTTCCTCTACTTCCTCCAAGCTATACTCGTCCAGAACGTTGTAATAGTAATCATGTTCTTTCATATACTCCATTCGCTCTGCCACGCTATTAAAAGGAACGGTATTCTCTCTAGCTTCTTCCATAAAGACTTCTAATGCCTCTTTATCTTTATGAAGCTGATAAAAACCGTCCTGCATTTGCGTGATTTCATTATTCAGTTCAATGTGTCGCAATCTCCCGCACCCTTTCCTTAAAATATTCTACATCGTTATTTGTTCCAGATAACTCAAATTTTGATACAATAGGCACTTCATATTTAGTAGAAATCTTGTCAGCACTTGCACCGAACATGTCTCCCCAGTTACGATTGCCGCTTGCAGATACGCCTTTTAATTTTTCATTATTGCGCTCTAAAAAGTCTAAAACACGTTCTGGTACATTGCCAAAACCTGTTGTATACGTAATAAGAATAAAGTCTTCATCTATTACTAGATCTTCATCAATTTGAACGGCCGGCATATTTAATTTGTGAATGAAACGCTTCACGTTTCCTGTCATAGAATCATATGCAACTAACATTTCCGACCCTCCCTCTCAAATCTATATTCTCTATATGTTGTTCTTGATTTCTCTATATATTGTATTACGTTTCAAAATAAGACACAAGATATATGTATAAATTCTTTCTTTTTTTAACTTTTACTTTTCGACATGATAGCCGTTTTTTTTCAATACAATGACTATGAAACAACATTCTAAAACTCATGTCAATAAAGTGCTTTTCAAAAAAGTTGTCAACGAATTTAACCTTATTTTTAAAAAAGTTAACAATATATTTTGTCATAAAACGGTAGATGCTGAAGAAATATATTTCTCCAGCATCACGCAAAAAAGAACAGATATGAAACTATAATCTGCTCTAAAAAAAAGATTACATTTATCAAATTTACCTTATTAAATATATTATACATATACTTTCGTTTCTCGTTACATACTAAAAGATAACTATTATAGAAAAAGATTATTATTATGGAACTTCAATTTATTTATGAAAAGTTTATTCAGATTGCTCAATGCGCAAAATATCTTTTACAAATATATGATGCGGATTTTCATCTTTATCAATCATTGTACATACAGGAGCCTCTTCATCAAAGTATACAATCATTCCTTCTACGTACTGATATGTATGTTGAACTTGTACAGTTACTTTAATTTCTACTGCTTCTTCATATGCTCTTTTTATTTTCTGAAGCATTTTTGCTGAACATTTTCTTTTCTCTGGATACATAACCATTCCCATAAATCGATTGCCGGCTCTATCTTTCCACATATAATCCCAATGTGGTAAAATGCCTTGTTTAAAATCGCCCATAATTCCCCTCTCCTTTATCTTTTATTTATCCCGCATTAAACGTCCGATTGGTGAAGGCTACTAATCAGTGAGAGATGCCCTGCTGATCAAAATTCCTCTTTATGAACGTGGCGTTTCTGAATATGTATAAATCACTTGCCCGCCTCGCTGTGCGTTACCAATGAAATGTTTAAAGTCTTCTCGATTTACTAAAACTTCTCTGAACGTATAAAATACATCTTTCGTAACAACATACTCCTTTATTTCACCATTTTTCAGCTGATCCAAAATTGTATTTGCTAATTCTTTATCCATGTATTTCACCTCTATGCAATATTTTATTTTATCTTATATTCTATAGGTCAACAACTGTAAAATTATCCAGATGCTATACCTTCATTTCATTTTCATTATTTTTCAAAAGATATCTCTTTAGTATATGTCCACTAAATATCATATACTAACATAGCTACTTCTCTATATCAAACATTTCGACATTCAATTATGCAAAGTTTCACACCGCTATGCTACAATATATGAATAGAACTAGGAGGGATACTATGATTCGGAAAGCAAAAAAGACAGATGCGAAACTGGTAGCACCTTTATTGTATAACGCTCTGCACGAAATTGCTGAAAAAATCACAGGTAGCACAGTTGAGACAGAAGTATTACTAGGACTTGAAACATGGTTCTCAAAAAAGAAAAATCGACTGAGCTATGAAAACTGTTTTGTATATGAGCAAGACGGGGGTGCAGTTGGAGTTATTGTCGCTTATCACGGTAGTGAAGCAACACAGCTTGACGCACCAATTGTACATCACTTAAGAGAATTACATAAAGATGAATCAATTACGTTAGAAAAAGAAGCTGAGCTTGATGAGTATTACATTGATACATTATCAGTTTCAAGTGCACACGGCGGAAAAGGTATCGGTTCTAAATTAATTGAAGCTGCCGAAATCTATGCAACTGAAAAAGGGCATGAAAAAATCGCTTTACTTGTTAATTTAGAAAACACACGCGCCTATTCATTATACGAAAAGTTAGGTTATAAAAAAGATGAAATTGTTATGCTAGTAGGCGAACCTTATGCTCATCTCGTAAAACCATTAAACGTCAAAATTTCTATATCTTAAAAAGAAAGCACACGATTTATATAAATCGTGTGCTTTTATGTTAAATTCGTATTTAATATATTTCCATCCATCGCCTCGTGAAACGTATATGTTGTACATCCCCATGGCTTTCTATGCAAAATAGGAGAACCAGACCATCCCATTGCCCTCAGCTCCGCTCCAATCATCGAATTAAAATAATTATGACCTACAAGAGCAATACTTCCATGTACGAGAGCATAACGATGTAACAGGTAAGCCGCTTGCCTTGCCCTCTCTCTTACTTCCTTATAGGACTCAACACCTTTATGGTAGCCAAGTATCCATAATGTTCGTCCAATGAACATCCATACCTTAATTTTGCATTTCAACCACTTCGGAGCAAAAAAGCATGAAGGGACTTCAGCTTCTCTAAAAAGAGAATTTTGCATAAAAGATAAAGAATCCGTTAATTCAGCTGCTGATTGTACAGCACGCCTTTGATCACTTGTTAAGACAAATTTCGCTGCTTCAATTGCCTCTATTGTTTCTATCGGCATTTTAGCTTTTTGTATCATTGACTCGGAATCATACTGTTTCATCCATTCGTGAAATGAAGTAATTGTCATCGGTTCTCTTATACGACCTAAACAACCATGACGAATAAAAGAAATCTTCATTCTCTTCACTCTCCATTCATCACTTACGAACTTTATTATGCACTAGTTCTAAACATCATACCACGCAAGAAAATAAAGTTATATACCTTTACATCTCCCCACCACTATCATGTGTTATCGAAGCATGGATACCATCCATCCCATCAAAATATGTACTCGTATCATATTGACGAATCTTTTTTAAATGCATATAAGAAAATAAAAATAAAATTAAAGCTATAACACTCCCCACAAATTCAAACATCATTTTACCGCCTCTAATTTCTCCCACTTCAGTAGGTTATTCTACTTTTTCATTATACCTCGATATAAAGATTCCCGCATTTTCGCTATTTTTTTCAAATAGCATGGATTTTTTACATATTTTCTTACAAAAAGTGAATATTTTTCGATTTTTTACTTTGGAAACATTTACAAAGTAGGAAATATGGTTCAAAATAGGAGGAAATAAAAAAACCCAAATTTATTCTTTTTTTGGGAAAACTGTAACAAGGAGAGTTGCTTATGCAGATCGCAGAAACTGGAGATATAATCGAATTTAAAGGTGGAATGCAAGGCCGTGTTCAAAAAGTAAATCAAAACTCTGTTATTGTTGATATAACAATTATGAAGAATTTTAGAGAACTAGATATGGAACCTCTTACAGTTGTAAGTCATAAAAACTATACTGTCATTAATCAAAATGCATAATATAATAGAAAGAAAGGGCCTGTATAGTATACAGGCCCTTTCTTTCTATTAACGATTATCAATTGTTTCCGGATATAGATCGTGGTTCATCATGCGGTAGTCAGCCATTTGTTCATACTTCGTCCCTGGGCGACCGTAGTTGCAGTATGGATCAATTGAAATGCCACCACGTGGTGTAAATTTCCCCCATACCTCAATGTAACGTGGATCCATTAATTTAATTAAGTCGTTCATAATAACGTTCATGCAATCTTCGTGGAAATCACCATGATTGCGGAAACTAAATAAATACAACTTTAAAGATTTACTCTCTACCATTTTTTGCTCTGGAATATAGCTAATATAAATTGTTGCAAAATCTGGTTGTCCTGTTTTCGGGCATAAACTTGTAAATTCAGGACAATTGAATTTTACAAAATAATCACGATTTGGATGATTATTATCAAATACCTCTAATATTTCTGGGCTATATTCAAATAAATATTTTGTATTTTGATTTCCTAATAATGTTACATCTTTTAAATCTTCATCTAATCTTCCTGCCATTTTTAAACATCCCTTCTCATTATACACCGCGTTTATTTCCCCATACTAACGCATGAAGCTGAGGCAATACTTTTGCATCATTCATCTCTTTACAATTTACAGCTTTATCAATCAGCCACTCATACTTATCTAATAATTTTTTAATAAGCATCGCATCATCCACTGTTTTTGTATCATCGTTTCCTACTTGCAAGAAAAATGGTACCTTTGGATAACGTTCGTGCATCTTAACTGCATATTCAAAATCATAATCATCGAATACTACTACTTTTAAACTAATATCTTTTCCTGCTAGTTTCTGAATCATAGCATCTAACTTCTGAAAATCTGTTTTCATCGTCGAACTTGGTGGTTTTGGCGAAATTGTTACCTCATCAATTTCAAGTAACCAATCTTGCCACTTACTCCCTTGTGTTTCAATTGCCGTTCGCATTCCATTTTCTTTTAATATAGAAAGAAGAAACTCAATATTTTTCAGTAATGCCGGATTTCCACCTGAAATCGTAACATGAGAAAAATTTTCTCCTCCAATTGCAACAAGCTCACTCCAAATATCTTCTGCTGTCATCTGTCTAATTTGATCTTTAGCTGATCCATCCCACGTAAAAGCAGAATCACACCAAGCGCAGCTATAATCACAACCAGCTGTACGGATAAACATTGTCTTTTGCCCTACAACCATTCCTTCACCTTGAATAGTCGGACCGAATATTTCTAAGACAGGGATTTTACTCATCGAGCATCCACTCCCGTCTTACTTCCGCATAACTAGTCGGTGTCTCAAATAGACGAACGAATTCAACGCGAGCTCCCTTATATTCGTTCACACGATTCTCTTTTGTTAGTGCTTCTGCCATCTTTTCATAAATCCAAACGACCATATTTTCAGCAGTCGTATTCATTGCTGGTAACGTTTCGTTTAAATAACGATGATCTAAATGAATTTCTATTTCATTTTTCCAAATTTCTTTTATATCTCCAAAGTCAATTGCAAGACCTATTTCATTTACATATCCACTAATTCCAAATACAACTTTATATGTGTGACCATGTAAGTTTTTACATTTCCCTTCATAACAGTGTAAATGGTGTGCTGCATCAAATGTAAATTCCTTACTGACCATTACTCTTTTATTATGATATTTGAGTTGTTTACGCTGAATATCCTTGTCCATTTTTTGCAAATTCTCTACGATGCGAAATCCAAAAAAGTTATCCATTAGTTGTTCGCTCCTTCGCGTTCTTGCAGATACGTATCTAATCCTGCTTTACGAAGTTGACATGCTGGACATTCACCGCAACCATCACCAATGATTCCGTTATAACATGTTAATGTTTTTTCTCGAACAAACTCAAATGCTCCAAGTTCATCTGATAATTTCCATGTTTCAGCTTTATCAATCCACATAAGTGGCGTGTGAATGACAAACGGATAATCCATAGATAAATTTAATGTAACATTTAACGATTTCACAAACACGTCACGGCAGTCTGGATAACCGCTGAAATCAGTTTCACATACACCCGTTACAATATGACGTGCTCCCACTTGTTTTGCTAATACAGCAGCAAATGATAAGAAGAGTAAATTTCGTCCATCTACAAATGTCGATGGCAATTCACCTTCTTCATGTGTAATCTCCATATCCGTTCTCGTTAACGCATTTGGAGCAAGTTGATTTAATAGACTCATATCTAGTACCGTATGCTTTATTCCTAGCTCTTTCGCAATTTCCGCTGCACAATCAATTTCTAGCTTATGACGTTGATTGTAATTAAACGTTACAGCTTCTACCTCTGCAAACTGCTCTATTGCCCAAAATAAACATGTTGTACTATCTTGTCCTCCACTAAAAACAACAACTGCTTTTTCTTTTTTCATTACACTCATTCTCCTTCTCTACTATAAATAAGAAGAAAGAACGTTCTTGAACTGTCACAATAAAAAAACAAAACAATACCTAAGGATATTGTTGTTTCCATAGTTTTTTATAGAGGGAGTTCGCGAACCTCTCCCGCGCGGTGCACGGAATTTCTTCTTTCATTGACACAGCTTATTGTAACATATTGTATACTAGCGTAAAAATTTCTGATTTTTCGGTTATTTTTCATTTCATTTCTTTCATTTTATAGTATGATTAATTTAATATAAGAAGAGAGGGGGCATCCCACTGAAATCCTTTATTATTTATCTCTTTTTAAATATATTATTCATCCTGATTACAATGCTCGTATATCATTTATTTTGGAATCAAAAAGGGAAACGCTCTCCTAAATTAAATTCAGCTATATTTATTGTACTCTGTTGCCTCGCTACCGTACTCTGTATTACATTTGCAGCAAAAATAAATAATGGTTTTCAATTTGATATGCGCCATATTGTATTAATTGTCGGTACATTAACGGGAGGGCCTATTGCTGGTGGTTCTATCTTAGTTGTATTAAACATATATCGCTTATTATTAGGTGGGGTAGGTGTTTTCCCATCTCTTATCGGTTCTGTTCTTCTATTTATTGTTCTACTATTAACATATAAATTTTTCAATCGAACTTCTAATCGTATAAAAATAACACTTGCTATTATCTACAGTCTCACATACGGATTTAGTTGGATACCCTTCTTCCTTTCCAAGGTTACAAATAAGACTGATTATATACCGCATATTATTGTGTATGAGTTATGTTCAATGCTTGGTACAATCCTAATTTTATATTTACTACACATATTACAAACTCAAGTTCGTCTCCAAAACGAACTTATAAATGCTGAAAAGTTTCATTTAATTGGTGAAATGGCAGCATCTATCTCTCATGAAATTCGCAATCCATTAACTTCAACGAAAGGGTTTTTACAACTGTTACAATCAGATACATGCACTGAGCAGGAACGAAAATTATATATTGACATTGCCATTAACGGCATCGAACAAGCAAATCATGTTCTTACAGATTATTTAACCTTTGCCAAACCTAGCATTGAAAAAGAGCAAACATTACAGTTAGAAGAAGAATTACTACATGCATTGTCGTTAATTACACCGCTTGCTAATTTAACAAATGTACGTACTCATTATATAAAGCAAAGCACTTCTTTTTTTATCGCTGGAGAAAAGCAAAAACTAAATCAATGTTTATTAAATATTTTAAAAAATTGCATTGAGGCTATGCCAAAAGGCGGTGATCTTTATTTCACATTAGTTCCTGATCATAAGCATATTCAGTTATATATAAAAGATACAGGAGTCGGTATGGATTCGGAACAAGTAAAACGTCTTGGCTCTCCTTTTTATTCAACGAAAGAAAAAGGCACTGGACTTGGAATGATGGTCGTATTCAGTGTTGTTCAAGCTATGAATGGAAAAATTGATATTATAAGTGAAAAAGGAATCGGTACAACCTTTTTATTAACGTTTCCACTCATACAAAAAACGTGATGAAATACTCATCACGTTTTTTCTGTTCCTTCAACTAATTCAGCAAAAGCTTTCACTTTTCCGTGTGGTTGTTGATTTTCTTTACGTGCTTTCCAGGCGCGCTCTTCTTCTCGCTTCTTCTTAGACATGTTTTTTCAACTCCTTCTTTTCTTTCTCCATGTAGTATTCCAAAATAAGAAAGAAAACTATGCACGTATCAAAAAAGAAGTGGTTTCCCACTTCTTCCACTTTAGCGCTGCAAAATTGCATGTTTCGCCTCTTTTAACTGCGTAAGATGTCTTTGTTCATGCAAATCAAGAAATTGAACCCATTGATACAAATTCAGATCATTAAAAACAGGATGCTTTAATCCATTTTCAAATAGATCTTTTTCATCTATAACACTATGAAGTGCGTGTAATAGTTCTTGTCGTGAATGTTCTAGCAATTGAATTCCTTGCTGTTTTTTCATTAAAGTTTCTGTTGGTTGCATTTGCTGAGGAGCTTCTCGTTTATGTGTGCGATCAAGCGTAAGTTGGAGGTCTTTAAATGGAGTCATGTTTCTTTCATTTTTTTGTAAAGCATATACAAGGGCAGACGTGACAGATTGTTCAACTAAATGCAAGTGGTGTAAAATTTGAATAATACTCCATTTATCACGGCGTGGCTTTACATTCACTTCGGTGTCATTTAACATTTCAATTTCTGATAATAGCGTGCTTCGAGTAGACTGTAATGAGTTTACTAAACTTTCTAAACTTACATCCATATTAGATTGAAGCATACTTGTTCCCCCCTTTTGTTGGTCAAAAGAGGTGCTCCTTATTAGAAACACCTCTTTAGTATTCTGAATTTTCTTTTATTATCTCATCATTTTCCCATTATGTCGATGTTAAACATGTGAAAAAAAGTGCATGTTTTTTACAATTTTGTGTCGTCAATCGCATGTAACCATGCTTCAATTTCTGTAATAACACTTTTCACACAGCCTTCGGCAAATGGTGATGTTAAATTTGCAACTTCTACTAATTCTAAGAACGATTTACTTCCACCTTGTTGGCACAGATTCACATAATCTTCCCACGCCTCTTGTCTATTATCTCTTGCACGTTTCCAAAATTGTAGCGCACAAATTTGAGCAAGCGTGTAATCAATATAATAGAACGGTGAGCTATAAATATGCCCTTGACGTTGCCAAAAACCACCGCGCTCTAAATAATCATTATCCTCATAATCACGATGTGGTAAATATTTCTTCTCTATGTTACGCCATGCTGTCTTACGCTCTTCAGGTGATGCTTCAGGATTTTCATATACATAATGTTGATATTCATCAACAGATACACCATAAGGTAAAAACAGAAGTGCTGAACTTAAGTGAGAGAAGTAATATTTATCTGCATCTTCTTCAAAGAATAGCTTCATCCATGGCCATGTAAAGAATTCCATACTCATAGAGTGAATTTCACATGCCTCATATGTTGGCCAATTATATTCTGGAATTTCAAATTTACGACTTTCATATACTTGAAAAGCATGACCCGCTTCATGTGTTAATACATCAATGTCACCAGATGTTCCATTGAAGTTTGAGAAAATAAATGGCGCTTTATAATTCTCAATATATGTACAATATCCGCCACCAGCTTTTCCTTTTTTCGCAACTAAATCTAATAAATCATTATCTAGCATGAAATTGAAAAATTCATCTGTTTCAGCCGATAACTCTTTATACATTGTCTTTCCATGATCAACAATCCAATCCGCATCTCCTTTTGGAGTTGGGTTACCTGTAGCAAACTCATAGTTTTCGTCGTAATAAGCTAACTTCTCTACACCGATACGTGCTTGTTGTCGCTTTCTTAATTCCGTTGTAACGGGAACGATATAATCCAGCACTTGCTGACGGTAATTAGCCACCATCTCCGCATTATAATCTGTACGGTACATTCTTGCATATCCAAGTTCAACAAAGTTTTTGAAACCTAAAGATTTTGCGATTTTCGTTCTCACTTTAACAAGTTCATCATAAATACGATCTAGTTCTTCCTCATTTCCAGCTAAAAATCCGTAGTATGCTTCACTTGCTGCTTTACGTTCGCTTCTTTCTTTTCCTTGCATAAACGGAATCAGTTGCGATAACGTTCTTTCTTCTCCAGCAAAGTCAATTTTTGCAGATGCTAATAACTGTGTATATTGCGATGATAATTTATTTTCTAATTGTAAATCTTTCACGACTTCATCTGAATATGTTTTTAAATCACATTCTGCTAGAGCAAATAATTGTTTTCCATAATACGCCTCTAATTCTTCACGAAATGGAGAATTAATGAGTGCCTTATAATATTTTGTACCATATCCTTGTACAACTGGAGAGAATTCATCAAAGAAATCCTGCTCCTCCTTATAAAAAGTATCCGTCGTATCAACAGAATGGCGAATGTAACAAAGGTTTCCCATTGTACCGAAATCGTTGCGAATTTCATTAATTGAATGAATGACTTGTTTTTGTTCTTCTACAGTTTTTGCGTTATCAAACTTCTCTAAAGCAACAGTAAATTTCTCTTTTAACTCTTCAATATTTGGGCGTTTATATTCATAGTCTTTAAATGACATGAACGAGCCTCCTCTCCATTACATACCTTTATTATAATTCAATACGTATTCTCGAATTCCCTCTTAATTTTCAACAAAATTCGGCAGTGACTGCCCTGAGTTCATTGCAAATAAAAAAGCCTTGGATTTACTTATCCAAAGCTCCTTTGGAACATATTATTTTTCATACTTCCCAATTTTTTTTAATAAATCAAGTAATTCATCTTTTTCATCTTTCGTTAACATTTCAAAAGACTGATGTATAACTTTCTCATGCCCCGGAAAAATAGAAGCAATAAAGGTCTCGCCAGACTCAGTTAATTGCGCGTAAATAACACGTCTGTCATTCGGACATGGGATTCTCTTTACTAATCCCTTTTTCTCCAGCTTATCTACAACATATGTAATGCTGCCACTAGCTATTAAAATGCGCTCACCAATTTGCTGAAGTGGTTGACCGCCTTTATGATATAGCAGTTCTAATACAGCAAATTCAGTTGGATTTAACCCGTTACTTTGTATAGATTTATTTGTAGTATCCATAACAGAACGATGTACACGAGATAATGCAATAAATACTTTTAAAGATTGAGAAATATCTTCTCGTTCATTATTTGATGTCATACAACTTTCAACCCTTCACTTAAATTCTCAGCAATAAAAAGAAAATGCCACTTCATACTTCATGTGAATTCCGAATGAACATTCACTCATTCATTTCCTCTCCCCTAATATATTAAGAATCATTCTTGAATAAAAACATGACAATTTTAACATAGTTTATATATAATGATAATAAAAAAAGAAGGAGTACCACATTTGAAAGTCAAATTCCAAAGCATAATTATATATATATTGCTTGTTATCCTACCGACAATAGGGATTGGTGCTACATTTTATTCGTATCATACATATAAAATGAAACAGGAAAACAAATTATCCGCTCATACAGTTCTCTTTTTATATAGAGATTATTTGGATCATCATCTTGGTGAAGCAATTTCTGCTTTAGACATGCTTGCAAAAGTTGTAGGCACCGAGACTGGTAATATAAATGGCATTAAACAAATTGTACATGATACAGATGGAAACGATGCACGCTTTTCTGGTCTATATTACGCTACACCAGAAGGAGTCATTACAATCGCATCTGAAGATGAATCAAAGCCTATAGATGTTTCAGACCGTAAATATATTCAAGACGTGCTCCAAACTAAAAAAACCACTGTATCATCAGTCATTACTGATCGCGTTCTTGGACATAAAGCTATTATGATTGCTGCTCCCATATTTAATAAACAGAAGGAGCTCTCAGGATTATTATTAGCTAGTTTACGCTTTGATTACATTTCATCTTCTTTAAATGCCATTAAACCACAATACCATTTTGAGGTAACTGATAAACATGATGTAGTTTTTCTAACCGATGATAATAACGACACAAGTGATACGCATTCTAATATGCTTACTACCCCACTCCAAAGATTAAATTGGAAGGTCTCTGTTTCTCCATTACCTATTCATCAAAAAACCTTATACCAGTGGGTTACAATAGAGTGTATCGCTACTTTATTTTTAATGTCTATTTTATTTTTACTTGTTCAATACATGTTGTTAAAACGTCAAACAAAACTTGAAAGACAACAAAATGAACTACAGAAAATTGAATTAGTTGGAACTTTTGCAGCGAGTACAGCACACGAAATCCGTAATCCTCTTACTGGAATTAAAGGACTCGTCGCTCTATTAAAAGAGAAATATAAAGATGAGCAAGATCAGTTCTACTTTTCCGTAATTGAACAAGAAATAGAGCGAATCAATGAAATTGTAAGTGAATTTCTTATTCTCGGAAAGCCAACCGCCATCATCGAACAAACATATGATGTAAGAACAATTCTAAATGAGATAGCATTAATTATTCAATCTGAGGCGAATTTACATAACATTGTATTCCATTTACATTTGCCAGACCATCCTGTTCATATCCGTTGTTCGAAAGACCATATGAAACAAGTGGTTTTAAACATTACAAAAAATGCAATTGAGGCCATGACTTCTAGTGATACACTAACCATTGTAGTAAAAAACAATGAAACACACGCACAATTGCAGATTACAGATACTGGAAAAGGGATTCCGCAACATATTCAAAAACACCTCTTTCATCCGTTCTTTACTAATAAAGATACTGGAACAGGTCTTGGACTTGTCATATGTAAACGAATTGTAGAGATGTATAATGGGCATATTTTTATTGACAGTACAGAAAACGAAGGAACGACAGTTCATATCGAAATTCCGTTACACATAGTATAATTATCCTTATCCTATAAGGGTAATTATACTTATTTCATAAAACCAGCCACAAGCATTCGCCAAAAATTATTTGATTTTCCTTCATACCCGATTTGGAAAATAGGTATTTTTATAATTGAAAACCATTTCGGTGTTTGTTTGTCTTTATAACATTGATATTGTAAAATAAGCTTGTCCAATTCTTGACTAACTTGAATTGTCTCCCTACTATTTAACCCACTTGTTAATCCTAGTTGAATCATTTCTTCACGTTTCATATGAATATCACGTGAAAGCTTTTCTAATGTGTACTTCCTTTTTACAGTAAACATCCATATCCCCCTTATTATACTTCCATGCTCTTAACTTCACTTCTCCATTGACTTTTTTAACTACTTAATCATATGCAAATTTGAAGAATCAGAAATTTTAACATTTTCTCCCTGTAATTTACAAATCTTTACCCTCACTTTGAGAATTATTACAAATTATTCTATCTTTGTAAATACATTCGCAATAATAGACATTTTTTTCATCTTGTTTTTTTATAAATTCTACGTAAACCGGGGATTCTTAATTTTCCACCTACTTTTCTTCGACATTTTTTGTTTAATTTATATAAAAAAGCAAAACATAATGATGATTGATAAAGTGAAACTTTAATCAGTGTTTTTTGTTCAGCCCCCACTGATTATTAGCATTCACCAATCGGGTAGGCAGTGAATCTCCCACCTATCCAGCCCAATGTTGAGGTGGGAGTCTTACTACCACAAATAGCGGGATAACAATAGAAAGGAAATATTTATATGCGAAAATATACGATTGCATTATTCATCATTGTTTTGTTTTTACCGTCCTTCTTATTTCCTATTCAAGCAAATGCTCATACGAATAAAGTTGCTATTGTCATTGATGATTTCGGTAATAATATGAAGGGGACTAATCAAATGTTATCACTTCCCATTCCACTCACTGTTGCTGTTATGCCTTTTCTTCCTTCCACAAAAGAAGATGCAATAGCTGCCCATAAGAAAGGCCATGAAGTTATTATACATATGCCAATGGAACCTATAAAAGGCAAAAAAGAATGGCTTGGGCCGAAAGCAATTACAACTGATTTAAGTGATGAAGAAATAAACAACCGACTTGAACAAGCGATTCAAGAAGTACCGCATGCAATTGGAATGAACAATCATATGGGCTCAAAAGTAACAGCGGATGAAAGAATTGTTCGCCTTATACTTGCTGCTTGTAAAAAACACGGTTTATTTTACTTAGATAGTAAAACTAACCCTAATAGTGTCGTCCCAAAAATCGGAAAAGAATTAGGAGTTCCTATTATTGAAAACCAACTATTTTTTGATGATGTGTATACAGCAAGGCATATTTCAAAACAAGCCCAATTACTCATCAAAAAAATTCAAGAAAAACCTATTATGGTAGCTATCGGGCATGTGGGTCCTCCAGGTGAAATTACATCACGCGTTATTGAAACTTCTATCCCTAAAATTCGTGAGCATGCAGACTTTATTTTCTTATCTGATCTAGCATTATCCCCGCCTCCTGTTTCAAAATAAAGTTCATTACTCACATAAAGTGAAACTTTAATTAGCCCTCACCAATCGGGCTTTTACGGGCAACACCCGCCCACCTAACTTCTTTGCTTTCACCAAATTTTGAGACATGGATTTTACTGCCCACAAATAGCGGGACAAAAAAGTACCTATCTATATATAACAGATAGGTACTTTTCTTTTTAACTTAAATATAATCTACGTGACTCACTCTGAATCCTTTTTTCTCTATTTTTCCGATTAATTGCTTTAATTTTGTTTCATCTAACTCATCTGATATATTTACAATAACGCGGCGGATATATTGATCACCGTTATCTAGCGTAAATAGGCCACCAATATTATATGCTTTTAACAATGTACCAAGCTCTTTAATCGTTCCTTTACAATCTTGTGTTGCAATTGTTAATATATAACCACCTGTTCGCATACCAAATGAATCTTCAATAACATCAAATATATTCGAATGCGTTAACATACCAACAAATTCATTATAATCATTTAGCACGGCTAAAAACGGAAGCCGACGAATTACATAAAAAGCTCTGAAGAAGGAATCCTTTTCAAAAATAAATGCATTAGAATCAGCGAGCATATCTCCTGCACTTACATGCTCTAATCCGCTATTGCATTTTTTTTCTAATAAATCTACTTTATAAATAATCCCCGTGAATTTCTTCTCATCTTCTGCTAATACTGGGATGGCTCGAAATCCCGTTTCGTTCATCATTTGCAGTGCCTCTTCACCAGAATCATTTATCTTGCAAAATGTTACTTGCTGTTTTGGCAGAAAATGATATTTAACTCGCAAAATATGTTCCTCCTTACATGTCAAC
This sequence comes from Bacillus sp. FAU20, assembly GCF_056033865.1. Lineage (NCBI taxonomy): Bacteria > Bacillati > Bacillota > Bacilli > Caryophanales > Bacillaceae > Bacillus > Bacillus sp. FAU20. The sequence continues at coordinate 796,091 of NZ_JBVYHY010000021.1, forward strand.
ATGTAATCTATATATAATAAGGAGACCTATATTTTATGAGTGAAATTATTTTTAAAACGCTTTCATTTATTATTAACTTGTAGCCATGTCACATCCATTTTTATATAACAGAGCTCCTTGCACCCTTAATCATTAATAACTTTACATGATAGTTCATTAAATATTCTATACCCTCTAACCATTTTTTCGCTTCTTCTGGCGTTTTTCCCCACACAATCATGCCATAATTATGAACAAGAACTACCCCTCCACCTTCAATGAAATTCGGAACATTGCTTTCTAATAAATCAGCGAATTTTTTTTCATCTTCTACAATTGGAATTGTCATTTCTGTTATACCTTCTTTTCCGAAAACACGCTCCACACTGCGTTTATCGAACGTTACTTCTCCTTCTTCCCCATATAACTCTGATATTAAATGACTATCTACAGTCTGCACTTGTAAAATACATCCTGCACTACTTTTTTTATAAATATCCGCATGCATAAATGACTCTGCAGCTGGTTTTTCTTCATTTTCAAATACTGACTCGCACATGCAATTTACGACAATAAAATCTTCTTCCGAAAATAGCCCTTTATCTCTTCCCTCAACGTTTACTAAAAATGTTAACGGCTCTTTTGACGTACATAGCGATAAGCTAATTTTGGTACCATAAAACCAATCACGAAGTGCCAATTCAGATTTCACATCTTTTAATTCATTCCATTTCTTCAGAAAAAATAACATTTCGTCACCCCCGGCATAATATTCATATAAGGTTCGAATCCTTTCTATGTAAAAGGAGTATTTTTTGATTATTCTAAAAATTTAATTGAATTATCACATGAGAACGCTTTTTTGTCAATATAGTTTCGTCGTTCTTCTTTAAAATAGGCTATTCATATGTCTATACTCCTATCTATTTCCTATTTCATTTTGTACATAAAAAATGCGCTATTCTTTAATTAAAGAATAGCGCATTCTCCTCATTTTTTATTTCTTTATTGCATTATATAAAAATTGCGCATATTGTTCACGTGTTACGAAATTATCTCCTAAAAAATTCCCTTCCCCGTCACCTTTTGATATTTTATTATCTACTAAAGCTTTCACATACCCTTTCGCCCAATGGTCATTTGGTATATCTTGAAAATTCTCTGTACTATTTTCATTTTCTTTTAACTGAAATACTCTTTGTAGTACTACTGACATTTCATATCGAGTTAATACTCCATCCGGACGGAACATACCATTTCCATATCCTGTCATAATTCCAGCTTGAACCACTGCATCAATAGCCGTTTCATACATATTTCCTTTCGTATCTGTAAATGCCGTTTTTGGTTCTAGATTATTTTCTAATTTTAAATACCTTTGTATTAGAAGTGCTACTTGTCCACGAGTAATGTTATCACCAAATCCAAATTCACCATTTCCATAGCCTATAAATAATTTTTCTTTCGCTAAGTAATTAATTGCTTCTTCTGACCAATGTCCCTTTGGTACATCTTTAAATTCTACCACTTCTGTTTTCTCATCTTCTTTAGATGTATTACCGTCTTTACTTTCTACTACATTTTGAATAACAGATCCTGTAAAGAAGATTCCTGTATCCGCGAATGGATCTTTCACACCAAATTCATATACTTTCTCACCTGGTGTACTCCATTTCACTACACCATTACTATACGTACCATTATCGCTCTTCAGACGGATTTTCGTAGAAACCTCACCATCTTTTTCATATACAGGTACTTTTACTTCTTTATTTACTTCTGTTTCCTCTAAAAATACTTTTTGATTTTGGACATTAATATAAGCCGTCTTACTTAGTTCTATAACTGGTCGGACATCACGGATTTCATTTGCAACAAAACTTAGAAATATTAATTTTTTCAAATTGCTAACTGGTGATAAGTCTGAAATATAATTCGCTTCTAAATCAAGCTTTTGTAAGTTTACTAAACTTGATAATGGAGTAATATCTTTTAATTCATTATTAGGTAAATCTAATTCTGTAAGCTGAGTCATTTTAGTAAGTGGTGTCACATCTTTAATTTGATTTTTCCCGACAAATAATTTATTTAATTGCTTCATTTCATCAATACCCGATAAATCTTTAACATTATTACGCGTTAATACTAAGTCTTTTAAAGGTAATGAATATAACGGTTTAATATCTTCAATTTGATTACCTGCTAAAGTTAAGTATGTTACATTTTTCAAAGCGCTTAATGGAGCAACGTTCTTAATTTTATTATTTGCTAAATTCAAGTAATCTAGTTGTTCCATTTTCGCTAATGCTGTTACATTTTCTATTTGGTTGCCTGATAGATATAAACTTTTTACATTTTTCATTTCAGTTAGTGGTGCAACGTTTGTAATTTTATTATTACTTAAATCAAGGGATTCTAAATTATCCATCTTAACAAGTGGCGTTACATCTGCAAATTCATTACCACGCAAAGCTAAATGATTTAATTGCTTTAAGTTCGCAAAGAACGACGGATCTTTTATCTTCGCATTCGCAACTGTTAAAGATTTTAAATTTGGCATATATTTTAATGCACTATAATCAAGTATCTCATTTGTATTTAAAAACAAATCCTTTACTTGTAATAACTCATCTTTCGTAATTGGTGTATTTAAATCTTTTCTATTAAATACTTTTTTATTAACAAGCTCTCTTAATTTGTTATCTGTTATCATATTTTGATTATCAACTGGATTATCCGTTTCCGTATTGCCTGAATTAGAGTTATCATCTGGTTTCTCTGTTTCTTTGTTACCTACAGTTGGATCTTTAATTTCAAATTGAACTTGATATTTGTGATCATATCCAATAGCCGGAATAAGTATATGCATTTGCATATTGTTCTTCTTCTCAAACTCGCCAATTTCAAATTGAACTACTTTCGTTCCATTCTTCCTCTTATCTTCTGACAAAACTTTCACATCATGAAATACACCTGGCTGGTTTCTATCTTCTATTCTAAGATATTGAAAATAATCGCTATCTTGCATTGTTACAGTGACAACTTTTTTGCCAGCTGCAATCGTTACTTTAGGATCTTTTATATATTGAGAAACCATAGATGGCTCGTCTTTTTGGTCCTTATATATTTTAATCTCAGTATCATACGTGCGATCACTCGCTGCTGCTACCGATTGATTTGCTTCAACTTTTAATGCCGCTAATGCTGGAGTAGAGTACGTAGCAAATGGAATTGCTAATGTTGTCGCTACTACTAGCGCCTTCATATAATTTTTTTTCAAAATAATATCCCCTATCATATATAATTTTCTTAATTGATAATACTTATCAATTACTCACAAATAAATGATAATGAATATCATTATCATTGTCAATGAGAATATTACATTAAATTTATATTTTTAAAGATAAAAATAAAAAAAACCCTTTATTCAAAGGGATTTTTTACCTATCGTATGAAGAATTTCACTTTTTTCCTTCTCATTGATGACACCGATTTTTTGCAAAATATTCGCGTACAATACAAGTTTATTATATATTCGTTCTGACATGTTCTCCCTTCTTTCCTTCGACCAACTTTTTTTGTATTGGTAAATTATATGAAAGAGGTGAGAAAATGTGTCCACTTTTTGCATAAATGCAAATCTTTTATTTTACGATTTGCAGACAATAAAACTCCTTCCTAAAAATTAGGCGGGTGTTTATGTGCTTTCACTGTATTTAACAAACTGTCCACTGAATATTATGCTTCATAAGTTCTTCTTCAAAGCTATATGGCATTTTTTTATCACAAATTACGTGTTGAATACGCGAAATTGCTGCTATACGATAATTCCCTTTCACGCCTACCTTCGTATGATCACATAAAATATATGTTTTCTCAGCTAATTTCATCATCGCCTCTGACAGTTTCGCCTTTTCCAATTCAAAACTAGAAACTCCAAAACTAGGTAATAATCCATCAATCGAAACAAATGCTTTATGAAAATGGAATTGCTGGATGACTTGCTGCGAAATAGATCCTGATACGCGTGAATGCTTTGGAGATACTTTCCCACCAATAAATAAAACTTCACCGTGAAACATCTTTTTATTAATAGAAGAAATTAATTGTGTCGCTACTGGAAATGAACTTGTTACAATCGTTAAATTTTTACGATGTACAAGATATGGCACCATTTGAAGTGGTGTACTTCCGTCATCAATTGCAATCACATCTCCATCTTCCACAAACGTTGCTGCTTTATACCCAATTCTCTTCTTCTCTTCTATATGCAGCATCTCTCGTTCTAACATTGGTGCCTCTACTCCAGCGCCTGGAAGTTGAACAGCTCCACCATACACTTTTTTCAGCTTCTTTTCACGATCTAATTCTTCTAAATATCGACGAATCGTTTCTGTTGATACAGCAAATTCTCTCGCTAATTCTGAAACCTTTACTTTCCCTTTAAATTCTACCTTTTCAAGAATGGTTCGCTTTCTTTCTTCTCCTACTACAGACATAGCTTCACCCCATTTATATCTCCCTCATAAACTTCCTTACTTATACAAAGTTATAATTTTCTTTGTAAGTAGCAACTTCTTCATGAATATGAATACCACGCTTTGCTAGCTCATCAAAAATCAATTGTGGATTTTCAAAGGCTTCTTCAGGCGTAACAACACCCACCCTATTTACATTTCCATTTGCAATTAACTCTGCAGCAATCCCAAATGGAATACCGACGTTTCTCGTATACGCTCTTAATTTTTCCCATCCTACAACAGAACCATCAGATAACGGGTGTGTATGATATAACACATGTCTTTGCTTCTCATTATTTTTCATACCTATTACTTCTACATGAAGTGCATATCCATAAAGCTCTGTTTCTTGTCCTTCTTTCGATTGTAATAAATACTGCGAAATACAATCCATAATACCTATTTCTTTCCCGTTTATTTCAATCTGATCATTACGCAATATGCCGTAATCATATAAAGCACGTACAAGTTGCATATTTTGCTTTGGCCAAGTTCCTCTCGTCTCTATCAGTTTGACACCTTTATTTTCTAGTGCCTTTGCTAACGTAATCGTTTCAGAATGCGGAATGATATACTGCGTTGCCTTACCATAAGGCGCTGGCAATTCTATTTCTCTCGGACGCGCAAACGGAAGTACTTGCTTAAATTCACCATCTTCATACACTATACGCGATGGTAAATGTGGATCATATTCATATGTCGTTGTCTCTGTAATTGAAGCAGAAAAAGCAATCGGACGATACGAACCGTGACTTACACGGACGGACTCTACAGTATCCAGTTGATTTGCTGCATGCATTGCCATCATTTGCGTTACACCTGGCGTCATGCCAAATCCAGGTAAACATGTTTTTTCATTTTGAACAAATATAGCATGCGATTCATTTTCTTCACCAAATCCATTTAAGTTCACACCGTGACAGCCTGCTTCTGCAATACAGCGAGTCGACAATCCGTTTAGTTTTATCGTCGTACCGTCCATTACAATGTCATAACCAATCATTTTTGCAACCGTATCCTCGTGATTCGTTACATCTACTTTTACAAAATCAACACGAGGGTCGTTGAGCCATTCTACTACTTTACGGCCCTCTACCTCGTTAAAATCAGCTACAGTAATCGTCTCAAAAGATGAAAATTGAACTAAATCCAAAATAGCTTCGCGACAAATTTTACCTGCTCCACCTAAGCAAAATACTTTCACCCAATAACAGCTCCTTTAGCAATACTATCAACTAAGCGATTAATATCTTCTTCATGTACATCACCGATATTTCCAATGCGAAACGTATCTACTTTCGAAATTTTTCCAGGGTAAATAACAAATCCATAACGCTTTAATTCGTTATATAACTGTTGAAACTCAAACCCCTCTTTTGGATAAATGAAAGATGTAATAATAGGAGATTGATATTCCTCATCTACTAGTGGCTTAAATCCGATTTCTCCCATTCTATTTACTAGTAGTTTTTGATTGTTGTAATATCGATTGTAACGCGCTCTTACTCCTCCCTCTTTTTCTAGTTCAAGTAGTGCTTGATAAAAAGCATGTACAACATGTGTAGGTGAAGTAAAACGCCATTTCCCATTTTGTTTTTCCATCGTTTCCCATTGATCATATAAATCAAGAGATAAAGAGCGTCCTTGCCCTTTACACTTCAATAATTCATCACGTTTTGCGATTACAAATCCGAATCCAGGAACCCCTTGAATACACTTATTCGCACTACTAATTAAAAAATCAATTTGTAAATCAGCAATGTCTATTTCAATCCCGCCGAAACTACTCATCGCATCAACAATTGTAACCTTTCCATACTGTTGTCCTAATTTACATACATCTACAATTGGATTTATAATTCCTGTCGTCGTTTCACAATGAACAACTGCAATATGTGTAATCTCTTTATCTTCTTGCAATAACTTTTCTACTTCTACAATATTAGTAGGTTCCCACTCTTCTGTTTGACTGATCACTACATCAATCTGTAACATCTCTGCCATTTGAACAATGCGCTTACCGTACGCACCATTTGTACAAACGAGGAGCTTCCCATTTCCCGGAATAACAGAACCAATTACTGCTTCAACTGAAAACGTACCGCTTCCTTGCATTAACACTGTTGTATATTTCTCTTCCTCCTTCGTCGCTAACGATACAAGTTTAGCTCTTACTTCTTGCACCATCGTATTATATTCATCATCCCACGTACACCAATCGTATAGCATAACTTCTTTTACTGATTTTGTTGTCGTTAATGGTCCTGGTGTTAATAATAAGTAGTGATTTTCATTCATGATCCCGTGCCCCTTTTATGAAATAATAAGTTCTTGTTTCTCGATATGTTCCATTACGTTTTCGAGCTCCTGCATCGTTTCAATCGTAAAATGAGCCCCATTTTCAACAAACCGATTACGAACTATTTCAATTTTTTCACGAAGCTCTACCGAATCCATACTCTCCACTTCCTCTTCCGTTAAACCGAGCTCACTACTTCCAAGAATTACACCAACTGTCCACATTCCAGCATTTCTACCTTCTTTCATATCTGATACTGTGTCCCCTACTTTTATCATATGGTTCATCGGATACACACCAAGTTCCATTGCATTTTTATAGCACATCCATGGATATGGACGGCCTGCTGGAACATCATCTGGCGTAACAAGAAAATCAGGTTTATATCCTTGTAACGCTGCTTCCTTTGCTACAATTTCCATCATTTCTCTCGTATAGCCCGTTGTTGAACCGATTTTAATGCCTCTCTCACGTAAAGAAGCGATTACTTCTTTTACCCCATCAATCGGCGTAGCATAACTTGGTAAAATAGAAAAGAGAATTTCTTCAAACTCTTCATACATCTCATGAATGTCTGCTTCTGTTGGTAATTGACCGAAGACACGCTTCCACTCATCAGCAATACGAGGCATTTCTGTTAGTGCCCTTACATGATCTATTTTTAATAATCCCATTGGCTTACGTGCTTCTTCTGCTGTAATTTCAACGCCGCGTTTTTGAAAAATCTTCATGAATACTTCTAGTGGTGCAAAACATCCGTAATCAACCGTCGTACCTGCCCAATCAAAAATAACTGCTTCAATTTTCATTCTGTCCATCACCTTTCTTACTTATCTTTTTTGCCATTGTGAAGTTCGGTTACGAAGTGCTTTCGTTCCCCGTTCATATACAACTCTCACTACAATATTTGTAACAACAATAAGTACACTCATTGCAGCTGCTGGCGCTACATTTCCTGCATCATCCATATTTACGATTGATACGGCAGCTAGTTTAAAATCAGCTGCATATAGGAATACAACTGCCGATACAGTTACCATTGAATTTACGAAGTAGTACATTACCATTTCTAAAATTGCTGGTAAACACATTGGTACTGTTACTCGGAAGAATGTTTTATAAAACGGAATACCCATCGACTGCGAAACAAGCTCAAACTCTCGGTCTAATTTCTTTAAGGCAGTCGTTGCCGTGACAAATGTTACAGAATAAAAATGAATGATATTTACTAGTACTAACACAGCAATTGTTCCGTATAAAGAATGAAACGGATTCGTTACTGATAGTCCCAGAATTTGAATCGTTGGTTGACTAAAGAAAAAGACATATCCTAATCCGAGTACTAAACCTGGTATCGCTAAAGGAACGATAGAGAAAAAGTAACCTGTTTTTCTGAAAAATTGTAGCTGGTCTATTTTCTCAATTGCATATGCGAATACAAATGTGAAAATCGCCCCAATAACTGCTGTAACTGCTGAAACAATTACGCTATTTTTAAATGCTTCAAGTCCATCTCCTGTTAAACTCGAAAAATTAAAATGCTCAAATGTAAAACTCATATTATATGGCCATACTTTCACACTTGCAGCAATACCAACTGCAACAAATAATAGAATGATCATAAGTGTAATCACACTACAATATATGAATGAGATGACATCTCTTTTCTTATTAGCTATTATTCTGTATGGTACTGCTTTTGAAGATAAGAAATTTGCCTGCTTTCTTTGCGTAATACGATCAACTACAAATGCGAATATAGCTGGGATTAATAAAATCATTCCGACAGTTGCACCCATCGGCATATTTTGCTGTCCAATTACTTGCTTATATACGTCAGTAGCAAGCACATTATATTGACCACCAACAATTTTTGGTGCCCCAAAATCAGTAAAACTAAGTGTAAACACAACAAACATTGCACTAATTAATCCGTACTTTACACTAGGTAAAGTAACCGTGAAAAATTGCTTTGTTTTACTCGCCCCTAACATATTAGAAGCTTCATATAAACGATAATCAGATCCTTGGAAGGCAATTAGCAATATAAGAAAGGCTTGCGGAAATGTATACATAACTTCAGCTATTACAATTCCTACTGGGCCATATAAAGGGATTTGTATACCTTCAAATAAACCAAACATTCCTTTCGTTACTAGCCCTTGATTACCAAATAAATATGTAAGTGCTATACCGTGCATCATCGTTGGTGCGAACAATGGTAATAACGCTACATACTGAAATACACGCTTTCCAAAAACATTCGTACGGGCAATTGCATATGCGTAAACGAATGCGATTGCAACTGAAATAATTGTTGTTGCGCCCGAAATCCATACTGTATTTTGTAAAGACTGAACTAAAGTTGGTGTTGTGAAATATTTACTGAAATTCGCTAAACCAATGAAAACTCCATCTTTATTATAAAAAGCTTGTGTAAATAGTTGTAATAGCGGTAATACAAGTATGATAAGGAAAGAAAGAATCATACCGATAATTACGAACCTTTGGATCCATTCCTCTTTCCCTATACTTCTCTTAATCTTTTTTTTCGTACTTTCTACCTTATAGTTTTCTAACATCTCCATCTATACAATGACCTTCTTTCCATATGACAACATATGATTTTCTGAGAAAGAGATTTGAATCGGCTTTCCTTTTCTAATAGCCGTTGCTTCTACTTCTGACGCTAATATATCCACTACAATTTTCTCATTATAAAGGTGTGTGTTTTCTTGTAAGACTCGCACTTCCGTCCGATATACAGATCCGCGAAATTCCATACTTTCCACAACTGTTTTAATACCGTCCTTTTGTACAATTGTTACATGTTCAGGACGAATTGCATGTTCTTCATTATTTTTCGAAAAGAAATTAATAGAACCAATAAAATCTGCCACAAACGGATTGGCTGGTCTTTGATAAATCTCCTCTGGTGTTCCAATCTGCATAATTTCCGCATGATTCATTACAACAATTTTATCAGCCATCGTTAATGCCTCTTCTTGATCATGCGTGACCATAATAGTTGTTACTCCTACTTTTTCTTGCAAATCACGCATTTCTCTACGCAACTTTTCTCGCACTTTTGCATCTAAAGCAGATAACGGCTCATCGAGTAACAAAATATCCGGAGACAGAGCGAGCGCACGTCCAAGTGCTACTCGCTGCTGTTGTCCACCAGACATTTGAGCAGGATATTTATCTTTTACATTCAGTAAATCAACTAGTTCTAACGCCGATAGCGCCTTCTCTTTTACTTCTGCTTTTCCATACTTTTTTGTCTTTAAGCCGTATTCAATGTTTTCAAGTGCTGTTAAATTCGGAAATAATGCATATGATTGAAACACCATTCCGAAATTCCTCTTTCCAGGAGGTAATGCTGTAATATCTTTTCCATTCACAGCTATACTACCTGTTGTCGCCTCTTCTAGCCCTGCTAAAATTCGAAGCAATGTTGTTTTCCCACAGCCACTTGGGCCTAATAAACATACAAACTCATTTTTTTTCACAGTAAAAGAAATATCCTTTAACGCTGTAAATGCATCAAACTGTTTTTGAATGTGTTGAATTGATAAATATTCGCTCATTTTTTCTCTCTCCCACTCACTTACTTTTTCGGTTCTGCTTTTTGGCCAAACTCTTTTTCCCATTTTTCTAAAATTTTGTCGCGATTTTCTGCTGCCCACTTAAAGTCATTCTTTTTATATAATTTTTCCGTCACATCTTTCGGGAATCCATCTGGAAGTTTATAATCATTTTTAATTGTTGCAAATCCATTTTTCTCGAAGTATAACTTCATTACATCATCAGTAATTGCCCAATCTAAAAATGCTTGCGCTAATTTTTCATTTTTTGCATTATCTTTTTTAATAAGTGCGTTCGCTTCTACTTCCCAACCTAATCCTTCTTTCGGCAATACAACTTCAACTGGTGCACCTTTTTGTTTCTCCTTTAAAGCACTATAAACCATCGATACGCCAACTGGATATTCACCTGCACCTGCTAATTTCGCTGGTTTTGAGCCTGAATGCGTATAAGTTGCTATATTATCATGAAGTTTCTTCATGTAATCCCAGCCTTTATCTTCACCCATAATTTGTAGCCATGCAGAAACTGTTAAAAATCCTGTTCCAGAAGAAGCCGGATGTGGCATAACAAGCGTTCCTTTATATTCTGGTTTCGTTAAGTCTTCGTATGATTCTGGCATCGGTAAATTTTTCTTCTTTAATTCTTCTTTATTTATAACAACCCCCGTCATAAATGCAGTATTTCCTACCCATTTTTCAGGTTGTTTGTCATCTTTAAATTGCGAAAGAACGCGGTCCGCTCCTTTTGGAGAGTACCCTTTTAACATATCTTTTTTATCTAAAGCTAATAGACTTGATGCTGCAGTTCCCCATACAACATCTGCTTGTGTATTTTTTCCTTCAGCTAACAATTTCGCAGTAATAACTCCTGTTGAATCACGTACAATGTTCAATTTCACATCAGGATATTTCTTTTTAAAGGAATCAAGATAAATTGGTACAAGCTCTTCTTCAATCGCTGTGTAAACAGTTAATGATCCAGATAATTTGTCATCTTTCACTTTCGCTCCAGCACTTTCTTCCTTCTTTGCACCACACCCCATTAATAACGAAAATACCATTCCAGTCGCTACAGCTTTAAAGATTGTTTTTTTCACTGTTTCTCTCTCCTTTTACAAATCTTATGTACAACTCAAATATAAACAACTAGTGTAAAAGCAGTATTAAACCAACATTAATCTTTTGTTTGTTGTTTGTTTTTGTGTAATACGTTGCTACTTCTATGTTTTTTCGCATTTTTCTGCTGATAGAAAACACTAAATTTACAAATAATTAAAAATTCCTTTATAATCCCACAAAAAAATGAGGCGTTTGTAAAAAACGCCTCATTTTTATTTCCCTTTTTTTGAATTACGATTTGCATACTTCGCGCTATTTTCTCCTTCATACTCTAATGCAAATTCTGCATCTGGTAAGCTTTCTTTCGGAGTTTTATTATTGTTAATTGCCGCATTTTGTTTCACTTTTCTTTTTACCAATACATTCACCTGCTCTCAAGAAATCACTTTCTACTCTAGTTTGAAGCAAGCTGAAATAATTATTACTGGCAAGTGTTAACAAGTACATAAGAGGCGTTAGATGGAAATACTACATATGAAGAAATCATTATAAAAAGGAGCTCGTATTTTGAAGAAGCAAGATAAAATTCAGTCACCCATTTTAGATGAAACGCTCCCGCATCAAATGAATTTTCCATCTTTTAAAGGAACAGGAAAAACGATGCAACAACCTTTTTTGAATCAATATGATGTTGTAATTGGAGACAGTAAATATAATTCCGAGAACAGTCCGCTTAACAATTGGAGTGATGAAGTAGATCCTGCCATTATGGCTGGAGAAGAATGGATCCATCCTACAAATGATATTGGGTGGATTTCAGAAGAAAATCAAGAGTTGCTAAAAAAAGAAGTAGATAATAAAAAGGATGCTTTTATGCATCCGCAATTTGGCATTAACGACTAAAAAACCATTCTACCTAACATAGGTAGAATGGTTTCATACTATCCAATAATAATCCGCTCTTTCGGATATTTATAGCGAGGTGGCTGTTCTCTTCCGCCACTAGCTAGTATAAATGTTAAAATACCAACGCGACCGATAAACATAAGCACAATGAGTACAATTTTACCAACAGTTGTTAAATCTGGCGTAATACCCGTCGATAGTCCTGTCGTTCCGAAAGCAGAACAGACTTCAACAATTAGACTCATAAGCGGTACATCTTCCGTAATAGATAAAATAAACAATGCTGTAGCACATAATAAAATACCCATTGTCATAACGACAGATGCTTTCAGCACATCTTCTTCATGTAGCTGACGTTTGAAGACTCTAACCGTTCTCCCGCCTCTCGCAAAAGTGTATAGCGATAATATACTAACAGCAAATGTTGTTGTACGTATTCCGCCCCCAACCGAACTTGGAGATGCCCCTATAAACATTAATATACTCATAAATAAAAGCGTCGGTTGTGACAATTCACGTATATCCATCGTAGCAAGTCCACCACTTCGCGTCGTCACAGATTGGAATAATGTATAAAATACAGTTTCATGCCATGACTTTCCTACTAAAAAATGATTTCTCTCCAGTAAAAAAATCATAATTGTACCAACAACAACAAGTGCAAAAAATGTTGTTGTCGTCAATTTTGTAAATAATGAAAAACGAAATAATTGTTGTCGCCTTTTACTAAGAAATTGCTTTACTTCCATTAGCACAGGGAAACCAATCGCGCCTAAAATAATTAGTAACATATGAATCATTTGAACAATATAATCTTTTTTATATGGAATTAATGATTGTCCTGTTAAATCAAATCCGCCGTTCGTAGTCGCACTAACAGCTGCAAAGAAACCGTGAAAATAAGCTTCTTGCCAAGTCGGAAAGTAAAGTAAAAATCTTGTACCTAATAGGATTGCTCCAATAAGTTCTATCGAAATAATTACAATTAAAATAGAACGCATCAATTCTACAAGACCCGATAAATTTCCTTGATTATGATCTGCCATAATTAATCTTCTTCTTTGCAAACCAATCTTTTTTCCCGTAATGATCCAAACAAATGTACCAAGCGCCATAATTCCTAAGCCGCCTAATTGTAGAATAAGGGCTAAAACAATAATTCCTGCTGTAGTAAACGTATCTGAAATCGTAATAACAGACAGTCCCGTAACACTTACCGCACTAACCGATGTAAAAAGCGAATCTATAAATGTCCATTTCACACCAGGCTTCGTAACAAACGGTAAACTAAGCAATATCACCGATACAACTACCGCTAATAAATAAAACAAAACGATGAGTTGTACAGGACGTAATTTTTGTAAAAACTTTTTTATATCTCTCATTCCATCACTTCGCTACCTTTTTTCTATCGATTAAATAAAGAAAAATCTTTACTTTCTTTATTTGTAAATAACTGCTCAAATAATTTGGCAAATACCATTCCATACACAGTTCCATTACCTCCGTGCAATAATGCGTAAAATAAATTATGTATCTTCTTATCTTCTTTTAAAATAGGTAGACCATCATGACTACTACCAAATGCTGCTGCCCAATAATACTCTGCTTGTATATTCTTATACTGTGGGAACATCTCTCTTACAATGTTAATAAGGATATCACGCTTACGCAATAGTTTCGTATCACCAATCGGTTGAATTTGCATCGCTTCATCTAATCCGCCTACCATAATGCGGTTTTGAAACGTCCGAAAATATAAGTAGGGACGTGCTGTTTCCCAAATTAACGATCGCTCATGCCAGCCATCAAACTGATCTATTTCATTTGTCACAACTGCATAAGATGCCTCTACTGTTGTATTTTTTTCTTTCTTTCCAAAAAGCGCTTCATAGCCCGTCGCCATAATAATATTCTTTGCTACAATTTGATTTCCTGTTTTCGTGTAACAAATTAAATCATTTTGCCGTTTTTTTATATGTATTGCCTCTGTATGTTCATATATATTAGCTCCCATTTGGTTTGCTTTATGCAAAAGACTATGCGCTAGTAAATACGGATTCACCTCAGCATCACCGTGTGTATACAATGCCGCTTGTTTTATAAAAGGATAACGTTCCTTAATATCAGATTCTGTAAAATACTCAACAGGAAATCCATAATTCTGTAACGTATTGTACTCCTCTTGTAAAAATGAGACATCCTCACTTTTACTTGCATAATATAAACTACTTCTTGGCATAAAATAGGGATCAATATCGAGAGTAGGTACCACTTTCTCCATTGTTCGTAACGCTTCGTAACACAGTTTATATGCTCGTACCCCTTTTTCTTCACCAAATGTATGGATAAGTGAGGTTAACGATTTATCATGAAGAAACTGTAATAAACCTACATTTGCAAATGTACTACCACATGCTATTTCTCTTTTTTCAATAAGCATTACACTCATACCGATTTTCGCTAAAGAATACGCTATATGAGCACCGGCTTCGCCACTTCCGACTACGAGCACATCACATATCATATCATTTTCTAACAGTGGATAACAAGGTACAGAAACTCCTGTATTCCAAAACAACTTACCCGTCATAAGTTTCATAATTATACTCCTAAAATATAAATTTCTCCTTTCTATGTTTTGTTATTTTTCATAAAAAAATCCAACTAACATAGGCTAGTTGGATTTTTTTATTTTTAATTAGAACGCTCTTCAAGCCAATTTCCAATCGTCGGATATGTTTGTTTTACAGCTGTTCCACCGTAAACGATAGACATATGCCCTGTTGGTAAACATACATATTGTTTATCTGTGCTAGAAATATGATCTAGTAATGCTTCTACTTGACATGGCAAAGCGATATGATCACGTTTCCCGGAAATATTTAAGACATTCGCCTTAATATTTGCAAGGTCTACCTTTTGTCCGCGAATAACGAGTTCACCCTTAACCAATTTATTATTTTGATAAAAATCACGAATCCACTGTCTGTATGATTCACCTGGGAACGGAATACCATCACCAACCCACTTTTGAACCAATCTCCAGCTTTCGACGAAGCGCTCATTCTCTGAACGATCTACTAAAGCAACATATGGACCAACAAAGTTCGTAATTGGCTTTAACATTTTGTTTCCGAAATCAATCATTTCTGGCGGAATATTTCCAAATGTATCAACGGCTTTATCTAAATTGAAATATTTCTCATCTAATAAAGGACCATACAATCCTGTTTCAGAGAAATCAAAAGGACTTGTCATGAAAATCAAATTACGAATTGGCATGTGCGGATGAAGTGCTGCATAAATAGAAGTTAGCGTTCCACCCATGCAATAACCAAGTAAAGAAATCTCGTCCGATTTTGCAGTTCGCATTACTTTTTTTACTGCTTTTGCAATATAATCAAACACGAAATCATCAAATTTCAAATGACTATCTTCTAAACCAAATGTGCCCCAATCAAGCATATACACATCAAAACCACGATCCACTAGATATTCCACTAAACTATTTCCAGGAGTTAAATCCATAATATATGGTTTATTAATAAGAGCATATATTAATAGAATTGGAACTCTTTGTGTTTTTTCTTGTTTTGGAATGTAGCGATAAAGCTTCGTCTTATTCTTCGTCCAAATAACCTCTTTCGGCGTTAATCCTACTTGCGGCTCTGGTTCACGTAATAAAATTTCACTCGCCCTTTTCACTCGGCGGTACGCTTTTCGGTACTCTTCTGGGTATAGCTCTAATTGCTTTTCCCATTCTGTTGCGAATGTAGTCATTTTTTTATCTCCTTTTTGGTCGATTTTCTTCTTAAAAAAAGAAGTGCATTCCTGCTATGGATATGCACTTTTTTCTTACTTCATTACATATATAATCCGCCGTTAATGTTTAATTGTTGACCTGTGATATACGCACCATCACGGCATAGGTATACTACACCTTTTGCAATTTCATCAGCTTGACCAAAACGTTTTTTCGGGATTTTTGCAACAATTTTTTGACGTACTTCTTCTGGTACTTCTGCTACCATTTCAGTATCAATAAATCCTGGGCAAATAGCGTTTACAGTGACATTTGTTTTTGCAAGTTCTAACGCTAATGATTTTGTAAATCCTAACATACCCGCTTTTGCTGCTGAGTAGTTTGTTTGGCCAAATCCACCTGCTTGACCAATAATAGAAGAAATGCTAATAATTCTTCCTTCTTCCGCTTCCGTTATGTATGGAAGAACCGCGCTTGTCGTATTAAATACGCTGCTTAAATTCACGTCAATTACGCGCTCCCAATCTTCACGATTTAACTTTTTGAATGTACGATCTCTTGTAATACCAGCATTATTAACAAGAATATCAACTTTACCAAAATGATTCACAGCTTCTTCTACAAGTCGGTTTGCATCTTCTACTTTAGAAACATCCGCTTGCACTGCATAAACGTCATGCCCGTCTTTTCCTAATTCATTTACTAAATTTTCAGCTGCTTCTTTACTGCTATTATAGTTAATAACTACTTTCGCTCCCTCTTGTGCTAATGCTACTGTAATTGCTTTTCCAATTCCTTTTGCTCCACCTGTTACGATTGCTACTTTTCCATTTAATTGAACCATTTCTTTTCCCCCTTAAATGAATTTGTGAACGATTGTTATGAATCATTTTGGTACTCATACTATAGAGTCCATATATAATTATGTTTCGCTGTTTATACGTGAAAAGAGATTCTCCCTCTCTCTTTTACCTGTTATAAACAAGCGTTTTTATCATTTTTTATTTTCTGGTTTATTCGCAGGCTTTACCTCTTCTTTTACAGGTACTTGTAGTTTAGCTAGTACTGCATTTTGCTTTTCTAGCAATTCTACAATTTGATCTACTTTTGTTTCAAGCGTACGAATATCTTGTTTTACTTTCGTCACATCACGCTTTAATGTAGGAGCTTGTCCTAAAGAATCTACTTTCTCTTCTAGAAACTCCTCAATGTTATCTACTTTATTTTCTAAGTTAATAACAAGCGTAGCCACTCTTGCGATATCTTCTTTCGTCGGCACATTTACTTGTTCTAAATAGTTTTTTGTCGTATCATTTAATGCTTTTTGATAAAACAAATTCAAATCTAGAACGCTGCCCATCCAAGCAGAATATTCTTCTGTTTTAATTGTTTCATTGAGCGCTTTTCCCCAAAATGTTTCGGTTTGTTCATAAGCATTTTTCCATGCTTGTAGTGGATCGAATTTTTGATCAATCACTTTACCTACACTCCCTTTTTCGTTTTTGAAACAATTCAACCTATTCACTATTTTCTAATATTCTGAATAAAACTTCAAGTCTATATTTTATTTTTTCTATTTTCTAACAAATGTGTTGACTTTAAAAACAGATAGGTGTAAATTGCACTTATAAGCAAAAAATTCCATCTAACTGATTCATGAGGTGATGCACAATCATGCTACAAAATGAACCAGAACAACGCGAAAGTTTGGAGAGCAACCAAGCGAAACAACCAAACTCCATGCCAAAAAACTTCTTAGTTCCCTTCTTACTTCTCTGTCTAAAAGACTGGAGTCTTCATGGTTACAAACTTATTCAAATGCTAATGGATATCGGCTTTTCTTCTGTTGACCAAGGTAATGTTTATAGAACACTACGCAAATTAGAAAAAGAAAACCTTATTTCTTCTACTTGGGATACAAGCGATGGAGGGCCGGCAAAAAGAATTTATTCTCTAACTGAATATGGAGAGCAATATTTAACAACATGTGCGACTTCTTTTGAACATTATCAAAATATGTTGCGAACGTTTTTCACGTTATACACCAATGCATTCTTTCCATTTTCTACTTCTCCAGAAAAGGATGAAAAGGATTCTTCATCTTCACCTGGTGGTACAGCAGAGTAATCTGCGTTCACAATATGCAAAAAAACATTTGGGGGTCAAACAATGGAAACTAAACCATACGAATTAGTCGATGCATTTTGGAAAAACTGGTCTCAATCACTTTCCCTTTTCTCTTCAGCTGGAAAACAGTTAGAGCAACTTACTTTAGAAACATTAAAACAACAACAAGACGCTTTGCATAAATTAACATCAGGAGTAGATGAACTAGAAAAAGAACTGCAACAACTCACTGCTCAGTTCAATAATCAATATACAGATTACGTGAAACAATTAACTGGAAACTCCTTAAATGATCAAATTAACGAATGGCAAGACAAGTGGAAGGAACTTTCTGCTCATATGCATCAGCTTACCGTTTCTCCTACAAAAACTTCTTTGTCAATTCTTACACAAACAAGCGGTCAATTTGAAGAAACAACAAAACAATTTATTGAGCAACAACAATTACAACGTGAAGAGGCTCAAAAACAGTTAGAGGGTTTTTTGGAAGAGTTCAAGTCAAAACAGTTGGAACTCGCAAAAAAGTTCGAGGAAAACTCAAAAAATCTATTTACTTCCATCAAGTAAGAAAAATGTGGGAGCTAACCGCAGCACAAACAAAACTCTTTCTTCCTCCTACTACATCAAGGTGGCTAACATTTTTCGATATGGAAAAGAAGGAGGACAAAATGAATCCATTTCAAGAAGCACAAACTGTTCCGGAGCTTCGCTATGATGAGATTCAAGTCGGTGATCAAGCATCCCTTACAAAAACAATTACAGATGAAGATGTTATCAATTTTGCAAAATTGACTGGAGATGTGAATCCTATTCACATTTTAGATTCTTTTGCAAAAACGACAATGTTTAAAGAACGTATTGCTCACGGAATGCTCGTCTCGAGTTTTATTTCTACCATCCTTGGAACGAAACTCCCAGGCAAAAATACGATTTATTTATCCCAAAATGTTTCATTCCGTGCCCCTGTCAAAATCGGTGATACACTTCGCGTTGTGGCAGAGGTTATCAAGAAGCGTGACGATAAAAAAATCATTACGTTGCAAACAAACATATATAATCAATCAGATGATATTGTCGTGGAAGGAACAGCGACAATACTAAAAAAAGAGTAGCAAATTTGCTACTCTTTTTTCTATCCAAGAACTTCTAATCGCACCGATTACTTCCGCGTATGAGTACGTCGTTTCCACATAAAATAACGTTACCAGTTTAGATAAGAACTTAGCTGAACTGGACTACTCATAAGGATGTGTATCAACATGGTAAAAACAAACAAATTATTAGTTCCAGGTGCAGAACAAGCGCTTGAACAATTTAAATATGAAATTGCACAAGAATTTGGTGTAAGCTTAGGATCTAATACAGCATCTCGTTCTAACGGTTCAGTTGGCGGTGAAGTAACAAAACGTCTTGTTGCTTTAGCTCAACAACAACTACGTGGATAATAATATAACATATGGCTTAGAGGCAGATATTCTCTGCCTCTTTCTATTTTTAACATACATAATCGTACTTTTTCACATACTAGTAAAAGCAAACTGAAAGGAACGATATGTAACATGAAACGGATTAATATTCGCATGAGTCCTCCCCGTGTTCTTACATTGGCTTTTATTATGTTATCACTTATCGGTACATGCTTATTAAAGTTGCCAATTGCTACAACAACGTCTATCTCATGGCTAGATGCTTTATTTACAACCGTTTCTGCTTGTACGGTTACAGGGCTTGGTGTGGTAGACACTGGGAAGGTATTTACCTTATTTGGCCAATGTGTCATTTTAACACTTATACAAGTAGGCGGACTGGGCATTATGAGCTTTGCTGTCTTAATTGCGATTATGCTCGGAAGAAAAATCGGTCTTCAAAATCGGATTTTACTGCAACAAGCATTAAATCAAACGAATATCGGCGGCGTCATCCGTCTTGCCAAAGCATTATTTTTATTCTCTTTTACAGTCGAATGTATCGCTACTATAATTCTTTCTTTTGAATGGGTACCCAAATACGGGGTTACGAAAGGGATCTATTATAGTTTTTTCCATTCAATCTCAGCCTTTAACAATGCTGGCTTTTCTGTGTGGAGCGATAATTTAATGTCCCATTCTCATAGTATTCTTGTCAATCTCGTCATTTCCTCTCTCATCATTTTAGGTGGAATTGGTTTTACAGTAATCGTAGACATAAAAAGAAAGAAAAACTTTAAAAACCTTACACTACATTCAAAACTTATGCTCTCTTCTACTCTAATCGTCAACATTATTGCTACCCTTTTTATTTTTATATTCGAGTTCCATAACTCCCTTTCTATGAGAGGTTTTACCCCATTTGAAGAAGGATTGGCCTCTTATTTTCAAGCAATTTCAACGCGAACTGCCGGGTTTAATACAGTTGATATTTCTACATTATCAAAACCTTCCCTCCTATTAATGATGCTCCTTATGTTTATTGGTGCTGGTAGCGCTTCAACTGGTGGTGGGATTAAGTTAACAACATTTTTAATCATATTTTTTGGCGTATTTAAATTTTTACAACAACAAGAGGATATTGTCGTATTTAAAAAATCCATTAAAGATACTCTCATTGTCAAATCATTAACCATTACTATTATTTCCATTTCATTTATCTTTTTTGCTATTTTAATTTTAAGTATTACTGAGCGAGTTCCTCTATTGATGAGTGCTTTCGAAGTATTTTCAGCATTTGGGACTGTTGGCCTCAGTATGAATTTAACACCCCACTTAACTATAATCGGAAAAGCTATTATTATCTTTATGATGTTTTTTGGGAAAATGGGTCCTTTAACATTGGCTTTTTCATTTGCTCGTAAAAAGAACCCGAAAATAAAATATCCGAATGAAGATATTTTAACAGGTTGACAACCGTATAAATTATCCATATAATGAGAATACAATAACATATCTCCAAAGGGGAGTAGCGTCCAAGAATATTTCTTGGAAACAAAGTCGTCATTACGTAGAACTTAGTTCTTCCGGCTTTGTTGGCATTTTTTATTACATATGTCTAGCAAGACCTTTGCCTATTAACGGCAGAGGTCTTTTTTGTATTCATTTCCAGATTCTTCCAAAGTTAATAGGCAGGAGTATGGGGAAACTAAATAGTGGGGAAATTCTTCACTTATTTAGAACTTATAGAAATGAGAGGAGAATGTACATGGATGTATCATTATTATTGGAGTATGGTTGGGTATTACTCATCCTAATTGCACTTGAAGGGATTTTAGCGGCTGATAACGCTCTTGTTCTTGCAATTATGGTAAAACATTTACCAGAAGAAAAACGAAAGAAAGCACTATTTTATGGATTAGCGGGGGCATTTGTTTTCCGATTTGGATCGTTATTTATGATTTCGTTCTTAGTCGATGTATGGCAAGTGCAAGCAATCGGTGCCATCTACCTTATGTTTATCGCTGGTAATCACTTATTTAAAACATATGTTAAAAAGAATACAGATGAAGAAACAGAAGAAAAAGAAGCAAAGAAAAAACAAGAGAACTTTTGGTGGACTGTATTTAAAGTTGAGGTTGCTGATATCGCCTTCGCAGTTGATTCAATTTTAGCTGCTGTTGC
The DNA here is from genome assembly GCF_056033865.1 of Bacillus sp. FAU20. Lineage (NCBI taxonomy): Bacteria > Bacillati > Bacillota > Bacilli > Caryophanales > Bacillaceae > Bacillus > Bacillus sp. FAU20. Next base: position 817,930 of record NZ_JBVYHY010000021.1, read on the forward strand.
ACTAGCAATGACTTTACCAAAAACAGGATTAGGTACAATTGGTAGTCTTGATACTGGGCAATTCGTTGTTATCTTTGTAGGTGGACTTATCGGATTAATCATTATGCGATTTGCAGCAACTGCTTTCGTACAGATTTTAAAACGTAAACCAGGACTTGAAACTGCAGCATTCTTAATTGTAGGTTGGGTTGGTGTGAAGCTAGCAGTTTATACATTAGCACACCCTGCATTAAATGTAATACCACATTCATTCCCAGAATCCACTCCGTGGAAGCTTACATTCTGGATTGTATTAGTCGGAATCGCAGTTGGTGGTTGGTTCTTCTCAAAAGAAGTAGAAGTAAAAGTAGAAAAGAATTTAGACGAAAAAGCGCTGTAATTACAGCGCTTTTTCTTTTTCCGTTCTTCCTCTCAATGTCCAGAAAAAATTCCATTATACTACCTTTTGTAAACGTTTTCTTAATGTATGTATGTCCTTTTTGTGAAACATTGCACAAACTTATTGAAAGTGAGAACAATTCCATGTACTTTATTCATATAAGGAGTATTTATAGAAGATTTACTAAAGGAGCGTATTACTCATGCTAGAACAAGGACTAGATTATGTTGTCAAACTGGCTAAAAACAAAAAGAAAATACTAGATACAAACCCAATGCAATATTTCATTCGTGCTGCACTTGCGGGTATTTATATCGGTTTTATTATTGTACTATGTTTTAAATTAGGTAACTTTTTTCACATTGCAGATTCACCAGCAACGTATTTAGCTGCTTCTATGTTTTTCGGGATTGCTCTCGTACTTATTATATATGGCGGTGCTGAATTGTTTACTGGAAACACAATGTACTTTACTGTAGCAACTTTAAGAAAAGAAACAACGATTTCTGATACACTTCGTAACTGGGTTGCTTGTTATGCAGGTAACTTAGCCGGCGCGTTATTCTTTGCCTTACTATTTTACGCAACTGGAATTTTCGAAGCAATTGATCACGGTCACTTAATGAGTAAAGTCGTTGAAGGAAAGATGAACACACCTACGATGCAGTTATTCTTTAAAGCTATTTTATGTAACTGGCTCGTATGTCTTGCTTGTTTCTTACCTTCTCAGGTTAAAGGTGACACAGCAAAAATAATGGTCATGATGCTACTTGTTTTCACATTCTTCTTATCTGGCTACGAACATAGTATTGCAAACTTATCACTCTTTGCTTTATCTTTAGTTTCACCGCATCCTGAGACAATTTCTTTTTCAGGTGCTATTCATAACTTAATTCCTGTTACAATCGGTAACATTATTGGTGGATCAGTATTTGTCGGTATGGTATACCACTACTTAACAAAGAAAACACCTGACGTTCAACAGGAAAAAACTGAAATCGCAACAGCTCAACAAGAAGAGATTATTCCTTTACAAGCACATATGAAACATTAAAAACTCCAAAGTTTTACTTTGGAGTTTTTAGCTTCCCACGTATTTAACTAAAAGGTGAGGATTAATTTCTCCTTCTTCCTTTCCCTTATCCATTCTCTGTTTCATCTTATGCATACCGATGACATCATTCGTATGAAGGTGAATTTCATTTACATATAATCCCTCTGTACAAAAAGCTTCTACAAAATCTAGTCCATTTTTTGCTCCCCAGCCCATATTATAATCAAGGGAAAGAATATTCACATCATAATCCCGAACCATTTGCAAGGCACATTCTACTGTAGTTGCGGACACATACCCGAACGGGCAACTTCTTTGATCATCCATATATACGTTCATTTTCGATTCACTCTCTAATTTGAATAAGCGGCTAATACATAACACATTGCCCCAAGACTAATAAAAGGACCAAATGGAATTGGCTTTCGTACTTCTATACGTTTTAATCCGATACCAATCCCCAAAAAACAAAGACTAAAACAAGATGCTAAAAATAAAACGATAAAAACTCCCTTCACTCCTACTATAAAACCAAGTAACGAAAGCAGTTTTATATCTCCTCCGCCAAGCCCTTCTGGATATATCTTTTGCATGCAATATAACAAAATAAATATAACACCACTACCAGCTATACTATCTGTCCAAGTAACTAATTGTACAAAAACACTTTCGAGAATGAGTAAAACGGCAAACGAAATTAAAATACAATCAGGAATTAACATATATAAGTAATCTGTAACTGAAATAATAAGAAGTAGCTAAAAAAGGGATAAAATGATAATAAGCTCTCGTTCTATTCCAATCATATAAACTGTAAGAAGAAATATACCTCCTGTTATATATTCAAATGTTACATACATAATTGGAATTTTCCTCTTACAATTCGTACAATAGCCTCTTTGTATATAAAATGAAATGATGGGGATTAGTTCTTTTGTCCTTAGCACATATTTGCAATAATCACAATGTGAACGCGGGGTAATAATAGAAACACCTAATGGAACCCTCATCGCAACTAGCATAAAAAAAGAACCAAACACCATCCCTGCTAACAGTGCATATAAATAAGTGAACATCCCTTCCTCTCCTTTCCCAAAAAACATAGCAAAAAAAGGAGAGAACTTCTACTTCATATTATCCTTTATTCTACTAAAAAAGCAGGCCATTTTCTGGCCTGCTTTCCCCTCTTTTATACGATGAAATATACTGCTTTTAATGGTCCATGTACTCCGACAACAAGATTCATCTCAATGTCAGCCGAGTTACTTGGTCCTGTAATAAAGTTAATACAAGATGCCGCTGTCTCCCCATTTTCTACGCGTGAATTCATATCCTGAACTGCTTGTGTAATACGAGGCACAAGTGTTTCACGTGGAATAATAGCAAAATATACAGTCGGTAAAAAGTGTAAAGAACGTCCTTGCCCTTTATGACTTTGTACAACAATTGTACCAGATTCAGCTAATGTATAATCACTAAATGCAATACCAATATTCGCTTTTTCAGCTAAACGCATATTTTCGTCTTTTCTCTCTGGATCCCATACGTTCACTTCAACGTCTCGCTTTGGAAGTTCTTCTTGAAATAAAGATGTTAAACCATATGCATCAAAACGCTCATCTGCTGATAATAAAATAGGTCCCCCGCCGTTTTCCATAATTACTTTTTGAAGGTCTTCACCTAAACTGTCATTTGTCGTTTCTACTACAGTTGTATGAATGTTTGTACATTGCTTTTTAAACACTTCTAGTAATTCTTCTTGTGAATAATCTTTTAACGTTTCTATATTCACATTACTTTTCCATACTGGACGCTCTACACCTTCTGTTTTACGAGCGCGCCCAAGTTCTTTTGCAATGTTATCTAGAAAGGCATCACGGTTTTGAATTAATCCTGTCATTATTTGTCCCCACCTTTCTTATGATCTTTATACCAATCACGGAATCGTTCTTTACTTGGAGCTGGGAATTCACGAATATCTGTCCAGTTTTTAAGTGGCCCAACACCTTTTGATACACGGTTACCAGATGTAAATGGACTCATTGCTGCTGGCGCCATTTTTGATCCCATTTTATATAAAGCTGCTGAAGATGCACCCATACTAAACATTTTCATTGCTAATTTTTCTGCAAGTGGAGCACGTCCTTCTTGCTCAACGATAACTTGACGATGTTTTAATAATAAATCATGCAATGGAATTTTTACTGGACAAGCTTCTGTACATGCTCCGCATAAACTAGAGGCATAAGGAAGCTCTTTGTAATCATCATATCCACCTAAAAGTGGTGTTAATACCGCACCAATTGGTCCTGAGTATATAGAACCATATGAATGTCCACCAACATGACGATATACAGGGCATACGTTAACACAAGCAGCACAACGAATACATTGCAATACTTGGCGGAATTCAGATCCAAGAATTTGAGAACGACCATTATCGACCACAACTAAGTGGAATTCTTCTGGGCCATCTACTTCCTCTTCTTGAATTGGTCCCGCTACCGTTACATAACTTGTTAACTTTTGACCTACTGCACTACGACATAGTAAACCAACTAAAACATCTAATTCTTCCATTGTAGGAACCATACGTTCCATACCCATTACTGCAATTTGTGTTTTCGGAATCGACATGACAAGATCGGCATTACCTTCATTCGTTACTAAACAAAGAGAGCCAGTATTTGCAACAGCAAAGTTACAACCAGTTACACCAATTTCTGCATCCATAAATTTCTCACGAAGTTGTTTACGAACAAACTTTGTCATTTCATACGGGTCATCAGAATTTTCATAGCCTAACTTTTCTTTAAATACATCGCGAATTTGCGTTCTATTTTTATGAAGTGCAGGTGCAATAATATGTGAAGGTGGATCGTTATCTACTTGCAAGATATACTCTCCTAAGTCACTCTCTAACACTTCACAGCCAATCTCTTCAAGCGCATGGTTCATACTGATTTCTTCTGTTACCATCGACTTTGATTTTACTACTTTTTTCGCTTGTTTCTTTTTGGCAACATCTTGAATATACTTTGCAGCTTCCTCTTTCGTCTTCGCAAAGTACACGTGTCCGCCTCTTTTTGATACATTTTCACTTAACTGCATTAAGTAATAATCCAGATTTTCTAACGTATGTTGACGAATTTGTTCACCTAATTCACGCCACTCTTCCCAGTTTCCTAATTCATCTGCAGCTTTTAAGCGATTCGTATATAAACGCGTTTGTGCAGAAGATACTGCTCCGCGCATAAACGAATCTTGAATTCCATCACCAACGCGATCATTAAATTTTTTCTCACTGATTTTCATAGACATAGCTTATGTTCCCCCTTCATGAGCGACTATTCAGTACCTCAGCAATATGCATTACTTTTACTTCTTTTCCTAAACGCTCAATACGTCCGCCAATGTTTAACAAACACCCACAATCTGCACCGATTAAATAATCTGCACCTGTTTCCATGACACTATCTACTTTTTCGTCTACCATTTGCTCAGAAATTGGAGTCATCTTAACTGAAAACGTTCCCCCAAACCCGCAACAATTTTGCACGTTTGGCAAATCTCTCACAGTTAATCCTTTTACATTTGATAATAAAATTCCTGGTGCTTCTTTTACTCCAAGCATACGCGTCATATGACATGATTTATGAATAGTAGCTATCCCTGGTAAACTTGCACCAACATCTGTAACTTTTAAAACATCTACAATAAACTGTGTAAATTCATAAGTTTTATCAGCAACTTTTTGTGCACGTTTAGCCCACTTTGGATCATCTTTGAAAACATGCGGATACTCATGAAACATTGTCGCACAAGAACCAGATGGCGTAACAATATATTCTGCATCTTCGAAAGTTTCAATCATATGTTTCATCGCTTCTTTTGCTGCTTCTACATGGCCGCTATTATAAGCAGGCTGCCCACAACAAACTTGTGCTTCTGGAAATTCAATTTCACAACCTAAACGCTCCAACACTTCAACTGTTGCTTTGCCGACATTTGTTTCAAACATATCGACTAAACAAGTAACAAATAAAGTAACTTTCATAACTATTACTCCCCCTTTTTACAACTTCACCAACAAACATATGGTCATCAGATGACTTAGTAGAGAAGAAATAGGCTCAACCATGGCCTATCCTCTCCCTCTTCTAAAGAAAACGCTTACTTAATCTTTCTCTATTTTATCAGAAAATTAAATTTTTAAAAGATTAAATTACGAATTTATATCGTTTTTACCTGTGACAATATGTTCTACATTTGTTAAATGATCTAGCATTGCTTGCTGCGCTAATTCTACATCTTGTTTTAACACCGCATCATATATAACTTGATGCTCTTCTATAAGTCGTTCTGATGTCGTTTGTTCACCATATAAAATAATGCGTCTTGATTCACCAATTGTTTCAGCAATCATCTCTGAAACATGATTCATGAGTTCAAGCAAAATGTTATTATGCGAAGACTCTGCAATTCCCATATGAAATTGAAAATCGGCTTTTTCGCCAGCCTTTTCATCTCCAATGCTCTTTGCCATTTCATCTAACCAATGTTTCATATTTTGTAAATTATCTTCCGTACGTTTTGCCGCCGCTACTCGAACTGCCCCCACTTCAAGCACCTTTCGTACTTCTAATAAATTCAAAATATCTTCTTTCTTCATTAATAATCTATTGTTTAATGATTTCGTTAATGAAGAAGAATCGAAGTTCTTCACATATGTACCTTCTCCTTGTTTCATCTCAATTAAGCCCATCGCTCTTAGCGCACTTAGCGCTTCACGAACAGCAGATCTGCCAACTTGAAACTGCTCAGCTAATTGATGCACAGGGAGTAGTTTGTCACCAGGTTTTAACGTACCATTTTTAATCATTGTTAAAATAGCTTCAGATACTTCTTCGTAAATTTTTTTCGGTTTAATAGATTTGTACTCCAGTTAAATCACCTCAGTATCTTCCAAACAACAATTGAAACGATTTATAAAAACTTTGCATCATAACTATTTTAGACCGAATTGATAAGAAGTACAAATGTTTTGTTCATAAAATAGTCAAATTTTCGATATTTATTACATATTAATTTATATTTTTATGTATAAATATTTCCTTCAATATAAAGAACATGTCCTAAAAATTAGAACATGCCCCCCTCATCCTGTACATTCAGTTTAATACTAACCGTTGTTCCCTTATCTTTTTCACTTTCAATTTGCCACTGTCCACCATGTATATGAACAATTTGTTTCACAATAGCAAGGCCTAAACCTGTTCCACCGTGTTGACGACTTCTCGCTTTATCAACTCGGTAAAAGCGTTTCCCAAGGTTTTCCAAATGTTCTATATCAATGCCAATTCCTGTATCTTGTATTTTTAATTCACAGTAATCATAGATTTGCTCTAAAGTTATAACGATATTTCCTTTTTGATTTGTATACCGTATCGCATTATCTAACACATTATGAAGCACTTGTTGCATACGATCCTCATCAATCATGACAATGACCTCTGGATTTAAATTGGTTGAAATATGAATTTCCTTTTCTATAAACTTAATCTCATACGTATCTAATACGTCTTCAATCAGCTGTGAAAAAACGATAGGTTGCTTCTTTAACGGAAAGTGCTCGCCTTCTAATTGTGCTAAGTCTAACAAGTCATGAACGAGACGCTGCATACGACCTGCTTCTTTATGAATTAGCTGCGTTACTTTTTCCTGCTGCGGTCCCTTTGCAACACCATCTAAAATAGCCTCGCTATACCCTTTTATATAACTAAGTGGTGTTCTAAGTTCATGCGAAACATTTGCTAAAAATTCCTTACGCTTTACATCTTCTGTTTCTAATGAATTTGCCATTTTATTAAATGCTTTTCCTAATCGTCCAATTTCATCCTCTGAAGAAACTGTAATCCGCTCCGAGAAATCTCCCGTAGCCAAATGATTTGCAACCCGCTCCATTTGCGAAAGTGGCTTCGTAATTGCAATTATAATTTTTCTTCCAACCCATATCGTAATTAAAATCATAGCAATTGCTAACGGTGCTAAAATAAGACCCATATCATAGATTAAATCTTTTATACTTTTTAAAGGAATATACGAATAGACAATTCCGACTAATTTTTTATTTTCCAATACAGGAATGACAACCCCCATAATATTACGGTCAAAATGTTCTTCATATCCTATTTTTGTCACAGTTTTCCCATCTAATAGCGTTTGCCTATCTCCTTCACTTATAAGAGAATGGTGATGCACATCAAAAGGCAAACATGCGCTTAAGTCACGCGGATTAGACACAAAAATAACGTCTGAACTAGATATTTGATCAAACGATCTTACTTTCTCTTCAAAAGTTGATATTCCTTCACGCCTATCATATTGAGCAGCAAGACTTTTTCCTTCCATTACTAACGAAGCTTTTAAATTATCAACGTATAATTTTTCATACGAGTATAAAGATACGAAATAAAGAAAGGACACTGTTACACATACTGCACATACTACTGTAAGCCAAAGTTTTTGTACCATCGTAAACATACGTTACACCTCGAATTTATAGCCTACACCCCAAACAGTTTGAATGTAGTTTCCACTTTCTCCAAGCTTCAAGCGCATCGTTTTCACATGCGTATCTACTGTTCTTGTACTTCCGGCATAATCATATCCCCATACCTTTTCAAGTAATTGCTCCCGGCTAAACACTTGTCCTGTATGCTGGCAAAGAAAATATAGTAAATCAAACTCTTTTACAGTAAGAGAAATCAATTCACCATCCGCCTCGATTCGTCTACTTTTTTCATTGATAAGAATTGGTCCAAATTGAATCTCTTCTTGCTGTTCTTGCTTTGTATATCTTCTTAGCACAGCTTCCATACGGGCAACCAATTCACCAGGACTAAACGGTTTTACAATATAGTCATCTGCTCCCATACGTAAGCCGTTCACCCTATTCCACTCTTCACCTTTTGCAGTTAAAAATATAATCGGCACATCTGACGTTTTTCTAATTTCTTTACAAACTGAAAGTCCATCCATTTCTGGCATCATTATATCTAATACAACGAAATCATAATGATCCGTTTCTAGCTTTTTAAGAGCCTCTTTTCCATTTTCAGCTTCTCCCCACTCATATCCAAAGTTATCCAAATACATTCCAACAAGCTGCCTCATATCACTTTCATCATCTACAACTAGCACTCTATATTTATTCATTGTCCTTCCCTTCCCTCTCTATGAGTTGAAACGGTCCTTTTCCGACTTTAATTGTTTGTTTTATTTTCAAATTCTTCATATCCATAACGCACACTTCATCACTATCATAACTGGCTACATACCCTTCTGCTCCGCTCTCCAAAAATGCAAATGGATTCGACCCTACTTCTACAGAAGCTATTTCTTTATATGTGCTAACATCAAACTTTCTAAGTGTATTCGACCCATGACTGAGTGCATATACGTACTTACTATCCTTCGTTATATTCACAGGCATAAATGGAGCGTGTAAAGAACGCACCATTTCTCCACTCTGTAAAGAATACACTAACACTTTCTCATTTACTTGATTTCCATCACCATGTCCGCCAATCCATATTTCTTTCCCATCAGGACTAATCGTCGCTCCTGTTGATGCTGGCGGAATCATAAAGGATTGAACAACTTCTTTTTTCTTCGTATCAATTGTCGTTAGTTTCGTATCATAAAAGTTTAGTACAGATAACCGATTCTGATACTCTACCATCGTTATAGGCCCTTTTCCTGTTGAAACATTTCCTGTCTCTTTCCCATTTATCGTAAAGAATCTTACCTTTTGAACATTTTGATCAGCAGCAAATAATTGTTTTTTATCTGCTGATACGACCACATTTACAATGCCCTTTCCAGTTTTATATTTTTCCACTTGCCTTCCTTCCGCTAGTGAATATACATACATATATTCTAATTGCTTACCGTATACAAGTATTTCATCGCCATTTGGAAGCAGTGTGATTCCGGCCATTGGCTCATTTAGTTCCCATGTCGTAATTAACTTTTTATCCTTTTTATCAATAAAACTAATACTGCCTTCTTTTATATTCGTAGTTATAATAACATTTTTATCTTTAGCAATTGGTGTATATGAACTTCCTTGACACCCTACTAATAGAAATAAAAAACAGAGAAGAAAAACATACTTTCTCAAAAGATTCCCTCCATCTTCAGATGATTTCGTTATAATTGTAAAATAACAAATAAATGTGTGGAAAGTGTGAAATTTCCCTTTCTTACTCAATTTACATATATAATGTACAACAAATAGAATTTGAGGTGTGTCAATTATGCTATTTCCTGATTTAGCGAATAAAATTGTACGAGAAGTACGCAGACTAATTACAGAAAATATAATTATCATTAATATAGAAGGCGTTATTATCGCAAGTACAGATACAGAAAGAATTGGACAATTTCATGAAGGTGCACTCCGCTGCGCCAAACAAAAGAAAACCGTCATCATTACAAAAGAAGATGAAAGGCGATTGCAAGGTGTAAAGGCTGGGATGAATCTTCCTTTATTATTTCATGATGAAGTAATTGGTGTCATTGGGATTACAGGAGAACCTGAAAACATTTCACGCTACGGAGAAATATTGCGTAAGATGACCGAATTATTAATTCATGAAAACTACTTTTTAGAGCAACTAGAACTTGAGCACCGTTCTTATGAAGCTTTTGTCTTTGATTGGCTTCAAAATACAGAGTGGTCCCCGAGTTTTCTTGATCGCGCAAAAACACTTGGCATTGATTTATATAAGAAAAAACAACTTATTTTGTTTTCTATTGGCAAAAATGACACGATGCTCCAGCGTAAAATATGGCAACACATACGTAATATTTTAACAAAAGAGCATCTATTTGTTCGCTGGGGAAATGATCGTTTTATTTTATTTACAGCAATGAGCTCCAAAGAGCAAACTTATCAATTTTTAAAACGATTAAAACAAGACTGCGAAACTTTATTTTCTATTCCTTTATATATAGGGATTGGACAAACAGTTACCTCAAACAATATGAGCATATGTTACGAACAAGCATTACGCGCTCTTTCTGTATCATTGGAAACGAAAAAAATTGTATTTAATGAAGATTTACGTTTAGAAATGTGTTTACAAGATATTTCTGCCGAAACGCGTGAACAATTTCTAGAGCGTACCATCGAAAACTTATTATCATTTCCTGAGCTTATGCACACTTTACGCTTATTTATCGATTATAACCAATCTTATAAACAGACGGCTAAACAATTACATATACACATTAACACATTACATTACAGGCTAAAAAAGATTGAAGAACATACAGGACTTGATCCAAAACAATTCAAAGACTTAAACGTTTTATACTTCGCACTTCTCCTATTAGATAATCATATAAAAAAGAACGATAAAATAGATTAATCTTTAGATGATTATACATAGAAAGAATCCCTCAACTTTTTTATCATTATAATGAAAGCACTGTTACCACGTTGTTTATTATAACTAAACACGTTAACAGTTTGAGGGGGATTTCCAATGTTAGAAAAACAAATTATTCATTCATTCGTATCTATTGTTGGCGAAGATAATGTAGATACATCCAATATGGGGCGTTTAACTTATAGTTATGATGCTACTCCAAACTTCCAAGCAATGCCTGATGCAGTCATTGCTCCTCGTAATACAAATGAAGTAGCTGAAGTGTTAAAAGTATGTAACACTCACAAAATTCCTGTGTATGTGCGCGGGTCTGGAACAAATCTTTGCGCAGGAACATGTCCACTTGAAGGCGGTATCGTCCTTATTTTCCGCCATATGAACAATATTTTAGAAATTGATGAAGAAAACTTAACAATTACTGTACAAGCTGGTGTCATTACACTTGATATTATTAAAGCGGTAGAAGAAAAAGGTTTATTTTATCCACCAGATCCAAGCTCGATGAAAATTTCTACAATCGGCGGTAATATTAATGAAAACTCAGGTGGATTACGCGGTTTGAAATATGGCGTAACACGTGATTATGTAATGGGGCTTGAACTTGTCTTACCAAATGGTGATATTATTCGCACTGGTGGTAAATTAGCAAAAGATGTAGCTGGTTACGATTTAACTCGTTTATTTATCGGTTCTGAAGGAACACTTGGCGTGGTAACAGAAGCTATATTAAAACTTGTTCCTATGCCTGAAACAAAGAAAACAATGCTTGCATTATATGAAGATATTAATGAAGCTGCACGTGCTGTTTCTTCTATTATTGCAAATAAAATCATTCCAGCAACACTGGAGTTTTTAGACCAACCGACAATTGAAGTAGTAGAAGAGTTTGCACAAATCGGTTTACCTACAGATGTAAAAGCAATTTTATTAATCGAACAAGACGGTCCGCCCGAAGTAGTCAATCGAGATATTGAAAACATGGTTAATGTTTGCCGCTCTATGAATGCAGTTGATGTTCGCGTTGCAAAAGATGAAACAGAAGCAGATGCGCTTCGTACCGCTCGCCGTAGTGCTCTATCAGCGCTCGCACGACTAAAACCTACTACAATATTAGAAGATGCAACTGTACCACGTTCACAAATCGCTCCTATGGTTGAAGCTATTAATGCCATTGCAAAAAAATATAATATTCCTATTTGTACGTTTGGACACGCTGGTGATGGTAATTTACATCCAACTTGTATGACAGACGCTCGTAATGCAGAAGAAATGCACCGAGCTGAGCAAGCTTTTGCTGAAATATTTGCGAAAGCAATTGAACTTGGTGGCACAATTACTGGTGAACATGGTGTTGGTGCAATGAAAGCTCCATATTTAGAAATGAAATTAGGTAAAGAAGGTATTGCAGCTATGCAAGGAATAAAGCAAGCTTTCGATCCAAATAACATTATGAATCCTGGAAAAATGTTCGCGAAAGACACTCGAAAAAGAGTGGTGGTTGAGCGATGACCACATTAAATAAAGAAAATATTCAAAAAGAATTTAAAGAACGATTAAGTGAAGATGAATTACTAAACTGTATGCGATGCGGTTTTTGTTTACCTACTTGTCCTACCTACATTCAATCCGGATATAAAGAGTCACATTCACCGCGCGGACGTATCGCATTAATGAAAGCAGTCGTTGATGGTTTAATCGAACCAGATGAAGATGTTGAAAATACATTAAACGTTTGTCTTGGTTGCCGTGCTTGTGAGCCTGTTTGTCCATCTGGTGTAAATTATGGACATTTATTAGAAGAAGCTCGTGATATTATTAATCAAAATAAAAAATTCTCAGTGCCAGTGAAAGCTGTTCGAAAAGTCGTTTTTGAAGGATTATTCCCCCATCAAAATCGAATGAGAACATTAACTGGACTAATCGGATTTTATCAACGTTCTGGTTTACAAACGCTAACACATAAAACAGGGATTATGAAGTTATTCCCTGAAACACTTGCAACGATGGATCTCGTTTTACCCAAAGTCCCTAAAATGAAAGCGATGAAAGATCGTCCTTCATTTTTACCTGCAGAAAGTACAAAGAAAAAACAAGTTGCATTCTTCACAGGCTGCTTAATGGATACGATGTTTTTAGAAACAAATAACGCAACGATGAAACTTCTTCAATTAGCTGGTTGTGATATCGTTATTCCGAAAACACAAAGTTGCTGCGGTGCATTGCATGGGCATGCTGGTGAAAAGAGTGGAGCAAAAGAATTAGCAAAGCGAAATATAAAAGCATTCGAAGATTTAAACATCGACTATATTATTACGAATGCAGGTGGTTGCGGAGCTTATCTCGTAGACTATGATTATCTTTTAAAGGATGATCCGGATTGGGCTGAACGTGCTAAGCAGTTTATTTCTAAAATTAAAGATATTACTGCTATTCTAGTAGAACTAGATTTCCATAAACGTAATGACTTACGACTCACGCCGCAAGTTATTACGTATCAAGACTCTTGTCATTTACGCAATGTTATGCGCACATCTTCTGAACCTCGTATGTTACTAGAGGCTATCCAAGGTGCAACATACCGTGAAATGAAAGATGCCGACCGTTGCTGTGGTTCTGCTGGTATTTACAATATTGTTCATTCAGAGTTATCAATGGCATTTCTAGATTACAAAATGGACCGTGTGCATGAAACAGACGCAGCAACCATTGTTACTGCAAATCCAGGTTGTTTATTACAAATGAAATTGGGCATTGAGCGAGAAGGGCTTTCTCATAAAATGAGAGGAATTCACATTGTGGATTTATTATTAGAAGCAATTGAAACTAACTCGTAATAACTCGTAACATACGTAATAATAGGAAAACGGCTATCTCCTTCGTCTATGTAAAGAGATAGCCGCTTTTTTGTCTGCTACAACATTAAAAATATGTTACTTTATTATAAAAAAGAACAACAGAAACATTACAGTTTTGTAAAAATCAATCCATTATATTCCTCAAAAAATCGCTCAAACCATTGATACAATAGGATTCTTCATTTTCTATTTAGGTAACTTTATCCAAAAATACCCTCTTAAAACCAAGTATAAAAACACTATAAATTCCTTTTATACTCTATATTTCTCTTATTTTTGTTCCCTTCTTCTCTTAGGATAAATTAGGTAATTTTAAAGTCTATGAATTTTTTTCCATCTTTTTTCTCGCAAATTGTATGCTACGATGAATTTGTCAGTCAGACAGGCTGTCAAAAACAAATCGTGTGAAAACAAATTAAAACTTTATATAGGGGGACACACATCATGAAAAAGCGTGTTTTATTATCTGTAGCTGCTGCAACAGCTCTTACTTTAGGAGTATCTTCTCTAGATGCACAAGCTGCAACAGTACAACCATCTAACTTAAAGGTTCAAAATATTCAGCATTCAAAAGTGATGATGAAACAAATGAGCCAACAAGAATTACAAGCATTCTTACAATCTATGGGCGTTGAATCATTAGCACAATGGCAACAAGGAAACTTCCAACCAAACTGCTTCATTCCTGGTCAACAACCTACTGAAAATGTTGTAACTGAGCAACCAACTGCTAAGCCAGAAACTCAAAAGCCTGCTGAACAAAAACCAGTTGAGCAAAAGCCTGCTGAAGAAGTTCAAAAACCAGAAGCTCAAAAACCTGCTGAAAACAACAATACTCAAAAACCTACTGAACAAAAACCTGCTGAGCAAAAGCCTGCTGAAGAAGCAAAATCTTTAAGCGAGTTTGAACAACGTGTTGTTGAATTAACAAATGCTGAGCGTGCAAAACAAGGCTTACCAGCACTAAAAATCGATACTGAATTAAGCAAAGTAGCACGTATTAAGTCTGAAGATATGCAAAAAAACAACTACTTTGATCATAACAGCCCTACATACGGGTCTCCGTTTGACATGATGAAGAAATTTGGCATTTCTTATACATCTGCAGGTGAAAACATCGCTCAAGGCCAACGTACACCTGAAGAAGTAGTACAAGCTTGGATGAACAGCGCTGGACACCGTGCAAACATCTTAAATAACGGCTTCACTCATATCGGTGTTGGTTATGTAGAAAGCGGCAACTACTGGACACAACAATTTCTTACGAAGTAAATAGATTAAAAGAGTCTTCTCATAATGAGAAGACTCTTTTTTAAGTTTCATAGCTTTCTATTATGTATGAATAGAAAATATATAACATAAACAACATAGATCCACAGCTTATTACACTAAGCAATACATAAAATCCCCACTCTAAGTTCAAAAACAATGAAAACAATATGCCACATGCCATCACTTGAAAAATCCGTCTACTCACTAAACGAATTTTTTGTAATTTAATTGGGTCTTTTTCTTTGCCTTTTATTTTCTTAAATTCTTTACTCAGCATAAAAAGAAACATACTAATCCCAATCGTTAATCCTGTTTGAAAGGATATCAAATCCCCAAAATTAATAAAGAGGATAAGCATATGAATAAACAACATAAATAACGTAATTTTCTTTATAAATCCGCCTATAATACCATGCTCTCTTTCATTAAACTTAAATATATTATGTGAAATAATATACAAAAATCCATATAAAAAAATAATAAAACAGGGAATAAATGCTACAACAACTTGTTTACTCATAAACTCGTTTGGCTCACCATTTACATTCCAATGTACTGCCATACGATTTGGTAAATAGGGATAAAGACATAGAGTAAGTAAAAGACAAGCGAAAAATATTCCAAGTACATACTTATATTTGATCAAGTGATTCTCACCTCTCTTTTCTCTTAACGGCTTCGCTTCTTGTAGAGAAATCCCTGCAAAAATCTACTTTTTTCAAGTTAAAACTTATACTTTACGCATTTTCTTTTTGAAATTCTTTTATTTTATTATTTAACTTTGCAGGAAACGGCACATCAACTTCAATCGCTTCTTTCGTAATTGGATGCAAGAAATTTATCTTCATCGCATGTAATGCTTGACTGGACATATATTTTGTTTGTCCACCATATAATACATCCCCAACTAGTGGATTACCATTATGACTCATATGAACACGAATTTGATGTGTTCTACCCGTTTCTAATTGTAACGTTACAAAAGTCGTGTTTTGCTTCTTAAAATACTTTTCTACTTTATAATATGTGATAGCTTGGTCACCTTTTGGAGAAATACGACGCCTTGTAGCATGATGGCGATCCCTTCCGATAGCAGCATCAATCTTTCCTTGTTTCTTCTTTACTTTCCCTTCAACGAGCGCAGCATACGTTCTTTTAATTTTTCTTTCCATTAATAGACGATCCATAATTGCACCAGCAATTCTATGCTTAGCAAACACGACACCACCTGTCGTATCTTTATCTAAACGATGAATATGACGCACCCTCGTCTCTAAACCTTGCATTTGAAAATGAAAAGCAACAAGATTTGCAAGCGTCCCGGTTCCACCTTTTTCAGCAGGGTGTGTGTCCATTTGCTCTGGTTTATTTACGATAAGTACGTGATTATCTTCGTATACTACATGTAATTCACCATATTCTGGATCTACACCGTACTCTTCCTCCGCAAACATATGGACTTGTAACTTATCGTTCTCTTTTAAAAGCTCATTCCATCTTCTTTGTTCCCCGTTAACCGTAACACCTTTTTCCATACGAAGCTGATGTAATAGCTTTTTCGGTATTTCCCATTCTACTTTTAATACCGATTCAATACTTATACCATTCCATTTAGCTGGAACGGTAATTTCACACCATTCGCCCTTTTTCTTTGTTTCCATACTGTTTATCACCTTATTTCTATTGATTCTCTCATTGTAACGGAAAACACACTTTGATGCACCGTCAAAAATAGAGGACAGTCTTATAATAGACTGCCCCTCAAGCTCTAAGTCTTTTCATTTCTAACAATACTTCTTCAGCTTTTTGTTCATACGATAAATCCTTAAAGAAATCCGCCAACCTTTTATAATCATTGTAAGCATCTAATAAATTGTCCATCTTTTCTATTTTCATCACTTGTTGTTTTTGTTTCATTTTTACTGGATAGCGATAACCTGATACTTCTTGTATTTTGTAATACTCATCCTCTACTTGAACGACCTTTACAAGTTCTTCCTCTTCTGCATCCATCGTATACCCGTCAAATTCTCTAAGTAGTTCATAAATGATATGAGTCCATTCATCTTTTGGATAAAATCCTTTTTCTAACCGATAACCGACAATGCGATACATATGCCCATCGTTCTCGGCAAACTGTACTGTATCATTTAACTTAAACTTAAAATAACGAAACATTGCCTTCACCTACTTATTATGTAATGTTCTTATCACATACTATTTGCAAAATGTAGGCTTTGCTATTCATAAAAAATGCTCATCAATATGATGAGCATTTTTTACAATGATTTTTCTCGTTTTTTTCGAAATGGTAACCACCAGTTCCAGTCTCCAAATAACTTCATTAAGCTTGGTACGAGCATAAGACGAATAATTGTTGCATCAAGAAATATTGCTAACGCAACGCCAAGACCCATCTGCTTTACTGGTAAAATATCAGTAAATGCGAATGCACCAGTTACAACAATCATTATTAAAGCAGCTGATGTAATGATTCTACTTGTTGAAACGAGCCCTTCTAACGTTGCTTGATCGTTATCTCCTGTTTCTTCATAGAGCTCATGAATACGTGAAATAAGAAATACTTCATAATCCATACTAAGCCCAAATACGAGGCCAAAAATGAAGATTGGTAAGACAAACAGAACCGGACTCGTTTCTAAACCGAAATGACCACCTTCAAATAACCAAACAACAATTCCAATAGTTGCACTTAAACTAAGTATATTCATAACAATTGCCTTAATTGGAATGAGTATAGATCGGAATGCAAATAATAATATAACAAAGGTCGATCCAAATATAACAGACATACCAATTACTACTTTATCTTTAATTTCATCTTCTAATTCTTGTTGAAATGTCGTCATTCCGCCTAGATAATAAGTAACATCCGTTTCTTTATAGTTCTTTTTAAAGTCACGCACCCACTGTTTTGCAGTCTCTGTACGTGGTTTTGTTTTCAAAAAGATTTCTATCGTCGTCTTATTCCCTTGCGTGTATGCTTCAAATACAGGAGTTAGTTTCGCTGATTCTGGCGACTGTAATATTCCAACAACTTGATCTACTTTCATTCCAGTTAACCCGTCGTATAAACTTCTTACTTCATGTACTTTCTTATCATCTTTTAACTTTTGAACGACTTCTTCTATCTTTTGTAGACTTTCTTTTTCTTTCATATCTTTTTTCGTCTCTACAACTAACGTAACATCAGCGTGTGTTTTGACAGTTTCATTAAATGCTTCTTCATACTTTTCATATGCAATTCTTGTATCACTCTTTTCAGGTAAAGCTTCAACACCAGGGAACTGCAAATTAGCTGTACGTAACGGTAATAAGCAAATAACAATAAATGTTGTAACAACAATAATCATTGCAATTGGATGTTTCATCACAAATTGTGCAAATTTACGCCATGCTTTTGCCGGCGTATGTGCTACTTGATTCTTTTTTAATATTCTTTTACCTATTAACGATAATAGTGCTGGAAGAAGTGTGAGTGAGAATAAAATGCTCATAATGACAACAATCATTCCGCTAATCGCTACAGATTGAATATAATCTATCTTAAAGAAAAACAAACCGGATAACCCAACAAATACACATAATCCTGAAAATACAATCGCACGTCCTGCCGTTTGATATGTAATTGCTATCGCTTCTTTTACCGTTCGTTTAGCAACTTCCTCTCGAAAACGGTTCACAAATAATAGCGCAAAATCAATAGATAATGCAAGTCCAATCATCGGTGCAACGTTTAACACGAAAATAGATAGTTCTTTATCAACACCGATGAAATACAATATCCCCATCGTACTAATAACACTAAGCGCCCCATTCAAAATCGGTAAAATTGATGCCAAAAGACTCCCAAACGAAAATAGTAATACAAGAAACGCAATTGGTAATCCAATCATTTCTGCTACTTTTAAATCATTTTGCGTTCTTTCATTAATCTCTTGATTAATTTTCGGAAATCCTGTAGGTGTTAATTTTAATGCTACATTACTTTCTTTCTCAATCTCATCAGCAAATTGTAATGTCTTTTCCATTCTTTCTTTATTTGTTTTCCCGGAAAATAAAATTGTCGCATAACCGATGTCATCTTGTAGCATTTCTTTATTTTGGATTGGGTGATGGAAAGATTCATAGTTCTCTTTCTCTTGAACATTCTTTACAATTTCATCTATTCGTTTTTTAAATTCCTCATGCGAAACATCTTTATTTTTCTCAAAAACGAGCAGAAGCGTATCTTGAGACTTCTTAAAATCTTTATCTAAAATTTCTTTTGTTTTTTGATAGTCGCCTTCCGTTTGGAAGCCATCGCCACCTAATACTCCCGGTAGCTTTGGAGCAAAAATCCCAAGTGCGATTGCGAGCAACAGTAGCGCTACAATTACTGTATAACGAGACTGATACAAAAAGGCTCCTAACTTCCCCCACTTATCAACTTTATGTACATTTGTCTTCACACATTTTCACCTACTTTAAATGATTCAATTGTCACTTATACTGTATCACATCTTGATATAAACAAAAAACGTCTGGAAAAACTATAATGATAGTTTTTCCAGACGTCTTTCTATCTCTCTTTATTAAGCCCTAATCTCTCAGTAAGTAAACGATGGTAGTAAATCGCGATAATTAACAAAATACCACCTACGCAGTAACCAGCTAAAATATCAGTTGGGTAATGTACATTTAAAATGACTCTACTTAATCCAATCGATAGAATTACTATACCCATCAAAATTATTGTGACACATTTCCCAGCTACGCTTTTCAAATTAGCAGCAATGATATAAGTAAGAAATCCAAATGTCATAATCGATAGCATTGCATGTCCACTAGGAAAACTATATCCAAGTGCATCTAGCGCTTCATTTAATGACGGACGTTCTCTCTTTACAATCTCTTTTATCCCTTTATTCACAAGATGTGTTATTAAAATTCCCATTGGATATACAATCATCGCAGCATAATAACGCTTCTTCCAAAAAACAAGCAAACTTATAACGAGCGTAGTGACTATCCCAATTGCTGATCCCAATTTTGTAAAGTACGAGAAAAATGTAAGAGAACTTTCCGTTTGCAGCCCTCTTACTAATCCACGGACATATGTATCCATCACTGTAACGCCACCTGCATGTACGCGCCAAGCAACAATACCAAATACAGCAAATAACAAACCGATACACATTACCTCATACTGATGTAACTTCTTCAAACGATTTCCTCCTACTATGAAAAAATGCGATTTCTACTTTAGAAACCGCATTTCCTTACTTATTTACCTTTTGTTTTTAGCTCTGTCCAGTAACGATCATAATCTTTTAACTTATCGTCCACATCAACAAGCCATTCTGTACGATCTAACTCTTCTTTCGTTAAGAAGATCATGTGATTATCACGGTATTCTTTACTATGAAGAGGATGAGCTTTTTCATTTGGATTACTGTAACCAATTGACTCGTAGTTTTTCACACTTACTTTTTCATCTAGTAAGTAGTTCATAAATTTCTCAGCAAGCTCTTTATGTTTTGCACCTTTTGGAATTGCTAACGTATCAGCCCAAATTGTGCCGCCTTCTTTTGGTACAACATATTCTACATCTTTATTATCTTTTGCGATAAATGCTGCATCTCCAGACCAAACTGTTCCAATCCAAGCATCTTCTGTAATGAATTTTTGTTTAATGTTATCTGTATCAAATGCTAATAAGTTTGGAAGCAGCTTCTTTAAATCATCTGCTGCTGTCTTTAATTGTGCATCGTCTTTCGTACTGTTTGAGAACCCGTGCTTCTTAAGACCCATTCCTAACACTTCACGAGAATCGTTTAGTAACGTTACACGTCCTTTATATTTCTCATTCCATAAGTCAGCCCAGCTTGTAGGTGCTTCTTTCACATACTTTTTATTGTATGCAATCCCTGTTACACCCCAAGTGTACACTAAAGAATATTTATTCTCTGGATCAAACGCAGGTGTTTTGAAATTAGAAACCATGTTTTCGATATTTGGGATATTCTTTTTATCTAACGGCGCTAATAAGTCCATTTTCGCCATTGTTTTAACCATGTAATCAGACGGCTGGATTAAGTCATACTTTGCACCACCAGCTTGTAATTTTGCAAGCATTTCTTCATTACTTGCGTACTTGTCATAGTTAATTTTCACATTATACTTTTTTTCAAAATCTTTTAGCACTTGCTCATCAAAATTGTCAGCCCAGCTATAAATATTTAATTCTTCTTTCTTTTCACCACAACCAGCAAGCACACCAGCAACAAGGCTAAAGCTAATTGCTGCGCCAGCTATTCTTTTCATTAATTTCATCGATTTATTACCCCCTTGTACTTTCTATATCGTTCGTATTATAAAGGAAGGTGTCCTCCAGAGTTTTCTTCACCATCTGCACCTTTGTTCCGGAAGATTTCAGATAGAACCATTAATCCTACGATAGCAACAATTAAAATTGTAGAAAGAGCATTAATTTCTGGTGATACTCCGCGCTTAACCATACTGTAAATGTATAGTGGCAATGTTGTTGATCCTGGTCCTGATACGAAGAAACTAATTACAAAATCATCAATTGATAATGTGAATGTTAATAATGCTGCTGAAATAACTCCCGGTGCAATTGCTGGGAACGTTACATAACGAAACGTTTGCCAGGGGGTTGCTCCTAAATCATTTGCAGCTTCTTCTAAGTCACGTCCCATACTTGAAAGACGCGCAGCTAAAATAACAACAACAAACGAAATACTAAATGTAATATGTGCAATAATAATCGTTGTTTGTCCAAGTTCCATTCCTAACTGACTGAAAAGAATTAGTAAAGATAATCCCATTAAAATATCCGGAATTAAAATTGGTAAATATACAAGGCCATTAATAGCCCCTTCGAAACGATATTTATAACGATGTAAAGCAATTGCAAAGAATACACCAAGTACCGTTGTCACAATCGTTGTTATAACTGCAATCGTAATACTATTTACAAATGCATCAATAACATCTTGTTTTTGAAATAAATCTGTATACCAATGGAATGTAAAACCTTCCCACTCCGCATTAATGCGAGAGTCGTTGAAAGAATAGACCATTAAAACCATCATTGGAAAATACAAGAATAACAAAATTAACCAAGAATAAGAAACTAAAAACTTCTTCATCTTTGCCTATTCCCCTCCATTCTCATTATATTTATATACTTTCGTTGCACGATAATATAAGTAAATTAACAGAACAGAGAATAGAACAACGATAATCGATAACGCAGATCCAAACGGCCAGTCACGTGCACCTAAGAATTGGTTTTGAATAACGTTTCCGATTAATGCTACTTTCGATCCGCCCATCACGTCTGATACAACAAACATTCCGATAGAAGAAACGAATACTAAAATAGAACCAGTCGCAATTCCTGACATCGTCATCGGCACTGTTATATTCCAAAATGCCTTTATTGGTGTTGCTCCTAAATCATAAGCCGCTTCTAGCTTACGCTTATCCAGCTGCTCAATTGCTGCATACACTGGTAAAATCATAAATGGTAATAAAGAATAGACCATTCCGAGTATTACAGAAGGAGTATTATATAATAAATTTAACGGTTCACTAATAATGCCAAGCTTTAATAACAACGTATTCACAAGACCTTGTGAACGTAAAATAACAATCCATGCGTATGAACGAACAAGAAAGTTAATCCAAAACGGGATCGTTGCCAATAATAAAAGAATAGAGCGGTATTTGCGGTCAACAATTGTAATTGTATAAGCAAACGGATAACCAATTAATAAACATATTACTGTCGTAATAACTGCGATTTTAACAGTTTCCCATAACGTTCCTAAGTACAATGGGTCAAACACACGGGATATATTCTCCAGCGTAAATTGCATTTCTACTGTCCCGTAAGCTCCGCGCTGCATGAAGGCGAATCCTAATACGAATATGAGCGGGATTAGGAAGAAAATTAACAGCCACGCGACTGTAGGTAGTGCGAGTAATTTCCCTTTTTTCAATTTAAGGTCACCTCGTCCTCTTGCTCCCAGCCTACATATACATTATCTCCAATGCTCCACTGCGCTGCCTCTTCAGCAGTTTGATATGCCATTAGTAATTCTGATGTTTTCTCATCACGTACATAAAGCTTCTCCATATTTCCGACAAACTCAATATCTTCAATATGTCCAAGATGGTATTCTTTTAAAATTGGTTCTTCAACCGAACGTACTTTTACATTTTCAGGGCGAATTGCTACATAGCCTTCCCCGTTTTTCACAATATTATTTTCACCGATGAATGTCGCAACGAACAATGTTTTTGGCTTATTATAAATTTCTTTCGGTGTTCCGATTTGTTCGATATGTCCTTTATTCATAACGACGATACGATCGCTCATGCTCATTGCTTCTTCTTGATCGTGCGTTACGTATATGAACGTAATTCCTAAATTACGTTGTAAGTTTTTCAATTCACGTTGCAAGTCTTTTCGTAACTTAAAGTCAAGCGCTCCAAGTGGCTCATCTAATAGTAATACACGCGGATTATTTACAATCGCTCTTGCAATTGCAACACGCTGCTGTTGTCCACCAGAAAGCTTCGCAGGTTTACGATTACGGAACTCAAGTAACTGCGTTAAACGCATTGCCTCTTCAGCACGCTCTTTCTGCTCTGCTGCTGATACTTTCTGCATTTTCATACCAAAACAAATATTCTTCTCTACTGTCATATGTGGGAATAGTGCGTAATGTTGGAACACTAGGTTCATATGACGTTTATATGGCGGCAAATCGTTAATTCTTTCATCA
The DNA here is from genome assembly GCF_056033865.1 of Bacillus sp. FAU20. Taxonomy (NCBI): domain Bacteria; kingdom Bacillati; phylum Bacillota; class Bacilli; order Caryophanales; family Bacillaceae; genus Bacillus; species Bacillus sp. FAU20. The sequence continues at coordinate 841,767 of NZ_JBVYHY010000021.1, forward strand.
TCTAATAAAAGATTCCCTTTAGTTGGAGTTTCAAATCCTGCGATCATACGAAGTAAAGTCGTTTTCCCGCAGCCACTCGGCCCTAAAATTGTTAAAAACTCTCCCTCTTTAATATCTAAAGAAAGAGGTGGGATAATCACTTGATTTCCAAAATGTTTTTCAACTGCTTCAACTTTAATAATCTTTTTCATTTTCCCGTCCTATCTACCTTAAATTTTAAATTTTTATATTCATGAATAAATATTTATGTTCTATAGACTATTTTTTGTTTCGATCCAAACAAAAATGGTTATTTAGCAAGCGTTCGTTTCTATTCTTTATGTAGTATGTTTGATTCATTTTCGCATGATACATAACGTCGAACAGAAAAACCCCTTCCATTGCGAAGGGGCTTTTATCATACGGCTACGCCTACTGATAAACACCATCATCATTTTAACAACTTTCGTATGAATTTTAAAGCACTTTTTGTAGAAGAGTAACGAATTTTCATGTCGAATGCTGTAGATTGGGCTAAAATGCTTTTATAATGTGAAAAAGTCCGAAAACTTTCTTTCCCATGATAACCCCCTAATCCACTACTTCCAACACCCCCAAAAGGTAAATATGGCGTGGCAAGATGATAGACAACATCATTAATACAGCCTCCACCATATGAAATATTACTCGTCACTTTCTTTTGTACTTCTTTATCTTCAGAAAATACATATAACGCTAACGGCTTCGGATGTTGCTGGATTGTGCCAATTACATCTTCTATATTGTCGTACTCTATGATTGGTAAAATCGGACCAAAAATTTCATCTTCCATAACAGCATCTTGCCATGTAATATCCGCTAGCACTGTCGGTTCAATATGTAATGTATCTTTCTCATAGTTTCCACCAATTACGACTTGACCATCTTGTAAAAATCCACATAATCGTTCAAAATGACGCTCACTTACAATACGCACATAATTTTCATTTTTCAAAGGTTCTTTACTATACTGCTCTGTAATTTCATGTCGCAGTGCCTCAATTAGCTTTTCTTTCACGGAAGAATGCACGTACATATAATCAGGCGCTACACACGTCTGCCCTGCATTTAAAAACTTACCCCAAACAATTCTTCTTGCTGTCATCTCTATCTTTGCATCTTTATGTACAATACAAGGACTTTTCCCGCCAAGTTCTAAAGTGAGCGGCGTCAACTGTTTCGCTGCTGCTTCCATTACAACTTTTCCAACGCTAACACTACCAGTAAAGAAAATATAATCAAACGGTTCCTTCAGCAAAGATGTACTCTCTTCAACGCCACCTTCTACTACCGCTACAAGCTCTTCTGGAAATAATTCATCTAGCATTCTCTTAAGCACTTTTGAAACGCTTGGCGTTAACTCTGACGGCTTTAAAACGATTGTATTTCCAGCTGCCAATGCTCCTACAAGTGGTGCAATTGCTAATTGAAAAGGATAGTTCCACGGTGCAATAATAAGCGTCACACCATACGGTTCTGGCACTACTTTTCCTTTTGATCCAAAATGAGTCAGTGCTGTTCGAACTCGCTTCGGTTTACTCCACGATGACATATGTTTCAATTGAAAGGAAATTTCTTTTAATACATATCCAACTTCCGTTGTAAACGACTCGTGAACTGACTTATTTAAATCTAATTTCAATGCCTGAAATATTTCTTCTTCAAAATGCTGAATGCCTTCATAAAGCTTCTTTAAATTATTCTTTCTCATTTCAATGCTTCTCGTATGACCTTTTAAAAAATATTCCTTTTGCCTACTTACAATAGAGGAAATACTCATTCACTCACCTTCTCCCACTATTTTTATCCAATTCTTTCATTATTTATATAGACTTCATATATAACAAATTTCTATTCTTAAAGTTACATTATATATGACTTTTTCAGCTATATAAAATTCATTGCTCACAAAAAAACTACCAAAAGAAAATCTCTCGGTAGTTTCACAGTATTAACGATATAAACGAACAGCACCTGCAGAATTATCATCAGCTTGTCCTACTACTTCAAACTTCAGACCAAGCTTCGGTAAAATACGTCCTGCATCTGGAATCTGTTGATTAATATACGTTTTAGAATCATCAAACTTCGGTACACCCGCTAAACCATCATACGTATACGTTCCACGCGTTGGAGATACAACTTTCCAAGCTGGCGTTTTATCGAATGAGAACGCCGCATCAGCGATTTGGAATCGTGTACTACTTTCCACTGTCGGTTTACCATTTAAAGTTCCTACAATTGCTTCTGGATGAGAATCAACTACACCTAGGAATCCGTGTCCTGGATGTACACCTACCCAGTTATCTGTGTAAGCTGAATCTGCATACCATACGACCATACCACTGTTATACTCTGGACCACGAGCAAATTTTAACGCGTTATCTGAACCAGCATAGTTTCTCCACTCAACATAATAGTTATGGCTCTTCTTCTCTGTTCCGTTAGAAACAGCAAAACCATCTAATTTGAATTGTGATGTACCTTCTGCATCATCAGAGAATACTACGTTACCATCTACTGTTAATGAAGCATTATCAAGTAGGAAACCATTTAATGCTAAACCACCATCAGTAATGTAATCAAATGTTAATTTTACTTTCTTACCTTTGAATTGGCTTAAATCATATGATTTGTCAATCCATTTGCCATTTGTCGAATCTGCATTTCCACTATTAGCTTTCTCACCAAGTCTTTCAATTAACGTTTGTTGACCATCTTCTGTTACAGCGTGTACTTCAAGGAAGTCATACTCTGCTTCAATTTCATATAATGATTTGAAGTCAAATTGTGCAGTCGTTGCATTTGTTAAATCGAACAGCGGTGTTTCCATCTTCGTATGAAGATCATCACCTTTTGTGCTGTAGTAATACTGTTTTCCGAATGCCGGCTCAATTGTTTTTATATCTTTATCTGGTAAGTTAACACGAATCATACCCGGACGGTTAGATTTCGTAACACTTTGGTCTAAATATGTTGCTAGGCCGATACCTTTATTTAATTTCTCATAATCTACTTCTACGATATTTGCCCAATTACCACCGATTGTTTTTTGGAAAAACTCTTTATTTTGTGGTGAGAAACTTGTTGGCGTCGTTCCAGCAATTTTACCTGCCCAGCTTCCGCCACTCATAATAGACCAAGCTTGAACTGGTTCACCATCTCCGCTATATTGTGTATCATACTCATCTGGTAAACCTAAATCATGACCATATTCATGTGCGAATACACCAACAGCCCCATCTTCTGGTTCAATTGTGTAGTCGAACGCTGCCATCTTTCCACCCCAATATGGAACTTTCGCTTGTGTACCTTCAATTGCAAATGGTTTTGGTCCAACTGTCCAGCGATGTGACCAAATTGCATCATCACCTAACTTACCACCACCTGCTTCTTGTCCAACACCTGCATGAATAATCATTAAGTGATCAATTAAACCGTCTGGTTGATTTTTATTTCCATCACCATTTACATCATATTGATCAAATTGATCAAACTCTGATAGATCAAGACCGCTATCTACAGCTGCTTTTAATGCATCTTTTACTAAATCACGTGGTCCTTTTGGTCCTTTATTATCATGACCACCGCTAGCAGCATCCGCACCGTAATCAGCAGCTTTACCAGGAACTGTTAACCATTTTGTAACTGTTCCATCTACAGTGTAACTACCACCAGATTGCTCTTCATAATATTGTTTAAATGTTTCAATTTTACTTCCATCATCTAACGTGAATGGCTCGTCACCGAATAACATTTTTTCATAGTGTTCTTTATTAAAGTCTTCCGAATACATATAGCCAGGCTCTTTATCAATATTGTTATGTTTAAAGTCAGCGTACTCTACAAGTAAAACGAGTACTTTATCTTTACGCACATCACCGTTATACGCTTTTTGCTTTGCTGGAGATGTTGGTACTTTACCATTTAATCCGCCTTTAACTGGTCCTGTCGCTGCAGGTGTTCCTGTTGCAGGGTTATCTAATTTTTCTTTCGTGTCTGCTTTCGCATCTTTCACTTTCTTTAAAAAGTCAGATGCTTCTTTCGTAAGTTGATCCCCATTCGGTACTTCTTTCCCAGGATTTTCACCCTTTTTGTTCTCTACATACTTTTCGACAGCTTTCTTTGTTTCTTTCTCTGAAGCTGACGAATCAATTACCCCACGTTTTTTTAGCGCATCTGCTAAACGTTCTTCCGGAATTAAGTGATCATCAACTGGGCTCGTAGCTGTTTTATTCGCAGGCGTTTCAGCATATGCAGATTGAGTGCCAGCTCCGAATGAAAGGCCTAATACAGCTGTTAAAGCGATTGATGACAAAACTTTGAACGGTTTCTTGTTCATCCCATATTTCCTCCCCTAATAAATAATATGTATTACAAATTGAATTTTATTAAAAATTCAATATTTTTTCAATATTTAGTAATATTATGTAATATTTTTAATATATTTGTAAAAATTTCATAGTTAGCATACGAATATATCACAATTCAACAATGTTTTCTGAAAATATTGAAAGTTTTTATCGAACAATTTATAATTTCCATAGAGGGAGTTTAATGGGGATTTTATCTTTGTTTCATCTACACAATATTTGATAATTCACTATATAAAACACAAAATCCGATTGCATTATCATGTATTCTGTAGCAGCAATTATGACCGATAATTAGGGAGGAATTACATTTGTACAAAGATAAGACAGACGCACTGGATCAAGAATGGATTGATTTAATACTTGAAGCTCTAGATGCTGGTATCGCCATGCAAGACATCGAGCAATTTTTCCAACGTATGAAGCCATCCAGTCAGGCTCAATAGGTTTGTTCTTTTTAACGAAGTTTATGTTATAATAATGACATCATAAGACAACTACATATTGATAGAAAGGTGCGCAAATATGATTGGAGAACGTATAAAACGCCTTCGTTTACAAAAAGGTATTTCATTAACTGAACTTGCCGAAAAAGCTGGCGTTGCTAAATCTTACATTAGTTCTATAGAACGAAATTTACAAAAAAACCCTTCCATTCAGTTTCTTGAAAAGATCGCAGCAGTTCTACAAATTCCAGTTGATACTTTACTTCATGATGAAACAACAAAGGAAACTAACCTAGACTCCGAATGGACACAACTCGTTAAAGATGCAATGAACTCTGGTGTCTCCAAAGAACAATTTCGTGAATTTCTTGAATTTACAAAGTGGAAGCAAAATCAAAAATAATAATAGAAAGAAGTGCTTACAACCAGCACTTCTTTTTCTTTATAAAAAAAAGCGGGGGATACCCGCCTTTTTTATTATCTTTCTTCCCCAGCTTCTTGGTTAGCATTGAATGTCCATTCTAAATTCAATGTATCACCTTGGAAGATATTTTGGTCTTTTCCATCATCTACAAATTCAAATTGTACCCATAGATAATCCTCTGTACCAGCTTCTAATCCACCTTTTTCTCCCCACTCAGGAGCGAAGATATCTTTAGCTAAAAGATCTGGATCAGCTTTTTGTAAGTCTGCTAAAGTTGTTTCGTATACAGGCTCACTTTGTTTGTCCCAGTTCCAAAGGAATTTTACTTTAACGTGCTTACCAAAGTCTTCACCTGCATTATCACCTTTTGCATCTTTAACAGTATACTTTGTTGCTAATTTAACGTCTTTAATAGTTAACGAACCGCTGTTTTGTAATAAGAACTCTTTCTTAACAGAATCCCCTGGTTTTAAATCTTTAATATCTACAAGCGTCTTAGGGTTTAATGTAAGGTCTAACGTCCCAGCTGCAAATGTATTGTTTGATACTTCTTTATCACTAAAGAATGCAAATGTTCCTCCACCAATTAAAGCTAACCCCAATGCTGCTGATGCAACTCCCATACCTAATTTCTTTTTCAGACTCACAATCAATTCCCCCTAGCTTTTTTTATATTTTTATCACTTATTTTTCAATAAGAGATGTAAAGAAAACTATATTAGCTTAGCCAATATGTGTTCTTTTTTAAAAACCTTATGTTCATTATAACGAACAAACCTATATAAACACAACACATATTTATTAATATTTTCAGTTATTTTTATTTCTCAATATTATTTAGACTTTTCAGAAAAAAATAATGATAATTTATAACTTTTTTCACACTCAAATCATTTAATACTATAAGAAAAAAGAAAAACAAAGAGGTGAGGGCTAACGTTCCCTCACACTCGTATAAATATTACTAGTCTTGCTTATTCGTTCGCTCTCTCTTACACCACATTCTTATTTTCTGGCTGTTTCACTAAAGCAGTTACTCCGCTTTCTTCTGCTCTTCTAGCTTTTTCTGTTCTTCCACTTTCTTTTGCTCTTCTACTTTTTTCTGTTCTTCCAATTTCTTTTGCTCTTCTACTTTTTTCTGTTCTTCCACTTTCTTTTTCTCTTCTACTTTCTTCTGTTCTTCTACTTTCTTTTGTTCTTCTACTTTCTTTTGTTCCTCTACTTTCTTTTGTTCTTCTACTTTCTTTTGTTCTTCTATTTTCTTTTGTTCTTCTATTTTCTTTTGTTCTTCGGCTTTCTTTTGTCCTTCCGCTTCAATTGCAACGTTTAATTGTTGCTGAAGAGCCTGGATTTGCTCATCAATAGCTTTCAAGCTAATTTCTTTCTCAATATAGTCACGCTTCTCTTTGATACTGCGGAAGCCTTCATTTACATATATGGACACTTGCTGCATCGACTCATCTTTATTTACCTTTAATTCTTCTTGTATTTGATTGTAAGGAGCTTCTATTTCAGTATATACATTTTGCAGGGCTTCCTTCTCAGCAACAATTTTCTCACGCCCTTGTTGCCATACAGAAATCGCCTGTTTTATTTCTTCAATAGAAGTTGCTTTCGATTTCCCCTTCATCGTTCCATACTCACGCTCAATAAACTGTTTATGTTTTTCAGATTGCTCTTTTAACGTATTAACTGTTTTCGGAAATATAATTGCTGTAGAAAGCGTCGCTTCTACTTTCGTTTCATGAATGAACGCCGCTTCTGTATGCGTCATAATTTGAGATCCTAAATAAAACGTAATAGAACACATACACGGCAATATAAGCATCTTTTTAAAATTACGCGGTCTTTTCAGCATCTTAATCTCTCCCATCGAACGTTACGTTCTTTATACAGAACATTACCTATATTATAGTAAAGAACTATTAAAATTGATAGACAAATACTAGAAAAATAGAAAAAGGGCTATCCATGTGATAGCCCTTTTTATTATTATCTTTCTTCACCTGCTGTTTGTTGTGCATCAAACGTCCAATTTAATTGTAACTTATCACCTTGGAATTGATTTTGATCTTTTCCATTATCAACGAACTCAAATTTCACTTTGAATTTATCGGATTTACCTGCTGAAATACCTTTTTCATCCCAGAACCAAGCCGATAAATCATTATCTACAGCTGTAAGTGTGTCACCTTTTAATTTATCTAAAGTAGTTTGTTTCACAATTGTCTCATGTTTATCTACATTTTTTAAGAATGTTACTTTAATATGTTTACCAAAATCATCTTTATTATCTTTCTTTACATCTTCTACATTATAATCTGTTTTCAGTAGAACCTTTTTAATATTTAAAGAGCCTTTATTTTCTAGTTTAAATTCTTTTTCAATTGTATCCCCAGGTTTTAAATTCGATACGTTAACAACCGTTGATGGATTTAATGCTAAATCCAGTGTTCCAGCCGCAAATGTATTGTTTGACACTTCTTTATCACTGAAAAATGCAAATGTTCCTCCACCAACTAAAGCTGCTCCTAATACCGCTGATGTAATACCCATTCCTAATTTTTTCTTTAAAGTCATGTCCATATCCCCTTAATATATATTTGTTAACTTCCTAAACGGAAAGTATAACCAAACGAACTAGACGGATTGTTCTACTTTTTTATCTTTCTTTTCTCCGTCAATGCTACGAATAGCACCAAAAATAGAAATCGCGGAATAACCAAGTAAAAAGACTCCTGGAATAATAAGAAGTAATGCTGCTCCCGCTTTTGTATTCGCATAATTCAGTAAATAACCAACATACGGAACTGTAATATCTGCATACTTTCCAACTACATTTTCTGCAAGTACTGGCTCTAAATCTGGTCCGTTGTTGTTATCCCCTTTTGTTTCATACATTACTTTTCCATTTGTATCTTTCACACCGATAATACGGTGAGTGATAATTTTTTGATCTTTCTCTTTAAAGGTAATAACATCACCTTTTTGATATTTAGAACCATCTTTGTTTGGTTCTATTGCAATGATTGATCCTGTTAAAAACGTCGGCTCCATTGATCCTGAAAGAACGCTCTTAAATTGATATCCCATCACTGTCGGATCACCACCGCTTGCTTTTGAAGAAATAACTACAAAAGCTAAAAAAACCATCAATGCAAATAAAACAAATGAGATCGCGTTGCTAATTATCTTCCATATTAATTTCATCGTCTCTCTCCCTCTCCGTTGTTTTATATTATTTGAAGTATGCAATATCCACTTTGTTCTTTAACAAGAACACAAGTAAATGATATAACGAACTTTAAGTTATTGCAATAAGAAAATTTACAATTATTAGTTATTTTAAGTATAGAAAAAAGACTATGCCAAAATTTTACACAGTCTTTTTATTAGTAATTTATTTACCTTCTGATTTCATTCCTTTTGTATTTCGGCGCAACACTACATATAAAATTGCTCCAAATAATACAATCGCACCTATCCCAACACTTATTACTTTCACATTTGAGTCTTTTACTTCAGGCATAGTTGTATCTTTTTTAGGCATCGTAAAAGTGACATCTTCTGTTGAAAGAACATTTACCGTCGCAATTGTTTGATTATTTTTCGTAATATCAACTGCACCAACTACCTCACCACGATGTATTCCTTTATGATATAAAGATTCTTTATCTAATGAAGCCGCCCGGAAAATAGTTTTCACATTTTTCCCTTCATCTTTCTTAAGCATAAGCTCCGCACTTTGTTCCAACTCAGAATTAACATTTTTATTTAAATATGTTGTTTTTTGATGCCAATTATGTTTATCAAGCACCATTTGCTTCGTAAATTGACCGAAAGAATATTCCGCCATCTGCTTCAAATCTTCATAAATTTCAGGTCTTTGAGAAGCCATTACTACGCTTATAATACGATTTCCATCTTTCTCATTTAATAAAACAAGTGTATTACGTGCTTCATTCGTAAACCCTGTCTTACCGCCAATGCTATATGGATTTTCAAAAAAATTAGATTTATTAAAAATAGACACCGTCTGCCTAGACGTCGTAACTGTCGTTCTTTTCGTATTCATCGCTTGTAAAATTTCAGGATACTTTTGCACACCCTTCGTAATCATAGCCATATCATACGGCGTCGTATAATGGTTCGGATCATGCAATCCATTCGGTGTTACAAAGTGGCTATCTTTCGCCCCCAATTGCTTCGCTTTCTCATTCATCATATTAGCGAAATTCTCAACACTCCCGCCAATCCGCTCCGCAATCGCATACGACACATCATTCGCACTCAGCACCATTAAAATCATAAGCGCAGTATTTCTATTAATTGTCTCTCCAGGTTGAAACTCAATTTGATAATTACTCTTCTCTTGATCTAATGCTAATTGTGAAAATGTAAATTGATCCTCTGGCTTTGTATGCTCCATGAGTAAAATCGCTGTTAACACCTTCGTCGTACTAGCAGGAAATGCGCGGTGATATGCGTTTTTGTCATACAAAACATCTCCTGTTTTTGCATCAATTGTCGTTGCAAACTGACTAAAAACATTCGGTCCTTCCGCAGGTGGTGGTGCAACTTGTTCTGGATTTACTCCAATATTCGTCTCAGCACGCAATGTCATAGGTGTCAAAAAAAACGAACAAATAACTGTAATAAAAACCAAAATTTTCTTAAAATTTACCATATGACTCTCCCTTTTCCATTTACTCCTTAACAAAATAATAAATCTACCAATCATATGTAATTTGTATTATATTGGAAGAATTTTCACTATTTTTTACTATATCATACTTTTACGATAAAGAACATAAATATACAATAAAAATAAGAAGGAATTACTCTTTCTTATCCTTCTCATCAATCAACGAATCTATTAACTTTTGACTAGCTTCCTCGGGCGTAATCTCATCTGTTATTCCCATAAACGACCAACCTTTAGAATCAACCCACTCAACAAACTCTTGTAAAAATTCATCATGTGTAACATCCACATCAAGAATCGATCCATTAATCGAAATCGTTCTATTTTTAGACACGCGCATCTTGAACGTTTTTCTTACCATTACAACTTTTCTCCCTCTACTTCTGAATATTTATAAAGTGAAACTTTCATCAACCCTCACCAATCGGACTTTTACGGCCATCCAGACTCCAACCTTACTTCTTTACTTTTGCTGAATTTCGAGGTAAGGGATCTTACTGCCTGCAAATAGCGAGATAAAATAATCATGTATCTCTGTTATACATGATTTTCAGTAAATTGTAAAAAGGATATATTGGCCAATTGGCATATTGAAACTGAAAATCTATCATTCTGCAAAAATATCAAATGATATGTAATTGATCATAAATGACTAAATAGATTCACATAAAAATAAAATAACTTACATTTTACCACACCAAATACAAATGACTTTCTTACAATGGAATGGAGTATACTAGAAGAAAACTTAAAATGAGGAGGAACCTCATGACGCGTTGTACGTATTGTAAAACGAAGTGGACAATAAAAGATGTATGGGCAATACTCGTGACATTTGAAAAGGATTGTCCGTATTGTTTTATGAGACAATATCTATCAAAGAAAACGGTGAACGCTATGCCAGAACTTATAAGCTTACCTTTACATTTCTTACTCCCTTTTCTTGTTGATTTGAGTGCTGAAGGTCCTTTGGATTGGTATCGTAAATAATATAACCACTACATCCAAAGACTACTTTCTACTAAATTCGCTTCTCATCATTATTCCTTCATACATTACTAGCATAATCGCTTATACTTTCCCTTTTGAAGATTCTCTAACTCAGCAGGAAGAGCGTCCCCTGAACAAGGTTTATCAATTATGACTTTAATAAACGATGATATATGCATACTGTTAAGCATAAAAAATTAGCATTAAGTTCCACTCAAATATTAATTGAAACCCAACACTCCATTTAATCTGTAATCTAGAATACAAGCAGTGTTTTTTATTATGCATTTTTGCATACAGTATTATTTTCTCTTGTAAATAGATAATAATGTTATATAATAAAACCAACATTTTACCAATAAAAGGTAATAATGAGTGGTGGAATAAGTAAATAACCAAAGCGTATTAACAGATTTGTTCTATGTAAATCATGATACATATATAGAATCAAAACTATGAAATTTTATCTTGTGATTAGATTACTACAAGATGAAAGATTCATAGCGAATACACTTAAGGAAAAAACGTTCCATTAGATTAATATGATATCTATCGAACGAATTGAGAATATACTTAGGGGGAATTTCAAGTGAAAACATTTGGTAAAGTATTATTAACAGGAGCTTTAGCTTTAGGCGGTTTAACAGCTATGAACATTGATACACCAAAGGCACATGCTGACGGAGCAAGCGAGTTCTGTCGTTATATTTGTGGTCCTAGCGAAACGTTGAATGGCTTCACAATTCAATTACACGCTACAGAGTACAGCTACGGCCAAAATATGATTGCAAAAATCACAAATGATAGAGCTGAAGATGTGCGCTATCGTGTAACTATTGAAAAGAAATGGGCAAGTGGCTGGGGTTACTATGAAACTGACTTCAATTTTGGCTCCGAATTACCAGCTGGAACAAACGAAGAATTTTACAATACAACTGGTTTTGGGGGACAACTTCCAGAAAACGGGGAATATCGTTACAAAGTTAAAATTACAAATGCTGACGGTTCTGTAGATACAATTTATACAGCTTCAATGACACTTACAGGAAGATAGCTCATGAACGAGCTCCATTATTTATACTTGTATTTTTGATGATATCATTGATAATTGCGGTGATATTATTATTATTGAAATAAGCTCTTCTGGGCTTATTTTTTATATACAAATTGGAATAATAATATTCAGAAAATTACATCTTTACACTATTGAAGTTTGTTGCTATTATAAGAATACGTCAAATGTTACAATATTCAACAAATTATATAAATCCTCCGATTACACGAATGAAAACACATTGCTGGTCGTAATATTTATAGTTGGGATCCCGTAGCTCAGCAGGGAGAGCGCCACCTTGACAGGGTGGAGGTCGTGAGTTCGAGCCTCTCCGGGGTCATATAAAAAAGAGACACCATATCAACCTTCTACGTGATATGGCGTCTCTTTTTTATCTCATTCAATTACTTCCCACCAAACATCTTCTCCAAAGACTTCGCATTTGCAAACAATACTTCTTTCAAGTTATCGTCAGCAACGATTTTATAGTCGCCATCTTTGTCTTTCTTTAAGTTCAATGTAACTTCGCGAGTTGCCATTGCTGCATCTTTATCCGTTAAGTTTTTGATGATAGTTGAGGTCATTGTTTTTTCGATTGCTTTTTCAGATTGTTCTTTGTCTTCACTAAATGCGCTAGCGAAGGCCATTGGCACAACTTCTCCCACTGCTTTTGTTACAGCAACGGATAGATCAGCAGATGTAATTTTCACTTTCACTTCTGCTTTGTCATCCTTTTTCGATACTTCTTCTAGCTTTTCAAATTTAAAGTTCTTTGTAATTGCACTTAGCATTGCTTTTGCCTGAGCATCATCTGTTTTTTCATTTAGTTTATTAAATTCCTTGTCACTCTCAACAAATGTACGAGCTTTTTCTACATCACCTTTTTGTATCGCTGTTAAAAATTCTTCTGTAGTATCTTTCGGATTTGCACACCCTGCTAAAACACCTGCTGTTAATCCTACTACCATCATTAATAGCAATAATCTCTTTATCTTTTGTACGCTCATTCTCCTCTTATCTTTTCTAGTAAGTCAGCATCATACAATATTATGAAACTTACATTACAAATATTTTTTAGTATAGCATTTATATGATTCGTTTTCTATTAATTCCCAAAAGATAAAGGACCTTGCAGCATTCCTACAAGGTCCCTCTTCTATCAATCTATATCCGTAGCACAAATGAACCACATTTTCTGCTCCCTACTACCCGCCACCATCCACATACTCCAATCAAAAATCATAAGCAATAACCAAAGTGATATATTAATAGCAGTAAATAATAAATATAAAATGAATTCTCTCTTTTGTAGTGCCCCACTATTCATTACAATGTAAATTGCACCGATAGGAGACAAAATAAAGCAAAGGAAAAAGTTTTTCTTACAACCATGGATACCCAGTTGCTTTCTGCATATGAATCCCCTTTTCATCATAATACTTGCTTCAACATCGGCCTCACTACCCTATATTCATCACTATAAGCTTCCTTTATGATTAAAGGCGGGTAATCACTTTTTTCTTCCTCAATCATTATGAATACTTCTGTTTTCTCTTGTAATGTATTAGATTCACTATTTTTAGTAGGTTTTCTACTTGTTTTAATTTTCTTTGTTACTTCGCCAAGTTTTTGCCCAACTTCTTCTACTTTGGCAGGTTCATTCGTAACATAGTATTCTTGTTCGTCCCATACTAATATAGGTGGCACTTGTTCTCTTTTGTTACATATTATATAAGTAGTACTAGCTATAAGTAGTATACAAGTTAATAAATAGAAGATAGTTTTTTTATTCATATACTACACTCCTTATCTATCATTTCATTGGATTATATAATATAAGTCATTTATATTAAATGGATTTAGTGGTAATTTTTAGGTTGAACAATAAAGAAAAACCTTACCGAAGTAAGGTTCCGTTTTACATTCTATAGCGACTGATTAATTACTACGATCATTACAATAATCGCTATAAGCATAACAACTAAACAGCCGATTAATTTATAAAATCCTCGCTTCGTTAACGTCCCGCCTTGAACGTCTTTACGAATAAATAAGAATACGGCTAAAAATAATACAAGCCCAATGCCAAAAGCATACATCATTTGCATATGTTAATCTTCCTTTCTCTCTTCCATCTTAATATCTTTTTGCCAAAACAACAAATGAGATAAAGACGGTACTCATTGTAAGTGCCATAAGTATATTCAATAATATAGAAGAAACTTTTTTCAATTTCAGCACGTCTATTTTGAAGCGAAACACGGAACACTGTAAATAACTGTTACTATATCTCCTCACTTCTTTTTTTAAAATTTAATATCTCCATATTTGTTTTATCCTTTTAAAATATTTCATTTATTTCTTTATTCCAAGAAATGCGTTATTTGTTTTACGGTGTTTTTCGTCATATTTATAGAAACTAACTGTTTATGAAGCATTTTTTATGTTTAGCAACTTTTTTTGTAGAAATCCTTCACTTTCCTTTCAATATTTAACACTATCTAAATAAAGTTTACGATAAATTCATAATTTTTTATTTTTTATACTATATTCCGTTATATTGTTGTATAATATCTATGAAAGCGCTTATTATTTCAATATACATAATTCAAACTATTTTTATCGAAACATTCTAACTATTATACCTATATTTAAATGCAACAATTATAGCTATTAGTATAGGCATACCAAATATATCCACCCCATTTTTCTGTAAAATTACTTTATAACATGAAAGATTAACTTGGGTGATAAGTTATTGTGAATGTTTTTTTACAAAACAGATAAGTAATAGTGTTTGGTATTATGTAAATTATTGTAATAACATAAGAGTAAAGAAAACATTTACATTGATTACTGATTCATTACTTATTGAAAAAGAGCAAAATGCACCTTTGTATGGAAAAGGATTATATGCATTGGGAGGTTTAAACAAATGACGAGGAAGAATACAACGACAAACCCTTGGGCCAAGTTCCACGGTCCGAACCTTGGTTATGTTATTGAGCAGTATGATCTTTACGTAACTGGAGCAGGTTCTGTTGATCCGGAATTACAAGAGCTTTTTGAAATTTTTGGAGCTCCTTCGTTTCAAGATGATGTCGTAACAGGGGACAACACAGCAACACATTTTTCTCCTCAAAACACAGGTAACATTGAAAAAATTCTTAAAGTCGTTCAACTTGTTGAGCAGATTCGTTCTTTCGGGCACACGTTGGCTCACATCAACCCGATGGAAGATGCTGCAAATGGACAATCTCTTCTTGAGAAAGCAATGAACGAACTGAGCGATGCTGACTTGAAAGCGATTCCAGCGAAAACAGTATGGCCAGATGCACCAGAAGGTATTCACACTGCACTTGATGTAATTCATAGATTAAAAGACGTTTATACAAAATCTTTAGCTTATGAATTTTCTCATATACAAGATAGTGAAGAACGCGCGTGGTTGCATCAAATGGTGGAATCAAATTCATTGCGTCAACCACTATCAAATAAAAAACGAACTGCTCTTTTAAAACGTTTAACAGCTGTTGAAGGTTTCGAGCAATTCTTGCATAAAACATTCGTTGGGCAAAAACGTTTCTCTATCGAGGGCGTTGATATGCTTGTACCTGTTTTAGATGAAATTGTTCTAGAAGGTGCTAAAAACGGCGTAGAGGATGTCATGATTGGTATGGCTCACCGCGGTCGTCTAAGCGTACTTGCTCACGTATTAGAAAAACCATATAGTCACATGTTTGCTGAGTTCAAACATGCAAAAATAGAAGGCGCAGTAGCCAATTCTGGCTGGACTGGCGACGTGAAATACCACCTAGGTAGAGAACAAGTCGTTAGTAACGAAGAAGTTAGCACTCGCGTTACATTAGCAAATAACCCGAGTCATCTTGAGTTCGTGAATCCTGTAGTAGAAGGTTTCGCACGTGCTGCTCAAGAGAATCGTAAAAAATCTGGTCTTCCAGATCAAGATACTTCAAAATCATTCGTAATTTTAGTTCATGGTGATGCTGCATTCCCTGGTCAAGGTATTGTATCTGAGACACTCAACTTAAGCAGATTGAACGCGTATCAAACAGGCGGAACGATTCATGTTATCGCAAACAATGCAGTTGGTTTTACGACTGATAGCTATGATTCTCGTTCTACGAAATATTCAAGTGACCTTGCAAAAGGTTTCGATATTCCGATTGTTCACGTGAACGCTGATGATCCGGAAGCTTGTCTTGCAGCTGCTAACCTTGCGATTCAATATCGCATGTTGTTCAAAAAAGATTTCTTAATCGATTTAATTGGTTACCGCCGCTACGGTCATAACGAAATGGATGATCCAGCAGTTACGCAACCACAAGTGTACAAAAAAATTAAAAACCATCCAACTGTAAGAGCAATTTATGCAGATCAATTACAAGCTGCTGGTGTTCTAAATGCAGATGAGGTTGAAACAATTACACAGTTTACACAAGAGCAATTAAAATCCGACTATGCACAAGTACCACCAGCTGATACGAGCGACGCAACAATTCACGTTAAAGTACCAGATGTTGTTGCAAAAGGTATTCAGTCAATTGATACTGGTGTTGAGATTGACTCACTTCGTGCAATTAATGAAGGTCTACTATCTTGGCCAGAAGGCTTTAACGTATATCCGAAAGTGAAGAAAATTCTTGAGCGCCGTAAAGATGCTCTTGAAGAGAACGGTAAAATTGAATGGGCACTTGCTGAATCATTAGCATTCGCTTCTATTTTACAAGAAGGTACGCCAATTCGTTTAACTGGTCAAGATTCACAGCGTGGTACATTCGCACACCGTCATATCGTATTACACGATACTGATACAAATGAAACATATTCACCGTTACATCGCTTACCAAACATTAATGCTTCGTTCTCTGTTCATAACAGTCCGTTATCAGAGGCTGCTGTTGTTGGTTACGAATATGGTTATAACGTATTCGCTCCAGAAACTCTTGTTATGTGGGAAGCGCAATATGGTGACTTCTCCAATACTGCGCAAGCATTATTTGATCAATATGTTTCAGCTGGAAGAGCAAAATGGGGTCAAAAATCTGGTTTAGTTCTTCTATTACCACACGGTTATGAAGGTCAAGGACCAGAGCACTCTAGTGCACGTCCAGAGCGTTTCTTACAGTTAGCTGCTGAGAATAACTGGACAGTTGCAAACTTAACGAGCGCGGCTCAATACTTCCATATCCTGCGTCGTCAAGCATCTATCTTAGGAACAGAAGCTGTTCGACCATTAGTATTGATGACGCCGAAGAGTTTATTACGTCACCCACTTACGCTTTCAACTGCTAGTCAGTTAAGCGAAGGACGTTTCCAACCTGCTTTAGAACAAGAAAACCTTGGCATGAAACCAAATAAAGTAAAACGTCTTGTTTTAAGCACAGGTAAAATGGCAATTGACTTAGCAGCAGAAATCGAGTCTGGTAAACATGAGTACAACTTAGACGAAGTTCATGTCGTTCGTATTGAGCAATTGTACCCATTCCCTGCTGAGAAAGTTCAATCTATTATTAAACGCTTTAAAAACTTAGAAGAAATCATTTGGGTTCAAGAAGAACCTCGTAATATGGGCGCATGGCATTACATGGCTCCAATTCTGTTCGAACTTGCTGGAGATAAAGTGAAAACAGGTTACATTGGACGTCCTGATCGCTCTAGTCCATCTGGCGGCGATCCATTCGCTCACAAAGCTGAGCAAGAACTAATTGTTGCACATGCTTTAGATGTGAAGTATAACTTCCGTCAAGATAAACAAGAAATTGAAGTTTACAGCAACTAAAAAGTAACAATGAAGGTTTCTAGCTTGTTCCTTGGGCAGAATATCTGCCCAAGGCCAGGCTAACAAATGGAGATTACCGAAGACAAAAGAAGAAAAAACACACCGTTAGGCAAATAAGGGGAGGACATTTAAAATGATCGAAATTAAAGTACCTGAGCTTGCAGAATCTATTACTGAAGGAACTATTTCACAATGGCTTATCAACGTAGGCGACAAAGTTGAGAAAGGTGGCAGCGTTGTTGAGCTTGAAACTGATAAAGTCAATGTAGAAATCATTGCAGAAGATTCAGGTATTGTATCGAAGTTACTAGGCGAACCTGGGGATACAGTTGAAGTTGGAGCAACTATCGCAATTTTAGATGCTAATGGAGCACCAGTTGCAGTAAGTACACCTGCACCGGCTGCTGAGCAACCAAAACAAGAAACGGCTGAAGCACCGAAAGCTGCGGCACCAAATGGTGAGCAAACTGCAACACTACAAGGTTTACCAAATACAAACCGTCCTATCGCATCACCAGCTGCTAGAAAAATGGCTCGTGAATTAGGAATCGACTTAAACGACGTACGTAGTACAGATCCACTTGGACGCGTGAGACCACATGATGTACAAGCTCATGCTGCAGCACCAAAAGAAGCACCAGCTGCTCCAAAGAGTCCAGCTCCTGCTCCAGTTGCAAAAACGGAATTCGAAAAACCAGTTGAGCGCGTGAAAATGTCCCGCCGCCGTCAAACAATTGCAAAACGTCTTGTAGAAGTTCAACAAACATCTGCAATGTTAACAACATTTAACGAAGTTGATATGAGTGCGATCATGGAATTACGTAAAGAACGCAAAGATGCTTTCGAGAAAAAACATGATGTACGTCTTGGCTTCATGTCATTCTTCACAAAAGCAGTTGTTGCAGCATTAAAACAATTCCCACTATTAAATGCTGAAATTCAAGGTGACGAGCTTATCATTAAAAAATTCTATGATATCGGTATTGCAGTAGCAGCTCCAGATGGATTAGTTGTTCCAGTTGTACGCGATGCTAACCAATTAAACTTCGCTGAAATCGAAAGCGAGATTCGTGAATTAGGTAAAAAAGCACGCGATAACAAACTTTCATTAAAAGAACTACAAGGTGGTACATTTACAATTACAAACGGTGGTGTATTCGGTTCTCTAATGTCAACACCGATCCTAAATAGCCCTCAAGTTGGTATTTTAGGAATGCATAAAATTCAAGTACGCCCAGTTGCAATTGATAACGAGCGTATGGAAAACCGCCCAATGATGTACATTGCTTTATCTTACGATCACCGTATTGTAGATGGTAAAGAAGCAGTTAGCTTCCTTGTTGCTGTTAAAGATATGCTTGAAGATCCAAAGTCATTATTATTAGAAGGTTGATAGATTAAAAATCTATTAAAGGCTGTAGAATGATTCATTCTACAGCCTTTTTTTATTGTGTTCATACGGGACAAATTTCATGACATAAGGTAATAATGTATGCCTAAACGTAAGGAGGATTAAAATGAATAACCTTCCAATTCATGCAAAACTTAAAGTAAATAAGGATACTTTCTTCCTCCCCGATTCAAACGGGGGTGTCTATTTTCGAAATAACGCCAGTTCATTTCGCATGGACGGTGATGGAATTTATGACTGGATTGAAAAATTAATGCCAATGTTTAACGGGAATTATTCTTTAGCAGAAATAACCGATGGCCTCCCTCTCCCCTATCAAAATCGAGTATTTGAAATTGGAGAGATTTTATATGAAAATGGTTTCGTTCGCGATGCAAATCAAGATGCACCTCATGAATTAAACAGTACATTACTCGACAGATATGCTTCACAAATTGAATTTTTAGAAGCTGATTCTCATTCAGGTGCTTTAAAATTTGAAACATACCGCGGAGCAAATGTCCTTGTACTTGGCTCCGGAGATATGCTTACTTCTTTAGTTTCTTCTTTATTAGAATCTGGTTTACCTACATTTCATTACCTCGTTACAGATCGAGATGAAACAAACTATGACAGAATACATGAGCTAATAGAACGTGCATATGAAGTTGATAATAGTGTACTCCTTCAAGAAATCGATACTACAATTGACCGTCCCTTGCATGAAGTATTCGAACCTTTTGATTGGATTTTATATGTTTCTCAAAATGGAGACATTGACGGTTTAAAAACAGTTCACACTATTTGTAGAGAAACGAAAAAGAATTTTATACCAGCTATTTGTTTATCAACACTCGGTATAGCTGGACCTGTCGTAACGGAAAATCGTGATGAATGCTGGGAATCCGCATGGCATCGGCTACATGAAACGACTTTGCAAAATGAAAATTCATCGGATTCCTTCTCACCAATTACATCTGCCATGTTAGCAAATGTAATCGTTTTTGAATTGTTTAAACATGTCGCGGATGATTCATATCGTGAAAAAGAATCACAATTCTTTTTATTAAACTATGAAACACTTGAAGGAACGTGGCATCCTTTTATAAAACACCCTCTTGCAACTGATGAAAGTTTTACAATTGATACGATAGAAAATCTTTCTGAAAAACTTGAGCATCGGTCGAACCAACATACTTCAACTGATGTATTCCGATTTTTTGACTCATTAACTTCTAAAGAATCCGGTATATTCCATGTATGGGATGAACAAGATTCATATCAATTACCGTTATCACAGTGCTATATTCAAGTAGCCAATCCACTATCAGATGGCCCAGCTCCCCTTCTGCCTCTTATGACTCGCAGTGGATTGACTCATAATGAAGCACGCCGAGAAGCTGGTTTAACAGGAATTGAAACATATGTAGCAGAAATCATTCACCGCCTTATTCCTGAACATAACGATATCGGTATCGGGGCTGGAGAAACGATGACAGAAGGATTTTACCGGGCACTACAACAACATTTAAACAATAAATTGTATGAGCGGCAATCACATATGCTAGAAGAACTTACAACGATTGATTTAACTGATATTCACGATAAACATTGTAGATTTTATTACGATGCCCTTGCTACAATTCATGAAACACCTAAAATCGCAATGAGCGAAGAGATTCTTAGTTTTCCAGTCGTTTGGGTTGGTATAAATGATAGATGGTACGGTGCATCTAATATTAATATGACGTTAGCGTTACGGAACGCACTACAACTATCACTGCTCCACATTCAAAGTGAAGAGACTCCTTACAGAGCTAATATCTTGCCTGAATCGTCTATTATTTTATATGACACGGATTCTTTTAGAGTGGAAATACAAGCGGAAGAAGACATTCCAAGCGTACAATCTTTACAACTCGCCTTACAACATTTAGAAGAACATAATTTTTACCCATTCGTATTTGATTTAGCAATTGAACCATTTTTGAAAGAAAGCTTAGACGGTGTATACGGAGTATTAATTGCAAAGGAGGACGGTCTATGACTCAAAATATATTGCTTATAGGGGATGGCCTTCTTGCAGACTATGTACATGATCAATTATGCAAACAATATTCCATCATTCGCCAGCATACCCTTACAGAAGAACTTCCTGAAAATATTCATCTCGCTCTCGTATTACATGATGGATCTCCTTCTACTATTCATCATGATGCTGAGCTAATTTTTCGGTCAAAACATATCCCGTGGCTACGTGGTTTTACTTCATTTGGCGAAGGTATTATCGGTCCTTACATTCATCCTCTTGCGCCCGGATGTTCCCATTGTTCTGATGGACGCCGTTTTATCGCTGGCTTTGATCAAAAAGAAATGTGGGAACTACAGCGGAAATATGCCTTTAAAGCAGATAATGTAACGAGGCGTGATGTACGTGCCACCCAAAATGGAATGTTGCAAATGTGCCATATTATTTGCGCAGAAACAGAAAAAATATTAACTCATAACCATTCCTCTTTAGAAAATGAACTTATTTTACTAAACTTACAAACATTACAATGTACGCGGCATTCTTTTCTTCCAGATCCTCTCTGTCCTGTATGTAGTAATTTACCTGATGATACTGCGGATGCGGCGGAAGTTTCTTTACAACCGAGTTTAAAAGTAAGCACCGAAACGTATCGCTGCCGTTCCATTCATGAATTAAACACATTTTTAACAAGAGACTATTTAGATTATCGGGTCGGTATGTTGAACGGCAAAATACAGCATTCTTTATTACCATTCGCTGACGTCATTATAAACATGCCATTAATGTTTGGAAATGAAGGTGTTGCAGGCCGAACTCATTCATTTGCAGTGAGTGAAGCAACTGCCATTTTAGAAGGTTTAGAACGATATTGCGGTATGTCGCCTCGTGGAAAAAAAACAAATGTGCATGGTAGTTTTCATGATTTAGAGGAACATGCACTAAATCCCCTCACACTCGGTGTACATACAAATGAACATTACAATCGTAATAATTTTCCATTTAAACCGTTTGATCCTGATTATGAGCAAAACTGGGTATGGGGATATTCTTTATCACAAAACAGACCGCTTTTAGTTCCTGAATCAATTGCTTATTACAGCCTCGGTCATCGAGATGCTTTCGTGTATGAAACATCAAATGGATGTGCAATTGGCGGTAGTTTAGAAGAAGCGATTTTTCACGGCATTTTAGAAATTGTAGAGCGTGATGCCTTCTTACTCACTTGGTATGCCGAATTACCTCTTCCCCGCCTTGATCTTAATTCAGCAAATGATACAGAATTACAATTAATGATCCAGCGGTTACGTACGATTACCGGATATGAATTATACGCTTTTAATGCGACGATGGAACACGGCATCCCGAGCTTATGGGTAATTGCAAAAAATACGCGTGAAAATGGAATGAACGTTGTTTGTGCGGGAGGCGCTCATTTAGATCCTATTCGAGCCTTAAAAAGCGCCATTCAAGAAATAGCAGGCATGTTACTTATAACAGACGATGAGCTCGAGCACAAAAGAGAATACTACGAAAAATGCTTACAAGATCCTTATTTCGTTAATAAAATGGAAGACCATAGTATGCTGTATGGATTGAAAGAAACGGAAGAACGTCTTCACTTCCTTTTACGAGAAGATGCACCGGTGCAAACGTTCCAAGAAATGAATGTATCACAATCATTTGATATGGATTTAACATCCGATCTCCACCAACTTTTAAATCGTTTGCATCAATCTAATCTGGAAATAATTGTTGTAGATCAAACCGTTCCCCTTATAGAAAAGAACGGACTATACTGTGTAAAAGTTATTATTCCAGGCATGTTACCGATGACGTTCGGACACCATCTTACTCGGGTTACAGGATTGGACCGGGTATATACCGTACCGATGACACTTGGATATACAGACGAACCTTTAACGAATGAAAAATTAAATCCACATCCACATCCGTTTCCATAGTAAAGGAGGGATTTCATGCAGCTAGATACTTTTTTACATCATCTCCATTTCTCTATCGATGAAATTATGCCGAATCATGAGGTGGACTGGAAAGACGCACCGCTTCCTTATAAATTATATCGAAATGTACCTACCATCCCGCTCTCCTTAGAAATCCCGTTATCTTTATCGAACTCTTCTACTACACCTACTCTAAATGAGATTGGTTATTACCTTTGGTATTCATTTGGTGTAACACAATTATGTCAGCTAAATAGCGAGAGAAATGTATTACGTAGATCCATTCCTTCAGGCGGTGCCTTATACCCGAATGAATTGTATATCTATTTAAAGGTTGACGATTATCCAGACGGCATTTACCATTATGACGCCGCACATCACCGACTTATTTTACTTCGCGAAGGAAATTTCGATTCTTATTTAACAGACGCACTCGGTAATCGCTGTAATATACATGATTGTTTCGGTGCTGCATTCGTATCGACTATGTTTTGGAAAAACTTCTTTAAATACAATAACTTTTCATATCGACTTCAAGGATTAGATAGCGGGGTTCTCATTGGACAATTACTAGAATGTGCAAAACAGTTCGGTTATACGAACGGCGTATACTTTCAATTTCTAGACCGTGCACTGAACCATTTACTCGGATTGTCAGAAGGTGAAGAAAGTTTGTATGCCGTTATTCCTTTAAGTACAGAGCCAGAAACTAATTGGTTTCACAATGATTACCGTGAAAATAAAACAGTTACTTCTCATGAGTTGTTGCAACAAATTCCGCCGCTCGCACATGAACATTTCATTCGCTCAAAACATGTAGATGAATATCCGATGATAACAAAAATAAATGAAGCTTCTATGATCGAATCGACAGCACACTTCCAAACACTACATCATGAAGAGCACTATCAACATAATACGTACGCTGTACAGCTACCAAAAGTAGAACGGTTATCGTATGATTTCTTGCAACTTTGCAGAAAACGATATTCTCCTGATGCGGACTTTATTTTAACGAAATGGGATGCAGCCGAGCTCGCTACTTTACTACAAGAAGCGAGTCTCTCCTTCCCCTATTACAACGATCTTGACGGTAAGTATACAAATGAAAATACACGCATCTCCTTATATGGATGTTTTTATAACGTGAAAAATATTAAAAACGGGGCTTACGCTTATAACAGTAAAACACATTCCATACAACCAATTCGATATGGAGACCTTCGCTACCCACTTCAGTCTAGTATGACGATGGATAACGTTAACCTTTTTCAAGTACCACTTTGCTTACATGTAGTCGGAAAGAAAGATTACTATACACGTGCATTAGGCTATAGAGGATACCGCATTCACCAAATGGAAGCAGGTATACTCGTTCATAAACTCATTTTCGCTGCAACTGCTATGGGGATGGGTGGGCATCCGTTACTAAGTTTTGATACAAATTCATGTGATCAATTGTACGGTATTGATGCTGGGAATGAAACATCTCTTATTCAAGTTCCAGTTGGGGCATATCGGGCGCGGAATTGGTTAAAAGGGGCTTTGCATAGTTAAAAGCACGCCGATGGACGGCGTGCTTTTTTACTAGATTAACTTAAAAATACTCTTAATTTGTCTAGCAAATAACCAATTTTTCGTACCGTAGTTATCATTTAAACTATCTAAATTAATAGATTGTCCGTTAGCAAACTTTAATTCTAACGTAGTATTTTTGTCATTTGTTTTTAAATTACTATTGGTAATGGCATCATACTTTAATTTTTCAATCTCAACATATTCGTCTTTTTCTTGTCCAATCACGACATGGTCTTGGAAGAAGAAAAAGACTTCTACTTTTTTACCGAAACAAAATACGTTTTTCGTATAAATTAATGTCGCGTTATCAAGTCCGACACATACTTCTTTCATTTCTTCCACAACGTGTCCAAAGTCTTCTTCATGTCTTGCATTTGATTCAGCAATCCATTCTTCGATTGTTTTCATGTTAATTGCCATACTGCGCCCCCTGGTTCGTTCATTGCTTCGTTTAAAAAATAAATACTATATGAAAATATAAGCGATACGTACGATGTTTTCAAGGGGGCACGGTATATTCAAAATAAAGTGAAACTTTATTTACTCCCTCATTGTAAAAAAAATAGCACTTTAAAAAGTGCTATTCCGCTCTCCTTGCCGCTTGCTGAATTGGGTCCCACACGCTGTTATATGGTGGTGCATAACTTAAGTCGACATCTTCTAAATCATGAATACTCATTTTATTGAAAAGCGCCATCGCAATCACATCAATACGTTTATCTACGCCTTCTTCTCCAATTACTTGTCCACCTAATAATTGTTTCGTGTCAGAACGGTATAGTAATTTTAAGTAAAGTGGTTTCGCATTTGGATAATAGCCTGCCATATTTGTGGAATCTACTTTGACTGTTTTATACGGGATATGTAGTCCTTTTGCTTCTTTTTCATTTAAGCCTGTTCTTGCAAGCGTCAAATTCATAAATTTAATAATGCCTGTACCTAACGTTCCTTTAAAAGCTCTTCGTTTATCCAGCATATTCAGCCCGGCAAGTCGCCCTTGTTTATTTGCAGTTGTTCCAATTGGAATATGGTCATAAATTTCTTTTATCACGTGATAATGTGTCGCACAATCACCAGCTGCATATACATCTTGCACATTCGTCTGCATATATGCATTTACCTCGATGGCCCCTTTATGATTTGTACGTATGTTCGTTCCTTCAAGAAAATCAGTATTCGGCTTCACTCCGACAGATACTAAAACAAGATCCGCTTTATACGTACCTTTATCCGTTTCAACTGCTTCTACTTGTTCATTCCCTTTGAACGCTTTTACATTTTCATTCGTTAAAATTTCAATATGATGTTTATCTGCTTCTTTATGTATATACTCCGCCATATCCGCATCATAAATCGTACCGATATGATCATTTCGCTCAATCATTCTTACTTTCTTACCAAGTTCGACGAATGTTTCTGCCATTTCCAGTCCGATTGCACCACCTCCAATAATCGTTACATCTTCAACTTTACTCGTTTCTAGCGTTTTTAATATGCGCTCAGCATCAGGAATTGTTTTTAAAAGATGAACACCTTGTAATTCCCGTCCCTCCCATTCTGGCATAACAGGACGCACTCCAGTCGCAATTAATAATCGATCATATGGAAATTCAAAGACATCTTTCGTCTTCGTATGCTCTGCATACACCATTTTCTTTTCCGTATCTACTTTCGTTACTTCATGACGCACTTTCGCATCAATTCCATATTTCTCACGAAACGTCTTCACGTTGCGCGCAATTAACTTTTCAGTTGAAGCGATAGCACCACTAATGACATACGGTAATCCACACTGAGCGTATGAATAAATTTCACCTTTTTCTAAAGTTACAACATTTGCATTTTCATCGTTTCTAACAATTTGCATAGCTGCACTCATACCAGCTGCATCTCCGCCAATAATGACATAGTTCACTTTACCACTCCTTCTTTTTTACATATTCTTTACGTTTTCCATATTTTATAGAAATAACACCTACTTCCATTGTAAAGAAAGAGAATTTCATCTTCAAATTTGGTGCACAAACTTATGTATGAATAGGTAACTGTCGTGTCTTATAAACAACATGTTTAATATGCTATAACAGTAACTATTGAAAGTAGGTGAAACATACATGTGCGCTGGTCTTCTCGCTCAGTTTCCAGAGGAACCGAAAGAACCGAAAGCCGCCCTCCCGCTTGAACAAGAATTTACCGTTAATGCAACATTATACAGTGCTCGCGCTTGGTTATCAGACAATGATACTTTCTCTCAAACTATTTGGAAAGCCACTCGCTTTGCTTCTGCATCACATGCTGGTAAGTCCATCTTCCCCGTCGGTACTATTAAAGTTGTAAATGTTTCTGATGATACAATAACGGTTACTATATCATCAGAATCAGATGATGCACTCAAAATAGTCGTTCCTCCTCATTCTGAAGCTGCCTTAACGTCTAGTTCTTTATCTGATGTGCAAGCCAGTACATCCGGGGGAGCAAGTAAAGTCACATTTCTCTTTCATATCTTTTTCTCTAGGGATCCTGGTACAGCTAAATAACGATAGAAAAGGTACAGCAATATACACTGTACCTTTTTCAAGCGCTCTATTCTCTTGATTTGATTAGTTCAACATTATAAGTTTCAATATCTGTTAACGTTCCTGTAAAATAAGGATTTTCTCTATACCAAGACTGTTTTGCAAAATACGCTTGCATATCTTTCGTTTGAAAAATATGGCCATGCCTTGCATATATTTCGTTTCTAGCAATTTTCAACTGCTCTTTCGATAAATATGTTAAATCTGCGCTCGTTAATTTTCGAATATCACTATCAGGAAAGATGAAACCATTATATACATACTCAGTCGCGGGCGTTGGAGTAACATTATAAACAACTGGTTTTTCTGTACTTTTCTTTTGGAATGGAAGATTATAAGACGAAAGTGCCGTTACCGTCTCTACTTTTGTCGTTTCCCGTCCACTTTCTCCATTTCGTTCTAAATAAATCGTCGCACTTCCATCAGTCGCTACAGGCCCCCATGTAATTTCTTCTCCTGCCAGCGCTGTAACTGGTTTTTGATTTACGTACAATGTTGCACCAGGCGCGTTCGTTTGAACTGTAATATATTGACCTTGCAACGTTAAATCTACCGTTACGTTATTTTGGCTTTGTTTCATAAGTACAACCTTTTCCTCACGCAATAGTTTTACGTAGTCATTTTTATATTCTGATTGAAACACTTGATTTCCCGGAAGAAATGGCCCATATTGCTTCTCAAACTTTTTGTCATCTGTCTTATCAATTTCTTTTCCGTTCATTTTTAACGATACGTCTTTTTCATTTGTAAGCAAAGTTGTATAGTACGTCTTCGCTTTCAATTTATAGCGATCAAATATAAAGAAATACTTTCCGTCTTTCGTTAATGAAAAATCAGCTCTTTCTATTCCATCCCGTTGTTTTTCACCTTGTCTCAAGTATTCTCTTAATTCATTTACGTAAGATGGATTTTCTTTTATATATGAAAATAGAGGCGTTACGCTCTCTCTCGTTATCATAATCGATGGATCATCTGCCGTAACGATCTCAGCTAATTTCTCTCCGTCCCTCTCTTGTAAAATCGTAATCATCCGGTCTACTTGTGCCACCTGCGTATAATACGACGATCCGTACAAATACAATCCAATAATCGCTATAACAAATAGCGCTAACAGTGTAATGCCAACTTTTACACCACCGCTCATGTTCTTCTTTACTACAGAACGTCCCCTCTTCGTCCCGCAGTTTTGACAAAATTGCACACCATCTTCAAACTGAACTCCGCACTTTGTACATACCTTCATCCAGTCAACCACCTTTTCATTAGAAGCCAGTTATTCCTTGTGTTAAGGCTTGAATTATCGTGCTAATGTAAGACCAAAGTACAATGAATGTTGCAATTCCAATTAAAACATTCGCAATAATAAGTGTGTAAACGAGATCTAATCCGCCATTGGCTAGTTTTAATACCGCTACAGTTATACTAATCCCTATATAAGTTGTAGCTACCGATAATAATATCGGTAAGAAAAAGATTAATAAGAAACTAAAAAGAAAAGAAAGGACTAATATGACAATAGCCGGCGTCGCTATCGTTCCCCATATACCGAATACTTCAAGAAACGAAAAAGATGATTTCATCATCTTACCACTTACAAAAATAATAAATCCGACAAATAAAGTTAAAATTAATAAAAAGAAAAAGACCGTTATAGATTCTCCAAAAAACGTAGGAGTAGATATATCTGGTGCAAATGTTCTCGTAACTGCTGATGCTGCACTCATCATTCTATAAAAAATACATGCTCCTAAAAAACAAATAAGAATAAGACTTACAATTCCATTTCGCACTTCAATAGCGCCGCTTTTCATAATCGCTGTCGGTGCTTGTAATGCATGTTTAAAAAATTGAAAATAGCCGCTCGCAAACCGCTTCGCTTGTTCTACCGTTTCATTTGGCCCAGTTTTCTTCGCTTGTGCCGCACGTGCTTGTTCCGGCCCTTCTTCTTGACCACTACTTGCCACTACCTCTTCCGTTAACGAATGTCCACAATTCCCGCAAAATTTTGCCTCTGCTGCATTTTCTGTATGACATGACGGACATTTCATTCTCTCATCCCTCCTTAAGCATATACCATATAGGGTGTTACAAGTTCAATATATGACTTTGGACATAAAACATGACTACAAGAAAAAGATTCTGAAATCCTTCTTTCAAAAGAAATTATATATGCTAGCAATCTTGAAAAATAATGCTATTATGAAACAGAACAAATAACATTTTTAACAGATTGGATGAAAGACAATGGAATTGGTAAACTCAATTTTTCAAATATTCCTTACGAGCGTAATCCAATTATTTTCTTTAATTGGCGTTATCATTGTAATTGGATTTCTATTAGGTTATTTAGAATCACTAACACGAATGTATTGGTCGAGGGCTTTCGGAAGAAAAGGATTCCTTTTAACGGCGTGGATTGGTGTTCCGATTCACGAACTTGGACATGCCATTATGTGCGTACTGTTCCGTCATAAAATTGTAGCAACGCAGTTTTTCCCAACAGATACAAGTCAAGGAGCATTAGGTTACGTACAACATCAATACAATCAAAAAAGTGTGTATCAACGAATTGGGAATTTCTTCATCGGCATCGGGCCTATTATTTCTGGTATTACTGCATTAATCCTTTTAATGCGCTATTTCGTACCAGAATCATATTTTTTATTTAATACAACTCTCGAAAAAACGATTGCTTCTACTTCTATTAATGTAGAAATGATCCAAAACATGCTCTTATCGACGTTTGTATTATTGAAAAGCTTATTTACAATCGGCAATTTATTGAATCCTTCCTTTTGGTTATTTTTATTTATCGCCATTTGTATTTCCGCACATATCGCTTTAAGTAAACCAGACATTAAAGGATCAATAGACGGAGTTATCGTCATGTTTATCGTTTTATTTTTATTCAACATCATAGCGGGACTGTTTCAATACGACAGTAACCAGCTAATTGGACAGGTTATGAAATATAATATGTATCTCATTGCGTTTTCTAGTGTAGCACTGCTTTTCTCTTGTCTTTCTACACTCGTTAGTTTTTCGTTTTATAAAATAAGAAGAGGGCGTTCTTTTTGAACGCCCTCTTCTTATTAATTATTCCCCTTATAATCACAATGCTCAACAGGCACACGAGCATGCCCTTCTTCATCGGTACACCATGACTGTGATTGGAATGCAAGAAAGATACCAATCCATTCTTCTTCCTTTTCAAAGTGAATGAGTATCCCTCCGTCTTGCCATATGCCATTATCACCTTTCCATTTCTCTACATTCCCTTGATTCATGTGAATATCATGTATACCGTTTCCTGGTTTGAAATGAAAATAGGAATCTGGTGTATTTTCTTCTGGTCCCCATCTTTCACCAAACGCGTAAATAATCGCTTTTTCTTCTATCGCTCGCTTTATATAACGTTCTATTTTTTCGTTTAAATCATTATCTGCTCCTGCTTTTTCGGGAGGCAAAGGAATCATTTGTTTTGAATCAAATAGATTTCCTCTTACATAATCTAAAGCCACTTTCGGTTCATTGTTTTTTATTTCTGTAAAACCGAATGGTAATGTCGGTAAAATATGAATTGCTTCTGATTTAATATTGTTACTCGCAAAATATAAAACTTCTGATGGATAACTTTGCGACTTTACGTTAATTGCAATACGATAATCTACTCCTGTTTCGCCCTGTAAATGAACTTGATAATGAGGTGTTTTCCCTTTTCCAATCTTTGATTGTATAACTGTACCTTTTAACACACCGTAGTTTTTTAGGGGCATACATTTCATCTCCTATTCATCTAAAATCGGCAAGGATACCCCCTACTTCAATCGTGTGAAGGGCGATAGCCCAACGATAAGTGGGGGAGGAATTGCCGGCAGATACGGTATGGTACGTTAAAAATCCTAAGATTCTGTACCATATCAAGTATCTGAAACTTCCACCTTTCCTCCTACTTTCTCTACTTAAGTTGTTTGCTTTCACTAAAAATCTGTTACAATTTAATTAGTGAAAGGCGGTGAAAATAATGCCTACAATTACTGCAAAAATACAAATCCATGTTTCCGATAATCAAGCTGAAAGTCTAAAGATAACAACGAACGCTTACCGCAAGGCTTGTAATTGGTTATCAAAACACATATTTGAAACAAAGAACCTTAATCAAGTAAATCTCAATAACTTATATTATTCTGATTTGCGAAATCAATTTAGGTTAAAAAGTCAAATGGCTCAATCTGTGATGAAAACTGTAATTGCTCGTTACAAGTCGGCTAAATCAAATGGACATGAATGGTCTTTGATTGACTTCAAACTTGCAGAATATGATTTAGTCTGGAATCGAGATTATTCACTAACCAAAAACCAATTTAGTGTAAACACGCTTGAAGGTCGCCTAAAACTAAATTATGAGCGTAAGGCTATGAAGAAATACTTCAACAGCACTTGGAAATTTGGTACTGCTAAATTAGTGCATAAGTACAAAAAGTGGTTCTTACATATCCCGATGACAAAAGAGTACCAAACATTAGATTTCGCAGATGTAAACAACATCGTTGGTGTTGATTTAGGAATCAACTTCCTTGCAACCACTTATGATAGTCAGGGCAAAACAACCTTCTACAACGGAAATATTGTTAAACATAAGCGTGGTAAATTTAAAGCTACTCGTAAGCAATTACAAACACGACAAACACCATCTTCTCGTAAGAAAATAAAACAAATTGGCTCAAGAGAAAACCGTTATGTAACTGATGTAAACCATCAAATTACAAAGGCACTCGTTGAGGCATACCCTAGAGGTACTATGTTTGTTTTAGAAGACTTAACAGGGGTTCGTTCTGCGACAGAGAAAGTACGAGTGAAAAACCGCTATGTTTCTGTATCTTGGGCTTTCTATCAGTTCCGTCAAATGCTTGAGTATAAAGCTGAATTGAATGGACAAAAGGTAATTGTGGTAGACCCCAAATATACTTCCCAAACTTGCCCTAAGTGCGGAAACATTGAAAAAGCAAATCGTAATAAAAAGCTACACACTTTTAAGTGTAAAAATTGCCAATACCAATCAAATGATGACCGTATTGGTGCGATGAATCTACACCGTAAGGGAATTAAGCATATCAGTGTAGTTACCACAGGAGTATAGCTCTTGTGGTAGGGGCGAAGTCAACCGTCCTTATGCTCCACCATACTAAGGTAGGAGAGCATTGCTCGTTCGTACTACTGGGTAGGAATAAGCGTAGTTGCTCTCTATGAGGGTAGAAGCACTGTCGAACTCCGACAGACGCAAGCCCCCACTTCAAACGCCCCGTAAGGGTGTTAAGTGGCGGGTTGTTGACTTAGTAGAAGCTATTCATATTTAAATCATTATCCACTCACAAAAAAAATCCTCCTATGTTAGGGGGATTTTTAATTTCTCAACATATACCAAACAATAACCTCTACCACTACAAGTAAAACCGCACCAAAGATCATTAACGTCGTCCTCTTTAATAGTTCATTTTCACGGTAAGGGATATTACATAAGTAAGCACCTAATGTAATCCGTGATGGACAAGCGATTGTCGCTACTGATGATGCGGTGTTTTGAAGTGTTGTGACATATTGCCACGGGAGTGCTACGTTTTGTGCGGTTTGCATTTGTAGTTTTATAAACATTGCATTTGATCCTGCGTTACTACCTGTTAAAAATCCACCAATAGCGCCAATAAACGGAGCAACAAAAACGAAAAAGCTTCCAAATGTTTCACCAGCTGTTTTTGCAAGTAATGAATGCATGCCAGATGCACCCATTAGTTCTGAAATGGCGATAAACATTGTCGTCGTAATAGCAAATGGAATCCATTGTTTGATCGTTTGTGAGAATGATTGTTTAATAATATTAGACGGGATGCGGAAGAAAATAATAGTAAATAAGCAAGTCATACCGAGCCAAAATCCTGGTGAATATAGTAACTCTAGTTTGTAAGAGTATGATTTCAAATCAAGAACCGCATATGATCTGAACAAATCATGTAATGCTGGAACGAGGCGAGAAAGTAAAATACAAACTGTTAGAAATATATAAGGGCTAATAATTTTTATAATGGATACTTCTCTCTCCGTTGCAGCCGCATGTTCTGTTATAAGATTTTGCCCACTTTTTCCTTTTAATTTAATGATAAGAAAGCCAAAGGTAATCGTAACGATAGAACTTAATATCCCGGCTAGTTCAACACTTACGTACGCATTAGAAAGATATATTCCGAGAGAAAATAATAGAAAGAACCCTACTCCTTCTTTCCACTTTTCTATAACCGCTTGCCAGCCGCCAACAACGTGTAAAGAAAGAATAACGAAGTAAGCAAACATCGGAATACTTAATAGCGCTGTATTTGTACCAAGTGTTGTAAGAGGCATATTTATTAGCTGCGAACCGATAATCGTACCCGTTGCCATTGCGCCCCATGAACTAGCTAGTAAGCCGATGAATGAGAGCAGTACAGCTTGAAATGGTTTATATCCTAGTGAAAGAAAAATAGGTGCTGCAACCATGAAGCCAATACCGAATCCACTTACTGATTCAATAAGTGGGCAAATGCCAAAACACATAAGCAGCATTTGTAATAAACGATCCTGAGTAACTGCTTCTAGAAAACGTGCTACTTGATCGATGTACCCCATTTTGTTCATGAGGTGAAATAAAAAAATACCGAAAAATAAAACGTACCCGACAATAAAACAAATTAACCATCCTTTAATCGTTGCGTGCACAGTTTCACTTATCCCTAATTGAAACATTGGCGAGAATAAAACGATTCCAACAGACACAGCATAAGAAATTAACGAGGACCTTAATGACGTTTGTTTAAATAAAAATAAACAAATGAAAATCATCATAATTGGGATAAGTGCCAACAATATGGCCATGTTATCATCTCATTTCGTTTAAAATACAATTTTTAACTATTATATAACAGATGCTATAATTTTCAATTGTTTTTACAACAGATTCAAAAAAGGAACCAAACGGTTCCTTTTCATTCACTCCCATTTTCTATTATCCTGAAAAACTGTCTGCTTTCCGACTATTTCTTTCAACACAACAAACACAATGTAAGTACATATTGCTTGCAATATAATATTCCAAAATTTCATTAATGTAAATGAATGAATCCGTAGAAATAATTCGTTTAATAATACAATCGAAACGATACTAAATAATTCTATACTAATTGAAAATAGACATATTTCTAAAATAGACTGTTCTTGAATGCGATTTAAGTTGGAAAAGATGAATACATATCCTAAAAATAGAGCCATTAACTCTATTTTCGTCATGCTAATTAGCCAAGCGTATAGCGGTACAGTTAAAAATAGATATAGTAGTTTACGTCTTAGCATGCCTTCTCTCCCCTTTAATTATATGTATTTTCTGTATATTTTAACATTTATTACGCAAAACAAAAAGAAGAGACTACGCCTCTTCTTTTTGTTTTGTTGCATATATTAATTCACATATTTCTTCTCGCTTTTCATTTTCTAAAAGCTCAATGATCTTACTTCCAACGACAACGCCGTCGCATATTGTAACCATTTCTTCTACATGTTCTTTTGTTGAGATGCCGAATCCAGCGACTACTGGTAAGTTGACGTGTGATTTTACTTTTTCTAAGTAACTATGAATCTCCTCTTTAAAATTTTGACGTACTCCTGTTACGCCCGCTACTGTAACGGCGTATACGAATCCTTCTGATTCACTCGTAATTTTTTTGATTCGCTCAATTGGGCTCGTTACGGTAACGAGTGGAATTAAAGCGATATTCGCCTCTCGAAGGAGCGGCGCAATAATATCTTGTTCTTCATACGGTAAATCTGGAACGATGATGCCGTCTACACCCGCTTCTAAGCATCTCTCAATGAATTGTTCTTTTCCGAATGCGAGTACTGGATTTAAATATGTCATGAGTACAAACGGAATTTGTACTTCTTTCCTTACCTCTATCAATGCTTGAAAAATGCCTTTTACTGTTACACCGCCATCTAGCGCTCGTTTCCCTGCTCTTTGAATCGTTGGACCGTCTGCAACTGGATCTGAAAACGGGATGCCAATTTCAACGATGCTCGCTCCCGCTTCATCTAAAAAACAAATTCTTTCTTTTAATTTTTCAAGACCACCATCTCCGCCCATTACGTACGGAATAAATGCTTTCTTACCACTTTCAAACGCTGCTTTAATTTTTTCTACTCCCATTTTTCACACCTCTTCCATATAACGTTTTATACTCTCTACATCTTTATCGCCGCGGCCAGATAAACAAATGACAAGTCCCTCATCTTCCTTCATTTTCGGAGCTAATTTTAATGCGTATGCGACAGCATGTGAACTTTCTAACGCTGGGATAATGCCTTCTTTTCTCGTTAATAATTGAAATGCTTCTAATGCTTCTTCGTCTGTTATCGAATGATAAGAAACGCGGCCAATATCTTTTAGCAAACTATGTTCTGGACCAACACCTGGATAATCAAGTCCTGCTGAAATAGAGTGAGCTTCTTGAATTTGTCCTTCTTCATTTTGTAGAAGATACATCATCGATCCGTGTAAAACGCCGACGCTTCCTTTCGTTAAAGTCGCTGCATGCTTTTCTGTATGAACGCCTTTTCCAGCTGCTTCTACGCCGTAAAGAGTGACTTCTTCATCGTGTACGAATGGATAAAACATTCCCATCGCATTACTACCACCACCAATACAAGCAACGACTGCTTCTGGTAACTTTCCTTCTAACGCCTCATATTGTTTTTTCGTTTCATTTCCAATTACACTTTGGAAATCACGGACAATTTGCGGGAATGGATGTGGTCCGAGAACAGATCCCATAATGTAGTGCGTATCATGCACATGTGAAACCCAGTAACGAAGCGCCTCGTTTACCGCATCTTTTAATGTACCGCTACCTGCCGCTACACTTTCTACTTTCGCTCCGAGTAATTCCATTCGGAACACATTTAATTTTTGACGTCTTACATCTTCTTCTCCCATAAAAATGACGCATTCTAATCCGAGAAGAGCACATACAGTAGCTGTTGCGACTCCGTGTTGTCCAGCTCCTGTTTCAGCGACAACTTTTTTCTTGCCCATTCGTACCGCAAGAAGCGCCTGACCAATTGTATTGTTAATTTTATGAGCCCCTGTATGATTCAAATCTTCACGTTTTAAATAAATCTTTGCACCTCCGCAATACTCCGTCATATTCTCAGCGAAATAAAGCGGTGTTTCTCTTCCGACATACGTTTTTAAATAATGATTTAATTCCTTTTGAAATGCTTCATCTTCCATCGCCTCTTTATACGCTTCTTCTAGTTCTAATACAGATTGCATTAACGTTTCTGGAACGTATCGTCCTCCATATATACCGTAGTGACCTTTTTCATCTGGATATGCGTAATTCATTTGGAACACTCCTTCGCTTTTTTAATAAATTGTTTTATTTTCTCTACATCTTTCTTTCCTTCCGTCTCTACTCCGCTACTTACATCAACCATATATGGTCGAACAGTTTGAATTGCTTCTTCTATATTAAGAGCGTTTAATCCACCAGCTAATATCGTTTTCTCTCGTAATTCTTTTGGCATATACCCAAGTAATTCCCAAGAAAATGTCTTTCCATTTCCTCCGTGAAACTTTTCCTTCGGGCTATCAAATAATATATAATCCGTTTCATACCCTTGGGCGTTTTTCATATCACTCTCTGAAGTTACTCCTAGCGACTTTATAGACGGAATATTCAATCTTCTAATTTGATAATTGTCTTCATCCCCATGTAGTTGTACATGTGTTAACCCGCACTCATCTGCAATTTTCTGGATCACTTCTACTGATTCATTTACGAAAACACCGATTTTTAACACGTTGGCTGGAAGCTCCTGAATGATTTCTTCCGCTCTCTTTGGAGTGATTTTCCGCTTACTTTCTGCAAAAACAAATCCGAGTGCATCTGCTCCGTATTCGCAAGCACGTTTTGCTGTTTCCATATCAGTGATGCCGCAAATTTTCACTTTCATATGTTCACCTTACAATCTTCAAAAAAGGTACGAATAGAAGATGATGTCATAAGTGCTTCTCCAACTAATACACCTTTTGCTCCAGCTCTTTTAACACGGATAATATCCTCTTTTGAATGAATCCCGCTTTCGCTAATCCAAAGTAATTTCTCCTCATTTAATCGTTTTCCAAGCTTTTCTGTTTGGCCTAAATCGACTTCGAATGTTTTTAAATTACGGTTGTTAATACCGATAACGTGTGGATTTAATTCGATTGCAATTTCTAATTCCTCTTCATCATGAACTTCAACAATTGCTTCTAATCTTTTTTCTCGTACATAGCTATATAGCTCTTTTAATTTCTCTTTCGTTAAAGCTGCTACAATTAATAAAATAATATCTGCGCCAGCTTCATATGCTCTATCAATTTGAATCTTATCGATTATGAAATCTTTACATAAAAGCGGAATGTTACTTTCTTCTCTTGCCGTTTGTAAATCATGAAACGACCCTTTAAAAAATTGACCGTCTGTTAAAACAGAAACTGCTCCTGCGCCACATTCTTCGTATGTTTTCACTTGTTTTCGTACATCAACGTGTAAATTGATATCTCCTTTTGATGGTGACGCTCGCTTTACTTCTGCAATAACAGTAAACTGCTGTAATGCTTCTACGAGTGAATGTGTCTTTCTTTTTGCTTTTACTGGTGTATATATTTCACATAACTCCGCAACTTCCTTTTTCTTCTGTTCTACAATTTTATCTAAAATCGTCTCCACTTTAGTTCACCCTTTCTAATTTTTCGTTGCTTGCTGCAATTAATAAGTTTAATTTGGCTAATGCTTTTCCAGAGTCAATGCTATGTGCCGCGAGTTTAATTCCTTCTTCAATCGTTTCCGTTTTTCCATTTGCGAAAAGAGCTAGACCTGCATTTAATAAAACGGTATCGCGGTAAACACTCTTTTCTCCGCTCAATACGCCGACTGTAATCTTTGCATTTTCTTTCGAATCCCCGCCTCTAATCTCTTCATTGTTCACTATTGAGAAACCGTATTTCTCAGGTTCAATACTCGTTTCTACTATTTCATTATCTTTTAAAAGAACTACGTGATTTTCCCCTTGTAATGATGCTTCATCTAAAAAACCACTTCCATTTACGACAAGCGCTTGTTTCCGGCCTAACTTTTGTAATACTTGTGCAACTGGTAATAACATATCTCGTTTATAAATACCGACAAATTGTGTTTCTAAATTCACTGGATTTGTTAAAGGGCCAATTAAATTAAAGATCGTCGGAACATTTAATTCTTTTCTTATTTTCATAATGCGCCTTAATGCTGGGTGCATCGCTGGTGCGAATAAAAATGCGATTCCGACATGTTCTAATAAATAATCAATTTCGTTTGGCGTACTACTAATATTTACACCGAGTTCTTCTAATAAATCTGCACTTCCTGTTTTACTAGAAACAGCGCGATTACCATGTTTTGCAACCTTTACACCTGCTCCTGCCAGTACGAATGCTGATGTTGTGCTAATATTAAACGTTTGGGCACCGTCACCACCTGTCCCGCAATTGTCCATCGCGCCTTGTATATGGTTCGAAAATGGTAATGCCTTTTCACGAAGAGCTCGAACGAGACCGTATATTTCTTCTGCTGTTTCACCTTTCGCTTTCAGTAATACTAAAAAAGCTGCAATTTCACTTTCCAATATGTTTTCATTTAATAAAAGAAGCCCTGCTTTATACATTTCCTCTTCTGTTAAATGTTGCCCCTCCACTAATTTACGAAGATAGTTATTCATACTCTTTCCTCCTCTTTCACTTCGCCTAAAAAGGCATGTATTAACTTTCCGCCTTCTTCTGTTGCGATTGATTCCGGATGAAACTGTAATCCGAAGAGCGGATAATAATTGTGACGAACTGCCATTATTTCTCCGTCGTCCATCGCTGTCGCTAATATGTCAAAACACTCTGGCAAGCTCGTTTGCTCTGCAACAAGGGAATGATAGCGCATTGCTGTTAGCGGCTGCATCACATATGAAAAGATTGACGTTCCGTTATGTTTCACACGCGATGTTTTTCCGTGTCTAATACGTTCTGCTCTAACAATGTCTCCTCCAAATGCAGCTATGATCGCTTGGTGGCCAAGACAAATCCCTAATATAGGAACGTTCTTATAAAAATGACCGATGACGTCGATACAAATGCCAGCATCCTCTGGTTTTCCTGGTCCTGGTGAAAGTACAATTCCTCTTGGATTCATCTCTTCTAACTGTTTTATCGTTATTTCATCATTTCTTACAACTACAATTTCTTCTTCATGTTTGCCTAACAGCTGGTACAAGTTATATGTGAACGAATCGTAATTATCGATAAGTACAATCATTTCATTACCTCCAAAAGCGCTCTCGCTTTATTTAATGTTTCTTCATATTCAGCTACTGGATCTGAATCGTAAACGACTCCTGCTCCTGCCTGAACGTATGCTTTTTCATCCTTTACGACCATCGTTCGGATGGCGAGCGCCATATCAAG
The DNA here is from genome assembly GCF_056033865.1 of Bacillus sp. FAU20. Lineage (NCBI taxonomy): Bacteria > Bacillati > Bacillota > Bacilli > Caryophanales > Bacillaceae > Bacillus > Bacillus sp. FAU20. The sequence goes on from NZ_JBVYHY010000021.1 coordinate 881,670, forward strand.
ATTTCCTGAAAAACTAACGTATCCAACTGCACCAGCGTATACATTTCTTTTTTCATTCTCTAGTTCATTTATAATTTCCATCGCTCTAATTTTCGGAGCTCCAGAAACCGTCCCTGCTGGTAAGCAATATGCTAACGCATCAAATCCGCTCATTTGTTTTCGCAATGTTCCGTAAACTTCAGATACAATGTGCATAACGTGAGAGTATTTTTCTACTTTCATATATTTATCTATCGTAACCGAGCCAATTTCGCTCACTCTACCAATATCGTTTCGCCCAAGATCTACAAGCATCATATGCTCTGCTCGCTCTTTCTCATTGCCTAACAGTTCTTTTGCGATTTCCTCATCTTCCCTCTTCGTTTTCCCTCTTGGTCTCGTACCAGCAATTGGATTCGTCATCACTTTATCCTCCCTTACTGATAGTAAACTTTCCGGCGAAGAACCGAGTACAACATAATCTTGGAAATCGATATAAAACATATATGGTGATGGATTTGCAATTCGAAGTTTTCGATATAACGCGAATGGATCACCAATACATTCACTTTGTAAACGCTGTGACAGTACGACTTGGAATATATCTCCCGCTCTTACATATTCTTTGGCCATTTCTACCATCTCACAAAACTCTTTTTCCGTTATAGAAGAAGTGAATGATAATGTGGATGGTATTGCATTTACTTCAGCTTCTTCTCCTTGTAGCACTTCTTCTTTGTATACTCGTAGTCTTTCGTATACTTCCTCATAATTTGCTGAATCATCTTCCCTGCATACATATACAAACGATAACTTTTGGCGTAAATGATCGTAAACGATAAACTCACGATATAGTAAAAGGTGTACTTCCGGAATATTTAATGGGTCGTGTAAATCCGCTCCAATGTTTTCATACTGCCGAATGACATCATATCCAATATAACCAACTGCTCCTCCGCAAAATGGAAATGGACTGTCTACTTGTGATGGTGCAACTACTTCTTCTAACACTTGTAGTACGTTACCTTGTAACTTTTCTGCGCGGCCGAAAATCGTTCGTTCCACTTCCGTACCAACGCTTTTCACTTCTCCATAAGGATTACATCCTAAGTAAGAATAACGCCCTTTATCTTGATGAAGCTGTGAACTTTCTAATAAGAATTTCTTCTTCCCTTTCATACGTCTATATAAAGAAATTGGCGTAATGCTATCCCCTTCTTCTTCAGTGATTACTAAAAATGTCTTTCTCTCTCTTTTTTGTTTTATAAATTCTTCTTTCGTCATCATGTCCTTCACCTCGCCCTGAAAAATAAAAAAGTCCTCTACATATCGAAAATATGTAGAGGACGATAAATATACCGCGGTACCACCTCGTGTTGGATGCAAAAGCATCCCGCTTTGTTCAGGTACAAAATTTATACCTTATCCTTGTAACGGCGGAACCCGGGTTGCCTACTGAATATAATTGTTCAGCATACCTCTCGTAAGCCCATTCCGTATATGGCACCGTACCGGGCTCCCACCTATTCCCGGCTCTCTGTAACGTCTCCAATATACGTACTCTTCTTACTTAAACGATTTCATTTATTTAATTTTTTATACACAAAAAGGGAGTACTCATCCTATAGAAAGGACGGGTACTCCCGTGGTGCCACCTTAATTCGTTACAAATGTAACGCACTTTACCGTATCAAAAACAATACGTGTCTCTTGTATCGATGAGATCATGTCGCCAAAGCCTACTTCTTTCGTTTCGGTTTGGAAGCTCCGAAGCCCATTCCACATCAATTCCATACTGATTCGCACCAACCATCAGCTCTCTGACATGTTCATCATGTGTACTCTTCTTCATCAACGCTTGCATTTTTTTAAGTTGCACTCATTATAGACCTGAATTTTTTCACAAGTCAATACTTTTTTAAAAATTTTATTTTTCTTTCCTTTCAATATTATATTGACAAAACAACCTCTTTTTATGTAAATATAATAAATACTCTATTAAAAATAAGGTTTTTTGTATGAATATTATATATTAAAAAAGTAAAATGACGCCAAAAAACGCTTACATTTCTGAAAATTCGTATTTCTATATGGATTTTTCAGAATAATCATGATAGATTATAAAGTGAAACTTTAATCAGTGGGGGGTGTTCATCCCCACTGATTATTAGTTGAACCAATCGGGCATTTACGGGCAGTTGCTCTCCCACCTAACTTCCTTGCACAGCCAATTTTAAGGTGGGAGTTTTACTACCCGTTAATGCGGGATAAATATGCATAACGCATCAAAAGACATGACAAAAGGAAGGGGAACTATATGAGTACGCAGATGTTAACTTTAACTTCAATCTCTATCTACATGCTCGGGATGTTAGTAATTGGCTATTTCGCCTATAAACGAACGTCCAACTTAACAGATTATATGCTTGGCGGGCGTACACTAGGACCCGCAGTAACGGCATTAAGTGCTGGAGCATCCGATATGAGTGGTTGGCTTTTAATGGGATTACCAGGTGCAATGTTTAGCGTTGGATTAAGTAGTAGTTGGATTGCGATCGGCCTAACACTAGGCGCATACGCAAACTGGCTTTATGTTGCTCCTCGCTTACGTACCTACTCAGAAATTGCAAATAACTCTATTACTATTCCAGAATTTTTGGAACACCGTTTCCACGACAAATCTCATATGCTACGTTTAGTATCTGGACTTGTTATTATGATTTTCTTTACTTTCTATGTAGCTTCAGGATTAGTTTCAGGCGCTGTATTATTTGAAAATTCATTTGGCATGAACTATCATGTTGGATTATTCATTGTAGCAGGCGTTGTTGTAGCTTACACATTATTTGGTGGTTTCTTAGCAGTAAGTTGGACAGACTTCGTGCAAGGAATCATTATGGTAGTTGCTCTTATTCTTGTTCCTATCGTAACAATTATGAATTCGAACGGACTTGGACCTGCATTTGATACAATTCGATCTGTAGATCCAACACGTCTAGATATTTTTAAAGGTGCCTCTACTTTAGGAATGATTTCTCTATTCGCATGGGGCCTTGGTTATGTCGGACAACCTCATATTATCGTACGCTTTATGGCAATTTCTTCTGTAAAAGAACTTAAAAGCGCACGAAGAATTGGTATGAGCTGGATGATTTTCTCTGTTGTTGGAGCTATGTTTACTGGTCTTATTGGTATTGCTTACTATTCACAACAAGAGTTAACATTATCTAACCCAGAAACAATTTTCCTTGAACTTGGGAAAATTTTATTCCACCCACTTATTACTGGATTTTTATTAGCCGCTATTTTAGCAGCGATTATGAGTACAATCTCATCTCAGTTACTCGTTACTTCTAGTGCCGTAACGGAAGACTTATATCGTACATTCTTCAAACGTTCTGCATCTGATAAAGAACTTGTATTTGTCGGTCGTATGGCTGTACTTGTTATTGCATTAGTTGGGTGCGCTTTAGCGTTTAAACAAAATGATACGATTTTAGCTCTTGTTGGATACGCTTGGGCTGGTTTTGGTTCTTCATTCGGACCTGCTATTTTATTAAGCTTATATTGGAAACGTATGACGAAATGGGGCGCGCTTGCTGGTATGATTTCTGGTGCCGCTACAGTCATTATTTGGACTCAATTCAAATTCTTAAAAGATTTCTTATATGAAATGATTCCAGGTTTTGCTATTAGTTTACTAGCCATCGTAATTGTTAGTTTACTAACACAACCTTCAAAAGAAGTTGAAGAGCAATTTGAGGATTTCGAAAAACAACATCGTCATAATTTATAAAAAAATCTCTGCTGTTATCGTAACAGCAGAGATTTTTTACAGTTCGACAATCTTCTTATCAAATTTAACAAATTCTTTATGTTTCGTTAAATTTAACATAACACTACTCCTTTATAGTATGAGTATCAGCACTTATACAGAAAGGGGACTCCAACATGTTAGCAGCTTTCCAGCAACAACAAACACGAAAATTTTCACCTATCACAAATACTTCTGCGTCTTGTTTAAACATGCAACCTAACCCGCCTAAAATTTCAATTGCTCCTTCTGTTATTTCAGTCATCGGTGTTCATATGGAAAAACATAAATTAAAAATAAAAACGGGACAAAACATTGTGTTAGCAGCTTCCATTTTGCCAATACAAGCAACGAATAAAGAGCTTATTTGGTCAAATATGAATTCTGATATCATCACCATATATCCAAAAGGTGACACCGTGACGATTACTGGAAAAAGTGCAGGTAAAGCAGTCGTAATTGTCACAACTGCTGAAGGCAAATTCCGTGACCTATGTGTCATTCATGTACAACCTTATATGACAAATCCAAAGTAAAAGAGTGGCTTCATAGCCACTCTTTTACTTGATTTCAATATTTAAGTTTTTACTTTTTACAAGGTTAATAAATTATTCTTTATTTCTTGGAGAAATAATTTCTGTTTTATGTGTATCGTAAACAATTTCAAGTCGGTCAAATGATAATGCATGAGCTGCTATTGGATTTTTCGTATTTGAAATTTGTTTTATATCTCTTATAAATATACGTTTTGTAACGAGACCCGATCTAATTGTAATTATTTCTTCCCCGGCAATATATTTTGCCAAAAACCAACTCCAGCTAAACAACATTGCTAATGGAATTGTAAAAAGCAAAAGAAAATATTCTCTCCCTACAAAAATTGTCGCAAAATAAGCACCAAAAACAATGAAAACAAGTGGATATAACCATGTATCTTTTTTTTGATGGAAATTCGATTTCCATCCCCCTTCTATGCCCATATTTCTATAAAACAAAAAGAGAAGTATCACAACTTCTCTTTTCTCCCCTAACACTATAATTCCTGTGTATACACCGGCTCGTTTACGACGTTTTTTGCTGTACGTTTTTGTTGCTGCAGTAAGAAAACAGATACACCAAACAATACCAGCATGCTACCGATAATTTGCATTGCATTTAATTTTTCTCCAAGTAAGAAGAACGCAAGTATAGATGCTCCAACAGGTTCTCCTAAAATACTCATTGAAATCGTCGTTGCATTCACATAATTTAACAGCCAATTATTAATTACATGTGACACTGTCGGCACAACCGCAAGTAAAAGAAAAACGGTCCAATCCCATTTCGTATAACCTGTAAAAGGTACTTGTAATATGACATTATAAATCCCCATAAAAAGACCTGCGAACGCAAAGACTGTAAAACTATAAATCCAGTGTGATACTTTCTTTACTGTCGTTTGCCCGATAAATAAATAACCGACAACTGCTATTACACTTAGAAAGGATAATATGTCTCCATAAATTGCTTGCTTACTTAACCCTAAATCTCCCCAACCAATGCACATTACCCCTAAAATAGCGATTCCCATCGTTGCAATGGCTGAATATGTTGTTCTTTCTTTAAACAGAAAAAAACCTCCAACTAAAGATACGATCGGTTGAAGTGCCAAAATAATTGTTGAACTAGCAACTGTTGTATGCTTTAAAGATTCAAACCATAAAAGAAAATGAAGTGCTAAAAAGAAACCAGATCCAATTAAAAAGCCCCAATCTTTCATTTGAATCCTATTAAATTCCTCTCTTTTTTTCCATACGATAGGCAGCATAATAAGTACGATAATCCATAAGCGGTACATACTTAATATTGAAGATGGTGCTGAGGACATCTTTACAAAAACTGCTGCAAAGGAAATGGCAATTATAGAAATAGCCAATGGTAGTGCGATTGATTTTTCTTGTTTCAAATCCTGTCTCCCCTCTCACCTGTCAAAAATCCCACTTCATTATATCCGTTTTCTTTCGTAACTTAAATACTAATTTTTTAGATTCTTCGTACCATTATGGTAAAATAGAAATTAAGGCGCCAATTAGTGAATATTTCTTTCCTTTTCACTACAAGCGTCGCTCTTACAATCGTTACAGTAAATTTTTATTTAGGGGGATCTACATGAGTCAAACAATAGGGAGAATTGAAGAAATTTCATTTTATAGCGCATCACTTCAAGAAGACGTTACACTTCTCGTTTATTTACCTGTAAATTACACACCACTGCACAAACATACAGTTGTAATTGCACAAGATGGTAGAGATTATTTTCAGCTCGGTAAAGCGCACCGTGTAATTGAGCGCCTTCGTGAAACCGAAGAAATTGACCGTACAATTATTGTCGGTATTCCATATAAAAATGTACATGATCGTAAAGAAAAATATTTCCCAAATGAAGTGAAAAATGCTGCATATATTCGTTTCCTTGCTCATGAACTTGCACCATACATTGATGAAAATTATCCAACGTACCAAATGGGAAAAGGTCGTGTTTTAATTGGTGATTCTCTTGGCGGAACAGTTTCCTTTATGACTGCACTTATGTATCCGCATACATTCGGTAAAGTCGTTATGCAATCACCATTTGTGGATGAGACAGTGATGAACTTAGCAAAAGAATTCAAAGATCCACAGGCGTTAGAACTGTATCACGTCATCGGTACAGAAGAAACGGCTGTAAAGCGTACTGATGGACAAGTATCGGATTTCGTAGGGCCGAACCGTGAGTTAAATAAGCTTCTTACAGATAGAAATTTCATCACGCATTACGAGGAGTTTGAAGGCAATCATACTTGGAAATATTGGCAAACTGATTTACCGAAAGCCTTCTCTCATATTCTAGCAATGAAATAATAGAGAGCAGTATTCAGAATAATTTGATATAATAGATAAAGAGATTTATTTATCTCAAAATCTAACTAGACTTACAAAGGGAGGAATTGGAACATGAAATTAGGCATTGTAATTTTTCCATCTAAAATGATTCAAGATAAAGCGAACGGATTGCGTAAACGTTATGACCCGCACTACGCATTAGTTCCACCACATATTACATTGAAAACACCCTTTGAGGCGCAAGATGAACAATTAGAGTCGATTGTAAACGAATTACATACAATCGCAAGTAAAACGAACCCTTTCACCCTTCATGTTGGGAAAGTTGGTTCATTCGCACCTGTTAATAACGTCCTTTACTTTAAAGTAGAAAAAACACCTGAACTTACTTTCTTAAATGAAGAAATGCATAGCGGGTTATTCACGCAAGAACGCGAATATGCTTTCGTACCTCATTTAACAATCGGACAAGGCTTATCAGATGCAGAGCATGCTGATGTTTTGGGCCGATTACGTATGAAAGATTTCTATTACGAACAGCCAATTGATCGTTTCCATCTTCTATATCAATTAGAAAATGGAACATGGACTGTACACGAAACATTCCGTCTTGGAAAGGGGAACAACTAATTTGCACGCACAGATTGTACAAACGGACGAACAACTAAGAGATGCATTCTCTGTACGTAAACAAGTGTTTGTAAATGAACAACGTGTCTCTGCTGAAGAAGAGTACGATGAGTTTGAAGAAATTTCCACACACGTTGTTATATATGACAATGATGTTCCAGTTGGTGCTGGACGTTTTCGCACCCTTGATGGTATAGGAAAAATGGAACGCATTTGCGTGTTAGGTTCCCATCGTAAAAAAGGTATCGGAAAAATTGTTATGGATGCGCTTGAAGCGTATGCAAAGGAAAATTCGTTACCGAAATTGAAACTTCATGCTCAAACACATGCTGAAGATTTCTATAAAAAACTTGGATATGTAACAAGTTCTGATGTATTTATGAAAGCAAATATCCCGCACGTCATAATGATAAAAGAATTGTAATTTGAAAGCAGGAGGTGACCCCTCCTGTTTTTTTACATTGCTATTTTCTTTTTCTTCCGCTAAAGTTAAATGTTGATGCTATAGTTTTGAAGGTGAACATATGACACAAGAAAAATTTTCACAAAAATCGTTAACACACGCTGATATTCCGCGTGCGACATATCATATTCCGAAAACATCTACCCATTTAATTATGGAAGAAGATGTAGATGCGGCTTATTTCCGCGCTCTAGAACAACAAAATGTTTTTTTAAACGAAAAACAATTAGAAGCTGTGCGCACAACAGAAGGTCCTGTTCTTACACTAGCTGGTGCCGGAAGCGGGAAAACATCTGTTTTAACAACTCGCGTTGGTTATTTAGTAAATGTAAAACAAGTTCATCCACGAAATATTTTATTACTTACATTTACACAAAAAGCTGCTGAAGAAATCCGAAGTCGTGTTGCGAAGTTACCAGGTATGAATCATGCAGCAAGTAGCTACGTAGTTGCTGGTACATTCCACTCTGTTTTCTTAAAATTGCTTCGTAGTCAAGGGTATAATCAACAAATTTTAGCAAATGAAAAACATAAACAAATTATGATAAAGAAAATCTTAAAAGAATTGCGTTTAAAAGACGATTACGATGCTGAAACGATGCTCGCGATGATTTCACTTGAAAAAAACAAATTAAATCGTCCGAAAGATGTAAAAGCGAAAACACCAGTGGAACAAGAATTTAAAGAAGTATATGAACGTTTTGAAGAGGTAAAACAACGATACAATTATATTGATTTCGATGACATCTTATTGGAAACATATTATATGTTAGAAAATAATGCTCCTTTACTAACTCAATTACAACAACGTTTTCACTACATTGAAGTAGATGAGTTTCAAGATACATCCTATGCACAATATGAAATTGTAAAATTGTTAGCCACGCCAAGAAATAATTTGTTCATCGCAGGTGATGATGATCAAGCAATTTATGGCTGGCGAGGGGCAAGTCACCAAATTATTTTATCTTTTCCAAAAGAATTTGATAACACAACAATTATTGCACTAAATACGAATTATCGATCCAATCCCTTTATCGTCGGGCTTGGAAATGAAGTTATAAAATTAAATCAAGAACGTTTTGATAAAGAGCTATACTCCGTTCGCGAGGAAGGTGTACAACCTTTTTATGCACGACCTGCTACGACTCTTGATGAAGCAAATCAAATTTTACAGCTCATTCAAGAAAAAGTAGATAGCGGTGACCGAAACTATAAAGATTTTTGTTTACTGTATCGCACACATTCTGTAAGTCGTTCGTTACTTGATCAGCTTACCATTCATAAAATCCCGTTTATTAAACACGGGGCGAGCCAATCATTTTATGAACATTCTTTAATTAAGCCTGTATTAGATCATTTAAGACTCGTGATTGAGCCGTTTCGGCTAGAATCACTTTCAAACATATTGCCGACGATGTATATCGGACGTGATGATTGTATTTCATTTATTGAACGTGAACAATGGAAATATGGTGAGGGACGCTTCCCTTCTCTTCTTCATTTCTTACTATTAAATCCAAGCTTAAAACCTTTTCAAGTGAAAAAGGTAAATGAGCGCATCGATTTTATTAAGTTTATTAAAGAATTAGAACCGAAAAAAGCATTAAAAGAAATCATTCATGGTAAAGGAAAATATTTAGAGTACTTACAAAGTAACGATCGTTCTTCCTTTACGATGCATAAAGACATACAAGAAGAAATGTTGGAAGAATTAATGGAGTCTGCAACTCGTTTCACCGATATTCCAGCTTATTTACAATTTATCGATGAGGCGATTCAAGGTCAAAAAGAAATGGAAGCATTAAAAACAATGCCGCAAAAAGATGCCGTTTCACTTATGTCAATCCATAACGCAAAAGGCCTTGAATTTCCATGTGTCTTTTTACTTGGAGCGAGTGATGGAATCCTGCCCCATACTTCTTCTTTAAAAGATGCAAATGATCGTATTACGGAAACTTCTGAAGCGTTAGAAGAAGAACGCCGATTACTGTATGTCGCCATTACACGTGCAAAAGAAGAACTTTACATTTCTTCTCCGCAATTTTTCAGAGGAAAGAAATTAGATATATCTCGTTTTTTATATACTGTGCGAAAAGATTTACCTGAAAAGACATCCACTAAATA